>JAZKFT010000015.1:0-116710 GCA_040386335.1 Bacteroidota bacterium
CTATTTTTTGTTGTTCGGTCATGTGTCTAAAAATGGTGGGTTTATTTCGTACAACTCCTAAATAACAGAAGGTTTTTCCCACCACTACCTGCATCAATTGTGGGTAACTGCTGAAAAGGAGTGCGTTATAAAAATAGGCGAAACATACAAGACTTTCGCAAATACATGCTTACTTTAAATCGAGACTGTCCAACGGACTCACGATCTGCAGTATATCCCGGTTGGTTACATGGAGATAACGAAGGGTTGTCTTCAGGTCGTTGTGACCCAGGAGCTTCATGATCATGGTCACATCAGTCCCTTTTTCAAGCAAGTGTGTAGCAAAACTGTGCCGAAGTGTATGGATACTTCCGGGTCTCAAAATACCTGCTTTCTGTTTTGCAGCTTGTAACACCAATTGCAGGCTTCGGGTACTATATGGCTGGTTGGGCATCTGCCCCGGAAACAAATAACCTTTTACCGCCGGCTTGTACTGGTTCCAGTACTCCCGGAGCATTACCAACAACACAGGACTCAATGGTACAATACGGTCTTTTTTCCCTTTCGCACGCTCCAGGAAGATGGTCATGCGCTTACTGTCTATTGCCATTGTTTTCAAACTTACCACCTCGCTTACTCTTAGCCCACCACTATAAGAAAGCATCAGCATAGTTTTGTGCTTTAGGTTTTTGCAACTATTAATAATGTTCGCTATATCATCCTGGTTAAACACTTTTGGCAACTGCTGTTGCTTCTTTGGCCGCGGTATTTCCACAAAAAATTTATCCCTGCCGAGTACCTGCTCGTAGAAAAATTTAAGGGCGTTGATGCGGCTATGCACCGTGTTTTCGCTTAAACCTTCGCCGATGCATTTCAGCAGGTATCTTTTTACATCATCCGTAGTAAGTGTTTCTGCAGCATGTCTGCCCAACAACTGCAAAAAAACCAGCATCTCCCCGCGGTAGGTTCGTTTGGTACTGTCACTATACGCCTTCAATGTTAGCTGGTCCATCATTTTTTGCAAGGCTTCCAGGTTGGGTAGGGCTAACTTAAATGCCACTTCAGGCTGTGGCAGAGGTGGCTGTTTTCTTATAGCCGTTGTATTATTTAATTCCGGCTTTACCGGCAGCTTTTCCGCACCACATTTTATTATAGGCGTTTTTGCCGGCTTTGTTGCCTGCACGGCTTTTCGCTGATGCAGGTATTTTGAAAGAGCGGTGCTGTCCAGTATCGCCAGGTGTACAAATTCCTGTTGTATTGCCTGGTAGCTTTCCTGCGTTAGTGGCAGGTACCAGCCCTTGTGCGACTGGCTCCATTTTACACTTTTTATACCGCGGGCTAGGTGGTTGAGTTTTTCACTTTTATCATATTGTAATAATATTTGTTCCGCACCCCTGTGCAGGATGGGCAATAGCCGGATGGTTTCCATTTTGGCGTTTTGGGTTTGCCCCGTTAATCTAGTAATTCAGGCAACGCCGGCAAAGTTTGGCTGACGGATGGGCGTATTCGCTGTATGGATATGGGTATTTGGCAATTTTTATCGGGGCGGAGTATAATTCGTGACAAGAGCCAGGGCTGGGGGTTGCTAAATCAGGTAATACCTGCTGCAACAGGAGTGTAAATTGATGATTTGTTTGAATGAAAAAAAATACGACCCGGATTGGCGTCTGCCCGCGTGTGACAAAATTTTGTGTGACAGAAAAAAATGTCACGGATTGATTGGTCACATTGTTGTGAAAAAAAGAGTTGTGACAGAAAAAATTGTCACAGACTTTTTTGTCACAACTTTTTAATGCCTTAAGACTGCTTTCCGGAATGGTTTGTTTTCGCCACCAGGACGTTGGTACTTCTTTGCTGTAAATTGCGTGTTGAATAACTTGTCCCGCTTATTGCGCATTGGTGTCATGCTAAGGTTGAAAATCAAAAGGTGTCCCGTCGGGGTTTTCACACTAAACGACCCTGGAATTGCGGCAATCATCCGTGAAACCCCGACGTGAAGGGTATCTTGAACATTAGTCAACTCCTCCATGATTCAGTATCTGCTTAGTTTTCGTGCATCCCCTTTTTTCAGAACTGCTCACTCGTCGGGGTTTCACGGTAGGTGTTTCTGGGTTAAGGCGGCTACTCGTGAAACCCCCGCCTGGACCGTTCATAATTTTCATAGGACAAATCGGCTAGAACCTCATCCTGTAAAGGGCTACAGACGATTTAAAAAAAATTAGCTTGACACCAATGCGCTTATTGCGGGATTGATTACGCTCCCAACCGAAATTAAATCCCAATAGCCGCACGCTACCCAAGCAGGCCTGCCGCCTTACTAATCTCCAGCATTCGCTCAATCGGCTTCAAGGCTGCCAGCCGCAGGTCTTCGGCCATTATGAGCTCCGGGGTTTCGTACTGCATACACAGGTAGAGTTTTTCCAGCGTGTTTAATTTCATGTAGGGGCAGTCGTTGCAGGCGCAGTTGTTATTGGGCGGGGCAGGTATAAAAGTTTTATTAGGGCTGTCCTTCTGCATCTGGTGCAGAATGCCGGTTTCGGTGGCCACAATAAAACTGTTGGCCGGGCTGGTTTGGCTGTATTTAAGTAATTGGGTGGTGCTGCCAATAAAATCGGCTACAGCCAGCACCGGTTCTTCACATTCCGGGTGGGCGATCACCAGCGCTTCGGGGTGGCGTGCTTTTAGCCGTGTTATTTTTTCCAGACTGAAAATTTCATGCACCATGCAGGCACCGTTCCACAGCACCATATCGCGGCCCGTTTGTTTGTTTATCCAGGCACCCAGGTTTTTGTCGGGGGCGAAAATAATCGGCTGGTCTTTTGGTATGCTTTCAACGATCGCTTTTGCATTGCTGCTGGTGCAAATAATGTCACTCAGCGCTTTGATGTCTGCGGTGCAATTTATATAGCTCACCACAATATGGTCAGGGTGCTTCTGTTTAAAGGCTTTAAACAGGTCCGCAGGGGCACTGTCGGCCAAACTGCAGCCGGCATTCAGGTCGGGCAATAAGACTTTTTTGGTCGGGTTCAGAATTTTAGCGGTCTCCGCCATAAAATGTACCCCGGCAAAAACGATCATATCCGCATCGGTTTGTTTGGCCTTTTGTGCCAGGCCCAGGCTATCGCCAATATAGTCGGCCACGTCCTGTATATCGGGCTCCTGGTAGTAATGTGCCAGCAGGATGGCGTTCTTTTCTTTTTTTAAGCGTTCTATTTCTGCAAACAGATCGAGCGTCGGATCCAGCTCAATATCCAGGAAACCACGAACGGGTACTTTTGCCCTTGCTTCTGCCATGTCAATAACTGCCATAGTATATGTATTAAATACTTTTATTTATATAAACCTACTATTAATACGGGTGTTAATTAGGGGATAAGATTTTCAGCCCCTGTGTTCAAAGGTAAGAACTCACGGGGCATACATGGCTGTTCACATCCTGTTAACATGCTAAATTCAGCGTGGTATTGCATTTGATATTGTTATTCACAGTTGAGGATAAGGTTATACTATGAACAAAAACATGCAGGAGCCTTTTTGTATAACTGGTGGATGAATTTCATGAATGTGGATGAAGGGATAGCCAGGAGAATTGTTTTGAATTCTGCAACTGGTATTATCCTATTCTTTTCCACGAAGTGTTTTATGCAAATAGGTAGTTATTAACGGCATTTGGTGGTTATCCATAACCTATGTTGGCGAATGTTTCACGAGGCCGAAAAAGTTACCTGGATAGTCTCTTTTTTTCGGGCTGTAATGTGGGTATATGTGGTAGAAAAATGCCGCATAGCCGGTTCTGCAAATATTGTCCCGGGAGAATTCCATAATTAACGATTGAATAAACCCCCATTCCACCTGCATTTCGTTGTGTTTTCCACAATTTGTTCATACCGTCGAAACCCCTATTTTTGCGACCCTTAAATTGGGGTTTATTTTTTTACTAAATAACGAAATGCTATTTCATTATGTCTATTATTCAAACGGTACGTGACAAGGGGATGTGGGTGGTAAGTGTTGCCATTGCGCTTAGTGTAATTGGTTTTTTGCTGATGGATGCCCGTAGTGGCGGCAACGGAGCCACAGGAGGTACTGCCGAAGAAACAATTGCCAGTGTAAACGGAAAGAAGATTACTTATGGCCGTTTTATGGAGCTGGAAAAAATGATGGAGGATAACTACGCCGCCCAGGGTCGCCCGGTGGATGAAGCCAGCCGTCAACAAATTTATCAGCAGGTGTGGAGCCAGTTGAGCGACGGAACCGCATTGGACCAGGAGATAGAAAAAGTAGGTTTAGCGATTACCGATAAGGAGATTGCAGACCAGATGTTTGTGTCTAATCCGCCGGAATTCTTAAAACAAGAGTTTACCAGTAAAGAAACAGGCCAGTTTGATGCAGCCGCTGCCCGCAATGCCATTAACCAGTTGAAGAAAAGGAAAGATGACGCTCAAAAGCAAATGCTGGAGAAAATGTATATCGATCCTTACGTGGAAGGATTGCTGCGTAAAAAATATTTTACGCTGCTCCAGTCCAGCGCCTACGTCCCAAAGTGGATGGTAGAAAAGCAGATGGCCGATAACAATGCCATTACCAGCTTTCAATATGTTGCTGTTCCTTATACTACTATTGCCGATAGCACTATAAAGATTAGCGACGAGCAGATCAATACCTATGTGAAAGCGCATAGCAATGAATATAAACTCGACGAAGCCACCCGCAGCATCGCCTATGTAAGTTTTGATGTAAAACCCACCGCTGCAGATAGTACTGCAACCGCAAAAGCCATTGCAGATATGAAAGCGGAGTTTCAATCAACAAATGATCCTAAGGCTTTTGTAACCCGCAACAGCAGCGACATGCAGTTTTTTGATGGATACAATGGCAGGGACAAATTGATGATGCCGGCAAAAGACAGCATTCTGGCTGCCGGGGTTGGAAAAGTATATGGACCATATATGGATGGCAACTCATGGGTAATGAGCAGGATCGTTGATGTAAAGACTTTGCCGGATTCCGCAAAGGTTCGCCATATTTTGATAGGTACTATTGATCCTCAAAGTCAACAACCTATTCGGGATGACGCTACTGCAAAAGCAAAGATCGACAGTATTTTCACAGCTATTAAAGGTGGAGCTGATTTCAATATGATGGTGTTGCAGTTTAGTGATGACCAGGGTAGCAAGATGAATGGTGGCGTGTACGAGTTTTTCCAGCAGGGCAAAATGGTCCCTGAGTTTAATGACAGTTCTTTCCAGGGAAAAGTGGGTGATTATAAAGTGGTACGTACCGAGTTTGGTTATCACCTGATCAATATCCTTGCTCATAAAGGTATGTCGCCTTCTTACAAAATAGCTTATATGGCTAAGAGTATTGTGCCCAGCCAGGAGACAATTAATGATGCCAGCAACAGAGCCAATGTATTTGCAGCTAATAGCCGCACCGCCAAAGCTTTTGATGATAATGCCAAAAAGGATAATCTTACGCGTCTTGTTTCTCCTGAAGTAAGACCAATTGATTTTAGCATTCCAGGTGTAGGCGATAGCCGCAGCCTTGTTCGGTGGATCTACGAAAATGAACCAGGGGATGTAAGCGAACCACAGGATATGAAGGATAAATATGTAGTAGTAGCCGTTACCGGTGCTGAGGAAGCCGGATTACCAAGTGCATCAAAAGTTCGCCCGATGGTAGAGCCGATATTGCGTAATGCAGAAAAAGCAAAGACCATCAAAGCAAAGATGGGCACCGTAACTACGTTGGAAGCGCTGGCTGCAAAAGTAACAATGACCGTACAACGTGCTGATAGTGTGATGTTTAGCAACCCAAGTATCCCTACTTCGGGTCCTGAGAATAAGGTAGTGGGGTACGCTTTTAATAAGGCCAATTTAAATAAAGTAAGCCAACCGATAGAAGGAAACAGTGGGGTATATGCTGTTAAAGCAGAGATGATCGGAGCTAAAATGGTAGCTGCAGCAGTGAGTATTGACGAGCAGAGAAAGCAAATGGAAGGACAATTAAAACAATCCATGATAAATACTGCAATTATTGGGTTCCGCAAAGCAGCTAATATCACAGACAAACGGTCTAAGTTTCTATAACCGGTAATTAGGTTACCGAAACAACCAAAACTAACAGAACGGTCCCGTCAATTTATTGGCGGGATTTTTCTTTTGGAGCCGTTCCTAAAAGTAAAACAAAACATTTCCTGTTGCATACTGTTAGTTTTGTAATCGAATTCAAATACTATGAGCGACGTTTTAATAAATAAGGTTACAGAAAGTGCATTGACCACTATCGACCTGGAAGAATATTTTCCAAAGGAATCAGTCGTGGTTTTCGATCTGCAGCCTTTTCTTTTTATGGGGTTGATATTAAAGGAGAAGGATTTTCGCGAAGCACTTAAAAATTATGACTGGAACGTGTACGAAGGGAAGCAAGTGGCCATTACCTGCAGCGCTGATGCGATTATACCTATGTGGGCCTATATGCTGGTAGCTACCTATCTGCAACCAGTTGCCAGCCAGATTGCCTTTGGAGATGAGAAAAAAATGCAGGAAGAAATATTGATCTCAAATATCAGGCATATTGATCCACAGGGATTTGAGGATAAAAGGGTAGTAATAAAGGGTTGTGGCGATTTACCAATTGGCGAGGCCGCCTACCTGGAAATAACCAAACTGTTGCGACCTGTTGCTAAAAGCATCATGTACGGCGAACCATGTAGTACGGTGCCTATCTACAAAAGGAAATAATTTTTATCAGGGCTCATTTTCCGTTGGAACATCTTTTCCAAACCAGCCTCTTCTCCAAAAGAAGTAGATCATCAGGAGGGGAGCAAAAACCATAATTCCTACTGCCAGCCAAAAGCCGAGGCGGTGGTGGGCATAGGGGATAGCATCGAAGTTCATACCAAAGATCCCACCGATCACGGTTGCCGGCGCCATCAAGGTAGTAACGATCGCAAGGAATTTCATGATCTCATTCATCTTCAGGTTTACATTGTTCAGATAGAGATCCTGTAAACTCATTACCATATCACGATAGTTTTCAGCCAGGTCGCTGGCTTGCACAATATGGTCGTAAATGTCTTTAAAGTATTTTTCCGTTCTTTCTTCCAGCAATTCACTGTCGCTTCTCAATATTCCGCTTACTAAATCACGCACCGGGTTTAGATTTCTTTTCAGTACGATCATTTCCTTTCTCAACTGGTTTACCTTGTTTAGTGTTTGTCGGCTGGCTTTCCTGATAATTTCCTCTTCGATCGTTTCGATCCTTTCCCCCAATTTTTCCATGACCACAAAAAAATTATCGACGATTAGATCGATCATGGTATAGAACAGGTAGTCGGCCTTGCTTTGCCGGATCTTACTATTGGAGAACTGTAGTTTTTCTCTTAGTGGATTGAATACATCTCTCTTCGCGTCTTCCTGGAAAGAGAGAACAAAGTTCTGGCCAATCACGATGCTGATTTGTTCCTGTTCTACACCGCCGGTGGTTTCATTGAAATAAAGCATGTTCAGCAAGCAAAATAGTACACCATCTATTTCATCCATTTTCGGCCGCTGACCAAAACTCATAATGTCTTCCTGTATCAGTGCATGTATTTTATAACGGTTGCACAATTCTTCAATATCGGCTTTTCTCAGGCCATCTACATTGATCCAGGTTACATGTGGTGAATCTACATAGGCGAAACAGTTTTTTACGGTGGCTAACTTTTCCTGCTTTATTTGCGTGCCGTTATAGTCGTATACAAAAATGGAGATGTTGGCAGGTTCCGGCCTGTCTGATAATTTGGTTGGGTTATATTGTTGTACCACAGCCCTTGTCCGTTGGCCGATAAATGGCGACAGAAGTGTATGGTAACTGATGCCTTTCATGTGCGTGTTTATTTTGAATGAGGATGGTTTTCTGAAACAGATTTTGTCATTGATAATAAATGACTAAATTAATTGCTTCAATTGTAATTCTTTACGCTGCATTTATTTCCGGTCGCTTTTAATTTGAAAACGTACACATGTCGTCGGTAGTACAAACATCCGTCAAGTTGTTTCGCCATATACCATTCTTAAGAACGGTGTTATGGCATAGCCTTACTGCTTTCGGCGGTCCGCAGGGCCATTATGGGATGATGATGAAAAGATTTGTGCACCAGCGAAAAGATGTTACGGAAAAGGAATTGATGGAATACACCTCGTTTTGCCAGTTATTGCCGGGAGCAAGCTCTACCCAGACACTTACGCTGATCGGTTACAAGAGAGGCGGTATTCCGCTGGCGGTGCTTACACTTATTATATGGATCATTCCCGCCGGCATACTGATGGGCTTACTGTCTTTTTTGTTGCATTACATTGATAAACAATCACTTAACACTGATATTTTTAAGTTTATCCAACCCATGGCGGTAGGTTTCCTGGCTTATGCAGCTGTGAATGCGTTCAAGATATCGGTTAAGAATACTATCACCATTGTTATTGCTGCAGTCTCACTGGCAGCCACCTATTTTTTGTTTAAGACGTCCTGGGTATTTCCCGTACTTATCGTGCTGGGGGGTATTGTGACCAATTTTAGCAAGAAGCGTATTATCCAGGAGCCGTTTACTCCCAAGAAGATCAAGTGGGTCAACATCTGGTTGTTTGCATCAATATTTATCATCCTCGGATATTTCAGTGCTTATGCCAAGCGTAACCAAACTGCGCCACCGTTACCACCCTTACCAGAATACCGCATAATGAACCTGGGTGAAAACTTTTACCGTTTTGGTAGTTTGGTTTTTGGTGGAGGGGATGTACTAACACCGTTTATGTACGAACAGTTTGTGGCCCGTCCGGAGAAGGACAGGCAGTATATGACTGGTGACGAATTTCTTACGGGTAGCGGAATGGTTAAAGCCATACCCGGCCCGGTGTTTTCTGTAGCAGCTTTTCATGGGGGAATGGCCATGCGACAGTGGGGATCGATGTGGCAAACCCTGGGTTGTATCGTGGGGTTGGTATGTATTTTTCTCCCCAGCGCGTTACTCGTTTTATTCTTTTACCCGGTATGGCATAACCTAAAAAAGTATGCAGTGATCTATCGGTCGCTGGAAGGTATTAATGCGGCGGTGGTAGGTATCATGATCGCGTCTACTTTTTACCTGCTCAAGGATGTTTCGATTACCGATCTCAACACGTTCAGCTTTATTAACCTGGGCGTGTTGGTCGGAACTTTTATTGTACTGTATTTTACAAAGATTCCATCGCCTGTAATCGTGGGTATTTGCCTGCTATTGGGATGGATATTTTAGAGATGTCGATTCGTTCTAACTATTTATAAAACGACACAAATCATTTTAATCCCTGTAGTAACGGCTGTCTTCTATTTCTTTGGCAGCTTTTTCAGGTACAAGGTATCGAATGGAAAGCCCTTTTTTTATCATGGCCCTTATAGTTGTAGACGAAATCTGGAGGAGCGGGGCATCTACAAATTCTATGTTTTCGTTTAATGGGCTGGTCACTTCAAACCCCGGCCTGTTAAAAATGTAGATTTTATGGTTACGAATAATATGCTCGTAGTTCTTCCATTTGTGGAGGTTCGTATAACTATCACTTCCCATGATGATAGAGAATTGGTGCTGGGGGTATTTCTCGGTTAGGTAAGCCAATGTATGAACCGTATAGGAGGGCTTTGGTAAATGAAATTCTACATCAGTAACCCTGAGATTCACATCATCTTCAATAGTCATTTTTACCAGGTGAAGCCGATGGTATTCGTTGAGTAATGAAGAGGATAGTTTGAGAGGATTCTGGGGCGAGACAACAAGCCACACTTGTTGCAGAGCCGTGGTCTGTTTTGCATAACTGGCAATAATCAGGTGACCAACATGTATGGGATTGAATGAACCAAAGTAAAGGCCGATTTCCATATACGGTTGTGTGTATGATTAGTTTGTTTGATTTTGTAAAATGAAAATATGCTCTGCCTCATTTAAGCGAAGGCTGAGTCTATAGCCCGATACCTGGATTGATATGGGGTCACCAAGAGGCGCAATCATATCTACGGTTACCTTTTCTCCGGGAACACAGCCCATCTCCATGAGTTTGAGGAAAATATCATTGCTGCTGAAGGAGTCAATTATTCCTGATTCACCGGTCTGTAATTCTGAAAGTTTCTTCAAGATTGTGCATTTTCGTGGCAGCAAATCTATTCTATCTGTCAGCAAGTTTATTCCTATTTAAGAAAATGTATTTAGTGTCATTTGCCAATGCCGACCTGGTCGCATCCTTTAAGAAAAAGAGATTGTTGCAAGCATTTGTTGCTGAAATTTTCAGCAGAGAGAAAAAGGGGTTAGCCCGGCTTCAATATGTTTTCTGTTCCGACAATTACTTGTTGGATATGAACAAACAATTTCTGCAACATGATACCTACACAGATATCATCACATTCGATCTATCAGAATCGGACAGGACGATAGGAGAGATTTACATTTCATTAGACCGTGTTAGGGAGAACGCCATTCATTTTAAACAGGATTTTCAGCAGGAGATACAGCGGGTAATCTTTCATGGGGCATTGCACCTGTGTGGTTACAAAGACAAAAAGAAAAGTGAAATTGAGATCATGAGACACAAGGAGGAGGAGTATTTGCGTTTATTTGATCAATGGAAAGCAAAGATCTAAAACCCTACCACATGTTCCACGTGAAACATGTCTTATTCATAAGTCTCCTTTTTATCTCTTTTTTTGCCCGTAGCCAGGGAACGGTATCCATGCGGGATATCATTATCACTTATCCTTTAGCAGAAGATGCGGCACTAAGAAAGGCATTGAATGATTGGCCAGGTTATAAGGCGCTTGGAAAAGAAGAGAAGGAAATAACGTATTATCTGAATTATGCCAGGCAAAACCCGTCTTTGTTTCTGAAAAATGCGATCAATGTGTTCATGGCCAATCACCCGGAAACAAAATCTTCCTATACCAAGAGCTTGCAGAAGACATTCGAAGGCCTCGCTCCAATGCCCATCATTTTTCCTGATGCAGCATTTTCTACAGTTTCGGAAGCGCATGCAGCGGATTTGAGTTCGCACAATATAATATCCCACCGATCCACTGATGGACGGAGTTTCCAGGATAGGGTACAAGACTACATAAAGGGCTGCGGTTCTGAAAGTATTCATGCGTCACCGCGGTTCAACGCCCTTGAGGCGATACTCAACCTTTTATTCGATTTTAATGTGCCAGACCTGGGTCACAGGAAATCGTTACTTGACACAAGGTTTCACAAGGGTGGGTTTGGTGTTTCACATGGCTCCAAGGGAAATACGATTGTAGTGATTGATTTTTCCTGCCAGTGAGCTAAGCGACAACTTCTTATTGTTCCACGTGGAACAGCTCTTCCATCATAAAAAATAGACTTGTGTGTTTGTAACCAATTGGACTTACAAGCGGAGCCCCCGCGTTTAAGCAGACTTTAACTTTTACTCAAGACAAGTTCGTGACGCTCTGCCAAATCGCAGAGTCGCCTAGGGGAATGCTATACTTCTATTTTAACCTTCCCTTTTGTTCGCGTCTGCCGGCGATGGATATCAAAACCGCCCAACACCGTTTTAATTTACCTTCGCTCCATGTTTCAAGATTATGATGTTATTGTAGTGGGTGCCGGCCATGCCGGTTGTGAAGCCGCTGCTGCCGCTGCAAACCTGGGCAGCAAGGTGTTGCTGGTTACTATGAATATGCAAACCATAGCCCAGATGAGTTGTAATCCTGCGATGGGCGGCATTGCAAAAGGACAGATTGTACGGGAAATCGATGCGCTCGGTGGGTACTCTGGTATTGTTACCGACAAAAGCATGATACAATTCCGGATGCTGAACCGCAGCAAGGGACCGGCGATGTGGAGCCCGAGGGTACAAAGCGACAGGATGCTATTTGCCACCACCTGGAGGGAAATGCTTGAGCAAACACCCAATGTAGATTTTTACCAGGACATGGTGCAGGGCCTACTGGTAAAAGACGGACGCTGCTACGGCGTAAAGACTGGCCTTGGCCATGATATCAAAGCAAAATCTGTGGTGATCACGAGTGGTACATTTTTAAACGGAATCATCCATATTGGCGAGAAACAATTAGGTGGGGGAAGAATGGGGGAGAAGGCTGCATTTGGCATTACAGAGCAGCTGGTGGAATTGGGCTTCGAAAGTGACAGGCTAAAAACCGGAACGCCACCAAGAATCGATGGCCGCAGCCTGGATTACTCCAAAATGGAAAAGCAGGAAGGAGACACCGAGATCGTTGGCTTCTCCTACATGGATATTGAAAAGATCAAGCCGGAGCAACAACGCTGTTGCTGGGTAACTTATACCAGCCCCGAGGTGCATGAAATATTAAAGACAGGATTTGATAAAAGTCCCATGTACCAGGGAAGGATACAGGGAACGGGGCCAAGATATTGCCCAAGCATTGAAGACAAGATCAACCGCTTTGCAGAACGGGACCGGCACCAGCTATTTGTGGAGCCCGAAGGATGGAGCACAGTGGAGATATATGTGAACGGTTTCAGCAGCAGTTTGCCGGAGGAAGTGCAACATGCAGCCCTCACCAAAGTACCTGGTTTTGAGAAGGCTAAAATGTTTCGGCCCGGCTATGCCATCGAATACGATTTCTTTCCACCGACTCAGCTGCAATACACTTTGGAAACAAAACTAATCAGCAACTTGTTTTTTGCAGGGCAGATAAACGGCACTACAGGTTATGAAGAAGCAGCCTGCCAGGGTTTAATGGCGGGTATCAATGCACACCAAAAAGCTTTTGAGCAAGATCCCTTTGTGCTGAAAAGGAGTGACGCCTATATTGGTGTGCTGATAGATGACCTGATCAACAAAGGCACTGATGAACCCTACCGGATGTTTACAAGCCGTGCTGAATTCAGAACCTTACTGAGGCAGGATAATGCTGATCTGAGGCTTACTGAAATGAGTTATCGCCTGGGACTTGCCAGCCAGGAACGGATGGAAAAAGTGAAAATCAAAAAAGAACAGATAGAGCAACTGAAGAAGACACTGGTCGATTTCAGCTTTGAAATGGATGAGATCAATCCTTTTTTGGAAAGCATCAACAGCGCTCCGATCTCAGAAAAACAAAAGGCTTTGAAAGTATTATTGCGGCCCCAGGTAGATTTAGCAGGACTGCTTAAATATGTACCACGGCTGCATGCCTTGATCGGGCATTACAGCGCCGAAACACTGGAACAGGCGGAGATACAGGTGAAGTATGAAACCTATATTATTAAGGAACAGGAGCTGGTTAATAAAATGACCGAGTTGGAAGAACTGGTGATACCGGATACCTTCAACTACGAAAAGATAAATGCGCTGAGCAATGAAGCGCGTCAGAAGTTCCTCAAAATTAAACCCAGAACATTGGGCCAGGCAAGCCGCATCAGTGGTGTTAACCCCAGCGATGTGCAGATCCTGATGGTGTTTATGGGGCGATAAACAAATTAGCATTAATAAAAATATAAACCCCTGTCACAGCCGGAAAAAAGGTATGACAGGGGTTTTGTTTTTCCCGGAAACACAACCATGTAGTAAGTGCTTAAAAAAAGGGGGTCACTTGTTTTCCAAAACAAGTGACCCCCTTATGTCCAGGACTGCTTTTTATTCCTTAATAAACTTAGCCGTGGAGATCTTTCCTGACACCTCGGTTTTAAGCAAATACATGCCTGGGTGTAGCTGGTTTAGTTTTTGATTAATGGCTGTGTTTATGCTGCCGGCGTTGCCTTTGCCTTGTAATAAAATTTTACCATCACCATTGATCAACTGCCAGTTAGCTGTCGCATCAGCTTTACCAAGGTATACCTGGATGCCTGTTGTTACAGGGTTGGGATACACGCGTATCACAATTCCTCCGCCTTTGCTCACGGTTACTTTTACGATAGGGGTATAGGCAAAACGGCCATCTGCATCTACCGTTTTTATGCGATAATAGTTCACGCCTTCAATTGGGTTCGTATCTGCGAAACGGTAATGGTTCAATGTAACACTGTTTCCTGCAGCCTTAACCTGGCCGAGGTTTCCAAAATGAACACCGTCAGCAGAACGTTCCACAACGAAATAATTACTGTTAAGTTCAGTAGCCGTGGTCCAGTTTACCGAAACTTCTTTGCCGATAAGTGATGCATCTATCCGGGTAATAGTTACTGGCAATGGAATATTGGTTAAATCGTAACGCACATATACCGGAAGGTGGTCGCTGGTAGTACTGCTATAATTAGCTAAATAATTCCTGGGATCTTCAGTGGCTACACTGTTTGGTATAACATACTGTTCCAGTTCGTTGGTGATAATCTGATGGTCGATTGGACCATTGCCACCGCCGCCTACATAGGTAAGTGTTCCAGCCATGCTCAGGGGAAGGGTTGCCCCTTTGTACTTGTCAGCCTCATTAAGCAATACACTGTATGGCGATGGATTGCCCATATATTCTGCCACATCAATATCGTCATTGTAATCTCCAACCAATATCAGGCTGTCAGTAGCATAATATAAGTTCAGGCTGTCTTTCAGAACCCTGGTATCGTACACACGGCGTTGGTAATCTTCGCTGACGGCACTTCCGGCTTTGGCATGGATGCTGATGATCCTTATTGTTTTGCTGATACCATTAATCGTGGCTTTAAATGTTGCCATAAAAGGCAGGCGGCCACTGCTCCAAAAGCTGCTGCTTGTGCCTGTTGGATAACCAGGCAAAGTAGCGGTATTAGCCCGCAGGCTATCGTATAAGCTTTCAAACATCACCCTTGTTTCCAGCAATTGCATGGTGCTGGTTTTATAAATAAAGCCCACTTTTTGTGGCGGAAAGGTAGGGTCGGGTGGATTGTAAGATTGAGACCAGCGATGGCTTAACACCGATGCATAACCGGGTAAGATCTCGATCAGTTTGTTCATCAGGCTATCGCTGCTTACTTCCTGTATACCAATCACGTCGGCGTTCAAATGGTCAAACACCACTTTCATATTGTTTTTCTGGATGTCCTTTTGTGGCTCCGTGGCGTTGTTGGTGGGGTTGCTACCAAAAAATTTCATGTTATAGGTTACTACATCCAGTGTTTCTGATTTTGGATAAGATGATGCTATGAGGTTAATGCGGGTACTATTGAAACTCGTGCCCGTAAAACTCAACTGACCGGTGACCCTTAGTTCTTTGGCTGATGGCGTAAACCGGACATATATCGTTGTACCAGCTTCAGCAATCGCCTGGGGAACTACGATGCTTCCTGAATACAAAACATTGTTAGCCGAAACCTGGAAACCAGCTGGTGCTGTTATTGTGATATCTCCATACCCGATTGCCTGCAACAAAATAGCCTGTCCGGCGGATGAAGACCCAACAGAGGCTTCCCCTAAATCAATGGTAGCAGGAGTAGTAAAAAACAGCTGCGTTCGATTAGTGATAGCGATATCATCAAGCGTCCACCTTGGGGCTCCCTGGGTAGGCGATGAAATATACTTATATGCAATATATACTTTTGGAAAAGCCTTGTAAGCATTCAGATTAATATTGTCGCTAAGCGTCCAAACGTTACTGCCGGCAACCGGAAAATCTGCGTTAAGTTTGGTCCAGCTGGCTGCATTGGGATTGCCGGTACCACTATAATTGGTAGAAACAAGCAGCTCCAGCGGAAGGCCGGAAAATTCGCCACGACTGTAAAAACTGAGTACCGGAAGGCTAAAACCCGACAGATCCAAAGGGGGTGAAATAAGCCAGTCCTCATTGTCCTGCGATCCGCCAGAGAAACCATTCATGTTGACGCCGTTGGAGGTGTTTTGGCCAAATGTGGTACAGTTCCAGGCCTGGGCACCCACAACACTGTACGCAATAAAGCCCGCACCAGGTACCCCGAGATTTGTACACGTATTAAAATTAAAAGTAAAGTTTCCGGGGTTTATGCCTTCACCGCTAAGACTTACTATCTTATTGGTGGCGCCACTGCTGATATGTAATACCGTATCGGTAAATGTTCCTGCAACAGTTGGGGCAAATTTTACAAAGATCTTTTTGGGAACAGCTACTTCGGCCGGTGTAAGGCTTAGATTATTAACGAAGCTGAGGCTGTCGGTGGAGATACTAAAAGGCGCATCCACCGAAAGGTCTACGTTGGCCACCAGGTTTTCGCCCAGGACGGTGTACGATTGGGCCGCTGTTTCGGATCCGGCATTGGTACTGGCAAAAACAAATCCGGTGGTGCTAACCGTTATCACTGCTGACCCAGCTACGGGAACGGCCTGGCCGAAAACCCTGACACTGTCTATACTAAAGGTACCGCCGGCACCTTCGGCATTAAAGGCGAAAAAGCGAAAACTAATGGGTGTGGTAATGTTTGTAAATCCGGTAAGCGTAATTGTGCTACCGTAATTGGGACCGGTGGATGCATCATCGACCTGGAAAATATTATTGGGAGGCACCACCTGCAAGCTTGAATTAGCTGGGTTTATGCTCGCAGCCAGGTTAGCACCATATGCATCCACAGATGATCTTACAGAATATTGTCTTATACCGGTTCCAGAGCGTTGGAGTAGAAAAGTTAACGAATCAAGGTTAAGGGTAAAGTTTGCCTGTGGTGTGATTGTAACCTGGTAATATTCAGCAGTATTAACACTTCCACTGAATGTATTGGAGCCATTGGTGGCACCCAGTGCCCAGTCGATAAAACTAAAACGGCCTGCAGCATTAGGGTTGGGTGGTGTGCCAGTGGCAGAAAAACTGCCGAATGTTACGCCGGGAGCTGTGGGAACAGGCGTAGGGTCGGTTGTGCCACTAGTATTGGTGGCAACACCTGAAAAAGGATACAGCGCTGTAAATGGTTGGGCCAGGCCGGCAGCAGCCACTACTAAAAAAGCAATGAGTAAACGAAGTTTCATTATTATAAAGTTTTAACGGACAGATAGATTGCCCCCTATATGCAAAAGAGTGCAAGGTATCGAATAACGCTGCTGCACGATTATCGCAGGGTTATGGAATTTTAAATAATTAGAGATGACATTAAATGAATGGCAACTTTAAAGACGGGAGTAAGGACGGACTTTAAATAATGACCTAATGACCACTGCAGATGGATCAATTACGCCTTTACATACTGTTCCACGGGCTGACGATTGGCGATGCTTCGGGCCAGCGTCATTTCATCTGCATATTCCAGTTCGCCGCCAAAAGCAATGCCGCGGCTGATGGTGGTAATTTTTACCGGGGTGTGCTGTAGCTTTTTTTGGATATAATATAGTGTAGTATCGCCCTGTATATTCGGGCTCAGTGCAAAAATGATCTCTTCGGTTTGTTCATTAATCACCCTTTGAACTAAAGAATCGATGTTCAATTGGTCGGGGCCAATACCATCCAGGGGTGAAATAACCCCCCCGAGAACATGATAAGTGCCATTGAACTGCTGGGTACTTTCTATGGCCATTACCTCCCGGATCGTTTCTACCACGCAGATCATTTGTTGTTTGCGGCTGGTGTTCAGGCAAATATTACAAAGCTGCCCATCGCTCACATTATGGCAGCGGCTGCAAAAGCGGATATGATCCCGCATTTTCAAAATCGTTTCACCAAACATTTCCACGGCTTGTTTCTCTTGTTTGATCAGGTGCAAAACCAGCCGCAAAGCCGTCTTTTTACCAATACCGGGTAGCTTGGAAAATTCGTTAACGGCGTTTTCAAGTAAAGTAGAAGAGAAAACCATTTGATTTGTGATTTCGGATTTTTGATGTATGATTTGAAAGGTGAAAAGGTATAGGGTAAAAGGTGTACGGCGAAGCCTGCAATGTAAACATGTGAACTTGTAAACAAGCGAACGTATTTACCCTAAACATCTAAAGCCTAAACTCTTACAACACTACAGTAAATTCATTATCCCAATTCGCCCTGACATTGAATTTTTGGTCGATGGCAATTACTTTTTCCGGTTGCTTCTTTTTCCAGTAGTCGCCGGTATCCCAAATGCCGTTTTTGTTGTCGTCGTAGAGGATACGCATACCGTAGCTGTTGGGTTCAAATAACCTGGCCCTCCATTCTGGTCCGGTAAGTGGATAGCTTTTAAATACATCGTCGCCCTGAAGCCATTGGAGCACCGGGTTGCGCTTCATGTCCAACCCGGTAAAACGTACCATAATGCTACCGTAGGAATCTTCTGGCCTTGTCTTAAACTTAATAGTGTCGCCCCTGGCAATAATGTTCCCCGATGTATCGGTGGCAGCATCTTTTAGCACCTGCAGTTTAAAATATTGATCTTTCTGCCAGGGATATTGGAGCGACAAAGTTTTTTTACTGGTGTCTAATACCAGCCTGTAGCCTTTTATTTGATTGTACAGGGTGTCCGTCAAAATGATTTTTGAAGAATCAAAATTGCTTAGTGGTTTGCCAAAGCTAACCACCAGGTCTTCCAGCAGATCCTGTGAACCATTTTGGAGATTGAGTTGGAATTTCAGTCGCTTATCGTCTTTGGTTTCCTTTGTATTGGCTGCGGTGGCCCTAGCCGCTTTTGGCTCTTCTTTTTCACCCACAAATGCCAGCAGATCTACCGGCTTGTTTTCAGCACCTATATTTACAGGAGCATCAGCAAAGGCAAACATCGTTTTATTGCTGTTGTATTTTTTAAACCCTTCATCCTTAAATGCAAAGAGATTGTACGTGCCCGGAGGAAGGAAGTTGAATTTAAATCGCCCCTTGCCGTCAAGCCTGGTTATAAACCTCGGTTTTTCTTTGGCAACAGCACTATCGTAAAACTTGTTGTATAAAACAACCAACAATGTGCTATCGGTTTTCCCTGTTTCCGCTACCTGCACCGTACCCTCCAAATGCAGCGAATCAATGGTGTTGCCGGTGGAAAAAACATAACTAAAATCTTTTAGCACATTGCCTTCGTTGATGTCCTTGATAGCATCACCAAACTGGAAAGAATAAGTGGTGTTAGGCTCCAGTGTATCTTTTAGCTTGATCGTTACAGTTCGTAATTTATAATCCACCTGTGGAAATTTTTCCTGTGCCGGGCTTACCAAAACATTTTCAAAAGCATTTTGCACTTCCACATATTCATCAAACTGCAGGGTGATGGTTTTGCCGTTAAAATTCCTCGTGGCTTCTTCTGGCATGGCCTTAACAAGTACCGGCGGAAAAGAATCCCTTGGCCCACCCGTTGGCGGGATAATATTAGCGCAAGATGGCAACAGCATCATTTGCATACAATAGATGGAAATGGCTAAGAAAAGAAATGCTGTTTTTTTCATGCGGCTGCAAACATACAATTCGGTTGGTAAGCTGTTTGTTGGGAAAGGCTTAATTCTTTTGATTTGCGATTTGCCGATGTAAAAAGAAAGGGCGCAAGCGCAATGGCGGACTTGCCACAGCATTTATTCTTCAATGATTAATATTAAACTCAGCGCTTTCCCTACCACAAATTGAGTATTGTGCACGCCTTGTTTTATACCAAGATTTGTAGCATAGATTATTCCGTAAGCACAAAACTCTAAAATCTCTTTTATGAAAAGGTTTCTACTATTATTACATGGTTCCATTTTATTGTTTACAGCTGCCAGAGCGCAAACCTGGAATGGATCCGTCAGCAACAACTGGAATACGCCAGGCAACTGGACTGGTGGACTGCCCACGGGAGCAAGTAATGTGACCATACCCGGAGCCCTCGCAGTATACCCAGTGCTCAATAGTAATGTTACTATCAACGGTATAACCATGAACAGTGGCAGCCGGTTAGACGTAAATGGGTTTACGTTAGGCCTTAACAGTGTAAATTTTTTCAACAACATTACCGGTGCTATACTCAACAACAGTAACGGAGCCACAGATATTGTTTTGAATATTAATACCGGCGGTGGGGGCTATACTACCATCTTCAACAGTAACACGGTAAACGATGCCATTATTTTTAACCTAACCGGAACCAACCAGCTTTTTGAAGGCAATGCAGCACCTGCAAACCAGTATAATGGCAGTGTTACTTTTAATATTGGTGGAAGCATGCCCGTATCTATTGCCAGTGGAGCAGCTTCCGTGTTTGGCGGTAACCTTACTGTGAGCCGCACGGTCGGCGGCGTTACCAGTTTGTTTGCTGTCGGGGGAACTATTTCGGGTAATTATTCATTTACCAATAATTCCGGGGGAGCCATTGGTATGGGCAACACTACCACCAAAACCAATATTACCGGCACGATTAATATTGCCTGCAATTACCCTGCTCCAGCCACTTTCGACATGTACAACATCACCAATCAAACAACCGGGGGTACCATAAATATCCAAAACCCGCAGGGTGTTTTTTTACAGAAAGACACCCTTAAAGTGTCTTCACTAAGCGTAACCGGTTATAGAGGTAATACCTACGCCTATATACAGAACAATTCAATTACCGGAAATTCAACTTTCGCAGATGACGCCAGTTATAACACCGGCTATGCCTCATATTATCGTAGCAACTTGTTTACTGGCACTACCAGCATTAGTGTTAATGGCCCCAACGCAGTTTATGAAGCAGCCTCAGCAGCAGGAGAGGGCAACCGCTATATTGGCAGTACCACGTTTACAATTAACAGTACCGCTCCCGTTTATATCAGCCATACAGATACATCTCAGTTTGATGGCAACCTGACCATTAACCGCACTGCGGCAGGCCACACCCAGGCTTTTAACA
Source organism: Bacteroidota bacterium (assembly GCA_040386335.1). Taxonomy (GTDB): domain Bacteria; phylum Bacteroidota; class Bacteroidia; order Chitinophagales; family Chitinophagaceae; genus JAZKFT01. The sequence continues at coordinate 20,648 of JAZKFT010000015.1, forward strand.
GCAGTGGCATTGTTAATGGCAATTTTGCTTACACTAACAATACTGCTGGTAACACTTATTTTGGCAACCCGGCTAATAGAACGCCTATTAGTGGCACTATTAATATAGCTGCCAATTATAGTGCTGTCAATTTTTTTGAAATGTACCGCCTTATTAACCAAACAACCGGAGGCAGTATTAATGTTCAAAATTCACAGGGGTTCAATGTTCAGAGAGACACACTCAAGGTGTCCTCATTTAGCATTACCGGGTATACAGGAAATGCTTATGGGTATCTTATAGACAACCATATCACCGGTAATGTGACCATTACATCCGGGGCCACCTACAGCGGCGGCTATATAAGCTATATTCGTAGTAACCGCATTATTGGTAACGGCACATTTACCAATAACAGCACTAATTCATTTTACGAAGCAGAATTGGCCGGCAGTGGCAACTACTATACCGGTAACACGGTTTTTAATGCAGCAGGATCGGGCACATTTGTGGTTTCGCATTTAGATACATCCCGGTTTGACGGAAATCTGAGCTTTACCAGGACTGTAGCCGGTATCACATATATATTTAACAACGGGGGTATTGTAAATGGCAACTTCGCCTATACCAACAATACTGCAGGCCATACCTACCTGGGCAATGTTGCTACAAAAACCGCCATCAGCGGAACGGTGAACATTGCTGCTAATTATTCAACCCCGGAATATTTTGAAATGTATCGCCTCGTTAACCTAACTACCGGAGGTTCCATAAATGTTCAAAATTCAGCGGGTTTCAATATTCAAAGAGATACGCTAAAGCTAACCTCGTTGAGCCTGACAGGGTACAGGGGCAACCAGTATGCTTACCTGCTTAATAACGATATTACCGCGAACGTAACAACGGCCGACGATGCGAGTTACAGTGGCGGTTATTCTACCCACCTGCGCAACAATGTTATCACGGGGAACAGTTCGTTTTCCAATAACGGCACCAATGTTTTTTATGAAGCCGATGGCGTTGGAAACGGCAATAAGTATGTCGGAAATGTAACTTTTAACGGCGCCGGAGGACCTTTGTACCTGGCCCATGCTTCGCCCATGCAGTGTACCGGAAACGTTACAGTTAACCGTATGGTGGCTGGTACCACATATGTTTTTTATGGTGGCAACAGCACCGTAACCGGCAATTTTTCTTACACCAATAATACTTCCGGGATTACTTACTTTGGCAGCACAGCCGCAAAAACAAGTATTGGCGGCACCATAAATATTGCAGCCAGTTACGCAACACCCGCTACGTTCGATATGTATCGTCTCGTCAATCAAACAGGTGGTGGCAGCGTAAAAGTTTTGAACAGTAGTGGCTTTAGTGTACAGAACGATACTTTGATCGTGGACTCTCTTAAACTCACGGGTTACAGGGGTAATAATTTCGCCTACCTTTATGAAAACCATATTACCGGCCATTTGGTTACAGCCGATGATGCCACGTACAGTGGTGGCTATTCAACAACGTTCAGAAAAAATACAATAACCGGAAACACGAATATATCCTGCAATGGAACAAATGTGCTTAACGACGTAGATGGCGGGTCTGATGGGAGCAAATACCTGGGCAACGTTACCTACACCCGAACTGCCGGAACCTTAAATGTAGCAGGAGCTGATACCATTGAAATAGGTGGCAACCTTACTTTAAATTCTACCGCCGGCCTTAACCTGGGGAAATTAAGATTTAGCCTTGGTTCCAACGGAGCCATAGAACAATTAGGAACACAGCCCATTAATATCCCGTTACTTATTATGGCAAAAACAGGTACGGGTAAAATTACACTTAACGACTCGGTAGCTATAACGGGGGTCGCCAGTTTTACCAGCGGCAATATTTATAGCAGTGCCGGAAAGAACCTCATTTTTGAAGATGGCACCACCCATAATAGTTCTTCCGCCACGAGCCATGTGGTAGGCCCTGTTGCTAAAATTGGCGACGATGCCTTTACTTTCCCGGTAGGCTCCCCTAACTCGCTGAACATCGTTGGCATCAGTGCCCCTGTTGGCGTCACCAGCAAGTTCCGGGCGGAATATAAAAACCAAAACCCCTCAATAGATGGATATAATACAGCTTCGAAGGTAGGTAGCCTTAGTGCCAATGCTATCAGTAAGGCCGGCTATTGGGATGTACAAAGATTATCAGGTGTTACCAACGTTACCCTCACTTTGGGTTTTGGCACCAATCCTTATGAAACCTACCCTACACCACTCACCGGTCTTAAAGTAGTGCATTGGGGTGGTACACAGTGGGAAGATCATGGCAATGCTGCCCCCACGGGCACAGCCGCCAGCGGAACCATCAACAATAGTGTGGCCATCACCAGCTTTAGCCCCTTTACCCTGGCAGGAGTGATACCCACGTATTTCTACAACTATAGCACTCCCGGCTCCGGCCCTGATGGCACCCCGGTTAAGTTTGGCCTTATCGGTGGATATCTCCCGGACAGCATCAAACAATTGCCAGGTGGCAGCTATACTGCCGACAGTATTTTCTTAATTGCAAATGGCAGTAGTGTGGGCTTTAAGGGAAAAGACTTTTACAACGTTGAAAAAGACGATACCACCGTAACCGTACCTGCAGCGCCTGTTACTTATATTTCAGCCAATGGAAACGGCACCGTCAATTTTACCGGCTGGAGACATTTTGTTTATATGAGAAACGGCAGCAACCAAATCATGGGTGCTATCAAAGACAGCGGGCTGACCCTGGGCAATACTACTATGAACACCTATTTCTCCACCGCCAACGTTGCCACATCACCCAACGGCAACATCTACCTGAAACGTAGCTTTAAGATCACCAGCCAGTTTGCACCGGCAGGAGCTAAGAGGGTGGTTCGCTTCTACATTACCAAAACCGAGTTTAACGACCTGGTAGCCGCAGACCCAACAGCCTTTCCAAGTGGGATCAACAGCCTTACGATTACCAAATACACCGGCCCGATGGAAGACAGCCTGTTCAACCCACAACCCGGTGGCAATGCGGTGATCATACCCAACAGCGCCATCACGATCGTGGATATGGGCACGTTGTATTCGCTGGATATAGCTGTGGATGGTTTCAGTGGCTTCTATATTGGCGGCAACAATATGAACCTGAACCTTTGCAGCGGGTCCACCATCACCTTGCCGAGCAATATCAGTGGTGCTACCTACCAATGGCAAGTGGATAATGGTGGCGGATTTGCCAACATCAGCAATGGCGGTATTTACAGCGGGGCCACCAGCAGCGCTCTCACCATTATCAATCCGCCTAACACGATTTACGGTTACAAGTACCGGGCGCTGGTAAATGGCGTAACCCCGAGCCAGGTATACACCATTAAATTAAATATCAGCTGGACCGGGGCGGTAAGTACAGCATGGGAAAATGTCGCCAACTGGAGTTGCGGTGCCCTTCCAAATGACAACACCGATGTCGTCATCAATGCCGGTAAGCCAAACTTCCCGCAACTCAATTCAAATGTCAGTATCCGGAGCTTAAGAGTAAATCCTGGAGCCACCGTCACCATTAAAGCAGGTTTTAACCTGACGGTGAAAAAGTAACTACAGATTGTTATGGTAGCATTTTTCTGCCATAACAATCCTGTATAAAGTTCGCACGCCCTATTCCGTTGCTATAAACTGTTCGCACTGTAAAATGCACTCCGAAAATTTTGGAGTGCATTTTTTATTTCTGTTTTGAAAACTCTTATTATCTTCTCACAAAATTTAATTGCCACATGATACCATTCAGAGACATTAAGCCCGGGGATTGGGTTCGGGTAAACAACGAAGGCCGTATAGAAGATGGCCAGGTAACCCATGTAAATATGGACGAAGGCCAGATTGGTGTAAAAATACCCAGCGATATGGTGGTGTATTTTGAACCAGCCCATGTATCCGGCATTCCGCTGGATGATGCACAGCTTTCGTTGTTACGCTTCGAAAAGGAAGAAATGCCAGAAGGTTATATCAAATACAAGCATGGCCCTTTTAGGCTGGTAATAGAAAAGCCCAACGATTTTACGCATAGCAAAATGTGGTATCGGGAAGACAAACGCCAGATCATTTATCCATTGATGGTGCATCAATTGCAAAACCATTACCGTGAAATGACTAACGTGGAACTTACGGAATCCTAATGGGTAAATTTGATTGTCACCACAGATAAGAATATTCAATAACTCAACAACCAATTTTTAAATTCTCCATGCATCTTGAGAATTAAAAATTGGTTGTTGAATATAAGGCATTAAAAACCCAGCATTACCGGTAAAGGAATTAGCAGCGCTTCCTCACACCGCATCAAAATCTATTTTTACCACAGCGGTTTTAGGGTGGCTTTGGCAGGTAAGTATAAATCCTGCAGCGACTTCATCCGGTTCTAAACCGTAGTTAACCTCCATCTCTACTTCTCCTTCTGTAAGCCGCGCTTTACAGGTGCAACATACCCCACCTTTACATGCAAAGGGAAGATCGGCACCTTCGTGCAAAGCCGCATCCAGTATGGGTTCTCCATCATAAGCAAGGTCAAACGATTGTTCTATTCCATCTTGTTTGATCGTGATCCTGCTCTGCAGGCCGCTGCTTGCAACTCTTGCTATATTAACTTTTTGAATGTCATTTTTCCTGGGCGAAGTAAAAAGCTCAAAATGTATTTTGGCTGGGTCTACCTCGTGGGTTAGCAGGTAATCTTTTACACTAAAAATCATCTCTTCGGGCCCGCATAAAAAGAATTCATCAACGCTGTTGATATCCACCAGTTTGCTAAATACATAAGCACATTTTTCGGAATCTATTCTGCCATGATTAACCGGTGCATCCGTCTTTTCGCGGCTGAGTACATGGTACAGCCTGAACCTTTCCATAAACCTGTTTTTCAGCGCTTCGAGTTCCTCCCTAAAAATGATACTGTTGCGGTTGCGGTTTCCATATACCAATGTAAAACTGCTGTTGGGTTCGGTGCGTAATGTGGTTTCTATAATGGAGAGGACCGGTGTAATGCCGCTGCCAGCTACAAAAGCCATGTAGTTCTTAGATTGAATGGCATCCAGTTCCTTGTAGAACCTGCCATTGGGTGGCATTACCTCTATTGTATCGCCAATTCTTAATTTGTCATTAGCAAATTCTGAAAATAATCCACCCGGAACCTTTTTAATGGCTACACGCCAATCGTCGTCCAAAGGGCTGCTACAAAGACTGTAATTGCGACGTATTTCTTCGCCATTGATGGCTGTCCTGAGAGTCAGGTGCTGCCCCTGTTTATAACGAAACAATTCCTTCAAATGATCTGGCATATCAAAAGAAACGGCCACACAATCACTTGTTTCTTTATTTATTTTTTTGATCCGTAGCGGATAAAACTTTGTTGACATAATATTCTTTTCTGTTGACAGCACACCGCCTTATAGACTTTGACACCTATGCTATATTACCAGGCCGTTTATTAAAATTTGTACCAGGTCGTTTTCCATATCGGAAGCAGTGACACCGCGTTTGTTTTTTTGCCAGAATTCAATGCCCCTTACGGCACTTAAAATGGCAAGGACGGCAATGTGTGGATGAATTTTTCTAAACTCTTTTAGTTCGGTCCCCTTCTCAATAATGGTTGCAAAGCGTTTTTCGTAGCCACGGCGTTGTTGCAAAAAATTGGCGAGGTGTGGTTCTTTCAAATGCTTCCAGTCGCGGTTGCTTACGTAGACCTGCTCAAAGTTTTCCAGCATCATTTTTATTTGAAAGCGGATGATTTTTTCCACTTTGTCTGCCTGGCTGCCGGGGTTGCTCTCTACGCTTTCTATTTGAAGAATGAAAGCGTCTGCAACGCCAAAACATATTTCCTTCAGCAAATCCGCCTTGCTTTGAATATGGTTGTAAAGACTGGCAGCCTCAACGCCCACCGCTTCTGCCAGGTGCCGCATACTGGTCGCATTAAAGCCTTTCTGCCGGAATAATTTGGTGGCTTTTTCCAGGATCACCTCCTTTTTAGAACCATGTTTTGCAGATACAATTTTTGCCATGGCGGCAAATGTAAAGAACACTAACGGTTGTTAGTTTTTATCTGAAGCTTTTTAAATGAAAGATTTTGCCGGCCCATGCCGGTTCTGCAGAAAGACAATGGTGCTCTCTTTTTTAGTCTATATCGCCCAGCGCAAATTTTCCCTTGATTTTTAAGAAAGCAAAGGCCGCTTGCTTAGCCACCCCTTTTCTAATAAAGGAAACAACCATGATATGCCAGGTGCCTTCAGATTCTTTTTCGGTAAAATACTTCACAAATTTGTAAGCGCTGTCCTGGTTTACGGTCTGATTGATGCGGTAGCAAACTTCGTCTACGCCTTTCTTTTCTTCCGGGTTGGAATAATTCGCAATGTCTTTCCAACGCCTTGCTTTATCGGTCTCGCCCCGGTAAACGATGTAAGGAGCTGCCTTATAAAATGTACCAACACCCAATGTTTTAGGATCGCCGAAATCCACGTTCTTACAAATCATGATGAGGGTGGTTAAGGTATTAGCTACTGGTATGGAATCGGATTGTGCACCGGCTTTAAAACAGAACAACAAAGTAGCGACGATGTATATGGCTGCTTTTTTCATGGTGATATTTTTTACAAATTACCAATTTACACCACTAAGCTGCAACAAACTCTAAAAGCCCGAACAATTGAGGTTTGCATGAGATTACCGGGACCCCCGGGGCTGAAAAAAATCCCTTAGGTTTGCACCCGACTAAAAAAAACCAGTTATATGTCAGTAATAGCAGTCGGTACCATGGCTTATGATGCCATAGAAACCCCTTTCGGGAAAACAGACAGGATTGTAGGCGGTAGCGCTACCTATGTGGCTTATGCAGCCAGCAATTTTGTAAAGCCGGTTCAGCAAATAAGTATTGTAGGTAACGATTTTGAAGAATCCATCATGGACGATCTTAAAAGCCGCGGGGTAGCAATAGAGGGTGTTGAAAGAGTGGCCGACAAGCCTTCGTTCTTTTGGAGTGGAAAGTATCACCTGGATATGAATACCCGCGATACACTGGTAACCGACCTGAATGTACTGGCGGATTTCGACCCTAAAGTTCCAGAAAGCTACCAGGGAGCAGAATTCCTGATGCTTGGTAACCTGATGCCAAGTTTGCAAAAAAGTGTGATCCAACAATTGCGTACCAGGCCAAAGCTTATCGTATTGGATACCATGAATTTTTGGATGGAAATAGCCATGGACGACCTGAAAGAAGTGTTGACAATGGTGGATGTATTAATGGTAAACGATAGCGAAGCCCGCCAGTTAAGTGGCGAATTCAGCCTGGTGAAAGCGGCCAAAAAGATCCAGGAAATGGGCCCGCAGTTCATTATTATAAAAAAAGGAGAACATGGAGCCCTGTTATTTAACGAAAACCATGTGTTCTTTGCCCCCGCTCTACCACTGGAAGACGTGTTTGACCCAACCGGAGCCGGCGACACTTTTGCCGGAGGTTTTATTGGTCATCTTGCCAAAACAAAGGATATCAGTTTTTCAAACATGAAGACTGCCATCATTGTAGGAAGTGCAATGGCTTCTTTTTGTGTAGAAAAATTTGGCCCTACCCGCCTGCAGGAGATTACCAAAGCAGAAATAGACCAAAGAATCCAGCAATTCGTAAACCTGGTACAATTTGATATAGACCTGGTATAAAAGTATGGATGCATAAATAAAGGGCCAGCTAATACCATGTATTTGCCGGCCCTTTTTCGTAGGGTTCTTATTTTTTCTTTTTGGGCAACAGCGGTTTCTTTTTGCCTGCCCAGGCAAAATGCTTGTTGGTAACACAGGCGTCATACTCAAAGCCGCAGGCCTCGGCTACATTTAAAGCTTTTGCTTTTACCTGCAGCCATGCATAAGCAAGATCGATGGCGCCGCTGTCGGGAATGCCTTTGCTATCGGTATAGGAAATATGAACCTGGTAGAGTTCTCCTTTGTCCTGCAGGTAGGTACTCTTATATTCTTTTATGCTCACATTTTTCAAAAGCATCAGTTCTCCCTTGTCCTGGCTGCAACACCCGCAGAAAAAAAGGATGGACTTACCAATATAGCGGCTAAGAACAATTTCGGCTTTTTGGGCTTGGCTTTTTTTCATGAGCAGCCATTGATCGGCCAGGGCCTGGTGCGACATCAACAGGAGGCACATACAAATTATAATACGTAGCATATAAAACAGGTTTGTATAAAGATAGAGGTCCGGGGATGGTACAACAAAAAAACGCCCCGCGTTGTCGCAAGGCGTTTACATATTCATCACTTTCTATTCCGCTATATTCTTAAACCAGCGCAGCATGTCGGGATATATTCTTTGCAGAATTTCTGCCTGTAACTGGCCTTCACGGGGTGGGTTTGTTCTTTGCTGGCGTACAAGGTTCCAGTCTTCATTGCTAAGGGCATCACCGTCGCCTGTATAACTTGCGTAGGTTTGGGTCCAGCAGTAATTTTCGTTCCAGGTGCGGTTTCCAACATTGCTCCTGTCTTTTACATCGTTGATGCGTAATTCCATTCTGCCGTCAGTATTTACCGTGGCCTGCGTAATGGTGAGTATTGCGGTAATAGTTTTATAAACAGGCCGGTTGAGCGTGTCGGTACCAATTTGCTTTTGTTTATTTACCGTACGTTTTGTTGTATTGTATTGAACAGGACTGGTTCTCCAGTAAGTCCAAACAGGCTCTGCAATCCAGTCGGGCGCTTTAGTATTATCGAAATAAGTTTCAGCTGCAAAGACCCGGTACCTGCCATAGGTGCTCCATTCGCCGCCCATATCCCTTACCAGCTGATCGGTAAGACGGTTGTTTTGCTGATTGCCATAATAGCCGCTGTTGGTATAAAGGCCTTCACTACGAATCGGTTGTATCAAAATATCAACCGTGGCTATTTCCCTGGCCTGGGCGGCCATGTCGGCTACATCTTTATAATTGTTCCCTGCAAGGCTTTTTACTTTGGTTAAAAAGGTGCTGGCTTCCCTGGCATCGCGCCAGTTATTATTGTACATCAAATCTTCTGCAAAGCCATAATATCCGTCAGCAGCATTTAGCATGGCCTGGTTAATATCGGCATCGTAGTTTTTAGGCTGCAATAAATCATAGAGATCTTTGTTCTTAGCAGCATTGCTATTGAGGTCGTTCAGCTTGCCATACAGGTTGGAAATGGCTTCCCAGTGCTGAGGTGTATTTCGGTACTTAAGCGTTTCGATTTCCTGGAGGTATTGCTCGTGGAGCAAATTATAGCCAAATACGAGGCGGTTGAGTACCGCAGTATCCTCAGGTTTTTTGTTGTATTTTTTAATCAGCTTTTCAACGCTGTTGGTGGTTGGACTGGTATCGAATTTAGATGATGCACAGCCAATGAGTAAAAAAGCCAGGGCGGTAATGGTGTAAATGATTTTCATGATTAGCTCCTTTTTGTGGTGTGACCAAAAAAGGCTAACAAGTGTTAGTTAGGGCGTTGTTAAATGAAATTTCCGGGACTAATTATTTTTCAGGACTCCCAATACAGATTCTTTTCTGCGGCGGGAGATCTCAAGAAGGGTTTTATCCTCCATCATTAATTGGCCGTCGGCGGTAATGGAAATAATATGGCGTTTGTTTACCAGATGAGATTTGTGCGCCCTGATAAAACCATGGGGCAGCAGGAGGTCTTCATATTCTTTAATGGTTTTTGAAACCAAAATAGGGCGGTGATTTACCAAATGAAAACGCGTATAATTACTCTCTCCTTCCAGCCGGGTGATCAATTGCGGGTCAAAGAAAAAGGTACCATCACTATTGCTGATCGCCAGCTTAAAATCCTTTGTATTGGCGGCTTGCAGGTTGGTCAAAAGGTTTTGGTAGGAAGCCATATTTGTTTCCTGCTTTTCTCTTTTTTGAAGAAACCTGGCCATGGCCTGTTTTAATTCATCCGCGTCTATGGGTTTTAGCAGGTAATCCAATGCGCTAAAGCGGATGGCTTGTATGGCATAGGCGTCGTAGGCTGTGGCAAAAATGATATCAAAATCAATAGCGGGTAACCGCTGCAATAATTCGAAGCCATTGAGTTGCGGCATTTGTATATCAATAAATACCAGTTGGGGTTGAAATGTTTGAATGATGCCCGCAGCGTCAAGCGGATGGTTGCAAAGTTCCAATTCCGTAATAGCAGGTACATACCTTTCTATCATAAGCTGCATGGTTTTCAGTGCAGCAGGTTCGTCGTCTATTGCTAATGCGCGTATCATCTTTACCAGTCCAAAGTAGGATTTTATTGGATACGCGGAACTGCCGGGGGCCAGTTTGGGTTTTTCAGTGAGTAAGGAGGTGCCCGGAGTTATAAGAGGGAACTGATTGATGCGATGAAGAAGCGACTATGTGTTAACCCCAATAAAAAACATCACTTCTACCCTCGTGCCATTGGAGGTTTGGTCGGCATGATACAGGTCAGTGATAGTGGCTTTAAAAGTACCGCCATATTGTTGCTGTAACAGGTCGAGGCGTTCACTTACGAGGTGCAGGCCTTTTGAAATATGTGGTTGTTTTTGCAGGGCCACTTTGTTTTTGCCAGCTGCGCTGCGGCCAATACCGTTATCAGTTATCGTGCACAGTAAATAATCCCCAATAGCGTCTAATGCAAAATCAATGGACAGCCGCCTTTCGCTCTCCCGTGGCTGAAGGCCGTGCCAGATCGCGTTTTCGATAAATGGTTGCAGCACCATGGGTGGAATCAGTAATTCATCAGTATCTATGTCTTCATCCAATGTCACTGAAAAATGGAAACTATCATTCAGCCGCAGTTGTTCGAATTCAACGTATAGCCGTATCATATCTATTTCCTTTTGAAGGGTAATAAATTGCTGATCACAGTGGTTGAGAATTTCCCTTTGCAAGCGGCTGAATTTGGCCAGGTATTTATTAGCCTCATCCACATTGCCCTGCAGAATATATTGCTGTACGCTGTTGAGCGCATTAAATATAAAGTGTGGATTCATTTGGGCCCGGGTGGCGGTAAGCTGTGCCCCTGCCAGGTTTTTATGCAGCAAAGCAAGTTCCAGTTCTTGTTGCTGCACGGCATTCAATGCCTGGCCAAGTTCCAGTTTGTATTGCATTTCTTTAGCCTGCTGCTGTTGTGCCAGCCGGTATGTTCTTTCCCGGTTCCTGATCAAAATAAAAATAGCCGTAGCGGCCATTGCCAGACATATTGCCACAAACCACCACGTACGATACCAGGGCCTGGCGATGGTAAAATAAACCGGTTCGGAATCCTGCCAATGCAAACCATCTTTAGATACTTTTAATAAAAATGTGTATTTGCCGGGGGCCAGTGCAGAATAGGTTATTTGCCTGATGTCGGTGGCAGTATCCCAGGTGTTGCTAAGGCCGTTTAACTGGTATTGATACAGAATATTCTTACTGCCCATCAGGTCAATAGCTGCAAAGTGCAGGGTAATATCTGTTTGGTGCTGAGCCAGTGAAAAGCGGTTGCCTGCCAGGGTGGAGAAGATGCTGTCGGTGGATTGCATGGAAGAAATGTTTACCTGCATCGGTACATTATTTTCACCCAACTGTTCGGGCAAAAAATAGTTGACACCATTGGCGGTACCCCAATACAACGTGCCATCAGCGGCCGCAAAAGCGGCACCATTGCGATAACTTTCACTGGTGAGCCCGGCATTATTATCATAGTAGGTAAATGAACTGTCTGCGGGTTTATATTTAACCAGGTATTGTTGGTTCGCAACCCAGATATTGCCAGTCTTGTCTTTTACCACCGACTGGCATTTATTGTTGCGCAGGCCGTTTGCCGCATTATAAATCCTTGTGCTGCCACTTGCATTGATAATACTTAAACCATTGGGGGTGGCAGCGTAGATATTACCCGATCCATCTGAACATAAAGCAAGGCATTGGTTAGCAGCAAGGCCGGTAGCAATGGTATATTGTCGTAATGTTTGTTTTGCCTCACTATAACAATAAATGCCATTTGCTGAAGTGCCAATCCACAGCTGCTGTAGCTGGTCCTCTGCCAGTGCGAATACCCGCGTGCCTTCAAGCTTTTTGAGCAATGGATGCTTGCTATTATCAAGAATTTCTAAAGTGTTGTGATCGATGCTGAACAAACCGCTGCCACTGCCTGCCCATATCCTGCCGCTGGACTGCACCAGGAATTGGTGGATAAACTGGCTGCGGAACAACCGGCCCATGGTGCTGTCAAATGGCAGTCTTACAATGGCATTTTTTTGTGGTGAAAAATAGCCAATACCACCGCCATACGCACTCACCCAAATCCGGTTGTTGCTGTCAAGCGATACAGTTCTAATAATGAGTTTTTTGGGAGAACCTGTTTCAGGGTCGATATGCGGAAAATCAAAAAACCGGCTTGTATTGTTGACCGGGTTCCATTGCACTACTCCTGTTTGGGCACCCAGCCAAAGCATCCCGGTTTTGTCTTTCACCATGCCATTGATAAAGCCGTCGTACACATTGTTCTCCGCATCGCTGAAAAGATGCTGGGTATTGCTTTGGTGTTGGTTAAGGTTAGTGATATCCAAGCCGTTTGTATGTGAGCTTACCAGCACTGTGCCGTTGGGCAGACATAGTAACTGATGGGTGTAATTGGTGGCGATACTTGCCGGATCGTTTGCATTGTGGATATCGTTTACCAATGCACCAGTAGAAAGATTAAGCCGAAAGAGACCGCCATTGGCGGAGGTTACAAGCAGCTCGCCGTTGGCGGCAAGCCGCAACCCGTACAGGTTGTTGAGTATGGTACTGCCCCGATCATTGCTTCGAAAAAAATATTCATGTATCAACCTGCCGCCAGGCACCTCATGTAACTGCACCGAGCCCCGGAAATTAAGACAGGCCATCAGGGTATCGTTGATCATGCAACTCTGCCTGGAAAACCTGAGCGGGACTGAGCAGGTAATCTGGCGGGTTTTAAAATTGACCAACTCGGCCTTTTGTTTAGTGGTTACCACAAACCAATCGTCCTTATAGTGGCTTATTTCCCGCAGTTGATCTTTATTGTTCCAGCTGCTGCACCATGGCATGGGTTGCCAATCACCAGGTATCAATGGGTTTTTGCCAAGTGGCAATAAATAAAATGTCTGACCCGCCATGATCACACCTACTGACGGTGAAAAGATGATGGTACGCACATTTCCGATACCTGCAGGCATGGGTATGGTGTCGAACTTTCGTTGCTGATCAATTATCGTTACTCCCGAAAGCGTAAGCACCCAAAGCCGGTTTAGATGATCACAAACAATATCGTAGACATCATTGCTCTGAAGCGCAGGGTTTGTTTGACTATAGTAGTTGGTGATGCCGTATCCATCGTACCGGTTAAGACCATAGCTGGTTCCTGCCCACAGGTATCCGTTGCTATCCACGGCCATTGAGTTTACATCATTATCGCTGAGGCCGGTGGCCATGCTAAGATGGTGAAAACTAAGCTGGGAATAGCTACTGGCGGACAATAGCAGCAGGAGTATCGTTTTTAGATAGCAAATAGGGTTGGAGCCAGGTTTTAAAATATTTCCATTTATAGACAGTTCCCGAAGATAGTCAGCCGTTTTTGTCCGGCACAACAAATGCCATAGTGAAACCAATTCTCCTCACTAACTTTTTATGAGTGAATCTTAAACTTAAAAAGGCTCACAGAAAGTCAGGTTTTGGGGGATTCAATAAATGTCACAACCAAATAGGTCTTACCTGCTGATAATTCAGCGTTTTATTGAAGACCGTCTGCCTGCGGGTTGTACCAGGTATCCGCTTTTGCCGTTTCCTTGCTGCTCCTGTCCCAGCATGTTTGGCGCTGACGGAACCCCACCACCGCAGGCGCCTATCGCTGCTTCAAATACTGTTTCATCATCATAGGAAGCTGCTTCAAAGCCTACTTTTAAATCGATCTGGGTGCCGGCTTTGTAAAATACTTTAGCACCTGTTCCATACACCCATGCCGTAGAGCTGATGGAGTTGCCAGCCTGCTGGTAGTAAGGCATATTAATGGCCTGGTTGGCTGTGGTAAGGTTCAGGTCGGTTTGGCATGCATTATACAATGAGCTTTCCCAGATACCACGGCCATAAGTACCAACACGCATCTTATTGTCTGCAGCACTAAATTCAATATCGGTAATTTCTACAACCGGCAGTCCATTGCTATACGGTATCCAGTCGCCCAGGTTATTCTCCCGGTAAAAAACACCGATGTCGGTACCAATATAAACGGGGTCGTTTCCGTCGGAACCCGCAGAACCATACACCACTGTGTTAATCGGGATATTGGGCAATGAACCACTAATATTGGTAAAGGTGGCTCCGCCATCAGAGGAGTAGAAAACCTTGGTTCCGTTGGTATAACCGCCATAGGTAAGCCATATTTCCAGCGAATTGCCAGGATTGATGGCCAGGTCGGTAATGGGCGGATTGCTGCTACGCAACTGGCTGATGATATTGGTCCAGGTGCTGCCCCCATCATCGGAGCGGCTTACAAAATTCCTCGCGCTTCCGTCATCTGTATACTCATTGCTCCCATTATACATCCGCCTGGCATTGCTATTACCCACTTTAATAAAAGTATTGCCCCAGTTTCTTAGCCTGGCAAAATTGTTCCAGCCAAAACTGCCCCGCCAGGCTTTAACCAGGGCATTGGTATAGCTTAAGAAAATAGTATCGTGGTCGCCCGGGTGTACTGCTATGGGAACCACCCAATTGTTGCCAACATTAATATTGTATGCATCCAATAGTTCGGGGTTTATAATTTCCGTAAAGCTGCTGCCACTACTGGAAGATCTATAAAAGTTGCCTCCCTGTGTACTGGCAAATGCCACTGAAGCCGTGATTCCGTAACTACAATCCATTCCATCGGCCCCAAGGGTCTGTGTAAAACCGGAACTGCCGGTGTTCCTTTTATTCGTACCATTATCCTGCAGCCCCCCGATTAACTGATTTGCATCAACTTCTGACACTGCTATTTCGTAATACTGAGATACGGCAAGACCGGTATTAAGATCGTCCCAGCTTTCGCCATGGTCGTCGCTTACATACACGCCGCCATCGCCACACATATACAGCTTATTGTTCAGGGGATTATAGGCAAGGTCGTGTATATCATCATGATAGTCAGTGTTCTCTTGAAAGGTGAAAGAAGCGCCGCTATTTGTGGTGATCCATTCCCTGATGCCGCCGGTGATTACATAGGCAGAGTTGTCTGGCTTTACGGCAATAGCGAGATCGTAGCCACTTTGATCCGCCTCATCTACCCCTGTGCCGGATCGACCTAAAATATTGGGTGTATTGTTTACCAGCGTATGGGTACCATCGGCATCGTTGTGTCGATAAAGACCTCTGAAATGCACGCTGTCGGTTACCTCACCTGCCAGTACCCAGACCCTGTTGGGATTGGATGGACACACTGCAATTGCGGTGCGGCCCGAGCCCGGCATTGAGCCCCTGAGCTGGAAAGTAGCGCCGTCATTAATTGACCTGTAAAACCCTGTTTGAGAAGCGGTAAAAACCGTTGAGGGTGCGCCGGGCTTAAACTCAATATCCCAAACCCGGAAAGTGGCGACTCCTGTGGCTAATTGCCAGGTATTGCCTCCATTAGTAGTACGGTACACACCATCGTCTGTGGCTACCATTAGTATATTGGCATTGGTGGGGTGCATTACGATCTTATAAGCCCTCATTTGATCACTCTCAGCAAATTCCAGCCCGGTTTGAAACCATGTTTGTCCGCCGTCAAAGCTCTTTAAAACCCCGGTAGTGTACTTTGCATATTCAAACTGCGCAAAAGCACCGCCATTAACAGACTCGCCATCACCCGTTAGTAAATACAGCACGTTGGTGTTGTTGTAATCTATCACCATGCCGATGGTGTTTATGTTGGGTAAGCCATTGGTGAGACAGGTCCACCCGGCCCCGGAATTAGTTGTTCTCCAAAGGCCACCACCGGCACTGCTCACATAAAATGTACTGGCATTGGTGGGGTGAAAGGTGATCCGGTTTACACGGCCAATTCCATTTTTACCACCCGAAACCGATGTTGGTCCAATCAGACTCCAGGCACCTGTATTGGCGGTGGGGGCATTTACACCATTTGTTTGGGTGAGATAATCAGTTTGTACCAGTGCGTCCTGTTTGTATTGGCTGTTGTCTACCAGCCTTCCATCCAGCCCGACACGGGTTTTGTAATACCATTCCCAGCGCTTAAACTGTTTGTATCCCGGGGCTTTTTTACCCGCCTGGTCGTAATACTCGTTGGTTCTTTTTACCGTTTCGAAAAAGTTGATACCACCGCTTTGAGATCTCAATATAAAGGGGGTGAGTAGCAAAAGGCTAACGGATATAACGAAAAATTTCATTTTGTAATGTTTTCTGTACATGGATAAGAAAAGCCCCGGCAACAGGAGCCATTTCATTCAATCAAGGCATTCTCCACAGCACTATCACTTGTTCACCTGTTTTTTCAGTTCGTTGATTTGTTCTTGCTGCTGAAGGATGTACAGGGTCAGTTCTTCTATTTTCTCCATCATCTTTTTTTGCATAATGCCTACGTCAATACCTTCCTTTTCCATTTCTTTGGCCGGGGGTATATTGGGCAAATGTTTGTTTGTTTTTATGAAATGTCCCAGGTCAGACAAGGTGGGCATCTTGTATTGTTCGTCGAACACATAATCGGGCCAGGCGGTATTCAGCTTGATACGTACTTCTTCACATATTATTTTGCCTGTTACTGCGAGCTTATAACCATCCGCAGTATTTTTCACGGTACCAACGGCTATTTGCGTGGCATCCAAATGAAGCTTGCCTCCGTTTACACCAATGAACAAGTCGGTTGCTCCCTGTTCGATAAAACCCCGGTAGGTATTGTTATAAGAGAAACCAATGCTGGGATTGGTGCCGTTTACCCTGATGGCTTCGCCATCTACATTAAATGTCGTCCTGGCGCCTATACTTACCTGGCCGCCGTCGTTCTGAATGGTCAGCGTGCCGGCACCCGCTCCATTCCTCGCCATTATTTCGTTGTTGTCCATGATCAGGTTGGTGCTGCCCAGCACGGGTTCTCCCAGCATCAGGTATCCGTTGGTAGAAAATCCGATTCCCGCATCTTCGCCGCCCATAATATGTAGCTTGGCCGATGGATTAGGAGTTCCAATTCCCATTTCGCCTGCAGGGTCGATGGTGACATGGTCGGTTCCATTGGTACGAATGATCACCTTGCCGAAATTATTAGCTGAATTGGTACCCAACCGCAGGTCATCGGTATCGGTCAGTTGCATAAATCCTTTTTTCTGATCGGTTTCGCCTAGGTTGGTGGGTGGCCGGGTGAATTGAATTGTTCCGTCGATGTCCCTGATTACGAGGTTATCACCCGTATAAGTGTTGAGCTGTAATTGACCAGATGGGTTGGCTGTACCAATACCTACTTCTCCATTCGTATTGATAGTTAGATCGTTCCCTTTTCCTGCGCCGCCGGATGCAATACGTATATAATTGGCGAGGTTTGGATCTTCCACATAGTTGATAGCTCCGAGAGTATCACCGCTACGGCGCCATTGCAGACCACCCGCTTTGTATTCAGTAGAAGGAATGTCGAAAATCAGGTGCGGACTTTTCCCGGCCCGATTATCTTGCAGATAGATACTGCCATTGTTGATATGGACTTTTTGATCCGGGCTAAAAGTGCCAATACCGATACTATCTGTAAGGTTATATAAATACCTGCTGCTGGACGACGTTTTATCCCAGTAATCAAAATTTTCGTTCAGGAATTTTTTCCACTCGCTACCATTAAAATAGAAAAACTCACCAAAGTCTATATCGTACACAATCAGGCCAGCAGCAGGATTTAGAATGTCGGCCCGCTGCTGGTTACCCATTCGCGGTATTAGAATGCCTTTAGTGGTACTGCGTATGTCCAGCACAGCACTTGCATTGGGATTGGTGGTTCCAATGCCTACGCTTTGTTGTGCTGTAGTAATACTGCTAAAAAATAAAAGTGTGATGAATAATGAAAATAATTGCTTCATGGCGGTTTGTTTTTAGAATACAATCTTAGGAAAGGCGTTCGCTACGGCATGATATTGTTATCTAATGGCAATAAAAACCGAGTATGCGGTATTGCAGGATACTAAAATGGACAAGTTCCAAAAACCGTAATGGAATTGCGATAGCTTTCAGAAAAAAAAACATGAGGACTTGTCAACTATTTGTTTTCATAATGATGGTCCATGGCTTATTTTCTGCCTGTAACAGTAACAATGCACGCTTAACCAGAATAAGCTCAATTGTCAATAAAGAAGTATACTACGGTCAGGCAAGCGAATGGGTCACACAAGATACTTTAACCCAGTACGCGCTTGATTTCAACAAGGCATTTGCACTTAGCCCTATACAACAATCTTCGTCAGGCATCGAAATAAGAATTTATTATCGGGGAGCTTTTTGTGAAAGATTTTTTATACAGACTTTTAATGGTGAATCATCATACATCACACTGTTAAACTGTGGAGGAAAAAGGCGGAACGACTCGCTATTTATGAAAACCGGAAATATCATACAAGCTACAGCTGGGACAAACCAATTAATGATCGCCTATTTAGACTCGCTTCCATCATCGCTCATTTGGGAAGACAAAGTGGAAGACGTACTCGATGCTGCCAATACGTATTTTATTGAGTTAAAACAAGGGCCAATCATCAAGCGGATTTTAATTGCCAATCCTTTTGATAAAGAGATGATTGACGATAACGGCCGGCACATTTCTCAATTCCTAAAAAATATCAGTACGACATATTCTTTTCGATTTTTCGATGGCTGGAACAAAATTGATAGTCTGGCTTTTCGAAACAACTAATTTGATTCTTCAAAAATTCCCTCCGGAAACCCCCTTTCCAAACCTTAGTTTTGCCGCTTAACCAAGGAAGGAGAAGTGCCAGATATTATACAATTACTGCCCAATAATATAGCAAACCAGATAGCCGCTGGTGAAGTGATACAACGCCCCGCAAGCGCGGTGAAGGAACTGTTGGAAAATGCAGTAGACGCCGGCGCCAGCGAGATCAAACTGATTGTGAATGATGCCGGAAAAGCACTGGTACAGGTAATAGACAATGGTAAGGGAATGAGTATCACAGATGCCAGGATGTCTTTTGAAAGACATGCCACATCGAAGATCCAGACCATTGAAGACCTATTTCGCATCAAAACGATGGGTTTCCGGGGCGAAGCTTTAGCATCCATTGCTGCTGTAGCGCAGGTGGAACTGAAAACCAAAAAGGCCGATGAAGAACTGGGAACTTTTATAGAAATAGAGAACAGTACCGTTTTGAAACAAGAACCTGTTGCTGCACCCGATGGCACCAGCATCGCCATGAAAAATCTATTCTTTAATGTGCCGGCGAGACGGAATTTCTTAAAAAGCAATCCCAGCGAACTCAGGCATATCATCGAGGAATTTATTAGAGTGGCGATGTCTTTTCCCGATGTCCATTTTTCATTTTTAAGCAACGGCCAGCAGGTTTTCTTTTTGGAAAAAGGGAGTCTCAAGCAACGCATTGTACAAATCCTTGGCAATAACTACGCAGCCAGGCTGGTACCGATCCAGGAAGACACGGATTACCTTACCATCCGGGGATTTGTCGGGAAGCCGGAAACGGCCAAGAAGACCCGGGGCGACCAGTATTTCTTTGTAAATAACAGGTTTATCAAAAGCGCTTATCTCAACCATGCGGTGATGGGCGCTTTTAACCAAATGATCGCCAGGGACAGTTTCCCTATGTACGTGCTATTCATAGACCTGGACCCGGCGCAGGTGGATATCAATGTGCATCCCACCAAACAGGAGATCAAATTTGAAGATGAGAAGATCGTTTATGCTTTTGTGCAGGCGGCTGTAAAACATGCGCTGGCACAGTTTAGCGTTGCCCCCTCTTTGGATTTTACCCTTGATGCCAATATCCAGCAGCTGGATGCGGTTAGCAAACCTTTTACCGACCACAAGAAAGAGCAGGCCACAGGCAGTTCGCTGTACAATACATTTACCCAAAAGGATCAGGCCCATAAAATAGAACCGAGCAACCTGCAATCCTGGAAAGAAATGCGGCAGCAGGATAGAGAGATAAAGGAGGCGATTGGGAGGCAACAGTCAACTGTCGACCGTCAACCGTCGACCGATGAACAATCAGAGGATAGTCTTTCCGTAGACGGTGAACGGTCGACGGTGGACGCAAAGCCCTGGCAGAGCGAACTGGCCAAATTGAAAGAGGATTTTTTTAAGCAATCTGATAAAACGGCTTACACGGATTTTGAGCATGAGTTGCGACCGGTAAGCCGGGAGCAGCGCTTCGCTATTTTGCCCGATACCCCTCTGTTGCAACTGCACAATACCTATATCGTTGCATCCGGCAACAATGGCTATTTTTTGATACACCAGCAGGCGGCGCATGAACGTGTATTGTATGAACAATTTCAACAGGCGATGCATGGACGCGGGATGGCTGCCCAACGGAGTTTGTTCCCGGTTACCATAGAATTAAGCCCGGCGGATACCGTGATGCTTGGTGAACTACTACCAGACCTCAACCTGTTGGGCTATTTGATAGAACCCTTTGGCAGCAACACTTTTGTGATACAGGGCACACCCGCCGATACCAGCCAGGGAAATGAAAAACGAATTATGGAACAGCTGCTGGAGCAATACAAACATTTCAACAGCGAAGTGCGGTTTAGCAAAAGAGAAAAGCTGATACGAAGTATGGCCTGGCAGCAATGTATAAAGCCCGGTAAACCACTGATGGAAAAAGAAATGCGCAACCTGCTGGAACAACTGGTACTTTGCAATATACCTAACGTTACGCCTGGTGGTAATCCTACATATATTGCTTATAACCTGGGGCAGCTGGCGAAGATGTTTGGAAAATGATTTTTTACGGAACAACACTTAACCGATAAGGGCGTTGCCTACTTATAAATTTCCGCCAACGAAATCTTTGTATTGAGTAGTCCCAATTTTATTTCTTCAAAGAGTTCAGTGTATGTATGACTCACCCAATCGCCGCCAGTCGTACGTTCATACAAAAAAACAACTTGCTTGTCGGGCTCTACCAATAAATAATAATTAAGAGTATCTATTTTACTATACTGGATAAACTTGTCAGTAAAATCATACTTGCGAGTAGTGTCGCTTAAAATCTCTACTATCAAAAAGGGGTTTGTCACAAAATAAGATTGCATGTCCTGCTCTTGTTTTTTTACCAAAACAACATCGGGATAGGAAAAAATATTTACCGCAGCCTGCACTTTTACTTCCAGGCAATAAGTTTCCCACCCGTTATTATTCAGTTTTTCGTCTAACAACTTTGCAATGTTCTTTGCTCTTTTATTGTGCTGTAGGGTAGTACCGGGAATTGGTATAAGTTTACCATGATAGTATTCGTGGCGTATGGTGGAATATTTTTCCAGTTCTAAGTATTCCAACACGGTATAGTCCTTTTCAAGTTCAACCATCTCTTTCATAAGTATATCCTCCAGAATTAAAATTACAGCATTCAATTCTTTTCCCACAGGCTCATCACAAACTTTTCTACAGCTTTACGAACATTGGTCGCCGTGCCTGTATGGTTATTTACCAATATGCTAAAGATGAGCATGCTGTTGTTTTTGGTAAACAAATAACCACTTAAAGCTACCTGTCCGCTGAGGGTGCCGGTTTTCGCAAATATTTGATTGGCGATGGGTTTGTAGAGACTTGTCAATGTTCCTTCTCCGCCGGTAGGCAGTATGTTTTTCATTCGTTCGATGCCGAATTCTGTTTTCATTTTTTCCAGGATTTTTACAAAATCCTGTGGGGTAAAAAGGTTGTACCGGCTCAGGCCGCTGCCATCTACCCATACCGGCTTTTGTGGAAGATCTTTCAGGTCGGTTTTTAGGAGCGTGTCAATGATCGCCCGGTCGTTCATATAGCCCAGCTTTTCGTTGCTTACCATCAGCAGGGTTTGTTCAGCGAAGAAGTTGTCGCTGCGGTGCATCATGGGTTTGAGGAGGGAGTCGGTGGGTTGGGAATGGATTACATGAATTTGCAAATGTTTCGGTATTTCCGGATAAAGGCTATTGTCGGACATCCCTGTTAATCTTATTTTATTGATACCAAAATCCTTTTCTAATATATGTACAACTGTTGCCTTGGTATCAGTAAAAAAAGGAATTTCTGTTTGAGTGAATTTAGACGATGCATAATTAATTGTAAGCGCATTACTATTTCTGTCACGTCTAATATTAAAATTTTGCAACGCTGATTTTTCAATAACGGAATCTCTCATTTCTATTTTGGATGCAATCATAGACGGGAGGATAAAAGAACTATCCAGGTTATCCAAACTTGACGGTACTGTTGTCCACTTTAGACCTATAGAACGCTGAACATTTTGATGGGGTCGATATTGAAATTCTTTAAGCTTTATTTTAATTGTATTGCCATAAATGGGCATCGGACTTCTTTCGGCCATATAACTCTCATTGTAATCATCCCAAGACCATCCTTTTCCGAATGCATTTTCCTTCCATTCATTTTTGCCTATATACAGGCTTCTTTTTTCCATTTTTAGAAAATCAAGCACAGGCTGTTCAGTAAAATCACTATGTAAAAAAGTGGGGTCTCCCGTGGGGAAAATATTGATTGCTGTATCTGAAAAATTTTGATAGCCCAATCCCACCAAACTATCCCCTAAATACTTCATCCCTGCATAACAGCTAAACAACTTGGTATTGCTGGCGGGTACAAAATATTTGTCGCTCTGGTGGCTGAATAAAGCCTTTCCTGTGGATGGACTGTACACATAAATACCCGTGTGGCTTCCGGCAAGTACACTGTCGGCCAGCAATATTTCCATACTGGAGGGAACGGTGACGGCGATGCGTTTTGAGGGGGAACAGGAAAAGAGGATCGCAACTGTTACTACCAGACTTAACCAGGATTTATTTATCATTCATAGCTACTTTGTAAAAATGAATGTACACAGAACTTACAGTATAAATCCCTTTGAAAGGATTCAATTACTTTTGACGCTATTAAATAAATGATATCGATGGACGCAACCTTTAATCCTGATAAACAACACACATTGGCCTCGGCCATCAGCATTGCCGGCACAGGACTGCACACAGGCGTTTATGTAAATATGACGCTAAAACCGGCCAACCCCGGCTATGGTTTCCAGTTTCAACGGGTGGACCTGCCGGAAATGCCGGTGATCAAAGCGGATTGTGACCTGGTAACAGACACCAGCCGCGGGACTACCCTGGAACAAAACGGCGCCAAAATAAGTACTGTAGAACATGTACTCGCCGCTCTTGTAGGCATGGGTGTAGATAATTGCCATATTGAGATTAATGGTCCGGAAACCCCTATTATCGACGGCAGCAGCGAACCTTTTATTGAAATTATAGCAGAAGCCGGCGTCATGGAACAGGATGCAGCCAAGGCCTGGTACAGCCTCGATGAAAATATCACCTATTACGACGAAGCAAAAAGGGTGGAGATGACAGCCTTGCCGGCCACGGATTATAAGATCACCACGCTGATAGATTTCAATAGCCCTGTACTGGGTACGCAGCATGCGCAACTCAAGGCCATGCGGGATTTTAAATTGGAAATTGCGCCATGCCGAACCTTTTGTTTTCTGCACGAGTTGGAAATGCTCTTAGAAAACAACCTGGTAAAAGGCGGCGACATTAATAACGCCATCGTGGTGGTGGACAAACCGGTCACCGAAGAGGAAATGACCCGGCTCGCCAAAGCTTTTGGCCGCGAAAAAATTGAGATCAAATCAGAAGGCTACCTCAACAACCTGGAACTGCGCTTTCCAAATGAACCCGCCCGGCACAAGTTGCTGGATGTAGTGGGCGACCTGGCCTTGATTGGTTACCCGGTAAAGGCACATATTATCGCCAACCGGCCTGGCCACAGCAGCAATGTTGAATTTGCTAAAAAGATAAAGCAGTACATTAAGAAAAACCGGCACAACCAGGGCGTACCTATTTACAACCCAACGCTGCCATCGGTGTATACGTTGGAGCAAATAGAAAAGACCCTTCCGCACCGGTTCCCGTTTTTGTTGGTAGATAAAATAATTGAATTGACCGATAAACGCATCGTTGGTATTAAAAACGTCACGTTTAATGAGTGGTTCTTCCAGGGTCATTTCCCGGGAAACCCGGTGATGCCCGGAGTGTTACAAATAGAAGCGCTGGCACAAACGGGTGGTATTTTATGTATCAACGCCATGCCTGCGGGTCAATACGATACCTACTTTTTGAAAATAGACAACTGCAAATTCAAACAGAAAGTAGGTCCCGGCGACACCATGATTTTAAAAATGGAACTGACCGAACCCATCCGCCGGGGTATTTGTGTGATGCGCGGAACTGTGTATGTGGGCAACAAGGTTTGTACAGAAGCTGATTTGGTCGCACAATTGGTCAAGAGGCCTTCATAAGAGTTTGAGTATCTCTCAATAGGGAGTCGGGTATATTTTAACAGAACAATTTCTGCCCTTCTATCGTAATTATTGCCATGAAAACAATCTCCATTTTCCTGTTCGCAGCCATCAGCTTCAGCAGTTGTAATAGTTCACCTTCAAAACCACAAATTATGGATAGTGTAAAAAACGATAACCCTGTTTACAGCCGTACCGATAGCAGTAAGGCCGAATTGACCGAAGAGCAATGGAAAAAAGTGTTGTCACCGGAACAATACAGGGTGGCCCGGCAGAAGGGAACAGAACGGCCGTTTACCAGCCCTTTTGAAACAAGTAAAGAAGTGGGGACATTTTATTGTGCGGCTTGCGGCAACCCTCTGTTTAAGAGCGATGCCAAGTTTGAAAGCGGTTGCGGCTGGCCCAGCTTTTATGAGCCCATCAATAAGGCGGCTATTATTTACACCCCCGATAATACACACGGCATGAACCGGACCGAAACCCAGTGTGGCCGCTGCAAAGCCCATCTTGGTCATGTGTTCGAGGATGGCCCGCCGCCTACAGGATTACGTTTTTGTATCAACGGTGTGGTGCTTGATTTTGAAAAGGCAAAAGACGCAGAGAAAAAATATAACGCGGAAAATAAAAAGTCTTAGGCCAGAAACGGGCAGATCATATATCAACCCCAATTACCAAATAACTCCACCGCTTTTTTGTACCTGAAGTCAAAAATGTTGTGGAGTTGTTTTTTTACAAACAGGCTATGGGCGATATCGCCTAAAAACCAGAGTGGGAGTTTATAGTGTACGATATCAATCATTTCGGTACCCCCGTCTATGGCTTTGAAATGATGCTGGTGGTGCCACATGGTGTATGGGCCAAAACGCTGTTCGTCCACAAAATATTTTCCTTCGCTTACATGAGTAATCTCGGTCATCCAGTAAAGAGGAATGCCAGCTACAGGCCTTACTTTGTATTCAATAATCTGCCCGGGATACATGATGTCGCCATGATATTTACTCAACACTTTAAAACCCATGCTTTCGGGTGTTATCTGTTGGAGATTGCCCGGTTGGCTAAAAAAATCCCAGGCTTTTTCTAATGGAATTGGCAGGTTCTGAATTGCTTTAAATGAATAAACTTTTGACATAGGTTTCTAACAACAGGAAAATTGAAAGGTTGGAGGCCGGCGCGAATTCATGGCAACGATATTACATTTCCTGCAGGTACTTGCGTACAAAACGGATGGCCATAGAACCTTCTCCTACAGCTGCAGAGATGCCGGTCATGGCTCCGAAACGAACATCACCAGATGCAAAGATTCCGGGCACACTGGTTTCGGGCATATACGGTTCTCTTTTTAGTTTCCAAATGGCGTTAAAAGATTTGTCTTTCTCCAAATCGGAGCCACTGAGAATAAAACCTCTTGCATCTCTCAACACCAGGTCGTTCATCCATGTAGTGCCGGGTGTGGTGCCGATATAAATAAAGAGTGCTTTTGCAGGCACTGTTTCTTCTTCACCCGTTTTTGAATTTTTTAGGGTAATGGTTTCGAGGATGCCGCTTCCCGAACAGGCAATCACATCCGTATTGGCCAGGACGTTTATATTAGGTGTTCCGCTGATGTTTTCTACCAGGTAATTGGCGGCTACCTGCGAAAGAGTATCCCGGCGGATAAGGATATTTACTTCTTTAGCAAATTTGCTCATATACATCGCTGCCTGGCAGGCTGAATTGCCGCCGCCTACAATATAAATGGGTTGGTTGCGGCAGGCATGAGCTTCTACAGACGCCGCACCATAATACACACCGGCACCCGAAAAATTTTCTATTCCCGGGATCTCCAGTTTTCTATAGGCCACGCCTGTAGCAATTACGATGGCCTTGCTATGTATCTGTGAACCGTCCACCATCTCGGTTATTTTATAGCCTTCCTTAACTGTAATATTTTTTACCTCCTGCGGTGTTAGCACTTCTGTTCCAAAACGAAGGGTTTGGCTAATGGCCCTTCGGGATAATTCGGCGCCGGAAAGACCAGAAGGGAAGCCGAGGTAGTTTTCGATGCGCGCACTGCTGCTGGCCTGTCCACCCGGGTTGCTCTTTTCTATCAATACCGTTTTTAATCCTTCGCAAGAGCCATATACCGAAGCAGCGAGCCCTGCAGGTCCCGCACCAATAATCAGCACATCGTACATTTCTTTATTGGCTTTTTGCTGAAGACCAACCTTTTCTGCAAGGTTGGAGAGGGAAGGGTTGGTGATAAAAGATCCGTCTTTCAATACCACCAGGGGCATTTCCGATTTTGAAACATTGGCACTTAGCAAATACTTTTCTGCTTCAGCATCGTTTTCAATATCCATCCAGATATAGGGCACGAGGTTGCCGGAGAGAAACTCTTTGAGCTCGTGGCTCCTGGGCGACCATTGGAAACCGATAATGCGGGTGGCTTCGTGATCGGGTTTGTACAATGCCTGCCATTCGTCCAGCAAATCGTTTACTACCGGGAACAGTTTTTCTTCGGCCGGATGCCAGGGCTTTAATAAATAGTAATCGAGTTTCACATTATTGATGGCTTTAATGGCAGCATCAATATCGGAGTAGGCGGTCAGCAAGACTTTTTTTGCAGTTGGATAGATCTCGTTGGCCTTTTCCAGGAAAGCAATGCCTTCCATTTCGGGCATCCGCTGATCTGTAATAAACAAGGCCACTTCATCATTTTTCAACTTCAGCTCTTTGATCATTTCTATGGCTTCGTTGGCAGATTCGGTAGCTGCTATTTTATATTCATCGCGATATTGGTTCCTGATGTCACGCTGTATAGCACGCAGCACCTGGGTATCGTCGTCTATGATGATAATGTATGGTAGTTTCATTCGGTGGTTTTAGCGTTTCGTAATTACTTTAATTCCTGCCTTTGCATAAGGGGAAAGCGAATCGTAAATTCAGTATGGCCCGGCAATGACTTTACCTTAATCGTTCCATTGTGTTTTTTTATGATCCGGTTTACAATATCCAGCCCGATGCCGGTGCCTTCGCCCACTTTTTTGGTGGTGAAGAATGGATCAAAAATACGCGACTGTATTTCTTGCGGGATGCCGGCACCGTTATCAGTTATAGTCACCAAAATATCACGGTCGTCGCAGGCTGTTTCGATGGTAATGATCCCGTTTTTGTCAACGGCATAAATGGCGTTATCCACCAGGTTGGTCCAAACCTGGTTGAGTTCTCCTACATAGGCAGTCACCTCTGGCAGATTACCACAATAGTTTTTTACAACATCAATATTTTTTCCACGGAGTTTAAATCCCAAAAGTGTTAGCGTGTTTTCTATATCCTTGTGAATATTGGTAGGTTGCAGGTCGTTAGTCCTGTCCATATGCACATGGCTTTTGATAGACGAAACGAGGTTGGAGATGCGGGTTGAAGCATCGCACAGGTCCTTAATAATTTTCTGAGAGCTAATGAGGTTTTCCAGCCATGGAATTGCCCGGGTAAACGACTCTTGCCCAATATCGGCGCGCATATTTTCCAGTTCCGCCGCCGAAAATCCAAATTCAGAAAATGTTTCCGCTGCCTCTCTTTTATCTACCCCGTTTTCCCTCAGCCAGTCCTCCAGTTCGTCTTCATTTTCCATTTGCTGAAGTGTGGAGCGCTTATTTTTTTGTTGCGGCTCTTTTCTCTTTTGCTCCACCTGTTTATGAATATTCTCCAGGTGCTGGGGAGTCATGCTGCCATCCAGTAATATTTTGGTGAGTTCATAATTGCGGTCAAGTCTTTTATTTAATTCAGTTGAAATACCACTGATAGCAGCTGCAGGATTATTTAGTTCATGGGCAATGCCTGCCGCCAGGTTACCCAGGGCATTCACTTTTTCAAGTTGCAGCTGGGTGGTGGCAAATGCCTTGGCCCTTTCTGTCATGTACCCAATAAGTCGTTGAATTAAATCGGGGTTGAGCGCCTCCAGTTCCGTAAAGTATTTTTTGTGCATGCGAAGCAGTTTCACTTCGCCCAATGCATAAGAATAACCTGGGTGGGTTTTCATCCGTGAGTAAGGCATCAACCCACCAATGCCACCTGTGACATGGTTATTATCGAAAGTAAAATAGTACACCTGCCGGCCATTGATGTACATGTAAAAAGCAACCCTGCCCATGAGGCAGATCCACATCACCTCGGCGACTTCACCATATTTTGCGATAATGTCGCCATCTAAAAATTCATAATAGTCCGAATGATCCAGGATCCATTGCAAATGTTCGTCGGGGAGCTCGGTTAGCGCCACCACTTTTCTTAGATCATGAATGGTTACAGGCGACACGGCTGATAAGTTTATTGATGATTTCAGGAAAGAACCAAAATAATATTTTTAGATAACTTATCAAAACGGTGGAGAGAATAAAGGCTATTCTTAGTCGCATGGCGGAATTACATGGAATTCTTCCAGCGATACAAGGGCTAAGTATAATAATGACAATAGCAAAGGCCCCGATGAGTCAGGGCCTTTGCTATAAGAAATCTACCGCCAGTTTATTTCTTCATCCAGGTTTCAACAATATATTTCCCCATTTTGTCGCCCATACGAAGTGCCTCTTCATTATCTGTGCGAAAATGAATACCGGCATAGAACCTTGAATCGGCACAGTCTTGCGCTACCTGCTTAAACTGTTTGGCATCCGCAGGGAAAAAATATGTCAATACTGCGCAGGAAGTGGCAGCTCCGGCTGCATGCCCGGACGGATAACCGGGGAACGGTGGCGTTGCTATCAACGGTTTGAAGGTGGAGTCATATTGGTTGGGTCGTATACCCCAGTAAGTATATTTCGCATCCATAATGGCAATGGCGGCATCATGAGCGGCGGTAGACAATACCGCGTAAACGCGGGCCACTGCCGGGGCGTCGTCGCTCATACGATATTCAAACATTTTCTGGTTTGCCAGTTCGGTCCAGGCGTCTGCTGTGTTGGCCCAATAATAGGCAAGGAAACGGGATTTAAAGGTTTGTTTAAAGTCTTTCATTTCCTTCATCTCGTTTTCAAAATCCGGCGGAGGAGCCGGCCTGAACTGGTCTCCTGATTGTATGACTATTGGAGTATACGCCGCCATCGTGATCCCCATCGGGTATGGCCCTGTCCATTTTTTGGGGTCCTTGTTCATTTTGCCATCCCAAACCCTGGCGGAGCCATCATTTTTTGCCTTTTCTATGATCTGTTTTGCAACCGCTTCTCCCAGTTTCCATCCCGCTTCTATATCGCTTGGAAACTGTACACCAGCATCTACCCTTGATTGCGAAGCGGCATGTGCCATTTGCATAATAGAATCGGTTTTTGCAGGAAAAAAATAGGCGAGTACATAGGCTGCTGCTGCTGATGTTGCCGAATGCTCGCAGGGGTAAGAATAAGTGAGGGGCGCGTTGATGAGAGCCTTCACAGATGGCTCTGAGACAGGGCGTTTTCTTTTGTACTTTAATTTTTCTTTCCATGCAAGTACCGTGGCATCATAGATCGCAATATTCATCCAGGATCCAGGCATGCGAAGCTGCACCTCGATCTTCTGGCTGACTAACCCCTGTATGACCTGGTTCCAGCGATAGGCTGGAGCACCGGCGTCCCAATATTTTATAGCCGCCAGTTTTTTTTCATCGATCTTACCTATCGCCAGATTCAATGCCTGCAATTCTGCCTTTGACTGTGCGGCAGTGGGTGGTGCAGCAACCGTTACTTGCTGCGGGTTATCTAAAAGCCATATACTCCAATTCGCGGCTTCATAATTTACTCTATCCGCCTGCGCCGTTGCATCATAAATGGTAAGAACAATCACCAAATAAAGAATAGCTTGTTTCATATTAGCGATGTTGATTTTGTTTTTAGGAGGTTTCATATGCATGTGTCTAACTGTTCTTTTCTGAATTGTTTTTGTCATTTATGTTACGGCGTCTGTTGCTAAGCAAAAAAAGAACGCCGGCAATAAAGAGGGCCATCATCAGGAACATAAACACACAATTCATGGTGATCGGGGAGCCAGGCTCATTGTTACCCAGCCCATGCGATTGCCGGGCTTGTGCAAAAAATGCAAGGAGTGTCAACAGAGATACTGATAGAAGTTTCATAAAGCTTGTTTTTAATTGTAAGTGATAAAATATGGATACATTCTTATGCAAGAATATCCAACTAAGAAAAGCACCAGTTACAGCTATCAACAAACAACGGGTTGGGGTAGACAAACAACATCATTGTGCCAACGGCCCCGGAGAGCGAAGCAAAAAAAATGTAGATGGCTATATGTAAGAACCAGCTTGTTGGTTTGCTGCTTGACCTTTGTATGTCATTCGTATATCATTAAGTCCATTCTATAGACTAAAAAATCAAAGGGGAAGGATTTGCCTATTTTTATCAAACGAAAAGCAGGATGAAGACATTGATCGATATAAAGCGGGCAAAATTTTATTTGTGGGTAGCCCTTGCCTATGCAACATTGTGGTTCCTGAGTAACTATGCTGCTTTTCCGGGAACCTTTATCCAGGCAGTGGGAAATAATGTTTGGCGGATCGTTTATGTATTGGTGCTCAATTTTATTTTCCTGGAATACACAGTTCCTTTTGTTATACAGAAAAGAAGATACCTCATTTACAATATTATTCTGGGGTTCTTTGCATTGTGGGCTCATGCCATATTCTGGTCTTTCGGCATGTATGCCTGGCGGCATCTAGGCATCCAGTTAGGTATTTATACACCCATAGTAAGTCTTACATCACGTGACCATGCAGTTACAGCTCAAATGGCCTATAGTACAGGTTCCATTTTCTTTTTTGGGGTGGTCAGACATATTTACAATTACATCAAGCTAAAACAAACTACCCAACAGTTGCTTATTGAAAAGCAACAAGCTGAGTTGAGTTATCTTAAATCTCAAACCAACCCGCATTTCTTATTTAATACATTAAATAATATTTACTCATTGGCCAGGGATAAAAGCGATCTCGCACCTGAATCCATTTTGCGTCTTTCGAAAATTTTGCGCTTTATGCTGTATGAAACCAGTGGCGCCTATATAGCTATAGAACAGGAACTGAAGATCATCACAGATTATATTGCGCTTGAAAAACTGCGCTATGATGAGTCCCTACGCATCAATTTCAACTATGATATTGAAAATATGAAACAGGCCTTGCCACCGCTGTTGCTGATACCGTTGGTCGAAAATGCGTTTAAACATGGTGTCTCAGAAACGAGGGGCCAGGCCTTTATCGATATTCATCTTTCAGTGAACCAGCGCCGGCTGGAGTTTGTGGTAAAAAACTCATCGGAAGCAAGTCCGGAAGAGGGAGGGTTAAAAGAAAACATCGGGCTTTCTAACCTGAGGCGGCAACTGGAACTGTTGTATAAAGATTACAATCTATCCGCACAACAGGGCACTTCTGTATTTACCGCGAATTTAAAAATTAATCTTGCAAGCCATGTCTAACATACAATGCATCATCATAGAAGACGAGCCATTGGCGGTAAAAGTTTTGGCAGATTACATTTCCCAGGTTCCCTTCCTGGAATTACAGGGAACTTTTAAAGACGCGATCTTCGCTGCAGATTATTTGCGGGAAAACAGTACGGACCTTATTTTTTTGGACATCCACCTGCCCAAGTTAAAAGGAATGGCGTTTTTAAAAATGCTGACCAACCCACCGGCGGTGATCATTACAACAGCCTACTATCAATATGCTGTAGAAGGCTTTGATCTGAATGTAACAGATTACTTGCTAAAGCCATTTGATTTTGAGCGCTTTCTAACTGCCGTAACCAAGGTGAAGACAATACCGGTTGCAAAAGCAAAAACGGCGTTGCAAACCGAGAAACCGGAGGCAGTTGAGGTCCAGGAGCGAAAGGATTTTATATTTCTGAATGTGCAGAAAAGGAAGGTGAAAATTCTATTCTCTGATATCCTTTATATCGAAAGCCAGCGGGAATACATCAGGATCGTCACCACAAAAACGGAGTACGTTTCTAAAATGAGTACGCACGAAATCGAAGACCTGTTACCCCCAAATCTTTTTAAAAGAATTCACCGCTCATTTATCGTTTCAATAAATAAGATTGAATCGTACACTGCTGAAATGGTAGAGCTGGGTGGTGTATCGATTCCCATTGGAAGAGGCTACCGGGATGTGATAGAAGGGTTGTAGGTTCTATTGTCAACAACTCAATTATTATAATTCCGCTGCCGTTGCCACTTCCCTAAGTATTTTGATTTTTCGGCGTAATTTAAAGTCTATTCAAGTCGGAATTTTACTGTCAAGGTGTTTCTAATATGGTATTTAGAGTAATGAAATTTGGATTACTATTTTTTTTACTGACCAGAACGATATTGTTTTTAAACAATCCCTGGTTTTTTATAAGGTAATCTTTAATACATCGTGCCCGATTGATTGATAATGACCAAGCCTTTTCATTTTCACTATAAGGCCAATTAATAATGAGATGACATTGGGAGTTTGTTCTGATGTAAGAAGCAATTTCTGCCAAGGCTTTTTCTTGATCAAGCGAAAGAGATACTCGGTCCTTTGCAAATCCGATTTTCTCCTCTTTTATTTCACAAGTTGCCTTTGCATTAGCTTTAATCATGTTCAATCTGACGGTGTTCAAATCTACATCTGCTTTCCAGTCGACCCTACATCGACTTGTATCTAATCCTTTATCATTGACCAAATACAGCAGAATTGCGCTTACCCTTTCATAGCAATATTCAATCGGACCTCTTGTGCAATACACTGAAACTTTTAACTTATAATCAGGATTGGATATTAGTTGTATGGAAAGAGTATCCAACGCTTTTTTTGCCTTATCAGACAAGTCAACACAGCCACTTTTAAAACTGACTTCACGCTCATTTAGAATATAAATGGCATTCTGTGCCTTAAGCAGCAAGGACAAGAAGACACATAAAATGGTAAAAGGTATTTTCACTTATACGATAATTAATTCCTCCTCAAATGGTAAAATTCACTGCTATCTAATAAGAACCGTAGTGCCTTTTAGCCTGAACGGTAATCCCGTATCCCTGTTTGTATAATTCAGAGTCCAAACAAAAGCCTGTGTTGTCAATAACTGACCATTCATGCGGCCGTCCCATTTTCGCGTCCAGTCTTTTGTTTGCCAGATAAGCTGGCCGAGGCGGTTGTACACTTTGAACTCGAGGTTATCGGCCTTGTATGCATTGAGTGGGTAGAGATAATCGTTTACGCCATCGCCATTCGGCGTAAAGCCCGTGGGAACAGCGATATAGCAGTTGGCTACGGCTGTAATATTTTTAGTAAGTGTATCCTTACACCCTACTGCATCTTCCACAATCAGCTGAACGGGGTATTTACGAAGAACGTCTATCAACGGATATACCTGTGCAGGCGGGTTCTGGAATATGCTGGTGTTACCATTACCAAAACTCCATTGCCACCTGGTGATCCTTCCGATACTGGTATCCCGAAAAACAGTGGTATCATTCGGGCAAATAACATCGGTGGAAATAAAGGCCGCTTTTATTTCATTGTCCAGTAAAATTTCGCTCCAGGCTGTGCTGCTGCACACGCCGTTGGAAACAATCAATCTTGCTGTTTTTGTTCCAAAAACGCTATAAATAAGCTGGGGGTTTTGTTGGGTACTGGTTTGCAAACTATCAAAGGTCCATCTCCAGCTGTTTACGCCGTTTCTTCCATCGTGACTGTATTGAATCGTATCAATTTTGCAACCCAGCATTACGCTTGCTGTAAAATTTGCCGATACCGTATCCCTTGCAGTAAACGAAAATGTTTGTGGCAAAATGGGCTGACCACATACATCAAAGACTGGGCTTCCGTCCAGGCCTGGTATGATGCCGAGCGTATAAGTACCCTGCGTATAGATCGGTGAAGAAAGCTGAAGTATGATCACGCTGCTGCTACCGTTCTGGCAACTGTCTCCTGTAGCGCCCGTGATCGTAATGGGGGAGGATCCGGTTAATGAAAAATCGGAGCCCGACGGGGTGATAGAAGAGCAATTAATTTTTTGCGGGAAAAACACCCTGATCTTATCGGGGGCACAACCTATCCTGCCAATACTATCTGCCCGAATGGGTACCGGAACAATATAGTTAAAGGTCACCCTGTCGCCGACCGGGATAAGGCGATCACAGTTATCAAGCATGGTATTACCATCTGCGCCGTTTTGAGCAGTCAAAAAATAGCTGCCCGCAGGGATGGGTGATGCCAGGGAAAGAATCAATGAATCGGTATCGAACCCATTACTGCAACCCACACCAGTGGCGCCCGTAACAGCAGCTACCGGTGGCGACAAAACAAAGTCGCTGCCATTCACCGATAGGCTGTTGCACTTCATTTTTTTGTTCAGTTTTACCGTAATAGAGCTTCCATCACAGTTGGGCCTGGCACTTGAAAGGAGCGGCAGTTTTGGGTCAGTGATATTTGCTGAGCCCGCAGTACCGCCGCCAAACGAAAGGAAATACCCCTCCTGGGAATCGGTAAAATGGCTGATGAGGATGATATAATCGTGGTCCTGTATCAGTACGGGCATCACATTAAAATTGGGATAGGAAGGGCCGGCACAATTCACATTGACAGTGCCACTTCCTCCCGTCCCCGTGGCACCGGGCCTGGACGACCAGTTGCAGCTCACGAATAAAGTACGATCCGTGTAAACATCGTCCGGGTTACGGCCGGTAACATCAAAAATCTGCCAGTCGTAATCGTCATTCAGATTAAAGGGCGTGATCACAAAACCCAGTGTCCCTGTTGTATAGCATGTGAACTTATACCAGAATGGGTTTTTATCAGTGTAGGAAATATTATCGGTGCAAGGCGTAGGAATAGGGCGAACCCCGCAAATAGGAACGTTGACTTGCCTGAAGGTATCGAGACCACAAACCGGGAAAGCTGTAGAGGGGTTTTGCCCTCTTGCCGTACAGTTTTGAGATTGTACAATAGCCGGCAATATTGCCGACAGCAGTATCAAAAATAGTTTTGGTAGCATGGTAGTGTATTCAAAAATAACAATCTGTCTTGTTTTACAGCGAATAGATGCTGCAACCGGTGGAAATTTAACAGCGGCGGCGACATTTATTTTCTGTAAGCCTATGGCCATTTATCTCTCAGAAGATTTGACTGTTACAATTGCATTTCTGTTGCAGGGGCATAAAAAAGGGTTGCATTGATGCAACCCGATCGTTTGTTTCTATACCTACTAAGCCACCATATCTTCTGTTATTTTTGCCCTTATTTTGGCTTCTATTTCGTTGGCCAGCTCGGGGTTGTCTCTCAAAATATCTTTTACCCCTTCACGACCCTGACCCAATTTATTAGTGTCGTAACTGAACCAGCTACCACTTTTTTGAACAATACCGAGCTCTACACCCATGTCGATGATCTCGCCCAATTTGCTGATACCCTCACCAAATACCAGGTCGAACTCTACCTGCCGGAAAGGTGGTGCTACTTTGTTCTTTACCACTTTTACTTTTACATGGTTACCTGTAGCCTGGTCGCCATCTTTTATTTGTGTCATGCGGCGGATGTCGAGGCGAACGGAGGCATAGAATTTCAGTGCGTTACCACCGGTAGTGGTTTCGGGATTGCCAAACATGACCCCGATTTTTTCACGCAGCTGGTTGATGAATATGCAAATGGTATTGGTTTTATTAATGGTGGCGGTAAGCTTTCTTAAAGCCTGGCTCATCAGGCGCGCCTGGAGACCCATTTTGCTGTCGCCCATTTCGCCTTCCAGTTCACTTTTGGGAACGAGGGCGGCCACTGAATCTATCACGATAACATCCAGCGCTCCGGACAGGATCAGGCGGTCGGCTATTTCCAATGCCTGTTCGCCATAATCGGGTTGGGAGATCAGCAGGTTATCAATGTCAACACCTAATTTCTGGGCATAGTTGCTATCAAAAGCGTGTTCCGCATCTATAAAAGCGCACATGCCACCTTTTTTCTGGGCCTCGGCTATTACGTGTATGGCGAGGGTGGTTTTACCGCTGCTTTCCGGTCCGTAAATTTCTATAACACGGCCACGCGGCAGGCCGCCAACGCCGAGAGCAGCATCCAACCCAATAGAGCCGGTAGATATCACTTCAATGGGTTCTACGCTTTTTTCATTCATCATCATTACACTTCCCTTGCCGTAGTCTTTATTGATTTTTTCGAGTTGGAGGCTTAAGGCTTTCTGTTTTTCTGTACTAAGGTTGTTCATGCTTAACGTTTTAATTTTTATGTGGCTTAATTACTGTCAGTAAATGTAATGAGGCGATAAAAGTAGGGTAAGATTTATTATCAACACTAATTTATTTAGTATTTTTTGCTAAAATATTTTTAGCACAGTAAGATTAATAAAACTGGCAGAAGCAAGAAAGGATGATACACCGTTGGCAACATTGTCTATACCATTGGGTTTTCAGCGATCTGTAGATAATAAACATCAGGTGATTGTGTTCAGCTAATAATTCAGATTAAAATAACTGATCAGGCTCATGAGATCAATTTTAAGGGCAGGATTTTCCGGAACGATTAATTGTATCCGCTGTTGCAATTCCGCATCGGTGTTTGCTTCATCAAATACTTTTAAAGCAGCCTGAATTTCGGAAATATAGGCGGCGTACTCATCGGGATCCGGATCGGAACTTTCTGCATCTTTCTGCTTTTCTTCCATGCGGTTGATATATTGTACTGCCCGGTCAAGGGTGGCTACGATCTTATCCTTGGATGGCTTTTTTGCGTCTTCTCGTCCCATATCCATCAGCCAGTCTTTGCGGCGGAGAACAAAGTTAGTGCCCAGGTAGAGCTTGCGAACCTGCTCGTCCTCAGCCAGTTCTTCAGCAGTACCATGTTTAAAAATTTTACCGTCGATCAGCAGGTAGGCCCTGTCGCAAATAGAGAGGGTTTCGTTTACGTTATGGTCGGTTATCAGGATGCCGATATTGCGGTATTTGAGTTTGGCCACCACGCTTTGTATATCCTCAACGGCTATAGGATCTACACCCGCAAAGGGTTCGTCCAGCAAAATAAACTTGGGGTCTACCGCCAGGGCGCGGGCTATTTCTGTACGTCTTCTTTCGCCACCGCTAAGGCTGTCGCCATTATTGCCGCGTACATGATGCAGGTTAAATTCGTCCAGCAGGCTATCCATCCGGTGCTTTTGCTCGGCTTTTGTAAGTTTGGTCATTTCCAGCA
The DNA here is from genome assembly GCA_040386335.1 of Bacteroidota bacterium. Classification (GTDB taxonomy): domain Bacteria; phylum Bacteroidota; class Bacteroidia; order Chitinophagales; family Chitinophagaceae; genus JAZKFT01. Next base: position 58,329 of record JAZKFT010000015.1, read on the forward strand.
CGGCGGCAATATTATCCTGAACCGAAAGCTTACGAAATACACTGGCTTCCTGCGGCAGGTAACCGATGCCCATTTGTGCACGTTTGTACATGGGCAGTTTGGTAATATTAAGGTCGTTCAGGAAAACATCGCCTTCATCGGGCCGTATAAGCCCCACCACCATGTAAAAGCTGGTAGTTTTACCGGCACCATTTGGCCCCAGTAAACCCACAATCTGGCCCTGGCTCACTTCAATATTCACATGATTTACAACGGTCCGGTTGCTGTATGTTTTTACGAGATTTTTGGTGGTAATGGTCAGGTTCAATGTCGGTGGTTGGTTGATTAGTTGATGGGTTGATTGGTGTGCGCGGTAGAGACGTCATGCATGGCGTCTGAAGCCCTACCAACAAAAATAAAGTTTCACACCATAAGCCCATTCAATGATTTGAAGCTTAACAAGTGTTTTTGCGATGTGGTATTGAATTATCTTGCAGCGCTTCTTTAAAAATGTGCAAATGTATAATTATGCAAATGTGCAAATGAACCCACAATTCTTAAGTAGAACATGAAAGTAACCGAACATATACAAGCCGCCAACAACAACACGCTCGTTTCGTTTGAAGTGTTGCCTCCCCTGAAAGGTAAAACCATTGACACGCTTTACGGCAACCTGGACCACCTGATGGAGTTTAAACCTCCGTTTATTAATGTTACGTACCACCGCAGCGAAAGCATGTTCAAGAAAAAGCCGGACAATACTTTTGAAAAAGTGGAAGTACGTAAAAGGCCCGGCACTGTAGGGATATGTGCAGCCATCCGCAACCATTATAATGTAGACACGGTGCCGCACCTGATATGTGGCGGGTTCAGCAAAAATGAAACGGAGAATGCCCTGATAGACCTCAACTTCCTGGGTATTGATAATGTGCTGGTGCTTCGTGGCGATGCCGAAAAGAATGAACCATCTTTTGTGCCGCATCACGACGGGCATCCTTACGCCATAGACTTATTGAAGCAGGTTTCCAACCTCAACAATGGTATTTACCTGGAAGACGATATCCTCAATGGAAGCAAAACCAACTTTTGTATAGGCGTGGCCGGTTACCCGGAAAAACATTTTGAGGCGCCCAACCTGGAAATAGACCTGAAGCGTTTAAAGGAAAAGATAGATGCCGGAGCTGATTATATCATGACGCAGATGTTCTTCGACAACCAGAAGTTTATCGACTACGTAAAGCAATGTCGCAATGCCGGAATAGAGGTGCCGATCATCCCAGGTCTGAAACCACTTACTACTAAAAAGCAGTTAAGCGTACTCCCCCGCATCTTTCACGTGGATATACCTACCGACCTGAGCCTGGAGGTAATGAAGTGCAAGACCGATGCTGATGTGGAGCAGGTGGGCCAGGAGTGGCTGATTCAGCAAAGCAAGGAACTAAAAGAATTTGGTGTGCCCGTGTTGCACTACTATACGCTCGGCAAACCCAAAGTGATTCATAATGTAGTGAAGGCAGTAATGTAATTTAAGATTCAAGGTTCAAGGAAGACAAGAGCCAGGTATTGCATCTTGTCTTCCTTGAACCTTGGACCTTGTAACCTGAATCTTCTTCCCTACTGCTTCATCCCTAAATACACCAGTTTGTATTTTTTGCCGACAGGCCAATAATCTTTCTTCGATTTTTTTAGCAGGAAGCCGGTGGCAAAAACCCCGGCTGCAATGCCAAGTTTGGTAAGGTTTTCGCTGCCGGTGAGGCTTTCGTTTTGCGTACCTGCATTAATAATATTAAGCGCCGCATAACCCGCCGAACCGATCATCAGTAACCCCGGAATGGTGGCGGAACCCATCTTTTGTTTTGCCGGAAATGCCACAATATCCTTGTAAGAAAAGGCAAGGTGATAAGTGGTGACAGTATCGTAAACTGCACTGCCCCAACCTGTATACATGGTGCGGATATCGAACTGGTCCAGGTATAAACTATCATCTTTTATTTTAGTGATAAAGCCGCTGATAAGCTGTTTGTTTTCAGTATAGAACTGCATGCTGATACCGGGATAAAACTGCCTGATGGTTTTATTGTTTTTGCGCAGCAGCAACAGGTCATTCTGTGCCTGTGCCGCGGTGAAAATGAATGTAAGAATAAAGAGGGTAAAAATGAAACGCATCGTGCTTCAAACCTAATGCGTTTGCCTTGCAATTATATCAATGGTTTGTTAATTGATGCTGCAGGTGAGTAGTTAGTAGTTTGTTGCGGGTAGGGAGCATAATGTAAAAAGAGTTTCCAGATATTGTCGGCGCACCAACTTGCTATTCACCACTCGCCACTTGCTTTGCCCTACGCAAATTTTTGAGGGAAGAGGATAACCCGGCCCAGTATAAAAACACCAAACACAATCAGGATGATAGCGGAGATAATATTGATCTTGTGAAGCGTTTTTTGCGTAAGCTTTTCACGGAGTTTGCCTGCCAGTACCACTTTAGCAATATCTGCCGCCAAAACAAATACGAGGCTGGTCGTAAATAATACAATGCGCTCTTTCATCGTCATGATATTGGCGAAATAGGTACACCAGCCAAGCCACAAAAGAATAGGACCAGGATTTAGAAGATTCATAAAAAAGCCTTGCAGGCTAATAGTCAGGTATCCTTTATGATCCAGTTTTGCTGCGATACCATGGTCGTCACCAGCCTTGGGTTCTTTTTTAAGTATAATAGTCAACAGGCCCATGACGATTAAGAGAATGCCACCGCCGATCGCTATTTCTTTTTTATATACCAGTACGCTCTGCACCAATTCTGCGGCAAAATTACCTACCAAAACCATCAGAATGTCGCTTGCAGAAACACCGGCTACAAACGCATAGCCAGCTTTATGGCCATATCTCAGGGAGGTTTTAATAATGGCAAATATGAGCGGACCCACCGACACCGAGAGGTACAATCCTATTGCCAATCCTTTAATTAATGCTTCTAACATGCAGTGTGTAGATTTTGTTGTTAAGATACAAGGTTCAAGGAACAAGTACCAAGCGCCAGGGATCAAGACACCGGCGCAAGGGGAAATATTCAACGAACAATGTTCAATGCTCAAATAAAATTCAAGGCCCCGGATATTGCGTCTTGAATCTTGTACGCTGGTGCTTGAACCTTATAGCTTAACAAGATCTCCTTTTAAAAATTTCATCCAGTCTTCCAGCATCTTACCTTTCAAAACCCGGGGAAATTTGTGCTGCCCGCCGATCTTTCCCTTACAGTGCATAAAGTCCATAAACTGCTGTTCGCTAAGTACTTCCAGCCTCACTTCTTTTAATGCATGGCGTCGTTCCACTGCATAATCGTCATTCAGTTCGTTTAGTTTATTGTCTATAAACTTCCCCAGTTCCAGGCTATTCACTTTATCGTTTGTGGCTACATACCAATCGTGGGCAAAAAAGTTACCATGTGGCACACCGGCAACTGTAAACTCGGGGATGGAAATATTAAAATACTGTTGCGCCATTTCTATGGCCCTGTTCATATTGTCTACGCTCAGGTGTTCACCCACAAGGCTCAGGAAAGACTTGGTTCGGCCGGTAATGATGATCTGGCAATGTTCCTTATCGGTAAATTTTACAGTATCACCAATCAGGTAGCGCCAGGCGCCTGCCGATGTGCTGATAAGAATGGCATAGTCGGTTCCTTCCTCCACCTCATGGATCATCAGCGCTTCTGCATTCGGTTTGATATTGCCATCAGCATCAAAATTGGTTTCGTTAAACGCCACAAACTCATGGAAGATATGGTCGTTCGTTACCAGCCGCATAGAGCCGGAACCCTGCCTGTCCTGGTAGGCTAAAAAGCCTTCGCTGGCCAGGTAGGTGTTAATATATGTGAGGGGTTTGGCCAGGTATTTTTCAAACCCTTTTTTGTAGGGTTCAAAAGCCACACCTCCGTGCACAAAAAAAGAAAGGTTGGGCCATATATCGTGTATCGTTTCCAGGTTGTAGCGCTCTATGATCATCTCCATACAAAGCTGCGCCCAGGCCGGTACGCCTAATAGAAAGCTGATGTCCCATTGAGGGGCTTTTTCCACAATTTCCTCGAGCTTTTTTTGCCAGTCTTTTTGGCGGGCAATTTTTTTCCCGGGCTTATAAAATGGCTGAAACCAGAAAGGTTGTTTCTTGGCAGTAATACCGCTGAGATCACCGGAATAGTAGCCGGGGCCTTTTTGTAATTGTGTACTTCCGCCAAGTGTGAGCCATCCCTTGGGTATATTTTGAATTGGGATATTGTGGTAATTGCGAAGGCTCAAAAGCATTCTTACCATCACGGTTTTGTTGCCTTTTATCAGGTCGTTGGTTATTGGTATATACTTGCTGGCCGCTTCGCTGGTACCGCTGCTAAGTGCAAAATATTTGATCTTTCCGGGCCAGCAAACATCCGGAATCCCTTCGAGTGTTTTATGCCACCATGCGGAGTAAATGCTGCTATAATCAAATATCGGAACGAGTTGCTGAAAGCTTTTTCCCACATGCTTGTTAAGTAATGCCTCATCAAAACGATACCGCTGGCCAAATTCTGTAAACCTTGCCTTTCGTAATAATTTCTTCAACACTTTTAGCTGCTGGCTCCTGGGAGATGACACCGGCAGGTTGAGTGCTTTCGAAATCTGGTTGGGCAATTTAAAATCGAACAAGGCCATAGGCTAGCAACTAAGGTGTTTTTTATTGTGATTGCTAAAATAGGCAATGCTATGCAACCGTTTGCAGTTAGATGATAGGTGGTTTGCGGAAGTTTGCATGAAAGTTGGCAGTTTTACTGTTGGCAGTTGGCAATATTTTGTAAGATATGCCGGTTTTAAGAGGGTTCCTGTCCCGGCTCCCACAGTTCTATTTTATTGCCTTCGGGATCCAGGCACCAGCCAAAGTTGCCATAATCCGCGGATTCTGTTTTGTCGATCACTTCCACTCCGTTGGCCTTAAGTTGGGCCAGCATGGCATCCAGGTTTTTTACCCTGAAATTGATCATAAATGGTTTTTCAGATGGAGCGAAGTAACTGCTGTCTGACTTAAAAAACGAAAAGACCGTATGGCCCGGAACGTCAGGATTATTTTGATTCACCCATACAAAATCAAGGTATGAATTATCACCAAAATGAGTACCCAGGTTGTCATCATACCACTTACATAAGGCCTTATGATCTTTTGCTTTAAAGAACACGCCACCGAGGCCGGTTACTTTTTCCATGATTATTTTTTTGAAGATGATAAACGATTGGATGCAGGTAACAAGATGGCGTTTTTTATTTAAAAATGAAAGCCCGGTTAACGTGTTTTTGTGCCGGTAAACCGCTAAGCTTTTATTTGATTCCCTTCAGGTAAACGCCGTATCCACTCTTGTGCAGAGCTTCTGCCAGCTTCATTAATTGGGCATGGTCTATAAAACCCATTCGGTAAGCCACTTCTTCTATACAGCCAATTTTAAGCCCCTGGCGTTTTTCAATGACACGTACAAATTCGGAGGCATCGTGCAAGCTGTCGAAAGTGCCGGTATCCAGCCAGGCAGTACCGCGATTGATAACCCCGACCTGTAATTTGCCGCGTTTCAGGTACTGGTTGTTTACTTCGGTAATTTCATATTCGCCCCTTTTAGAAGGTGCAATGTTGGCAGCTATTTCCAACACATCGTTATCATAAAAATAGAGACCTGGTACCGCGTAATTGCTCTTTGGTGCATCTGGTTTTTCTTCAATGGAGAGCGCTTTAAAATTTTCGTCGAACTCTACCACGCCATAACGTTCGGGGTCACTTACTTCGTAGGCAAATACCGCTGCACCTTCCACATCGTTGAAAGATTTCACCAGCCCGCCAAAACCTGCTCCATAAAAAATATTGTCGCCCAAAACCAGCGCAGCTTTGTCTTTGCCCACAAAAGGGGCACCTATAACAAAAGCCTGTGCCAGGCCGTTTGGAACCGCCTGTACAGCGTATTCAAAACGGCAACCAAGTTCAGATCCGTCGCCCAGGAGGCGCTTAAACTGGTCGTTGTCTTCCGGTGTGGTAATGATGAGAATCTCTTTGATACCCGCCAGCATCAGCACACTAAGCGGGTAGTAGATCATGGGCTTATCGTAAATGGGCATTAGCTGTTTGCTGATGCCTTTTGTAATGGGGTAAAGCCTGGTGCCGGATCCGCCGGCGAGAATAATGCCTTTCATTTTTTGAATGTGAAAATGTGGAAAATATGAAAATGTGAAAATGAATTGTATTTGGTGGCAGGTTTTAAGGTCGGTGCTTTTTTTAACTACGTTGTTTTATTGGTATCCAAATTTCCTCCTCAGAATCCGGGTCTTCGTGTTTGTACTTTGCTCCCATCACAGCAAAATGAGGCCTGTCGTCCAGCAAATATTCTGAAACGGTTAGCCAGGTACCAAATATATACCGGTAAGTTTCAGGACCGTGACTTGCGGGGCCCTTGTGAACAAAAACTGCATAGAGTCCGCCCGGGAATGTAAGTGTTTTCATTCCTTCAGGAACTGTTTTAAAATCGGGAACTTCAATAGCCGCCCACTTTTCATAAACCGCATCCGGATCAAATGCTTTAAAGAATAAAGGCGGATATACTTCTGCGGAAAAAAAGTCAGAACCAATACTGTTTTGAATTTCTTTTCGTACCGGCATAAAACTGCGCCAGAGTTCACCGGTTTTATTGTTGGAAAAAGACATTTCCATGCTTTTACCAATCAATTTTTTTTCTGTCAGCGTTTCTATTCGTGGTTGCATATCCATTTATACCGTATCGGAATATCTTTTAAAACCGGACAGTTATTGTGTTTTTACCTGCTTCTCTAATTTTTCCAACCTTTCTGCCATCGTGGCATTTTTGCTGTTTAATTCAATAATGTACAGGGTAAGTTCTTCTATTTTCTCCATCATTTTTTTGCTCATTTCTCCAAGGTGTATTCCTTCCTTTTCTACCACGGCGGCAGAGGGGATATTTGGAAGGTGCTTATCCGCACGGATTTTTTTCTTTAAATCTTCCAGCGGCATTAATTGATAGGAATCGTCAAACACATAATCGGGCCAGGAGGTGCTGTTTAGTACGGTAGATTCCTCGCAAATCAGTCTGCCGTCGACGCTAACGGCATAGCCCATGGCAATACGGGCACTGTTGCTTCCTACGAGCATGGCTCCATTCAAATGAAATTTGGCATTGGGTGTGTAAGTGCCTACACCTATATTACCCCAGGATGGCTGCAGTACGAGGTAGTTATTGGTATTGTTGTTGGACCAAAGCACCAACGATGTATCTGTTGGAAACAGGGAGCCGCCGAATGAGTAACCATTAATTTCATTTGGATTAATGGTATAAAAGTTTATCCCCGTTCCCCCTATATTTATTTGACGTGCATACGTTGTGCCGTTATAATTAATACCCATGCGGCCATCATCCCGCATACGAAGTAAGGTATCACCATCACTTCTCCGCAACATGAAGGTGTTGGTAGAAGAAGTGGTGCCAGCGCCAAATACTTCTAACCGGGCTTTTGGTACGGGAACTCCGGTTGCTATGCCGATATTACCGTTTTGATGATAATAATGCATCGGGGTTTCTGCAGTTCCATTGTAGGTATACCAACGTATATCTGCACCTGCACCGGTTGTGCCCAGGCGCCATTGGCTGCCACCCGTCTCATAACCGAAAATGATCTTGCCGACACTGGATTCTACAAATAGATCACCATTAGCCACGTGCAGCCTGTGATTGGGGTTGGTAAGGCCAATACCTACCTGCCCTGCCGCATTTATGGTAAGCTTTGGCACGGCCTGAACGGTTAAGTGTAGTTTTCCGGTTGTGTTTCCGGCTCCCGTACCAAAATCAATATCTTCTGCGGCTCCAGTATAAGACCCCCAGTAGCCGCGGTAAACGTCACCCTCATAGATACTCATATACATGGGGCTGGTCCCGTTAAACTGGCCTACATAGTTACTTGTGCTTTTGACATCTAATTTGGCTGCGGGAATGGTGGTTCCAATACCTACATTCTGGGAAAATAAAATACCAGCCGAAAAATTCAGCGTCGCAAAAAGAATAAATTTCTTCATGGTATAATTTTTTTCTGCATGGCAAGATATGAAACAGTTGGAAAAAGGGTCATTTTGGGCCATCTCGATGGTCTCAGTTTTCTCACCAACCTTAGGTAATTACAACGGGTCGGCTGCCTCCTAACCGCCGGCTCATTTTCCGTGTTCAACTTACAAGCCATCGCCGAGAGTTTGCTATGTGCGTTGGGAGTGAAATAAATGAAATGGAACCAACGAATATTAGTTGACTGAACCTTTCTCCATGTACTCCTTAAAAGTCATGTTTGACTTGTCCTTTTCGGATAATATCATGGCAGTTTCGGGCACTTTCCAATCGATGTTTAGATCTGCATCATTGAACATGATACCGCCTTCACTGGCTTTATTGTACAGGTTGTCGCATTTGTAAAAGAAGGTGGCGGTTTCGCTGAGCACCACGAACCCATGTGCGAGGCCGCGTGGTACATACAGCTGTTGTTTGTTATCGTCGCTCAGTTCCAGGCTAAAATGCCGGCCAAACGTTGGGCTTTCCTTGCGGATATCTACAACTACATCCAGCACTTTGCCCTGTAACACTCTTACCAGTTTAGCCTGCGCAAATTCGCCTGTTTGAAAATGCAAACCACGCAATACACCATATGCTGAAAAAGATTGGTTGTCCTGGACGAAAGGCGTTTCAATCCCAGTGAGTTTCTTAAAAGTGGCGGCATTGAAACTTTCTAAAAAATAACCCCGGTCGTCGCCAAAGATTTTGTTTTCGATGATGAGGCAGCCTTCAATATTGGTAGGTATAACTTGCATGTTAAGGTGAAAGGTTAAAGTCGGAAGGTGGAAGGTTTTTGGTCATTGGGTCAATAAGTCACTGGTAAATTGGTCAGGATGTATAATCGATGGCTATGCTAACCACCAATCAACCAATTACTAATCAACTAACCCGTATTGTTGTTCGTAATAATGGGCATACGCACCGCTGGTTACATGTTGCAGCCATTCTGTATTTTCAAGGTACCAGTCAATTGTTTTGGCAAGGCCTTCTTCAAAAGTTACACTTGGTGCCCACCCGAGTTCTTTGTTGATTTTGGAAGCGTCTATTGCATAGCGGAGATCGTGGCCTGGCCGGTCTTTTACATAAGTGATCAGCGAAAGGCTGGTGCCTTCGGGGCGACCCAGTTTTTCATCCATCAGTTTGATCAGCAGTTTTACCAGGTCAATATTCTGCCATTCATTAAAGCCGCCAATATTATAGGTTTCGCCATTGCCGCCTTTATGAAAAACGGTGTCGATAGCCCTTGCATGATCGATCACATAAAGCCAGTCGCGGGTGTATTTACCATCTCCGTAAACCGGTAGCGCCTTGTTATTCACCACGTTATTTATAAATAATGGTACCAGCTTTTCGGGGAAATGATTGGGTCCATAATTATTGCTGCAGTTGCTGATCACAAATGGCAAATGATAGGTTTCGCCATAGGCTCTTACAAAATGATCGCTGCTGGCTTTGCTGGCGCTGTAAGGACTGTTCGGGCTATAGGGGGTTGTTTCGGTAAACAGTCCCTCGGCGCCCAGGGCACCATATACTTCATCTGTACTTACATGGTAAAAGCGGTGCCCTTCCAGGTTATCTGCCCATGCAGTTTTGGCTGCATTCAGCAGGTTTACAGTTCCTACCACATTCGTATATACAAAGTCCAGGGGCGATGAAATGGATCGGTCTACATGACTTTCGGCCGCAAGATGGATCACATCGCTTACACCATATGTTTCAAACAGGTTTTTGAGAAAAGCCGCATCCAGGATATTGCCTTTTTCAAACACATAGTTGGGCTCATTTTCAACCCCTTTCAGGTTTTCAAGATTGCCGGCGTAAGTAAGGGCATCGAGGTTGATGATGCGGTATTGCGGGTACTTTTTTACAAACAGGTTTACTACATGGCTGCCAATAAAGCCAGCGCCGCCGGTGATGATGATGTTTTTTTCGAAAGCCATGATGGATATATGATTTTTGATTTTGGATTTTGGTTACCCTGTCGGGGCTTGGTTTTAACCCGGGCAGGGGAAAATTTGCTGCATTTTATTTATTTGCAAGATTCAGACGCCAGCATGGCGTCTCTACAAATCCCTAATTCCCAACCTACACGCCATAATACGCTTTGTACCATTCAATAAAATTCTTAATTCCTGTCTTTACCTCGGTGCTGGGTTGGTAACCAAGGTCGTTTACCAGGTCGTCTACATCGGCGTATGTGGCAGGCACATCGCCGGGCTGTAATGGCATCATCACTTTTTCTGCTGTTTTGCCTAACTGTTCTTCTATGGCATGCACAAAATCCAGCAGCTTAACAGGATTGTTATTGCCAATATTGTAAATTTTGTAGGGTGCGGTGGAGGTTGCAGGGTCAGGGTGTTTTGGATCCCAGGCAGGATTTGGCTCTGCGGGATGCTGTATTACCCGGGTAATCCCTTCTACAATATCGGCCACATAGGTAAAGTCCCGCACCATATCACCATTGTTGAACACTTTGATGGGCTCCCCTTTCAGGATAGCTTCTGTAAAAAGAAACAGGGCCATATCCGGCCTTCCCCAGGGCCCGTACACGGTAAAGAAACGGAGACCAGTAGTGGCCAACCCGTAAAGGTGGCTGTATACATGGGCCATCAATTCGTTGCTTTTTTTGCTCGCAGCATAAAGGCTCATGGGGTGGTTTACGCCTTCATGGGTGCTGAAAGGGTTTTGTTCGTTCATGCCGTACACGCTGCTGCTGCTGGCATACACAAGGTGTTTTACGCCATGGTGGCGGCAGCCTTCCAGAATGTTTATATAGCCGATAATATTGCTGTCGATATAGGCATAGGGGTTGGTAATGCTGTAACGAACCCCGGCCTGGGCAGCCAGGTTTACTACGCATTCAAATTGCTGGTCAGCAAAGAGCTGGTGAACCGCTTCGCGGTCCTCCATTTGTAATTGGATAAATTGGTATCCGGGCTGTCGGGTGCTTTTTACGAGCTTATTGTATTGAATTTGCCCTTTTTCAATACCGGCAAATTGAAGGCGGCTGTATTTTACATTTACATCGTAATAGTCGTTAATGCTGTCGAGACCGATTACTTCATGACCCAGTGCCAGTAGATTATTTGCCAGGTGAAACCCAATAAAGCCTGCAGTGCCGGTTACTAAAATCTTCATGCGATCAAAATATGATTAAAGGAAGCTTACTTCCGTTCCATGATTGGAATGATTCCCTGCGGATGGTTTTGGTCATCTGAAAAGGTGTGCAAACCTAAATGATTTTGTGCAAAGCAGGATGCTAAAGGCTATCACAAAAAAAGCCCGGGGCCAACGATAAACCTTTACTTTTAAAGCTAAAACTGCCTGCCTTGAAAGAACGTTATTATTCCCTGGATGTATTTCGCGGGGCCACCGTGGCACTTATGATACTGGTAAATAACCCGGGTAGCTGGGGCCATATTTATGCGCCGCTAAAACACGCTCCATGGCACGGCTGTACACCTACCGACCTGGTATTTCCCTTTTTTCTGTTTGCAGTGGGCAATGCCATGGCATTTGTGATCCCCAGGTTCCAGGCCGCCAATAACGATGCTGTGTTTTGGGGGAAAGTGCTAAAAAGGTTTGTTCTTATTTTTTTGATAGGGCTGTTTCTTAACTGGAGTCCTTTTATAAAGTGGAGTGGCGAACACATTGTTTTTAAAGCCTGGACAGAGGCTAAAAACCCCGATAGCGGCATCCGGCTTTTGGGCGTGCTGCAGCGGATCGCTATCTGTTATTTGTTTGCCAGCATTATTGCGTATTACACCAAACCAAAATGGACCTTTTACATTGGAGTTGTAATGCTGCTGTTGTTTTGGTGGATGACCTGGGCTTTTGGCAACAAAGCGGATCCTTACAGTATGACGGGCTTTTTTGGAACTCAGGTGGATATCGACCTTTTTGGCAAGGCGCATGTTTACAAGGGAGAGGGCGTGCCGTTTGACCCCGAAGGTTTGATCAGCACGTTCGCAGCTATTGTCCAGGTGCTGATGGGCTACCTGACGGGGCTTTATATCAGGGAAAAGGGAAAGAATTTTGAAATGCTCAGTAATCTTTTTGTGTTTGGCGCTGTACTCATTTTTGCCGGATTTGCCTGGGATATGGTGTACCCTATCAACAAAAAAATATGGACCAGCAGCTATGTGATCTATACCACCGGCCTGGCGTTGATGGTAATAGGCGTGCTGATATACCTACTGGAATTCCGGGATGCCAAAGGGGCCTGGAGTAAATTTTTTGATGTATTTGGCAAGAACCCGCTGTTCATCTTTTTCCTCAGCGGCTTTTTGCCAAGACTGGTGGGATTGATACGGATCCCCGGAGCCGTAAATGCTGAAGGAAAGGTGAGTTACCTCAGCCCTTTTAGCTGGTTTTACGAACATATCTGTAAAAATATCAGCCCCGATTTGAGGGCGGGTTCGTTGCTGTATGCCATTTGTATGATCATTATGTACTGGTTTTTTGCCTGGCTGCTGGACAGGAAGAAGATTTACATAAAGGTTTAAAGATGTTTATGGGGCAGGTGTCCTGGCACTGATGGCACAGTTTTGGTGTTTTATGGCTTTGGAAGACCTCCAGCTTTTGTAACCCGGGTAGGCTTTAACAAACTGGTTGTATGAAATGCCGGATACCATTCCATCCATTAGCCCGAACAAAAAAAATGGGATATGAAAAATATGTGCGTGATGTTGCTGGCCGTCTTGATGATGCCGTTCCTGGCAGCGGCCAAACAAAGAACCATCCTGATTAATAGCGAACAGCAGGATTGCATCGGTATCGATAATAACAGAACCAAATGCCTTGAGTTCAAAGAAAAAGGGAAGGACAAAACCTGGCAATTTTTGTATCAGCCCATTAGAGGCTTCAAATTTGAACCCGGGTACCTGTACACTTTGCTTATTAACGAAACCATTCCGGTAAAACAATCAGATACCGCCAGTACCAGTAACATACAATGGACATTGGTAAAACTGGTAAAAAAGGAACGGGTACCCGCGATGGAATATGGGGAACTGATCGGCTCTAAAAAAGGCATCGGTGGCGATTGGCGATTTGTAAAAATGATGGGGCCCGACCCGATGGATTTCACATCGAAAAAAGAAAGGATCAGCTTTAATGACAGCAGTTTTAAAGTGAGTGGTAAAGCCAGTTGCAATAGCTTCTTTGGCAATTACACTGTTACAGGCTTCGAACTAAACCTCGGAGCGTTGGGTAGTACCATGATGGCCTGCCCCGAAATGGAGAAGGAGCGGATCATGATGAAAGCGCTGGAAACGGTAAATATGTGGGAAGTAAAGGGGAATAAATTGCTTCTGAAAAATGCAGATACCGTCGTTTTTGAATTGGAAAGGATCGTGGTGAAAACAATTTAACGGTAGAACCACTTTCGGGCAAAAGTTATTGGCCTCTCGGTTTGTAACCAGCCTCGTTAAAAAGAACTTTGGCGTCTTTTTGCATCAGTTGCTCCAAAGTCGTGCCGTCATTTTTGCCCATCCAGGTTTTTACGATCTGCCAGCCAACATACAGGCCCAGGTAACCTGGAACCCCTTCGCCAAGCACCTGTGTCTTGGGGCCGTCTTCTATATATTCCTTGTTTACTGAAGGTTCTATGCTGAATATTAAATTGTTCTTTACAAAGAAGTTCCAGATATCTGCTTCGTGATCGTTGCAGATGGTGAGTTGATCATCGGTATAGCCAATTTTTAGTGTGTCGCTGGTCTCCGGCATCAATTGATCCAGCACATAGAGCCGTTTGCCTTTTTCGATCATTTGTTCAATTAACGGTCTGCTGCCGGAATTGTATGGAAACAGGTCATCCACCACATTTTTAATAACATTTACCGGGATCGTTTCTGGTACATAGCGCCTTACCTGGTACGAGTAGGTGATACCATTTTCCATTCCTGTTTGGTAAGCAGTGTGCTCCTTGCCCAAATGCAATTGCAGACCAATCGCTGGACCGTCCAGTGTCATAGCATCACCGTAAGATGCCGTGCTGCCGCTAAAGACGGCATCCATCGGGCCGATGAACGTAATAATATTTTTGGGTAGCTTGTAATTGGGAAAATAGTATTTGGTAAAGCGTAGCCCCTGCTCTATCTCCTTTTTGTAAGGCAAAAAGTTGGCAAACGCTGTTTGGGTGGTTTGATAAATAGGCTGGTAAGTCGCGATAAAATTTTTGACTGCTGTAATGGAACTATCGGTCTGTGGCAGCCCGAGAATATTACCCATAAAATCACCGAGGAACACCGGGTACTTCTGGCTCAGCTGATTAAGCGATTCGTTCACGTGCAAGGTATCCATCTGGAAGAAATCCTGTTCAAAGCGAAGCAGGTTCACCGTGGCATTGATATTCGAAACATCGGGTATGTTTTTGCCGGGCTTGCAGGAAAGGAAAAATGACAAGCTCAACAGGATTAAAAAAGATCGGATCATAATCATTTTAAAATAGGTTGCAAAGCAAACGAAAATGAAGCAGAGCGTTCGGCTCTAAACTTCTAATAATTTGACAATGTCTTTGCCAGCGTTTTTTTTCCAACAGAATTCTCCCATTATACATCAGCATTATTGCTGAAATTGCAGTTTGAAAACTATAAGACCTCAGCACCATGAAAATAGCATTAGCCCAGCAGAACTATCATGTAGGAAATTTCGAAAGCAATACACAAAAAATCATCGCAGCTGTGGAGCAGGCAAAGGCTATGGGAGCCGACCTGATTCTCTTTAGCGAACTGAGCATTTGTGGATATCCACCGCGTGATTTTCTCGAATTCAACGATTTTATTGAAAAATGCGAGGCTGCTGTAGAAGCGATTGCAGCACATGCCGATACCATAGCGGTTTTGGTTGGCGGTCCTGAGAGAAACCCGATTAAAGAAGGCAAAGACCTGTTTAACGCAGCATATTTCCTGTACGATAAAAAAATACAGGCCGTGGCGCACAAAACATGCCTGCCCACTTACGATGTATTTGACGAGTACCGGTATTTTGAACCGGCCTATGAATGGAGTATCATCGAATTTAAAGGGAAAAAACTGGCTGTTACCATTTGCGAAGACATCTGGAATCTCGGTGACAACCCGCTGTACCGTATTTGCCCTATGGACAAGCTAATGGAACAGCATCCGGACATGATGCTCAACCTGAGTGCGTCTCCGTTCGACTACACCCACGACGAAGACCGGAAAGCCACCATCAAGGCCAATGTCAGCAAATACAAACTGCCTATGTTTTATTGTAATGGGGTTGGTAGCCAAACCGAAATTGTGTTCGACGGGGCATCCCTGGTTTTTGACAAAGAGGCCAACCTTTGCGGCCAGTTGCCCCTGTTTGAGGAAGCATTGCAGCTATTTGAACTGAATGACGACGGCACTATTAATGCACCCATTATTGAACCTGCAAATCGCATTCCCGATAAAGAATTGGTGCCAATAGATCTGCAGCCATCGCTGAATATTGCCCAGGTGCATGATGCTATTGTAATGGGCATCAAAGATTATTTTGGAAAGATGAATTTTAAGCAAGCCATTGTGGCCAGCAGCGGAGGGATAGACAGTGCTGTTACGCTCGCATTGGCCTGCACCGCTTTAGGCGCAGAAAATGTGAGGGCTATCCTGATGCCTTCGCAATACTCTACGGGGCACTCCGTTATTGATGCTGAATTGTTGAGCCAGAACCTTGGTAACCCATACGACACAATTCCCATCGCAGCTATTTTCGACCAATTTGTGGCTACGCTGAAACCGGTGTTCAACGATCTGCCTTTTAATGTAGCCGAAGAAAACCTGCAGAGCCGCACCCGTGGAAACCTGGTGATGGCGTTGGCCAATAAATTCAACTATATTTTATTAAACACCAGCAACAAAAGCGAACTGGCCACCGGCTACGGCACCCTCTATGGCGATATGGCGGGCGGGCTTGGCGTACTGGGCGATTGCTATAAATTACAGGTGTATGAGCTGGCTAAGTATATCAACCGGAACGCAGAAATCATTCCGCAAAATATTATTACAAAACCGCCGAGCGCCGAACTGCGGCCCGGGCAAAAAGACAGCGACAGCCTGCCTGAATACGATATTCTCGACCCGATACTTTACCAGTACATAGAAAAACGCCAGGGCCCCAAAGAAATAAAAGCACTGGGTTTTGAACCGGCACTTGTAGACCGGGTTCTAAAGATGGTTAACGTGAATGAGTACAAGCGAAACCAGTTTTGCCCTATCATCCGTGTCTCCCCAAAAGCCTTTGGTGTAGGAAGAAGGGTACCGATTGTAGGAAAATATTTAAGCTGAGGTCCATTTTAATAAACAACAAACTTCAGCGTTTTTTTTACGGAGTTGTTTTGGACGATACGTGCAAAATACAAGCCTTTATTCAACCTGTTTATTGCAAAAGAAGTGAGGACATCATTGGTTTTTTTCTCAAAGATTTTTACACCCATCATATTGTAAATTTCTATTGTCCTGCTGTCGGGGTCCTTTGTAAGCATATGTAGCAAGCCGTTTTGAGAAACAGGATTTGGGAAAATAATATACTCAGCATCCTGCAGGAAATTCACTGATTCTTCATGGCTGTAGATGATTTGCCCATTTTCGAGTTCAATTTTTACCCGGTAGGTGTTTATTCCTTTAAAGAGCGTTCTGTCGGTGTATGAAAACTGTAAACTATTAACAGGTGAAACAGTTTGTAACGTTTGAAAATTACCACCAGACAGTTTTTGCCAATCCATTTTCTTAATGCGATAATTGGATCCCAGTTCCAGATCGAGGAGGACGGTATTGCTACTATTCAGTTGTGCAAAAAAGCTTTTGAAATAACAATCAATTCCCTGGGTGCTGTAATTAAATGTAAAACTTTTGACACCTGTTTTGTTACCGATAACCGGTGCAACAGTATAATGGAGCGACGGGCTCATACTTTTACTAATGATAATGGCCGTATCGGTAGTTGTAAGTATCGGCTGCAGGTACGAGTTGACCAGCCGAAATACCTGGTAGCGGGTGATGCCGGAAACCTTTGGCCAATAAAATAAAAAAGAGTCAGGACAATTTAAACCGACTGCCGTAACCATTCTTTTAGATATGGTGAAAGTATCGGATACAAATACCTGGGCGCCAACTTTCATCCGAAGCAATGCAATAGAAAAGGTATCGGGTACCAGCCATTTGTAGCTCGCTTTTTTGAGGTCGGTAAGCGTGTTGATCAATTGCCAGTTGGTACCATTTAAACTATACTCCAGCTGGCCAAAGCCATCAGGGAAACTGGATTCCCATCGTATCGTGTTGGTAGCCCCGGCGGTAAGATTATCAATAGCTGTGGGGTTGTGCCACTTAAAAATGTTGGAGGTATCGGTTTGCCAGGACACCGAAAAATTTTGAATCGGAGTTGTTACTTTATAACCAATCACTTTAACCGTATAGATACCCGGAACTGGCGTATCCAGGGTAATTTGCTCTACATTGTTGATACTGTCTTTTTTTCTAACAGGCAAAAGCGCCAATGAATCCCGATGCGGCGTATGATTGAGTACCCAGGGCTGCCATGTTTGTCCGTTGAGGCTTAGCTCCATATCCAGGTCATTGATCAAAGCAGAGCCAGCATTGGCTGCCGCTACGGGGTCATCCCAAACCAATGTAAGTTTTAACTGCTTTATTCCCGCAGCGACAGGAAGAAAAAATGTTTGGGTTCCTCCATTGATAACGCTTCGGTTAAAAAACCTTTCTGAAAGCGATCCCTTCATAGCCTTATAGGCGTTTACGCTTCCAAACCCCGATTTAAAATCGATGCCAGGCGTTTCCACATCGTCTGCACTATTGAGTAAAAGTGATTTTATTAAAGTGGCTGGCGGCGTCATGTTGTTATGCTGTTCCTTATAAGCCTGCTGCAACACCAGGCAAATGCCCGAAACGATAGCTGCTGCGCCGGAGCTGCCATCTTCACCAAAAGCAACTAACTCCGGTTTTATCCTGCCGTCGTAAGCGGGACCTTTTGAACTTAATGCGGCTACTATGCCGAAGGAATCTGTGGCACCGACAGTAATAATATTTTTAGCCATCTTAAAACTGCCGGTAATATTCGCATATCCCTGGATGCCCGCGTATCGCCCTGTGGTACTCGTCCCTGTACCAGAATTACCTGCCGAAAAATTATGAACCAGCGAAGGGTTGATTAATGTGCTGGCATCATACGCTACCGCATCTGCTCCATAGAAATTTTCAATTCCTGTGCCATAGGAATGATTCTGAACAGAGATATTATATTGCTGGTACACTGCATTGGCATCGGGTAATAAAGTTGCAAAACTGGAAGAGGTAATGCCAGCAGCCCAGGCCGCCCCTTTGCCCTGGTAATAACTATTTCCGCCGCCAGCGATCATGGTAGTCATAATACTTGCATGGCCCGTAACAGTTGCAGATGAAAGAGGTGTCGGAATATATCTTTCCTTAAAATCGATGTCCGTTGTATCGGGTTTATTCTCTTTTACAGATACAGTTGAACCCTTTCCGTTGAAAAGGGGAAATTCGTTGTGGAGCATATTTATTTTATTGGTGCCTGCATCAAAACCATTGACCACAAGTTCTTCTTTGGGCAAACGCTTTTCATCAATAAAAGTCACCAGGTTCGTTGAGGCTAATTTTTGCAACATATCTGCCCAATTCGTTTCTACTACAAAAACATTGGCTGCTTTATAGGCGGCTATCATTTTTATGGGAAATTGCTGCGCTTGAACCCACTGTTCAAAAGCTACTGTTTCGGTAACAGAAACAAGGAACGTGCGGGGCTTAACCAGGTTTTGTTTTTGGATGTTTTCCTGTAAGAGTGGAGAAAGTTTTTGCAGCCGATTTTCAAGCTGCGCCAGGCCAGGATAACAAGCTGCCACCAACAATAAAGCCAGCCATATTTTTTTACTTTTTTTTCCCAAAGGATAAGTTGGTTTTTTACAAGCACCTGCGGCGAAATTTTCAATCATCTAAAATATTGAAATAAAACATCCATTAATCAACTGATTTTTTGTCCAATGCTGCCTATCTGTTCAGCAATTCGGCGAAATTTTTAAGGATCATTTTTAATTGCAACAAAGTTGCCAAAAATCATTTTAACATATTTATGATGCAAGGTAACTTGTCATCATAAATATTCCAGGTACGGTATTTATCTTCTTATCTTATTAAAAAACTAAACGACTATGAAAAAATTCTTTAAGAGTTTGGGAGTCCTTGCAATTGCATCTCTGGCTTTTGTAAGCTGTAAGAAAGCCAGCTTCGAATCAACACCGGAAGAGGCTATTTCAGAAGCCACGCTGCAAAAAATTTATGACCTTGGTTTTGGAAAGACAAATGTTCAAAAGATTGAAGAAGGGTATTTAGTGGAAGGAGATATTGTGATTACAGAAGAGCTCCTGAACAGTACACCCGAAAGACAATTTTTTAGGGTAGGTGATGAAGAGCAATACCGTACAACAAACCTGGTGGGGAGCCTGCCGAGAACGATCACCATCCGTGTGTCCTCTACCCTGCCTGCCAGTTATGTTACTGCATGCAATAGTGCCATATCCAGGTACAATGCCCTTGGACTCAGGATTACTTTCTCCAGGGTTACTTCCGGTGGCAACATCGTAATTACCGCTGCACCCGGTGGTGCAGGCTACCTGGCATCGGCTGGTTTCCCAAGTGGTGGCAACCCCTACAATTCTGTGAAAGTAAACAGGAGTTACCTGGATACCTGGGCAGCTAATACTGTTACGTCCATACTAGCTCACGAAATCGGCCATTGCATCGGATTCCGCCATACAGATTATGCCCAGCGGCAATACAGCTGCGGTGGATCCGCTTATAATGAAGGACAGGCTGGTGTAGGCGCAATTCATATTCCGGGAACACCTACCGGTCCTGATGCTAATTCATGGATGCTGGCTTGCATTGGAAATGGCGTAAACCGTCCGTTTACTTCCAATGACAGAACTGCTTTAAATTATGTGTATTGATCTAACTGAATGTACCTGGAATAATATACACTCCTTAAACCTTTATAATAAAAAAATCTCCGGTGCAAGCCGGAGATTTTTTTGGGCGGTATGTCATGCGCATTGTTGATTTTTCTCTACTACCACCGCCGTTACGAAAGCGGGTACTTCGTTCACGCACTGCAATACATCGTTGGCATCGTACCGCATATTGATGATGGCATTGGCACCCTGCTTTATGGCTTACTCCCGCATTTGCCGAAATGATTCTCCGCGGGTTTTTCGCTGCGGGCTTAATCAGCAAGGATTATTTTGTTTTGAATTGTCAGATATCAAAGCGTTTTAGCGCTAACAACCAAGGGGAGCTGTGGTCATCACCCTTTGCCATAAAGCCGGGTAGTCTAATAATAATGTCACCCGGTAGGTCTTTTCTAAGCTTTTCGGCAATAATTGCTTTTTGTTATTTCCGCAAAACCCGTAGACGGTACAGACTGGTAATATGCAAGTGTAGCCGCACAAGGGCTTTTTTTCTGTTTGCTCATAGAAGCATTTAAAGCTTGGTATGCTTCGATTGCCGGTCGTTTTTTCGCCCACTTCGAGTGTGTCGGCCCCTGTGGTTACACGGATACTTCCACCGGCTTCAGCTTTAATGGCTCTTACTTTTATTGCAGAATCAATTGTAAGCAGATGACCAGTCATTATCACAATGCTATCTGTATCATAAGGAATGTGTCCTTTGCTCCAAATAGCCGGGTTTTTGACACTTCCGGTGGATAGTGTACGGTTCACCGAATTTTCGTAAAGTGCCGGGCTGATGCCAAGTTTCAATGTGTCTTTAAACGATAGATAATTAAAATAAATCTTCGATGACCCTTGTTTTATTCCGGTAAACGATTTGTCAGCCTCATAGCTGAGTACGCTTGTGTTTTGCACCTGCGCTGTAATTTGACTATTACGGTATGTTGTAGCCACCCATTTGTTATTATAATGAATTTCCAGTGATGGGCAATACTTTTCACCAGCTGTAATGGAGGCGGTATCTGAAATCAATCTAAAACTGTCTGGAATTGCAGCGTTTGTAACAAATTGTATCAGGGTATCTATATGTCGTTCCACAATATTGTTTGGCTTGTCATATACGGCCAGTGCACTAATAGTTTGTGTATCGGTGTAGGAAGGGTTTATAGTAAATGAAAATGTTTGGAATTGCTGACGACTAATAGTAGCCGTATCGTCTCCTTGAAAATACAATTTGACGTATGCAAGACCTACGGTGTCTTTTAGATGAATAGTTACCTGCAAAGCGCTATCGGCTTTTAAACCACCACCGGTTGCGGGGCTTGTAATTTCTATTTTAGAAGACCCGTACTGTTCATTGATTGTTACCTGATTAACTGCCTCTGCTGATTGGCTTGTAATTGCTTTTTTCCACAATTGAATATTGGCAGCTGGCTCTGTATCTGTATTAGCGGGTATCATGGAGGAAAATAATGAGCCATTCACTGGTGCATTTAATAAATCCAAAACATGGTCGCCTACGTCTAACCGGTCGAGAATTGAGACATGGTTGGCGTCATACAACGACCCAGACGAATTTGGGAATGTTTTAATATGAGTAGCGCTGGGGTCTTGTTTTGCCAATTGGCTGCTAAGCGGCACCACCAAATCGCTGCTCCCTAAAAAGTTAGGGTAACCTGATTTTGCACTGTACCGCTCCAAAAAAGACCAGGCCCGTGCTGCCTTATTCAGGCCATACAGTGTATTTATAAAAATCTTTTCGGTCAGGTTTAGTTCTTCATCTCTGATTCTATCTAGGAGCTCATCAATAAGTTCCAGTATTGGGTCTACACCAGCAATAAACCTTGCTGTATTGGCACTCGTCCACCCAACATTGCCTGCAATCAGGTGGTTTCTTATCTGTGTAGCCTCCATATTTATGCCTCCAAACTGATGGCGAACGCTAAGATTTTTTACAGCAGGTGTCGCGACAAAAGGAAAGACATCTATGCCTAAATCGCCACCAACTGAAGGCTCAAAAAAATCAAATGGCTTTTGTGTATCGGGAAACCGTTTATATATTTCTCCAAGAATCTTTTTTGGCCAGCCTTCTAATTGAGGTATATACTCCGCTATTAAATCAGCTACTGGAGAGCTATTGTGAGGAGTATTAATCGTAATCATTTTATGCACCAACCCCTTAGCATAGTTTCTATAATTTTGAGGGCCATTAATAAATTTATCGTTCTGGTACTCAATAGCTGCACGTAGCATCATTCCACCCATGCTGTGACATACATAATCTACCTGGTTGCTTGCATAACCTTTTTCTCTTAATTGATTGATGCTAAATTGCAGGCTGTTCTCATCATCAGGGTCGATCAGGTGGCTGGCGTTTTCTTTAAAAGAAGCACGCCCACTTAATTTCAGCGCCCGTTTGTGCTTAAACACAGGACTACTTATAAACTTTCCATTGTAATTGTGGAAATTATTCCAGGCCTCCGGGCCACTTGCAAGGCCATGCACCATAACCAGGGGCGGGCGAACAATTCTTATATCCAGCTCTGTTGAATCTTTAGTGTCGTTTGAAAATGTGAGTACTATTTTTACTGTTTCTATCCTTTCATCAGTTAGTTCGGCCAGTGCACTTCCGGCATTATAATCCTCCGGCGAAATATACCAGAACCTCATTTTTTCTACCGGGAACAACACCGAGTCTACAGCATAATTTGAAGCGCCTGTATTTGCCTGATCACTGTATTTAAAATTAAAATTTTCTACCTTTCTTACTTTTCCTTTTAGGTTGGCCGGCTTGTCCAGGTAGTCCATCACGGTTAATTCTGCCTTTTTTATGTTGGGTAAACTGGTGTCCGCTGTTATTTTAATGTACAGCCGGGAAACGCCATCTGCTGCTACCCCTTTTGGCTTAGGATAGAATGCTTGCGGATAGCTGTAATCCCATTCTAATTCCGCTATCATTTTTTCTCTTAAAAAGGCAATACCTCCGGTAGTTGCTACTATGATATCTCCTGTTTTGGTGTTTTCGCATATATCGAAAACATTGTTATGTGGTAGGCTGTCAAGTGTCGTCATTAATTTCCATGATGACGTATTTTCTATATTTCCCCCGCTGTAAATGGCTAAGCCGTTGCTGGTACCTACATATATTTTACCCCTGGAATCTTCGAATATAGAATTATTGTTTACGATAGTTCCCACCGGAAAAATGGACGGCATATTTACTGTCGCCCATTGGCTACCATTTTTTACCACCAATCCGCCACTTGAAAGTCCGAGCCATTGCCGGCCATCCGTATCGAAGAGAATGCTCCGTACAAAAAAACCTGGGAACAATTGAGGGATATTACCTGCATCGTCGTATACCCCAATAAAAGAACCTGAAATGGCATTATATCTTAAGATCTGGTTTTTAGAATAATTGGCATTTGCAAAAGCCCAAACTTCAGTTTCGTTGCCACCGATACATTGCACTGTTCCTAACATATTGGTGCTGTCTGTGCCCGGTCGCCTGCTAAAAAATGGCGAAGATGAGTTTAGTCCCAATCCTACTCCGCCAGATTTGGTGACGCCGCCAGTGACATCGCCCAAATGTGCGCCCCATATACGATGCCTGTTATTTAAGTAATAGCCTGCTTTATCTATAAAAACCCCGCGGCAGTTTCGGGTTAGTACGCCATCGGCAGAACCGTATGCCACGTATCCGGTAAGACTGGTATCCGGAAAATAATTAATACCGCCTGTAATGCTCTGATTAGATCCTGAATTGTAGCCCGATTGCGCCACCCACAGGCCTCCAAAATCATCAGTCTGTATGTCGTTGATGCTGTTGTTAGTCAGTAGTGTTGATTTTTGCCAGGAAAGCCCATTAAATTGATAAAAGCCTAAACGTAAAGTACCGGCATACAGATGACCTTCTTTGCCAACCCCCACAGTTCTGAAAATGTTGGTACTAAATATTGGAGTGTTGGCCATGTCATAAATTTTGTAGACTTTTTGGCTTGCTACAGTATTCCAGAATTGGGGAAGAGCTCCCATCATTAAAATGCAAGAGATAATTTGTGTCTTTCTCAGACGTAATATTTGTTTCATAATAAGGTTTTTGTAAATTTTGAAATTCAACCAATGAGCAAGAACTAGTTGAAATAAAATGCCATCCCTCTTACCTTACTATCATCACATTCCCCTTGGTATCTATCACCTGCCCGTTATCGCAGACCATGCCGAGGCTGTACACATAAACATCAGGAGCTAATTTTTCGCCTTTAAAAGTGCCGTCCCATCCCTGGCTTCGGTCGTTGGTATTAAAGTTCAGCCGTTCAAAAACCAGCTGTCCCCACCTATTATACACCCGTAAAAACCGGACAGATTTTATGCCTTCGCCCCGTGGGTAAAAAATATCATTGGCCCCATCGCCATTAGGTGTAAAAGTGTTGGGAACAAAAATGCTTTCGTTGTTGCAAAGCAATTTAATAATACGGGTGTCGCTGGCTTCGCACTGACCTGCATTTTTTACTGATACTGTATAGGTAATGGATGCCCGTGGTGTGGTAACAGGGTTCGGACAGTCGCTGCAGCTGAGGTAGGTATCCGGTGACCAGCGGTATTGGGTAATAGCTGTGCCATATTGTGGCAATAAGACAAAGCTGCTACCTACCGAAACTGTGGTATCCCGGCCCGCTTCTATAAAAGGGGTAGGTATTACGTTAATGGTGAATGTTGCAGTTTGTGTGAAGCAATTATCTGTACCATACCCTGTTACAGTATAAACTGCAGTATCGTTTAGTTTTGCAATAGGGTTGGCCGATGTGGTTAAACTAAGTCCCTGGCCGCTCCACAAATATCGCAACGCACCAGTTGCCTGTAATTGTACAGAAGCACCTGCACACACAAAAGTGTCACGTGGAGCAATCATAGAAAAGGGTTGTGTAACTTGTATCAATACGCTATCGGTAGCCTTACAACCCGCAGCACTTGTAACAATTACTTTGTACCTGGTGGTGGTTATTGGTGTTGCAACGGGGCTGGCGCTTGCTGCATCACTCAGCCATAATGACGGCGACCAATCGTAAGTACCACCACCTTGTGCTCTTAATATAACACTTGCACCAAGGCATATTGTCTCAGTAGCATTATTTAAACCAGGAACCGGTATCGGCGCTACTACAATTGTTCTGTCAGTTGTATCGGCACAGCCGGCGACATTTGTAACTATCAGGCGTACTACATAATTTCCTGCTGTGGTATAAGTTTGGCCGGGTGGATTTTGAACGGCTGATGTATTACCATTGCCAAAACTCCAGTTCCAAATAATTCCGGTGGGGTTATTTACCGTTCCGGTAAAACTGCTGCTGCCACCTGCACATATGGGTGCAGGCTGTGCAAAATTTCCTTGAGGCGTAACACCTGCATTTATAGATTGGGTGCTGGTACTGGTGCAATCGCCCGGCGTTGTTACAGTAAGTGTTACAATATAATTACCCGGTTGGGTATAGGTAAATATTGGATTTCGAATTGCTGAAGTATCACCAGGAACACCTGTACCAAAATTCCATTTATACCGGACACCTGTAGCAACGCTGCTGAAGCTTATAGAAGCAGGAGCACAAATGGCTGAAGCCGATGTCGCAAAACTGGCATCCGGCTTTGGAACAACGGTTATAGTTACAGAATCTTTAGCTGGTAGCACTGTGCAACCATCCGTAACAGTTAATAAATATTTTGTATTGGTGGCAGGGCTTACTGTAATTGTATTGCCAGTGCCGGCACTGCCCCAGTTAAAGGTGTACGGACCACCATTGCCCGCCGATGCTGTGGCCGTAAGGGTGGCAGACCCCCCTTCGCAAATTAATGCTATGCTGCTAATGCTTGTAGAAAGGGGAGGCCTTATAGTAAGGGTTGTGTTGATAATGCTGTCGCAACCAGAAGTACTGGAAAGTGTATCTCGGTAAAGACCAGATGCCGACACGATGCTTCCACCAGGTAGCGTATAGGTTTGCCCGGTGCAGATAGTGGCGGTAGAGGCTTGTTCGGTGGAAGTAGTTTTCGTAAGCACAATCGTACTAATAAGACTATCACAGCCAGCTAGATAACGTACTGTGTCTATATATATTCCCGGCGTATTTACTACCCTTCCCGACGGAAGCCTATAAATATCCCCCGAACAAAATGAGTCCTGCTTCGGGACACGGATAACAGATTGAGGCAGGTTAATAATGACTATTGCAGTATCGGTAGCACAAGTAGGATTGGCAATCCGGTATATAAGTGTGTCGGTGGAACTACATCTATTAGGTCCGGCAGTATAAATAATATTATTGCCGGAAATTATGGCTGTACCAATAACAGGTTGTCTAATAATTGCATCAATAATCAAAGAGCCTCCAAGTGGGTCGGAATCGTTGTTTAAAACAGGAATAACTACTGATGATCCGTTAAGGGTAACCATATCTGAACCGGCGGTTGGTGGCTCAGGCAAAATAACCGTTTCCGGAAATCGCCTCACCTCACCTGTAAAACCCTGGCTAAAAGTTAGTGTTCGATAATTACAGGCATTACCTGCGGCCGAAAGGTTTGGAAAATCTATCACACCAAGCGGCTGGGCTGCATAATAAGTGTGGATAAAATACATCCGGCCATCTGGCCCCATCTTTAAATCATGTGGGTGGCAACAGGTGTTCATATTTATCCAACTGGCAGTTGTAAAATTATATTGATGTAAAGAGTTTGAGAATATGCCCACATACAATTTGGTTCCGTCAGGAGAAAAGCGGCTGGCAGCAGTACCAGCAAATTGGCTTCCAATTTGAACCTCGTTACTAAGCACACCCGTATTGTCATTAAAATTAATTAATGTAACTTTTTTATTTCCGTAGCCCGTTATTGATAATTTTTGGGACGCCTTGCTATAATTCATTTGATAACTGGATCCTGTATTAGAAAAAGTATAAGAAACCGGTGTGCCAATGCCAGCAGTTGTTAGCGGCCAAACATTATATTTTGCTGTACTAAATTCATTGGCTATCAACCAGTAATCGTAAGTGCCTGGCTTATTAACCAGGCACATAGCCTCATCGGAGGGGCCTTGCCAAAACAAAGTATTCTTGCTCGTGACTTCGCCCAAAGGGTTATTGGTAAAGTCTACGATAGAATAGGATATGCTTCCACTTGTATTATCCCAGGCAGAATTGGTAAATAAATAGAATTTTTTTACACAGGTGCCAGGCACAGGACAACTTTGTACACACTGGGCACCGGAAAAATGCCCTGTCAGACCAGAACCGTTTACCATCACCTGATGGTTTTTGTTAATTACCCTTTCTCCATCACTATAGAAAAGTAAGTCCCCGGTAAGAGGATCGTTAACTACAATCATGCCTTCGTAGCCAACACCATTTACCTTATTACTTAATTTCTGCGCGGTGTTATTTATAAATGTAATGCCATCTGTACCTCTGCCAAAATACCAGTTTTTGAGCTCGTTTTGGCAATAGCCTGTAAGCCCTGATAATGCAAAGAATAATAAAGTGAGTGTTGGCTTCATACTTTTTTAATGACCGCTAATGTGTGTTTATCAAAAAAATCAACAAATTTACTGTTTCAGCCAAAGGCTGTAGGATCCCCATAACAAAAGGCTATTTAAAACCTGCTAACGCACGATCATCACATTCCCCTTGGTGTCTATTACCTGGCCGTTATCGCACACCATGCCAAGGCTATACACATACACATCAGGAGCTAGTTTTTCGCCTTTAAATGTGCCGTCCCAGCCCTGGCTTCTGTCATTTGTGCTAAAGTTGAGGCGTTCAAAAAGTAGCTGCCCCCATCTGTTATACACCCGTAAAAACCGAACCGATTTTATGCCTTCGCCCCGTGGGTAAAAAACATCATTGGCTCCATCGCCATTGGGGGTAAAAGTGTTGGGTATAAAAATGCTTTCGTTGGTACATAGTAATTTAATGATCCGGCTATCGCTGGCTTCACAATTAAAGGCATTGCCTACGGTGACGGTATATGTAATTGGCGTCCTGGGGGTAACTATTGGGTTGGGGCAGGTGGCACAACTCAGGTAGGTGCCTGGCGTCCAGAGATAGGTAGATATACCCGTGCCAAACTGTGGAAGCAAAGCAAAATTACTACCCACCAAAACGGTGGTGTCAGGCCCGGCATCTACAAACGGTAGCGGAATATGGTTAATGGTGAATGTAGCCGTTTGTGTAAAGCAATTATCTGCGCCGTAACCGGTTACCGTATAGGTGGCGGTGTCATTGGGTTTAGCCGTTGGGTTGGCCACTGTAGTACTGTTAAGGCCTGTCCCGGTCCAAACATACCTTGAGGCTCCGCTTGCAAGCAATTGCACACTACCACCGGCACATACAAAAGTATCCCTGGGAGCCACCATTACGAAAGGTTGCATAACCTGTACCAGCACGCTATCGGTCGCCTTGCAACCGGCTGCATTGGTAACTATTACGCGGTACTGGGTAGTGGTGGGCGGCGTGGCGGTGGGTGATGCCCTTGCCGCATCGCTTAGCCAAAGGCTGGGTGACCAATCGTAATTAACGCCGCCCTGGGCCCGCAGCACAACACTGGCTCCAAGGCATATTTTTTCAGTGGCATTGTTAAGGCCGGGTACTGGAACCGGTGCAACCACAAGCGTTCTATTAATGGTATCCGCACAGCCCGCTGTGTTTGAAACAATCAACCGAATTACATAATTTCCTGCAACAGCATAGGTTTGGGCGGGCGGATTTTGTACAGTTGCCGTATTTCCATTGCCAAAGCTCCAGTTCCAGGTAATACCTGCTGGGTTACTTGCCGCACCGGTAAAACTGCTGCTGCCACCAGCGCAGATAGGTAGGGGTTGCGCAAAGCTGGCTTGTGGTGATGTGGCCGCTACGATTGTTTGAAAACTGCTGCTGGTACAACCACCGGGTGTGGTAACTGTAAGTGTTACGTTGTATGTTCCACTGGAATTGTAGGTAAATGTTGGGTTTCGGGTAACCGCAGTGTCGCCTGCATTACCTGTGCCAAAATTCCATTTGTAGCGAACTCCTGTTGCAACAGCATTAAAGTTCACGGAAGCTGGTGCGCAAATAACCGAAGCCGAAATAGTAAAGCTGGAATCGGGCTTTGGTACCACAGTAACGGTAACAGAATCTATAGCTGGTGCTACTGTGCATCCATCAGTGATCGTAACGAGGTATTTTGTCGTAACAAGGGGAGCAACAGTTATGGAAGCGGTACTTCCGGCAGGGCTCCAATTAAAACCATAAGGCCCTCCGTTACCGTTAGCAGCTGTGGCAGTGAGTGTAGTTGCCGACCCCTGGCATACCAGGGTGTTGCCGCTGATTACTACCGAAATTGGAGGGTGGACTGTAAGTGTTGTATTAATAATGCTATCGCAACCTGCGGAGGTAAAAAGTGTATCTCTATAAAGGCCGGCAGCACTAACCGAATTACCGCCGGGCAGGGTATAGCTTTGCCCGGTGCAGATAGTGGCAGTTCTATCCACTTTAATTACAGGGAGTATACTTACTGAAACGGTATATCGAACACTATCGCAACCTCGAACGTTTTTAATGGTATCTAAATAATTACCTGCCAGCGTTACCAGCCTGCCGGACGGTAAACTATAGGTCTTTCCATTACAGATAGAAGCACTTATAGAAGCCGCAGCAGCTAAATCTACAGAAAGGGTAAGACGGGTTATCAGGCTGTCGCAGCCAGATGTTGTTCTTACCGTATCCTCGTACATGCCTGCAGCGGTAATTAGCCTGCCACCTGGCAAGGTGAAGCTTTGCCCCGCACAAATACTCGTAGTTACAGCACTGATTAAAGCACTGCCAATTACAAGATTTACCGTGGTAAAAAGACTATCACAGCCATTTGTATAGCGGATCGTATCCAGGTAAATTCCGGTTGCTGTTACCAGTCTGCCAGATGGTAAAGTGTAAGATTGGCCGGCACAGCGGCTGATGGAAATATTGTTTGTTATTTTATTATAAACGGTGAGGTTAACATTGGTTCGCAGGCTATCGCAACCATTGGTATAGCGTATGGTATCGTTATAAATACCGGTGGCAGACACTTGCCTGCCCGAGGGTAAAGAATATAGCTGCCCGCTACATATAAAGGCGGTCTTATTGTTTTGTAAAGCACTGTAAACCGTTAGTAGTAAAGAGGTAATAATGCTATCACAACCTGCACTGGTGCGTAGTGTATCCTGGTAATTACCAGAGGCGCTGACTATTCTGCCAGATGGCAGCGTATAAGACTGACCGGTGCAAATAAATGTATTGGTATTGCGTAATTGCGCCGGTATTATACTTAGTGATATTGAACTAATCAGGCTATCACAAAGGCGCATATTTTTTAATGTGTCGGTATGCAAACCCGCGGTGTTAACTATGCGGCCGGAGGGCAATGTAAAAGTTTTGCCGGCGCAAATGCTGGCACTACCTGTTACCGTTCTGGCTGTATCTACAGTAAGGGTAAGGTTCACGATCAGGCTATCACAACCAAATACACTTCTCAGGCTGTCGCGGTACAGGCCGCTATTTGTTATAACCTTGCCTGAGGGTAAAAGATACGACTGGCCTTTGCATATGAACGCGGCAGAATCCGCAATTACAGGTGTTCCTACTTTTATCTCTATAATGGCTATAATACTATCGCAGCCACGTTGGTTACGTGCGGTATCGTTGTAAATGCCCGGCGTTGTTACCACCCTGCCACTTGGCAATATATAGGTTTGGCCGGCACATATACTGGTAATATTATTTATGCGTTTGATGGTATCTACACCAAGGGTAACGGTCGTAATAATACTGTCGCACCCGCGGCTGTATTTTAAGCTGTCTTTATAAATGCCTGCAAGCGTTACGGACCTGCCAGATGGCATTACATAGTTTTGCCCCTGGCAAATACGGGCAGTTGTGGTTACCGTTTTAAATGAATCCACCCCCACTGTCAAACTATCCCTGAAAGTGCATCCACCCAGGTTAATATCTACCCAATACACACCAGCTTTCGTAATGCTGAATATGGGATTGGTTGTGTTGTTCTGCCAGGTATAAGATGTGGCACCACTAACTGTAGCGTTGGCTGCATAAGGTATACCGGCCTGGCAAAAACTGGTATCGTTACCCAACGGCTTAAGGCTGGTGCTAACTACCAAAAATGAATCTCTTGTAATACAGCCGTTTAAATAAATATCTGCCCAATAATAGCCCGGCTGGCTGGCTGCAATAGATGGTGAAGCAGCACCTGTATTCCATTGGAACTGTTCACCCTGGCCACGTGCCGCATCTAAAGTTACCTGCGTTACAGCGCAAAGTGCCTTCGTTTGCAGGGTGCGTTTGGTAATAGGGTTGACGTAAATTTTTACAGTATCTCTTGCCTTGCAATTATTATATGTTACTTCCACCCACGGGTTGATAATTCCGCCTACTGTTAGGGTAGGTTGCGTGCTGCCATTGTACCATGCGTAGGTGCTACCTGTATGTGATGTGGCATTCAGCAACAAGGTTGCTCCGTTGGTACAAATAACGGTGTCGTTACCCAGGTTTACGGCTGGTCTTGCAGGTATATTGATCGTTTGGATCACCGAATCTTTTTTACCACAAAGACTATTGGTAAGCACCAGCTTTACAGTATAGGTTTGAGTTGTTGTAAGTGCGGGGTAAAAGAACCTGGGCGATACAGCATTACTGGTTTGGCCATTGTAACCAAAATTCCACTGGTAGCCGATGGACGAGCCGAAGGTGGAGAAGTTGGTAAAAATGACATCCTTGTCTTTAGTACAATCGAACTGAGGCGTAAAGTTGGCCACACCTATACATGTATTTGCAGGCTGGCAGGTATCTGCATGTACCACTGCGGAAATATTGAGGTCTACATCGCCGGTAACTGGTTGGCCGTTATATGAAATTGGCGAAAACACCTGGATATAATAGCTGTTTCCCGGGCTTAGGCATTTATAGGTATTACGGGTAAGGGCATCCTGTACACAGCTTTGCTCCTGCATGGCGCCACAGGAGCCGGTCATCATACGGTATTTAATATCGGTACTGGTAGCATTTGTTTTTTCATTTATAAAAACCGTCACATCAAGTGTGTCTGTGCCAGTGATATCCAGCCGATACCAACTTGTTTTGTATTGGTTGGTAGTGGCGCCGGCAGGACAAGTAAGCGTCGGATTAAATTCGCCATAATCGGTGCCAATGGTGTGGCAATCAACTGTAACCGGTACTACCCTGGTGCCCGGTCCCGTGAGCCCGGTAACCATCGGCACGCTGCAAAAGTCGCCCGCCGATGGAATAATTTCTATTTCCGGATATACATCTTCGTTTACAGCATTGCAGCCTGGTAAAATAATATAGTAGGTGCCAGGGCTGATGCACTGTTGGGCCAAACTGCCGGAGTAAGAAGTAAGAGGTACATACAAAAGACCGTTGGCAGATGAGTCGTTGGGTATTATTTGTTTGTACAATCTAATGGAATAGCCGTCTGATCGTGGAATATTTTTAATGAACGCAGTGTAGCGAATGGTACCTGTAACAGTAGTAGTAAATTTATACCAAAGAGTTTTTTGGCAAGGAGGGTTTACAGGAACATTGGGTTCAGGCAGATCCCGGGTGGCACAGGTAAAATGATCTGTTGCTCCTTTTTTAGTACCGCTGTTTACTAATCCCAAATCATTTGCCTGGCTATAGTGGTCGAACTTGGGAGGATTGGCGTTTACTGAGTCAAAAAGTACGGAAACCTCCACCTGGCTATTAGGGTTCATGCTGTGGACATCACCACTTCCTACTCCAGAAGGGTTCCTGTTTTCAACCATTATATAATACCGGGTAGGAATAAATGAGCATGGTTCAACATAAAATAAGAATTCTTCACTGCCCTTGCAATAATCGGAAGCAGGACCACCATTATGGTTTCTTGTTATAAACTCTAAGCCCTGTAAAAGGGTTGAATCTATGTCGCCATTGCTTGCTACCTGGGCGAAGGGTAAGGTGCCATCCACATTGCTTTTATAAACTGCAAATGGATACTGGTGTTCCAAAATTCCCTGGCCAAATGGGTTTCCTTGTTTACCCGGGGTCATATTTTTTACCCGCACCCTTACGGTTCCTGCATGGTTAATGGTAAAGGTGTACCAAAGATTTCGCCGGTCAATATGGTATTGGTCGGGGGCGGTTGTATTATTGGGGTGGAGAACTACGTTGTTGGGAGGCGCATAAATAAATGGATTGTAGATGGAGAGACAACTTGCCTCTGCCGGATCTCCTACCTGGGCCCCCGTGGTGCAAAAGAAGAAATCGTTGCTCGGTGCCCTCCCACTGTTCAAGGGATTGACATCGCCGGGTTTGCCCTTGTACCAACTGCTATCGGGGGTAACGGCACCGAAATCGTAGGCATTTGCGGCATGATCGAAACGGCTTTGGCCAACCTGGTCTATATAAATGGTGGGAGTTACTGCAGTACAGGTATAATGGACCGTGACATACAATACCAAAGTGTAAGTGCCCGGCATCAGCTTACAAAATTCAATAGCTCCTTTTTTATTAAGACAGGTTTGCAGTGGATCTTCAGTTTTCATCCTTGCAGAATCTGCTGTTCTTACATCGAACCCATAAATGGAGGCCCATAATCCATTTTCGAATCCATCTATTTGAACGTATGATACCTGTGTAGTTGTAAACACATAGAATGCAACTTTTACATTGTCAGTTGCACAGGACCTCATGTTTTGCCTGATGAAAGCGGTATCCTGGCTGCAATCAAAATTTTCTGTATTCAGCGTATATTTTTTGCTGGTAACGGGATAGGCAGTGGTATGCCCGGTTTGTGTACCCCATTCTATTTTATACGGCTGGCCCGTAACCATATCGACGGAAGCTTTGTATGGCCGGCTGAATTTTGGACCTGCACAACCGGCATCAATGTAAATCATAAATTTATCCGATCTGCCCAAACTGGATTGCTGGTAGTTTTGGCTTGGCATTCCACCTAGGGGGTTAGCATAGTTTGGCCCCGAACCGTAAGAAACAACGGTATACCAACCCACGGGCATTACATCGCAGGCTCCGGTAGTGGCTGCCTGGGTAAAACAGGTCCACTTTGTACTAATTTTTCTCAAAGACGCAATTCCATCAGTAGCCTTGCCAGTAAATAGTGTAAATACGCCATAGCCATAAGGCTCACCGGAAAAACCAACATAATTAATAATAGTTAGTGTGGAAGGCTTGCTAAGGTAAAATTGGCGGTATATGAGTTTGGTACTGGCTATGCCCAGCTGGCTGTTGCAGGGAACAACACCATCAATGGTTACAGGATTATCGTGACAGGTAAACGTATCCACGTCCGACTGAAACCACGCACGGGGTGAAACATATGACCACAAATCTCCCATATCCTGCGCTGTTGCAGGTGTGCTATGTTTGGTCCTGGTTGTTTTGGGTGTAATTTCCAGGTTAGCAGCCAGGCTTATTCTGTTGTCAAACTGCGCCAACGTATAGGTTCCCGGGACCGCACATGCATAAGGATTGGCACCGGTATTATAATATAGCAAGCATTTTGAAATGGGCTCTAACCCGGTAAATTTGTCCGGATAGTTGTGTTTGTTTTGAGCCGTAGCAAGGGCATCAGCATCACCCTTGTAAAGCTTTGTGTTCCAGGTATTGTGGAGGTTTACAAAAACCATGGCAGAATCGGCCAACAGAAACTCGTGGTAGCTGGCTTTAGTCAATGGCTGGTTTAAATTATCGAGACAATCCAGTAAATCGGGTATTACTGTATTGGTGCAACCAAAGGTGTCACTTTTAGCTACGTAAGTTACGTTTGGCAGCAGCGGCTGTATAATACCTGCCCCATTTGCATTTATTTTATCAAATTTTCCTGGTGCACTCAATGCAAATTTATTTATGTCTACTTCTGTTTTGGCTACAATAGAAACATCGATAGATCCGCCAAGGTTGTGTAGTAAATTCAGCGGATAGGGATTGGTGGAGAGGCTACTCCAATGCAGGCTGGTCTTTGGGGAAATTGAATCCACGCCCATCGTCTGCAAAACATAATCTCCGGCTTGAAGACAAGTTAAAGTCCAATTAAAGCCACTGGAAGCATTGTTACTGCTACCTACTAAATTCACAATATCTAAATCTGCGCAATTGGTAGTCAGGCCTTGCTTATATAACCTAACCAGCTGATGCCCTGTGCCACCAGTATTTACCGTAATAGTCAGCGAACTGGAAGTAGCAAGTTTAAATGAGAAAAAAGCACTCAGGTTATGCTTAAGCCCACTGCCCGTATTTAAGACCCCATTCACTGGCATAGTATTCGGGCAGTTGTGCTGACTATGGCGGCTATTGCAGGCAAGGTTGTCCGAGGCCGTATTATTTAACCCGGATGTATTGGCCAGCAGCGTACCCATATTATTGGGAGTGGGTAAACTGATTATTGGTTCAGGACCATTAGTGGGAGCAGTACCATTCCATGCCACTGCCATCCTCATGGTTTTGATGAAATCTTTATGATAAAGAATTTGTACAGTATAAGAAGTATTGGGCAACAGGTCTCCACATTTGTACACTTTCCTATCCGGGTAGTACCCGTTCATTTTCATGCTATCGCAGCCGCCCAAAGGTGTTAGGGAACTAACTGGTGTGGTGCGTGAATTACCCTGATATATTCGGTAACCAACTATATAATCCGGTGCAACGGGGTTGGTTTCCATAGACGTAAGCAACACAGTGAACCAGTCGAAATAATTAGGGGTGGTAAATGTGTGCCAGGTGCTTTTGGTAAAGTCTTTAAAACTCGTATTGGGTAGACAGTTTTCGACAGCATCATCAATGCTTTGGCATTGTACCAAAAAATCTATTGCTGTGGTTTTATTGGTTGCGAGGCCCGGAAACTGGTATGCATTGGCAGGTTTGTCGTACGCAGCCCCGGTAGTGTCACTTAAATCCACTGTTATAAAAACAGGGCCATTCGCATTGAGATTACTGGTAACCTGCACCAGGTAATCGCCGCTTTCCACACAAGGATGAAAGCTGCTGCCAAATATTTCTATGGGACTAAACTTGGTGCTGATCTGTGCATTGCCGGGTAAGCAGGTGTTGGCTTTGTATACCGCAAATCCTACATTGCCAGCCTGTATGCCGCTACCCGGCTGGGCAAGGCTGATACGTGCTGCACGGGTAGTAGGCAGCGTAAATTTATACCAGATACTTTTTTTATTAAGCCCGGCCACAATAATGGATGGGGCAAAGGTTTCGCCGCTTTGCAGCGTAGCAGCGGTAAGGTCATATTGAGTGCTGGTAAAAATGCCCAGGCCAAAGCCGCCACTTCCTATTGTTATTGGAGTAGCGTTTGTGCAGTCGTCATTAGCCGGTTGTGCAAGTGCCGCCATCGAAGCAAGGAGACAGCTTAGCGTGGTAAACAAAAATTGGGTCACTAACTTCCTGGGGGTCATCTGGTTGGGTTTAAGGGGTGTTGTCAGGTACTAGTTGCTGGAAGGGTTTTTTGTACCTGTTCCATCGCATAGATTGGGTATCCATTTTAAAACCGGGGGCACCTGATACTGTTAAGCGTGCTATTGGTGCTGTGCGTAAAAGCACGGTAACTAAGAGAAAGCTCGTAACCGCCTGCTCCCTGGCTGGCAGTTTTTAAATTAGATGTGTTTATATCGTAGCTAATACCCACATCAATATGGTTGTAGCTGAGTTTAAACATGGGTATGATGGCGTCATTTAAACGCATTAATACACCCCCGCCAATTTTTAAGGCGCTGATGGCCTCTTCGGGGTTTGCCAGGTTATCGGTAAGTGAGTAAGAAAACAACACCCCTCCAATAGTTTGTGTGTATTGGCCTTGTTTCAGGTAGTTTAGTTCTGCCTGCAGCTCCACTTTATCGCTGATCCAGCCCTTAATACCCGCGTTTAACTGCCATTTGGGGTTTAGTTGTATGTTGGCAGCCATATAACTGGCCTTAGGTTTATTAAAGTGCCAGTAAGAAGCCCCGATATAATAATTGGTGTATTCACCAATGGTACTGTTGTAAGACAGGCCGGTGGCCATATCAGCGAAACTACTGTTGAGGCCTATGAAATTCTCAGCTGTTCCGGCAAATGGATTATACCGGCCGCCCTGGTATTGATTATCGAACGTAAGGTTTTTGCCATTAAACTGGCGCTGCACAAAACCTGCCATAAAACCTGCCGAGAGATAACTGTTTTTATTGCCATTAAGCGATTTATGAAAATTGATCACCGGCATCACCTGTAAGGTTTTCAGTTGTTGTACACCAGCAACATCGTATACCGTGCTGAGGCCAATCGTCATAAAATCGTCCGCCTGACCTACGCCAAACTTGTATTCACCATTAAATACAGAAGTTTGATAGGGATATGCTACCGAAGCCCACTGGTTCCGGTAAACGCCATGTAACCGAATGTCGCCCGTGAAAACGCCGGCGAGGGCAGGGTTACGAAGCAGGGGTGTCTCAAAAAATTGCGACAGGTGTATATCCTGCGCCCTGACGGTTGTAATAGTGGAGACTTGAAAACCAAAGAGCATAAGCAGTGTAACATGTTTCAGTTTCATGCAGAAAGTTTTGGGAGGGTTGGGTGTTGCTTAAAAATACCTGGTTAAATCTATTGTAATATCATATCACAACTACATGTTTTGATATTTATTTGGAGCAGCCTGTTAATGTTGGTTTGGTAAATGATATTTATTCCGGAAAAATGCAGATCAATAGAGGCCCAATATATAACTATTACCAATTAATACTTATGGGTGTTTCAACGGGCACCAGGCGCTTTTTCACTCCAATTAATAATTTAGTATGACATATAATGCGGCTAAGTTTTGTTTGGATTTCGAAATTACTACTTGCATAAACCTTGGCCTATACCCACAAAGTAGTATTCTTAACGACGCACAAACACCACAACCTGCCGGTGCCGTTAGTTAATTGAGAGTAAAATGAATGTAGCAGTTACTAAAAATGGAAGCGTTTCCGGTTTTGTTCCAGATTGGTATTTCGACCAAAAGCCAGGAAAATGCCGCAATGGCAGGCTTCTAATGGCACAAAGCTGGTTCAACACAAGAGTTCTGTTTGAGTTTGGTATTGCCGGCCTGGCAAATAAATACAGATGGCCTGGCAGATATATGTAGCCGAAAACCGGTATGCCGCCGGTATAGCTTTATTGCGATGAATGGAATATGTACACCCTCATAATAGGGTCCCTTGGGCTGCCTTATTAATGGCAAGCATTAATGATGGCCTTTTCGGCATGTAGGCCACTGGCCCATTACGCTATCTACCTGTTTTTATTGATTTTTCTCAACCACCACGGCCGTTCCGTAAGCCAGCACTTCGGTAACGCCCTGCAGCACTTCGTTCGCATCATACCGCATATTGATCACGGCGTTTGCACCTCGTTTGGCCGCATCTTCCCGCATTTGCTGAAATGCTTCTTCGCGGGTTTTTTCGCAGAGTTCCTGGTAAATGGAAATTTTGCCCCCACCAAGGGTTTGAAACATGCCGGCAATATTGCCAAATATGCTGCGGCTGCGTACAACGATACCCCTTACAACGCCACAATGTTTTGTTACCCGATATCCTTCCAATTGGTTGGAAGTAGTGATCATGTTGATGTCCATAGTTGATAATTATTTACTGAAAAGATAAGTCGTTGACAGCCTGCTTTATGTTGCATACAGGAACTTTTTGTCCGGTTTTACTTCTTCCAATAATTATTGCTGTAAACACAACATGGGTATATGCGTGTGAAAAGCCAGTTCTTTTGTATGATCTTTTGAGAACAACCCCGCCAGCCAGCTGTGTTTATGTGGTACCACTATTAGCCAATCTATACCATGATCG
Organism: Bacteroidota bacterium; assembly: GCA_040386335.1. Classification (GTDB taxonomy): domain Bacteria; phylum Bacteroidota; class Bacteroidia; order Chitinophagales; family Chitinophagaceae; genus JAZKFT01. The sequence continues at coordinate 97,293 of JAZKFT010000015.1, forward strand.
AATACATATTGGTTTACAGATTCACTGAGCGATCTCCCTTCTACAATGCTGATCTCAAAAGTCCGGTTTTTAAAAAAATCATTGATATGGCTACTCGCCCTCACCGTTTCGGGGTCGAAATTCTCGTGATTTTTCTCATTATGCAATACATGCAATTGAGCATGGGTAAGATTTAGTACCTCATCGATGCTGTGCAAGGGCGTGGTTTCTCTTACGTTTTCATAGTCGCATGCCCATGCTATTTTTTCAATGGGTTTCCAGCTGCAGCCGGGCGGCACAATAAGTAGTGGTAGTTTGGTGTGATGTACTGCACTGAGGGCATTGCTGCCAAAAATGGCCGTGCTTATTCCGCTACCGCCCGTTATTCCCATAATAATAATATCGGCATGTGCATCGGTAGCAACGTCATTGATCCTTTGGCCAAAAAAACCAAAATCTGCCATGGTTTCAATTTGTATTCCTTTACTACAAAAGGGGGTCAGCAGCATTTTTGTTTCTGCCAGACCTGCTTCACTTGCTTTTTTCAGGTCCTCCGATTCCATGAGTGCCCATGTCATTTCTGTGGCCAGGGGTATGGCATAAGCATTATACAACACAATTTTTTCTGCACCCACGTTACAGGCAAAGTCTACCCCATAACGGGCAGCATTATTGGCTGTATTGCTAAAGTCGGTGGGGATAAGAATGGTTTTCATGTATGATGGTTTCTTTACGTAAAGCTATCGTTATATTACCGTGCCAGTTATGACAAAAGTCATGTTACATAAATGTAATGCGACAGGAAATTAAAGAGGATAAAAATACCATTAACCCCGTCAATCGTACGAAAGCCATTATTTTGCACCACTTAAAAAACGCATCCCAAACCTCAATACATGAAACCCTTAATAGTACCCATCACCCTTTTTTCGTTGATTTTGTCAGGATTGGTTGCATGCAAAAAGGATAAGGACCCCATAGCACCGCCTGTAGTAGTTAAAGCCGACACCCTAACAACCGGGTGGAGCAAAAAAAATATTACCAGGGAAAGCCTCAGCGATGTGTTTTTTTTAAACTCAGCTACAGGCTATACACTGGGTGATACTGTTTACAAAACAACAGATGGAGGAAGCAACTGGAGTAAATTAGCATTGGCAAAGTCGGCTTTAATAAACATGGCCGTAACACCCGATGGAAAAATTTTTGTGGTGAATAAATACGATTCCATATACAGATCGGTAAATGCCGGCGCAACTTTTACGGGAACCCGGTTAAGCCCCGGCCATATTACCGATATCTTTTTTTTAGATAACAATACCGGGTTTGCCTGCTCTTCTGCCGGGCTTTCAAAAACGACCGACGGTGGGGCTTCATGGCTTGCAGTAAGCCCTTTAACAGGACTCACTACAACCGCTACCGGCGACTATGCATCGTTATATTTTGTAAATGCCACTACTGGTTGGTTAAGTATGAAGCAGGATATATTTAAAACAAATGGCGGCATTAATAACTGGGCGCAATGCTCGTATGGCACTACGGCTCCGGTAAGCATTCAATCCTCCCTTTTTGCTACATCTGCCAATGTCGTGTATGCAGGCATTAACAATGGTAACTTATATAAATCCACAAACGGCGGTGCCAATTTTTCGCTGGCGGCCTCCTTTATTTCCGGCTCTGGCTACCTGGATATACATTTTACCAGTGCCAACATCGGATATGCCTGTTTTGGCAAGCGTATTTACAGAACCACCGACGCCGGCGCCAACTGGCAGCCGGTAGTATCCCTTGGTGAACAAGATGTTATAGAAATACATTTTACCGACGCCAACCATGGCTGGGGTTGTACCAGCGGGGGATCTATTCTTATTTACAACCAGTAAAATAACGATTCCAGCCAACTGCGTTATTTTGAAAACGAGGATTTCCGACGCTCAATCGTTTACATTTCGATAAAATTGCGGCGCTCCGGCTTTCAGTTTTTCATCCTTTGCTCAATCCCCGTAATTTCACGCACTCAAAAAAAGCTACACACATGCAAACAGCTGAAGACATAAAGCAACTGCAGGAACGAATTGTTCAGTCATCTTACTTTATAGACCGTATCAATGACCAACTGCACCGAAGCATTATTGGCCAGCAGGTAATGATCGACAGGTTGCTTACCGGCCTGCTTTGCAACGGCCATATTTTGTTGGAAGGTGTACCGGGTCTCGCCAAAACACTGACCATCAAAAGCCTGGCCCAGGCCGTAAATGTATCGTTCAGCCGTATCCAATTTACCCCGGATCTGCTGCCCGCCGACGTAGTAGGCACCATGATCTACAACCAGCAGAAGGGAGATTTTGTAGTTCGCCGCGGCCCCATTTTTGCCAATTTTATTTTAGCGGATGAAATAAACCGTGCCCCCGCTAAAGTGCAGAGTGCCCTGCTGGAAGCCATGCAGGAAAAGCAGGTGACCATTGCCGAACATACCTACAAACTGGAAGAACCTTTCCTGGTACTCGCCACGCAAAATCCGTTGGAGCAGGAAGGAACCTACCCGCTGCCCGAAGCTCAGCAGGACCGGTTTATGATGAAAGTGGTGGTAGATTACCCTACTAAGGCCGAAGAACTGGAAATTATCCGTCAGCAGATAGGCGGTGGACCCAAATTACAAATAGAACCCGTGGTAATTGCCCGGGAAATTATCCATGCCCGCGACCTTTGCCGCAGTATTTACATGGATGAAAAAATAGAAAATTATATCCTCGATATCGTATTTGCCACCCGGCGCCCGAAAGATTTTGGCCTTGGTAAACTCACCAATCTTATCAGTTATGGCGGAAGCCCACGTGCCAGTATCAACCTGGCATTAGCCGCCAGGGCACAGGCTTTCCTGAACAAGAGAGCCTATGTGATTCCGGACGATGTCCGTAATATTTGCCCGGATGTATTACGTCACCGCATTGGACTGACTTATGAAGCAGAAGCAGAAGACATTAAAGTAGAGAATGTGGTGAGTGAGATTTTGAAGACAATACAGGTTCCATAAAGTGATTTTTTAATTTCGGATTTATGATTTGGTGAAGCCTGTTTATTTATTGGCTTCAAGGGTGACCAAATTATTTAGAACATCAGGCTTTGATGTATTGATAGATTTGATCTAATGCTATCAACTAAAACCCAGGCATATGAATGGACCTATTATTGAATTAATTGGACATTATAGTGTTGAGAATCAACCAGAACTTAGTTTAATTGAGTTAAGGATTTTACGAAAAGCTGACGAGATCGAATTGTCAGACTTCACCCAGGAGCAGGTAGACGAGCCAGAGGAGAATTGGCAGTCCCCATTCAGTGAAAAGTACCTTAACCATAACGGCGATAAGGTAATTGGAGATGATTTCGAGCTGCCACAAGTGTTGACAAAAAGTACCCGCCTTGTGTTTTTCATGTATTTTCTAGACAACAATAACTTTTTGCGGACGCCTTTCGGGCATGTGGATTTAATAGGAAAAATTGACCCGCCTCAAAGAATTAAGAACATCATCTTTTTTGAGAATCCAGAATAAAAGCAGTTATCACAGCAAAAAATGTGAAAGTCTATTATCCATCCATTTTATGGAAATAATATTCGTCTTGAATCGTTATGCGTTGCAACCCCGCAACCTGATAATGATGCAACCTTTTAAATCAGCCCTGGCTATTTTCTCCCTCCTTTGTATTGTCGCCTGCCAAACCAGTACCGGGAATCCTCCTACTACAAAGAAAAATGCCGCCAAAATAATGGCGAGAAAAAAAGAAAAGACGGGCTACGACGGGACCTTGCAGCCGGACTCCTCTGTTTTTAAGAAGCATGTACAAAGTCTCAAAAAATTTGCAGCAGCTAACGGCTACTCCACTCAATACGCCATGGTGATAGACCTGGGCCTGCACAGTGGCGCCAAGCGCTTTTTTATGGTGCGGCTCAGCGATGGAAAAGCCCTGCACGCCGGGTTGGTAACCCATGGCAGCAGCCCATCCGTTTTACAACCCGGAGAAAGGGCATATAGTAATGTAGAAGGAAGCCTTTGTTCTTCGTTAGGCCGATACAAAATCGGCATCAGTTACCAGGGAACTTTTGGGCTGGCTTATAAAATGCATGGGCTGGACACCAGTAACAATCATGCTTTTGCAAGGGCAGTGGTACTTCATAGCCACGAATGTGTACCAGATATCGAAACCGAAGACGCCATTTGTCAAAGCTGGGGATGCCCTACCATTTCTCCGGCATTTCTGCAAACAATTAGCAGCTATATCGACAAGTCATCCAGGCCTGTTTTGATGGAGATTTACGACAGTAATAAGTAAAAGCCAGGCCGGCACTCTCTATTGGCATATCACAAATTCCGGCGGCAGGTGCCAATTTTTGTGTTTTAGCCATAGCTTTGCCGATTCAATTACCGAGTTATGGCTTCAGAACAACATGAATTTCGCTGGACAGACGAGCCCAATCCCCACCATGTGCGGGTACGTCAGATCATTAAGGCCCATCCGGAGGTAAAACAACTGATTGGGAAAAATCCCATGTCGCTGTTGATCATTATTGTATGCGTGGCGTCATTGGTTGTTGGAGCTTATTTTCTCCGTGAGTCGCCATGGTGGCTCATCTTGCTATTAGCATATGTCGGCGGCGCCTTCCCCAGCCATGCGCTGTGGGTAATGATCCACGAATGTGGCCACCAGTTGTTATTCAAGGGTAAAGCGGCCAATTACTGGTCTGCGATACTGGCCAATGTGCCACATATTTTCCCGAGTGCCATCTCTTTTCAACATTACCACAACCGACACCATACCCATCAAAGTGTACACGATTACGATGGCGATCTGCCTGATTTCTGGGAAGCAAAACTGATCAACAACTCGACAATTGGTAAAATGTTCTGGATGGCCTTGTTCCCTTTTTTCCAGATTACGCATACGATGCGGTTGAAAGACCTGAAAAAATTTGATTTCTGGATGGCGGCCAACTGGGTGGTGCAAATCGCTTTTAATGTGGCTATCTGGTTTTTACTCGGTCCTAAGGCTTTTGTGTTTTTGCTGGCCAGCTTTTTGTTTTCCGTAGGCCTGCATCCGCTGGGCGCCAGGTGGATACAGGAGCATTATCTCGTACTAAGCGAACACCAGGAAACCTATAGTTACTACGGCCCATTGAATACCATCGCCTTTAATATCGGCTACCATAACGAGCACCACGATTTCCCTAGTGTGCCATGGAATAACCTGCCGAAGCTGAAAAAGAAAGCACCGGATTATTACGATCACCTGCTCTATCATAAATCCTGGACGAAGCTTTTCTTCCGTTTTCTTTTTGATCCCAAACTATCATTGTATAGCAGGATTGCGAGGAAGCAAAGGAATAAGATTGAGAAACTGGAAGAGGCAGAGATGCTGGGAGCTGGAGTGTAGAGCTGAAATAAAAATTGGAAAACGGCTGTATCAACCTGGTTGGTACAGCCGTTTTTCTATAAGCGTACCGTCGCCTACCGTATTGCGAGATCGGGTTCCTGCCCGACGTGGCAATCCCCAGCTATTCGTGAACCGGGCATTTGTTTAATGCAAGAATCCCTACTATCTGATGGGGATTGCCACGTCCGGCAAGAACCGGCCTCGCAATATCGTTACTTCTTTTAGGTGGAGTGTAGGGCTACGTATGAAATTCAAAATGGCTGTTTCAACCTGGTTGGTACAGCCATTTTTTTGTTATAAGCCTTCCGATATTGCGAGATCGGGTTCCTGCCCGACGTGGCAATCCCCGGCTATTCATGAACCGGCTATTTTTTTAATGCAAAAAATCTCCACTATCTGATGGGGATTGCCACGGCCGGCAAGAACCGGCCTCGCAATATCGTTACTTCTTTTAGGTGGAGTGTAGGGCTACGTATGAAATTCAAAATGGCTGTTTCAACCTGGTTGGTACAGCCATTTTTTTGTTATAAGCCTTCCGATATTGCGAGATCGGGTTCCTGCCCGACGTGGCAATCCCCGGCTATTCATGAACCGGCTATTTTTTTAATGCAAAAAATCTCCACTATCTGATGGGGATTGCCACGGCCGGCAAGAACCGGCCTCGCAATATCGTTACTTCTATTAGGTGCTCAGGTCTGTAAAAAATTATTCCCCAATGCTGCTATCAGTTCATCCTTCCTTCTCCTGGCCACTTCTATTTCGCTGCCATCGCTGAGCCATACCTGGCCGCCGTCGCCGCGAACGTATTTTTTTACATGCTTCATATTTACCACGCTGCTTTGGTGAACCCGCAAAAAGTTGTGGCCATCCAACAGCTCTTCGTATTCTTTAATCAGCCGGCTTACAACAATGGGCTTTTGGCCGTTAATGTGAAATTTGGTGTACGAACCCAACGACTCCAGCCAAACAATATCTACCAGGTTTATAAAATGGATGCCTTCAGATGTTGGCAAGGCGATGCGGTCGATGTTCAGTTTTTCGCGTTCATTGATTTGTTTGCCTACCTGGCTGATCTGCTCTTTGTCTATTTTGGTCCCTTGTAGTTTCACTTTGGCAATGGCCTGCTCCAGTTCATCGGGATCAATGGGTTTCAATAAAAAATCGATAGCGTTCAGGCGAAATGCTTTTACGGCATACTCGTCGTAAGCAGTGCAAAAAATCACATTGAAGCCCGGACTGCCCAGGCTTTCGAGGAATTCTATGCCGGTTTCGCCGGGCATATTAATGTCGAGGAACACCAGGTCGGGTTGTAGCGTTTCAATATATTTCCGGGCCTGTTCGGTGTTTTTTGCATCGGCCAGTATTGTAACGTCCGGTGCAATGGCTTCCAGCAGGCCACGAAGCGTTTGGCGGCTGTTTTGTTCGTCGTCTACAATAAGTGCTTTGATTGGCATAGAATTGATTTATGATGTATGATTTGTGATGTTTGATTTCAGCAGTTATTCAATAGTCATCGACATTTTGAACCTTGAATCCTGTAGCTTGAACCTTTCTCTACTTCAACGGCACCACTATTTCCACCCTCGTTCCTGCCGCCTCTCCGTCTTCATTTTTCTTGTCGATAAAATTAATGGCTGGCTGTACACCCTGCAAATTTTCCATGGTTTGCAGCATGTCGTTCACTATTTTTTCGGCACGGGATATATGCCCCGGCCGCTTTTCCACTTCTCCTTTTCGGCCCACACCATTGTCGTCTATACTGATGATCACCTGGCCGTTTTTTTGCTCCATCAGGATGTCCAGGTGCTTATCACCTTCCTTTGGCATCAGGCCATGGATGATTGCATTTTCCACAAAGGGTTGCAACAACATCGGCGGCAATTCCACACGACCTATTTCATCTTCGTCCCTTAATTCTATATGGTATTTAAATTCATTGCTAAACCGGAATGCTTCCAGTTCCACATACATTTTTATTGTTTCTACTATTTCCGTCAGCGGTTCCAGGTGGTTAAAAGAATGGTCGAGTATGCGCCGGATAAGCTTTGAGAATTTTGACAAATAGCGGGCCGCTTCTACCGGCTTTTGCTGCATAATATAATTCTGTATACTGTTGAGGCTGTTGAAAATAAAGTGAGGGTTCATCTGGCTTTGCAGCGCTGTGAGTTTTAATTCACTCATTTTAAGCACTAGGTCATTCTCTTTCTGAATTTTTCTTTCCCTTTGTTTTACAAAATAATAGATGGCCGCTATTACCAGGCCCGCAATCAACAGGCGGAACCACAACCGCTGCCAGAAAGGAGGGCGTATTTCGAATGAAAAAATGGCCTCTTTGGTACTTTCTACCCCATATTCGTTAATGGCTTTAATGCGAAACCGGTATTTGGCTGGCGCCAGGTTATTGTAAGTAGCCGTGTTAAATGCCTGGTTGCTATGCCAGTTTTTTTCCTGTCCTTCCAGGATGTAGGTGTATCGTACAAAGCCGGTTTTTAGGTTAATGCCCTGGCAAGTGAAAACGATGTTGTTTTGGGTATAGTTAAAAATGGCGCTGGCCGGCATTGAAAATAAGCTGCCACTGTCTTTTTCGTTGTGGTGCCAATTTTCTTCTGTGTTAGACACCTGTATATCTTCTATCTGTATTACGGGTGGTAAGGTGGCCGTATTAATTTTGTTGGTCTCAATTTTAAAGACACCGTTGGCGGTACCCAGCCACACGTTTTTAAGATGATCTCTTTCGAGGAAAGCAAGGTTCCAGTTATTTACATGCACCCCCTCGTTGGCAGTAATAGGGTACACGTTGTACGAGCCATCGAAATTGTTTTTTTTAAGATTGACCCTGAACAGCCCGGTAAGCGTGGCCACCCATAAATAATTGTAGTCATCTTTTGTGATAGACAACACTTCATTGTTAGGCAGGCCGCTGGTATTGTCCAGTTCGATGTCTTTTTCAAAGCTATTATTCGCCAGCCGTTTCAGGTGGATGGCGCCATAGCCGCCGGTTGCAAACCAGAGTCCTGTGCTGTCGGCTACCTGCAGCGATATAGACACTTTTTGCGGTAGTTTAAATAAAGGAGTAACATCTGTAAAACGTTCGCCATCGCTCAGGATGATCCTGTCTCTTTCTGTGATCCAAACATTCCCCCACTTATCATTTCTCACCGCTGTGATGGATCGGAATGGACTGCCATCGGTTAAATGGGTGGCCTTTTTTACGATGCTATCGTTTCGGTATTGCCATATTTCAGCCCTTTTGCCCAGCCATAAGGTGTTGGTTATAGTATCAAAAAAATTAGGCCATGGATAAATGATACCAAACCTGGGTGTCAGGTCTTCCAGTTTCGAGCCGTTGTACCTGAGTACCTCTCCATATTTACCAATCAGCCAGAGCTGGTCCTTTTCGTCGTATACCAGGTTTCTTCCAGGGCTGTTACTCCTGGTGGAAATCAAGAAATGCTCTACAGGTTTCGGATATTTATAAAGGCTGCCGTTCTCAATGATGTTATTGCCCAGAAAGATCCTGCCTTTTGTAAGCTTACCAGACGATTGTATATCGGTATCTAAAAGGCCTTCATCGGCGCGAAGATGTTGCACGTATTTATCCGTAGCCTTTACCAATCCGCGAAACGTGCAAATCCAGTGAGTGCCTTGTTTATCCTGGAAAATAGACGGTACCAGGTAGCCGGGCAGGTCTTTCTGTCCATCAATAAAAAACACTTTGCTGCCATCGGGGCTGATTACATATACACCACTATCGTCGGCGAGCCAGATCCTTCCTTCATGATCTATATAAAATGCAGTGAGTATCTGGCCTTTGAAGCTGAGATTGGTAATTTTTGTGGAAACACCATTTTTCCAATAATATACCCCGCTTTCGCAGGCGTAGTAAATGCTGTTGGGCTCACCTGGTTTGGGCAATACTTTAGCGTATTGGTAGTTTATATCCGGCATCTGTTGCAGCCTGCCATCCGGGTAAAGAATATAGCCATTATGAACGGTTCTGAAAATAGCGGTTCCGTTTTCCAGTAACATGTGGAAGTTCATGATGCTATCCCTGAAACCTTTAGGATGCTCGTCTTTTACAATGGCGCCGTTCTGAACCCGGTACATGCCGTTTTTTCCATTTGCCCCAAACATAAACCTGATATTACCGTCTTTTCCCTCGTATAAATTACCAATGTAAGACGTGTAGTTACTATCGGGATGCTGGTAGTTGGTAAACTTTTTTCCATCAAACATCGAAAGGCCCCTGCGGGTAGCGATCCACAAACGGCCTTTTGAATCTTCAATAATACCGTCGCAATACTTGCTGGGTAAACCTTCTTTAATATCGTAATTGACAAAATTTTTGCCGTCAAAACGGGAGATGCCTCCAAAAGTTCCGAACCATAAATAACCCCTGCTGTCCTGCATGGCGCTTTCTATATACCCGGTCGGAAGGCCGTCGGATTCGCGGTACACGGTAAGATTAAATGGCTGGCCAACAGCCAGCACCGGTGAAAAAAGAAAAAGGATAAAGATGATCTGCCTCATTTACTTCCTGTCAGTTTTATAGATGCCCATATGATGATACTATTGCCGGAAATTAAAGCTATGGATTTGAAAAGAAACGGCGTGTGGAACCAGGCTATAAAGAAATGACGACGACAAGGAGAATGACGATAATTGAAATAAAAGAGAGCAGCCACCAGTCTACCCTCCGGTAACGGTTCCTTTTTTCCACCAACAGGCGGAGATGGCTGATATGTTGCTTTTTAGTTTTCAAAACCCGTTAGTGTGCTTTTCAAATACAAACGTATTAAAGCCTGGCACATGGGGAGAAGCGGGTTTATGAATGTACAGTATGGGTTTATATGTGGTAGGAACAAGGCAGTAAAAACGAGATACCCCGTTATTTTACGAAATGAACAACCTTATAATAGGCATTTGAATTGTTCGGCTCTATATACACACCCTTGCTGCCGGTTTGATAGCTGAGCCAACGCCGGGCCTCTTCCAGGTTGGCCACGTTCTTATAATTGCGTTTGGCATACCAGCCCACCTGGTAATAATAGCTGGGGGTGTTAACAAAAATATATTCATCGGGGCGGGCTGTGGCAGCGATGCGTTCGCCTGTTTTTTTCATCCAGTCATAGCGGTCCCCTGAATAACTTTTGGCTCCTGGCGGGTTAAGGTATTCGTATAGAAAAAGGGCAAAACAAAGCATCAGGATAACCGTAAGGCCCTGCATTTTTTTCTTTAATTGGGGCAGGCAAAACACAGCCCACATAATTACAAAAGGGCTCCATTTAAGTACCGAGTAATCATGTTCATTGCTAAAGCCTTTAAAAAGAAAATAATGAAGGATGGGTATGCAAAACATTATCCATAAGTGACGGTTCCATGTTACTTTACCAAACAGGATGCCGGCGATAGCTGCAATAAAAAAGAAGCCATAACCCGTGATAAAATGTTTGATATAATCCAGGTAGATGTAAACCACACCACCATCGGGCTGGCGGCGGTGGAATAGCTGTTCAATAAAGAAGCCACGGTATTCTGCAAGCCCAACTACAGAGCTGTATTGCCAAATAATAATGCCGGCCGGAAGCATGACTGCGACTGCATTTGTTGCTAAAAAGGGTAGCCGTTCACGAAACTTTTTTATTGAAATGGCCTGGACAAAAAATACAAATGCGGCAATACAACCCAGCCAGTCTGTATAAACAGCCGCAGCTACAATGGACCCGTAGACCAGGTAGCTTTTTGCATGCCACTTATAATCGTTCTGTATTATTTTAAACCCCGTAGAAAGGCCAGCCAGGTACAGGGGCAGCACCATTATTTCGTGACAATAGGCATTACCCATATACCACATAATGGCCGGGGAAAAAATAAAGAAAACAACAGCCAGCCCGTGATAATAAGGGGCATCAAATGAAAGGGTTTTTCCATCTGTAAATTTTGGCCGGTAGATGGTTTTGAAAACTTGTTTTACCAGTTGGTAAAAAAGAAAAAGACTTAGCAACTGCAGCACCAGCATAAATAGCCGCAGGCTGATTGCGGTAGGAGGGATATGCAATATTTTAAACACCGCCCAGGGAACCATGTAAGACAGCGGCCCCATTGATAAATAACTACCGGTAGCAAGCAGGTTTGGGTATTTTGTAGCCGGGTCCTGGAAAATATTGTATTCGCCGGGAAACATGTGCACCGGTGTGCCGTTGGAAAAACCAATGCCATTCCCGTTCCATACCTGGATGCAGGTGAGTACAGCCGCCGTATTTAATTCGTGGTGTTTGCTCAGCGGCCTGCTGAGTTGCGGCAGGCGGATCAGAACAGTAACGAAAAATAAAAAAAACAGCACCGCCTTAGGACGGTGCTGCATCATATGAAGAATAGATTTCATTACCCGATGAAGATAAGCAAGCTATGAAACACCAGCTCCTGCATTGATGGTTTCTTCGGGGTTTACAAAATGTAACTTGCCTGAAGCGTCTTCGGCCATCAGTATCATTCCGGCACTTTCTATACCACGCATTTTGCGGGGGGCCAGGTTGGTGACTACAGTTACCTGCTTGCCCACGATTTCTTCTGGTTTAAAATGCAAGGCTATCCCACTTACGATGGTTCTTGTTTCAAAACCCAGGTCCACAGTAAGTTTCAGCAGTTTGTCTGCTTTCTCCACTTTTTCGGCGGCCACGATGGTGCCGATTTTCAAATCGATTTTTGCAAAATCGTCAAATACGATTTCGGGTTTCACCATGGGCTTTTCTGCAACTGCTGCCGTAGCAACGACTGTAGTTTCAGCGGCAGGTGCCGGGCTATTTTTTTCTGCTTCCATTTTTACTATTTCGCTTTTTGCTTTTAATTTTTCTACCTGGATATCAATTTCTGCTGGCTCTATTTTACGGAACAGCAACTGTGGCTCTCTCAGGTTATAGCCAACACTCACCAGTTTTTGCTTACCTGCGTTTTCCCAGTCCAGTATCTTGTCCACCACTTTTAGCATGTGGCAGATCTTCTTTGCGGTATTGGGCAAAAAGGGATTGATCAAAATGCCAAGATTGGCCGTTAGCTGCAGGCAAATGTGCAGGCAGTTGTCAATCTGTTTTTGTCCCTCAGGATGTGCCTCCAAACTTTTTGCTACGATCCAGGGCTGTTTTTTCTGCATGTATTGATTGCCCTTTCTCGCCAGGTCTACTACCTCAAACTGTGCATCACGGAATTTATATTGCTCAATAAGTGATGCTACTTTTTTAGCCGTTGTGGCAAAAGACAAAAGCATTTCCTTGTCATCATCATCCACCAGATCGGCATGTAGCGGTGGCACTTTGCTGTTGCAAAGCTTATGCATCAACACCATGGCCCGGTTTACAAAATTGCCAAATATGCTCACCAGTTCGCTGGTGTAAGCATCATAAAAGCCTTTCCAGGTAAACTCACTGTCTTTTGTTTCGGGGGCAATTGCATTGAGGTAATAACGCAAGGCATCCACCATCTGGCCACCACCATTGTCTGGCTTCACCCAGTCGTTGATATAGTCTTCCATTTCAATGCTCCACCCGCGGCTGGTGCTCATCTTGTCGCCTTCCAGGTTCATAAATTCGTTGGCGGGTACATTTTCAGGCAAAATATTGCCATGCAGTTTCAGCATTACGGGGAAGATGATACAATGGAAAACGATATTGTCTTTACCCACAAAATGAACCAATTTGGTTTCCTTATCATTCCAATAGGGCTGCCAGTCTTTACCCGTATTTAGAGCCCACTGTTTGGTGGCACTAATATAGCCGATGGGGGCATCGAACCAAACGTAGAGGACCTTACCGTCCACCCCAGGCACCTTCACCCCCCAATCCAAATCCCTCGTAACCGCCCTGGGCTGTAAACCCGCGTCAATCCAGCTCTTGCACTGGCCTAATACGTTTGTTTTCCAGTCGTCTTTATGGTCATCCAGTATCCATTGTCTTAAAAAATCTTCGTGCCTGTTGAGTGGCAGGTACCAATGTTTTGTTGGCTTTTTTATGGGCGCGTTCCCGCTCAATGTACTGCGTGGATTAATCAGTTGCTCCGGGCTTAGTGTGGATCCGCACTTTTCACACTGGTCGCCATAGGCATTGGGGTTGGCACATACCGGGCAGGTTCCAATGATGTAACGGTCGGCTAAAAAGGTTTGGGCGGCTTCATCAAAAAACTGTTCGCTTTCTTTCTCTTCCAACTCTCCATTGTTGTTGAGGGCGGTAAAGAATTCCTGCGCCGTTTCGTGGTGCAAAGGGTCTGTAGTCCTGTGGTACACATCGAATGAAATGCCGAGGTCAGCAAAATTCTGCTTTAGGATTTCATGGTATTTGTCTACAATAGCCCTTGGTGTAGTGCCTTCCTTCATAGCTTGTATCGTGATGGCAGCACCATGTTCATCGCTGCCGCAAACCCATACCACGTCGCGTTTTTGCGCACGCAGGTAACGCACATAAATATCTGCCGGAAGATAAGCGCCGGCAAGGTGTCCAATATGTTTCAGCCCGTTGGCATAAGGCAGGGCACTCGTGATCAGGTATCTTTTGGGATCGGTCATTTCTTTTCTTGTCATTAAGTCAATGGATCAATTTCTGTTGGCCATTCCGGCAAAAATAGGCAAACGACAATGAAGTAGGGGCGGACCTATGTGTCCGCCCCATGAATATAAACCCGCCCGAAATTCAGTTTGATGATTCATACCATTCCCAAATTCAGGGCGGACACATAGGTCCGCCCCTACGTGGGCGCCAAATCTTGTATTGGTATTTCGCCCAACAAAACCGAACATTGGCACATGAAAGAATCGGCCATTTTGAAACGCAGTGCTTTTATGTACGCGTTCAGCATCCTGTTTACAGGAATGGTCAATTTTATTGCCATCCCGGTGCTGAAACAAAAAATTGGTTCCGGCGAATTTGCTTATCTCAATCTTTATATGAACCTGTTGCTGGTGATCAGTTATATCGGTGCAGGGTGGCTGGCGCAGAGTTGTGTCAGGTTTTTCCCGGTGGTGTCCGGTCAGCCGGGATTTGGCAATGTGTTTAAAAAACTAGCCATTATTTCCGGGCTTTTTACGGCGTTGCTTGCATTTATTACGGCGGTTTTTTTTCGGCATTATGCGTGGATGCTGGTGGCGTTTCCGGCGACCATTTTTTTTATTAACCTGCAAAGTATGGTGGTTGCCTGGATGCAGGCTTCGGTGAGGCCAAAGACCGTGGCGATGGCGGAAGTGTTGCGGTCGCTGGTTTTTCTATGTTTTACTCTTGGCATTAAAACAAATAGTGGCTATAACCTCATTATAGTAGCCTGGTTTGGTTGGTTGGCTTCCTACCTGGTATCGCTGTTGTTAATGCTGGTGGCCATAAAAAAGTATCCTGTGGCAAAAAAAGAACAGGGAGCGCCAGCTGAGATAAAGGCGTTATTTTCAAAATTTGCTGCTTTTGGTTTTCCATTGTCGCTCTGGCTGGCGGGCACTTTTGTATTATTTTATGCCGATCGGTTTTTCCTGCTGCGGCATTGGCCGGCATCGCTGGTGGGGCATTATTCAGCGCTGTTTGATGTGTTGCAAAAAGGTATTGGTTTTGTGTTGTCACCGCTGGTAACAGCAGCATATCCTTTGCTGGCAAGGCTTTACGAAGAGGGAAAGCACGACGACCTGAAAAGACTCAGCCGTAAAGCGCTGCGATGGCAGGCTCTTATCACGGCCACGGTGCTGATGGGTTATATTATTGCATGGCCATTACTAAAAAAGATACTAGCCATAGATGAAGCCGGCAACAGTTTTTTTGTTTCAGGCTTGTTGATATTGGGTGGGGCAGCCACCTGGCAGATGAATATGCTGCTGCACAAGCCTTTTGAATTGCAACATCGAACCCTGTTTTTGCTGGCCATGGTAGGCATTTGTGTAAGCCTGCTGCTGTTGGCCGATTGGCTAATCATCCCTGACTACGGATTTGTAGGTGCAGCTTCGGTTTTTTTTGCATCCACAGTTTTGTATAGTATTATTATTCTGCTGAAACGGCGATAGAACTTTCTTTCCCATTCCTTTGTAGTTATTAAAACCAGTTCATGAATTTACTGCAACAGTTAAAACGCGTATTTTACAAGGTCCGTATGAAGGTGAGCGGAGCAACCGGTATGGGTAAAAACACCAGCAACAATCTTTCTATGATAACACCACCCGAACCATTTTATGGCCTACAGGCCACGCTTAACAATGGTAAGCCGTTTTCGTTTGAAGCCCTGAAGGGCAAGCATGTGCTGCTGGTAAATACCGCCAGCGATTGTGGCTATACAGGCCAGTACGACGACCTTGAAAAGCTGCACCAGCAATACAAAGACAAACTCGTGATCGTTGGCTTTCCCGCAAACGATTTTGGTGGCCAGGAGCCCGGAACTGATACCGATATTGCCGAGTTTTGCAAGGTCAATTATGGCGTTACCTTTCCATTAATAAAAAAGGCCCCGGTAAAGGGAGATGATAAGCAGCCCGTATTTAAATGGCTCAGTAATGCGGCACAAAATGGCTGGAATGACCAGGAGCCCACCTGGAATTTTTGGAAATACCTGGTTAGTCCGGAAGGCGTGTTGTTAAACATTTACTCATCTGCAGTATCGCCAGTTGGCCCTGAAATAAAAGAGGCTTTGCAATAAAACTGCTGCGTTGCCGGGGTTGCATTTGCCATCCCTTAAAACAAACCACTATGTTTTCAAAAGCCGATGCGGAAAAATATTTCATAGCTGAAAAAAGTGAAAGCCTGCTATTTGTGATCATTGGGGTCGCAGCTATCACCGCGGCTGCGGTTTTCTTTTTTGGTTTAAAAACGCCTTTCTGGAAAGGTGCTGCCATACCGCTGTTGGCCATTGGCATTTTGCAGGTAACTGTTGGGTGGACCGTGTACAAAAGAAGCGATGCCCAGCGCATAGACATTGTGTATAAAATGGATATGGATCCATCAGCCATCCGCAATAAAGAGATACCCAGGATGGAAACGGTGATGAAAAACTTTGTCACCCTTCGGTGGGTGGAGATAGCCCTGCTGGTGGCTGGCCTGGTCCTGGTTTTTATGTATCGCAACGATGCGGCGAAGACCTTCTGGTATGGCGTAGGTCTGGCTTTGGCCTTGCAGGCAACAGTAATGCTGGCGGCTGATTATTTTGCTGAAAGCAGGGGAAAGGTTTATCTGGCAGGGATCAAAAGCGTCGTCTGAAATCGCTCTCATCAATAATTTCTCACAACCTCGGGACGATGACCGGCCAAAGCCGCTATACTGGCAATCCATTTTCTAAAAAGTACATTCACCCGGGGCAGCATTAAAGAAAATCCCACTAACAATAATCAAGAACACAACTTAAAAACCCTGATGCCAGGAACAATTGTTGATCGCGAAAAAAAACATATCAGTTACATGCAGCCGGTCTTGTCAGGGGGCTTTATTATCTTAGACTTTATTACGATAATGAATTGGTCCATTACCAGGAGGTTGATGTAGAATGATTTGATAGCAACCCAAAACCCAATTTTTGCAACCAATCTACTTTAATGCATTAAAAGCCCTGCTTCTTAAGCTAAAGAATAGCACAGGTTATTTTATTATCCAGGATGGCTATTTCGCCGCGTAAGCATCCGATGAACACCCTCATTGTAATACCAAACAGCCCGGCTATATTATCCGGGCTGTTTCCAATTTTGGGGTAGCAGGTCATCAATTTTTTTATGCGGGTAGGTATTAATTCGGTCAAGGATATCATACAGCCAATCGTATGGATTAATACCATGATTTTTGCATGTTGCGAAGAGGCTATAAAAAATCGCTGACCGCTGAGCCGCGGCATGACTGCCTGCAAACAAATAATTTTTACGGCCAATGGCTATCGGCCGGATACTGTTTTCCACGGGGTTGTTGTCAATATGCAAGAGGCCGTTGGTTGCATATATGCTTAATCTCTCCCAACGTTCAATACTATAGCCAAGTGCCATACCAATAGCACTTTTGGGCAATACTTCCAGGTATGCTTTGTTCATCCACTTTCCAAGAGCCTCCAGTAGCGGCATGGCGTGTTCACTGCGATAGGCGGTTAATGCATCGGCTTTAATATTATCTTCTACCGCATGCCTTTCTATAGCATATAGTTTTTGCATTTCTGCCAATGCATATTCTGCACGGACCCTGTCATTGGGCAGGGCTTCCGTAAATTTTCTACGCGCATGCGCCATACAACAAAGTTGTATGATGCCTGGCTGTAAGGCTATATTCTCATAAACTCCATAACCATCCGTTTGAAGCCATCCTTGGTAATTTTCCAATATACCGGCAGGCCCCTCTCTCCCCCGGCCAGATTGGTAATCAAACAACACCAGCTTCTCGTGATGACTTTGGTAAACCCAATAATAACCCTGATGGGTGGCGTTTTTCTTTTCACTGTCCATTACCCTAATGGTGGTTTCATCCGCATGGATATAACGGCTGCCAAGTACCAGTTCTTTATGGCGGTTATATAATGGCTCTATACAACGCGCTGTAGCGGCAACCCAGTCTCCGATGCTGCTTTCATTGATACTAATACCCATCCGCTCATAGCGTTTTACCTGGCGGTATAATGGTAAGTGGTCGATGTATTTTTCAATGGCTATTTGTGCCAGCAGACTGCTGTCGGCATTACCCTTGTCAATGGCCCGTGGCGAAGCAGGTGACTGTATGATAGTGTTAGTGTTTGGCAGCAGGTATTTGGGGCGGATAATTTTCTTTACATACAACTCGCAGGGCTGGTAGGCAAGTAGTTCGGTTACATCTTCGCCAATACGCTTGGCATTGGCTATATCCAGCCCTTGGGGTTGTTGCAGGATTTCTTCTCTGCGCATACCAGCCGGGAACTCATTACGCCCTTTATGTTTGCTTACAACCGTTTGCTTCTGCACCTGCTTTTCCGGTATAATGATGGTCTGTGTAGTGGTATCGGCTATGGCCTCGACGTCAAAAAGCAGACCGTTAGTGCCAGGTTGCGCTCCTGTGTTTATGAAGCGCTCATGGCGGCTTCCAAAGATGAGCTTCTTGAGTTGCATTAATTCTAGTTGCAATTGTTCCACCATCTGCTGCAGGTGCATATTTACCTGCTGGCCTTCTTCATAAAGCTTCTTATAATCGATATCGTGGATAGTGGCCTGCATATTTTATCAGTGCAAAAATGTAATACCACCAATTATGTTTACAAACCAATTTTCCCACAAACAGGGTGGCGCGGGTGAGTAAATGAACTTGGTTGATACTCATTAATTGAGTAATGTGTTATACCGCCTCTTTGATAAACGAAAATCTTGGCTTATGGCGAACCGAACTCAGCACAATACCCTGCAGTATTAACTGTAACTGGCTGGCTGCAATAATACCATGGCTGCTGCTTTCCGTAAATGCCGGAAGTTCATAGGTTCCTTTCTCCAGTCGCTTATAATAGATCGCCAGCCCATCGCCTTCCCAATGCAGCAATTTGATTTGGTTATGCCGCCGGTTGCAAAAAATATACACACCGCCCTGTAGCACACTTTGCTTCATATGCTCATTCACCATGCCACAAAGGGCGTCAAACCCTTTACGCATGTCTACAGCCTGGCTATACCAGTAGTAACGTGTGGCAGTAGATAACTGTAACATCCGCTAAGCAGTCAAAAGCTGTTTGATAAAAACTGCCGAAGCAGCACTCACCGACAGTTGCAATTGCAAACCATTACTACCGCGCACAATAACGTGGTCTTCCAATGGTGCGACCTGAACAGGGAGAAATGTGGCAGCAGGTTTGAGATCACTGCGGTAAACGGCATACCAATAATGAAACCTGCTATAGCTAATACCTTTTCCCGAGCAATACGCCTTTTGGCTTAATCCGCTGGCCTGCCAGTCTTCCACTAATTGCCGGCCTTCAGCTGAACTTAAATACGGAGTCTTCATTTGCAAAAGTTTTCTTGCAAAACTCAATAATTATAAGCAGGATAAAAAGATGGCTCTGGTCGGACGCTTACT
>JAZKFT010000016.1:0-153670 GCA_040386335.1 Bacteroidota bacterium
AGAGACGTCCATTTATGGCGTCTCCTTCTTGTGGATCATAAATGTGAGCAACCCCATGGCAGGAAATTCATGTTGTTACCCACCTAACAATTAAAGCATTGCTGCAGACCTGTACGGAGGGAGACGCCATAAATGGACGTCTCTACGGGGTATCCACAAAATTGAAAGAACACCTTGACGGTGTGCGTTCAATAAAATTCCAAAAATATTGACATTGGAGAAAAACATGTAGAGACGTCCATTTATGGCGTCTCTTTCTTGTGGATCATAAATGAGAACAACCCCGGCAGGAAATTCATGTTGTTACCCATCGGATAAACAAAATGATTATTGCAGACCTGTACGGAGGGAGACGCCATAAATGGACGTCTCTACTGGTATACACAAAATTGAAAGGCCACCGTTACGGTGGCCTTCAATAAAATTCCAAAAACAAACAAATTCTTTATTTATTCGGTTGCGGTGTATAGCGCAGGTATGGTTTAATTACCGTTACACCTTTCTCAAATTTCTTAATAGCGTCTTCGGTACTGATGGCTGGTACCACAATTACATCTTCGCCATCTTTCCAGTCGGCCGGGGTGGCTACGCTGTAGTTGGCCGTTAATTGCAGGCTGTCTATTACACGCAATACTTCAAAGAAGTTGCGACCGGTGCTGGCGGGGTAGGTAATCATCAGTTTCACCAATTTGTCGGGGCTGATAACGAAGAGGCTTCTAACCGTGGCGGTAGCGCTTGCATTGGGATGGATCATGTCGTACAAATCGGCCACTACCCTGCCTTCATCGGCTATAATGGGGAAGTCTACAGTGCAGTTTTGGGTTTCGTTAATGTCTTTTATCCAGCCTCTGTGGTTTTCAATGCCATCCACGCTTACTGCGAGCACTTTTACATTGCGTTTCGCAAATTCTTCCTTTAAAGACGCGGTGCGGCCTAATTCGGTGGTGCATACAGGTGTATAGTCGGCCGGGTGACTGAACAATACGCCCCAGCTGTTGCCGAGGAATTCATAAAAATCTATTTCGCCAATAGAGGTATCGGCTTTAAAATTGGGGGCGGTATCGCCAAGGCGCAAACTCATAGTGGTATCATTTTATGGTGACAGGAGGCAAATATATAAAAGTCTATTAGATGAGTAGACAATAAATTTTTCTTTTTATCCTATAAATTTTGTAGACATTCGGCAATAAATCTACAACATGCTTTCTCAAAAGGCAAAATACGCTTTGCAGGCCCTGGGGCTATTGACTGCCCGGTACGAAAAAGGTCCCGTGCTCATCAGTGAAATTGCCGATCATAAAAAAATACCAATCAAGTTCCTGGAAAACATATTGCTGGAACTAAAGCACGCTGACATACTGGAAAGCTTTCGCGGCCGCACCGGTGGCTATGCCTTAAAAGTAGCACCAAAAACTGTAAAACTGTCGCAAATCATCCGGATTGTTAATGGGCCAATTGCCATGCTCAGTTGCGTGAGCCTTAATTTTTACAAAGCCTGTGATAACTGCACTGAAGACAGCTGCAAGATAAACCCCGTTATGGCCGAGGCAAGGGATGCCGTTTTGAAAATATTGGACAAACGAACTTTGGCAGATATCAGGGATGTGGATGTTGACTAATAAATACCAGTTCCATGATCAATAAATATTAAGCCCGCCACTTACATGGCCCATCATGGTAAAAATACCAGTCCCCGTCCTGGTAAAATAGGTTACCAGCAATAATTTATCGCCGGAAAGAAGGGGTACATTAAGGATACTATTAATAACTGTAATAAAACCCCCAGGTGAACTTGCCGGGATGGCCGGGCCGGAGATGGCAGCTATTTCTGCATAGGAACCCGAACCCCCGGAAGATTTATACAGCAGCATCCGAAACCGGCTCTCATAAGCCGGCGAAGCAGATTTTAGCCTGCATTGTAAACTGATTGCGTTAACGGTGCCATTCCGGGGCACTACAAATCCCCCGCCCACCGTATCAGCAGGCACATTTGGCGGATTTAAAGTGGCAAAATGGTCGCCAAATCCTACAGCTTCACCAGAGCTATTATTGCCTACAAAAAAATCAAACTTTCCAGCGGTGCCTGATGAAAACGGGATGATGCTACCCTGCGGGCCACTGCTGCTATCGACCAACCGGTTCCAGCTACCATTTTTATAATAATAAAATCCCGGGGTATCGTCTGTTTGGTAAATAAGCAACCCGTCTGTTGGCGGTGCCGGCCGGTTTGCCTTGGGCAGCCTGGGTATCAACAAACCCTTACTGTTACTTTTTATATCGAGCATGGCAGCCGCATTGGCCACACTGCTATCGTTATTGATAGCCACGCTTTGGGCGGAGGCCGGTTTCGGCATCATACAGACGGCTGCTATTGCAAGCAGCAAGCAGCAGATTTTTTTTCCCACTTTATTTGGGTTTTAGGCAGTTAAAATACAAAGATTTCCAGATGAAAAATGGCTAAATAGACACGTAAATCTTAAAACCCCACTTCTACTAAAAACAGCCCATGGGCAGGCGTGTCAAAATGTGCCAGGCTGCAATCTTTTGCTGCTAGTATCTCCCTGAATTCATCCATTGAAATCCGTTTACGGCCTACCTGTAGCATAGTACCCACTAGCCCGCGTACCATACCGCGCAGAAAACGATTGGCTTTGACGGTGTAAACGACCTGGCCTGTTTTAACCTGCCAATGACTTTCCATAATGCTGCAGATCTTTGTCTTGGCTTGCGTATTGCGCTTGCTGAACGAGGTGAAATCATGATACTGGTGCAACAAGGCAGCGGCCTGGTTCAGCAGGTCCATGTCCAGCGGGTAGGGATAAAACCATGCAGTGTTTTTAATAAATGGATTCTTCTCCTGGTAAATAAAATAATTATAGGTACGATGACTAGCCAAAAAACGACAATGGGCATTGTCATCAACCATCCTGATGCTTTTGATAGCAATGTCGTTGGGTAAAATGGAATTGAGATTGTACAGGTGTTTTGACTCAATCAGCAGCTCCGTATCCACATGAAAATAGTTTTGTAGGGCATGAACACCGGCATCAGTCCGTGATGAGCCTGTAAGCGCAAATGGCTGTCTGTAAAAAGTAAAGAAGGCCTTTTCCATCTCAGCCTGGATGGTGTTTGAATTATCCTGTATCTGGAAACCGCCGTACCGTGTACCATCATAAGCCAACTCTATAAAGTATCTTTTTTTGACCATATAAGGAATGTAAGGGCATATAAGGCTTTTCTTGTGGGAAATAAGTAATGGATGCCAGGTTGACCCACATTTCAAGGTGGGCCTTGACCCCTGAGCCCTGGACCTTGAACCTTGATCCTTGATGCCTGACTTTTACTTCCTGATCATTGATTTAAAACGTTGCACATAGTAATTGTCAATGAGCAGGTCCGCGAGTTTCTCGTATTGGTATGCATCGTATGTAAACGGATACACCGCATCCAAAAACTGGTACCGGTCGGCATCATTTAAGAAAAGTACACTCAGGTTTCGCACCTGGGTAGTGGTAAAGCATTTTTCTTTCATAGCTTTTTTCGCTGCTATCACCATTTCATCAGTACCTTCTTCAGCTACCATTTTCTTGCGGAGCGAAAAAAAGTCTTTATCGTCGGCCTGTGCCTTACAGTTGGAATTGGGCAGCGTGCCTGGAGACGCCTTATTAATGGAACTTTCTACCCTTACATTATTATCCCATTTCGCGACAACTGTATTGGATTTCTCTGGAACAGGAACAGTTGCTGAATCGGCTGCTTTTTTTACTTCAGTAACCGGGTTAATTGGTTTGGCATTGGCTTTATTAAAAACAGGTTCTATAAGATTGGCATCTTTTTCGGTGCTGTCCTGTTTAAAATCCATATTCAGAAATTTCACAGGATCCTTTGCAGTATTGGTTTCTGTTGCATTCTCTTTGGGTTTATCACCAATTTCTGTAGAAGTTGTGCCTGGTATGGGCGTTGTGCCTTTAATAAATGCATTCACCGTATCCTTTCCATCGGCATTGGTTACTGCATACTTATAAATAAATCCGCTATCGGTCTTAATACGGTTGATCAGCAATGGTATAACCACATCAACCGGCTTGATTTCAGGCTTAGGGATATCGGGAACTTTTGCCACTAAAATAGACGTGGTGTCGCGTACCGGTTCCTTTACAACCTGCTGTTTTGCTTCTTCAATTTTCTTTTTTTCAGCAGCCAGTTCATCAGCCTTCCGTTTTTCGTCTGCAGCAAGCGCATCCGCCTTTCTTTTGGCTTCCAGGATAGCTTCATCGTCCTTTTCTTTTATTACAACTGCAGCGGCTTCCTCTGCTTTTCGTTTCGTTTCTGCCGCTGCTGTTACTGAATCATCCTTTTGTTTGGCCAGGGCATTCGCTGCTTCCTCAGCGATGCGTTTTGCTTCGTTGGCAGCGGCAATTGCTGCCGCCTTTTCATTTTCCTGTGTTTTTTGCAAGGCGGCCAGGTTGTTCCGCTCCTTGCTTATGGCTCCGGCATACTGCAGATCAAGCGATTGGAGATTAAATAAGGCCCACCCCTTTTCTCCAAAATCTTTTACCAGGTATCCCTGTTCGTTGTCCTTTACCTGGAGCACATAGTCCTGTTCTGTGCCCGCATTTTTGGCAAAGCCAATACGGATATTGTATTCGCCGTTTGTGAGTTTGGGCAGGATAACATAACCGATAGGGCTGGATGAATAGTTCTTTTTATTGAGCAACACATAGAAAGGTTCACGATTTTCTGTTTGCAGGTAGATGAAATGGGTTTGCTGGCAAAATGCCTGGTTTCCGGTAAGTACCAGTAGACAGACAAGGAAAATTAACTGCTTCATAATTATGGAAGCAAACCTACCCAAAAAAATGGATTTTGGTTGTTAAAGGAAATGCACAGCAGATTGGTGGAAAACCATTACTTCGTCAACTATAAAGTACCCGCAGCTGGTTATCGATCCGATCCCTTCCTCATCTCCTTAATGGGTGCGTGGACTTTACTGAGCAGCATTTAATGCACAACCGTCAGCTTAACACCCGTTTTCACTGTTACAGACCCTGAAGGTGGTTCGACCTTTAATGAATAACAGGTCGTGTTTGCAGTGACAATAATCGGGTGGCGAACAACTATTACCGCGTTGGCAGGAGGCAACTTGTTACCTGCCCAGATTGCGGGATTATTCCAGTTTCCGCCTGCTGTGGTAAAATAGGTTTCTCCCGGGCTGAGTGACAAACTGCCATCGGATAATAACTTTGCGGCGATTACGCTTGGGTCAATGGAGGTAGCGAGACCTACCCAGGTAAAAATAACAGAATGATCAGGGCCAGTCACAAGTTCCGGGGTGCTATAATTATAGTAGTATGGTTTTGCTGAAACTAAAGTGCCATCAGGTCCCCAATGAAATGAACCGGAAGGATCGATTTTCTGTGCCCGTACGAACTGATCAGTTGCATAGCCATAAACAAAGTTGCCCGCACTGTCGCCTGTTACACTTATTTGGTAGTGATAGGGCATCTGATCTGTTATCCTGATGCCATTCGCAGCCCAGGTAGCCTGTCCGGTAATATTAACCCGCTGCGACCAATGGCTGTTCAGATCCACATCTGCCCAGCAGATGGCCAAAGCTGAGTCCTCCTTTGCCACAGACCTGGTAAACTGGTTTCCGGGTGCGGTACAAATTGCCAGGCCATTAGCGCCCCACAGTGTATTGCCAGAGGCATTAACTCTTTGCCCATAAATGTCTACATTCTCAGTGGTACCGGATGAGTCGTTCCTCCAATCTTCAAAAAACATGTAAGCGCCACCATCCCCATCACTCCCGCAAACAAGGCCATCACCATACATATCCTGGTTACCAGGCACATTGCAGATCGGTACGCCATCCGCTGCCCATAATTTATTCCCGGCCGCATCCAGGCGCTGGCCATAGATGTCCATATTGGAAGGTTCATGTTCGATCAATGAGTCATAATTTAAACCAAAAACATCATTGCGGCTATCTCCCATCAGGCAAATCACGCCATTGTTATTGTCCCGAACCAAACCGGAGCAGTGTCTAAAACCCGGAGCAGCGCAAACCTGTAAACCATTGGCTCCCCAAAGTTTGTTCCCGGCGGCATCCAGGTGTTGTGCGTACGTCTGCCAATCAGACACCAGGTTATCGACAGAATACCCCAGGAAAAGGCCGCCATTTCCATCTGTGCAGATACTGACACTGTACACATCGCTGGCGGGGCTTAGATTAGTTATTCTTAATCCATCTGCCGGCCACAGTATGTTTCCGGAAGAATCTATGTGTTGTGCATAGATTTCACCCTCATACCCCGGACTGTGACGATAGTCGGGCCAGGCAATGAAAGCCCCGCCAGTACCATCCGCAACGGCCGTTATGATATAAAGCTGGCTCAACGCTTCACTAATAACAACAGCATTAAGGGTATCGCCCCACAAAATGTTGCCCGTGGCCGAGATACGTTGGGCGAGGATCCGCTGGCGGTAAGGCCCGGGGTAGCTGACCTCTGTAACAAAAAAAACGATGCTCCCACCGGCACCGTCGCTAACAGGTTCTGTATAATGCAGGTTGTCGTCTAAGGTGCCGGGTGTCCATACCATGTTATTAACCATAGGGTTATTGTTCCATTGACTAAAGCAATTGCTAATAAAAAGTACGTAAATGAAGGACAGGAGGGTGCGTTTCATGGAGAATAGGGTGAATGAAACGGAAAGATATAATTTTTGAATGATCAGGTAAATGCAGCGCTCCTGTCATGTTTCAGGGCTCCCCGGCCTGGCGGGAAGTGCGTCAATAACTAGCCCGGAACAGTTTATAACTCTTACAGAACCAAACCAGTGGTCAACTTCCGGCTTTCCGGACGTAAGTGCCGGACACAAAAAAGCCCCGCAAATGCGGGGCTCCCATATACAGTTTTAAAAGCTGTACATACTATCCCAAATACGCTTTTAAAGCACCGCTGTAACGGGCTTTTTGCAAACGCTTAATTGCCCTTTCCTTGATCTGGCGGATACGCTCTTTGGTAAGATCGTACTTTTGACCAATTTGTTCAATGGTTACACCGTTTTCGCCGTCCAGTCCAAAATAGGCATTTACAATTTCTGCTTCCCTTGGGCTCAACGATTTCAAAACCCGGCGTATTTCGTTGCGTAAACTGTCCACCATCACGTCTTCGTCGGTCTCTTCACTTCCCTGCAGCAAATCGCCCATTGCCACATCTTCAGCTTCGTGCACGGGTGCATCCAGGCTGCTGTGGCGGGTATTGCTTTGAAAAATGTTGTTGATCTCCGTTTCGCTCATCTCAAGAATTTCGCTGAGCTCTTCAGTAGATGGTTCTCTTTCGTGTTCCTGCTCAAAAGCCATATAGGCTTTATTCGCTTTGTTGTAAGTGCCAATTTTGTTTTGAGGCAGGCGGACTAATCTGCCCTGCTCTGCCAACGCTTGTAAAATGGATTGGCGAATCCACCATACGGCGTATGAGATGAATTTGAAACCTTTGGTTTCATCGAAACGCTGGGCCGCTTTGATAAGGCCCAGATTACCCTCGTTAATAAGGTCACTCAGAGATAAGCCCTGATGCTGGTATTGCTTGGCCACAGATACCACAAAGCGAAGGTTGGCTTGCACCAGTTTGTCCAACGCCCTTTGGTCACCCATTTTGATCCGCTGGGCAAGTGTGGTTTCCTCCTCCGGGGTGATCATCGAAATCTTCGAAATCTCCTGAAGGTACTTTTCCACCGCCTGGCTGTCACGGTTGGTGATCTGTGTTGCAATTTTAAGCTGCCTCATATTGTATACTTGATTACTGGTTTACTAACGTCATAAGGACACTTATTGTTTGTAATCCGTTGCAAACGGCAGGTTAAAAACAATGGTGTAATGCTTATTCTTAAGATACGGTGGCCGCGAAGTTAATTTACGAATGCCGCAATTCATAGTGATTGCGAAAAAACAATGGCTAAACGGTGAAATTAATACGGGATTGGTGCTTTGGTAACCTCCCCTGGGCTGCCAAGTTACAAATGCTGTAGTACCAGTAAACGAGCCCAGGCTCTTTCCAATAGCCCCCGGGATACCTGATCCTGGATTTTCGCCCAACCATATTCGAAGTAATATCTTCCCGAAAGTCAACAATCTATCCAGCTTCATAGATCCTGCCTTGGCATTAAGCGTCCAAAAACAATGCCGGGTATTTTCAATCCTGACTTCTCAAATAATCACCAAAACGGTGTCAACAAGCACTGAAAAAGGGTGCCCGGGGTAACGAAGCAATAAGTGGCTGTAAAATTTTACTACCTTTTCCTTAATAGCGGTTTGAACACCCGGGGTTGTTCCCTATTTTTAATGATCCCGTTTTATCTTTTATAAGCCACATGCCATGAAGCACCTATTTTTTGCAGGTTACCCACTCAGCATCCTTTTTTTCGCCGCCAGTTGCAGTGGCGGGACTGGAAAAGATAAACCCATTGAGGATACGAATTTGACTAAGTATTATGCCAATCAAAAAAGAGCGGAACCGTTCCAAAAATTCAGGGAAGAGTTTATTGTTCCCATATCAGGCGGCAACCCGGAGTTAACCAGGGGTCGTGAAATTGATGGAAATGGTGTCCCTGCAGAATATGGTAAAATAGTAGATGCCATTGATGCATGGAAAAAAACTGTTTCCGATGCTGGTATGGATTCAACAACAGAAATAGGCCCCATGATGCATCGTTACAAGACAATGGAAGGCTCAAGAAAATTTTTGAAGGCTGAGTATGATCAAACGGCCCACCTGGTGCACTTTTCCAATAGTGGTGAGTTTTATTTTAAAAATTCTGAACTGGTGTTTTTTGAAAGAAAAGTTACCGAGAACGATGGAAAAACAGTCCACCTCATCCAGGACGGCTTTTATTTGAACGGCGGCAAAGTGGTGTATGGATTTAGGGATGAAGGTACCAGCCCTGTAAAAAGCAAATCGTTCAACTTTGTGGATGTATTGCGTTACCAGCTAAACGGAGATAAGGACGCCCACATTGCGAAAGCATTTATTGACTTCCAGGACGAGTATAAAATACTACTTACAGAAAAACTTGAGGCGAATTTTTACATGAAATAAGTGGTCAAAAAACGCCTGTTAGCCACTTCTATTATACTCATTCGTTGCAACCGCCCTTTTCATTCATTTACTCATTCGTTTATTCATTCACTCTCTCGTTCACTCATTGTTAGTTGGCTTTTGGCTGATATCCCTTATGATAGGTGCGACTTTGGTTCCAATCAGTTCGATAGACCTGAGTAATTGTTCGTGTGATAACGAAGCATTATCCATCTGGAATGTGACACGATCGATACCACCCAGGGCTTCACTATGACGCAGAATTTTGGCAGCCACCTCTTCCGGCCCTCCAACTATCAAAGCACCGGTTGGTCCAGCCTGGGCGTTAAAGCCTGCCCTGGTTACCGGCGGCCACCCGCGTTCTTTACCGATCTTGGTCATTATTTTGGCGTAGCCGGGATAATATGTTTCTACAGCTGCTTCAGTGGAATCGCCTACATAACCAAGCGAATGCAAACCCACTCTCAATGTTTCGGGCGAATGACCTGCCTTTTTTCCGGCCTGCCTGTAAAGATCTACCAGCGGCCTGAACCGGTGGGTTTCGCCTCCAATAATCGCCACCATCAATGGCAGACCCAGCGTTCCTGCCCTGGCAAAAGATGCCGGCGTGCCTCCTACCCCGATCCAGATGGGCAATTTCTCCTGCATGGGTCTCGGGTAAACGGGCAAGTTCCGTAAAGCCGGCCGGAACTGCCCCGACCAGTTGACCACTTCATTGGCGCGGATGTTCAGCAACAGGTCCAGCTTTTCGACAAATAGTTCGTTGTAAAGATCCAGGTCGTAGCCAAAAAGTGGAAAGGCTTCCACAGAAGAGCCCCGGCCTACCACCATTTCGGCCCTGCCTTTAGAAATCAGGTCAAGGGTAGCGAAACTTTGAAACACACGAACAGGGTCGGCGGCGCTTAAAACGGTAACGGCACTGGTGAGGCGGATATTTTTGGTGCGGGCAGCGGCGGCGGCTAATATTACTGCAGGGGCAGAGTCTAAAAATTCTTTACGATGATGCTCACCAATGCCAAATACATCGAGCCCGACCCGGTCGGCAAATTCAATTCTTTCTAAAAGCTGGGCCATAGCATCTACCCGGTGAATATCGTTGGTCGTGTCATCGTTACTCAGCATGGCTGATGCAAAACTGTCTATTCCTATTTCCATTGCATGGTTTTATTTCGGGGGTAAAAGTAAAAAGACCGGTAGGTAAATTGTTGAATCAATAAACGTGTTTACATGGTTATTTGTTCAACTAGCGGGCGGGCTCCTGTCAGTTTTTGCCCACCGGCGCCAACCCATCCTGGAAACCAGTATAATAGTTGTTGCGGTACACAAAACTAAACAGCAGTTTTCCATTGGATTGAATCAGTTTTTTGATGCCTGTTTTATCGGTCAGCAAAAACACATCTGTTTGGTTGATATAACTAACCAAAGCGCCTTTGGGCGCCGCATACAGCGCCTTACCCGCCTTATCTAATATGGTTACATTTCTGTCATCATCCAAAGCCATAATGTAGTTCTGATAGTACATATTACTGCCAACGCTCATCGAAATCCTTTTGGTATTGTTGGTTTTATAAATCACATTGCCCCGGGTGTCAATAACGGTACTATTTATTTCGTCTTTGCTTTCTGTTACGGTGGCAATGCCGTCATACAATTCCAGGTAATAATATTTACACGGTATAAGGATGGTGCCTTTTGTATCTACAACGCCATATTTTCCATCGATACTTATTTTAGCCATGCCATTTACAAAGGCCAGCTTCATAGCATCCAGATAGTAGCCATCCAAAGGCTTCTTCTCTCCTTTACTATTGATAATACCTTTATACCGGACAATATCCTGGTAAAAAGCAAAGCCGTTTTCAAATTTGCCGATGATATGTTCGCCGCTGGTGCCGGGTATCTCTTCCCCCTTCGTATTAAACAGGCTAAAAGTGTAGGAACCTTCATATTTTTTTACCCTGAAAAAATCGCCATCTTCCATCCATATCCGGTTATACTTTGGTTCGATGACTATTTTGCCTTGCTTATCGACCACACCCTGTAGCTTTCCTTTGGTAATTACGGTGTAGTTGCCCTTGTACAATTGCATGGCATCATATATAATAGGTATGATCGTTTTGCCTTGTGTGGAAATCGTGCCAAATTTACCACCGCGGCATACTACTGCTACCCCGTTTTTAAACTGTGGCCCGGGGTAGTTTTCTGCCATTTCATATTTGTAGTCTTTTGGCCTTTCGTAAATGAGTGGTGTTACCAATTGACCTTTTGTGTTTACAAAACCCCACTTTCCATTTTTACCTACTGCAGCCAGGCCATCCTTAAAACCACCTTTTTCATTGTAATTTTCCATCTTCCCCAGTTCATTTCCCTTTTTGTCAATAATCTCAAGTTCATTATTATCCGTTAACGCAATGGCATACCCTTCACTAAAACCAAATACCGTTACATATTGGGGCGGAATGGCCAATATGCCTTGCGCATCCACATAGCCAAACAGCGGAGCTATCCTGGTATTATTGTAGGTAATTTTCTTAACTTCTTTATTCTGAAGGGTCACTTTGAATTCGCCGTCCATATGTCCTGCCTGGTTAAAATTGCCTTCGTAACTAAGGCCATTGTGTTTAAAAGTTCCTTTACCAGTTGGTATGCCCAATCTTACCCCGCCCGTATACGATGCGCCGTCGCTTAGCCAAATGTTTTGCAATACAATCATTTTGTCATTCTCAAAAATGCCTTCTATTTCCTTTATTCTGAATCCCTGGAAAGTACCAAACAGGAATTCTCCTTTTACCGGGGTAACGTTACCATACCCGTTAAGTAATCCATTTCTAAACGTGCCGGCAGATTTCCTGTTACTGGTATAATCTTCCTTTCTTCCAAAGCCGGTGACACAGTCGCCCGTGATGCACTTCAATAAGCTTACCGTGTCAGGCACCAGCGTAATATCCTTTTCACCATTTATCTGCAAGGTGATCAGCTTCGCCTTTTTTGCATTACTAATCATGGGGATCAATTGGTCGAAGCTAATAGCGCCTGCGCTTTTTTGGTTGACGGCAGTGATGATATCCCCTTCAACGAGGTTATTGCGGCTTGCAGGGCTGTTGGGGTAAACATTGGTAACCATAAAGGCACCATTACTGGCCCGGGCAACGATACTATATGCAAAGCCAAAGCTGAAGATTTTGGTCGTATCCTGCGCCAGCAATGCCTGGCCCGAAGAAAGGAGGAATATAAGCAGCAAGACTTTGTGGTGTACAAAGCGCCGGGTTGGTGTGGCAGTCTGTTGATGAGACATCAGCTAAATGATTTTCCGCAACTTACCATTTGGTTGCCGAAATGAGATACCCACTACCACCTATCTTTTTGATAATCACTGGTAAATGCCGGATACCGGATGCCTGCTTACATGATTAGCGGCTATCGGTTGTTATGACTCATCCCGAACAAATCATAAATCATACATCCGAAATCATAAATCTGTTTGGGTCTGCCAATTTTTCACCCCGTTTGCCATTGGCACAATGATTGACAGCAGGATAGAAACTTGTAAACAGCTAAATTTAAATACAATGGGAAAAATAATAGGAATAGACTTAGGCACAACGAATAGTTGTGTAAGCGTAATGGAAGGTAACGAACCGGTGGTGATCGCAAATGATGAAGGCCGCCGTACAACCCCGTCCATTGTGGCTTTTTTGAAGAATGGTGAGCGTAAAGTGGGTGACCCTGCCAAACGCCAGGCCATTACCAACCCCCACAACACCATTACCAGTGTAAAGCGTTTTATGGGCCGCCGCTACGATGAGGTGACAGAAGAACTGACACACTGGGGTTATAAAGTGGTAAAAGGTGACAATAATACCGTTCGAATAGACATAGATGGCCGTCAATATACACCGCAGGAAATTAGCGCCATGGTTTTGCAGAAGATGAAAAAAACTGCGGAAGATTACCTCGGCACAGAAGTAACGGATGCGGTAATTACTGTACCGGCATATTTTAACGATGCGCAACGCCAGGCTACCAAAGAAGCGGGTGAGATTGCCGGTTTGAATGTTAGACGTATCGTAAACGAACCTACCGCTGCCGCTTTGGCTTATGGTATGGATAAAAAACATGCCGATCAAAAGATCGCAGTATTCGATCTTGGTGGTGGAACCTTCGATGTATCTATCCTCGATTTGGGTGATGGTGTGTTTGAAGTAAAAAGTACCAATGGTGATACCCACTTGGGTGGTGATGATTTTGATAAAGTGATCATGGATTGGCTGGCAGATGAGTTTAAAGCTGAAGAAGCGATTGACCTGCGGAAAGATCCAATGGCTTTACAACGTCTGAAAGAAGCCAGTGAGAAAGCAAAAGTGGAATTGAGCTCTTCTGCAGAAACGGAAGTGAACCTGCCATATATTACCGCAGTAGACGGCGTTCCAAAGCACCTGGTAAAAAAACTGACCCGGGCAAAATTTGAAGCATTGGCCGATAAATTGTTCGAGCGTTGCTTAAAGCCATGCGAAGTGGCATTGAAAGATGCCGGTTATTCCACTTCACAGATAGACGAAGTGATATTGGTGGGCGGAAGCACCCGTATTCCTAAAGTGCAGGAAATCGTAGAGAAGTTCTTTGGTAAAAAGCCAAGCAAAGGTGTAAACCCGGATGAAGTAGTGGCCATCGGTGCTGCTATACAGGGTGGTGTATTAACCGGCGAAGTAAAAGATGTATTGCTGCTGGACGTAACGCCGTTGAGCCTGGGTATTGAAACTTTGGGTGGTGTGATGACGCCGCTGATCGCTTCCAATACTACGATCCCAACTAAAAAATCTGAAACCTTTAGCACTGCCAGCGATAATCAGCCAGGTGTAGAAATACATGTGGTACAGGGTGAACGTACAAAAGCAATTGACAATAAGAGCCTGGGTCGTTTTAACCTCGCTGATCTCCCGCCAGCGCCACGTGGTGTGCCCCAGATCGAAGTAACTTTTGATATAGATGCCAACGGTATTTTGCATGTAAGTGCCAAAGACAAAGGCACAGGAAAAGAACAAAAGATCCGCATCGAAGCAGGTAGTGGTTTGAGCAAGGAAGAGATCGAAAAAATGAAGAATGACGCGAAAGCCAACGAGCAATCGGATAAAGCAGAGAAAGAAAGGATTGAAAAAATAAACGGTGCCGACAGCCTGATATTCCAGACTGAAAAGCAACTGAAAGAATACGCTGACAAAATTCCTGCTGATAAAAAAGGCCCGATCGAAGAAGCGCTTAACAACCTGAAAGAAGCACATAAGCTACAGGATGTTGCCGCGATCGACAAAGCAATGGAAGCCATGAACACCGCATGGACTGCGGCCAGCCAGGATATTTACAATGCCGGTAACCAACCTGGCGCAGAACAAGGTCAGCCTGGTGCAGAAGGACAGGATGGTTTTGCAGGCGCTGACAAGAAAGCCGACGAGCATGTAACGGATGCTGAGTTTGAGGAAGTGAAGTAAAAGAAAATAATTCTTGCTCTATTCGTCTAGTGGTTAGGACAAATGTCATTTAAGTAGGGAGCTAAGAATTTTAAACATTGAACGTGGGTTCGATTCCCACATAGAGTACAGATTTAACTCCCTACTTTAGCCTTTGCATTTTTGCAAAGGCTTTTTTATTTAAATAGAGCCTATCCATAAATCTCAAATAGCTAGCCGTGAAACCTTCTGATCTTCGTGATTTATTTAAAATGGAATGCCAAAAAATTGAAGAATTAATTGAAGAAACTTATCATGGCTACCAAGCTAATTGCTTACCTGTGTATGATGGAATAATAGATATCGAAGACTATTTTACCAATCCCGGACTCAAAATATTATGGATTCTTAAAGAACCACATGAGGGAGCAAGAGACGGAGAATTAGCTGGAGGAGGATGGCACTGTCGTGATGTTTTCGATGAAAAGAATCCCTCCTATGACACGGCACCTTCAACATGGCACCCAATAATTTATACGACTTACGGAATCCTAAATGACTTTCTTGCGTATGAGAACATGCCATATATTAGAGAGAACCGGCAAATGGCTGAAATAATAAAAAAAATTGCATTCATTAACGTTAAGAAAACAATAGGTTATACCAGAACAAATAATTCGGCACTTAAAAAAGCATATGCGGATCACAAAGTGTTGCTTCATCAGCAGATTATAACTTACAATCCTGATATTATTATAGGGGCTGGAACTATGGATTTGTTTTATGAAGAATTAGGCATTCAAAAGGATACGAAAAATGGTTCCATAAATTATGTGGTTAAAAATGATAAACTTTTTATATGGTCGTATCACCCCGCCCAAACCCAAGTCACCAGAAATATTTTTGTTAATGACATTATTGCTTTAGTAGAATCTTGGCATAAGAAACAACTATAACCTTAATCATCAGAAAATGAAACCAATAACACCTCATGATTACTTAAAGGATTTGAAAGAACTTTTAAACATTGAACTGGATAAAATTGCAAAGCAAAAGAACACCACTATACAATTACAACAGTTTGAGATGGCGACTTTGTATAGTGATATAGAAAAGAAACTAAACGCTTTTTTAATTACGCTTTAAATAGGTCCATAGTCATGTATTAGTTTGAACTTTCGATACCATTTATTTGCCAGCCATTAGGCCTGGAATAAGGTGTGATAAATGAGTTTGTGCAAAATTAGCCTGTGTAAAATTAATTATTCACAGGCTAATTTTGCACAGGTTTGAGAAAAATGAGGCTGTGTAAAATTAATTAAGCACAAGCCGATTTTGCACAATATCAAACCTGGCTTACATTATAAAATGAAATGCAGATATAATCATGAAAAAGGGCGATACTGGAAATTAAAACTGAGACACAGCCAGGACCATTAGCCTTTTATTTTAAACGGAAAATATCGCAATACCGTGTTGGTGTTATAGATGAAAAGGCCGCAAGTGAAATTGTCGCCTGGTTGAATCTCGCTTTCACTAAGCATTTTGTCAATATTAATATTTTTAAACGCTGCCAGGCTCCCCTCGAACCTGTTGATCTTTTTATCGACCATCTTAATTTCGAAGACTATCTTCAATTGAATACCTCTTGTTGATTTGTTTTTTAGTAACGGCTTTATTATTAATTGCCTTAATTCGTCTTTTTGTAGCAGTGTATCAGCAGGAATTTCTATGCCCCGTAGCAAAACAAGAGTGCTCCAAATTTCAGCCGAGTCTTGTTCCGGAACCTGTTTTATGAATTCATTGTTCTCCCAAAATTCATGATAGAGTGTATCCCCTCCCTGCTTGAAATAAGTCCACTTTCCCGTTCTGACGCTGCAGTATTTGGGTGTACCGTTGATCCAATCACCGGGCATATTTTGACGGTAGTGTGCTATGGATTGTATGGCACCATTGGGAAAATAAGTCTTCCTGATACCTATCAAACAATCGGTGGACCTCTCAGCCTCTTCAAGAAGAATATTCTTGTCGTAAAGCTTTAAGTAGCAGGGCCTGCATTTTCCGATGTTATTTGCTTCAAACGAATTTGTATAGTAATCGTATTCTGATTTAGATATTGCGTTACCATTGAACAAGTATTTCGTCTCGCCGGGACCATGCTGTACAGCAAATGCTGTTCTCATAAACATTGCATCCATTCTAAGGATGGGTAAATCCTTATAGATTGACCCATAAAAAATGCCCTGTGTAAATGATTTGTTGGAAAATAAAGCAATGAGTAATGTTATGAGGTATTTCATATTCGTCATTGCAGGATACTTAAGGGTTATACTGAACGACAATGTAACGAGATCTAACGTTTTATGTTGTTTCTCCTGAGCAGCAAAATATCCGACCATAAGTTTTTGTTTTGACGCGAATAGCCAAACGGATTTCTTTTTTACCGAACTTCCCCAGCAACCGATCAACAACCCAACTCTTTCCTTATGCGATTATTCTTCGTCATTCTCTTTCTATCCTGCAGTTCCTGCTTCGCCCAAATAACTAAAGCTCCTGCCCGTACAGAAGGGGACGGCCCCTGGCCCCAACTCATTATCCGCGGCGTAACGTTGATCAACGGTACTGGTGCGCCTGCAAATGGCCCAGTGGATATTGTGATAGAAAGCAACCGCATCCTTTCCATCAATAATGTAGGCAGCCCCGGCACTCCTATCAACGCAGAAAGAAGACCCAAACTAAAAGATGGTGGCAAGGAACTGAACTGTGAAGGCATGTACGCCCTTCCCGGGTTTATCGACATGCATGGCCATATTGGTGGAACAGAGCAGGGTACACCAGCAGAATATGTCTTTAAACTATGGATGGCCCATGGCATCACCACCGTCCGTGATCCTTCGGCAGGCAATGGGCTGGATTGGGTGCTGGATCAAAAAAGAAAGAGTGCAGGCGATTCCATTACAGCGCCCAGGATTTATGCCTATACCTCTTTCGGGCAGGGTGCAAAACATCCCATCACCTCCCCGCAGCAAGCCATTGATTGGGTAAGAGATAATGCAAAGAAGGGAGCAGACGGCATCAAATTTTTTGGAGCTGCACCCGACATTATGGATGCGGCGCTAAGAGAAAACAAAAGGCTCGGGCTGCGTTCAGCCTGCCATCACGCGCAAATGAATGTGGCAAGATGGAATGTGATGCAATCAGCCAAAGCCGGGCTTACCACCATGGAACATTGGTATGGTTTGCCGGAGGCACTATTTACCAACCGCACCATCCAGGATTATCCATTGGATTATAATTATGCCAATGAACAACACCGCTTTGAAGCAGCGGGCAAACTATGGAAGCAGGCAGCAGCCCCCTACTCCGACCATTGGAATAAAGTGATGAACGAACTCCTGGCCCTTGATTTTACCATGGACCCCACCTTTAATATTTACGATGCCAACCGCGACCTGCACCGTGCCAGGCGGGCTGAATGGCATGAGGATTATACGCTGCCATCTCTATGGAAATTCTACGAGCCGAGTCGCCAGTCGCACGGTTCGTACTGGCTTAACTGGGGCACCGAGCAGGAAATTACATGGAAAGAAAATTACCGCCACTGGATGACTTTCATCAACGAATATAAGAATCGCGGTGGCAGGGTAACTGCCGGCAGCGATAACGGTTTTATCTATCAGACCTATGGCTTTGGCTATATCCGCGAACTGGAATTATTACGTGAGGCCGGCTTTCATCCTTTGGAAGTGATCCGTTCTGCCACACTCTATGCCGCCCAGGCACTCGGGGCGGAAAAAGACCTGGGTTCGGTAGAAGCCGGCAAGCTGGCCGACGTGGTGATCGTGGATACCAATCCCCTGGAAAACCTGCAATCCTTATACGGAACAGGTGCGATCAAAGTGACAGCTGACAACAAGATCATTCGAAGCGGCGGCGTTTCTTACACCATCAAAAATGGCATTGTGTACGACGCTAAAAAACTCCTGGCGGATGTAAAGAAGATGGTGGAAGATGAGAAAAAGAAAACGGGGTGGAAACTGCTACAGCCGGGGATGTGACCTGGGACAAGGCTATATCACAGATGGGTCACTATCCGGCAATCTCAAACACTCCTTTGAATTTAAAATGCGTAAACGTTTCAGTAAAAAGTGTTGCAGTAACAGTGAAGGCATTATCTGCCTCCTCCGTGTATTTTAATGTGAGTTGTATCGTATTATTTATTGTAGGGTCAATTACTGCAAGGAACTTCATCTCATGGGCCTTCGTAAGATTTGTTTGTTTGCCGGTAACTTGTTCCAACACTTCTTTCACCATCTGCATCATACAAACACCGGGCACCACTGGCTGGCCGGGAAAATGCCCTTCGAATATTTTATGGGCCGGATCAATCACCAATTCTGCCTTTGTATCGGCACCATCGGTTTCCAATTTGTGGATCGTGAAAAAATTATTCAGTAACATTTCTTTCCAGGCGTTTTAGTGCAATGGTAAAATTGAAGGCATTGTGCGAAATACCAATGGTATCGGGTATGCCGCTTTTATAGTTCCGCATGATGGCCTCTACTACGGTCTTTTTGTTGGAGGCTCTTTCCATACGCACCAGTTCCTTTCCGGTGCTATTTGTTATATAGTAATAAAAACCCTTTGATTGGGGGAAGACAAAATATAGCAGTCCATCTTTTGTATATACCGATGCTGCAGCAGGATCCAGCCGTTCCATCAACACCAATTCAAAGTTTTT
Organism: Bacteroidota bacterium; assembly: GCA_040386335.1. Classification (GTDB taxonomy): domain Bacteria; phylum Bacteroidota; class Bacteroidia; order Chitinophagales; family Chitinophagaceae; genus JAZKFT01. Next base: position 19,287 of record JAZKFT010000016.1, read on the forward strand.
ACGCAGTGTTTTTAAAACTGCTTTTTTATTCATCTGTTTGATAACGGAATACACTTTAAATTTTCCTTCGGGTGAAAATTCAAAATCGAAGAACTTAAAACCCACCTCGTTTGAAAAGACCATCCTCAGGCTGCTGTCGGGCATTTTCTTTATCATCAATAGGCCGCTTAAATGATTGCCGACTACGTCTACCTGTGTGCTGTATAAAGCCGTACCAAATTGAGGTTTGAATTTTGACAACCCTGCCACATCGCCTGTAGCCGGTTTCATTTGCTTGTGCATCGGTGTGCACGCAAACAAGAGCAGCAGGCAACTACTTAATAGCAAATAAAGCGTCCGGGATCGCAGCATTGAGTTCTTTGTTGGTAAAACGGATAAGGGTATTATCTCCGGAGTTCTCGTGCATTTCCAGGCTGCTGACCGAGAAATCTTTTTTATCGACAATGACATTGATGGACTTGAACAGTTCTTTCATCCCTTTGGTCACCGGTGTTAGTTCCACGAGTGAACTGTTCTTATTTTCAAAAACCCTTGTTTTAAAATCAGTATTCGTAAAGGCTGTACCTTGCATACAGTCGATCATGATCTTATTGATCTGCTGGAACAGTTTGTTCGATTTGGTAGAAACCTTGTTTTCTTTCTGCCCGTCTTTTACAAAAATCTTGTCCTTGTTTAGGATCATGAGGTATTGAAAAGGCTGACTGTATTCCATCCGCACCTGGCTTTCTTTCTTATACCAGAATTTGCCTTTTGAAACAATTTTTTCGGACAACATGCTCAGGTTTTTCTCCTGTACAAAATCACTTTTTACAGAAAGGGCCTTCTGTGTGGCGAGTGAAAAATCAGTTTTGAATTTTGCCAGGTCAGCCACCGGGGAATAGCCGGGATATTGGGCATTTACAGAAAGCCCGGCCACCATTATCAACAATAAAACAACTAGTTTACGCATAAGGCTGCAAATGTAACAATTTATGCAGGGGCACAATTTGGTACCCCTTTTTTTTAACCTCTTCTATAAAACGCGGAAGGAGCTTTGCGGTGATTTCCATGGTATCATGAAATAGAAAAACAGCACCGGGCGCTATCGCTCCCGTGATCTTATCCAGCAGTTTTTTTTCGTCCTTTGTCACCGTGTCCATAGACCGTACACTCCAGCCAACTGGCGTATAGGCGCCATTGATGATCGCATTTTTAAGATTGGGATTGGTGACTCCATATGGCGGCCTGAATAATTTTGGACGCAGGCCGGTAGCCCGTACCATTTCATCATCCATCTGTTTCAGATCGGCCAGCATTTTCTTGGCAGAAAACATGTCAAACCAAAAGTGGTGGCTATAGCTATGATTACCAATTGTATGGCCTTCCTGTACCAGGCGACGCAGCAAATCCTCATTTCCTGCGATACGGTTTCCAATACAAAAGAAAGTGGCTTTGATATTTTCCTGCTCTAGTATTTGCAGGATTTCAGGCGTATAATTTTGGGCAGGGCCATCATCAAAACTGATGGCAATTTCTTTCCTATCTGTTTCTGCTGAACATACAATTTTTATAAAAAAATTTGTCCCAACATTAATGCAGCCGTAAAAGACGATAAGGGAATAAACAACAAACAACAATGGATATACATAAACAGGTAAACCCAGTTTTATGTGCTCTACTATCAACACCAGGAGCAGGCATATGAAAAAAATATTCGTGTTCCTGAAGGTTAACATGCCGAGACCAATAGTAAAGAATGATGGATGTGCTGGTAGTGGTTATAGATCAATACCCGGCTCATTTTCTTTTGCTGCGTTGCCCCAGTTAAAGCTGCGGGCACCTCACCTGTCTTGATAATATTCGCTGCTATCCACAAGGCAAATGCAGTAGCAGTCGGGTATTCGCCGCAGAGATTTTTATAATTTGCTGTATTGCTATTGTTGAAAACTCCTTGTTCCAACTGGACAAATATTTCGTCTGATTCGGTATCCCCATTCCGTCCGGTGATGACCAGGTCAACATCATTGAGGGAAACAGCGTGTGCAGCCAGGAAGGCAGCAATATGTTCTTCAATCTCTTTTGGATCCTTTGGTTTGTAAAAAGTTTTCAAGCCATCCAGTTTTGCATAGTCGTTGCCGGATGGCTCATTAGCCAGCAGGAAAAATGCAGCACCTTCTCCCGCGATTGTTCCTTTTGTTTTTGTATTAAAGATCTCCAGGTTTGAAACAGTTCCCTGTTTGTACAAACCCATCCTGGTTAATATCGCATGACTGAAATTGGTGATCTCGTCGATGGCGCCAACCAATACAGTTTCCGCCTCTTTCTCCTGCAATAACATCATCCCATCCAGTAACGCACTTTCAAAGGAAAAACCGCGGTGTACAAATGCATTGTTGTAGTTATTGCATTGCAACATGAGGCCAATTTGTGCACCGATGGTATTGTGGGTGGATTGAATGAATGCTGTTGGAGTCAGTAATTCTTCGTTGTACTCCACCATCTTGGTCATAAACAATCCGGTATCTTCCAGGCAACCGTAAGCGGTGCCGGTAACAATGGCATCGGGCACTTTAAGTCCGGCTTCCTGCAAACATTCCATCGCCGCGGCCACGCCCATGCGTATAATGCGGCTCATTCGCCTGATCAGCTTTACGTCAATGAAATTTTTGTAATCCGGTTCCACACAACTCAGGCGATTACAGGCATACTCCACTGGCTCCGTTAAAAACGAAGGATGACCAAAGGTCTTTTGTGGGGAAATATTTCCGGTGGCCCGTATATACATTAGCGATTTAAATTAAAAATTAATAGCGACCCGGATAAAGCACAAGCACCGTATCCCTTTCCTAACCATAGCCCGATGTTATTACTGCAAAGGTAAAAGTACCGGGTAGCCCTGAAAGGGCAGAACATACTAGCCCGGGGTGAAGCCCCGGGTTCGAAATGTAATACTATCGATAAGCCCTGAAAAGGCGAAACAACCAGCTGCAAACACAAATTGTCCCCAATAATTGTTACGCCCTTTCAGGGCTTGGCGGATAACAAACGATTTTAACGCGGGGCTCCACCCCGGGCTAATTTGTTAAGGCCTTTCAGGCCAGAAAAGTCGTCAACTTATTATTTCAAAAAACTCACCCTTCCTTTTCTTATTTGTACATTCTGTCTATCGTCCCGACTGCAAGTATAAAATCAAAATTATACTTTAGAAAAAATCAATGAAGAACAGTTGCCTCCAAAACCGAAAGAATTAGACAGCACATGCTTTACCGTAGCGTCTTTTATAAAACTTGTTTCAGGTGTAAATGGCAGATCCTTCATGGGTGTTTGCAGGCGAAGGTTGGGGTAAATAAAACCGTGCTGCAATGATAACACTGAGAACACCGCTTCTATACCACCACTGGCGCCCAATGTGTGGCCGGTAAAGGCTTTGGTGGAACTCATTTTTGGATAATGCGGATCGAACAAACGCCTGATGGCTGTTCCTTCAGCAATATCATTATTCTGTGTGCCAGTTCCGTGCAGGTTGATATAGTCGATATCTCCGGGCTGAAGGCCGCTTTTCTTAAGCGCCCCGCTCATGGCCAGGAAAGATCCTGTGCCATCGGGTGAAGAAGCTGTCTGGTGATAGGCATCATTGGCATTGCAATAGCCACTGAGACTAACGCCTGGCTTTTTCTTAAGTCCAGCAGCTACTTTCTCTGAAACGAGCACTACATAGCCTGCGCCTTCACCAAGATTAAGGCCACGACGATTTTCATCGAATGGCTGGCAGAATTGCTCATCCAGGATCATCAATGTATTAAAACCGTTGAGCGTAAATTTTGTAAGGGCATCTGTACCACCGGCCACCACCACATCGAGAATATTATTTTTGATAAGCCTTGCCCCAAAAAAAATGGCATTGGCTGAAGAGGAGCATGCAGTGCTGATGGTTGTAATATAATCCTTGATACCCAATTGATCGGCCACCAGTTCGGTAACGCTGCCACACTCGTGGTGCACTACATCCCGCAGCCTTCCTTTGGTATTGTCTCCAAGAAATTCCGTAAAAAATTTCTCGGTTTTATCCATACCGCCAACCGAGTTGGCGGAAATAAAACCGGTGCGGAGCGAAGCCAGGTTTTCAATGCCGGCATCATCCAGTGCTTCTTTTGCAGCCATCAAACTCAGCAATGCAGTGCGGCTTTTGGTAGCGGGCAATCCGGCCAATTTTGCCAGCTCGTCATTGCTATGTTTTACTTCTGCAACAGGGATTTTTCCGCGGTGTAAAGAATCAAAATAATGCATATTGCCAATCCCGGCCCGGCCGTTTTCAAGCGCATCGAGGCACTCCGCGACATTATTACCAATCGCAGAAATAATACCTGTACCGGCCACAAAAACGGGTTGACTCATTGCTTATGCATTCGTGGATTGGTGGGCAGTAATATATTCAGCCATTGTGCGAACGGAACGAAACACTTTCGGTCCGTCGTCGGCATTGGAAAGTTTGATCTTATATTGTTGTTGCAGCAAAACAATCAGCTCCAGTGCATCAATAGAATCCAGGCCCAGCCCTTCCACAAATAACGGCTGATCGTCGCCGATATCCTCCGGTTTTACATCCTGCAAATTCAACTGGGCAATGATCTGTGATTTCAGATCCGACATTAATTTATCCATTTTCTAACTGGTATATGTTGTTTATATTCTCTTTTGTAAATAAGACTCCCTGGCCATCCCTACCCTTTTCGGCCAAAAATAAGACGGTTTTGTATTGATCATCCAATATTTCCACCCAGCCGCAAATACAGGCCTGCAAGATATCGTTGTTGATGAGGTTGGTTACATATTGTTCTATAAAACCCGCATCAAACACATCAGAAATAAAAAAAGCGTTTTCACCCTTGAAACCATGCCGGATGCAAATTTCGCCAATTACAATATTGGGCAACGTGTAGACAAACAGGGCAGGGCTGGCTATACTCTTTGCGGTTTCGTAGTATTTTATATCCGTATCCAGGCTGGAACTGGCATTTGCAAATACTACCCCAACCGCATCAGCCTCATATTCGCCGGCATTAAGACTGTCCTTTAGTAATATTTCAGCTGCCAGCCAGCCCAGCTTACTCAGGCTGTCCATCTTATGAAACTTGGGATACTGGATCTCGAAATGCCGGTATGCTGCCACAAGAAATTCTGCAGGGCTGGCTTCCCTGTTTTCAAATAGCGGCAGATCGTTTTTGTAAACAGTGCCGTTGCTGATAGTGCAGCTTGCGGTAATAAATATTTGAGACAATTCTTTCAATAGTGTCGGGTGCAGTTTTAGGTCGTCATAGAATCCCTAAGCTTGATGGTACGGGCCAATTTATGCAAGGCAGTAGCATGATTTTTTACATAGGGATTGGTGGTATCCCACACATAGCCAGCCAATACGGAGCAGATCATGCTCTTGGTTTCGGGTACCTGGTTATCAGCAAAGAAAATGGTGTCCAATGTGCCTTCGTACCAGGCCATTACGTAAGAACGGAACGTGTTTACACCCTGCATCATGGGTTCTGTATATTCCTTATCCCAATCTATTGTTTCGCCATTCAGCTTACGGATAACCAAATGGGCCGCCATTTGGCTGCTCACGGTTGCCAGCGTAACGCCCGATGAAAAAACGGGGTCAAGAAATTCAGTCACGTTGCCGGTTAGTACATAACCTTCACCATAAAATGTGGAAGATGTGGTCGACCACGATTCCAACACTTTTGGTTCAAAAACCATTTCGGCATCCTTCAGCCGTTCGGCCAGGTACGGTTCTGTAGCAACGAGTGTCCGCAACTTTTCTTCATTGGTTCCTTCCAGGTCCTGGAAAAACGAAGGATCGCCAACAAAGCCTACTGAGGTATTGCCATTGCTGAATGGTATCACCCAAATCCATATCCCCTTTTGGTGAACGATGATCGTGATCCTGTTAGGCTCATCATCCATCGACCTTTTGGGGTCGATATAATGGGTAAACAATGTTTTACGCGGGGCGAGATTTGAAGGTTTGCCGAGACCAAATAAGTTGGGAATCACACGGCCGTAACCGCTGCCGTCCACAATAAACCGGGCTTCTATTTGCGATTGGTTTCCTTCAAGGTCTTCAACCGTGGTCACCGAATCGGTCCCGTTGAATTCAATGCCGGTAACAGTTGTCTCGTAGCTCACCGGCACACCCATTTTTTCCACCGTGTCGGCGAGGGTTTTGTCAAATTCACCGCGCGGTACCTGCCAGGTCCAGTTCCAGCCATCTGTAAACTGGTCAGCAAAAAGATAATCGCAGATCTTACCATTTTTTACAAACTTGGCGCCGAATTTTTCCTGGAATTTTTTCTCCTTAACTGCTTCCACAAAACCCGCTTCAGTAAGCGCTTCCATGCAGCGGGGCAACAAGCTTTCGCCAATTACAAAGCGGGGAAATTTCATTTTCTCCACGATCTTCACCTTAAATCCGGCTTTATTAATGATAGATGCCGCAACGGTTCCTGAAGGGCCTGCACCTATGACCAATACATCTACTTTTTCTGTTTTCATTAGGTAAGTTTTTCTGTTTCTGCTTAATTATTTTCAAACTGTCGGTGTAGCCGTATTTCTTTTCTTACATTTCAATAAGGTCTGGCTCAGTCCAATATGATCGGTTTGTTCAACTATATCAAAACCTGCATCGTCAATACATTGTAAGAACGTTTCGGCACTGTACATCTGGCTGTTGCCATTAGCAAGTGCTGTAAAGTATACCGATGTTTGTTGCAAACAAAAGGCCGCAATTTCAAATTTCTGACGATCCCAGAATGGTTCCAGGATAATGACTTGCCCATCCTCATCCAAAGCTTCGTAACATCTTTTTAGAATGGAAACAATTTCTGCCTCGGAAAAACAATCCAGGAACTGGCTCATCCAGATCACATCAAACCCTTTGGGAAATTTTACAGATTCATCCAGGATATTTACCGGCAAAAATGAAACCCTGTCGTTTAAACCCAGTTGTGCGATCCGGGTTTTTGCCACATTTAACTGGCCCGGCAAATCCATAATGGTAATATGGATGTCGGGTGAATGGTTAGACGAAGCAATCGCCCATTTGCCCGTGTTACCTCCAATATCCAGGATATTTTTTACGCCGTTTTGATACACTTTTTTTAATACCAACGGAAAAGCATCGTCAGAGAAAAAATGATCGAAAGCAAACCAGCTTTTCTGTACATGCTCTGGCAATTGCGACAGCCCCTCGTAAATGGTTTGCCATTCTCCAAACTCCTTCAGACCAACAGCTTTTCCTGTTGCGATACTTTCATCCAGGTAAAAAAGGCCTTTATAATTTACATCGTGGATAAAATCCATATTGGTGATGGTCAGCGGATCGTGCAAAATAAAATACCCGGTTTTACCCAAAGTGTACTGCCTGTCGTTAACCAAAACCAGGCCAAGACCCAGCCCAGACTCCAACAGCACCCTTACACCATAGACCGGCAATTTAACTTTCTCAGCAATTTCAGCAATTGCCAGGCCTGTTGCACCTGACTGCTCGATCACCTTTAAAATACCAGTATTCCTAAGAACCCTTGCAACCTGGAAAATGACTGGTCCGAATGCGATCCATTGGGCGATTTCCTTCGCTTCAAATGCCGTCTTGTTATCCTTACTGAAAAACTTCATTAATAAATCTGGATTTAGGTATTTTGAAAATTAATGTTTGCTTATTGCGATGGCTGCATTGCAGCCTCCAAAACCCGAAGCCGTTTTGAGGCAGTTATTTAATTGGATGCTTTGTAACCTGTTGCTGAGATTCAGCGGTTTTGATACACCCATTTCATTAAAACCCAGGGTGGGCAACACTAGGTTTTCTTGTAATGAATGAAGGGATATGATTGATTCGATAAGGCCGGCAGCACCCAGGGTATGGCCATAGTATCCTTTTAAACTGTTGACCGGAACAGATTGCAACCCAAGCAGGTTAATAGCTTTTGCTTCCATTTCATCGTTGTAAATAGTGGCGGTACCATGTGCTGAGATAAAGTCAATTTCACTTGCCAAAAGGCCGGCATCTTCCAACGTATGTTTAACAGCCTTTCCCAGTTCTTCGCCTGTGCGGGAAGGACCGGAAATATGGTTGGCATCATTGCTGACAGAACCTCCTGTAACTGTTATGCCCCTGGAGTAGTTTTTATTGGATGAAAGGATGACCGTGCCGGCACCCTCTCCTAAATTGATCCCGTTTCTTGCCGCATCAAAGGGTTTACAACGTTCAGCACTGATGGCCTGGAAAGATTGAAAACCTGAAAGTACAAACTTCGTAATAACATCAGCGCCAGCCACTACCGCATGATCGTACTGGCCGCTGCGAATCATACGCATGGCGGTGATAATGGCCAATAAACCTGAAATGCAGGCATTGGAAACAACGATGGGTGGATTGGCAAATTGAAAAAAATCAGCTACCAGCCTTGCTGAATGTTGTAACGTAAGCCGCTTCTTTAAAGCCGGGCTCATGGTCTCCGATTCCAGCAGGCTTATATTTCCCTTGGTGGAAGAAATAATGAGGATTGTTTTTTTATCTCCCGGTTCTACACCACTGTTTTTTAATGCATCGGCAATGGAAGTGATCAGCAATTGTTCGTACACGGTATAATCCTTTGTACGATCGTCCTTCAAAAGGCTATCGGTGTTATCAAACAAAGAAGCATAAAAAGGCTGTTCAGACAAAACCGCATTTTCATGCTTTTTTATGCCTGAAACCATTTTAGATAAATGTGCAAAATTTTCGGCAGATGTAATACCAAGTGGGGATACAATATTATCTGAAGTAATAAAAACGTCTTTCATTATTTTTTAATTAAAACAGATCGTGCCTCCTCTTCCACTCTTCAAAAAACGGGGGGTTAGCTAATTGCAGTAAAGATTCTTCCTTATCTAAAAAAACCTGTACCGAAGAGCCTGTGGCAACCAGTTCATTGGTTTCCGCATTAAAAAGGCGGTAAGTGAATTTAAGTTTAGCGGCATCCGTGGGAATATATTTTGTTTCCACGATCACCCTGTCGCCATAGCGCAAAGAACGTTTAAAATCGCATTGCACACTTACTATAGGAATGACAAAACCCTGCTTAAAAACCTCGAGATAACCCAGGCCATGTGTGTTACCAAACGCTTCCCTCCCATCCTCAAAATACCGGATATAGTGGCCATGCCAAACGATACCCAAAGGATCGGCCTCATTAAAACGAACCCGGACCTCGGTACGGTTGCTCAATTCTGTTTTCATATTTTCCGTATAATCAGCTACCGTATTTTGCCTGCCACTCTTTGTATTTTTTATCTTCTATTGTATCGATCAGGTTTTTTATAGTGGACGCCCAGTAGTTGCGAAAACCAATAGCAGACGAGCCTTTGCTTTCTATTCTTTCTGTCATCAGCACCTTCTTTGTTTTCATATCCACAAAGGTTACCCAAATCGCGGCATCGCCCTTTTTATCCATTTTGCGGAACGCTTCCACCACAAATAGTAAACCGATTCCCTGCTTGCCTGCCAGGTCCAGGGATTTTACAATGGCTGTGACATCGCTTTCCTTAAACCGGTTAAAATCTGCTGAATTGGTAGAAAGGATATCATTGAGGTTGGCTGTAGCATAGTTTTTGGTTACAGCACTAAAATCGTGTTCGATATTGCTTTTACGAAAAGCCTTTTTCAGGTCGAATTTCTTAGGTTCATTTACAATTAACTGGTTGATGGCGCCATACTGGCGGGCACGTATATCGTCGGCATTGCCAATGTCGAGCAGGCGGGTTTTACTAAATTCTATCCCCAAATAAACCAGCGGAGATTCGCTGTTGGTAAAAACATCCTTTAAAGTTTGTGAAAAAGAGATCACTGAAATACCGCAAAATAACAAGGCTGCGTAAAGACGGGTTACAAATTTTCCAGGTTTCATAACAATGATTTTTATTGGTTTTGAATAAAGATTTTCATTTCGCATTGGGCTAAAACAATCCCATTACAATACACCTTTCCGGATATTACGGATACATCAAAAATCTGGTTTTCTATTTTAATTTCAGTTATTATTTCATCGTTTATTTTGGGCAGGCCACTTAATGCCAGGTTTTTTATGGCGCCGATATAGCCCAGCCTTACCGGCTGGTTTTCTGTAAGCGAAATATACCCTGCCCTGGCAGCGGCCGTTTGTGCAATATTTTCCACGAGGCCAGGCTCTTTTAAAAAGCCATCTTCAATAAAGATATTATCTGGCTTCACCAGGAACTTAGAACGGGTAATGGTTTCGTCAGAAAACAGGATCTCGTCCACCATTACAAATGGCGGCCTTTGCGGAATAAAGGACAGGATATTTTGATCGGGTGCTATCATATCAATGCCAAAAATTGTAATAGTTAAACCACTGCTCCGGGTATTGTTTCAATTTAACTTCCATCTCGTTTGCAAACTCGCCGAGCATTTCCTGCATTACCAGGCTTTTTTCCAAATGGTCGTAGTTCTTTATTTTGCTGGAAAAAAAATGGTAGTGGAGCCGGCTTTCTTTTACTGCAAAAACATAAGTGACCGGCACTTTAAAAGTAGCTGCTAACACAAATGGACCCATCGGGAACCGCGCTTTTTCGCCCAGGAAATCAGTTGAAAGGGTTTTGTTACCTTCTAAGAAACGATCGGCATGCATGCACACCAACTCATTATTTTTAAACGCTTCGCTGATCTCGTAAATATGCGACAAATCGTTCTTAATAAAGATAATGTTGATGCTTTTTTTACCGGTAATGGCATCGAGATAGGCTTTTATTTGCTCCTGTTCTCCATCAAACATCACAATGTGGATGCGGGTTTCGAGACGTTTTAAGAGATGGCCCGCAATATCCCAGTTGCCGATATGGGCACTCAGCAACATGCCACCCTTCTTCAAAGCGGTGATTGCTCTCAGGTTTTCCTCTCCGTCGAAATGGTACGTAAAATTGTTTTTGATGCCGCTCATCACCACTACCTTGTCGATGATGCTTTGACCTAACAGGAAATAATTCCGGTAGAGTTTCAGGATGGATGCCATTCGGCCATAACCCAGCCGGTGGCGGTACACTGAATAAATTTGCCGGGAAGCTTTATAGGAGAACAAAAAAAAATACAGCACTACAAACCTCAGGATAAAATAGGCTGGCCCTACGCCAAAGTGTTTTAGTATCCAAACAAAAAACTGGTACCCTGCCTTATTTCCTTTCGATTTTCCTTGCCATAAAGACATTATGCCATTTCTTTTGAATTGACCCTTGATATTACATAGTCGCAGAAATCCTGGAAAGTGATGATATCGGTAAAATCTTCAGGTTTTACTTTAAAAGCGAAGTTGCTTTCTATCACTACCACCAGGTCAATATAATCGAGGCTGTCTAAACCGAGTGTTTCTTTTAAATTGGCATCGGGTACAATTTTTTCTGCCTCCACTTCGAATTCCTCAATGAGAAATGAGTGTATCCGCTCTATAATTTCTTTGTTTTCCATAAACGTATGCCTTCTAAGGCATTTTTCTAATAATAAGGGAAGAGTTGGTTCCTCCAAATCCAAAGGAGTTCGACAAAAATACGGTTATATCTTTTTCCGTGGTCGTTTTGACGATGTTCAATTTTGCAGACTCCTCGTCCGGGTTCTCAAAATTGATATTGGGAGCCACGAATGAATGTTGCATCATTAGCATCGAATACACGATTTCGCTGGCTCCAGCCATCCAGCATTCGTGGCCGGTCATAGACTTGGTGGAACTTACAAAAGGTCTGTGCGGTGAAAAAACATCATGAATGGCCCGTGCTTCGCTTGAATCTCCGGCAGGGGTTGAGGTAGCATGTGCATTGATATAATCGATGTCGCCTGGTTGTAATCCCGCGTCTTTCAAAGCCATGATCAACGATCTTGCCGGTCCGTCTACCGTTGGATTGGAAATATGACCGCCATTGGAGGAAAAGCCATAACCCACCACTTCACCTAAAATGGTAGCCCCACGCTTTTGGGCAGACTCGAGGCTTTCGAGGATAACGGTGGCAGCCCCACCGCTCGGTACCAGGCCGTCACGGTCTCTATCGAAAGGGCGGGAAGCCTTTTCAGGCGTGGATTCGTGAACGGAAAATGCAGAAAGGGCATCAAAAGTGCCCATTGATAAGTGATTGATTTCCTGTGCGCCACCGCAGATAATGCAATCCTGCAGGCCGGTTTTTATAAAATGGTAGCCAAGACCTATGGAATGCGACCCGCTGGCGCATGCTGCACTAATGGTAAAATTGATACCCCTCAACTTGAAAATAGTGGCCAGGTTCATGGTAACCGTCGAGTTCATCGTTTGAAAAACCGCACCTGAACCCACCATCATAGTGTCTTTCTTTTCCCTGATAATATCGTTTGATTCTATGGTCGATTTGCCACAACTGTCGTTGCCATACAGTATTCCTATTTCATTAGCAGCGATATATTCCGCGTCGATCCCGGCATTTCGTAAAGCTTCGATGGTGGCCATATAGGCATACTCTCCTTGTTCGGGCAGCATGATACGGGCCCGCCTGTCCAATACCTTTTTTAGATCGGGGCGCTCCACAAAACCAGTTAAACCAGACCGGTAGCCGTACTCCTTGCGTACGGGATCCAGGATAATACCCGACTTTCCCTTGTACAAAGAGTCGCGTACCTCATCCAGGTTTTTACCGATGCAGGAATAAATACCCATGCCTGTTATTACAACTCTGTTCATAGTTTTAAGTCATTGGTCATTGGTCATTGGTCATTGAGGCATTCCTAATTAACGGTAATGACCAAATGACTATTGACCAAATGACTATCACGAATACAATCCCCCATTAACCGAAATCACTTCGGCAGTAATATAGGCTGCTTCCTTAGAGGCCAGGAAACCTACGGTATGGGCCACTTCTTCCGGTAAACCGAAGCGTTTTAATGGAATCAATGCTTTCAATTCATTCTCATTCAGATCTCCGGTCATATCCGTCTTGATAAAACCGGGAGCGACTGCATTAACCGTGATTCCTTTTCTTCCAATTTCCTGTGCTAATGCTTTTGTGGCACCAATAACACCGGCTTTTGCGGCTGAATAATTGGTTTGGCCAGGCAATCCTTTTAAGCCTGAAAGGGAAACGATGTTGATGATGCGGCCATATTTCTTCATTAGCATACTATTCACCACCAACCGGGTTACATAGAAAAAACCGCCGAGGCTGGTGTTGATTACACTGTCCCATTGCTCGTCTTTCATCCACATCATTAATGCGTCTTCGCGTATGCCCGCATTGTTTACCAGTACTTCAATCACTTTATCGGGATTGGCTTCCATCCAGGCCCCCAAAACTTCAAGCACCTGTGCCCTGTCAGAAACATCAAAACGGATGATCTCACCATCAACGCCTTTTTCTTTTGCCAGCGACAGTGTTTGGTTCGCCTCTGTTTCGTTCGATTTATAATTGATGAGCAAATTATAGCCCATATCCGCCATCTTAAGGCAAACCGCCCTACCTATACCCCTGGATCCGCCTGTAACTAGTGCAAATTTCATTGTTGATACCTGTTTGTTGCCGGATGGGATCATGCACCCATCTGCAATTGTTCTGTAATTGAAAGCGTCAAAAAACTGAACTTTTCCAATACAGTTTACATGGCGCCTTTACTTGATGATTACCGTATCAGGAATACAATGATGATGGTATGGTTCCTAATTTAAAAGATATAACGGGGTCAGATTTTTCGAAATATTTCTTGATCCTTTCCAGGTCCTTATACTTTGGCTGATCCTCAATAAACTTAGGAAATATTTTCCTGATTTCTGTATAAACACTCAATGTTTCAGAGGATAAGCGGGGCACACATTCCAGGTAATCGATTGCCTGTAATACAGTCATCATCTGGATGCTCAACACCTCGAAAGAATTATCAATCACCCTTTTGGTCATTAAAGCCGCATTACAGCCCATGCTTACAATGTCCTGGTTATCATTGTTATTAGGTATGCTGTGCACGTACATGGGGAAGGATAGGGTCTGATTTTCAGCCACTGTGGAGGTAGCAGTAAATTGCATACCCTGCATACCGAAATTAAAGCCCAGTACCCCGAGGTTTACAAAAGGCGGAAATTTCTGGTTCAACTTTTCATTCAGCAGGTAATTCAGCTGTCTTTCAGATAGCATGGAGAGTTTGGTGATAGCAATTTTCAATTTATCCATTTCAAGCGACACATAGTCACCATGAAAATTCCCGCCATGAAAAATGTTATGGTTTACATGATCGATCACCGGGTTGTCGTTCACCGAATTCAGTTCATCCACCACTACTTTTTCGGCCTGGCAAATTGTATCGTAAATAGGGCCCAATACCTGGGTTACACAACGTAGTGAGTAATATTCCTGCACCTTATCTTCAAAAACTTCCTGGTTAAGGTTGTCGGGATTATAAAGGTGTTCGGAGCGACTGCGGATCATTTTACTATCCTTTAAAATGTCCCGTAGCTGGGCGGCTATTTTATTTTGCCCCTTATGGTGTTTTACAATATTCAGTTCGTAGGAATAATGGTCGTCAAAAGCTTCCACCACTTCATTGATCATGGCCGAAAGCACTACTGACCATTCCAGTAATTTTTGTGCCTGGATGATATTGACCATCCCGATACCGGTCATGGCCGACGTGCCATTCAAAATAGCCAGGCCTTCCCGGATATGTATCGAAAGTGGCTTTACACCGAGTTTGTTATAAATATCCATGGTTGGGTGTAATGCGCCTTCGTAGATCACCTCTCCTTCGCCAATCAGCACCAGCCCAAGATGTGCCAGCTGCACCAGGTCGCCACTGGCGCCCACACCGCCATGTTCGTAAATACAGGGATAAATGTCTTTATTGATCAAAGTGGCAAGCAATTCCACCACTTCGGTGTTTACACCGGAAAAAGCCTGCATCATGCTGTTTAACCGCGCCAGCATTACAGCTTTCACCAGAATGGGCGTCATGAGTGTGCCACCACCCGAGCTATGGCTGCGGATCAGGTTATATTGTAGCTGCAGCAGGTTCTCTTCGTTGATCTTGTATTGTGCCATAGGGCCGAAGCCCGTATTGATTCCGTAAATGAGTTTGTTAGATGAAAAACTCTTTAAAAATTCAAAATTTACATCCACCTTTTCAACGGCGGCAGTATCCAAAACCACCTCTTTATCTTTAAACAGAATATCTGAAAAATCATTTAAAGAAAGCGTTCTTTCTCCAACATGTATCATGGGCCCGATTTAATTTACTGGTTCAAACAAATAATTGGTAAGGGTAAAAAATCAAAGAAAGTCGCAAATTTATGGGTTTTGAGTAAGTCCTGTCCTGATATGTTCGCATACGATTTCGTAATCGCATAGAAATCATGCCCATTATATTTCTGACCTGCCCGCCGGGCCTATCGTAAAACATAAAAAATGGCTGTTAATTTTATTGCCGGGTAGTGATTCTGCCCTAATATTGGTCCCTAAATATGTTGGCAACCAAACGGCTTATACTTAGCTACTACAGCAAAGGCAGCATTTTGCAGGCAAGTGTACAATAACGGTACAGTTAACCTTAAATAATAAAAACAACTATGAAATCGATGATCAAATTCACAGCCATTTTGGCCCTTACTGCCTTTTCCTTACAGGCAAATGCACAACGGCTAAAAGTAACAGAGGGTGATTTAGCTTTCTTAAAAAATGAAACCATGGTAAATGTTGAGTTTACCTACGATAATATGTCGGTAGGTAAGTTTGATAAAGAGCAGGATTACCTGGACAAGAAAAAGGCTGAATACAATGCAAAAGAGCCTGGACGCGGAGATACCTGGGTTAAAGACTGGATCTCCGACAGGAAGCGGGAATTTGAACCAATGTTCATAGACTTGTTTGAAAAAACCAGCGGCATGACGGTGAGCCCCAAAGCGAAATACACCATCATCTTCCATACAACATCTACCGAGCCGGGCTATAATATTTATATCACCAAAAAGAACGCTGAAATAGATGCAGAACTTACGATAGTGGAAACAGCAGACAGGTCTAAAAAACTGGCTGTTATCTCAATCAGTAATGCACCTGGCAGAACTTTTAGTGGTAATGATTATGCCACCGGAGACAGGATCAAAGAGTGCTATGCTGTTTCAGGTAAAAGACTGGCTAAGTTTATCAAATAAATTTCCTGGCATATCCAACCAAAAAAGGCGTCCATAAGTGTTCGCCTTTTTTTGTGAAGCAGCTTGAATTTGTATTCAAGGCTGTTTTTAGAGGTGAATGCATTCCAAAACCAATTTTACATCTCACGCAAATTTTTTACCTAAACCAGTTGCAACAGCAGCAATAAAATTATCCTAAGATGAAGTACCTATTAATATCAGCCATTTGCTTTTTATCCATCCCGGGCTATGGCCAGAGCAAAAAGTTCACTTTTAAACTCGGCACCGAATATGATCTGCCTAGAAAATCAGAAGATCTCTCCTTGTTTGGAAATGACAAAGATGGCATTGTGAATCTCTCCCTGAAAAAAGATGAGTTGAATATATCCAGGTTCAATGCCAAAAATCTTACCCAGACCAGCGAAACGACCATTGAAATAGACAAGCTTTCAAAAAGATTCAGCAGTGAAATCGTAGCTGACTTTGGTACCAATTACTTCTGGCTTTATAGCGATTATGATAAAAAAGAAGGCAAGAAACTTCTCTTTTTTGACAAAATAGATGTGGCTGCAGGAAAAATAACATCCTCAGAAAACAAATTATTAGAAACAGCTAATATGGCTTCTACTGGAATTTTTTATGCTTACAGGGAGGATAATAACTACGGTTTTAATTATGATGCGGCCAAGACGAAGTTATTGGTAAACTACCGGTTGGTCCCTGAAGAAAAAAAAGACAAAAAAAGTTTCGATATAATAGGACTGCACGTTTTTGATGAGAATTTGAAGAAAATATGGGGCAACGAATTTACGATGCCTTACACTGAAGCCATGATGAACAACTCCGACTTTTCTGTAGATGGCAACGGTAATGCCTACATGCTGGCCAAAGTATACGACTCGGAAAAAAGAAAAGAACTGGATAAAGAAACAGGGAAGGCGGGTTATCACTACGAAGTATTGAAGTTTACCAGGGACAGCAAAAAAATTATCAATACCACGATCACTATCGGGGACTATTTTATCAGGGAAGCATCGCTGGTAGAAAATTCGCTGCACGAAATGGTGATTGCCTGTACCTACGGTAAAAAAAGCAGTAACGCCACCGATGGCATCTTTCTATCCACCATGGATCAAAGCGGCAAAATAAACAAGTTCAAAAATGGTTACTACGAATTCCCGCTGGCCGAACTACAAAAATTTGAATCAGCCAGGACAAAAAGGAGCATGGAAAAAAAGGCCGACTACGAAGTACCTGATATAAAAGTGAGGAACGTCGTGGTAGAAGGAGACGGTAGTGTTTTGATCGTATGTGAGCAATACCACGTTGTATCCCATACGTACACCAGCACCACAGGCACTACGCGGACCACGTATACTTATTACTACGAGGATATCATTGCATCAAAAATCAATAACGGTGGTAATTTTGAATGGGTAAGAAAGGTGCCCAAATTACAAATGGGCACCAAGGGTCAGGGCACGCTTGGTTTTAAACTGGTAAGTGATGCGTCAGGTTATTATTTCCTTTACCTGGACAATAAAAAGAACATGGAATTGCAGGAAGATGAAACACCAAAATACCATGTGGATGGATATGGCGGACAGGTAGTGGTGGCAAGCATCAGCAATAGCGGTGAAATGAAAAAAGAACTGCTTTTCGACACGCGGGAAGAAGATATTATGATCTTCCCTTCGCAATTCACCAAAATTAACGGCAACCAGTTTATTGGCAGGGCCAGTATGAAAAGGGGCGACTATAAGCCTTTGTTGATTACGGTCAAATAAAATTAAGCTTCGGCACAGTTGGCCTTTTTTGTTAAGCAGCTTGTATAAAATTTCACCTTAATTTTCCTAAGACCCGTTGCTCTTGTAACACCAGATTAAACTACATGAAATTCATATCACTATTAGCCATTTGCTTTTTATCCATTTCAAGCTATGGCCAAAGCAAGAAATTCACTTTTAAATTGGGTACCGAATATGACCTGCCCAGAAAATCGGAAGACCTCTCCTTTTTTGGCAATGACAAGGATGATATCGTGAATCTATCCATTAATAAAGATGAACTGAATATATCCAAGTTCAACGCCAAAGATCTTACGAGATCCGAAGTAAATAGCATACCGTTAACCGGGATAAGCAAAAAATTTAAAAGCGAAATAGTTCTTGATTTTGCTAATAAACATTATTGGGTTTATAGTGATTGGGATAGTAAAAGCGATGAAAAGTTACTTTATTACGAAAAATTAGATGTTGCTGCTGGAAAGATGACTTTTTCGAAGACCAAACTTCTTGGAACCACAAATTTCGGCGATAGTAAAGGATTGTATGTATTTTATAATCAAAATAGCTATAGCTATAAATTTGACAGGAGCAGAAAAAAATTACTGATCTATTATAGATTAAACCCTAAAAATTTTAAAGACAAAATAAATTTTGACAAAATAGGTATACACGTCTATGATGAAAATATGAATAGATTATGGGGCGATGAATTTACTATGCCCTACAGTGAAGCAATGATGAATAATATAGACTACTCAATAGATAGCGCAGGCAATGCCTATTTACTTGCAAAAGTTTACGATTCTGAAAAAATAGGCGATGTAAATCCAGAAACTAACAAGCCTGGATACCACTACGAAGTAATGAAATTTACTAAGGATAGTAAACAAACAGGCAATATCAGAGTTTTACCAAACAATTACTTTATTCAAGGAATCGGATTGACTGAAAACGTGGATCATTCTATGGGCATTTGTGGAACCTTTAGTTCTGCCGCTAATAATCTCGCTGAGGGTATCTTTTGGGGTAAAGCAGATGATAACAACAACGTTAAGACTTACAATAACGTCTATTATAAATTCTCATTAGAAGAAATGAAAAAATACGAGTCGGCAAAGACTATAAAAAGGATGGAGGAAAACAAGGAATGCTGGTTGTCGTATCTAAATATAAATGAGGTTATAATGGAAAAAGATGGCAGTGCATTATTTGTTTGTGAGTCTTACCATAGAAATTTTACGCAGGGAGAAAAATCTTCGACTATGTATCATTACTATGATGATATAGTAGCAATAAAAATTAATAGCCATCGCAAATGTGAATGGATAAAAAAAATACCTAAGGAACAATTTGGAATCGATCACCGGAATACATTAAGCTATAAACTTATAAGCGATACCAGTGGTTATCACTTTTTATTTCTTGACAATCAAACGAATACCGAACTTTCAGAGACTCAAGATCCGAGGCCTTACAAGGATGGCAATGCCGGCCAATTGGTAGTGACCAGTATCAGCAACGCAGGCGTTTCGGGTAAAATGCTATTACTTGATACCAAAGAAGATAATGCAATGGTTTTCCCTACCAGTTTTACGAAAGTTAACGGCACAAAGTTAGTAGGTCTGGCCAGTATGAAAAGTGGCAATTTTAAACCCCTATTGATAACGGTTGAATAAGATTTACCACGGTGAGTCGAGCAGAAATAATCCACCTCATCTCTTATCCAAAAATTGCCGGATGGTGATGTGATCAAGTTAAGAATGGGTATTTGCATATCCCGGTTGATTATTTTAGTTTCACTGTTTGGAGATAAGCCCATGAGTACATTCATAGAAAAATTGAAAAAAATAAGGTTGGTAAGGGCCATTGTATATGCTATCGTGGGGTCTTTTTCGTACCCGGGACTGAACATGATCAATAAGCTTCACATTGAGGGCACCGAACATCTCAAAAACCTGCCGAAGAACAAAGTGTTGTTTGTGAGCAACCATCAAACTTACTTTGCCGAGGTGATTGCGTTTCTCCATATTTTTTGTGCGGTAAAATGGCGAAAACAAAATAAGCTGGGTATCCCCTATTACCTCTTAAATCCATTCACCAACGTATTTTTTGTTTCTGCTGCGGAAACCATGCGACAAAGTTGGCTAACGAGGTTATTCTCACTGGCTGGTGCCGTAACAGTAAGAAGAGCCTGGAACGCAAGCAGCACTGAAAGACGCCGCGGGTTAGATCCTTCCGATACCCGAAAAATAGACCGGGCTTTGAAACAGGCCTGGGTCATCAATTTTCCACAGGGCACAACGAAACCATTTGCACCGGGAAGAAAAGGTACGGTATTATTGATCAAACAAAACAGGCCTATCGTGATCCCCATCGTTATCAGTGGGTTCAATATCGCTTTTGATAAAAAGGGCCTGAAGTTGAAAAAGAAAGGCACCAGGCTTTCAGTAAAATTTAAAGCGCCATTGCAGATAGATTACGATACCACCAATGATGAAATGATGGAGGCGATTATGGTGGCAATTGAGCAAAGTAAGACGCAGCAGGGGCCGGAATCGACGGCTTGAAATTAAGTTACGTTTAAAGTGGACTTAGCCTTAATGGAGTAATCGTATAAAAAAATGGCAGCTGTCACCCTTTGCCAGAAGTTGGACTAAAGAATAACATTCCTGTTGATAAATCCTCAATTGAGCATCAAAAAAATGAAGAGGAAAAAGCAAAAAATTAGAGAAGGTGCAATAATTAAAATTGATATTTCTGACAACAGAGTAGTTTTTGCCCGACAATTTTCACTTGATATAGGTGTTTATGATTTTGTGAGTAAAAATGAAAATTTGCATTCACTAGAAGAAATAATAACAAAAGATATCTTTTGTTATTGTGCCATTTATGACAGTATAATCACTTCAGGTATCTTCGAAATTATAGGCAACATTCCTTTAACGGAAGCGGAAATAGAGAAAATTCCACCCAAGTTTCATCAAGAACTGGGAAACTATAAAGATTGTAGGATTTTTTGGGCAGATGGTAGGGAGCGTAAGGTATGGCCAGAGGAGTGCGTAGGTTTAGAACGTAGCTCGGTATGGGGGATGGATAGCTTAAAAGAACGTATTCAAGACTATTTTTCAGGGAAAAGAAATTTTGATGTTGAAATTTCTAGAGTGATTTTATACGAGGATGATCCGCGCTACGTGGCTAGAGAAAATGGATTAAAGTTGAAATGGGACTTTGAAAAAAGAGTATTTTATGTGCCATAATTTGTGCCATCGTAACGAAAAGTATAGAGATTTAATTGTATAAAATTTGCGGCCGCGGTCGGTGTCCTCACCGAACACTGACTGTGAGCCACTTATCAGATATTATACTTTGTTTAGACACTTTTCAATGACCAACCAGATGTTTTGACAGCCATCAAATTCGTGGTCGGTGAGGACACCGACCACGGGGAAAAAGCTAAAAATGACACAACAAATTCATAATAGATTTTAAACAGCCATTGGGGGTGAAATAACCAAACTTACTTCCATCAAACCCTCCTATCAATAAACTTAACCAGTTTCCTTCCCGCCTCCGGCATTTGCATCTTTTGAATTTCCTGTGCCGTTATGTAAGTTACATGCGGACTTACCCGAAGCCTTGCCTGCAAATTGGCCCTTATTTTACGGTCGCATTCATCACTAAGGCTGGCAGGTAGTAAATGGAGCAAAACTTCGTCTGTCCCCATTTCATTAGAGTAAACTTCCGCCACAAAATCCAGTACATCTTCCATTTCATTGAGCATATCAAAAAGCGCTGGTGGGTACAAAGTAGTACCCTTGTACTTGATCATTTGCTTTTTGCGCCCCACTACCGATGAAAGACGGGTACTGGTACGTCCGCAGGCACAGGGTTCATTAAAATGCAGGCAGAGATCGCCGGTCTTGTAACGCAGTAAAGGCATACCTTCTACCCCCAGCGTGGTGATGGTCACTTCACCCGGCTGGCCTGGTTTAACGGGCTGATCATTTTCATCCAGCATTTCGAGAATGATCAATTCAGGCTGGCTATGTCCTCCGTTAAATTCGCGGCATTCGGTAAAGGCCGTCTGCATTTCTGTAGAGGCGTAAGTGGAGTACAATTCAATGTTCCAGGCATCCGTAATTTTCTTACCCAGGATGCTCATGGAGAAATCGGTGTTCCGGATATTTTCACCAATACAAATGGCTTTTTTTACCGATGTTTTATTTAAATCGATATTGTGCTCATTGGCAAACTGTATCAATTTAATAATGAAGGAAGGAACCGCAACAATGGCTGTTGGTTTAAGCCTTAAGATGGTATCCCATTGTAACGAAGGAACGCCCGGCCCTAGCCTGATAATACCTGCCCCCATTTTCCGGATGCCGGAATAGTAGGCCATACCCGCCATAAATTGCCGGTCCAGCGTTAGCATTAGCTGGTAAATATCATCGGCAGATCCGCCGGCGCAGGTAAAAGAGGCGTATTCGTTATAGGCCAACCTGTTGAGATCGCTTTCAGTAAGCGCAATGGTAACCGGGCTACCCAATGTACCGGAAGTGGAACTGTATTCTATTACCTTATTGCGCGGCACGCATAAAAAATCATCATTGCGCTGTTGCAGGTGTTCCTTATTGGTAACCGGGATTTTTTTCAGATCTTCCAGGGTCTTTATGCCCGCTGCCTCAATATCGTGTTTTGCAAAAAGCTCTTTGTAAAAAGGCGAATGTTGGGCAAGATAACTTACCAGTTCCTGCAGTTTTTTTTCCTGCATGGCTTTTATGGTAGAAAGTTGCTGATAGGCTGTGTCAGGTAAATACATTCTAAAAAAATTGTAGTGGCGGTTCTATTTTTTCATCGCCACAAACCGAAGTAAAATTTTGAGTCAAAAAATGCTGTTACAACAGCAGGGTAGAATGCATATTACTCAACCAGTGGAAAGTCAGTAAAATCTGAAATATATTTACTCAAATCAAGCCCGGAACATTCTACCCTATCATTTAGATAAGAAAAGTAAAGGTTCAAATTATCCTCATGTAGAGAGCCAATATTGCCATCCTGAAAATGGCTCAACAAATAATCCTGGCGGATAACAATTGGTTTCGTCCATTGATTATTGTGCCGTACAATAAAAACATAATGAACTGGAATAGCCGCAATTTTTTTCAATTGATTCAGAGACAATTTGAATTGACCGTTAAAACTATTTTGCCTCACGGTAGATGTAGAAGTTTTAACCTGAACCCTTCTTAAGGTTCCATTATCGTCCTGCACAACGAAGATATCGTCGCCAATATCTACCTCCGGTATGGCCACATTCCAACCCAATGTCAGGAACTCGGACATCACAGTCAGGTGCCCTGCTTTTCCCAAATAAAGATGATAATTTTTCTTCATGCAGCTACTTTGTGAGTATGTAGCACATGGCCTGTCTGAGTATCTACAAACAAGATTTCATTGATTTTTGTGTTGAGATCGGATTGATTATCAACCCCAAGTAGCGCCGGGTAAATATAAGATTCAAGTTTACCATAGTATTCTTCAAAATCACTTTTTGTATCGAAACCAACAAAAATGTAATTAGCAGGATGGGAATCAGGAAACCAGGTTTTGATTTGTTCCCTGATAGCTGGCCCAATACTGAAGGTATATCCGTCCATTTGTTTGTTTACACTTATCTTAATTGCTTGCATCTCTTTACTTTTTGCAAGGGTAAATATACGATGAATAAGTAAGCGCTTAATGGCTCCTAAACCTGGCAAATGGACCGGGTATTGTTATTTCATGGGCTTTCAATGATTACAATGGCTGTAGCCATAGTTTTAAGATGCGATAAAGAAACGGATATTTTCCCCAGTTTCATTTCCATTATTGTTACAGCCGTCTCCCCCAGGAAACAAATCCCGGGTTTTTTATTTTCATCATGAACAATTTCAATTTCGTTAAAGGCCGTACCCGTCTTCCAACCAGTACCAAGGGCTTTAAAAAAAGCTTCCTTGGCAGCAAAGCGGGCTGCATAATGTTCGTACTTGTTGGCCATAGCTTCACAGTACGCTATTTCATTTGGCGAAAAAACCAGTTCCCTGAAACCGGATTTTTTGCTGATTTTTTCAGCTACCCTTTCCACTTCTATCAGGTCGGTTCCGATGCCAAATATCATGGTGCCAGTTTTTTATTTGCTTTTGCTATCTGTTTCCTGATGTGCTCTTCTTCCTGTTTAGTAGCAATTACCTTGGTGAGAGCCGCCTGGTAAAAACCTAATGCTTTTTTGTACTCTTTTTGTTTAAATAAATAATCACCTGCCAGTACGTACGCATTATAAAATTGCGGATCGCTTGCCACCAGGCTGTCCGGGTTGATGGTACCGCCATCTGCTAGTTGTTGCTTGTAGGTTCTGAATTTCTCAAAATCCCGGTATTCTTTTGTCAATAAAAAAGAATCTTCGGCAATGGTGAGGGACGGTTCCGCAACTTCAGTATCCTGTTTTAAACCCTGCATGGCAAAGATCTTTTTCAGGTCGTAGGCCATGTATTTACCCAACTGCCAGGGGCCGGTGCTAACCCATACAATTCTCTTTTTAGGTTCAAAAACAACCGAGTGATGTGCAATCAATTGGTTAATTGCTTTTTCATTGCCTTCCCCAATATTGGCGTTCTGTAAACCCCTGCGGTCCCTTAAAATATTCACAGTTTTCTGAACCGTGTTTTTGCCATTGGCATTTAATAGTTCCATCAATCTTTCGTAGCGGTAAGGCGAGGCGCTTTCGGCCATCTGCTCCAGGTTCTGTTCCGATTTTCCTAAAACATTGCTTTGGAAATGATTGGTACAAACAATGTAGTTCTTGTGGGGATCATACACATCCAGTGTGTCAGGTGTTTTCTCTACGATCACTGCTTTATTATCTGCAGCAGAGGCCACCAGGAAAGATTCTGACACGAACATCTTCCGCTTTTTGGCTATCGCAACTGCCTCATCTATATTTTTTGCATACTGTAATATTTCACGGGTCACCAGCGAAACGGGTGTGGCGGATCCTGTAGGATATTCTGATTTGGCTGCATTGATGGTTACGGATAATCCTTCTTCATTCATACCCGAAACAGCGCCAATGAAACCACCCCAGGTAACCGTCATAAACTTGTGGCCATTTTTTGGGCTAAAAAAGGCAACGATCTTATCCTCAGCAAATTTATCGCCTACATAAAAATCAAAGTTGCGACCGATGATCATGGCACTGTCGGCCGACTGATCGTTCCAGGTGCCAAAAGAAGTACAACCTACCAGCGCCAGGTTTTGCAAAGCATGGCCAATATCGTGGGCCGCGTGATAATTTAAGATCCTTTGATAGTTAGAACCCAACCATTGATAGGCAGTTGACGCAGACTCCGAGACCCCAAAAATTTCATCTCGGTATTCTTCCTTAATAATCTTATCCAGATTGCGATTGAACCACCCGATCAGGTATTTGAGGTAATTCCGGGTAAATTTTGACGGCACCATTTTCTTTATCTGTTCCGTAAAATGGTCCTCCTGGCGTTGCACCAACTCCCTGGTGAGTTTGCCGTTAATCGTACCCATTTCAAATCCATCGCCTTCTACATATAACTCGTACAGGCCGCTGCTGCTTTTCCTGAACCAGCTATTATTGATGGTATAAAAGCCTTTACTCACTTCGGTGCGCTGCAGTTGCAGGCTGCTCATGTCGGCCACTTTTGGGTCTGGCACTTTTGATACCTGCACTACATAAATGCACAGGATTACCAGTAGCAATACAAAAAAGCCCAGCACGTATAACACCCGCTTCCAGAATTTCCTTCTTCTAAGCATTTCTTATTTTTTCAATAATATTATCACTACCCAAAAATGCAGTGCAGGTTACCAACCCGCTCATAGTGGCACCCAAAATACCATGCAAGTTCAGGTTTTGCCCTGTTAAAAAAAGATTTGGCAGCTTGGTCCGGGGAGAAATAAATGTTTTGAGGGGGTTTCTGTAATCTTTTACAATGCCGTACATAGAACCATCATCGTTGCCAATATAATCACGATAGGAAAGCGGTGTGGCAGTATAATAGGATTGAATGCTATCCTTCAGACCCGGAAAGTTTTCTTCCACCAGGTCAAGCAGTATTTCTGCTTTTTGTTTTTTGAATACTTCATATTCCGCTCCCCTGTCCTCGGTTTCAGAAACAGTATTAAAACTGTTTTCCCAGTGCTTTACTTCATCATATTTCATGTAGGCCAGTATGGTCATAGACTCTGCATAAACCTGCGACCGGGAGGAAGCCGAAAAGAAAACAGCATAACAAAGCGGCCAGTTTTCTTCGGTATGATCTACCATGTTCCAGATATGGCCTTCTTTATGATAATAATAATTGTGCTTTTGGTATTTGAACGCTCCTTTTTTGAAAACTATATTGACGACAAATCCGCCGATGGAATTCTCCAATCCCCTGACCCTTCCCCTATATGCGTTCTTAATGATTTCTGTTTCGGTCATGTCCAGTGTTCGTACCGGGTGCATGTTCGATATAAAATGCGTACCATAAACCTTTGACCCATCTTTCAACTCCACAAAATGGACTTTACCATCTTCCACCACGATCTTTACCACCTCTGCATTCCGGCGTATCACACCACCTTGCTCCCTGATGTTCTTAACCATCAGCTTCCCTATTACAGAGCCGCCATCAATGCACTTCCATGAACTTTCTATATAGCTGTTCAATATCATGGCATGCACATAAAAAGGTGTTTTCCCTGATTGAAGCACATACAACATATTGTTCCCCACCAACACCGACTGCAATTTTTTATCCGTAGTAATAGATTCGATAAATGCCCTGGTATCAATTTCCAACACAGCGTTTTTTTCGTTGATGTCGCCACCCGATCTTAAATTATACAAAGGAAATTTACTGCAGACCTCTTTTATTTTATCGCAGTACAAACGCAGCGCTTTCTCTTCTGCAGGAAAATTTTGGAGCAAATGTTGTATGAAATTCTCGTAGCCCTGGGCAAATACATATTCGTTTTTATCGTTCTCTATCAGGATCTTGTCAAAAGCATCCTCGTCCATTTTTTCCAGCTTCAGCTTATCTATCATGCCCAGATATTTGAACACCTGGTACAGATTCTGGCCTTCCCCCAGGCCACCCAGGTAATGCACCCCGGAATCAAAAATCACTTTATCACGCACATAGGTTTGCAGGCAGCCACCTACCTGCCTGTTTTTTTCCAGCACACAGACCTTATACCCTTCGCGGCCAAGTATGTCGGCACATACGAGCCCACCCATGCCGCTGCCAATAATGACTATATCAAAATGATCCATGCTTATACCCCGCTGTTTTTCTGCAACACAAAAATAGTGTTGGACGTAATTTTTGAATCCCGTATTTCGTGGCACCCCATCTGGTGTAATGCCGCTGTTTCCCGGATCGATTTTCCTGACAGAAACGAAAGCCCTTTTTCCCCCGTTTTATTAAACCCCAATAACCTGGTGGAAAAGAATTCAGTAAGTTCTGTACGTTTATGTTTTTCAGCCACATCTTTATCGCCATCGCGGATAATGAGTTTACCGCCGGGATTGAGATGCGCTATGCATTTTTCTATAACACTGTTTTGCGCAGTTGGTTGCAGGTAGTGCAATACATCTGCAATAATGATCGCATCATAGTTTTCAAAAGCAAACTCCATGATATCGTTACATGCAAAATTGATCCGTTCGTTTTTACTGAAACAGTGATTGGCAGTTTCAATTTTTTCTTCGTCATAATCTATTCCGGTAATCTGCCGGCCGGCCGATGTAAAATGCAGCATGTACGACATGAAGCCATAACCACATCCAATATCAAGAATATTCCCCTGAAACGGTACCAGTTCATGAAAAGGTTCATAGTTCTTTTCCAGTTTGGTTTTTATCCGCATGTACCATTCTAAAACGGGGCCTTTGTACAGGTAGTTGTAAATGAGCTTTTCCCTGAAATATGCCGGACGTTCTATCTCCTTCCTGAGCTTCTCAAACTCAGCCCGGAAGTAACGGCCGATGATCTTTGTATTTTCTACATAGCCGCTTCCGTACTGTGTATCACCTGGTTTGATCCTGGGTAAAAATTTAAGGGTTACTTCACCGTCTTTTAGCAAGGCATCTTTTTTCGTAAGTGTATAATCGGTGCCATGAATCATGATGGGCAAAATATCCACGTTCAGTTTTTCTGCCAGGAAGAAAGCGCCTTTATGAAAACGCTTTACCGTGCCATCTGTCGACCTCGTTCCTTCCGGAAAGATAATAACTGAATAGCCATGCCTGATCCTGTCGGCTACCCGCTCCAGGTTTTGGTCCACCTGTTCTGCCGGAAAATAGTCTGCCATGCGGATAACCGGACCAAAGAAACGTGCATTCCATTTTTTGTTATTGGTAAACATCAAAATTTTGGGGTGGAGCATGATCAGTGGAACAATATCCAGCGACGATTGATGATTGCAAATAATGATGGCGGGTTTTGACAGGTCTTCTTTTAAGGGATTGATGATCCGCTTTTTTACATTAACCATAATGTACATCAGGAACCAGCAGGCTTTTGCAAGGAATTTATGGTACAGGAGCTTCCCTTTTTCTTTTACCCGGAAGCCTACAAAAATTTTACCTACAGCTGTAAATAAAATGCTGACAGATATGAATAAAGAAAATGCAAAAGAAGACTTGTGAAAGCTTACAAAGGTCCAGGGGAATAGTTTTCGCTGCACCCTATTTTTGATCAACAGGTTAAAGAAAAAAGGAATCAATATTTGCGACATGATCACCACGCAAACAATACCAACGATAGAAATAGCAGCGATGGATCGTAGTGCGGGATGCTTTGCAAAAATTAATACACCGAGGCCGGCAATGGTAGTGATGGCCGATAAAAGAATGGATGATTTAAAAGAACCCAGGTTCTTCTTGCCGGTTTTATATTCCTGTAAAAGGCCATCCATAATGAAAAGGCTATAATCATCACCGAGGCCAAAGATGAGTGCCGATACAATGATGTTGATGATATTGAACTGGATACCTGCCAGGCCCATGATGCCCAGAATCCATACCCAGCTGATGAACATAGGGATAAATGAAACCAACGTCAGTTCAATGCGTCCGTACATCAGGAGCAACACGAAGAATACCAATAACGAGGTCATTAAAGCAATGCTGGAAAAATCATCTTTTACGATCTGCACAAACCTGCCTGCCAGGTATTGCTTATCCAGCACGGTTACGTTCTGGTCGTTCTCGAATGTTTTGTAAATGGATTGTTTGTGCTCCGGCGCTACTTTCACAAGCGTGACCACGGTTGATTTTCCTGGCTTCTCCGTGATATAATCATCCAGGAAATTTTTTCGCACGGAGGCCATTGCCTCACTACCCGCCAGCTGGTAATCTTTTTCCAGCAACAATTTAAATGGCTCAAAGGCGGTGCTGTTGAATTTCAATGATGCGCCTTCTTGTTGCAAAGTAGCCAAGAGAGTTGCTTTCTTTTCGGGTGTCCAGTAAGCCTTCCATTTGTTGATCCTTGCCCTTTGCAGAGAGTCGGAAATAATGAGTGAAGAAACACCGGAGTATTTCTTCACGATATTTTTTGATTCGAGAACCTCAATTTGACCTACCAGCTTTTCATTGTTGATCAATGCATCATTCAGCGTTTTTCCTTCGGTAACGAGGTACACTGATTGCAGCGCATATTGGTTAATGGTGTTCAATTCTTTCTCAGAGCGCTTCAATTTTTCCGACATAAAATTCATCTTCCCCAGGTCGGATTCGAAACCCACTTTTTTTGCCCAATAGCCAAAAAAAATGGTTAATGCGAGGATCAGCAATACCAGGTATTTATTGTACTCCGGCCGATAGGAAGCCAGCTTATCAATAAAGGAAAGCTGCCTCACTTTATGAGTTGCCTGATCCTTCTTAGATGCAATAAGTTGAGGCAGGAAAATCAATGAACATAAAGATGCTCCGATAAGGCTAAAACCGGCAAAAAGGCCCAGGTCTTTCAGCATTTCTGATTCTACAAACTCCAGGCAGAAAAAACCGCCGATCGTGGTAAAACTTCCCACGGTCATGGGCATGGCCAGGTCTTTTATTAGTTGGCGGATATTCCTGGTATGCCTGTAGTGATTGAATACATGTAGCGAATAATTTACGGCGATGCCCAACACAACCGACCCTGTGCCCAATGCAATAACAGAAATACTTCCTTTGATAAAATAAATAGCGGCCAGCGAAAACAAAGCCCCAAATACAACCGGCAACAATATGATGAAGGGAGCCCTTTTTTTGCGAAAATAAATACCCAGGAAAACGATGATAAAAAGCACTGTGATGCCTTGTGTGAGCAATGAATCTTTTCTTAACTGTAATGCATTACCGACTGAAACGGCGGTGGCACCAAAATAAGATGCTTCCAGGTTTGGATAAAGGGCTCCGAGTTCCATCATAACACTGTCAAGCCCTTCGAGCAACAAGGCATTTTTGCCGGTATTATTTGGTGGAAATGCAGGTTCAATAAAGAGAAGCAGGTGTTTCTGGTCTTTGGTCACCACATAGTTATCATACAGTTCAAAATTTTCGTCGTATTGTAACTGCTGTAGTTTCTTTAATGCCAGGAAACTAATACCCACCGGGTCATTGCTGATCATGCTTTTCAACGCCATACCAGCCGGCGAAGTAAGGGTCCTGAAATTCTGTTCCAGCGTAGACCTAAGTTGCCCCGGAGTTATAAGCGAATCAATGGAGCGGTAATCTTTTTCATCAAGATAAATTGGTAAATGTTCATTGATCGTACCGAACAATTCCATCGCCAACCCATCATCTACTTTGTCATTAACCTGGCGAATATATGTGGGTAGTTTTTCCTGAATCTTTTCCACAAGCGCGGCAGCATAGGCCACCAGGCTGTCAGGTTCTGCAGAAGTGGTGGTATCTTTAAGGGAAACCGTCACCACCAGCTTATCCATGAATTTGGAATTTTGAAAAACCTCGTTCAGTTTTTCAATCTTTTTATCTTTTGGTAAAATTTTAGAAATGTCTTCCTCAAATTTTACCTGCATGGCCACATAAGCCAGCATGACAAAACTGGCCAGGAGTATAACAAAAAACACCGTCCGGTGCTTTTCAAAATAATTATATATCCGGATGAATAGTTGTTCCATGTATTGCACCACTTACCTGGCCAGCACCGATTTTTTATTAAACAATTTCAAGAGAATAAAAGTCAGTAACCCGAAAAATACGCCAGCCACTATTGCCAGTGTAATGCTGCCATAGATATATTGCTGCAGGTTATTTTTTATGGCATCCAGTGAAATGGAACTTGTGTAATCGAGCTGAATGGCATGGCTTCCCATCCAAAAAGACCCTGCCTTATAACTGGCAAAAATAATGATCGGAATCATAGGTGGGATGCTGATATTGGCCGCGATAATAACCAGCGGTTTATTCAACTTAAACAAGATGGCGAGGAAAACTGCCGCCACTAACTGGAATCCCCAGATGGGCACGATGCCCATAAACACGCCAAATGCAATAGATGCGGCCTTGTATTGCGCCGAATGATTTGGATTATGCAGGTGGTCGTTAAGCAGCTGCTTTAAATTTTTTTTTATAAAGATGGTCCGGAAAAAATTGCGCGGCTTAATGTAGAGAAAGGCAATGAGCACCAGTACCGTATTTAATACACTGATTCTGAAAAAATCTTTGAATGGCCTGAAATGGGATACCCTTTCCTCTGCCGGTGGGTAATACACTGTAACAGGCACTGATTCCACCTTTACTCCTTTCCAGGCCGCACGCACCAACACTTCAATTTCGAACTCATATTTGCGGGTAAAAAACCGCATCTTTTTCAGGGGTGCCAATGGGTATAGCCGGTAACCCGATTGGGTATCAGGCGAGTTAATGCCGGTTTCCACTTTGAACCAGAAATTAGAGAATTTATTACCAAAACTGCTGCCACCTGGTACGGAATCCTGGTCCATATTACGGGCGCCAATAATGATGGCATTGGGTTCCTCAGCCAGTTTTTCAATAAACCTGGGGAGGTCTTTTGCAAAATGCTGCCCATCAGAATCGATCGTGATGGCGTAGTGGTAACCTTTTTCGCTCGCATAGGCAAATGCCTTACGCAAGGCCCATCCTTTGCCCACATTGGGTTCGTAGCTGATCAGTTGCACAGCCGGAAAGCTCGCCGCAATGTCATTTGTATTATCTGTAGAGCCATCATTTACCACTATAACATGGCTGGTGTAATCTGAAACACTTTCTATAACTGACGCTAGGGATGTTCCATTATTATAAGTTGGTATCACCACACAGACCTGTAGCTGTTCAAATTGTTCCCTGCATGTGGTGTTTCCGGCCATGATGTGCGTATTAGAAAAACAGCAAATTAAACATTAAAAAAGGCCGAAACATAGCTGAAGCTACATTTCGACCTTTTGTGGGAGCACACGGGTTCGAACCGCGGACCCTCTGCTTGTAAGGCAGATGCTCTAAACCAACTGAGCTATGCTCCCAATATTCTTAAAGACTCTCAGCCAACCGAGCTAATCATCCTTTTGTTCTTTGGGAGTGCAAAAATAGGGTTCAAAACTTTGCAGCAAAATTTATTTTTAAAAATTGCCGGTTATTTTTTCATCTATAGCTGCTGCCAAACGCCCCTGTCTAATTTCATGACCGTTAATTCCTTACACGGATACACAGCATCCAGTTGCTGCTGCTGAAAATACTGCCAGATTTCGTTGAACTTATGTTCGGGTATATCCCGCGTGGCAATGGTTACATGCGGGTGAAATTCGGGTTTTGTGCGAAAAATAATTGATGGAAATTCACTGGTAAATTGCGTGTTCACATCCTGTTCCATGGCATTAAGCGCTTCGTTTGGCACCACATCCACAAATAGTACCCGGCCTTCGAAATGGTCGAAATTCTTTAGTTGTACCTCAAATGGCACCAGGCCAACGTTGTAGGCTTCCACAAAATCCTTCAGCAATTTTTCCATGTCTTCTTCGGCCTTGAATGGCGGAACAATGGTTAGATGTGCAGGTGATTTTTGTGCAGCCCTGCTGCCATATTTCTCCTGCATATACAGCTTAAACCGGCTCACCTGTTCATTCACATCGCCGGGGCAAAGTGCTGCAATATAGTACAGTGCAAAGCCCTCAGGCAACGGAGCCGGCCGGTTGGACGACCGGTTATATTGTGGTCTCCCGTTGTAACGGTTTTCGCGGCTATCGTTATCTCTGCTGTACATATCAATCTACTTTTGTTACCTTAATAATATTGGTAGGCAGGTGAAGGTCCACCGGCGTAGAGCCTGTATTGATCACCACATTACCGGTAGTCAGGAAACCCCGGTTTTTCAGGATACCGATCTGGTCGCTAATGATATCGTCGAGACTTTCTTCTTCGGTATAGAAAAATGCCCGTACACCCCAGCTTAGGCTCAATTGATTGATAAGGGTGCGTTCCTTGCTAAAAATAAACAAAGGCGCCTCGGGCCGGTAGCTGCTTAAAACAAATGCAGTGTAGCCAGATTGTGTCATACCAATAAGTGCATCCGCATTCAGGTCCTGGGCCAGTTTGCAGGCATTGTAGCAAACGGCATCACTATGAAAAGATGGTGAGTGCGGCTGCGGTTTCAATGTTTCCTCACGGTTGTAATCATAACCGGTAGCTTCTACTTCCCTTATTATTTTGGTCATGGTTTCCACTACCAATGTAGGATACTGGCCGGCGGCTGTTTCGCCACTCAACATTACCGCATCTGCACCTTCCAGCACGGCATTGGCCACGTCGGTTATCTCGCTCCTGTTTGGCTTGGTACGGTCCATCATGCTCTCCATCATTTGTGTAGCAACAATAACCGGCTTGGCTCGGTGCATACATTTTTTGATCAGGTCTTTCTGGATCATTGGCACTTTTTCCACCGGCATTTCCACCCCGAGATCACCACGTGCCACCATGATGGCGTCGCTTTCAATAATGATATCCCGGATATTCACCAGGGCTTCCGGCTTTTCTATCTTGGCAATGATCTTTGTTTTGCTCTTTTTCTCCTGCAGCTTGCTGCGAAGGATCACGATATCTTTCACACTACGAACAAAACTCAATGCCACCCAGTCCAGTTGTTGTTCTATAATAAAATCAAGGTCTATCAAATCTTTTTCGGTAAGCGCAGGCAATGAAATTTTCGTATCGGGCAGATTGATCCCTTTTTTTGAAGACAGGATTCCACCCAATGTCACCATTACTTTTACATTTCCTTCCCTGGTGATGTCTTTTACCACAACTTCCATTTTGCCATCATCGATCAATATCTTGTTGCCAATTTTTACATCGCCTGCAAGGTTGGGATAGCTTACATAGATCTTCTCAAGGGTACCTACGCACTTTTCATTGGTAAAAGTGAGAATATCGCCGGCGGTAAGCAGGAGTGAATTATTCTCAATTTCGCCTACACGGAGTTTAGGTCCCTGCAGATCACCTAGTATGGCGATGTTAAATGGTTCGGTCTTATTGATCTGGCGAATAAAATCGATAATTTTTTGTTTGTCTTCGTGTGCCCCGTGCGAAAAGTTGAGCCTGAAAACGTTGACGCCAGCCCTTACTAATTCCAGCAGTTTATCGTAGGTATCGCAGGCAGGGCCTACCGTTGCAACAATTTTTGTTTTTTTAGAATTATGTTCCAGGCCTGCTTCTTTATCCATATTGGTGTGCAGGTACTTGCTTATGTTTTTCGACATTTTTTTGATTTGAAAATTTTGAAAATTTAATGAGGTCATGGGCTTGAATAACCGCAGAACCGGTTAGCTGGATAGAATCTTTACGATCTTTAGCCAGTCGTTGTTGAACTTCTCTTTGAACTTTACAGCTTTGTCAAGTGGCAGGTAATTCATCTTATTATTAAGGATGCCCACCATTACATTGTGGCGCCCACCAATTAAGCATTCAACTGCGTGGTATCCCATACGGCTGGCAATCAACCGGTCCAGGCAGGTTGGTGACCCACCCCGCTGAATATGACCGAGCACACAAACCCTGGTATCAGCATTTGGCAATCGTCTTTCAATAACAGCGGCAATTTCGTTGGCCCCAATTTTCTCGCCTTCGGCCACCACTATCAGGTTTACCAGCTTTTGCCGTTTCTCATTTTTGGATAACGATTGTATCAGGTCTTCAATATCTGTTTCGCTTTCCGGCACCAGGATATTTTCCGCTCCGGTGGCTATGCCGCTGTGAAGGGCAATATAACCGGCATCACGCCCCATAACTTCTACTATGAAAAGGCGGTCGTGGGCATCGGCGGTATCTCTTATTTTGTCTATAGCTTCTACAGCGGTATTTACAGCAGTGTCGAAGCCTATTGTGAAATCGGAGCCTGCAATATCTTTATCTATTGTGCCCGGAATTCCAATACAGGGAATGTCGAATTCATTGCTGAATGTCTGCGCTCCCTGGAAACTACCATCACCACCAATAATTACCAAACCATTGATCCCGTGGCTTTTGAGATTATTATATGCAATCTGCCTTCCCTCAGGGGTGCGAAACTCTTTACTTCTCGCCGTTTTTAAAATGGTGCCGCCGCGTTGGATAATATTGGCCACACTCCGGCTCTGCATTGGCAAAATTTCATTGTCAATCATCCCGCTATAACCACGGTAAACGCCAAATACATCCAATCCATGGTAAATACCGGTTCGGACAACAGCACGGATGGCTGCATTCATACCCGGACTATCACCACCTGATGTTAAAACCCCAATTTTTGTAACCTTTTTGCTCATACTTAATTAGTTGTATTAATCTCTGGGCCAGCAATCAGTTTTAATTGCGTGTAAATAATACACAACTGCTCAAAAATAGGGTATTCGGCCCGAATCAATAGGCAGGCAGTCACATAAACAAAATGATAATAAGCCACTGATATGCCGCAAACGTTTTCTGTGGAAACAACTTTTGTCCCCTGGTTACCCCTGCTTGATTTTTTTTCTTAACCTGTTTCAAAAAACGGCTCGCAAAGGGCAATCCTATAAAACCAGGTGACTTAACGATAACGCCCATTTAACATTTGCCACTTGTGAACGGAAACTTAGTGCAGCATCTTGTCGTGGCTTTTTCACAAAACCTCAAAATTATTTTATTATGAAAACGGTCATCATCACCTGCCTTGCGGCCATGTTGCTTACATACAATTTTGCAACCCCTTATTTAAAGACAACAGAAGAAACAACACCCCCACCGCCGGATGCCCAGCGCATACAAGTCGCCGTATTAATAGATGTAAGTGGCAGTATGGATGGATTGATAGAGCAGGCAAAAACACAGCTCTGGAGCATGGTAGAAACACTGGGCAAAGCTTCCTGCCAGGGCGTGAGGCCAAAAATAGAAATAGCCCTGTACGAATATGGCCGGCCGTCCTCCGGAGCAGCCAATAACTTCATCAAACAAATACGCCCCTTTACAACCGACCTCGATGAACTTTCAGCAGAACTCTTTAAACTTCATACAGATGGCGGCGATGAATATTGCGGTGCTGTAATGGTGCAAAGCCTTAACGAACTAAAATGGGACGCCAGCCCCAACCTGTACAAAGTAATTTTCATTGCAGGCAACGAATCGTTTAAACAAGGTAGCGTTCCTTACGCTGAGGCCTGTAAGCTTGCAAAACAAAAAGGGGTTATTCTCAATACGATTTACTGTGGCGATTACCAGGCGGGCATCACCGAATTCTGGAACCTGAATGGAGAATGCGGCAGCGGTACGTACAGCAATATCAACCAAAACGAAAAGCAGGAATATATACCTGCACCACAGGATTCTATTATCTATGCGCTCAATAACAAGCTCAACGGTAGCTATGTAACATATAATTTCATGGGCGACCAAAAAATGGCACTGCAAAAAAGTATGGATGAAGTGAATGTATCGGCAAGTCGTACAGCCGGATTAAAAAGAGCTTCTGTAAAAGCAAACGCCTCGGCATATAACAATAGTGGCTGGGATTTAGTAGATGCGTACAAAGCCGACTCAACTGTATTGGCAAAACTAGACCGCAAATACCTGCCTGCAGAAGTAAAAGACAAATCAACGACCGAAATAAAAAAATACGTAGAGGAAAAGAATGCAGAAAGAGGCGCCATACAAAAGCAGATAACTACCCTGATGGATGAACGCGGAAAGTATGTGGCCAAAGTGAAAGCAGAAACTGCAAAAAACACCGGACAAAACCTGGAAAATACCATCCAGACTTTGATAAAAACACAGGCTGGTAAATTCAATATCAGTTTTGATAATTAAAGACAAATCACTGACAGTTTTGCCACGAATGCCGCGACGGAACATGATCCATTCGTGGCATTCGTCGTTTTTAAATCCCACTTGTTTTATCCGCCAATTTTTCTTTGCAATTCGTCCCTGAAAGCATCACCCACCGGGATGGCAATATTATTCACCATAAGTTGATGGACTTCGATAGAACTGATATGCCTGATGGATGCTACATAAGACTTATGTACCCGGCAAAAATCCCTTTCTGGCAGCATCAAAAACAATTCGTTCATATTTCCCCTTACCAGGATTTTTTTACTAAGGGTTTGAAAAATGAGGTAGTTGTCTTCTTTCTGAACAAACAAAATCTCGTCCAGGTTTACCTTGTGGGTTTGGGTGCCGCTTTTAAGCAGGATATACGATGGTGGCTCCGTATCTCCCATTGGTACCGCGGGTAATGCCTTGCTGTTTTGCTGCAAGCGAAACAGGTCGTTTGCCCTGGTTACTGCTTTTAAAAACCGATCGAATTCAATGGGTTTCACCAGGTAGTCCACAGCATTCAATTCATAGCTTTCCAGTGCATGTTCGGAGTAGGCTGTGGTGAAAATAAACATCGTTTTTTGCACAAAAGACCTGGCAAACTGAATGCCTGTAAGATGGGGCATATTGATGTCGAGAAATATGAGGTCAGCTGGATGTTGCTGCAAATAGTCGATGGCTTTTAGCGGATTGCGAAAAGTATCATCAAGTTTTAAAAAAGGCGTTTTCTCGACATATCTTTTCAGCACATCAATAGCGTTTGGTTCGTCATCTATAATAATACAATTCATAGGGTCAATGAAAGGTGAACAATAAAATCAAGACCATTGTCAGTAATAGTCAACACGTGCCTGCCGGGATACAATAGCTGTAAACGGCGGCGCACATTTTCGAGCCCGATACCACTTTGTTCTTCTCCTGTTTTGGCAACTACATGCTTAGGGTTTCTGCAGGCAAAAATAATCGCTCCGCTATCGACTTCAATACTAATATGAATGATGGATTTTTCCTCAATGCATACCCCATGCTTAAATGCATTTTCTACAAAAGGGATGAGTATCATGGGGGCTATCAATACCTGCTCCGTTTTGCCCTTGACATTAAAATCTACAGTTGCTTCATCTTCTGTATACCGCATCTTATTGAGCAGGATAAAATTTTGCAGATAGTCTATTTCCTTTTCAATCGGGACAAAGGAAACACTGCTGTCGTAGATCATATACCGCATCAGTCCCGATAATTTTGAAATACCGTTAGCCACGGTATCATCATTGTTTTTTTGTGCCAGCGAAAAAAGATTGTTGAGGGTATTGAAAAGAAAATGGGGATTTACCTGCGCCTTCAGGAAATTGAGTTCCGAAGACAACTGGCTTTTCACCAGCATCGCTTGCTGTTTTTCGCTTTTCAACCATTCTTTAGCAAAGAAATAAGCCAGCGCAAAGAAAACGAGCAGCAGGTACACGATCATATCCGAACCCACAAAACGGTGTATCTCCTCACCAGAGATACCCGGGGTAAAATGGATCACCTGGAATTTCAACAGCCTTTCCAGGAACAGGCAAGCCGCAAAAAGAAGGATCGTTTGTAAAATATAAGTAACCGTTTTCCTGCTTTTTGAAAACGCCGGCAACAGCAAAAAAATATTGATATACACAAATGCCATTTTACAGATAAGGCCAGCCAATATCAACGGCAACACCGATTTCCTGTGTATGATAACAGATTCTACGCCATTTATATTCTGCACCTCCTGGGTATGAATGCCTAACATGCCATTGAGGATAACGGTAAGTAATCCCCAAAAGAAAAGATGCGCCAGGCCTTCTAACCAGTATTTCTTTTGCATGAAAATGTTTAGCAGGCTAAAGTAGTTGATTCGTTCCTGAACCAGTATGGAATGGGGTGAATGGGTGCAAATACAAACCGAAAAGGCTTTTCGTGCAATCGGGCTGCCCAATAACAAAATTGAACCGTTCAGGCGCACGGATACTCCTTTTGCACCTTTCATTTTTGTTTAATAAAAGAGCCGGTTAATCTTGTGCTGTCAAATGTACCGGGCTCTTTAAAACGTTGACGCTTCGCAAATAACTAAAAACAACAAGCATGAAAACTTTACTGGCAGGAATGCTAACACTATTCATCCTAAGTGGATTTTCGCAAACAACACTTACGCCGGCCCAGTGGAAAGAAGATGTGCATTACTTGCTGGACAACATGGCGAGGGTTCATATCAATCCTTATCATAGCACCGACAAAAAAACGTTTGAAAACTTTGTAGCCAACCTCGACAACAAGATCGATAAGCTTTCGCAAAATGAGATTATTGTGGAGCTGATGCGGATGGTTGCTATGGTGAAAGACGGCCATACAGCCATTAATTTTTTTGATATGCACCGCAATGGAAATGAGACCCCGCCAGTGATCAGCTTTCACGTGCTACCCATTAGTACCTATGCATTTGATGATGGTATTTTTATTATAAAGGCAGCAGATGAATACAAGGATTTAATTGGTAAAAAAATACTGCAGGTTGGCAAAACAGATGTGCAAACCTACTATCAACAACTCTCGGCATTAATGCAGCGGGATAACGACACGCACATCAAATTCAATGCAGGTTTTTTTATGAACAACGTGGAAATTATGAACGGGCTCGGGGCCATCGATCAAACAAATAATGTGCAGCTGACCGTAGATGCAGGGAATGGTAAACGAATTCAAAAAAATATAAATCCTGTGGAGATGATGCCTTATATATTCAGGCAGATCACCAGCGCAGCACCAACGGAAGCGCCGCTTTACAGGCAGGACAGCAGGAAATTTTACTGGTACAAATGGCTGGAAGCGGATAAGACTTTATATATAGCCTATAATGTAGTGCAAATAGACCCGAACGACACCCTGGCAAATTTTTGCAAACGCATCAACGAGTTTGTGAACGCTAATGATGTAAATAAGGTAGTGGTGGATATCCGGAACAATGGTGGTGGTAACAATGGCACCTGCAAGCCATTGGTCGATGTGTTGAGAAACAACCCAAAGATCAACAGGCGCGGACATTTGTACACGATTATAGGGCGCCAGACTTTTTCGGCCGCATCTTATTTTACGACTAAAATGGAATTGCAAACAGAAACCATTTTTGTGGGTGAGCCCACGGGGGCAAAGCCTAATCACTACGGCGATAACCGGCCATTAGTATTGCCCAATTCGAAACTGGAAGTAAGGCTTTCGAGCATTTATTGGAACAACAGCATTGCCGAAGACAACAGGGTTGCCACCATGCCTGACTTGGTTGTAGCCAATAATTCCAGCGACTATTTTTCCCTGAAAGATCCGGTGCTGGAAACGATCCTGAAAGCCGATCCGCAGCAATATGCTTTAGCTGAAACAACTCCAACGCATGAAATAAATGGTACATTTTTATTCAGCCCAACACAGAAGGCGGTTATACAAACGGAGAGCAATAAAATGAGGCTAAAAATAGATGATGTAGATGCTGCCGGCAGGAGGGATTTCTTTATCAACACCGTGTTATATCCTGCTGGCGAAAACAAATTTCGTACGGCGATAAAAGATGTGTCGGTTATGACAAATCAACAAACAAAAGAACTGGAACTTAACTACAAAGGAACATTGGTAAAAATGCCAGCGGCGCCAAATGGTTATCAAACACCCGGAGAATTATTTGCAGCAAACAAAAATGATGAAGCCTTCTTGTTGCTCGATAAATCGGTCGCAGCAAAACCTTACTCCAGGATGTTTTCCGAACAATACCTGAATGCCTGGGGCTACAGGCTGATGAATGATAAAAACACAGCAGCCGCCATCAAAATGTTTCGTTTAATGGTTGAAAAATATCCTAATTCAGCCAATGCGTTCGACAGCCTTGGTGAGGGCTACGCCACCATTGGCGATAAAGGCAATGCGGTGATTAGCTATGAAAAAGCATTGACACTGGACCCTAATTATCCCAACGCGGTGGAAGCGAAGAAAATGTTGGAAAAGCTGAAATGACAGGTTGATAATGGCATAACACGAGCTATCGAATCATCGTCATTGCGAGGGTTCTTGCCCGAAGCAATCTCCTGCTATTCATAAGCCGTTAAAGACTTTAGTGCACACAATCCAACTAAATCCGGGGGATTGCTTCTGCTGGGCAAGAACCCAGCCTCGCAATGACGGTCATTAGTTTTATTAATTACATAAAAAAACTGCGATGCAAAAACGACTGATAATTTTTTTTACAGCACTCAGCTATTGTTTAAGCAGCTTTGCACAAGGCTCCGATAATATCGCCGGGATAGACAATTACCTGCAACAAAAAGTAAAAGAAGGGTTTACAGGTGGAATGCTGATCATTAAGGACGGCAAGCCTGTTTTAATGAAAGGCTATGGCTTTGCCAATCGTGAAAAGCAGGTTCCGTTCACTGAAAAAACGCTGGCCTGTATGGGGTCTATTACAAAGGCTTATACCGCAGTCGCCATTCTGAAATTGTATGAAGAAGGCAAACTAAAACTCAGTGATCCGCTCAGCAAATTTTTTACCGATGTGCCGGAGGATAAAGCAGGCATCACTATTCACCAGTTGCTTACGCATTCGGCCGGGTTCCGTGACTTCTTTGAAAACGATGGCGGCGATTATGCTGTATTGCCTAAAGAAGCATTTTTAAAAAGGGCTTTTTCGGAACCGCTTTTGTTTTCCCCGGGCAGCAAGTCTGTTTATACCAATGTGGGTATGAGTGTGGCCGCGGCCATAATAGAAAAAATTTCCGGCATGAGTTACGAGGCATTTTTACAACAAAGATTATTTACCCCGGCAGCGGCAATCAATATCGGCTACCATTACCCCGTAAAAGATGAAAAACTGCTGGCGATCGGCTACGATAAAGGCCAATACTGGGGCACATTACAGCAACGTTTTAAAGATGCTGGCGGTGGCCCATACTGGAATTTATTGGGCAATGGTGGCTTGTATATTTCACTGGAAGACATGTACGCCTGGGTAACGGCTATTGATAAAAACAAGGTGCTGAAAGCTGAAACAACGGCATTGATGTTTACACCACATATCGTGGAAGATGGAACCAATGGCAATTATAGTTTTGGCTATGGCTGTAATATTTCCAAAAGCCGCAGGGGAACCAAAGTAATCGACAACGGAGGCAGTAACCGTATTTATCATGCCAGGCTGCTACGGCTACCCGAAGACGGTGTAACGATGTACATGGTAAGCACCGATAATTCGCTGAATGCCAACCAGCTAATGCCCAACATTACCCAACTCTATTTTACCGGAAAAATTGAAACCGATTTTACGAAACAGCAACGTCGTTTTGAATCGGCTGAGGCAGAAACGATCTATAAAATCATTACCGAAAAAGGGGCGGATCATTTTATGGTTAACTATGCTGCTTCATTAAAAAGTAAAGGGATTGAACTGAACGATGATATGGTATTGCTAAACGTGGGAAACATACTTACTGAAGAAGAAAAGACAGACGAAGCCTTCGCATTGTACAAAGTGTATACAAAAGAATTTCCCAATATAGTAGTGGCCTGGAACGAATTGGGATTTTTGTATAAATTGAAAGGAGATAAAGCCAGTGCCAAAAAATGTTTTGAGAAAGCCCTGGAGCTGCGGCCATCCAATGAACGGGCTAAAAAGGCATTGGCCGAATTGTAATGAAAGAAAGCTGAATACCGGTACCACATTAAATCCACGGCACTAAGCATCTAAAAAACGGTCCGGAAAAAATTCCTTGTAATTGGCAAGTATCATTTTACCCACGGTTTCATAATTGTATTTGCTGGCAGCAACAGTTGCTATTTGCTGCAAATCGAAACGCTGATAGCTGGTTATCATTTCGATGATGGTTTGCTCCAATCCGGGCTTATCACCATTTTCGACCAAAAAACCATTGTGGCTATGAATGTGTTCGTGTATCCCTCCTACCCTGGTGGCGATTACCGGTAGTCCACAACATAAAGCTTCGAGTATTACACAGGGCAGGTTTTCGTAACGGCTAAACATTAGCATGGCATGGGCCTGCTTTAATTCTGTGGCTACCAGGTGGTGTGGTAGTTCCCCGGCAAATGATACCGAAGATTTCAGCACCACACTGCCCTCCACCCTTTCCTTCACCTCAGCGGGTGCAGGGCCCACGAGCCGCAAATTGAAACGGGGTGTATTTGCATCACTTAATATTTTTTCCACCACTTCTAAAATGCCCAGTATATTTTTTTGGTAGCCAAGGGTAGATACATGTACAAAACTGAATACCGCGGGTTTGCCCCAAGATGGATCGTATTTAAAAACAGTCGTATCTACCACGTTGGGCACCGTGCGGTACGTAACCGGAAAAACAGTTTTGCTAACGGTTTC
Source organism: Bacteroidota bacterium (assembly GCA_040386335.1). Classification (GTDB taxonomy): domain Bacteria; phylum Bacteroidota; class Bacteroidia; order Chitinophagales; family Chitinophagaceae; genus JAZKFT01. The sequence continues at coordinate 62,952 of JAZKFT010000016.1, forward strand.
TCCCAGGTGATTGGTAACAGGTTGAAAAAAACTCGCTTTTTTAAAAATACGGGCCGTAACAGTCCAGAAAAAACGGCTCCTACGCTGGTCGGGCGAATCTATTTCGCGGTAATAACCGGCCCAATGCTCGGTGATGCTAAAAGGGATACCCCATTTTTTTTTCATCCAAAGCGCCAGCAAGCCAGCACGCATGGCCACCTGCACGTCTACAATCATTTGTTGGCCCTGGCCCCTTTCTTCAACAATAGTCTTTATCTTTTTTTTCGCCAACCGGGCCAGGTGCAGTAGTGCCAATACTTTATCAACAGAATGAAAACCCGTTTTAACCGCCGGGCAGTAGATAATGGTTTCGGTGAGCGCACCCGTAACAATCACAGATTCCCTCACTTTTTTAGTCGCAGCGTCTTTTACAACATACAGAACATGTACAGGAATTTGCGTAGCCAAAGCCCTGGCGCTTCGCTGGATAAAATCACCCAAAAAAGGATCCTTATCTGATGGATACCAGGATGCCAGCCAAAGTATGTAGGGAGGATGAGGCATTAATGCTATGTAGTGTTTGGATGCTTTAATGCAAACCAGAACGGTTGCAAATAACGGTGTTCTATTCAAAAATAAAATGCAGGCGTCTCGTCCTGTCTAAAATTCAAACAGTGCGGATGGCCGGCTCACTAATTTTACTTTTAGCCGAATGGTTTTATTTTTTGATTTTTGTGCCGCATGAAAATCGAAGCCCTGCGTTATTTAAGGTGTCCGCTCACCCATAACCAATTACAACTGGTATCCATAACACCCAAAACGGAAAATGCGTTGCCGCAAGATGAAATTGAAGAGGGCTACTTATACACCGACGATGGAATGTATTACCCTATAACCGGGGGTATTCCCCGTATGCTGCCCGAAAGCATGCTGAATTTTGAAACCCGTTTCCACGAATGGATCCCTGATTTTCAACCTTTGCTGGAAACAGCCATGGAAAAATTTGGGGGAATTGTAGAAGAATCAACAGCACGTAACCGAAAAATACAGGAAACATTTGGATTTGAGTGGAGTTTACTCAATCATGGAAAAGACATAAAAATTTGGAACCGGAGCCCTGATTTATACAAAGTGCAATTGGAAAAAGAATTGGACCACCTCCCCGGTCAAAAGTATGGATTGGTTCTTGATGCGGGTTGTGGGCATGGACGTAGTGCCATGCTAATGGCGGATTTCAGCGAAGTGGTTTTTGGCGTAGAAGTAAGCACTGCTGTAGAACTAGGTTACCTGGAGAACCAGCATACCAATTGCCATTTTATCCAGGCAGATGTGCACCATTTACCTTTTGAAAAAGGAAGCTTTGATGTGATATACAGCAGTGGTGTATTGCATCACAATCCCGCTACTCATGCTGCTTTAAAAATGGTGAACGCTTTTTTAAAAAGCGGTGGGCTCATTTGTATCTGGCTTTATCATCCCTTCAAAAACCCTGTTCACTGGCTGATGCGGAACTACAGGTACATTACCAGGAACCTTCATGTAAAACTGGTGTACGCACTCAATTGCATCAGCTTAACGCCTTTGCAATGGATCGCCAGCCAGATGGGTAAACAGAAAAAGAAGTGGACTGAAATAAGTATCGAGCAACTGGATATGTTAACGCCTAAATACCGTCACGAACATACAGCTGCAGAAGTTAGCAATTGGCTGGAACAGGATCATTTTACGGAGATAAAAGTTACTGACAGCGACAACTATGGCTTTTCCATTACAGGTAATAAAAGCTAAATTTTACAACTATTTTTTATGGCACTTTTAAAACGCATCAACAACCGTGCAAGAACAGACGAAAACACCGGGTTTGGCACAAACAGTAATCTGTACGGGGGTCGATTTTTTAATAAAAACGGCACGCCAGACTTGCACAAGACAGGCATACCCTGGCTTGAAAGAAACAGTTGGTACCACACGTTATTGCAAATGAACAGGTGGCAGTTTTTACTTACCATCTTTGCTACCTACGTCATTATCAATTTATTTTTTGCCATCGTTTATTTAATAGTAGGTATTGATAAACTGGCTGGCATGACAGTAACAACACCACTTGAAAAATTTGGTGAAGCTTTTTTCTTTAGCGCTCAAACCTTTACCACCGTGGGTTACGGGCGGCTGTCGCCAACTGGCTTTTTAATGAGTTTTATTTCAAGCACTGAGGCCCTAACGGGACTGTTGTCTTTTGCATTGGCGACGGGTTTGCTATATGGGCGGTTTAGCAGGCCACAGGCTTTTCTCAAATTCAGCGAACAGGCGCTGGTGTCTCCGTATAAAGAAACGATTGCAGTCATGTTCAGAATGACGCCTTATAAAAACAACCACCTTACCGAAGCTGAAGTTAAGGTCAACCTGGCATTAATGGTGGATGTAGATGGAAAAATGACCAACCGTTTTTTCCCATTAAAATTAGAACTGGATAAAGTAAATGCGATGACCCTTAGCTGGACGATCGTACATGCAGTGGATGCTGACAGCCCTTTCTATGGTCTTTCAAAAGAAGACCTGGTTGCAGGTCGTGCCGAGATGCTTGTTTTTCTGAAGGCTTTCGACGACACTTTTAGTAATACCGTAGTAGCCCGTAGCTCTTATACCGCTAATGAACTTGTTTTTGGAGCAAAATTTTCGCCGATGTATCATCGGGATGACCACCGTGGCAAAACCGTTTTAGAAATAGATAAGCTGCATGATCATGCTCCTGCAGATATTTCTTTTACGGCGATGATGAAAGTGTAAAAGGTAAAAGGTATAAGGTGTAAGGTGTAGGGAAAACCGCATATAGTTGAAACCTTACACCTTACACCTTACACCTTATACCTTTTACCCTACGCCTTCCACCTTATTTGAGCCCGTTGATGATCACTCCAAAATCAGTGGCTACAAGGCTGGCACCGCCAACTAATCCTCCATCTACATCGGCTGCACCAAATATTTCGGCGGCGTTGCCGGCTTTTACACTTCCGCCGTATAATATGGATATGGAGTTGGCCACTTCTCCGCCATATTGGTCTGCCAATACTTTGCGGAGATGGGCATGCATTTCCTGTGCCTGTTCGGTGCTGGCAGTTTTGCCTGTACCAATGGCCCAAATTGGTTCGTAGGCAATCACGACTTTTAGCAATTGCTCCGCTGTTAAATGAAACAGGCTTTCTTTCAACTGAACTTCCACATATGCGTTTTGGGTTCCGGCTTCGCGAATGTCGAGTGCTTCGCCGCAACAGAAGATGGGCGTAAGGCCATACTCTAAAGTGATGTTGACCTTTTCGGCCAGTAGTTGATTGCTTTCGCTAAAGTATTCCCGCCTTTCACTATGGCCGATGATGACATACTCCACCCCGATTGATTGCAGCATTTCCAGCGAGGTTTCGCCCGTGTAGGCGCCGCTTTTTTTATTGCTGCAGTTTTGGGCAGCCACAAAAAAATGGGCCTTGTCTTTCAGTTTTTTCTTAACTGCAAGGAGGTAGGGAAAAGGCACACCCAGCACGACTATTTTGTTGTCATTTACAGTTACTTCCTCCTCCAGCAGGTTATGCATCAGGTCGTTTGCCTGGTCGAGTGTCAGGTTCATTTTCCAGTTGGCGGCAGCTATTTGTTTTCTCATGGTTTTGTTTTTTTGATATAATATCTATTTTGATAATCTAAAACTTGCTGCTATTCTATTTTTTTACCTGGATGGTTGATTCCATACCTCCGAAAAATACATCCCGGCTCTGTATGTAATCTTTTCTCTGTATATTTTACCATCATAAGGGTAACTTATGCTGGCGCTCATCATATCAGCAGCCAATAATGTTTTGCCATTTGAGATGTAAACAACCTCTCCCCATTTTTTACCCTGAGAAATACTCTGTTGCTTACAATTTACAATCTCAGTAAAAACTTCTATCCCTTTTTGATCATTAATGGCATATTTCATGGTGTCTTTTCCTGTAAAACGCCTCAGTATTACCAGGTCAGTCTGTTTAAGTAGCATCTTCACACTGGTTCTATTTCCATTGCAAGCCAGCGTTACTGAAAGCACAATGAAAACGATTAAATAAAATTGAATTTTTCTCATGATTATTTTAATCGTTGTTCAATGATCTTGTAGAGTACAATCCCTGCAGCTACACTTACGTTCAGCGAATGCTTCATGCCGAACTGTGGTATCTCGATGCAGGCATCGCAACGATCTATCACTTCCTGTTGTACCCCTTCTACTTCGTTGCCAAAAATAATGGCCAGTTTTTCATTGGCCGAATAATTTATTTGATGCAGCATCACGCTTTGCTTTGCCTGCTCCACCGCCAGCAGTTTATAGCCCTTTTGATGCAGTTGTTGCACGGCATCCATGGTGGTTTCAAATGATTCCCAATGTACGGTCTCCGTGGCTCCGAGTGCCGTCTTTTGAATGTCGCGGTGTGGTGGTTTTGGTGTGTAGCCGCAGAGGTAAATGGCTTCCAGTAAAAACCCGTCGGCAGTGCGAAATACACTGCCGACATTGTGCATGCTTCTTACATTATCCAGTACCACGATCACCGGAAATTTTTCCGCCGATTTAAACTCGGTTACTGATTTCCGGTTCAGATCGTCCATTGAAAGTTTATCCATTGGTCGGCATTTTTAAACGATCTGTTTTTCATTGATCGGTTAGAGGGAGACGCCATGCATGGCGTCTCTACAAATCATACATCATACATCCTTTTCATACACATAAAAACCCCAGGGCTGCATTTCAAAATACCTGTTTTTTGTAATGTTATTTACCTCGTTGGTAAATACATTTACGAACTCACCTCCTACCCCTTCATCCTTCAATTCCATCCAATAATACTCAGCGGAGAGGTTCAGGAATACCAGTACTTCGGCGGCCCCGTTTTTGCGAATAAAGCCGAAGAGTTTGTCATTCTTATCGGTGCTGACCCTTTCTGTCGTGACCAATTTATCGCCGCCTCTCAATGCGGCATTATTGCTGTGGAGATTCAATAGTGTTTTGTAAAAACCATGAAGCGGTAATCCTGCTTCCCAATCAATAAAGTCTTTGTCGAAAAAAAGGATACGCTTGGTATTGGCGGCTTCCTGGCCGCTGTACACCAGTGGCATACCGTTCCAGGTGCAGGTCAAGACGGCAAAGGCTTTGGCAGCGTCGCCCAGGCGTTCATACTCGCTTCCGCTATGGCTGTTTTCGTCGTGGTTGCTGGTAAAGAGTAATTTGAACCCAGCAAACGCTTCTTCATACCAGGTCAATGTTTCGTCAATGCCACCAATGGAAGTTTGTCTTTTCCAAAAGCTTTCGAGGGTATGCAGGAGTTTCCAGCTGTAGGTGGCATCGAAAACCTCGTGGTAGTTGGGTTCCTCGCACTCGGCCAGCCAAAATAGCTTTTTGGCAGCATCCAGGCTAAGCCTTGCTTCCTGCCAGAAATCGAGTGGCACGAGGTGCGCCATGTCGCAGCGAAAACCATCTATGTTGAATTCCGTCAACCAGAAGTGCATGGCTTCGATCATGGCATTTCTAAGCCCCGGATTTTCATAATCGAGGTGTATCACATCTTCCCAGCCATGTTTCAGTACAAATGCGCCATCTTCGGCATGGAGGTAATATTCGGGATGGGTTTCTGTCCAGGTATGGCCAAATCCTGTATGGTTGGCTACCCAGTCGATGATCACTTTAAAACCCATTTCATGTGCCAGCGAAACAAAGTTTTTAAAGTCAGCAATAGTGCCAAATTCAGGGTTGATGCTGGTATAATCGGCACAGGCGTAATAACTGCCTAATGTACCTAGCCGCCGCTCTACGGCGATAGGTGTAAGCGGCATAAACCAAAGGGTTTCCACGCCCATATCTTTTAACCGTGGCAAATGCTCCGTAAAGGCAGTAAAGGTTCCTTCGTAGGTATACTGGCGCAGGTTGATCTCATAAATATTGGTGCTATGGCTCCAGGGTACGGGGGTAAAATTCATTTTTGATTTGTGATTTCAGATTTATGATTTATTCATTTTCACAGCCACTTCTCCATTTCCACATTTCCACATTCTCACATTTCCACATTTGCCTTTGCTTTTGCCGAAGATAAGCGTTTGCCCTCCATCTGTTATTTTTGCGCTACTTATGACTCCACCCGGCACCGGCTCCCCAATCTCGATCAGGAATTTCAGGCATTTTTTAGTGGCGCGTTTCACTTTTATTATGGCATTGCAAATGGTGAATTTTGCTATAGCCCTTTACCTGTATGAACTTACAGGTAGTAAGTTGAGTCTAGGATTGCTGGGGTTAAGCGAAGTGATACCCGCCATCTCCTTCGCCCTATATGCCGGTCATGTAATAGACAGAAGCGACAAGCGCACCCTTCTGTTGCGCAACATGTTCCTGTATTTTATGGCAGTGGTAGGGTTGGGATTCATCGCCAGCGCCTACTCCCGGGAACATCTAAGTGTCAGTGCTTTAGAGTACGGCATTTATTTTCTCATTTTTCTCACCGGTATATTCAGGGCTTTTACAGGGCCCACCATGCAAAGTATTGTGGCACAACTGGTTCCGAAAGAACAGTTGGCAAAGGCGATATCCTGGGGAAGCGCTTCCTGGCAAAGCGCTTCGGTGATAGGGCCCATAGTTTCAGGGATACTAATAGATACGGCTGGAACGTTTGTTACATTTTCCATTGCCATCGCTTTACTGATCATTGCTATGATCATGATTTTCGCCATCCCCAAACTACCGGTGGCACATACCAACCAGCAGCAAAAAACCTGGGAAAGCGTTAAAGAAGGCCTTCGTTATGTTTGGCAGACCAAAACGCTTTTAAGCGCTTTAAGCCTCGATATGTTTGCCGTTTTCTTTGGTGGCGCTACTGCCTTGCTTCCTGTTTTTGGTAAAGACATATTACACCTGGATGCCACCGGTATCAGTTTCCTGAAAGCTGCACAAGGCGTGGGCAGTATCCTTATTTTATTATGGTTTGCGAGCCGGCCGTTAAAAAAGGCCCAGGGTAAAACATTATTATATTGTGTGGCCGCTTTTGGAGTGACCATGATCGTTTTTGCCATTTCAGAAAATTTCTGGCTGAGCCTTGGCGTATTGTTCCTGTCAGGTATTTTTGACGGCATCAGTATGCTGGTGCGTGGAACCATCCTGCAAATGTTTGTGCCAGACGAAATGCGGGGCCGGGTATCGAGTGTAAATTCTATGTTTATCAACAGCAGCAACGAGTTGGGGGCTTTTGAAAGTGGCATTGCTGCCCAAAAGCTGGGTACCGTTCCCTCAGTAATTTTTGGCGGATGTGTAACAATTGTTGTGGTAATCATTACCTGGATAAAAGCACCTTCGCTCAGAAAAATGGAGTACTAAGCCGCCATTTTCATTAGCTATGAGAAATTTTCTAATCCTATTCCTGGCATCTGCAAGCCTTGTCGCAGTTCAAGCATACGGTCAAAAAACCATGCACGATAAAAAAAATTTGCCAAAGCTTTCAATAGTCTCATGGTATGAAGATTCAGTGAGCATGTATCAATTTGCATTGCTAGACAAAAAACAGTTTGCCTACACCATCGTCAATAAGCATGTCCCAGACCATATCATTGAGACTTATTATGGAGACTGGGCGCTCCTCAAAGACACCATTTTCTTAACTTTCAAAAAAAACGACCCTAAACCAAAAGGCCTTTATCATTATTTAATTGTAGAAGGATCCGACACCTACCTGATACAAACATTCACTAATAGCCCCACCAAACTCTTTCTCCGAATTCACAAAAACCTTCGTCATTCATTTTAAATATAAAACCTGCTATTTCAGACAAATACTTATAAAAACTCCTTTTCGCTACGATGACCCCAAAAGAAGACCTATTATTCCTCATATCCACGCCACTGTACTTTTTGGTGATTCTCTTCGAGATTTTCCTGAGTAACTGGCAGGATAGAAAACTGTACACTGTAAAAGATACCCTTGCCAATTTGTACCTTACGACCCTCAATGCATCGCTGGACCTAGGTTTCAGGCTGGTGTACCTGGTGGTGCTGGGATTTTTTGCCACACATAGTTCCATCCATATTACAAATGCAGTTTGGTATTGGGTAATGCTGGTACTGTTAGAAGACTTTATTTTCTACTGGCTGCACCGCATGGAACATTATGTGCGCCTTTTCTGGGCCGTTCATGTAACACATCATTCGTCCGAACAATTCAATTTTACCGTGGGTTTCCGTTCGTCGGTGTTTCAGCCGCTGTACCGGTTCATCTTTTTTATACCGCTTGCTTTTTTAGGGTTCAGCCCGCTGGATATTGTATTTACCTACAGCCTTACACAAACCTGGGGAATCATGGTACACACAAAACTTATCAACAAAATGGGATGGCTGGAACATATTTTTGTTACCCCCTCGCACCACCGGGTACATCATGCCAGCAACACCAAATATCTCGATAAGAATATGGGGATGTTCCTGATCGTCTGGGATAAATTGTTTGGCACTTTTCAGCCGGAATTGGATGCTTCTGAATATGAGCCATTGAGGTTTGGGTTGACCACCAATATCGAAGATAAAAATGCAATCAACCTCGTGGTTCATGAATGGAAGAGTATTACCAAAGACATCAAAAAAAGGGTGCCTTTAAAAACAAAACTTGGCTACCTCTTTGGCCCACCGGGATGGAGCCACGACGGCTCTACCCTTACCAGCAAGGAAATGAGGATGATGGAGGATGAAGACCATTTAAGACCCGAGCATTCTCGCGAAGAATTTATAGAAATCCCAGCTGCGATACAGGTATATGGCCATGAAAACCATTACCAGTAAGCCCCACAGCATCACAGAAAAAAGGCAGACAAGAAAGGTCCTGATCAATTGCCAGGAAGACTTTAACTGCAGCATGCTGTAAAAACTCCAGGTAAAATACAGCACCTGTATTAACAACGCCCCGCCTATCAGCCCGCCCCGAAAACCTGAATTTGCGGCCATCGTAATCAGTGGCGTTACCACAATCGTAAACAGCAGATTGGAATAGGGAACGAAAAATACATTGGCAGTGAGGTGTTCTGCATAATTATAGCGCTGTTTTTTAAATGCCAGCCAGGTGATCAGCGATATAAATGGAATAGCGATCATGGCCATCACATTTCCGTGTTTTGTCATCAGCATTCTCACATTGGCACCCCTTGTCATCATAGTGATATAGGTCTGTTTCCCCGCCTCTGTTGGAATTCGGGCCAGTACGCGGGCATCTGGTGCCATCTTTTTTTCGGCCGGCAGCATGGTCATATTCAGAAAAACGAAAAGGCCCATGCACAGTATAAAAAACGTAAAGGGATTGAAGTATTTTTTTCGTTTGCCGGCCAGGTATTCACGGGCTACCCTGCCGGGGCGAATGGAGAGTTCTTTCAGTAAATGGAAGATGCCTTTATCTGCATGGGTAACCGCATGAACGATCTCATGAAAAATATGGCCCAGGGTAAAGCGGTGAATATCTTTTTTTTGGCCACATGCCTGGCAAAATTGTACGTTGGTCGCCAGGTAGTGGCCACAATTGAGGCAGTTAGATGAAGACATAGATAATAGTTAGGCTGCGCCCAAGATAATAATTACCCCAACTATTTTATAGTGAACCAAAAATTCTGTCTGAAATGTTCCGGCAGAACGATAGCCTGCCGTATACGATCCGGAGGCATCCTACTTTTTCTCCAGCAATTTTTCAAATACATAATAAACAGCGGGGCAAACGGCGCTATTGGTCATGGTAAGAACCGGTCGTTTGATAAACACATCTTCATCAGTATAGGGGTAGCGGGCACAGTCGCTGGGGCGGTCCTCGTAAATATTGCAGGTATTGTCTTCTGCCAGGAAGGCGCAGGGCAGGCGTTTGTTTACATAATCGCCATCCTCGTCCATTTTCAGGTACTTATCAATAAATTCTACTTCCCGCATACCCATGGTTTTGGAGATACGTTTGATATCGGGCATTTTAAAGCGGGGCGAGTGATTTTTACAGCAGCGTCCACAATCCAGGCAGTTGATCTTTGAAAAAGCTTCTTCGTGAGCTTCGGGCAATAGCTTTAATACCTTCCGTTTGTCGGCCCGGTCCAGGTAATTTTTATAGAGTTTTTGATGCTCCTTGCTTTTTTTCTCCCAGTCTTCTAAAATATCTTCTTTCATATTGGTAATTATTTTTCAAACTTGCCGGCATTTTCTTCCTGTTTTTTAAAAAATATGGTGAAAACCCTTGCCGGATGTTAATAACAATCGTGCAAGGTAAACCACAAATAGGCAAAGCGGCTGGCAACTCATAAATTCGCCGCGGAAAAAAGGACCAGGATTAATAGGATGGGAGGATTGTAGGATTCGAAATTGCCTTGAGAGCAGGAATCTCTCACCGGGAGGCACCCTTCTCCGCAAGCAGAAGGGCCGGGGATGAGGCCACTCTCCGAACAAAGCCCACCCAAAATTTGTAAGCACAACTGCGGGGAGGAAAGATGCTATCCGCACAATGATGAACGGAGCGTCGCCAATGTCGCCAAATAGTGGTACAAATGCCTGGCTCACAAAAACAAAAACTTTTAATTACTAAACATAGCAGATGAATCTTTTTGAGCAACAACAACAGGAATTCCGGGGCCGTCATATCGGGCCCAATGAAGCCGAAACGGCAGCCATGCTGAAAACCATCGGTGTAAGCAGTGTGGATGAATTGATCGACAAAACCGTTCCCGCGGCGATCCGTCTTACCAGTCCCTTAGCCATCGACGGACCGGTAAGCGAGTTTAAATACCTGAGTGACCTGAAAGAGGTGGCTGCAAAAAACAAAGTTTTTAAAAGCTATATCGGCCAGGGCTATTATGATACCATTACGCCGAGCGTTATCCTGCGAAATCTTTTTGAAAATCCGGGATGGTACACGCAGTACACGCCTTACCAGGCCGAGATAGCGCAGGGCCGGCTGGAAAGCCTTCTGAATTTTCAAACCATGGTGAGCGACCTTACTGGCCTGCCCATCGCCAACGCGAGTTTGCTGGATGAAGGCACCGCTGCTGCAGAGGCCATGACGATGTTTTTCAACCAGAAAAACAGGGCCGATAACATTACGCACCCCAAATTTTTTGTGGACGACGCCATTTTTGCCCAGACCAAAGACTTGTTGCTGACCCGTTCCTTGCCCGTTGGTATTGAACTGGTTCATGGAGATTACGCAACGGCTGTTTTGGATGAAACTTTCTTTGGCGCCATTGTTCAATATCCCAACAGCAATGGTTCGGTAGAAGATTACAAAAGTTTTATTGAAAAAGTACACGGTATTGGCGGCTATGTGGTAATGGCCACGGATTTGCTCGCTCTTACCTTGTTGACCCCGCCCGGTGAACTCGGTGCTGATGTTGCCGTTGGTAACTCCCAGCGCTTTGGCGTACCAATGGGTTTTGGTGGCCCGCACGCTGCTTTTTTTAGTACCAAAGACGAATTTAAAAGATCGATACCCGGCCGCCTGATTGGGGTAAGTATCGACGCCCAGGGTAACCGTGCTTTACGCATGGCCTTGCAAACCAGGGAACAACATATCAAACGCGAAAAAGCAACTTCCAATATTTGTACCGCGCAGGCCTTGCTGGCCAATATGGCCGCTATGTATGCCGTGTATCATGGCGCACAAGGCCTTAAATCGATCGCCGAAAGGGTAAGCTTGCTTACCAAAGCGCTTGCAGATGCCTTGCCTAAAATTGGTGATGGCAATACCTACAAAATTGTCAACGATTCTTATTTTGACACGATCACGGTACAGGTTAGCAATGCAGATGCGGTGAGGGAAGCCGGGGAGCAATTTGGCGTAAACTTCTTTATTAAAGATAACGGTACACTCAGCATTAGCCTGGATGAAACCACTTCTATTGCAGATATAGAAATCATCGTAAAAATATTTGCCCTTGCTGCCACAACACAGCCTGTGGCGGTGGATCTAAACATCGATATGCTCAGCAATATTCCGTCGGAATATACCCGCACATCGCCTTTTTTAACCCACCCGGTTTTTAACACGCACCATAGCGAAAGCGAAATGATGCGTTACCTGAAAAGCCTGGAAAATAAGGACCTGTCGCTGAATACGTCTATGATCTCATTGGGAAGCTGCACGATGAAGCTGAATGCTGCCACCCAGCTGATCCCCGTGAGCTGGCCGGAGTTTGGGAAGATCCACCCTTTTGCGCCCACCAACCAGTGGCAGGGTTACCAGCAAATTATCACTGAACTGGAAAGCTGGTTGAGTTCTATTACCGGCTTTAGCGCTACCAGCCTGCAACCCAATAGTGGTGCGCAGGGCGAATATGCCGGTTTGCTGACGATCCGTGCCTACCATGCAGACAGAAATGAAGCCCATCGCAATATTATTTTGATTCCCATTTCGGCACATGGCACCAACCCCGCCAGTGCTGTTATGGCCGGTTTTAAAGTGGTAGTAACCAAGTGCGATGAAGCCGGAAATATAGATGTGGCCGATATGAAAGCCCGGGCTGAGCAATACAAAGACAATCTTGCCGGCCTGATGGTGACTTACCCAAGTACGCACGGAGTGTTTGAAGAAAGCATCATTGGCATTTGCCAGCTGATACACGACAATGGCGGCCTGGTGTATATGGATGGTGCCAATATGAATGCCCAGGTAGGGCTTACATCTCCCGGTAATATCGGGGCCGATGTTTGCCACCTGAACCTGCATAAAACATTCGCCATTCCGCACGGTGGCGGTGGACCTGGCATGGGACCTATTTGCGTGAATGAAAAACTGGCCCCTTATTTACCAGGCCATGTAAGCGTTGATATTTCTAAAGGCAAAGCGATCACTGCGGTAAGTGCTGGTCCTTTTGGGTCTGCTTCTATTTTGCTCATTAGCTATGCCTACATAAAAATGCTGGGGGCCAGCGGCGTTACCGATGCTACAAAATGGGCCATCCTGAATGCCAACTATATGAAAACAAGGATAGAGACCAACTACCCTATTTTATACAGCGGCAAAAACGGGACCTGTGCACATGAATTTATTGTGGACCTGCGGCCGTTTAAACAAAGTTGCGGAGTAGAAGCAGAAGACGTAGCCAAGCGTTTGATCGACTATGGCTTCCATGCCCCTACCATGAGTTTTCCTGTGCCGGGCACCATTATGATAGAGCCGACTGAGAGTGAAGACAAAGCGGAACTCGATCGTTTTTGCGATGCCTTGTTGAGCATCTATGATGAAATAAAAGCCATCGAAATCGGAAAAGCCGACAAGCTTAACAATGCCCTGAAAAATGCACCGCATACGCAACACGTAGTATGTGCTGACGAGTGGACAAGGCCCTATAGCCGCCAGGCAGCTGCCTTCCCACTGGAATATGTAAAAGAAAATAAATTCTGGCCATCGGTAGCCCGCGTAAACAACACGCACGGCGACCGTAACCTGATATGTACCTGCGAACCGGTAAGCAGTTATGCGGAAGCCGATGTAACAGCATAAATTCTATAACTAAAAGCCCTGTCGGAAGATGGGGCTTTTAGTTTGTGGGGGATTTTTTCTTGAACCGGGCTTTTGTGCTACTATTGGGCGACATTGGCGACGCTCCGTTCAGAAGAGGTGCCACTATTTGGCTTTTCGTTATTAAATCGCAATAAAGATGTATCAATGGAAATGGGTATCGATATATTTATAAAAAGAGATGAATTTATTGACTTTCACTTCATTAAAGACTTTATAGAGACGAAACTTGATTTCACTCCAAATCAACTAAATTTTAAAACGGTTAGGGGAAAAAAATGGAAGGAAGTTCAGAACCTTGAGGCCATATTTATTGAGGATACGCTATTTGTAACAGGTTCTAAAAGTTCATTCACATTTTCCTTGACTAATCATGTAGAAACATTTGCCATTTCAAATGGATATGAAACTTCAACTGGAAATGAAATCCTATTACTGAGCAAGTATTTAAACACTGAACATTTTTTGGTAGCATACAACTACCATAAAGATTTTGTCTACAGCCAGGGAGAAGAAAACATTGATAACTTAACTTTTTTTGGGGTTGATTTCACCAAATACAATGTAATTTCTAAAGATGATTATCCATATAAAAAAGTAGATATTTCTAAGAATCCGGGAAGATTGAAATGGAATGACAAACTCAACATAGATGTAGGCGCGTGCTGGAAAATGTGGTTTTCGAGAGAATTAAGATTAAAATTTACTGGTAAGCCGATGGAAAAATTCCCTGAAGCTTATAAAATTGAAATGTTACACAATGACATTTTATTTGTTCAATTATATGAGCGGGTTGAAGATTCTGAAACAATGACCGCACTTGATAAAATGCATAAATTTAGAGATTGGGTAGCAATGGATAAACTAATGGAACCTTAATAATGTAGGCCGCTGTCCGGGCCGTGCTTTTACAGTTTTCTATTAACCTATTGCCTAATCCCTGAAACCGCAACCATTAATACATACTAAATGTTGAAAGCTGCCGTTACAAATTTTCTTAGCTGCCGACTCGTCGGGATTTCAAGGAAGGTGGCTAGTATTCAAAGCGACCACTGTAAAAACTCCGCAGGGACAGTGGAAATAGCTCAGAAAAAATGTAATCTTAGCACCATGATACCTTTCCTTAAAACTGCCATTCCAATTCTCCTGCTTTGGTGCTGTTCCTGCAAAAACGGAGCTTCAGACACAAGTGCATCTGACAAAGTCAATTTGGATTCAACCGCAGGGGCAACTACCACAGCCAACGCAGATTCAGCCGCCAACGAAACATCTAAAAAATTGGTTCTGATTGAACTGGTTGCCAAATTACAAAACGCAGATAAAGTACTGTTGGTAAGTCATGATTATCGGTCGCCTATGGTTCCGCCTAAACCTGATGACGATGACGCTTCACCAGGTAAGGCTCCTTCACCGCCTAAATCGTATAATATTGTAGTCAATGGCCAGCCTAATAAAGATATCATACATGAAACGATCAATCTCAATCCTGATGCTATATCCAATTTAAGCAGTATCCTCTCAAAACCACCGGGTAACAGCATCCAGGATCGGGCCCGCTGCTTTGAGCCGCATCATGCAATAATGATGGAGAAAGGTGGCACAATTACATCATATCTCGACATTTGCTTTACCTGTCATGGAATGAGATCATCTGCTGACATCCCCTTTTCTGCTGAGGACTTTGATAAACCAAAATGGGACGCACTATATGATTTTATTAAACAACAAGGAATAAAATATGAGTTGTAACATTGGCCGCTAATTGCGGTAGTTAAATGAAAACGGGATAGTTTTTTACCCCCGTTTCACTTG
The DNA here is from genome assembly GCA_040386335.1 of Bacteroidota bacterium. Classification (GTDB taxonomy): domain Bacteria; phylum Bacteroidota; class Bacteroidia; order Chitinophagales; family Chitinophagaceae; genus JAZKFT01. Next base: position 78,266 of record JAZKFT010000016.1, read on the forward strand.
TTGTATCTTCTCCATGAAACGTCTCTTTCCACCCGAACGCATCATTTCTTTCAGCCTATTGCTGGTAACACTGGCGGTAAATATTTCCATGCCGTTATTCAGGGTATATGCTAAAGAAGCTGGTTTTGGAAACGGGCAAACGGCATTGGTTCTGGCGGCTTATATCACTGGCATGTTGCCCTGCTATATCTTTCTCGGTGGCATCAGCGACCGCATTGGCCGCAAGCCTGTATTAATTGGAAGTGTTATTTGTTCTTTTATGGCCACGCTGGCAATTACCTTGTTTCCGAATGTGTACGCATTGGTAGTGGCAAGGATTTTTCAAGGGGTAGCATTGGGTCTTAGCATGGGTACCGGAACGGCTTACCTGGCCGAGGTCTTACACGGCAAACCGAATGCTGTGGCGTTGGCAGCCAATAAAGCTTCCTTCTCCACCTCTATCGGCTTTAGTGGCGGAGCGCTGGCAACTACGATTGTTTTACTCATTCATTTTACCATCACACCGATCACCTACTTTGGCTTGCTGCTGCTCACTTTCCTGGGCATCCTGCTGATGTTTTCTTTGCCAGACCTTAAACCTAAAGGCGGCAAAATGGTAAGGCTGCCTTACTTTCCCAAAGGCTCATTCCCGGTAAATATGGCGATCGCTATTTGCTGGGCTACCACGGGCATTATCATTGCCATTATTCCGTCGCAATTATCCAAACTGGGCCTTACTGCCTACGCTGGTTTTGTTATTGTACTCATTAACTGGACCGGCGCTTTTATACAGCCACTGATACGAAAAATGGATCCGATAAAAGCCATTAAAGTGGGTTATGTGATGGTACCTGCCGGCTTTGCGATTGTCATCCTTGGTTGTCACCTGGAAAGGTTGCCAGTGATACTTGCAGGCACTACTATTATTGGCCTGGCAGCATACGGTTTTTCATTTATGAGTGGCATGACACTGATTATCCAGGCTGCCGGCGAACACCGGGCACGGGCAGTTTCGGGCTTTATGTTCTTTGGCTATATTGGTTTTGGCATACCGGCCATTTTCCTCGGTTTTCTCAGCGACAGCCTTGGTATTGTAAATGCCCTATTGCTTTTTGAGAGCATTATTATTCTGCTAAGTGCCTTTCTGTTTGTTAGGATTTCCAGGCCCGGGATGCTTGTCTGAAAATGTGACAACAAGAGCGACGCCGGCTTATATTCGCCATCAAATCACCATTAAATAGATATGCTGACAATAAAAATCAGCAAGACCTTTTATGAAAAACAGCTTTAGCCGGATCAAGAAAAATTTTAAGAAAAAAATAGCCCGCCGCCTGGTGTCGGATGGCTTTTATTTTTCACATAAAGGATATTGCCCCTGTTGTGACCAGGCTGCTGTTTTTGAAACCTGGAACAGTGCCATGCGGGAAACTTTTAAGTGTATGAACTGTGGTTGCATTCCCCGTGAACGGGCATTAATGGTGACTATTGAAAAGTATTTCCCCAGCTGGAAGCAACTGGCCATCCACGAATCATCACCCGCCCAAAGGGGCACCAGTGTTAAGTTGAAAGCGCACTGTAAAAACTATATCACCTCACAGTATTATCCCGGGCAACCTTTCGGAAGTATTATTGATGGGCACCAAAATGAAGACCTGGAGCAGCAAACATTTGGAGATGCCCTGTTTGATATCGTAGTGACCCAGGATGTGTTGGAGCATGTGTACGACCCTGCAAAAACTTTTTCTGAAATAGCCCGGACTCTTAAAAATGGGGGTGCCCATATTTTTACGACTCCCCTGGTAAACAAACATCAATCCTCAGAAGTATGGGCGACCCGTGGCGCAGATGGCAATCCTTTTTTTACCAAAACACCGGAATACCACCGCAACCCGGTAGATCCAAAAGGTTCACCGGTTACGATGCATTGGGGTTTTGACATTGTGGATCATATCAAAAAAGCAAGCGGGCTAACCAGCATTATTGAATCCATTGATAATTTGGATTTTGGGATACGGTCGGAGTTGATAGAGGTGGTGGTGAGCAGGAAAGAATAACAATGGTCCGGCAACATCATGCTGTATTCAAGGTCTTCCATTTAAATTCAAACCGTTAATTTACGGTATGAAAACTTTGACGAAAAAAGTCGAAAAAGAAGTAACTCCGGAAAATATTGGAGGTGCTTGCTTTAATGGAAAAGGAATGACTAAAATTGAGGCCGTTGAAATGCAAGAATGGGTCAAACAGGATAAGGCTACAAATAAGGTCAAACAAAAAGTACTATCAAGATAACAGCCCGTCGACCCTTTCCACCGCAATCTTTTTATTACTCAAATAATTGATCAACACCTTTATCACCGAACCTTCTTTCAGTTCCTCCTTCCCTTCCGCAGGCAAATCAATTTTAGCCTGAACTTTATTACCAATCACATTTACATAGGCCGCAAAAGGTGTAACCTTAAACACGGTGGCTTCTACCGGTATTTTGTTTTTATAATAGTGCTGGGCACTTTTGTATTCGGGAATGTATTCATGGGCAAATAGTTCGGCCGAAAGGTTTTTGGGCTTATCTAAATTGATGAGCTTAAAATCAACTGCTTCATTGAAAAGTTTTTCATCCGGTTCCTTTTCCCATTTGCTCAATGTCAGCGGGAAGAAAATATAGCTGTCCAGTTCTTTTACAAAAAACTGATCGTCTGCCAGTTTTAAAAAACCAAGAAAACGGTTTTCTACCGCCGCTTTATTCAGCAGCAATTCCAGTGCTGTATTGTACAGGAAGCGAACATTATAAGCAGTCATTTTATCGCCACGGTCGGTGAGTTTTATCTCAAAATTCACTTCATCTCCTACCCGGAAATGGTGGAGTTTTTTGGCATGCTTATTCGCCTCCGATTTTAATTGTTCCATAGCACCCACTTTGCAGGTGATGGTCTTTTTCTTGTCGTCTTTTTTATAATCGATGGTGGCGTACTGCTTTTCGTGATTGATAAAAGTGATAACGCCCTGGTAAATTGTTTCATCCATTGGTATGCTCATTTGTACGAAGATGGTTAATTATTAATTGAATCCATGGCCTGGCTTGCTTACCAGAACCAAAGTCGGTAAGGTTTATTAAGAAATCATTCACAACGTTTGGGGATTCCCTTCCGGCCCAGTGGCGATAAAAGCCTTCTTTTCTATATTTTCACCGCCCATGAACAACACCCCTCCCACGGAAATTTATCTCAGCCGAATTGAATCCTTAACGGCCGACAGGAGTATTTTAATCAAACAAAAATCGTTGATTTCCTGGAGCCGGCTGGCTGCTATTGCCGCGGCCATCGCAGGCTTCTATTTTTTCAGATCCGTCCACCTGGGTATAGCCATTGGGATTGGTGTATTGTGTCTTGCGGCATTTTTCAGGCTGGTGGTGCTGGCAGTTAACACAGCTCAAAAAATAGACAATCTCAACCGGCTGATCGCTATTAATCAGCAGGAGCTCAACACCGCCAACGGGCAATATTTTGATATGCCCAATGGTGCCCATCATTTACCACCATTGCATCATTACGCCAACGACCTTGATATTTTCGGCAGGGCCTCACTGTACCAATATGTTAACCGGACAAATTCCGAACAAGGCGGTGCCGTATTGGCCGATTGGTTGTTGCACCCTGCCGAAACCGGAATGATCCACCAGCGGCAGGAAGCAGCTAAAGAAATACTGGACCAATACCAATGGCGGCAGCAACTACAAGCTCACGGTGCTGCAGAACCTATAACCAGTGCTACGCAACAAAAAATCAAAACCTGGTTGCAGAATGAAGATTCGTTCTTTACAAAAGCTATCTGGCAAGCTATCCGATTTATTGGCCCCGCAATCATTATTACCATTACCGTGCTCTATATCGGTGACAATATCGCGACCCGGTGGTTCAATTTATCGCTGCTCGTGTTCTTTATAATAACCGGCTATATCAGTAAAAAAACAACCCCCACTTACAATACCCTCAATAAGATAGCCCCGGAGATCTCTACGCTTTCCAACAGTATCCGGCACATAGAAAACCAGGAATTTAAGGCCGCATGGCTTGCTGAAAATCGTCAGCAATTTACCGACGGACACAGTAAGGCCTCGGTAAGCGTAAAAACGCTAAATGGCATTTTAAGCCGGCTGGATATCCGCCTGAACCCGGTTGCATTCATTCCATTAAACATTTTGTTGTTTTGGGATCTGCAGCAAATGCTGTCTTTCGAAAAATGGAAGAAGGCGAACAAAGAAAAGATCATGCATTGGTTTGATGCCCTGGGGCAAATGGAAGCCATGAATAGTGTGGCAACCCTCGCATTCAATCACCAGGATTGGTGTTTTCCACAAATTGCTGAGGATCATGGAACATATACTGCTACAGAACTCGGCCATCCACTGATACCAAAACATAAAAGGGTCGATAGTTCCTTTTCAACAGACGGCCTTGGTAAAATAGGCATCATTACCGGCAGTAATATGGCTGGCAAAAGCACTTTTTTGCGCAGCATTGGCCTGAGCCTGGTGATGGGTATGGCTGGCATGCCAGTGTGCGCCGTAGCGGCAAGATTCAGCCGTATGGCAGTTATCAGCACCATGCGCATCAGTGATAACCTTGAAGAAAGCACTTCCACTTTTTATGCAGAATTAAAAAAGCTGAAAGAGATCATCGACGCCGTAAACCGGAAAGAAAATATCTTCCTGCTCCTGGATGAAATTCTACGCGGCACTAATTCGCTCGACAGGCATACCGGTTCCAATGCGTTGATACAGCAACTTATTAAGCAACAGGCAGTCGGCATTATCGCCACGCACGACCTGGAGCTGGCGAAACTGGTTGACGATTACCCGGCCAATGTGCACAATTATCATTTTGACGTCCAGGTGGCCAATGAAGAACTGTACTTCGATTACAAACTCAAAGAAGGCATTTGCCAAAGCCTCAACGCGTCTATTTTGATGAAGAAGATCGGGATTGATTTATGATTTCGGATGTATGATTTATGATTTGTGTACCCTGTCGGGGCTGGCTTTCGCCCCGCCAGGGTTTTAAGAGCCTGCTATTATTCATTCCTTGATAGACAAAATGCCAGTCTGAGAACAGTTCTCATTGTTCATAAATCATACATCCCAAATCATACATCCGAAATCAGAAATCATAAATTGCCTTGGCCGTGGCTGATTAAAGATTTACATTCACCTTCTATCTAAACTAACGGGAAAAATGAGAAAACTATGCTTCTTAACAGCAGCAATGGGTCTTGCTGCTACTATCGGCGTCGCCCAAAATGTGGATTTGGACGCCGTAAAAAAAATACGGAAAGAGGGGCTTGAGAATTCTAAAGTGATGGACTTCGCCTTTCACCTTACTGATGTAACCGGTCCCCGCCTCACCAACTCGCCAGGCTATGCAAAAGCAGCCAACTGGGCCAAAGACGAACTCACCAAAATGGGCATCTCCAATGCGGCCTTAGAACCCTGGGGTGAATTTGGAAAGGGCTGGGAGCAAACCAAATGCTATGTGGCCATGACTGCGCCATACTATGTTCCATTAGTGGCTATTCCCCGCGCCTGGACAGCAGGCACACCCGGCAAAAACGACATTACCGGGAATGTGATCGTAATAAAAGCAAAAGATTCTGCCGAACTGTACCAGAATTACAGCGGAAAATTAAAGGGCAAAATCGTAATGCTCTATTCCACCGATACATTGAAACCTTCTTTTACTGCCGATGGAGAACGTTATGCCGATACCAGTCTTGCTAAAATGAAGATTGAGGAAAAAAGGGATACCGGCCGTCGGGGCGGCAACCCTGCACAGATGGCTGCATTCCGTAACCGCTTTGGATTGCAGCGGCAGATAGGTGAGTTTTACGCTAAAGAAAAACCTGCCCTGGTATTAAGTATTGGTCGTGGAAACGACGGTACTGTGTTTGTACAAGGCGGGGGCTCACAGCTGAAAGATGCCAAAAATGAATATGCCTACGTGATGCTTTCCAGTGACGATTTTTTACGCATCCAGCGGCTGGTTACTGCAGGTGAAAATGTGGAAATAGAAGCAAACGTAAAAACCAAATTCTACGACAACGACCTGCAGTCTTATAATGTTGTAGCCGAAATACCCGGCACAGACCCAACCCTAAAAGATGAAGTGGTAATGCTGGGTGGCCACCTGGACAGCTGGCAAGGTGCCACCGGTGCTACCGACAACGCATCCGGCTGTGCCGTGATGATGGAGGCACTACGCATTTTAAAAGCGGCCGGACTGCAGCCAAAACGCACCATTCGCATTGCATTATGGAGTGGCGAAGAACAGGGGCTGTTTGGATCAAAAGGCTATGTAAAAAATCATTTTGCAGATGTTGCCGATATGGTTTTGAAACCCGGTCACGAAAAAATTTCGGCTTACTATAATATTGATAATGGCACAGGCAAAATAAGGGGCATTTATGCACAGAGCAACAAAGCTGTTGTACCCATTTTTGAAAAATGGCTCGCGCCTTTCTACGATTTGGATGCCAAAACCGTGTCGCCGAATAATACCGGCAGCACCGACCATGCGTCTTTTGATGCGGTGGGTATACCAGGTTTTCAATTTATACAGGATCCTATAGAATACGATACCCGTACGCACCACAGCAATATGGATACTTACGACCACCTGGTGCCGGAAGACCTGAAACAGATCGCCACGATTGTTGCTTCATTCGTTTACAATACAGCACAAATGGATACCAAACTGCCGAGGAAAGAACTGCCGAAAGCCAGGGGAAACAACCCGGGAAGAGGATTTTAAAATGCATCCTATTTATTGAAAATGTAAAGCCCGGCGTAGCAGCCGGGTTTTTATTTTTCAAATGTGGTCTGCCCCACCGGGTTCAAAATAATTCCGGCTTATCATACTGTATCTTTTTCATATGAAACTTCGCATAGCTGAAATCTCCCTTTTTTAGCCTCCATAAAACTTCGAAAATTGTTGGAACAAGTATGTCATTAATCTTTTTGTACCCATCTATTTTAATAACCCAGGTTTCCAGGTTTTTGCTGTCCATATACCTTTCGGTTTCCATCTGGATAATCTCACCGGCATCATTAAAAGTTACAATGAAAAACAGTGACAATCCATTATAGCTGAAGACCAATTTAGCAGAATCAGCATCAATAGCCAACCATTGCAATCTTTCGCCGGGAAGCAGATTTGTTGGGTATAAAACACTTTCTCCAAGCCATCTTAACAGTTCGCCCTGGTTATACTGTTCGCCCCGGACATTTACAATATTCACCAGGGAAAAAATTGATACCACCAGTCTGCCAATATCACCAATATACATGTCCCGGGCAGTGAACATTGAGGTAACACCTTTCCAGATAAAACCGGGTGTTTGTGTAGTGGCATACTGCTCTCCTTTTATGGGTATCCAGGCTTTCTCCAGCCCGGTTTTAAATTGTCCGTCATGGGTCATTCTCACGTAGTTGACATAACGCTGCCCTTCTTTTAATATATGCCTGAAGTAGCGTTGCACGGGATCCGGCAATCCGGATAGCTGGCTCAAATGAAATGCCTTGCCAGGCAGCTTTGCGGATTGAGAAAACAGTTCCTTAACCTCCCTTGAAAATGTAAAGAACAGATACATTCTGCCAACGATGAGGGAAATGATCAGCAATGCCAGTATAGATAGAAATATTACCATGGTATTTTCATTATATATCTTAAACTCCGGTTACCTGCTTTCTTTTTATCCATTTAATGATTTCATACCAGATCACCGAAATAAAGCCTATTCCACAACTGATGGATAGTTGCGGTAGCGTCAACTGTTCAAACTGAAAGAATTTTGCCAATGGCTTTACGTAAAGCAGTAATGCTGATAAAGTAACAGTAATACCAATGATCATCAACACCAAATTATTCCTGTACCGAAGCGTTGTAATAACGGAGTAATAAAAGGAACGGTTAACCAGGGTGAGGAATATATTGGCGATGATTAATGTTGTAAAAACCATTGCCCGGGTAGTTAATTCGCTGTAACCATTATCCACTGCAAACTGGTATGCCAGCAAGGTTCCGGCAGTAATTACCAGCCCCTGAATGACGCTGGTTGTAAGTTCTTTCAGGTTAAAAAATGTGGTTGTAAAAGGCCTTGGCTTTTGAAGCATCGCATTCTTTTCAATCGGTTCATTTTCGTAAATAATAGAACAGGTAGGGCCCATAATCAATTCTAAAAAAATGACATGTACCGGTGAAAAAATGTTGGGATAGATCCACCCCAACGCCAGTGGAATAAATACCGTAAGGATTATAGGGATATGGATGGAAATAATGTACTGAATGGCTTTTTTAAGATTGCTATAAATTTTTCGGCCCATGGCCACGGCATCCACCATTTTTGACAGATCATCATCCACCAGAATTAGGGACGCTGCCTGTTTGGCGATCTCAGTTCCCTTTTTGCCCATCGCAATACCAATATGCGCCGCCTTTAGCGCCGGGCCGTCGTTTACGCCATCACCAGTCATGGCTACAATTTCCTTTTGTGCTTTAAAGGCGTTGATGATTTTCAGTTTGGCATCGGGAAACATGCGGCTAAATAGATTTGTATCAAGGACAGTTTTGTATAATTCTACATCTGATAACTGCATGAGATCTTCTCCTGTGATACTTTTTTCATAACCCCTGAATCCAATTTGTTTGGCTATTGCGGCGGTGGTGGCGGCATTATCTCCCGTAATAATTTTAACCGCAATCCCGGCGGCGTAAAAACCCTTTAGTACGGATGGAATATTTGCTTTTGGCGGGTCATAAAAAGCCACCACCCCTTTAAAGTTGAACTGAAAATCCTGTTGTAACCAGGGAAATTCGTTACCCTTAAAATCCGCAACGCCCACACCCAGTACCCGATAACCATCTGTAGTTAAAGTTTTAATGGCTGCCTCAACTTGCTGCTGTTCAGTGGCTGAAAGGTTGGATGCATTCATCAGTGCTTCCGGTGCTCCTTTGGCTGCAATAATGCGAATACCTGATGCATCTTCAAACAAATGCGTCATCATTGGTGGCTTGCCTCCCAATGGATATTCATGAATCATTTTAAATTGCGCTCTCGCATCTACCGGTATGAATTTGCTGTAAGCATTGTGCAGGGCCACTTCCATGGGATCGAATGGAATAGGTTCGCTGGCCCACATGGCGAGTGAGATGAGTTCCTTATCGTCTTTTGTCAAATCATCATCCGGGCTGCAAATTTTCTGCGATGAGAAGCAATAAAGCCTCGCCAGGGTCATTTTATTTTCGGTAATCGTTCCTGTTTTGTCGGTACATATCACAGTGGCACTACCTAATGTTTCAACTGTTTTCATCTGCTTTACCACAATGCCCAGTTTCATCAGCCGCCATGCGCCCAATGCCATAAATGTGGCAAAAGCAACCGGAATTTCTTCCGGAATAATGCTCATCGCAAGGGTTAGCGATTGTAGCAAACTATCCAGGAAGTGATGAGAATGAAAATAGTTGATCGTCCAAACAATAATGAAAACAATCAATCCCGCTATCACCATCATCTTTACAAAATTGGATACCTGTAATTCCAGCGGTGTTTTTTCTACGTCGATGCTTTCAAGGCTTTTACCAATTTTACCCAATTTGGTTTCATTTCCAATAGCGGTGATCGTAGCAATAGCGAGGCCGCTGGCTACGGTGGTGCCGTTGTAAATACTATTGTCAGCACTTGCTTTGTCTTTACTTACCGGTAAAAATTCACCCGTTAGTATGGATTCATTCACCGAAAAATCGTTGGAATGAACAATGATGCCATCAGCCGGAATAAAGGTCCCTTCCTCCACCATCAGGCTATCACCCATCACGAGAGCTTCGCTTTGTATTTCTTCCACTTTGCCGTTCCGGATCACCTTGCAGCCAGGCTGTGTAAAACTTTTTAACTTCTCTAAAGCATTGCGGCTTCTCGAATTCTGAAACAATGAAATGGAAGCAGAGAATACAATTGCCGCGGTAAGAAAAATACCATTTCCGGTATCGCCGCTCACAAAATAAATAAGTGAAGCCACCAATAAAATGATGATCATTGGCTCTTTAATCAAACTCAGCACGGCAGCCGCGAGCCCATTTTCCTTTTTAAACTCCAGGCGATTGGATCCGTATTTTTTCCGTGCGTCAGTTACCTGCGCCGAAGTAAGCCCTTCAATACCAAAATTATTTGCGGATGCAGGCATAAGTAATGGTAATCATTTTTTATATAGATTTCTCACTTGTTGTAGCAGGGCCACGGTTATAATGAAAACTGCGATGAACATATAGAAGCTGTGTAACCAATGCACTCCTTGCAGAAAAACCATTTCAGCCTGTACCCAGGCAATCAGCGCAAAGGCAATGTAAATGCTAAATGACCAGGACCAGTGCATATCGCTGAAAAAATTAAGTTGCTCTGCCCATTTGTTAGCCGTCTTTTTTACCAGCGCAAAAACTAACAAAAGTGGAACAAGACCCAGCACAAGAAACAGGACGATGCCTGGCACCAAAAAACTGTTGAAGGGCGAATGCTTCAACATGGATAAGGGCATACCGAATAATTCGCCGCTGGGTGATATTATCAAGACGCTTCCCCCAAAAACTGCTCCCAGGCCGAGAAAAGCCAATAGAAAGATAAGTAAGTTTCGGGCCGTCTTAGTCTTCATAATTACATCATATTTCGTTTGATACTAAAACGCGGAAGAAAGAAAAAATTAAAGGTCCGGCCTGCATTTCCTATGGCTCCTGTATTAAAACACGCATCATTTTGGCAGTTTGAAATTCCAAATTTGAGCTTTCCAATTAAGTCCGTATGAATCTTTCAACAGGTCTTCTGAGTGAAACCGGCTCCGGATAATTCTTTACATATCCTATTCGCAAAATAAATTGTACCGTATCAGCAATCCCAATGGATGCATTTAATTGTTGATTTGTCGCCGGTTCTTCCAGTATCTGGGTCATAGGATGAATGGCGATGCTTCTCTCCCTTACTTTCAGAAAAAGCCTTTGCATTCTTTTGCCTGTTTCAAGAAGTGTTCCTACAGAATCGCCGTTACCAGTAATCAACAACCAGCCAGCCGATTTTGCGACCTGATCCCGAACCTTATCAATACTCTGCTCCCGGAAACCATTTTTCATGACATCGGCCTTTCCATAATAGTTTCTCAGAACCCAGGCCGGTACTCCTGTTATTTCCATACTTCCCGTGGTGAGCCCATCCGCATATCGTTCGGCGTCTTTACTTGAAAAACGTATCCAATCTGCCAGCTCTTTTTGGGCTGCATCGCGGTACGACTGTACCCTGTTGGCTTCAATCGTTTGTTCATTCAGCCAACTATGCTCTTTTGCGGTATTAGGGATGTATTGAAAAAAATTTGAGGCTTCGCGAATTAAATAATCCTGGTCTGCTTTTGTAAGCACATCGTTTAAATAATGAGACCTGACTGTTCTCCGCCGCTTTATTTTTTGGATTTCATACCCAGTCGCATTGCCAGCTTTTGAAAGAGTAACTTCTGCAATATGTTGAGCCTGATTTGTGGTTGCCAGTAAATTGAATTGACAGGCATAGCCCAGGCTACCTGCTGCATATTCCAGGGTTTGAAGAAAAGCCCCAATGGATAAAATAGTTTCTCTTTGGGTTGGGTCTACAGCGGGGAGCCATTTACTTTTATCGTTGCCGATAATCCAATGGTAAGGTTCAACATATTGTACAAACCAGGGCTGTGTATTATGTCCGCTGGGAGCCAGTGATGCCAGGTAAAGGATTTGCACTTCATCCGGTAACAGGCGGCTTGCATTTGAAGCATCTGTTTTAATATCGTTCCTGGTAAAATTGCTTTTATCGCTGCACAAATAATAAGTACCGGCGGCCACTAAAATGGTGCCTCCGGCAATACCCACAAATTTTCTTCTTCTCATTAGAAAATGATACCGCCAATAACCCCGCCAGCTTTCAATAGAATAACCGGAGGTCCGTATTAAATGGTGTTGGATGGCATCTGCCAAAATACCCGCTCATATAATGCTCTGGTTCGTTGCCGGCCGCTGGAATCATTTCCCTAAGAACACAGCCCCATGTCACCAAATCACAGTTGGCCTGGTTCAACTTGTGCCTGAATACATTAATCCCTGCAGGTTCAAAAATTGGGTGTGATATTTGTTTTGCTTGCGGGATAATTTGAGCATTCAAAAGCAAGCAATCCCGTTTTGAGAAAAGCGGGGGCAAGAATTGTTTGGTGCCATATTCACGATTTACCCCAGGATCATGATTATTTTGCCGTTCAGTAGGGGCGTAAAAGATGATCAGACATTCAAAAACTGCTTTCTATAGCGGATATGACGGACAATATAAAAATTAATCTCCTCCCATTCGCCGTAGTTTAAAATGAAAACCCTACTTTTGCCGACCTTTTTATAGAAGGTTATCATGAGTGGCAAAAGATCGTTTGAAATAGCATTTGTGGGGTTAAAGCCTGGCGTTCATGAATACGTGTATGATATCACCGATAAGTTCTTTGCAGATTACGACCAGCAGGATTTTTCCAATTGTGTAGCCAATATTAAGCTGCAACTGGAAAAAAACACCGGTTTTATGCGGTTACATTTTGAAGTAGGCGGCAGCCTGAATCTGAATTGCGACCGCTGCGGCAACAACCTGCCCATGCAGCTTTTTGAAGATTTCAATATCATGGTGAAGCTGGTGGACAACCCGGAGGAGATGAACAATACGGAGGAAGATCCCGACGTGTACTACCTGGGAAAAATGGAAAGTCACCTCAATGTGGCCGAATGGATCTTCGAATTTATCAACCTGAGCATTCCGATGCAAAGGATGTGCAGCGAGGAAGAAATGGGTGGTCCCTACTGCAATAAGGAAGTGTTGCAAAAATTGAAGGAGATGAAACCTTCGGCCGAGGAAAAGACTGAAACCGAAAACCTGTGGAAAGGATTGGAAAAGTTTAAGGACCTGCCATCCTAAAATTCAAGGAACAAGGTTCAAGGTTCAGGATCAAAGTAATAAAGTGGAAGGTTTATGATTCGTAAAATCATAAATCCGAAATCATAAATCAAAAATCAATTAATACCGAATATTAAATTTTAGATCATGCCAAATCCAAAAAGACGCCATAGCCAACAACGCAGCGCCAAAAGACGTACCCATTATAAGGCTGTAGCCGCTACACTGAGCGTGGATAGCACAACAGGTGAAACGCATGTACGCCACCGTGCACATGTAAGCGAGGGAAAACTGTACTATAAAGGACAGGTGGTAGCTGAGAATTCGCCGGTAAAGAAATAAGGCAATAGCCTGTTTTAAAGGAGAAAAAGAACCATATTTTTGTGAGCAGATAGCATCGGCTCACTTTTTTCGTTTTTATAGGTTTCTCCCTGGCCTCCTGCACTAACCGGCCACAAAAAAACAGACTATGAATATAGGCTTAGATATGATGGGTGGCGACTTTGCCCCGCTGGAAGCTGTAAAAGGCATTGCAGCTTATCTCAAAGGAAAATCTGATCCTGCCCATATACCTCATTTGTTTTTGATAGGCGATGAGCCGCAGGTGGCGGCGCTTTTAGCTGAATATAATATCCCAACGCCTGCATATACCCTCGTTCCCTCTACCCAGGTAATAGAGATGAACGAGCATCCCACAAAGGCTTTAAAAGAAAAACCTGATTCTTCTATTTCCAAAGGTTTTGGCCTGTTGAAACTAGGCAAAACAGATGCGTTTATCAGTGCAGGCAATACTGGTGCTATGCTCGTCGGCACTATCTTTTCCATCAAAACCATTGAAGGTGTAACCAGGCCCACTGTTTCCACCATTGTACCCAGGGAAAACGGCAAGACAGGATTGATACTCGATGTTGGTATCAACGCCGACTGCAAACCTGAGATGCTCAATCAATTTGCTGTTTTAGGTTCAGGCTATGCTCAATATATTTTAGGAATCGAAAACCCAAGGGTGGGCTTGATCAATATCGGCGAAGAAGAAGGCAAGGGCAACCTGCTGGCCCAGGCTGTGTACCCATTACTTAAAGAAAATAAGTCCATTCATTTTATCGGCAATATAGAAGGCCGCGATATCCTGGACGACAAAGCCGACGTGATGATCTGTGATGGCTTTACCGGGAACATCCTGCTGAAATTGCTGGAATCGCTTCACCCAATCACTGAAAGACAAAATATCCACCACCCCTATTTTGACCGGTTTAATTTTGAGCAGTATGGCGGCTCCCCGGTTCTGGGTGTAGAAAAACCCGTTATCATCGGCCACGGTATCAGCGGGTCCGAAGCATTTAAAAACATGATCGTTCTGGCTGAAAAAATGATACAAAGCGATATGTTGGGTAAAATGAAAGATAGCCTCTCTGAAGTTGGCCAATAGTTATTGCTCCTACATGTTCCACCAGAAAAAAGGTGATCAGATGAAGTTCCTTTCCTGCCTTCTCATTCTTACAATTTTCTTATTTTCATGCGCATCGCAAAAGCAGTGGGTGCAAACCGATTTGTACTTTGGCATGGCAAAACCAGATGGTTCGATGATTGCCGACAGTAGTTGGAACCAATTTGTAGCCCGGCACATCAGCAACGTTTTTCGGGATGGTTTTACAGAAATAAAGGCTGAGGGTAAATGGTTGGATACACTTACCAAACAAATCATTTCCGAACCTTCGCATGTGATTATCGTCATAAACAAAATGACCCGCCGGCTTTCTGCAGATATTGACAGTTTAATAAACGCCTATAAAGCCATTTTCCAGCAACAGGCTGTGTTAAGGGTAGACAAGAAAGTGCTTTCGATCTCATTCTGATCTTTGGTGAAAACACCATTACCAAAAAGAGATAATTTGATAATCGACCCCGAAAAACTATTCTCCCTTTAATTGTTGTAATTTGCTAATCTAAAAAACGCACTTATGAAAACAAGAATTTTACTCTCTCTTATTATTTTAGTAACCGCTTTCAGTTCAGAGGCACAAATACGCTATCTGAAAGGCATTATGCAGGGGAGCCAACAGGTCCCCCCCAATGCATCCACCGGCAGCGGGGTGATTATTGTAAAATATATTACCGCCACAAAATTGCTGGAACTATGGGGTAACTATAAAGACCTTTCCAGTCCTGTAACTGCATCCCATATTCATTCGCCTGCAGCCCCCGGATCCAATGCAGGAGTGATCATTAATCTTTTAAACACAGGAGGCACTTCAGGTACTTTAGCGGGATCCGCCAACCTCACCCCAGTCCAGGAGATTGACCTGCTTTCTGGAAATATGTATGTAAATGTGCATAATGCTTCATTTCCGGGAGGCGAAATAAGGGCCCAGCTAACCACCACGACAGATGGGCAAACGGAATATTATAACGGCCGGTTGCAAGGTGCCCAGCAAGTACCACCCAACAGCTCTTCTGCCACCGGCACTTTTAATGTTCTATTGGACAAAACGACTGATTCAGTATTTCTTACCGGTGGCTATAGTGGGTTGACAACAGCCGCAAATGCATCCCATATACATAGTGCTGCAGCGAATTCCAACGGGGGAGTCATCATCAACCTGAATTTTGATGCGGCTACATCAGGTACACTCCATGTAGCAAGCCAAGCCACCCCCGCAGATAAAGCAGCCATGATAGCAGGAAACACCTATGTAAATATTCATAACGCCACTTACCCCGGCGGTGAAATAAGGGGGCAAATAAACAGGCTTTCCCAGATTACTTTTTTGAAAGCCATTTTGCAGGGCAGCCAGGAGGTTCCGGCGAATGCATCGCCGGGTAAAGGCACAGTAATCGTAAAATATAATAGTGACACCAAGCTCTTAGAACTGACTGGTGATTACCAAAACCTGGGAACGGCGGCAAGTGCATCACATATTCACGGCCCTGCTGCACCGGGTGTAAATGCCGGTGTGCTGGTTACCATCACCAATACCGGCGGCACTTCAGGAACGCTTACAGCGACGGCCACTTTATCACCCGTAAATGAAGCCAGCCTGCTTGCCGGAAACATGTACGTGAATGTTCATACTTCTGCATTTCCCGGCGGGGAGGTCAGGGGGCAACTTGGAACCACCACGGCAGGGCAAACACAATATTTTACAGGCGCATTACAGGGCGGCCAGGAAGTACCTGCAAATGGTTCATCTGCCACGGGTAATGTAACCGTCATTCTCGACAGGGCTACCAATGAAGTGTTCTTAACCGGGAGCTTTTCTGGTCTTACTGCGCCGGCCACTGCAGCACATATTCACCGGGGAGTAACCGGCACCAACGGTGTGGTAGTCGTAGGCCTTTCTGCTACAGCGGCAACATCCGGTACCGTAACCGGTAGCGGAGTAGTAACGGCTTCATTCGCAGACACGATGATCAACGGGTTTTCCTATGTTAATATTCATAATTCCGTCTTTCCTGGCGGAGAAATAAGGGCGCAGTTAGGCGACCAGGTGCTACCTGTAAAACTGCTTTATTTCAACGGCTATAAAAACGGCAACCGGGTAACACTAATATGGGAAACAGCAGAGGAAATAAACCTGCGGGGTTTTGAAATAGAACAACAAAATGAAAAGGGAGAATGGGTTTTGAAAGCAACTGTTAACGCAAATGGTGGAAGCACGGCTTCTAAATACAGCGTATCAGATCTACCGCAGGAAAGCAAAACAGGCTTTGTTTTATACAGGCTTAAAATAAAAGATGCAGACGGAAGATTTACCTATTCGCCCATTGTTACCATAAATTATAAGCAGCCAAAAGCCAGCCTCATCATTATGGACAATCCGGCAAAGGGCGACATCGTACGTTTCCAGGTTACCGGGCTACAGACTGATGTAAAATTACGGGTACAAATAGCCGATATAGGGGGAAGGATATTGGTTAGTAAACTGGTGTCATCATTTATTCAAAACACCATTCAAATACCCGGCCTTGCTTCCGGAACTTATAAGATGATTATAACAGCAGGTGATGAAATTTTACAGAAGACATTTGTAAAATGATCCTTTGATCTAAATAAAAGAGCTCTGCAAACGCAGGGCTTTTTTATTCAAGTAATGGGACGAGTATGTTATTTGTTAGTCATTGGGTCAATAGGTCATTGAGTCTTTGAATCACCTTGAAAATAAAAATAATGACCGAATGACCTATTGACCTATTGACCTATTGACCCAATAACGAAGGGAATCTCGTTTACCGCTTCGGTATTAACCTCCCTGTTCTATATTAGCTCCTTCAAAACATACATATGACGGACGGATCAAAAAAACTCAACTGGGGAATCATTGGTTGTGGAAATGTAACAGAAATAAAAAGCGGGCCCGGCTTTCAAAAGGCAGCAGGCTCGGCATTGGTTGCCGTTATGAGAAGAGATGCAGCAAAAGCAGCCGATTATGCTGAACGACACGGAGTACCAAAATGGTATAGCGATGCAGATGAGCTGATGAACGATAGCGATGTGGAAGCTGTCTATATCGCCACACCGCCGGCTTTCCATGAAGACTACGCGATCAAAGCCCTTTTCCTGGGCAAGCCGGTATACGTGGAAAAGCCAATGGCCCTGGACGCCAATTCCTGCAGGCGCATGGCCGATGCAGCGGCGTACTATAAAACCAAAATTTCAGTAGCCCATTACAGGAGGGCATTGCCGATGTTTCAAAAGGTCAAGGAATTACTGGCATCGGGCGCCATTGGCGATGTGAAAACAATAGAACTCACGATGCTGAAAGCCGCAGATGTGCAGGGCGTGGCCAAAACGGCCACCAACTGGAGAACAGATCCGGCGCTTTCCGGCGGCGGCTATTTTCATGACCTCGCGCCGCATCAGCTGGATCTGATACTACATTGGTTTGGCATGCCGGAAAAAATGAATGGCTTTTCGGTAAATCAATCCGGGCTTTATGAAGCCGATGACGCGGTGACCGGCCAGATGCTATTTGAGAATAATATCATTTTTTCAGGCACCTGGTGTTTTACGGCAGCTCGGGGATCCACCAAAGATTGGTGCCAGATTACCGGTTCAGCCGGCAGTCTTGGTTTCCCGTTTTTTGGTAAAGAAATTGTTTTACAAAAGGAGGGAATTGAAACGCGTATGCCTTTTGAACACCCACAGCATATACAGCAGCCCATGATTCAAAAAGTGACCGCTTATTTTTCAGGACAAGGTGAGAACCCAAGCCCTGCCGCCGAAGCCATCGAAGTAACGAGAATGATGGATCGTTTCACAAAAAAATAAAACACCATATATAAAACCTGGTCGGTCAAAGCTGATCATGAAGATGGCGTTATTTACCGCTTCTTCATGATCAGTTTTCTTAATGCTGCATTTTCTTTTTTTAACTCTTTCACGGCTTCTATCAGGTAGGGCACCAGCCCGCTATAGTTAACGCTTAACATATTTTCGCCACCTTCCTTTACGAGTTCCGGCATTACAGCTTTTACTTCCTGGGCCAGTACACCGGATTGTACCTGGTTGCCCATTTGTGCGGTATCCTTCCAGGTATAATTGTAGCCATGTAGTTTGTCCAGTTTATCCAGTGCTTTTGTTATGGGCTGAATATCCTTTTTCAAACGTTTGTCGCTGGCTTGAGTTAGCGTTCCCTGCATCCACCCATTGCCATTTTTTGTAATTTCAAAACAGTTGGAAACTGATGAACCGGATTGGCCATCTCCAATAAAAAAAATCAGGTCGTTGGGTAGCCAATTGGTAGACTGGCCACTTAGGAATTTATAATCGCTGTTGCGACCCAGCACCCATGCGCCGTAGGAATCGGTACGGTTGCCGAGACCAAAGGCGGCAGAATAATTACCAATGGCGGATGACGAAGAACCCGCGGCAAATGCATAACTCCCATACGCTATTCCGCTACTTACTGCGGTAGCATATTCCCCGTAGGTCTGCCCCCTGCCGATGGCCACTGAATGAATACCATCTGCACGGCTGCTCGCACCCATAGTGATGGTATAGTCGCCCCCGGCGTAACCGCCGCCAAAACAGGCTGAACCTTGACCGTAGGCAGTGCCGGCACCGAAGACCATGCAATAGTCTTTATAGGCCAATGGTTCATTGCCGATAGCCACAGAATATTTTCCGCGGGCATAAGGTAAAAAGCCCATGGCGGTAGAACCAGCTCCCTGTACGTAGCCGCCACTTACACCCGAGCGAAAGGAAGCTTTGTTGACATCAAACACCATGGAATTTGATGCGTGATTTACCGATGCCGGCGTTGCCGGTGCCGGGTATAATCTTTTTACAAGCAATGAAAAACCGGCACCCACAGAGGCATCAGCGTTTGTCTTTAGACGGATATACAGGTACATACCAATGACGGCCGGTTGAGAATTGCCATTGCAGTTATTTCCACACAACAGCAAACTATCCGCGCCACGGGTAAGTATACTCAATGTGTCGCCAATACCCAGGGCAATGCTTTCCGGGATGATTTCAAACCCAACAAAGGACGTATCCAGCAAGCTCATAATGGTATCGGCATTGGGGCCGTAATTACCAGCCGCACCACCGGGGTCGTAAATGCGGAATACAGAATCGCCGGGAGCTATGATACCATTATTAAGGTTGTACGACGGCACTACGCCCGGAATATTGACCACCTTTTTTACCGACTGGCTTACATTCAGGTTGCCTACTACCGTCAGCTTTTCAAAAGGCGTATTGGTGCCGATACCCACATTGGTGGTTTGGGATTGGATGAAGAATGATAACGATACGAAAACGACAGTGTGGATCCATTGCAAAGATTTTTTCATGGCAGTAGCTTTTTGTCATCGTAAAATACGAAAAAGCCTGCCAGATTTCCCCGGGAAAAGTGAATCGCGGTGATGTCACCATTTTACCTCCAACCCATTTCTAGTGTGCCGTTTCCTCTGCCCCGCAGGGGTTACATGTTTGTAGAAATAAAGATTCAACATGTTATTGGCGTGCCGTAGGTACGCCACCAATGCGGGTAGCCTCTACGTGGCATATCCGAAAGATGTAGAAACCGATTGATTCTACAAACAGGTAGTGCCTACGGCACATATCTGCAACTATCTTAAATGGACCTTAGTTCTTATTTCGTCCGATGGATGGCGAAACTTCTGTCTTCTTTTGTGAAACCAACTTTGGGATAATAGGTCATCGCCGTGGGAACAGAAAGTAATAGGATCATCGTTTGTTCGCCTACTTTTTCTTTGGTTAAATCAATGAGCTTTTTACCAATACCGCATTTCTGGTATTCTGTATGGATGGCGAGGTCTGCGAGATAGCAACTCCAGGACCAATCTGTAATGCTGCGGGAAACACCGACCAGCTTTTCATCATGCCATGCAGTGACGACAAGGTTTGAATGATCGTACATTTTCTGAATACGTTCTCTATCGTGGGTAGGTCTTGGCAGTCCGGCGTTTTCGTAGAGTTCAATCACCTGATCGGCGGTTGGTATGATGTCTGATTTGTAAATTATTTCCATGGGGTTTATTTGATTGTTTAATTGTTTTGTAATGCCCGGTGTTTTGCCTTTATTCTGCCGTGGCAGAAATCCTTATCAACCCATGAATTTTAGCCTTTAATTTTTAACCATTCATATTCTTATGACATAAAAATGGTCGCTGAACTGATGGATCGCTTTCGATACAGGCCACAGCGGTAAAAACCTATTTTTAGGCATGGTTATCCCTTTGCCGCTAACCTTTTTTGCGCGTATGATTTAATTAAAGCATTTGGGGATTGGGCAAGGAGTTCAAGCTTATTTATCGCATATGGCGTATCGATGGCCGACAACGCCCAGGTGCATTTTCTGGCTAGCCCCAACACATCGTCATAATGTAAATATTTAAATGTTTTAAGAGCAGTCAAATACAAAACATCAACAAAGTCAGAGTATCTCAAGTCTTGCATTATTGAAACGATGTCCTCATGTTTATAGTGCCAGTCCTGTTGTAACAGATTAACCAGTAAATCTTTAAAGTCGTGACCATACACTTTAAAAATAAATCCTAATAACATAGGGTATTCGACGTCGTCTGGAACTTGAGTTAATAAAGCGCTACTTAATAAGTTTTTCACGTGATTACTAATGCCAGATAAGTCAAATGAGTAGGCCTCAAAGAACGCTTTTTGAGATATTTTACCTAGTGATAAATCCAGGATTAGCTTTTTGTCTATATTATTCATGCTCACTGTCGAACTATAATTGTGCACAACTCAAAAGTAGCCAACATTCATTATTCCCCACTAAAATACCTTATTACTTTCCCCCACAAAAAAACCCCGCCCTTTCGAACGGAGGCCTACTCACTAACCCCCTCAAAAAAACCAACACTCAACCACTCATTATTTCTCGTTCCTGAATACCACCACATTATCAAACACATCTACCAGCACGGGTTTGGTTTTATCTATATCTCCTGCCAAAATTCTTAAGCCGTGGTCGGTGTCCTCACCGGCCACTGCCTGTGAGCCGCTTACCATTTTAACTGATTTATTTGAATACATGTCTAAAATGTAACTCAAGTTCTAATATTCATCCAATTCGTGGTCGGTGAGGACACCGACCACAGCAGCAAAGCACCGGCCTCAACCGTCCAAAAAAAAAGCCCCCGCCCTTTCGAACGGAGGCCTACTCACTAACCCTCAAAAAAACCAACACTCAACCACTCATTATTTCTCATTCCTGAATACAACCACATTATCAAACACATCTACCAGCACGGGTTTGGTTTTATCTATATCTCCTGCCAAAATTCTTTTGCTCAGCTTATTGACGATCTCCTTTTGTATCAAACGTTTCAATGGCCTGGCGCCAAACTGCGGGTCGTAGCCGTTCTCGGCCAAAAAGTCAAGGGCATAATCGCTGAATTCCAACTGTATGCCATTGGTGGCAACCAGGTTTTTTAACTGGTTTAACTGGATGGTAATAATGCCCTTTATCTCTTTCTTCATCAGCGGCTGGAACATAATGATCTCGTCCACACGGTTTAGAAATTCCGGCCGGATGGTTTCCCTTAATAACACCATCACCTCCGCTTTTGTTTTATCCACCACATCTTCCCGGTTCTTTTCTGTTACATCCTCAAAATTCCCCTGGATGATATGGCTGCCGATATTGCTGGTCATGATGATGATGGTGTTTTTAAAGTTCACCACCCGTCCTTTGTTATCGGTCAGTCTTCCATCGTCCAGCACCTGTAGCATGATGTTCCACACATCAGGGTGCGCTTTTTCTATTTCATCCAGCAATACCACACTGTAAGGCTTGCGTCGAACGGCTTCAGTCAACTGGCCGCCTTCGTCGTAACCCACATAACCGGGAGGCGCTCCCACCAGCCGGCTTACGGTGTGCTTTTCCTGGTATTCGCTCATGTCTATCCGCGTCATCATATTTTCATCATCAAAGAGATAGTCGGCCAGGGCCTTGGCAAGTTCTGTTTTACCCACACCCGTAGTACCTAAAAATATAAACGAACCAATCGGCTTTTTGGCATCCTGCAATCCAGCCCGGCTGCGGCGGATGGCATCGGCTACGGCTTCGATCGCTTCCTCCTGTCCTACAACACGTTTGTGGAGTTCGTCTTCCAGGTTTAGCAGTTTTTCCCTTTCGCTTTGCAACATGCGGCTTACCGGTATGCCAGTTGCTTTTGCCACGGCGTCGGCTATATCCTCCGCATCTACTTCTTCTTTGACCAGGCGTTTGCTGTCGGCGTATGTGCTTAGTTCGGTCGTATATTTTGTGATGAGTTCTTCTTCTTCCTTGATCATTCCATAACGGATCTCAGCCACTTTTGCATAATCTCCTTCACGTTCGGCTTTTTCAGCGTCCAGTTTCAGGCCTTCAATATTTGCTTTGGCACCCTGTATTTGTTCAACCACTTCTTTTTCCTGTTTCCATTTGGCTTTCAGCGTGTCTCTTTCTACACTCAGCAACGAAATGTCTTTGCCAAGCTGCTTGAGTTTGTCTTCGTCATTCTCTCTTTTTATCGCTTCCCTTTCTATTTCCAGCTGGCGGATCTGCCGGTCCAGTTTATCCAGCTCCTCCGGCATACTGTTCATTTCCAGGCGAAGTTTGGCGGCACTTTCATCGATCAGGTCAATGGCCTTGTCGGGCAAAAAACGATCGGTGATATAACGGTGGCTCAACTCCACGGCGGCAATAATTGCCTCGTCTTTAATACGTACATGATGGTGGGTTTCATACTTGTCTTTAATTCCACGAAGTATCGAAACCGCATCTTCGACGCTGGGCTCATCTATCAATACTTTCTGGAAACGACGTTCCAGCGCTTTGTCTTTTTCAAAAAATTTCTGGTACTCATTTAAAGTAGTGGCACCAATGGCCCTGAGTTCGCCACGGGCAAGGGCAGGTTTTAAGATATTGGCTGCATCCATAGCTCCTTCGCCGCCACCTGCGCCTACCAATGTGTGTATCTCGTCGATGAACAATAATATTTGGCCATCGCTTTCGCCTACTTCTTTTACCACACCTTTCAGTCTTTCTTCAAACTCGCCTTTATACTTGGCGCCGGCAATCAACTGGCCCATATCGAGGGCATAAATGATCTTGTCTTTCAGATTGTCGGGAACATCGCCATTTACAATACGCATCGCCAGTCCTTCGGCAATAGCTGTTTTACCTACACCAGGTTCACCCACCAAAATCGGATTGTTCTTGCTGCGGCGGGTAAGTATATGCAGGGTTCTGCGAATCTCTTCATCCCTGCCGATCACCGGATCCAATTTGCCCGACTGCGCCATCTCGTTCAGGTTTTTGGCGTATTTGTTCAGGTTATTAAACTGGGTACTGGATGTTTGCGAGTCGATCGTGCTTCCCTTACGCAGGTCTTTAACTGCAGCTACCAATCCTTTTTCGGTCAACCCCGCATCTTTGAGGATTTTGGAAGCATTATCGCTACCCTGCAAAATGGCCAGGAGCAAGTGTTCGACGCTTACAAACTCGTCGCCAAATTGCTTTAAATTACTGCCGGCCTTCAGAATGCTATTATTGGCATCGCGGCCGATGGTTTGTGCCGGCTCACCCGTTTTGATCTTGGGAAGTTTATCCAGGCTTTCTTCCAGCTTGGTTTCCACAAAATTGACATTGGTGTTGTTCTTTTTCAGCAAGTATTCCACCGGTGAATCATCATCCTGCAGCAAGGCACTCAGGATATGCTCGGTCTCGATACTCGGGTTTTTATGGTTGAAAGCCAGTTGCTGTGATTTCGCAATGGCTTCCTGTGCTTTGATGGTGAAGTTATTTAGGTTCATAGTGGTTGTCTTTTAGAACACGGATAAAAAGATTTAATGGATTGCCACGGATTTTTTTATTGTGTTTCCCGTTTTAAATTATTACAATTATTTTTTTTGGTACCCGGCTTTGGGATTTCTACTGGCCGACAATGGCGACGCTCCATTCATCTGATTGCTACTATCGGACGTCCTTAAACCCTGACCCTTTCCTTTGTTCTATGGCCGTTTGCTAAGAGCTATTTTTTTGTTTCAATCTTATTCAACTGCATCCAGCACTTCAAACCATTGTCCAATACCGGCAAATCAGAAACTCTGTCAGCAAAAAACAATTTCATCTGCCGCAAATGCAGTCCTGTATTGATTTTCCTGCTATTCTTTCAGGTTACAAGGATAATGCCACCATCGGCATAGTGTGAACAGAACTGATTGAAATTCAAAAAGCGGAGAATAAAGAACAACTCTGTTAAATGCAGCGGTGGAGCGGCTGGACTAAACGATCTTTTAGGTTTGATTTTAGCATTTAGGGCAAATGAAATCAGCGATGACTCTGTTGAAGTTTCATGAAAATCAATTTGTATTTTGCCGAAACAATTAACTGCATGAAAAAGAATCAACCCATAAAATTTCATATCGCTTCCCATTGCCATCAAAATTGGGAGGCCATGGAGCGAAACGAAACCGGCAGGCATTGTGGACAATGTCAAAAAACGGTTGTGGATTTTTCACAGTTGACCGATACACAGTTGTTCGGTTTTTTTAGCCAGCATAAGGATACCCACTGCGGCAGGTTTCGCAACACTCAATTGCAGAGGGACATTCTACCCCTGCAAACACCTTCAAACCGCGTTAGCAGGGTGAATGCTTTTGCGGCCATTGTAACCATTGTGGCATTAAACACAGCGCAGGTATTTGGGCAAAAAAGAAATCGTACAACAAAGCAAGAATTTGCGTTGGTTGAAAACACTAAAGAAAAACTACCAAAGCAGAAAGTGACGGTTACAGGGACTATAACCAACGAAAATGGCGGTGTACTTGAAAACGCGAAGGTTGCCTTTGACAGCATTGCCACAACCACAGATAAGGACGGCAGGTTTAGTTTCGAAATTACCAATGACAATACAGACTTTCATCACCTCTATTTTAGTTACGAAGGGATGGTTTCCGAGGTGCGGAGTTACCATCCGGCGATGGGAGCAACAAGTTTCGATGTGAGGCTGGAAAAACCAGACCCACTTAGATGCAGGAGCTATGTGATGGGGGGAATTTCGTCTTACCCAACGACGGATTTTCCTACACTGGAAATGAAAAAGGATCAATTAATATTATCGAAAGACAATTTAGATACACTTTCCATAATTGCAGTGAAAATCAAGGCGTTTCCAGGTATGCTTGTTCAAATAGTTGCCTATGCGGACAAAGCAAAACATAAATTGAACGCCCAAAAAAGACTCGATGCTATTGTAAAATTCCTGGTAAAAAAAATGGGTATCGACACGGAAAGGCTCAGGACAAAAATCGACAATTCAGTTTCTGTGGACACCATCGACTTCATCAGCATTGACCCGTCAGAAGATTAGTAAGGCCTGCAAAAAAGACAACTTGATGATTAAAGAACACCTCATGTACGAACACAAATCCCAACCTCTTGCTCCAAAAAAAGTCTATTACGACCGCCTCCGGCGGAATATGTTATTCAGCTTTGTTATCCTCTTTATCTGTCTCAGTATTGGCACGCTCGGCTTTAAATTCACCTGCACCGGTGTAGCCTTGATCGACGCTTTCCACAATGCATCCATGCTCCTGTCGGGCATGGGGCCGGTATTAGATGTAAACAAAATGGGCGTGGGAGCCAAGGTCTTTTCTTCCTGCTATGCCCTGTTTAGCGGCGTAGCATTTATTACCACCATCGGTATATTGGTAGCACCTGCTGTTCATCGCTTTTTTCACCGGCTACACCTGGAGGGAAAGTAAGCAGCAGCCTGGTTCAATGCAGTGCCTGTAATGATGTTTATATTGCAACCTTATATTCATTATTGAATCATTCGCACCATACCAGTCTTGTAAAACAATTTTCAACCCAACTGGGTTTTGACTTCTGCGGCATTGCCAAAGCCATCAAACTGGATGATGATGCCCGCCGCCTGGAAGCCTGGCTGAACAAGGACATGCATGGCTCCATGCAATACATGGCCAACCATTTTGACCTGCGCACCGACCCCACAAAACTGGTGCCGGGAGCAAAATCTGTCATCACGCTATTGCTCAATTATTTTCCGGCAGAAATACAACATACTGAAACCGTCAAGGTATCGAAATATGCCTACGGCTCGGATTACCATGATGTGATCAGGAATAAACTGAACCAATTTCTGCAACTGATCAAAACAAATATTGGCGATGTGCATGGCCGTGGATTTGTAGACAGTGCCCCTGTATTGGAACGCAGCTGGGCTACCCGTAGCGGCCTCGGCTGGATCGGCAAAAACGGGAACCTGATTAATAAACAAAGCGGTTCATTCTTTTTCATTGCCACCCTTATTACCGACCTGGAGCTGGACGCCGATGATCCTTTTGCCAAAGACTATTGCGGCAGCTGTACCAAATGCATTGACGCCTGCCCTACCGAAGCCATCCTCCCGGATAAAGTAATTGATGGCAGCAAGTGCATTTCATACTTTACGATCGAACTGAAAGACCAACTGATACCCGATAAAATGAAGGGCGGGTTCGACAATTGGATGTTTGGCTGCGACACCTGCCAGGACGTTTGCCCCTGGAACCGGTTTGCCAAACCCACCGCCGAAAAAGGCTTCGAACCCGTTGCGGAGATCATGAATTTTTCGGCCAAGGACTGGGAGGAAATGACGGAGGAACAATTCAAAATTGTATTCAAAAACTCGCCTTTGAAGCGGAGTAAGTTTGCCGGGATAAAAAGAAATTTGATGTTTCTGAAAGAAGATGGTGCGTGATTTTTTCAATTGGTCTGTCCATTCCGGTTTGCACTTGACTTTAGCTAATGGAACAGCCAACGAAATCTCCATCAATCATAAAACCCCGCCGCCGTTTTTTCAATAAATCTTTTTGGCAACAGCCAGGCCATAAAAGCCGCAAACTTGTTGGAGAAGCCCGTAATCACTTCCACTTTCTTATTGAACATGGCTTTTACGGCAATCTCAGCCACCGCTTCAGCAGTCATGTTGAATTTGGCCGCGTTTTTTGCTGCCTTCGGGCCCATTTCGGCACTCTTAACAAAGTTGGTATCGGTACTTCCGGGCGAAACGGCCGTTACAGAAACATTGGTATTTTTCAATTCGAACTGTAGTGCCCGGGTAAAATTGAGCAAAAACACCTTGGAAGCGGCATACAAGGCCAGCTTTGGCAACGCCTGGTAGGCGGTAGTGCTTACAATATTGAGAATATAAGACTGCGGTTGCTTCCTGAGCATGGGTAAAAACACGTGGATCATTTGCACCGGCATGTTCATATTCACCGTCATGAGGTCGCGGTGTTTGGGCCAGTCGTGGTTTTCAAAAACACCCGCCAGGCCATATCCTGCATTGTTAACCAAAATGTTGATGGTAAAATTATTTTGCTGGCACCAGTCCAATATTTGGTCCGCGGCAGTAGGAAGGCAAAGATCGATCGTAAAGCACTGGACTTTTACCTTGTATTCAGCCACCAATTCAGCAGCCAGTTGTTCCAGCAGATCTTTCGAACGGGCTATCAGTATGAGGTCGCAATTCCTTTTGGCCAGCGATATGGCAATGGCCCGGCCAATCCCCTTGCTGGCACCTGTTACTAAAGCGTAAGACATATCGGATTTGTGATTTGTGATTTGTGATTTATGATTTATGATTTGTGATGTATGATTTACCTGGACCTGCCTACATATCACTAGGTTTCGACAATAATCTTTCGGGCACCATACATTTGAACATTGAAAATTGTGCGTTGAATATTGATCATTTTCCTATGAAGCATGTGTGAATTTCCGTCACTGCTCCAAAAAAAACGGGGAAGCAAGCTTCCCCGAAAATTAGTTCTGCACTTTATTGGCAAGTCTGTGATAAAACGGTGTTTTGCTGTTGCTATCCTTTGGCTTGTATTTTCCCGTGATCAACGGAATATACATAACCCGGCGGCGGCTGCGTTCGCCTTCATGTGGCGAGGCATGAGCACGGTGCCAGATACGGCCATCATGTACAGTTAAGTCGCCTGATTCGATATCAAAGCCCACTTCTTTAGGATCTTCGGTATGGTCGATAAAGTACTTTTTACCAAACATCAGTTTAAAAAAGCCTTGTTTGTGCGTACCGGGAATGACGCGGAGGCCGCCATCTTCAAATGCACAATCATCGAGGTGGATGCCAATATTGAGCATCGGCATGATCTTTTGGCCCAGGAACAGATCCCTCGGGCTATCGGTATGCCAGCCCATATGGGTAAACTTACTTCCCGGAGAATTCACGTAGTTGTTGGTCACCAGGCCATCCTTTTCGTTTTCACTGATACGGCCTTCGTATGGGTGCAACAGTTCTGTAAGTGCCTGCAGCCTTGGGTCGTGTAGCAATTGGTTCAGCACATCACTGTATTGGTTGGTGAAGCAATAGCGTTGAATCATTTTCGACCCATCCAGGTCTTTGCCAAATTTCAAGGGGATACCATTGATTTTTTCAACACCCTGGGCGATCAGTTCTTCGCCGATCCGCTTTACTTCACTCTTAAATAAATTCACCACATCCACGGGTAAAAAATGCTTAAAAAGGATAACGCCATTTTTATCGAAGTAGGTTTTCTGCTCTTGAGTCAGCTTTTCTTCGAGGGTAAAATGGGGGATGATTGCTTTACTCATTCTTATAATTGTAGCATTAGGAGATAAAAATCAGGGGGTAAAAATATACTTTGGCTTTGAAACTTTATAGCCAATGTGATTTTATTATTAATTCCCTGCAAAGGAAAGGGATTTTTTTACAACGAAATTGCCGCCCATGCAGCAAATGAAAGCGAATGGAACCGCCGCCAACACGTCGATCGTATAATGCACGTGCTGCACCAGTAACAATGCCCCCAAAATACATGCAGCCACCGCAAGCATCACTTTATCAGTTCGTTTGGGGAGCAGCAGGCAAATAATCACCACCGCACAGGTATGGCCCGAATAAAAGAGGTCCCGCATCATAAACGAGCCGCCATAAAAAATATTGGTGAGCGGGTCGCGTAGTTCCACAATACCCCTCGGCGGGTCCAGTGGCACAAATACCAGGCAGGTGCTGCGGGTAATTACAAAAAGACAATAAGCATAAAAGAAACGCATCAGGATCTCGGGCTTCAGCAAGGCCCTGTAAACCCCTAAAATACCTGCACCCCACACGATCATAAATATGGGTACCGATACATCCCGCGGCGTTATTTGATTCAGTACCCAATCATTTAAAGTATAGCCATCCCTGCCCTCAATATGCGGGTAAAAAAAAGGCAACAGCGATAATAAAACCACCAATAAACCCAGGCCTATAAAAAACGTATTCCTGAACCGTTTGTTCTTAAACGCTGATTTCCAGGTATATGCCACTCTTTGCAAAAAACTGTCCATGGCGGCAAATGTATCTATTCAGCAAATGAACGCCATACCATTTAGCAAAATGATGGGTGTCTGTCGACGACCAGAAATTTGGGGCCGGGATCACATACCCCTGTCAACTGCAGTTCCAGCTATCCGTTACGAGTCCTCGTACCGCCAAAAATACAGGGCGGTACTCCGGGCTCTCCACTCCTATCTGGCAGCCATTCGGCTTTTGTAATGCTATCGGCTTCCTTCATTCCAATACAGGCTTACTAACATCAAGGTTGTAAATCCTGCCCGAAACTGCTTTAAATTAGGCCGGACCTTTCTGTTGAATCTTTTTATATTTATTGTTTGGTCTTAAAACGAAAAATCACCAATTCTCAAAATACCATCGCTTTATGAAATATCAACCGGTACAAAATTTTATTAATGGTCAATTTGTAAATGCCAGCACAAAACGGACCCTGGATATTATTTCTCCGTTGGACGGAAACCTGCTCTCCACCGTACCAATGAGCAGCAATGACGACCTGAACGCTGCTGTTGAAGCCGCCAAAACAGCATTTACCACCTGGAGCCGTACACCGATCAAAGAGCGGGTACAGGTATTTTTCCGTTATAAGACCCTGCTCGAAAAACATACCAAAGAACTGGCCGAACTGGTAAGCGAGGAAAATGGCAAAACTTATAGCGAAGCCGTGGCAGAAATTGAAAAAAGCATCGAACTTACGGAGTTTGCCACCTCCCTCCCCCAACTGGTTACCGGGGAACTACTCGAAGTAAGCAGGGGCATCGAATGTCGAACCGAACATGTGCCGCTGGGTATTGTGGCCAGTATCGTTCCGTTTAATTTCCCCAGCATGGTGCCCAACTGGACGCTGCCCAATGCTATTGCACTGGGCAACTGCCTCATCATCAAACCATCCGAAAAAGTACCGCTAAGCTGCGGCCGCCTTGCGGAATTATTAAAAGAAGCAGGCCTGCCCGATGGCGTGTTCAGCATTGTTCACGGCGATGTAGAGATCGTAGAAGCCATTTGCGATCACCCGGCGATCCAGGCGGTGTCGTTTGTTGGCAGCACCAAAGTGGCCAAGATCGTTTATCAAAGGGCTACCTCTCATTATAAAAGATGCCTTGCCCTCGGTGGTGCTAAAAATCATTTGATGGTGCTCCCCGATGCCATTCCGACGATGACAGCCCAGAATGTAGCTGCCAGTATGAGCGGATGTGCCGGCCAGCGTTGCATGGCCGCCAGCGCCATGGTCGGCGTAGGCAATGTGGACCATATCATCGATAAAATTTGCGACGAAGCAAGGAAGATCATTCCCGGCCAGAACCTGGGCGCCGTAATCAACAAAGCCAGCAAGGACCGGATAGAACAATTTATAACCGAAGCCGAGCAACAGGGAGCCAAGATTTTGGTGGATGGCCGCAACGTAAAAGTGGAAGGAAAAGAAAATGGCACCTATGTTGGCCCAACCGTCATCGATTTCGTAACGCCGGAAATGAGCGTTGCCACCGAAGAGATATTCGGCCCGGTCATCAGCATTATGCGGACCAATACGGTTGACGAAGCCCTGGCCATCGAAAATGCCAATCCCTATGGCAATGCCGCCAGCGTATTTACCCAAAATGGTGGTATGGCCCGCTATATCATAGACCATGCCAGCGCCGGTATGATTGGCGTAAATGTAGGCGTCCCTGTCCCCCGCGAACCCTTCAGTTTCGGCGGCTGGAACGATAGTAAATTCGGCGTGGGCGATATCACCGGCAAGAGTTCCATTGAATTCTGGACGAAGTTGAAGAAGAGTACAGTGAAGTGGAACCCCGAGGCAGGGGTTAATTGGATGAGTTAAGCCCCCTGGCCCCCGGTGGGGGAAGAAAACCTGTATCCGATTTTTATCATCCCTTATCCGCATGCATAGAATTTCATTCCAAAATGGCTAAAGCTATCCAGCATATAAAACTCTTCACTCCCGATGAAAGAATCATCAATAAAATTTACCTGCTCCGTGGACAGAAGGTAATGTTGGACGAGGACCTTGCGGAATTATATGGCGTCGAAAACAAACAACTCAAGCGGCAGGTGAGGCGTAATATCGACAGGTTTCCCGACGATTTTATGTTTGAATTGACGACTGAAGAACTTGAAAACTTGAGGAGCCAATTTGGCACCTCAAGTTGGGGTGGCTCCCGCTACCTGCCAATGGCTTTTACGGAGCAGGGTGTATCCATGTTGTCGGGTGTATTAAACAGCCAAGTGGCCATTCAGGTGCATATACAGATCATCCGCATATTCAATAAATTAAGGGAAATGCTGCTCACCAATAAAGACATTTTATTGAAGCTGGAATTATTAGAAAAAGATGTAAAGGACAATAAAAAAGACATCGCCATCATTTTTGATGCGTTGAAAAAATTATTAAACCCACCACCTCAGCCGCCCCGGAAGAGAATTGGATTTAAACCAGATTGAAGAAGGCAGCCGCCAATGAATCAGGTCAAAAAATTGTATAAAGCGGCAATCCCCATTCTTAGATTACTTTAAAAAACTAGTTATGACAGAAACAAAAAGCATCCCCGGTCTGGCAAACTCCCTACCAAATTTAGAGAGTCACCAAAAGGAGCACGGTTCTATTTCCCCCACCGGGGGCCAGGGGGCTGCAATCATCCAGGACGCACAAGATTATACCCTCTTTAGCTGGAGCAAACAAAAAGGCACGAATCCCATTGCAGTAAAACGTGCTGAGGGTGTGTATCTGTATGACTATGATAACAACCGCATCATCGATTTTTCCAGCGGATTGATCAACATGAACATCGGCCATGGCAACCAGCGCATTACGGCAGCCGTGGTAAAACAAATGCAGGAAGTGGCCTACGTAACACCAGCCTGTGTTACAAAGGTTCGCGCAGATTTAGGGAAAAAACTGGCGGAGATCTGCCCGGGTGATTTGAATAAATCATTCTTCACTTTGTGTGGTGCCACGTCGATTGAGAATGGCATTAAGCTGGCAAGATTGTACACGGGAAGACATAAAATACTAACCCGTTACCAATCTTATCATGGGGCCACTATGGGCGTTATATCCGCCGGCGGCGACCCCCGTAAATTACCGGTTGATGCACAGCAGGCACCCAATTTTGTTCATTTTGACCTACCCAATTTATATCGTTGGGAATACGGCGAAGAAAATTTACTGAAAGAAAGCGTGGCATCACTGGAACGCGTCATTGCTTACGAAGGTCCCAATAATATCGCTGCCATTTTATTAGAAGGAGAATCAGGCACATCGGGTTGTTTGCAATATCCAAAAGGCTATTTGAAGGCAGTAAGGGAAATCACGAATAAGCACGGCATATTGATGATCATGGATGAAGTGATGAGTGGCTTTGGAAGAACAGGCCAATGGTTTGGTTTCCAAAATCATGATATGGTGCCCGACATGATAGCCATGGCAAAGGGACTGACCTGTGGCTATTTACCATTTGGTTGTTTGCAGGTAAGTGACAAGATAGCTGCTAAATATGATGATGCCGTTTTGCCATTGGGTCTTACCTATTCTGCACATGCTGTTTGCTGTGCCGCGGCATTGGAAACATTGAAAGTGTATGAAGAAGATGGCTTACTGGAAAATGCCAGGGCGATGGGCAGGTATATGGAGCAGGAAGTGGAGAAGCTAAAAGCAAAACACCCATCTATCGGCGATTTCAGGAATACAGGTTTGCTGGGTTGTATTGAACTGGTAAAAAACCGGGATACAAAAGAACCCATGGCACCATTTAATGCGAAGCCCGATGAAATGGTGGTAATGAATAAGGTCGCTGCTAAAATAAAAGAACTGGGCATGTACACTTTTGTAAGATGGAATTACATTTTTTGCGCACCTCCTCTAATTGTTACTAAAGAACAAATTGATGAAGGGCTGGCGATCATCAGTGAAGCGATATTGATTGCGGATGAAAGTATAGCCCCCTAAATCCCCCGGTGGGGGACTTTAAAACCGTGCTTTCTAATTCAGGTTTAGGAAACTTAGAAATGTAGAAGGCCCAAAGTCCGAAACTGGAAACAAGCTTACCGGGAGGCACCCTTCTCCGCGAGGAGAAGGGCCGGGGATGAGGCCTGACCAAGAACCACAACCACCCTATATTCAAAAAGACCCCACGAAACTGTATTCACCCTATGGCCATTACCCCCTCCCTTATCAATGAAGACCTGGCACCGGTTCCCCTAAACAAGCGAACCTGGAATACCTGGAACTATGCTGCGCTCTGGATCAGTATGAGCCTGTGTATTCCTACCTATATGTTGGCCAGTAGCCTGATCCAGGGGGGGATGAACTGGTGGCAGGCCATTCTCACCATTTTTTTAGGCAATACGATCGTACTGATACCCATGATTCTCAACGGTCATGCAGGGGCAAAATATGGCATTCCGTTTCCCGTATTGGCGAGGGCCAGTTTTGGCACCAGCGGTGCCAACATTCCGGCGTTGCTGCGGGCAGTAGTAGCTTGTGGTTGGTTTGGCATCCAGACCTGGATAGGGGGTTATGCACTCTTCCTGATGCTGAAATTGTGGATACCGGGATTAGCAACCTTACCACAAATCTTCCCGGATTCATTTGGACTTCAAACCGGACCTGCCATTACGTTCGTGCTCTTTTGGCTGCTCAATATGTTTGTAGTGTACCTGGGTGTGGAAAGCATCAAAAAACTGCTGGTGTTCAAAGCATTTTTTTTACCAATCGCGGCGTTGGCATTACTGTTCTGGGCCATTTCGGCCGGCAAGGGTCTTGGGCCTATTTTAGACCAGTCATCTAAATTTGGCAGCACGGCCGAGTTCTTTGCATTCTTCTTTCCGGCACTCACCGGCATGGTAGGTTTCTGGGCAACCTTGTCTTTAAACATCCCTGATTTTACCCGGTATGCAAAAAGCCAGAAAGCGCAGGTGAATGGCCAGGTCATCGGCCTCCCTCCTTCCATGACTTTATTTTCTTTTATCGGTGTGGTAGTAACTTCTGCCACGGTTATTATTTATGGTGAAACGATCTGGGATCCATTGGTTCTGGCCGGAAAATTTGAAAGCAAACTACTGGTAAGCATTGCGATGATTGCTGTGGCCATATCTACCCTGGCCACTAATATTGCCGCTAATATCGTAAGCCCCGCCAACGACTTTGCGAACCTCTCTCCTGCCAAAATCAATTTCAAACTCGGCGGATATATTACAGGATTGATAGGCATATTCATTTTTCCATGGAAACTGATCGCAGATCCGAATGGCTATATTTTTACCTGGCTGGTGGCCTACTCCGGCTTGCTCGGACCGGTTGGCGGAATTATGATCGCCGATTATTTTTTCATCCGCAAACAGCAATTGGATGTCGATGATCTTTATAATCACAAAGGCCGCTATAATTACAGCAATGGCTTCAATCAAAAAGCGATTGTTGCTTTGCTGGCAGGAATTATTCCAAACATTCCCGGCTTTTTGGTGCAGATTAAAGTCGTAGCAGCCAGTTCGGTTCCGGAGTGGATCTCGCATCTTTATAACTATGCCTGGTTCGTTGGCTTTTTTGTGAGCGGATTGGTGTACCTGGCCCTGATGAGAAAGAAGTGATTAATTTAGAGACAGCTTTTCAAATGCCTGAGGTTTTTTGAAGGCCTCCTTAGGCATTTACAGTTTTAGAATTCAAAATAATTTCAAATGAGCACCCTGGTTAAAAACGGACGAATTATTACCGCCACCGACGACTATATCGCCGACATTTTAATTGAAGGCGAAACCATTTCAGCGATTGGCAAAAATTTAGACGCCACAACCCAAAATGTGATCGACGCCAGCGGTAAGTTGGTTTTCCCGGGCGGCATCGATCCGCACGTTCATCTCGATATGCCCTTCATGGGCACCTACAGCAGCGACAATTACGAAACCGGTACAAGGGCTGCCCTTTATGGTGGCACCACCACGGTGATCGATTTTATTTTACAAACACAGGGCAAAAGCCTGCATTCGGCATTGGCCGACTGGAAAGGCCGAAGCGATAATAATTGCGTAGGTGATTATAGTTTCCACATGGCCGTTACCGACTTCAATGAGGACACTAAAAAAGAGATCCGGCAATTCATCGAAGAAGAAGGCATCACTTCTTTCAAAACATTTATGGCTTACAAAGGAGCTTTAATGATCGATGACCGCCAGATGATCGGCCTGATGCAGGAAGTAAAAAAACATGGCGGACTTATTAATGTTCATGCCACCAATGGCGACATGATCGACTATTTGATTGCGAAACATAAGTCCGAAGGGAAACTGGCACCCCTCTATCATTATTTGTCGCAACCCGAAGTAACCGAAGCCGAAGCCAGCGGCCGCTTTGCAGATATGGCGAATTATACCGGTTGCCCGGGTTATATCGTTCACCTTACCTGTGAAGGCGCATTGAATGCAGTACGCAATGCCACCCGCAGAAACCAGAAAGTTTTTGTGGAGACCTGCATCCAATATTTAATTTTAGATGCTTCGCTGTATGAGCAAAATTTTGAAGGCGCCAAATGGGTCATGAGCCCACCGTTGCGGGAAAAGAAAGACCAGGCAACGCTTTGGGCTGGTATTAACCAGGGACTGGTAAATGTGGTGGCCACCGATCATTGCCCCTTTATGTGGGAACAAAAACAGATGGGGAAAGACGATTTCAGCAAAATACCCAACGGGCATCCCGCTATCGAAAACAGGATGGAATTATTGTACAGCGAAGGCGTGGCAAAGGATAAGATCACTTTGAACAAATACGTGGAAGTGGCTTGTACCAACGCGGCAAAAATCTTTGGCATGTTCCCCAAAAAGGGCACCATAGCGGTGGGCAGCGATGCTGACATTGTCATTTTCGACCCCAATGAAAAACATGTATTGAGTGCCGCCACGCACCACATGAATGTAGATTATAGCGGATATGAAGGCTGGGAAATAACCGGCAAGGTTAAAACCGTTTTGTTAAGAGGCGAAGTAGTAATCGATAACAATGAATGCAAAGTGCAGAAAGGTTTTGGTAAGTTTATAAAACGAAATAAAGTGGGTGGAACGATCTAGCTATCTTAGTTAGCTTACACAAGAGAAGTCAAGTTTTAAAAACTTGACTTCGCTAAAACCCGGCTTCTACAAAAAAAATAAAAACAACAACATGCCACGAATTATCAAATCAGGACTGATCCAACTAAGCCTCCCCAAAACAGAAGGCGAAGGAACCATTGCAGAAATTAAAGAAGCCATGGTGCAGAAACATATTCCGCTGATTGAAAAAGCAGGTGAGCAGGGTGTACAAATACTTTGCTTCCAGGAAATATTCAATACTCCCTATTTCTGCCCCGGGCAGGATAAGGCATGGTACGAAAGCGCTGAGACGGTTCCCGGCCCAACGATTGAACGCATGCAGGTGTATGCAAAAAAATACAATATGGTCATCATCGTTCCGGTTTATGAAAAAGAACAGGCTGGTGTGTTGTATAATACCGCGGCTGTCATTGATGCTGACGGAACTTACCTCGGTAAGTATAGAAAAAACCATATCCCCCATACCAGCGGCTTCTGGGAAAAATTTTTCTTCAAACCCGGCAATCTTGGCTACCCGGTTTTTCAAACCAAATATGCTAAAGTGGGTGTGTACATCTGCTACGATCGCCACTTTCCTGATGGTGCCCGTTGCCTGGGATTAAATGGTGCTGAGATCGTTTATAACCCATCAGCGACTGTTGCCGGCCTCTCCCAATATCTCTGGAAACTCGAACAACCTGCACACGCCGCAGCCAATGGCTATTTTATGGGATGCATTAACCGCGTA
The DNA here is from genome assembly GCA_040386335.1 of Bacteroidota bacterium. Classification (GTDB taxonomy): domain Bacteria; phylum Bacteroidota; class Bacteroidia; order Chitinophagales; family Chitinophagaceae; genus JAZKFT01. Next base: position 115,905 of record JAZKFT010000016.1, read on the forward strand.
GGTGAAGAGAAACCATGGAACCTCGGCAAGTTTTATGGCAGCAGTTATTTCGTAGATCCCCGCGGGCAAATTTTTGCCCAGGCCAGTGAAGACAATGATGAATTACTGGTATCAGAATTTGATTTGGATATGATAGAAGAAGTGAGAAGTGTATGGCAATTTTTCCGCGACAGAAGACCGGAGACTTATGGCAAGCTGACGGAACTGTAAACTGAATGTGGAAATGTGGGAAATGTGGAAATGTGGAAATTAGCCTATTTGTGAAAGTGCAAACAGAAAATTTCGTTCTGATTTATTTAATGAGTACCTCTTTCTAAAAAATCCTGGTTCTCCCATTTTCACATTTCCCACATTTCTCACATTTGCCACATTTGCCACATTTGCCACATTTTCACATTAAAATTTTACTATGGCAATTACCAACAATAGACTTACCACCGGGCAGTACGAGCAAAACTTCTCTGACATTCACCCGCCTTTTGAAACGAAGGATGCAGCGTTGGTGGAGGCGAACCGCTGTTTGTTTTGCTACGATGCACCCTGTACCAAAAGCTGCCCTACCAGTATCAATGTGCCAAAATTTATCAAGCAGATCGCCAGTGATAATGTAAAGGGATCGGCACATACCATTTTTTCTTCCAATATTATGGGTGCAGGCTGCAGCAAGGTTTGCCCGGTAGAAAAATTGTGTGAAGGTGCTTGTGTATTTAACCTCATGGAAGAAGAGCCCATCAACATCGCCAAACTGCAACGGTACTCCACAGAAAAAGCGATGGCGCAACAATGGAAATTATTCACCCGCAAGCCATCCACCGGCAAAAAGGTAGCCATCGTGGGTGCCGGCCCGGCGGGGCTTTCCTGTGCTTTTATACTGAGCAAAGAAGGTGTAGATGTAACGATCTATGAAAAAGAAAACAAAGGTGGCGGCCTGATGACCTATGGCATAGCAGCTTATAAAGTAACGCCCCAATTCTGCGAGGACGAAGTAGATTACATCACCTCCATCGGCGGGATCGAAATAAAATACAACCAGGAATTAGGGAAGCATATTTCATTGCCTGAATTGCAACAACAATATGATGCGGTGTACCTTGGCATCGGTGTAGGCCTGGCCCGCCAGTTGGATATTCCGGGCGAAGAACTGGAGGGCGTGGTTGATGCCATTAGCTTTATTTATGATATCCGTTCCAAAGGATATCCTGCCATATCCGTAGGAGATAAAGTAGCGGTGATTGGCATGGGTATGACGGCTATTGATGCAGCCACTCAGGCGAAGCGGTTGGGGGCTAAAGAGGTTACGCTGATCTATCGTCGCACGCAGGAAGAAATGCCTTGCACCGAAGTAGAACTCGATATTGCCAAACTCGATGGCTGCAAGATTATCTGGCTGGCTACACCGAAAGAAGCGGTTGGCAGCGATAACAGGATCAGCCAATTGATCTGCACAAAAATGGAACTGGGTGAACCCGATGCCAGTGGCCGCCGTTCTCCTGTTGAAACCAGCGAAACATTTACAATGGATGTAGACATGGTGATCAAAGCCGCAGGTCAAATGCCTTTCAGCCAATTGATAATGGAAAACGGGTTAGCAAATAATAAAGGAAAAATTGTAATTGATAACAGTGCAACAAATATCGAAGGCGTATTTGCCGGAGGTGATGCAGTTAACGGCGGTAAAGAAGTGGTGGATGCGGTGCAGGCGGGGAAGGATGGCGCTGCTGCAATACTTTCTTACATTCAAAACAAATGACTTCAACCAAATAAAATCCAAACAAAAACAAACAACCAATTATGGCACAAGTAAATCCCTATTTAACATTTAAAGGCAATTGTGAAGAAGCCTTTAGTTTTTACAAAGAAGCATTCGGTAAAGAATTTACGTTCATTGGCAGATTTAAAGATATGCCCCCTGCCCCTGGCGGCGAACCAATGAGTGAAGAAGAAGGTAATTTGGTCATGCACGTTTCATTGCCTATTAGTGGTGAAACCAATTTATTTGGAAGCGACGCCCCTGCGGCTTACCAGGATCACACTGTTGTCGGAAACAATATTTCCATTTCTATAAATGCAGAAACTAAAGAAGAAGCCGATACATTATTCAATAGCTTATCTGCCGGTGGTACGGTTACGATGCCGATGGACAATACTTTTTGGGGAGCCTACTTCGGCATGTTTACTGATAAGTTTGGCATTGCCTGGATGGTAAATTTTGACACGCAACCAAAGCCTTAGTTAGTATTCGAATGTGACTGATTGACCAGCCACATTCTATTTATCAATCTGCAACATTGTTATTATTTCTGCCAAACAGAAACCGTAACAATGCTGTTTTACGAATCGTTGAACATGGCTATTATATCTTCCAACTTCCTCGGCATCAAGTCCCCCAACCCGTTTTGGCTGGCCAGTGCCCCACCTACCGATAAGAAGGTAAATGTGCTGCGTGCATTTGAAGCTGGCTGGGGTGGCGTAGTGTGGAAAACACTTGGCAGCCAGGTTAAGAATGTCAGCAGCCGCTATTCATCGGTGGATTTTGGCAGCCAGCGAATGATGGGCTTCAACAATATCGAACTCATCAGCGACCGGCCTTTGGAGATAAACCTCCGGGAAATAGCGGAATGTCTAAAACTCTTTCCCGACCGGGCCATGATCGTTTCGCTAATGGCCGATAACGACAGGAAGAGCTGGCACGAGCTGATTAAAAAAGTGGAAGACACAGGTGCACATGGCCTCGAATTGAATTTCGGCTGCCCCCACGGCATGACCGAACGTGGCATGGGTGCGGCCGTAGGCCAGGATCCGGAGATAGCAAGAATGGTAGTGGAATGGGTAATGGAAGCTGCACATATTCCCGTAATTACTAAACTAACACCCAATGTTCATTCACCTGTTCCCACCGGTATTGCCGCAGTGGAAGCGGGTTCCAACGCTTTATCACTCATCAATACCATCCAGTCGGTTACCGGCATCGACCTGGATACGCTTGTGCCCAATCCCTATGTGGCGGGTAAATCAGTATTTGGCGGGTATTGCGGTCCGGCCGTAAAACCTATCGCTTTAAAAATGCTGACTACCATTGCACAAGATCCCATCACCAGCAAGGTTCCCGTAAGTGGTATTGGTGGTGTATCTACCTGGAAAGATGCCGTAGAGTTTATGCTCCTGGGTGCCAGCAATGTTCAGGTATGTACTGCCGCCATGAAATACGGCTTTCGTATTGTGGAAGATATGTGCGAAGGCCTCAATAACTGGATGGATGACAAAGGATTTGCCACCCTTGATGATTTTATCGGCAAATCGGTGGATAAGATCACCCATTGGGAAGATCTCGATATCAACTATCATATCATCGCCAACATCAACCAGGATAAATGTATCCATTGTGGCCTCTGTTATATCGCATGTGAAGACGGCAGCCATCAATCTATCAACCTGGAATATGGCAATCCGTATAATACCTACACCATTAAAGAAGATGAATGTGTTGGCTGCAATCTCTGCAAGCTTGTTTGCCCGGTTGATAATTGCATCACTATGGAAGAACATCGGGTAGGACCTGAATACCTCAACTGGAAAGACTATCAACGGCTGGGCTTACCATTAAATGATCATTAAATTTTTTTATCAATCAAAGAGACCCGGCGCGGTTTTCAGCACCAGCCTTCCAGAGAAACGTGAGAGTGTACTGCCTTCCACTATATATGCACCTGTAGCAGAATTTTGCCATATTTCCAGCCAGACCTCATCTCCTGTAGTAACCGGACAATCAATACTAATCTGGAGTGTCGTTCTTGATGGAACAGATGCTGTAACAGTGGTGGATGTAATCATAGAAGTAACTCCGTCAATTTTGGTCATCAGCCGCAATTCATTAGAGATATAATGGTTCGGAGATACGCCTACAATCGGGCCGGTTGTCACCTGTGCATCAAAATGATAAATGCCCTTTACCGGTGCTGTAAAAACACTAGGGTTAGCATTGGCAGCGCTGGTGAAATTATTTTGCATGTCGTATTGCTTCGTAGCTAAAACTACCTTCTTTGCAACCGCATATCCCAGATCGTTATGGGCATCACTTACGCCATTAGCCGAAAAAGCAATGGCACCTTCCCAGGTGGCATTTCCAACACCATCTGTGGTAAGTACTTTGCCATAATAAACAGACTGCCCGTTACCGGCAATTTTTACTTTGCCACTTGTTTCCAATGCGTAGCCTGAACTACTCATGGCTTTTATGCCTGTACCGGCAAGACTGTATCCGTAAATCGCGGTGGACGATGGCGAAGCACTATTATTTTCAATTTGAAATGCACTGCTGTTTGTGGACGTGGCTTTGTAATAAGGCAGTGTAAGGTCGTTCACCTTGGTCCAGCTGGGAATTACTGTTGATCCGGCATTATAATAAAACCGGTGCCTGCAGACATGCCGGCGTTTGTGTTAAACACCAGCAGGCCGTTGGCCGGCGATGGAATAGTTACCGGGTCGATGGTTGAGGTGAGGTTAATGCGGGGCAACAGCACGCCTTTGCTGGCACTCGATACATCTAATACAGCACTGGCATTGGGCGACGCCGTACCGATACCTATACTGTTTTGAGCAAAGGAAATTTGCAAGGATAAAAATATGCCAAACACTAAAACTATTTTTTTCATACAATTACTTTAAATAAATTTTTAATAAACGATACCATACGCAGTACCCCGTTGCCACTTTCTTCTACAGTCTCATTACTAACCTGCCGGAAAACCAATTGTCTGTAATGGTTACCAGTAATGACCTGTTGCCACTTGTACTATGTTTTGTCACAACATAGACCTGGTCGCCGGTTTGCAGCTGCACGTCTTTGCCTATGCTTAATTGCGATGACCTTGTTTCCGATTCCGAATGGCAATAAGTGGCAATGGTGGATTCATTTCCATCTCTTTTCAATTTGAGATAAATAGCGGGCCCATCCACTGTAGCCCCGAAATAAACAAGTTGTGCGTCAAAATGATATATTCCATTTACCGGGGCAGTAAAAGTGCTGTGCGGTGTTTCAAGAGCGCCACTGTAATTATTACCAAAATCATAATTCACAATAGCAAAAGGAACTTTCGCCATGACGTTATTGCCGGCCATACTTTCACTTCCGTTACCAACTATGCCGGCTGCTGAAAATGCAATAGCTCCTTCCCACGTGGCATTACCGCTGGCATCGCTGGTAAGCACTTTACCCTGGGCTGGCAACTGGCTGGTCCCGATAATTTTTATCTTCCCATTCGCCTCCAAAGCATAGCCAATACTGCTTCCGGCAATGATGCCGGTTCCTGATGCACTGTAGCCTTTAATGGCTGATGACGCGGCGGACTGGTTGTAATTATCTAACTGAAACAAACTACCGGATGAACTGGTGCCTTTGTAAATTGGCAGGTCCAGGTCGTTCATTTTGGTCCAATTGGGTGATTGTGCCGTACCCTTATTAAAGTAATAGCCCATTCCGGCCGGAAATGTATAATTGGTGTTATACACCAGCAGTGAAATTGCAGGTGATACAATGGTGGTTTTATCTGAGGCATTGACTAGGAAAACCCTCGGGATCAGCAATCCTTTATCGGCAACCTGGATATCCAATGCAGCGCTGGCATTAGGTGTGGTAGTACCAATGCCCACAGAGCTTTGAGCAAATGAGAACTGTTTAATGATTATCACAGTGAACAGGGTTAGAAAGTGTTTCATAAGAGGTGTCTTTTCTTTTTGATTTGATAAAACAAATGTGGCTTTATGAACACCTGTATTCCAAATACAATCAACCAACGACTTATATGGGTTAACCAATGGAAAAACCTTCGCATCCCCTCACACATTTTCCCTTATTTTTATTTTAAAACGAACTTGACATGAAAAGCATTTGCATTTCTCTCCTTTCCCTGTTTGCCTTCGCGGCCTTAGCACAAAATCCATTGCTTCAAAAATGGCAGGGGCCTTACAGCGGGGTTCCGCCATTCGATAAAATAAAAGTGACCGATTTTAAACCGGCATTGGAAGCCGCCATGGCTGAAAGCCTCTCCGATATCAACAAAATAACTTCCAATAAACAACCCGCAACTTTTGAAAATACTATAGCCGCCATGGAGCGGAGCGGACAAACACTGGACCGGGTAAATACCATCTACGGTATTTGGAGTTCGAATATGAGCAGCGACGACTTTCAACCTGTGGAAACCGAAATGGCACCCAAACTCGCCGCTTTCCAGGATCAGATTACGCAGAATGCCAAATTGTTTCAGCGAATTGCAGCCATTTATAATTCTCCTGCAAAGAAAAAATTGACTCCCGAGCAACAGCGCCTCACCTGGCTCTACCATACCAATTTTGTAAGGGCAGGTGCCAAACTAACTGCAGCCTCTAAAAAAAGGCTGTCCGAAATCAACCAGCAAATGGCCGGGCTTTTTACGCAGTTTAACCAGAACCTGCTGGCCGATGAAAGCCTGTTTATTGAGATAAAGAATGAAACCGACCTGGATGGCCTTCCGCAATCAGTGAAGGAAGGAGCTGCTGCAGCAGCGCAAGGCAAAGGACTCAAAGGATCATGGCTCATTAAAAATACAAGGTCATCCATCGATCCTTTTCTTAGCTACGCCAACCGCCGCGACCTGCGGGAAAAAGCGTTCCGCATGTTTATTAACCGGGGCGACAACGGCGATAAAAATGACAACAACGCAATTATAACTGAGATACTGACGCTAAGAGCCGAAAGAGCAAAACTTCTCGGCTATGCCACCCATGCCCATTGGCGGCTGGAAGATGCCATGGCCAAAACACCCGAACGCGCCATGCAATTAATGGAGTCTGTTTGGCCGGCAGCCGTAGCAAGGGTAAAAGAGGAAGTGGCCGATATGCAGGCTATTGCCGATAAAGAAAATGCTGGCATCACCATCGAGCCATGGGACTATCGCTACTATGCCGAAAAAGTGCGCAAGGCCAAATACGACCTCGACCAGAACGAAGTGAAGCCTTACCTGCAACTGGAAAAAATGCGGGAAGGCATGTTTTGGGTAGCAGGCGAATTGTTTGGCTTTAATTTCTCACCCGTTACAGATGTGCCGGTGTACCAGCCCGATGTTCGTGTTTGGAGGGTAACAGACAAGAAAACGGGCAAGCATATCGGCCTCTGGTATTTTGACCCTTATGCACGGGAGGGCAAACAATCAGGAGCCTGGATGAATGCCTACCGCAACCAGCAGCGGGTGGTTGCAGACATTCCTACCATTGTATCGAACAATTCCAATTTTCTGAAAGCAAACCCAGGTGAGCCTGTACTGATTTCCTGGGATGATGCCAAAACGTTGTTTCATGAATTTGGCCATGCACTTCATGGCTTGAGTTCCAATGTAACTTACCCTACGCTATCCGGCACCAATGTAGCCCGCGATTATGTAGAGTTCCCTTCGCAAATACTGGAGCGCTGGTTATCTACACCTGAAGTATTACAAAAATTTGCGCTGGATTATAAAACCGGCGAGCCCATCCCGCAAAAGCTGGTGGACCGTATTAAAAGTGCTGCCACCTTTAACCAGGGCTTTACGACTGTAGAAGCAATTGCAAGCGCCCTGGTAGACATGAAAATGCACCTTGCCGGCAGCAAAAAAATTGACCCGGATGCATTTGAAAAACAAACACTGAAAGAACTGGGCATGCCCAAAGAAATCGTGATGCGGCACCGTACCCCGCAATTTGGCCATGTGTTCTCGGGAGATGGTTACTCTGCCGGTTACTACAGTTATTTATGGAGTGATGTGCTTAGCGCCGATGCTTACCAGGCATTTACAGAAGCCGGTGGCCCTTATGATAAAGCGGTAGCCGCCAGGCTTACCATGTATATTTTTAGTGTAGGCAATACTATCGACCAGGCGGAAGCCTATCGGAAATTTCGTGGGCATGATCCTAAGACGGATGCACTGATGAAGTATCGGGGGTTTCCGGTGAAGGTGGAGAAGAAGTAAAGCTAATTCCCAGTTCAATTGAAAGTACATTGGATATTTGCCGTTCCATTCATAGGCAAATCCAGATCAAAATAAGCATAGTCGCTCCAATATATAGGCGGATACAATAATAACGATATTCACTAGGGTCTACATACCTGTTTGAAAATTAATCTGTTGTGTTAGATTTATTTGTTTCTTCGCTTCTTGTATACAACTATCTATGAAGACTCTAAATATCGCAGTGCTGCTTATTTTGGCACTTTCCTCTTGTGGACAAAGTGTGTCTCCGGATAAACAACAACCCTCTATCAAATCGACAAGTCAGGAAGTGTTAGCAATTTATCTAAGGATGACCACGGAAATTTGCAACTGCACATCGACTACAATGAAAGGCAATAGACCTTCAACGACTTTGGATTCCTGTTATAAGGTAGTAGTTGATAAAAGCATAGACACATTAATAGCGATAGGCTATGACTCTACATCCGAAATCGGAAGAATCAAGTTATTAAGTGAAATACGCCTGTACTTGTGTGAAGACTTATATAGCTTGCTTAAAAAGGAATGGGCGGATCGAGATGCTAATAAATTGCTTTTCAAGGGCACAATAGTTTCTCAAAAGCAACTTTCAAATGGAGAAATCGAAATTGTAATGGTAGACGGCAAAACAAAAGTTCAAAAGAAGTTCAAAAGCCAGTCATTCCTTAGGGACCCCATGCAGGTAAATAAAAACACTTTGAGCTATGAAATGATTATTGAATATGAAGTCCGACACAATTCTGAAATGAAGCAAGACGACTATTACATTAAAGAAGGTGGCTATAATGGGGTGGGTACAATTAACAAGGTTGACAATTAAATAGCTGCATATTCTACTAGCGCAGGCCTCCCGGTCAATGCTGCTACGTTACTTGATTTTGAATATCGGCCACTAGAAAATTCACAGCCAAGTAACCGATAGGCACAGGAAGCCTACCCACATTACCAACGCCTCATTCCTGCGCCAGTCAGGACATGAACTCATCCTACCGCAGTAGGCTGAAAAGGATCATATTTAACAACCAGAAAACTCAGGCATTTTCCCTATCCCCATGACCAGGGAACTGCATGCATAAAAATATCCCCTACGCAAAAAAATAGCTTGCAATTAAATTTTTGTTTGAGTACTTTTCTAAGTGCTTTAAAAACTGCTGCCGCGCTGTACACAAAAATCATCTGTCACCCTTAAAATTATATCGTTATGAGTACTGAAAATGCAAACGCATCCGGCAATGCAATGATGCAGGCTGTAAGCGAACTACAACCATTATTCAAGGGAAGCATTCTTGTTGATGGGGATACTGATTATGATAACACCAGGAAAATATGGAATGGTATGATTGACAGAAAGCCTGGTATGATTGTCCAATGTACTGAAACGGGTGACATTCAGCAGGCTGTAAAGTTGGCAAAAAAATATAACCTGCTGGTATCAGTCCGCGGTGGAGGACATAATGTGAGCGGCAATGCAGTTTGTGATGGTGGCATCATGATCGATCTTTCGCTGATGAAGAACGTAATAGTAGACCCTGAGAAAATGACCGCTACTGCGGAGATGGGTGCCACCTGGGGCGATTTTGACAAGGCAACCCAGGAACATGGTTTGGCCACTACCGGTGGATTGATTACGACCACGGGTGTTGCGGGCCTTACCCTGGGAGGAGGCGTTGGATGGCTGGTACGTAAACATGGCTTAAGCTGTGATAACATGATAGAAGCAGAAGTTGTGACTGCTGATGGAAACCTGGTAAAAGCAAGTTTACAGGAGAACCCGGATCTTCTTTGGGGATTAAGGGGTGGAGGCGGAAATTTTGGTATCGTTGCATCCATTAAGCTTCGCCTGCACAAGGTAGGTACCGTACTAGGGGGCATGATTCTACACACCAGGGATAAAGCAAGCGGAGTCCTGCAGTTCTATCGTGATTTTATGCAATCAGCGCCTGAAGAATTAACCCTGTATTGTGGCTTGATGACGTCGCCCGACGGCGTGCCTGTTGTGGCATTTGTTGGCTGTTATAGCGGCGATCTTGAAAAAGGAGAAGAAGTGATCAAACCCCTTCGGGAATTTGGAACACCAGTTGCAGACCTTTTTCAGCCGCTGCCGTATGTACAGATGCAGTCTTTACTGGATGGAGGTTTTCCGCACGGAAACCGGTACTACTGGAAAGCGGGGTTTTTAAAAGATCTTTCAGATGAAGCCATCGATACAATTATTGAACATATGAACGCCAACCCATCGCCCTACTCCGCAACGATCGTGGAATTGTATGGTGGCGCAGCATCCCGTGAACCCGAAGGCGGATCGGCTTATCTGCATCGTCAACCTGAATTTGATCTTGTTATCATATCAAATTGGCCCACTAAATCGGAAGATGAAAAGAACGTTAGTTGGACCCGTAAAATTTGGGATGCCATACAGCCCTTCATGAGCAATAAAGTGTACGTAAATCTTTTAGGAGAAGAAGGACAAGATCGTGTGAAAGAGGCCTACGGAGAAAATTATGCGCGGCTTGCTGAATTAAAACGCAAGTATGATCCAGGTAACCTGTTTCGAATGAATCAGAATATTTCTCCAGGTTCACCATCTGCTGAAAATTAAATAATTACTTGTATCTTCTTTCCGGAGCTTCCTTCGAAGCTCCTTTTTTTGGGTCCCCGCCTTTGTTGGTGTTTTCTAAAAAGTTTGGCCATCGCCCTTCAAACCCAAACAGCGGCGGGTGCTTCACCCCCTAAAATACTACTTGCCTGTTCCCGGCATTTCCGCCAATAATTTTTTCATTTCTACTACTATGCCGGCATATTTGGGATCGTTAGCCAGGTTAGTCAGTTCGTTTGGATCATTTGGGTGTTCAAACAGCATGGAACCTGCTTTACCGCCCTCCCATTCCACATAATGCCAGCGTTTGGTCCTCACCGATTTACCGATTTTATTTTGCACGGCGGTTACGCTATACGCCGGGTAATCCCAACTGGCATCTGGCTTTTTAAGCAACGGCACCAGGCTATTTCCTTCGATGTTGTCGGGCCGGGGCAGGCCACAGAGGTCGGCCAGGGTCCGGTACATATCTACCAGTTCTACAATTTGAGTGGTATACTGAGCCTTACCTTTTGGTACAGCAATGATTAACGGCACACGCAAACCGAGTTCGTACAGCGAATATGCCTTCGACCATTTGCCTTTTTCTCCAAGATGATATCCATGGTCGCCAAAAAATACCACGATGGTGTTTTCCTTTAACCCGTTTTGTTCAAGTGCCGCCATTACACGACCCACCTGGGCATCCATAAAACTGGTAGAAGCATAATAAGCCCGTTTCATTTCCCGTGACTGTGCAGGTGACGATTCTCTTCCGATAAACAAATCACTGTTAGTGCGGGAAATGGATATTTCTGGCAGGCCTGGCGGTGCTTTTGGTGTTGTGCCAAAACCTACCGGCAGTTCCATTTTGTCAACATCATACAAATCGAAAAATTTCTTTGGAGCAGTGGGCGGGCTATGTGGTTTTACAAAACCTACAGCAAGAAAAAAAGGCTTTTCCTTATATGTTTCCATGAATTTGATAGCCTTGGTGGCGGTTTTGTAGTCACCATGATTTTCGCCATCACCTTCCAAAACAATGATCCTGTCCGAGGCCGCACTTTTACTCAAAGGTTGGTTGGCCGGCGCATCCGCGGGCTCGTCTTCGCTTACTAGTTTAACGGATGGCGTTTTGCCACGTTCTGTAATAGAGGAGTCGGTAGGCTCGCCGCCATCCGTCCAGGAAGGCTGGTCGTCGATACCACCGTGGAAAATTTTTCCCGAACGTAAAGTGACGTAGCCATGCTCTTTAAAATATTGCGGCAGCGTAACAAAATCAGGGTGTATGCGCCGGAAATAATCATTGTTATTCATCACACCGGTTTGTGTAGGATACCGACCGGTTAGAAATGAACTGCGGGATGGATTACAAACCGGGTATTGCGCATAAGCCCTGTCGAAACGGGTGCCTCTTGCTGCAATTTTATCGATGTTGGGTGTCCGGATCGCCGCAACACCATAGGTACCTAACTCCGGCCTCAAATCATCTGCCGCTATAAACAAGACATTATATTTTGGCGCCACATTGTTGCCGGAAGATTTTTGTGCGAGGGAGGAAACGGCAAACAACAACAATGGCAGGTAAGCCTGTAATCGTCGCAAACAAATTGATTTCATGGATCTTCGGTATTGTGGATTTTTTCAATAACCAGGTTCAGAATAAAATAGCATACCGAAGTTATCCAAACTTCTTATTCCACCACATTCACATCACCTTCAATTATTTCGCTGCAAGCCAACTGCGGCGGATACTGATGTTTTACGCCACCCGCCTAACATGCCTGTAAAAAAACCAACGCTTATATTGCCCAATCCTTCCCAGGTCATTACTCTTTATTTTTTAAACTCCTGATCATTTCCCCATAGTCCTGCCCTGCGAGCATTGCAGTTACAGTATGGGCGATGCGCTTTGCCTTAGTGGCATCCGTTTTGGCACTGCTGATCCAATTGCTGAAATATTTTTGGTGAGAACCCGGTTGCTTATTGAACCTGTCGAGGGCCATGGGTTCATCCGCAAGGCATTCCATTAATTCAGGACATAATATAAATGGTGCATCATCTGCTGCCATCTGCACCTTGAGTATGGCACCTTTTCGTTTGCCAATGGCTTTGCGTACATCAGCTTTCAATGGCATAATAAAATCGCCTCCTCCCATGGGCAGCAACGCTACCGTTTTAAATTGGTAGCTATCAAGTTTTCCCTTCACCCTAAACGAAGTTTTTTGGCCCGGTTTTAATTTGCCGGCAATCACCGCGGGGATTTCAATATAGGTCCAGCCGGTCTTTTCACCCTGGTCTTCAAATCTTTTTATGACGGCATTGAATATTTGCATGCTGTAATCCCATTGAGCCAATAAATGTCAGAATCAAATCCAAAATAACAAAAACAAGATTATTAGAAAGCCACCTGCTAAGGTGGCTTTTTGCTTTCTATGAAATAAGATAACCATACAAGTTCCCGTCGCCTTTTACTTCAGTGTAATTAATATTGTAGCGTTCAAAATTCTCCATCAGCAATGCGTAATCATCTTTGGTACGCAGCTCGATGCCCACCAGTGCTGGCCCTGTTTCCTTGTTATGCTTTTGCATATATTCAAACCGGGTAATATCATCGGTGGGTCCAAGTACATGGTTAACAAATTCTTTTAGCGCACCGGGACGCTGGGCAAAACGGATCAGGAAATAATGCTTCAGCCCTTCGTATTGCAGGGAGCGTTCTTTAATCTCCTGCATACGATCTATATCATTGTTGCTGCCACTAAGAATGCAAACTACGGTCTTGCCTTTTATCTGTTCTGCATACTCGTCCAGGGCGGCGATGCTCAATGCCCCGGCGGGTTCTGCTACAATGGCGTCCTCATTGTATAGTTTTAAGATAGTTGTACATACTTTGCCTTCTGCTACCAACAGCATATCATCCAGCACATCTTTACAAAAAGAAAAAGTAATATCCCCTACCCTTTTTACCGCGGCTCCGTCTACGAAACGTTCGATACTATCCAGCATAACCGGTTTCCCGGCTTTTAATGCCTGGTACATACTGGGTGCACCTTCAGGCTCTACACCAATAATTTTGGTTTGGGGAGAAAATGTTTTGTAATAAGAACCTACACCGGCACTTAGCCCGCCACCACCCACGGGTATAAAAATATAATCCACATCCTGGATATCTTCGAATATTTCCACCCCTACCGTTCCCTGTCCCTCAATGATCCTTGTATCATCAAAGGGGGGAATAAAAGTCATTCCGTTTTCTTCGGTGTATTTTTTGGCAGCAACGGCACAATCATCAAAAGTGTCGCCTATCAATTTTATTTCAATAAAATCCTCTCCATGCATTTTGGTTTGGCTCACCTTTTGGTTAGGCGTGATAACCGGCATAAATACCACACCTTTTGTATTGAGCTTTTTGCAGCTATAAGCAAAACCCTGCGCATGGTTGCCGGCACTGGCGCATACCACTCCCTTACTCAATTGATCAGCAGGAAGGCTGCTCATCATGTTATAGGCACCACGCAGTTTGTAGCTGCGAACCACCTGCATGTCTTCTCTTTTGAGATAAATAAATGCACCAAATTTTTTCGACAGGTTTTGATTGAATGTAAGCGGCGTACGCAACACCACATGTTTTAAGCGTTCGGCCGCCGCTTTAAAATTGAGTTGGGTATGTGGGATGGTTGATTGCATTGATTTCATGCCTGTTTTTGTTCGCCCATTCAGGGCGATGATCGATATTATTTCACACAGATCTTTCATTTATGGCGTTCCAGGCAGCGGCCATAACTTAAGAAGACTGACTATGCTTCAATTATTATTTTATGCTACCGTACTAATCGCTTTCATTGAAGTCATGGCTTGTCTTAGCACATCTCCAACAACTTCAATATGGTGACTGCGCAAGGCTTTGTTTACCGCGATCAGTGTTTTATTATCCGCGCCGTTGTCGATGCCTTCATTAAAGTTTTTTCCTATAATATCTGTTTCTACAGTCTTCATAAAATCGCCCAGCAATGGCACGCAGGCATGATTAAAAAGATAGCAACCATACTCGGCCGTATCGGAAATTACCCGGTTCATTTCGAACAATTTTTTACGGGCAATGGTGTTAGCGATAAGCGGCGTTTCATGAAGCGATTCGTAATAGGCACTCTCGGCTTTAATACCAGCCTCTACCATGGTTTCAAAGGCCAGTTCCACACCAGCACGTACCATAGCGACCATTAATAAACCATTGTCAAAAAATTCCTGTTCGCTGATCTTGTCTGCAGTAGCTGTTGATTTTTCAAACGCTGTTTCCCCGGTTTCCGCACGCCAGCCCAACAGGTTCTTATCATCATTAGCCCAATCTGTCATCATGGTGCTGCTAAATTCACCACTCATAATATCGTCCTGGTGCTTTTGAAACAAGGGGCGCATGATGGTCTTCAGTTCTTCTGAAATTTCAAATGCTTTTATTTTAGCAGGGTTGCTCAGCCTGTCGAACATGGCAGTGATACCGCCTTGCTTCAGAGCTTCCGTAATAACTTCCCAGCCGTATTGGATCAGTTTGGAAGCATAACCGCTTTCAATACCCTTCTCGATCATTTTATCAAAGCAAAGAATGGAACCGCTTTGCAATAAGCCGCAAAGAATGGTCTGCTCACCCATGAGATCGCTTTTTACTTCTGCTACAAAGGATGATTTCAATACACCAGCCCTATGACCACCGGTACCCGCTGCATAGGCTTTTGCCTGTTCCCAGCCTTTGCCTTCTGGATCATTTTCGGGGTGCACTGCAATTAAGGTAGGTACACCAAAACCACGAACATATTCGGCCCTTACCTCGCTGCCCGGGCATTTCGGCGCCACCATAATAACCGTCAGGTCTTTACGGATCTGCATTCCTTCTTCCACAATATTAAAACCATGACTATAAGATAAGGTTGCTCCTTGTTTCATCAGCGGCATAATAGCCGACACGACTGCTGTATGTTGCTTATCCGGCGTAAGATTGATTACAAGATCTGCACCCGGAATCAGTTCTTCGTATGAGCCAACAGTAAATCCATTTTCAGTGGCATTTTTCCACGACTGGCGTTTGCTTTCAATGGCTTCTTTACGTAATGTGTAGGTTACGTCTAATCCTGAATCCCGAAGGTTCAAACCCTGGTTTAAGCCCTGGGCACCGCAGCCTACAATTACCAGTTTCTTTCCTTTTAGTGCATTTACACCATCGGTAAAATTGCTCCCATCCAGGAATTCACATACACCCAATTGGTTGAGCTGGTCTCTTAACGATAATGTGTTGAAATAATTAGCCATGACTTGATTTTTGATTTATGATTTCGGATTTATGATTTGAAAAATTTATGATGTATGATTTCGGGTTGACGATTTGAATTTCCCTGAATTCTATAACTGGACATGGAGGTGTTTTTACATCTGTACACCTTAACCTTACTACTCACTACTTGCTAATTGACCTTGGGGCTATTACATGGTAAACACGCCGGCGCCCTGGCTGAGAAACTCGTTCTCTACCATCTCTTCGCCGGGCATCTGGTACTCAAATTCCCTTATCTTTTCGTTGAAACCCTTGCTGTCTTTAATAATGGCTACCCTGGCGCTTCTTACAAACTCTATCAGGCCATAGGGTTGCAGTACTTCCAGCAATTTATCCGTTTCTTCCCGCTGACCGGTAGTTTCAAATACGGTATAGTCCTTACGAATCACCACTGCCCTTGCACCATATTCCCGAAGCAGTCTTTCCACTTTTACCTTCTCCGCTATTTCATCAGTCGATACTTTGTACAGCGCCATTTCCTGCCAGATAATTTCATCATTGGTGTTGTAATAGGCTTTCAACACCTCCACTTGTTTTTCAATCTGGCGGCAAAGTTTACGTACCACTTCTTCCACCTCATCTATTACAATTGTAAACCGGTGGATGCCTTCAATTTCTGATGGTGAGGTATTGAGGCTATCGATATTTATTTTTCTACGCGAAAAAATAATAGCAATGCGGTTGATAAGCCCTATATGGTTTTCGGTGTAAACGGTGATAGTGAATTCCTGTTTCATGGTACGATGTTTTATGACAGACTGGTAGTTATTTTTGCTCGTTGAGAACGATTCTTTTTAATGCCATGGCATAACCCAAATGCAATCCTTCGTGCATGGCGATATATTCCGCGGCCTCCTGGATGTTACTTAGTGCTACGCCAAAACTGCTGGTCCAGGCAGTATAGTTGCTAAAAATGCCGGCTTCGTGGTCAACTACAAAATCTTCGATAGTGGAAACAGCCAGTTCTTTTAGTTCCTCCAATTCATTCCATTCAATAAAACCTTCCGGCTTTGTTCCCTTACCATACTTTGAAATAATTGAAGCACTGATCTTCGGTTCCACTCCCGACATTTTATAACATACGATCTGCTGACCCACAATCATATTTCCAAAATTCCAAATGATGTTATTATTGAATCCTTCCGGTATTTCATTCAAAGCACCGATCGGCAATCCTTCCATTAATTGGAGAAAGTTGCTTCTTGCCTGCTTGATGATGTCGATACTCTTGGTCATTGTTTCTTCGGTTGGTTGTCAGTTTTACTTTAGATACTAAAATCCCTCTTCTGCATGGCTAGCTCAACCTGATCTCCGCCACACTGCATCCCTGCGGCACCATTGGGAAAACATTGTCTTCTTTACCCACCATCACTTCAAGCAGGTAAGGGCCTTTGTGATTAAGCATAGTTGAAAGCGCATTAGCCAAATCTTCTCTTTTAGAAACACACTGGCCTTCTATGCGGTAACCCTTCGCCACTGCTACAAAGTCAGGGCTTTGTATGTCTACAAATGAATATCTTTTATCCATAAACAACTGCTGCCACTGCCGCACCATCCCCAGGAAACGGTTATTGAGGATGATGATCTTTACATCTACATCACACTGCATGATGGTACCCAGTTCCTGGATGGTCATCTGGATGCCGCCGTCGCCGGCAATCGCCACTACGGTGCGTTCGGGTGCGCCAAACTTGGCACCTATCGCAGCTGGCAAAGCAAAACCCATAGTACCCAATCCGCCGCTGGTAACATTGCTTTTAGATTGATTGAATTTTGCATACCTGCAGGCAACCATCTGGTGTTGGCCCACATCGGTTACGATAATGGCATCGCCGTTGGTCAGTTCATTTAACTGGTTCAGCACTTCACCCATACGCAGTTCTTCGGTGGTTGGGTTCAATTCGTCATTGATCACCAATTCCACTTCCTGTTGCATGTGGTCAGCAAACTGTTGTAACCATTCCTTATGTTCTTTGGCGTCCACAAGAGCAGTAAGCATCGGCAAGGTCTCCTTGCAATCGCCCCAAACCGGAACAGTTGTTTTTACATTCTTATCAATTTCACTTGGGTCAATGTCCAGGTGGATCACCTTGGCTTGTTTGGCATATTTATCCAGCCGGCCAGTAACACGGTCGTCGAAACGCATACCGATTGCAATCAACACGTCACATTCGTTGGTAAGCACATTCGGACCATAGTTTCCGTGCATGCCGAGCATCCCCACATTCAGCGGGTGACTGGTTGGGATCGCACCCGCGCCCATAATGGTCCATGCTGCGGGAATACCGGATTTTTCCACAAAGGCTTTAAACTCAGCTTCTGCACGTGCAAGGATAACGCCCTGTCCAAATAGAATAAATGGCTTTTTAGCTTCATTTATGAGTTGGGCGGCCTGTTCCACATAAGTCTTGCGAACAATGGGCTTGGGCCGGTAACTGCGGATATGGTTGCAAGGCACATATCCTTCGTAATTAAACTTTTGAAGCTGTGCATTCTTGGTAATGTCAATCAAAACCGGCCCTGGCCTTCCGGTGCGGGCAATATAAAATGCCTTGGCCAGAACATGAGGAATCTCGGTGGCATCCGTCACCTGGTAATTCCATTTGGTTACCGGAGTGGTGATGTTGATCACATCCGTTTCCTGGAAGGCGTCGGTACCCAGCAGATGAGCAAACACCTGCCCGGTGATACATACTAATGGAGTACTGTCTATCATAGCGTCGGCCAGACCTGTAACAAGATTGGTAGCCCCGGGGCCGCTCGTAGCGAAAACAACACCTACCCTTCCAGAGGACCTGGCATAACCCTGGCCGGCATGAATCCCACCCTGCTCATGGCGGACGAGGATATGTTTTATCTTTTCATGATAATCGTACAGGGCATCATAGATAGGCATGATGGCGCCACCGGGGTAACCGAAAATGGTATCCACACCTTCCGCTATAAATGCTTCCAATACAGCTTGCGAGCCGTTGATCTCAACGGTGGCCTTTTCAGCTACTGCTGCATTTCCATTAATCAACTCGTCGCTCATTATTGGCGCTGCAGCCGTAATAATTTCAGGCTTTGTTTCTGGTATTGTCAGTGTATCATTCATTGTGATGAATTTTAAAATTTTTACAGTTTTCAAGCCCCACCGGGAGATGTAGAGGGCTGTTCTTTATGCTTCGTCCGTTACGCAACCTTCACTTGCATCTTTTACACACATAGCATATTTAAATAAAACGCCCTTTGTTTCTTTTAATGCCGGCTTTGTCCAGGCTGCTCTCCGTTCTGATATTTCGTCGTTGCTTACCTTTAAATTAATGGTGTTACTGGTAGCATCTATTTCAATGGTATCATTATCCTTTACCAGGGCGAGTAATCCACCATTAAAAGCTTCCGGCGTTATATGCCCGACGACAAAGCCATGACTTCCGCCACTAAATCTTCCATCGGTAATTAAGGCTACATCTTTACCCAAACCGGCACCTGTAATGGCACTGGTGGGTTTCAGCATTTCAGGCATACCCGGCGCACCTTTGGGGCCTTCGTAACGAATCACCACTACATCACCTTTTTGTACGCGACCATTTGCAATACCTGCTACCAAATCTTTCTCCCCATCAAATACCCTTGCCGGACCTTCAAAACGTTCGCCTTCTTTGCCGCTTATTTTTGCGACGCAACCTTTTTCGGCAAGGTTGCCATATAGTATTTGTAAATGACCAGTCGCTTTTAATGGTTGATCCAGGGGATAAATAATTTTCTGCGTATCAAAATTTATTGAGGGCACAGATTCCAGGTTTTCAGCAAGTGTTTTGCCGGTGACCGTTATGCAATCGCCATGCAATAATCCCTCGCTCAGCAAATATTTCATCACCGCAGGTACACCGCCGTGTGCATGAAGCTCCTGCATCAAATATTTACCACTCGGCTTAAAGTCAGCAAGCACGGGGGTTTTGTCGCTGATGCGTTGAAAATCATCCTGGGTGAGATCTACATCCACACTTTTTGCCATGGCAATTAAATGCAGTACCGCATTGGTACTTCCACCAAAGATCATAACAGTAGTGATGGCATTTTCAAATGCCTTCTTTGTCATGATATCTTTGGGTGTGATATCTTTTTCAAGCAGGATCCTAATAGCTTTACCGGCATCCAGGCATTCCGTCGTTTTATCGTCACTTATAGCCGGGTTGCTGCTAGAATAGGGCAAACTCATACCCAAAGCTTCTATGGCACTGGCCATCGTGTTTGCGGTGTACATACCTCCACAAGCACCTGCACCAGGGCAGCTATGTTTCACCACTTCTTTAAAATCTTCAGGTGTAATGGTGCCAGCCAGTTTTTTACCCAAGGCTTCAAAAGATGAAATAATGTTCAACTCTTCATCTTTATAATGGCCGGGAGCTATAGTGCCACCGTACACCATTATTGATGGACGATTCAGACGGCCCATCGCCATAATAGCACCAGGCATATTTTTATCGCAGCCCGGCAAGGCGATTAATCCATCGTAGTAAAAACCGCCACATACAGCTTCAATACTGTCTGCAATCAGATCGCGGCTCACCAGTGAATACCGCATACCATCGGTACCATTACTGATACCGTCACTGATGCCAATCGTATTAAAGATCAACCCCACAAGATCAGCATCCCATACTCCCTGCTTCACCAACTTTGCCAGGTCGTTCAGGTGCATATTACAGGTGTTACCGTCGTAACCCATACTGCAAATGCCCACCTGCGCCTTAGTCAGATCATGTTCGGTTAAGCCAATACCGTAGAGCATCGCCTGCGCCGCAGGTTGTGTTTCATCCTGGGTAAGTACTTTACTATATTTGTTTAGTTCCACTTTAATTTATTTGATTGTTTTATTTTTTGAGCCTGGCTGTAAACCATTGTGCATCTGTATTGGCGTCGCACTCCTGTACTGTATTACTTTATTGGGCTTACCTTTTTTTAACTTGCCTGTCACTGTTTGTTAGAGGGCAGGGGCCAGCCCTGCGTCTACAGGTAACCCCACTGTTAATCGTTTATATGCATCCTGTATTCGCTTGCTCACTGTTTCGTTCCAATTTTTTTTAAATGCCACTCCATCCAGCGATTCCCAACCAATCACTTCTGCGGCGGTGCCACAATAGAAAGCGGCATCAGCTAGTTGCAGTTCATCTGTTTTAAATAATTTCTCTTCGACAGGTATATCCAATTCATCACATATTTCAAATACAGTAGCCCTGGTGATACCTGGCAAAATATTTCCCAGCGAAGGAGTAAAAAGTTTTCCATCTTTCTCAAAAAATACATTGGCACCAGGTCCTTCGGCTACATAGCCATTCAAATCATTTAGCAATGCTTCATCGTATCCTTTTGCTTTCGCTTCCTGGCTGGCCAAAATAGAGTTAACATAGTGCCCGCCTGCTTTTGCTGTGATAACGAAGCCTTTTGGATTGGGCCGCTCAAAAGATGAAGTCATTATTTTGAGCAACTTGTCGCCAAGAAACGGCAGCATCTCCCATACAGCTATCATGATATAAGACTCTGTATTGAGATTGAAACTTTGGTTGGCCGGTGCGTAAACTACAGGGCGGATATAGGCATCCTGCAGATTATTCTTCGCCAACACGGTATACGTCGCTTCAATCAGCTCATCGGTATCAAAAGAATAAGGCATGTTCATGGCCAGGGCCGACGCCTTCAATCTTTCAAAATGTCCTGTTGCTTTAAAGATCTTTGTTTCACCACTCTCCAGTTTATAAGAGCGAATGCCTTCGAACACACTATATCCATAATGCAACGACTGGCTGTAAAAATCAGCTTTCGCCTCAGCAGCTTTTACATATTCGCCGTTGAGGTAAAGGATTGTGTTTTCGTTATAATAGTTTGCCATTTTTGTTGATTGGTTAATTAGTAATTGGTTAATTAGTCCGGCTTTTTTGAAAATAAAAAAACCCGCCTCTGAGGGGAGGCGGGTGGCTATATCATTTTGTTGTGTTTACAAATGTGCTCCTCCTCCATGCAGTGCAGGAATAATAATGACCACCACAATCACGATTGCCGCGAAACGGGTAATGACATTATGTAAACTGCTTTTCAACATAGAGGTTTGTTCGAGGAACAAATATATAGTACCGCCGTAATAATAACAAAGAACTTTTTTTTAAGGGTTAGGGTTGAAGGTTTAGGGTTTAGGGTCAATGAGTATTATTTCTACACTCGCAAGAACAAAATCCCTACTTCCCCCACTACCTTATACCTTATGCCCTACACCTTTCACCTTCCTAAATGATCGTCGATTTTCTCAATTCTATATTTCCCTTATTCACCGCACCGGGAATGCTTCCGCCAACATACTCGCTTACGAGGTCGCCGATGGTAGACGTGAAATAAAAATTAACCGGGTCAATGTCTTTTGTGAGAAAGCCGTTGTTAACTGTCCAATCCACGCCTGCTCTCACCACTGCAGCTTCTTCCTCCATACCCAGGTATTCGAGCAACATGGCGGCACTTAAAATAGAGCCCACAGGGTTGGCAATGTCTTTACCTGCAGCCTGTGGGTAGGAACCATGGATAGGTTCAAACAACACCGGTCCGTTACCGACAGAAGCCGATGGCAGCAAGCCCAGTGAACCACTGATGACACTGGCTTCGTCGCTCAGGATATCGCCGAACATATTTTCCGTAAGCATAATATCAAATTGCTTCGGGTTAACGATGATCTGCATCGCCGCATTATCTACAAACATGTAGTCTACTGCCACATCAGGGTATTCTAAGGCCACACGTTGCACCACCTTGCGCCACAAGCGTGATGTTTCCAATACGTTCGCTTTATCCACCAGTGTCAGCTTTTTTCTCCGGCCGGGCTTTTGAGCAAAATGAAAAGCCAGGTGCGCTACCCTTTCTATTTCTGCTACACTGTACACACACTCATCTATAGCTACGGTTCCTTCTTCGTTCAATTCTTTTTTTCCGAAATATATTCCGCCCGTAAGCTCACGGAAAACGATAAAGTCCACCCCTTCGAGGTTCTTACTTTTCAGCGGAGATAAATGTTGCAGTGAAGGGTATGTAGTGACGGGCCTTATGTTAGCAAACAGTTGTAAAGACTTACGAAGTTTCAGCAAACCTTGTTCCGGCCTCACTTTCGCTGTAGGGTCGTTGTCATATTTCGGGTGGCCGATGGCGCCAAATAAGATAGCATCACTGGCAAGGCATACATCTACTGTTTCGTCTGGCAAAGGGCTGCCGGTTTTATCTATTGCATCGGCACCCATCAACACATACTTGTATTCGAACTCATGGCCGTACTGTTCTGCCACAGCATCGAGCACTTTGATGGACTGCCGGGTTACTTCCGGACCAATGCCGTCTCCAAGTATTACTGCTATATTCTTTTTCATATATTGTTAAGCTGTTTCTTTTTCGTAGGCTTCTATTTCTGCTTTATTGCTCAATAAAAAATCGATATCATCATAGCCATTTAACAGGCATGTTTTTTTGTAGGGGTTTATGTCAAAATGCTCAGATTCGCCCGTTTTATCGATCGTAATTGTCTGATCCTCGAGGCTGATTGTGATCGTTGCTGTATTTTCCAGTTCAAAAATTTTGCTTAAAAAAGCATCGGTTACCACCACGGGTATCACACCATTATTCAAAGCATTATTCTTAAAAATATCTGCAAAGAAACTGCTTACAACAGCGCTGAAACCAGCGTCCAGAATGGCCCAGGCGGCATGCTCCCTGGAAGAACCACAACCAAAATTTTTACCCGCAACCAATATACTTCCTGAATACAATGGATTGTTTAACACGAAATCCTGTTTGGGTTGATTGATATCATCATTCTCATAACGCCAGTCACGAAACAGGTTTTTACCAAAGCCATCCCTTGTAGTGCCTTTTAAAAACCTGGCGGGAATAATCTGGTCTGTATCAATATTTTCAATCGGTAGCGGAACAACCGTCGAGTTCAAAACATTTACCTTTTTAGCCATCTGTATATTTCTTTAAATAACTTCTTAATTTCTTTCCTGTTATCAATTCAGCATTTCCCTTACATCGCATACCACGCCTGTAATGGCAGCAGCAGCGGCTGTAAGTGGGCTGGCCAGTAATGTTCTTGCATTAGGCCCCTGCCTTCCTTCAAAATTTCTGTTGGAAGTGGAAATACAATATTTCCCCGCTGGTATCTTGTCTTCATTCATCCCCAGGCAGGCGCTACAGCCTGGCTGGCGAAGCAGAAAGCCTGCATCACTGAATACTTTATCTATACCTTCTTCGATCGCTTGCTTTTCAACCTGCTTGCTGCCGGGAACGATCCATACTTCCACGCCATCTGCTTTCTTCTTTCCTTTTACAAAAGATGCCACCATGCGCAAATCTTCTATGCGGCTGTTGGTACAGCTTCCGATAAAAATATAATCCACCTTCTGGCCTTTTATGGCATCGCCGCTGTGCAGGCCCATATAGTTTAAGGCTTTGCTGAGACCGGTTTTGTCGGCTTCGTTCACGTTATCTTCTGTAGGGATATTTTGCGTAACGCCAATGCCCATTCCCGGGTTAGTACCATAGGTGATCATTGGTTCGATCTCAGCAGCGTTCACCGTTACCTCTTCATCAAATACCGCATCGGGTTCAGAAAAAAGAGTTTTCCAATATGCCAGCTTCTGATCCCAATCCGCACCTTGTGGTGCAAACTCACGGCCCTTCATGTATTCAAAAGTGGTTTCGTCCGGGGCAATCATACCGCACCGGGCACCCATTTCAATGCTCATATTGCAGATGGTCATGCGGGCTTCCATTGTAAGGCTGCGGATGGCGCTGCCGGCGAATTCCACGGCATAACCTGTAGCACCACTGGCAGAAATTAATGAAATAATATAGAGTACAATATCTTTTGACAACACGCCGGGTTGTAGTTCTCCTTCCACATTGATCCGCATCACTTTGGGTTTGGTTTGCAGCACACACTGGCTTGCAAACACCATTTCCACTTCGCTGGTGCCAATGCCAAATGCAATGGCACCAAACGCTCCGTGGGTACTGGTATGGCTGTCGCCACAAACAATCGTTAAGCCAGGCTGGGTTACCCCAAGTTCAGGGCCGATAACATGTACAATGCCCTGGTATGGATGGCCTAATCCATACAGTTCAATATCGTGATTGGCGCAGTTTTCTATCAGTTTATCAACCTGCGTTCTGCTCAATGCGTCAGTGATGGGAAGGTGCTGATTAATGGTCGGCACATTATGGTCGGCGGTAGCCACCACCTGTTTGGGGCGGAACACTTTTAACCCACGGTTCTCAATGCCTTTGAAGGCCTGCGGACTGGTTACTTCGTGTATAAAATGCTTGTCGATATACAGGATGGATGGCCCGTTGGGTATGGATTTCACCACGTGGGCATCCCAGATCTTATCGAATAATGTTAGTGCCATGGAATGCGGTTTTTTTCTTTTTTGGCCAAAGGCCGGTGCTACTGTTGGGCATTAAAACGTTGCCTTTGTTTTTTATCTGCAAGATGGAGACGCCATGCATGGCGTCTCTACACGCCGACGGTTTGGAATGCCTTTGCCATTTCATGCAGGTCTTCCTCTACAACCTCTTTTTTACTGTCTGCTACCTGTAAAAACTGTTGGTATAAAATATCTACCTCATCTCTTGTAAACTCATAGCCCAACAGCCTGAAACGATGTGCCAGTGCACTTCTTCCGCTACGGGCTGTGAGCACAATTTTGCTTTCGCCGGCTCCCACTTCTTCGGGATTAATGATTTCGTATGTCAGCGAATCTTTCAGGAAACCATCCTGGTGAATGCCGCTGCTGTGGCTAAATGCATTGCTGCCAACGATGGCTTTATTGGGTTGAACCGGCATGCGCATCGTATCGCTTACCAAACGGCTCATAGGGTTCAGCATTTTTGCATTTACATTGGTATAGAGACCCAGTTCTTTATGCTGCTGAATCACCATGACCACCTCTTCCAGGGACGTGTTGCCGGCTCTTTCGCCAAGGCCATTGATCGTGCACTCTATTTGGCGGGCGCCGGCTATTACCCCCGCTATGGAATTGGCTGTAGCAAGGCCCAGATCGTTATGACAATGGCAAGACAAAATGGCTTTGTCAATATTGGGCACGTTGTTCATGAGGTACGCCATTTTAGCGCCGTACTCATGTGGCAGGCAATAGCCTGTTGTGTCGGGAACATTAATCACAGTAGCACCGGCATTAATTACGGCCTCTACCACTTTAGCCAAATAATCATTATCGGTACGTCCGGCGTCTTCGGCATAAAATTCCACATCATCTACATAATTTTTAGCCCATTTAACGCACTGAACGGCACGTCCCAGTATTTCTTCCCGGGTGGAGTTGAATTTGGCCTTTATATGGCGGTCGCTGGTACCGATACCTGTATGGATACGTGGCCTTTTTGCAAATTTTACGGCTTCACCGGCGGCCTCGATATCTTTTAAGACAGCACGGCTCAATGCCGCCACCGTGGCGTTTTTTATGAGTTTGGATATTTCAGTAACTGAACTAAAATCCCCCGGGCTGGAGATGGGGAAACCGGCTTCGATAATATCAACGCCAAGTTCTTCCAGTTTCAACGCCAATTCTATTTTTTCGTTGGCATTCAGTTTGCAGCCTGGCACCTGTTCGCCGTCGCGAAGGGTTGTATCGAATATTTGTACCTGGTTTGAAGCCATCGGGATAATTTTTAGAGTATTTATATGATCCCTGCCCCATACGGCTGGCAAGGGTTAAAACCTAAATTAGAACTGTTGACTTATTTTTACAGATTGGTTGTTCTGTTCAATAAATTTCTATCGTTAAAATTAATGCCTAAGTTATTAAGAATAATTGGCAAAATAGGTACGCTTTTACAGAATGCAAATCATATATTTTCGGCAGGAACGCCCGCTGGTAACGGGTTTTAAATGATATTAATTACAATGCCCAACAAGAGCGCCGATGCGTTATTTCAACTGGTAAAGTCGCTTGAAAAGAGCGAAAAACGGAATTTCAAGCTGTACGTGAAGCGAAATTCATCCGCAGGCGATCTTAAAATTGTGCAGCTTTTTGATGCCCTGGATGGTATGGACGACTACGATGAAGAATCATTGCTTAAGAAAAACAAAGCCATCACCAAACTCCAGCTAAGTAATATTAAGGCCAGCCTTTACAAAGAATTACTGGCCAGTATCCGGTTATTGAAAAGTGAAGTGAACATAGATATCCAGCTTCATGAACAACTGGATTATGCCAGGATACTGTACAATAAGGGGCTTTATCTCCAAAGCCTGAAGCTACTCGACAAGATCAAGGAACAATCAAAAGCCAATAACCAGGTAACTTTTCTGATACAGGTGCATTTTTTAGAAAAGAAAATAGAAAGCCTGCATATTACCCGAAGCATGCAGGATCGGGCCGATACGCTTTGCAGGGAAGCTACCGAAGCGAATAACAGGTTGATGATGATCGGCCAGCTTTCAAACCTTTCATTGCAACTGTATAGCTGGTATATTAAAAATGGTCATGCGCGTAACAAGAAGGATGAAGAAGCGGTGCAACAGTATTTCAACGACCACCTCTCCTTCGATGTAAAAATCTGCGAGGGATTCTATGAAAAACTATATCTCTATCAAAGCTATTGCTGGTATGCATTTATACGACAGGATTTTTTGATGTACTACCGTTACACCCAAAAATGGGTAGACCTTTTTGAGAAGGAACCTTTTATGGTGGAGATAGAAACCACGCATTATATTAAGGGCATGCACAACCTGATGAGCGCCCATTTTGACCTGCACAACGATATAAAATTCCAGGAAGAATTAAAACGTTTTGAGGCTTTTTCCCAATCCCCGCTGATGGCGTTAAAAGAGAATAACCGTATCCAGACCTTCCTGTATTTATACATCGCACGTATCAACAAACATTTTATGCAGGGCACGTTCAGCGAGGGTTTAGGGCTGGTACCGGATATCGAGAATTTTATTTCAGAGAATAAAATATTCCTGGACCGCCACCGCATACTGGTATTCTATTACAAGATTGCCAGCCTCTATTTCGGAAGCGGAGATTATGACAATGCTATCGACTATCTGAATAAAATCATCAACTGGAAAGTAGATCTGCGTACTGACCTGCAATGCTACGCCAGGCTGCTGCACCTGATAGCCCATTACGAACTAGGCAATTTTCAACTACTGGAATATTTAATTAAGTCGGTGTACCGGTTTATGGCAAAAATGGAAAACCTGAGCGTGGTGGAAGAAGCCATGTTCCGCTTTTTGAAAAAGGCCTTTAGTCTTACTCCTTCCAAACTAAAACCGGAGTTTCAAAAACTGCTGGATAAACTTAAACAATACGAACATAGCAGCAGCGAAACCAGGGCATTCGCTTACCTGGACATTATAAGTTGGCTGGAGAGTAAAATGGAAGGCGTGCCCGTGCAGGACATTATCAGGAAAAAGTACCTGGAAAAAAGAAAGGTTGTCACTTAAAATGTTTAAGCCAAATGAGGCCGGAGCTGACCACAAAAATTGCGATGGCCCATACCCACCAGTAGTCTTTTTTTATCTCCACCGGTTCTTCATCGTAATATTCCTGCATAGCAGTATTGGTGGTTTCTGTGTCACCTACTGTCATAGTATGCTCGGCACGCTGCCGGATCATTCTTTCGGCTGAAACAGGTGGCAGGTAATGGTCAATATCTGTAGTTTGCACAAATTGAACGACACCAGTCTCGTCTTTCTGGAAAGCTCCAAGATTATCCCAATATAAAATTCGCTTGGTACCAAGTGTGCTCCGTACTGACTCGCTAAACTGTCGAAATACTTTGAAAGACTGCTCTTCGCTGATATCCAGGTGGCGGCTTAAAAAGCCCATTAAACCATGTTTATCCTGCTTTTGGCCTTCTGCATTCAACCGCAGCACTTTTTTTGGCGACTGTATCTGTATATCGGCCACATCCAACCTGGCAGACACTTCAGCAAATTCCAATACACCAATACCCGGAAGGTGCAGGGAGGAATTTTCGATGAGGTACTGATGAAGCAGGGCAAACATGATGTGCGTTTGAGGAATGAAGATAAGGATCAGGGTCCAAGATTCAAGGATCTAGGTCCAGGGTTCAAGAATCAGGATCCAGGGATCAAGCCTCAATTGATGCCGTACGGAAAAATAAAAACATTGATAAGAGCCAGAACGCTGAAGCGCTGGTATAAGAAACTGTAAGTCCCGGGCCTTGATCCCTTGACCCTGGACCTTGATCCTTAAAAACTAACCTTCACACCACCCAATGCCTGGAAGCCCAGCACGGGGTATTGCTGCCAGCGTTGATAGGTACTGTTTAGCAGGTTGCTGAATTGTAACCAAAGCATCACATTTTTGTACACTCTAAATTCAAGCCCTGCGTTTAAATCCAGTGCAACCTTTGTTTTATCGGTCCCGGTTTTTGTTTTGTACCAGTTTCCTTCAAAATAAAAAAGGTCGGCGGTGAGGTAAAAATCTTTAAACAACTTAGCACGCAGGTGACTGTTTATTTCCAAAGGAATCAGGCCATAAGGTTCCCTGTTCACGGTGAGACCACCGAAAGTCTGTGCTTTGAATCCGGCATTCCAGTAAAACACATCGCCTTTCTGATAGCTTATCTCGCCTTGCAGTTTGATGGAATTGATCTTAGGCTCCATTTCCACGCGATAAGTTTTCCCATCGCTGGAATCATTTAAGAAAAGGGCCACATTTTTCCGCTGTACATAACCGACTTTGGCCATATAGCTAAAATGCTCACCGCTATTGCCTTTGATTCCTGCATAGATTTCGGAATTGCTGGTATTGAAAATTGTTTTGGGTTGCTCTATCCATGGATTAAAGCTGGCCATATTTCTGTAACTGTTCACATCGTAATAGCCCTTCCAGCCGGCAATACCCATAAAAGATTGGTTAGGAATATTCGCTTCCAATTCTATATCGGGCAAAAGCTTAAACTTGCTATTGTCCCATGACGGCATTACGCCAGCCTTAAGAACAAAGCTTTCGTTGCCCCAGGTTACCGAAGGTGTAATACTGAAGAGGTTATTGGTAGAAGAATAAGTTTTACCGGTAAATTTTAGCAGGTCTGCCTGTAATTCCACACCAAATTTGAGATCCTCATTAATGGCTTTTGAAAAAGGTGCGGCTACCTGGAAATGCGATTCCTTTCCACTGTTATTATCGGTAAATAACCAAAGATTCAACGCCGGGGCATAGTTTAATCCAAACTCATTTGGCACATTATTGCTAAAGCCTGCATTGATATTAAAAGTTGAAAAACGTTGTAGCAGCTGATCTTTTGTAAACTTTAAAGAGTCTGGCTTATAGCCGTATTTGTGCGTTGTAAATTGCTCAATACCGGCTCCCAATTTTAGACTGGAATTTTCACCGCTGGCAAACAATCCATTGCCCTTTACATTCCAATTGCTGAACTGCTGAAATGGTAGTTTGCCTTTGGAACTGATATAACTTCCTTGTAGTGATCCTGATTGCCTTTTACCATCTCCAAACGATATGGCGGCAGCAGCGTATGGTGTGCTGAAATTACCATAGCCCAGTTTTACAAAGCCGCTATTGGCATAAGGTATGCTGGTGTCAGGCTGCATAGCTGCGGGCTTCAGCGAAGCCGGGTAAATATTGAAGGTGAGGTTTTGTACAGGAACCCGGTAGAGGAGTTTGGGCCGCACTGTGTCCTGTCCGGTAGCAATAGGGTTAAAATCAATCTTGGCAGAAGGTTTTAAACTTGGTTTAAAAGAAGAGGTGATCTCAATTTTTTTACCCTTGCTGGTGTCTTGTGCAGACGCCCATACACATACAAACAGAACAGGAATGGAAAGGACTATTTTCAACTTCATTTTTTTATGTTTTTTACCGGGGGCAATGTGTTTAATTTATTATGCCCGATAATAATTTTTATCGGTTAGAGGGAGACGCCAGCATGGCGTCTCTACCCGCCGACCTTGCTGCTTTTGGCTTCTTCGTCTTCTGCAATTTTGTACTTGTTCTGGGCGGCGGTTTTAAACTCTGCTATCGTGGCATTTTCGGCTACACTTTTGTAGGTTGCTTTGGCGTTGAAATAATCTTTCTGTTTCAGGTAAATATCTCCAAGCAACAGGTAACTGCGTGTTACCCAATCCACATAAGAACCAGCTTTATTGATTACTTCAAAAGCAGCCTTCTCCGCATCCGCTAGTTTGTTCTGCTGGAAAAGGCAGTTGGCAATTTCATAACGGGCTTCTGCACCGTAAGCAGCTTTGCTTAATGATGCGACACTTTTAAATGCGGTGATGGCGGCAGCGCAATCATTTTGAGACTGCGCATTTTTACCAACGATCATATAAGCAAATATCTTATCGTCAGCGCCACTGGATTTTGTCGCCAGTATTTCCTGGGCATTGGGCAGCGCTTCTGCCCATTGGGCTAATTGATATTGGCAACGAAGTAACCCCCGGCGGGCTTCGAGTTTATTTTCCTGGCTGGTGCTGTAGTCTTTTAATTTTTGATAGTAGGAAGCCGCAGCAGCATAATCCTTCATTTCAAAATAATAGTACCTGGCTACTATCAACATAGACCTTTCCGCAAATTTGTTGGGTGCCTTGTCGGCCACAAATTGATACCGCGCAATGGCATTCTTGATGTCCTTTTTTTCTTCCAACAACTCGGCTGCGTAATAGGAGGCATTTACAACATATTGTCCATCGGGATACTGTGAAAGGTATTTGGTAAATCCGTCAAGTGCTTTGTCTTTATTACCGTTGCTGAGTTGCAGGTTGGCGGCAGTGTAGGTAAGAGAATCAGCTTCTCCATAAGAAATATTCTTGCCCGTACTTTTTATAAATTTTACATACTCATCCGGTTTACCCTGGCCAATAAAAATATTGCGGATATTCTCGATAGCATCTTCGGCTTCAGCACTTTGCGGGTACTTCTGCAGCAAGGTTTTAAAAGTATTGAGGGCGTCGTTATCCTTATCAAGATTGTACTGGGCGATACCGGTTTTTAAATAAGCCTGTGGCTTGAGACTTTCAGTATTGGTGCCCTTAATGATCTTCTCGAGGAAAGGCAATGCGTCTTTAAAATTTTCAGCGGCGAGGTAGGCATTGGCAGCTTCCATTTGTGCATCGCCATAAAACGTTGACGACGGGTAAACGGTTTCTATAGAACGCATCAGGCTGATCTTTTCGGCTGTCCTGTTTTGGGCACCGGCAATCATTGCTTTTTGATAAGTGGCATAATCGCTGCCGCCGGTTTTGCGGCTGATAACGCTATTGTACAATTCGTTCGCCCGATTAAAATCTTTGAGCATATAATAGCAATCGGCCATCCGGTTCTGAATGTCTATATCCTGTTCCGCAGTTACATTTTTTACTTGTTGAAAATATTGCAGGGCCTGCCTGTAATCTTCGTTACGCATAGCCGCGTAGCCCAGGATATAATTAGCATTAGAAGCATTTGCCTCTCCTTCCGTCATCGGGTTTCTCAGGTAACTATTGAGTTGATTGGTGGCATCTGTAAGCCTGTCGGCACGGAAGGCAATTTCGCCCCGCCAAAAATGAATCAATGGGAGCAGGCTGCTGTTGTATTCGCTTTTCTCCGCTTTTTCCAACAACTTATCCGATTCGATCAATTTGTCATCGTTAGTAAGTTCCTGTGCACGATTATAAAGGATGCGTGGATAAACCCGCTTGTTGTTTTCGCTCTTGTTGGGTAATGTTTCGTAGAGCGTTAGCGCATCGCGGTAGTTATTAGTATTGGCCAACACGTTTACCAATAATTCCCTGCATTCATCAGCGAATTCTCCACGAAAATAAACGTCATTATATTTTTTCAGCGCTATCAAAGCCTCGTTATCGTATCCCAGTTCGTAGCTTAATTTGCCCAATAAGAAAGTGGATATTTCCTTTTGCTTCTGATTACTGCTGTTGGTGCTGCAAAACAGGAATGCGTTTCTTGCTTCCTTCTTCTGGCCCGTTTTCAAATAGGCATCACCCAACAGGTACATAGCATTTTGGCTCAGCGTATCCTGGCCACTGCTGAGTTGTTTAAATCCTTCGATTGCTTTGGTCAATTGGCCGGCCTGGTAATAGCAAAATGACAGCTCATACAAATCTTCTTTCCGCACTTTGCTGCTGGCAGTTACATATTTTTCCAGCAGTGGCAAGGCTTTGGCGTATTCCTGTTTTTCAAAATAAGCGTGACCAAGTAACTGGCTCAATTCCAGTTCGTAATATTGGCCGCCCCGTTGCAAAGCCTTCTCTGCTTCGGCGATCGCTTTTTCTTTTTGTCCCTGGAAATAGTATATCTGTGTAATGTAAAACGGAACAAGGTTCAGGAACCTACCCCTACTTTGCACCAACTGGAAACTTTCCAGTGCATCGCGGTAATTTTTGTCGCTGAAAGCGATGAAACCGTAATAATAATTGGCATCTACATAATTTTTATCCGTGGGTATCTGCCTTACCGAATTAAGCAGGGGCTTGGCTTTGGCAAATTGTTGTTGCGTAAACCAGGAATATCCTTCTTCAAAATTCTTCTGAGCTATCTGCTCATTTGTGAGATTGGCAATAGAAGACTGTTCGAATGCATTGGCCGCATCAGCAAAATTTGCTTTAGAAAAATAATAACTACCCAGGTAGTAATTCAGCTGCGGCTCCAGCACCGAATTATTGGTTTCAGTCATGTAGTTTTTCGCCCTGAGATCGGCTCCATCTTCCCGGAGCATCAATGCAGACGCTATATTAAAAAAGTCTAGCTCCTGGCTGCGGAGGTAATTATTCACCTGGCTGGAAGCGGTTTGCTCCTTCTTAATTTTCTGAAAAACAGGATAAGCCAATCCGTACTGCTGGGCGTAAAAATCGGTACGAGCCTGCAAAAAAGCCTGGTCGGGATCGGTTGTTATTTTTGTTTGCTGTGCAAATAGAAAAAAGCTAGGGGAAACAAGCAGTGCCGATAAAAATAATCTCTTCATACTGGGATAGTAAAGTGTTCGCATTCTAACGCAAACTACGTTCCAAAGATTACACAGCTATCTCTCGGTTTCGCACATATTAACATCTCGTTGGTAGACAGGAAGGTCTGCATTTATGTATTCCCAACCAAGCCATTTTAGAAAGTCACAAAGGCCTCAGCTATTCTTTTTTCATCCATGTTTGTGATCCTAAGGGGATGAAAAATGAAAAAAATACCATTCTAATGATGAAAAAACTGACAATTTCTTTTGTTACCGTCATATCGATGGCATCTTGTGCAAACACAGCTCTTCCGGTTTCATACTGGGATACCAAAACCAATCTTACAAAAGAAGTTTTAAAAAAATATTGATCGAAGGAATTGGCTCAATTGACTCGAGATTCTTTTTGGACAACCCCGGGGAAAAACTCACGAGTGCATTGTTGGCAAAAAATACTACTGCCCGGTTGTGAAGAAGGAGGTTCCCTGCCTTAATTTGCAATTTTGCACCCGCCGGATTTCTCTACTGCGTAATCGTGTCACCTGATATACACTTCAATTTTCAAGTTTCGATAATACGGAAAGAAATTACCGTACAGATTAATAAAGCGGTCATTGTAGCCTTGCTTGAAATCCTTTGTGTTTAAAGAAAAGTCAAGCTTCATAGTGTCCATTGGCAGGATGGATTTTTTGTTGTAGACAGGTATGGTGCAGTCGCAGAGCGATTTGACTGTTTGGATGATGAAATTATTGCTGCCAGTATTTTTAATGTGGAATGTACCTTTCACGACATCACCTCTCTGAGCAGTATCAAAAACATAAACTGCCGGATAAAAGTCAATTTTTGTCAGCGTTGAATCTGGTAACTTTTTTAACAATTCAATGTTCTTGTCCATCAATTTTCCGTTACCCGTTCTGGTGTCATGCCGGCAACCTGTAATAAATAAAATTATTAGGGTCGAAAGGATCCAGGTTCTCATGGTTGCCTTTTTTTGGGGTGTACAATTTTTGCCTTCATCATCACATTTGTCGCCGCTCCGGCAGGAGACTGTACTTTCCACAACTTCCATGGCGAATTCCCATTCTTTACATAGGTAAGTTGCTTTGAGAAATTGTCTGTTTCCCCGATCCATAGATAATTACCGTCACCACTGGTATTTCCGATCCATTCGATAGCAACTATGAAAGTCTTCCCCAGCTGGCGCATTGTATAGTTATCCAATGGTATTTCATTCCAGCTACCTGTCTCATAATCCGATACAATAACATTTTCCAATAATACGTCGGTACCGGGAAATCCACTGCTATCCACATCATAGATGCGAATGCGAAATGGTATTCCGGTCGCGGATTTTTTTGAAACAAAGACCGACACTGACTTTAGTTTAAATTCGGCATTACCATCTACGTTCATCAGCAAACCATCCTGGAAGAACTGTGAAGACAAATTTGCAACCCTGCTATAGCCCTCCTTCGTATCCGTGCAACCCAACCATACCGGTTCCCCCTCCGGCCAGATCCTGATTTCCGGCAGACTATCTTCAATGCGTTCCAGCCGAATGTTATTAAAACCATCCGATACCACAATTTTGAAGGGTACTATAACAGGCTTATAGGAGACCGCAGAAATGAAGAAACTGTCAGGATCCTTCTTCGGTGAGCATACAGCAAACCCTGCGGAATCGGTAATTGCCCCTTCTGTTCTGTTCCATAAAATGGTCGCATACGAAATCGGGCGATTACCGGCATCAACAATATTGAACCTAAAAGTTGACTGCGCGAACGAAGACACTATCGAAAACAGGCAAAGAGAAATGGCGGGCAATTTCTGTAACATGAAAATTAATTAAAAAATGAGGAAGTGCCCCAAATAAGAGGCACTCCGAAATGACTACAGATCAATATTGGTAGTTGTGCAGTCAGTGGCAATCCAAAATACATAATAACAGCAGGTCTGCTGTACGTATGTTCCGTTTGAATCTTCCAGGATCACTGAAGTGCAGGCCCTGCCCCAAAATTTTGAAGGAGAAGCATCGTCATCTGTATCACCGCCAGGTTTCTTTTGAGCATAGCTGCTTAATGCCGTTGACAATGCCAATATCATTAAACCGGCAAAGATTTTTGTAAAGCCCCGCTTTTTCTTAAGCATAATAATGGATTTGAAAATTTTAAAAAATGTCATGAAATTTCGTGCATGAGTTCACGGTTTCCAGTATCAGGATAGGATTACCTGTCGGCTGTGTTTGCTTCCCGGGCTGTTGTATCATCAGCCATGACCCTTTTTTCTACACCCGCAGGGAAAAAGAAAACCCTGAATTGTTTGGCCAAATCAATATTGTAAGAAAACGAATGGTGTATATAGCAGAATATCAAACACTTCGTTTACCATGACATAAAATTGTCTGATCGCCATCAACAGAAAAATTATTATTTACAAACACGAATTTTACAGGTACCGATTTCATGTAGTTTGAACATTTACGCGGAACACGGAGATTTTTTCCGTGCCTCAGTCCTACATTTGCACAACAAATTCGCAGTGAATGCCGGTTATAAAACCATTAATAAGTCCCGATAAACAGGTCGAAACCGACCTGCTTGACGATATCGACAGGGGTTGCCGCATTATTGTGTGGAACGATGATGTAAACAGTTTCGACTGGGTAATAGAAACCCTGATGGAAGTTTGCGGACATAGCCGTGAGCAGGCTGAACAATGCGCCACCATTATTCATTTCAATGGCAAATACGCGGTGAAGGAGGGTGATTTCGAAAAGCTGCGGCCGATGTGCGAGGCCATCATCGACCGGGGTATTAACGCGACAATTGAAGATGCAGATTGATTTATGATGTAGGATTTTTGATTTATGATTTGTTTCCTCTTTTTGGCTACCGCACGACTATCGAAAAAAAAGTGAACGCCAAACAATTCTTTTATATCCCTTCCACATAATGGTGTCAGAAAACGTTTCCCTTAAGCCTTACAATACTTTCGGCATAAGCGCTACCGCTAAAAGGTTTGCGCCATTTACTTGCCTGGATGATTTGCATGAAGTATTATACGATAGCCACATGCCTGTTGCCAATTGCCCATTGATCCTCGGCGGCGGAAGTAATATCCTGCTAACTCAAGATGTAGATGGCCTGGTATTGAAAAATGAAATCGGGGGAATTGACAAGATCGCAGAAACAAGTGACCATGTTTTTGTGAAGGCCGGCGCTGGTGTAAACTGGCACCAATTCGTACTGCATTGCATTGAGAATAATTGGGCTGGTATAGAAAATTTATCGCTGATACCTGGCTGCGTAGGCGCCAGCCCCATGCAAAATATCGGTGCTTACGGAGTAGAGATAAAAGAAGTCTTTCATCAGTTGGAGGCCTGGGATTTACAGGAAAAAGCCGTCGTAACATTCGACCTGGAAGATTGCACATTTGGCTACCGGGAATCTGTTTTCAAAAACAAATACAAAGGCCGTTTTGTTATACTGACCGTGACTTTCAAACTAAGCAAAAGCCCCCGGTTTAATACCAGTTACGGAGCCATAGAACAGGAGCTGGAAAAGATGGGTGTACAAAACCTTTCGATAAAAGCAATCAGCGACGCCGTGATCAATATCCGGAGTAGCAAACTACCCGACCCTAAACAGATCGGTAATGCCGGGAGTTTTTTTAAGAACCCCGAAATAGCGTCGGAAAAGTTTGAAACCCTGAAAGCCAGCTTTGAAAACATTGTTGGCTATCCATTGGCTAATGGCCGTGTGAAACTTGCTGCCGGCTGGCTGATAGAACAATGCGATCCCGATAAAAGCGGAACAAGCCCCGAAATGATCGGGGCAAGCTGGAAAGGCTACCGGCAGGGAGATGCAGGCGTACATGCAAAGCAGGC
>JAZKFT010000017.1:0-295581 GCA_040386335.1 Bacteroidota bacterium
AAGATTGGAAGAAAGAAATAGGAAAAAATAAAATAGCGCTGCTAGCCCTATAAGTTTTTGTGGGACTTGGGCGACGCTTACGACCATGGCAATTAGTCGTAAGTGTCGCCCAAGTCGCCAATGTCCCACGAAAGCACGAACTATATTAGGTGAGTAAAAGAAGATAAGCTCCCGCAACCCAGTTCTCCCAACAAATAATCTAACAATAACAAAGGGCAACCACTGTTAACTTTATCCTCCCAAAATTGTTGTCGTTTTATGCGTTTCCAACTCCAATCCCCCTACAGCCCCGCCGGCGACCAGCCACAGGCCATCGAAAAACTCACCGATGGCATATTAAGGGGCGAACGCCACCAAACCCTGCTGGGTGTCACCGGCAGTGGCAAGACTTATACCATGGCCAATGTGATTCAAAACCTGCAGCGGCCAACATTGGTGCTCACCCATAACAAAACACTGGTGGCGCAGCTATATGGCGAGTTCAAACAGTTCTTCCCGGATAATGCGGTGGGCTACTTTGTGAGCTACTACGATTACTACCAGCCGGAAGCCTATATGCCGGTGAGTGGCACTTATATTGAAAAAGACCTGAGCATTAATGAGGAATTGGACAAGCTGCGGCTGCATGCCACCAGCGAATTGCTTAGTGGCCGCCGCGACCTGATCGTGGTGGCGTCGGTGAGCTGTATTTATGGTATGGGTAACCCCACCGAATTTGAAAATGGCATCATCCGCATCCACCAGGGCATGACACTGAGCCGCCAGGGATTTTTGCATAACCTCGTGAGCATCACCTATAGCCGCACACAGGGCGATTTTACCCGCGGTACTTTTAGGGTAAAAGGTGATACCGTGGACATTAACCTGCCTTATGTGGATTTTGGCTACCGCATCACTTTTTTTGGAGATGAAATAGAAAGCATCGAAACGCTCGAATTGAAAAGCGGTAAGAGGATCGGGCTGGTCGAAAACGCCGCCATTTTCCCTGCAAACCTATACCTGGCGCCTAAGGACATGATGCAGCAGGTGCTCTACGAAATACAGGATGAGACCAATGCACAGGTGGAATATTTTAAAAGCACCGGGAAGTTTATTGAAGCTCAGCGACTTAAGGAGCGGGTGGAGTACGACCTGGAAATGATACGGGAACTGGGCTACTGTAATGGCATCGAAAACTACTCCCGGTTTTTTGACAGGAGGACGCCGGGCACAAGGCCATTCTGTTTGTTGGATTATTTTCCCAACGATTATATCTGCATGATAGATGAAAGCCACCAAACCATTCCGCAAGTGGCAGGTATGTATGGCGGCGACCGCAGCCGCAAAATGATATTGGTGGATTATGGCTTTCGTCTGCCCAGTGCTCTGGACAACCGGCCACTGAATTTCCCGGAATTTGAAAATATGCTGAACCAGACCGTGTATGTGAGTGCCACTCCAGGTGATTATGAGCTGGAACAAACCGGGGGTGTAGTAGTAGAGCAGGTTGTGCGGCCGACCGGTCTGCTGGAGCCACCGATAGAAGTGCGGCCCAGCATTAACCAGATAGATGACCTGCTCGACGAAATAGATAAACGCGTTACCAAAGGCGACCGGGTATTGGTGACCACACTCACCAAACGTATGGCAGAAGAAATGGATAAGTATCTCACCCGGATCAATATCAAAAGCAAGTACATCCATAGCGAAGTGCATACACTTGACCGCATAGAAATTTTACGGCAATTAAGGCTCGGTGAGATCGATGTACTGGTAGGTGTAAACCTGCTTCGTGAAGGATTGGACCTGCCGGAAGTGTCTCTGGTGGCTATCCTGGATGCGGATAAGGAAGGCTTTCTACGCAACGAACGCAGCCTAACCCAAACCGCAGGCCGTGCCGCCCGTAACGTAGATGGACTGGTGATTTTTTACGCCGATAAGATGACCGAAAGCATGCAGCGCACCATCGATGAAACCAACCGCCGCAGGGAAAAACAGGTGGCATTTAACATAGAACATGGCATCACACCAATGACCGTAAGCAAGAGCATTGAGCAGGTGATGCAACAAACCTCGGTACTCGACATCAAAGGTTTTGACCCTAACAAACCTTACGCCATAGCCATGGATGGCGAAATTATAAACGTGGCTGCAGAAGATGTGCCTGCATATAAAACAATTCCCCTGATGGAAAAAGCCATTGCCAAAACCAAAAAGGAAATGGAAAAAGCGGCAAGGGATATGGACTTTATCAGCGCAGCAAAACTCAGGGACGATATGTTTAAAATGCAAAAAGAACTTGAAGGAATGAAGGGGTAAAATACATTATCCAACAATAACGCATGTTTTGCCGGACGTAAAAAAAGGGAGCTGATGAGGCTCCCCTTTTTTGAAATTAGCCAACAAAGTTATTGACGAACAACCGGTAACCGGATAGGGTTGCCGCCAGTTGGCAAAAGGCTAAGAATATAATTGCCAGCAGGAATCGCAGGCAGGTTCAGGGCCAGTTGGTTATTGCCTGAACTAAGCCTTACATCTTTTTGCCATATCATTTTACCATGTATATCGGTCAACATCACAGGCAACACGACGGTCGTGGCCGAATACAGTTGCAATTGCAGGCTACCAGCAAATGGATTGGGAAACACGCCACTCACAACCAGAAGCTGCTTCTCAAAACTGAGCAGTTTTACCGCACTGTAAAACTCCCTGCCGCCTGGCTCTTTTACCAATAACCTGTAATAGTTTTTACCAGGCATCGGTTGCTGGTGTAGTAAATTATATTGAATGTTATTATTGGAAAGAACTGTTCCAATAGAAGAGAAATGGCTTCCGTCTGTCCCATGTTCTAAGATAAATGTGGCTGCAAAACCAGTGGAAACAGTCCAGTTGAGTTGAGCCTTATCTCCCACCTGCATCGCATTAAATTGCAGCAGGTCGGCCAGGGGTAAAATGGTAGGGTTGCTGGTAACACCAAAGGGTGAAAAGCCGGTAAACCCGAGCCCTGTGATCGACCAGTTGCCACCGCCATTATTTGCGGCGCTGCCAGTTGCACCTTTCTGATCAATATACGATCCATTGCTGTGCACCACGCCGCAGGATGTGCGGGTGAAAGCCGCTCCTTCTAAAACCTGGGGCCAGATCAGTTCAACACTGGCTACACTTCCGCCGGCTGTGGACTCGCTGATATCCCAGGTATTGTTAACAGACGATGGTGTGTATAGCCCGACAAAAGGAATAATTCCCGGTCTGCACCGGAATGTAAAATCGTCGGTAACCCCGGTATTGCTCATGCGTACCGGTGTGTAGCGAAGCTGGTTGCTGCTGTTATAATTTCCGATAGGGATCAACTGGTTGAGATTGCTTGTACCAAGCGATTTTTTTACACCACCGCTGGTGGCTGCTGTAAATGCAGGCTCCAAAGCAGTAGCCAAAAATGCAGTTGATGAACTTATATTTTGAAAGCTGGATGCAGTGCCCAACTCAAGGGTAAAGTTGTTGGTCAATAAAAGACATTGGCTATTAAAGTTGGTATATCCCGAAACGAAAGCATCACCTGCCAGGTATTTTCGGCCACCCTGCAGGTTGAGGTTTACGTAACTCAGTGGTGAAATTTTTTGCGGATCAGCACTGTTATAACCTACTATCCCATTGAGGCTAATGACAGGATTATTCGTATTGGGAAAACTTGCCAAGGCATTACCTGCGAGACCTTCCGGGTTACTGGTACGCACTTCTGCATTTGAAATAAGTTGCAGCGACCCGCCTGTTTTTAAAGTGACCTGTTTATCCTGGCAAATAAAAACGCCGCTGTTTACCGTTACCTGGCGGGCAACGATATGATTTTGTAGCGTGTAATTGGTGTTGTTGATAAATAGCAAATTAATAGAGCCCATAGTGCCCAGCAACTCGTTACCGCTATTAAAACTTGTTAATGCCGACGGGAAAATATACACATTGATAATGCTGCCGGAGCTCGTGCCGTAAACAGGCGGGGCCGATAGAAGCGCTGCCGCTGCCCTTCGGAAAATGCTGCCGTTGTTTGCAATTGTTAGTGTATTGCCATCCAGGTTTAGAGGACCATCCATATACAGGCCATCAACGCTCCGGGATCCTGTCATTTTTACACCAGCGCTGCTAATGGTAACAGTA
Organism: Bacteroidota bacterium; assembly: GCA_040386335.1. Classification (GTDB taxonomy): domain Bacteria; phylum Bacteroidota; class Bacteroidia; order Chitinophagales; family Chitinophagaceae; genus JAZKFT01. Next base: position 4,132 of record JAZKFT010000017.1, read on the forward strand.
GACGGTGGGTTGATGACCGACCACTCTCCAATGGTTTGGGTATATTCTGGTGCCGTATGATTATAGATAAGTTCTGCCTGATTATAGCTGGCGGGTTTGGAGTCCGTAATAGTACTTTCCACGAAGCCACCATTATTGATCTGTAGCTTTCCATTTGGATTCACTGTAAAGCTGCCATATTTAGCCATAATACCCGCCTGCAGGCTAAGCTTGCTGCCTGCCTGCACTGTAATGGTGAAAAATTTTCGCAGGTCAATGGATGGTGCGCCATTGGCTGTGCTAAAAATCACTTCCTGCCCGGTAACCACCAGGTTAATATTATTGCCAACGCCGGCATCTACACCCTGGAAACCACCACCCAGGTTAGCAATTAGTTGGGAGCTGGTGCCTGGCTGGCCAATAGTGATGGTTCGGTTGCCCACCGCTGTAATGGTACCGCTATAAGTAAAAAGACTTGCCAGCACGGCAATGTCTGCCTGCAGGGTGCCCTGTATTCCCAGGCTGTAAAATGTGCCGCCCGTAACCATCGAAGTGGTTCCGCTAAGCCTCACCGAACCATTACTCGTCCTGGTGTAATTAGGTACATTCCAGGTGCCACCACTTACCTGTATTTCAGCAGTACTGTTGTGTTGTATTGTGTTGATCAGCATTCCGGTACCACCAGCCCCGATAGCTGCCGTGCCGGCAACTACCAGGGTTCCGGCCCCATTAATATAACTGGCAGCATTTAAACTGGCGCCGCCATTCATGCTCAGCGTTTTGCCGGCGGCTACAGAAACGCCGCCACAGAAATAGGTGCCGCTAAAATTGGGCAAGTTGTTACTTACATTATGATTAATGGTAAAATTTCCTAACGAAAACCCACTGGCAACTGGCGGCGAATCGTTGCCAACCCAGGTAGCAGGGGTGCTCCAGTCGCCATCCTGGGCGGTGGTCCATCCGGCTGCCACCGTGTATGTGTAGGGATTACCAGCGTTTGTTTGAGCACGCAGGGCCAATAAAGCAGCCTGGCTCGAATTGGCTACTGCTATCGGTGCAGTAAAAGCATAAAAATTTATACCATTGGAAGCACCGTGAAGATTTCCGGGTACCACAACAGAACCGACGCCTCCCGCCATATTGGTAATTTCTGTAACAATATCCCCGCCACCGGTACGGCGGATATACACCCGTTCGCCTGGCTGCGGCTGCGCTGCCATGGTAACGGTAATGGTTACAGGCTGCCCCGGGTAAACATTGCTGCCGCTGGCACTCGCGTAGGTTACGGGGTTTACCGCTGCAAAGGCAGTGGGTTGATAAGTGGTTTCCAGCACCGCCATCGACGCATTTTGCCCGGCACCATTCGGTGTGATATTTACCGTGTACCAGTTGCCCGTAGTAATGGCCGGGAACCAACCACCAGCGCCGCCTGATGCACTATTGAAAGTGGCTGTACTGGCAACAATCGGAGGCGCTGTGGTGTTGGATGCAATGATGGTGTTGAATGCCAGGTTTAGATCGGTACGGTCCTGGTACGGGCGCCAGTTGTTGGCATAGTCCGGCGTACCTGCTGTTCCCTGGAAAAACTCCCATTTGCGTGTACCAGCTGCACCTCCGCTTGCGGCTTGCAGCATGGTAGAATAAGTTTGTCCGAAATAGCTGGTGCCTTTTAATGTTTGATTATACAGCTGGTAGTTAAAGCCCGGATTATTGCCATCCGCCAGGTTGGTTCCCAAAACGGTTGGCTGGGCATTACCTATAAAACAGGCCGTCAGTGTTAACAGTGTAAATATTTTTTTCATGCACGCAATTTTATTTTGTCGTTAAAAATAGGATTACAGGGTATTTGACAAATACCCAATAGCCACATCCTTTTATGAAAACGAAATTTAATGAAAGAGAAAGCCGTAGTATTCCCCACACTGGGCAAGCATAATAATTCATTGACCAATGATTTACTATGCTCATTACCCCTCAATATTTGAAGCTTGTGTAAAGCGTAGCATCGTCTCACATTCCCAGTATCGCAATCTTAACATCGGAATATTTTGTGTTGCCATTCCGGGTGTTGAAAAGTGCTGCAAGGCGATCTGTTTCTGCATCAAACCATTTGATCAACATAGCCACATCGTAGATACTCGTGCTGTTGTAAAAGGGAATCTTTTGAGCTATTTTCAGCCTTACCGTAGGCTTAACAATTTTGCCCAGCAAGTACAACGCTCCAAGGTAAAAATGGAATTTACCATCCAGCCCCCTTGTATCAAAGGCATTGAAAAAATACTTTTCGAAAAACCGCAACGCTTTGGTTATTTCCCCCAACCTGGCATAGTACACCAATAGCGGATATATGTTTTTAAAGTTGCCTCCGAATTTGCTGCGGCTTAATTCCTTTACCAGTTTTTCTGCATATCCATTGGCCAACTCTGTGCGGTTTCGCAAAAGCGAGTAAATAAGGAAATTAGTGTACGTGTCCTTTGGTACATGCGTGCAGGCTTTTTTACCAGTGAATATGGGAGCGGCCTGCTTAATAGCATCATCCATGTCGCCCGCAACCATATGGAAGAAAGTAACCCTATTTAAAACACAGGCGGCGCAATCATCCAGCTTATCTCTTTTTTTAAACCCTGAATGCAGGTGGTGGTGGTACCGGCTTTTTTCATAGTCGCCCAGATACAGGTAGGTTTCCCTCGCATAATCATGGTACACTTTATCGGTACTGCCATATTGATTGTATTTCTTTTTCAGGTCCAGCAGGGCGTTCTCTATCTGCACCCTGCTCAGTACCGGGTATTCATACATGATCATAACAACCCATTTGTAATACCAAAGCACCGTTTGCAGATCCTGCGGGTCTTTTCTTTTTTCCACATAAGCCATCAGCCAGGGAAACACGGTTAAATATTTTTCAGGAAAGCTGCCGTCTTCACAAAGGTCATTGATGTAATTGATCCTTGCTTCGTATTGCTGCGCTTCGTCGTTACTCATATCGGCAACAGTCACTGCCTTTTCCCGGAGCAAGGTTCTTTCCCGTCCCTGGGGCAAGCCCCACGCCATCTGGTCCAGTGCATCATAATCCTGGTAGTTCTTCTCATCCATTGTTTTCGGTTACTTTATCTATTAAATAATGCAGGCCACCGGTAAGCAGGTTCATTTCTTTTTGCTGCAGCGGGTGCCTTCCGGTGAGTAACGACTGAACATATAACATTTTTACAAGCACAATCAACGTGTCTCCATTGGCAAGTTTTGCAGCCTTTTGTACCAGCGGGTTGCTGTAATTAAAGCAGATGCTGGCTGCGGCATTTTCATTGGCATTTGCTGAAATGCTATCCAGTATACCGCCCCACAATTCGTCGGCCACATCTTTCGATTTCTGAACTTTTCTTACAAAGTCCATATCGTCGTTCTTAAAATAAATGGCCGACAGGCCAGCTGGTAAAAAGTGCCGCATTTCTGCCTTGCAACTGTATTCTTCCAGCACCTTATCTGCCAATTGTATAAAATCGAAAACCTCCTCCCTTTCATGCAGCTCCAGTTCCTTTAATTCCATCATCAGTTCTTCGGCATTAAACGGCTGTACATCATAATCGGGGAACAGCTCCGCCAGTTTTTCAAAGAAGGATGTTTCGTACACATAACCGGCATTGATGATTTCAATAGACTGGTTAAGCGCTACACTCGAAATTTTTCTGAACTCATCAATATCAGTAACATATTTTATCGAATGCCCGCTTTGCAGCAGATCCCGAAAAGGCCTGGTGTCATAATTTGTTTCAAAAGGGATAAAGCCATGAATATTAATAAAGAACTCATCGTTGCTGATGGCCGCCAGTTTCATGGCAGTATGATGTTTGCCAATGATGCGGTATAGCAGGTCGGGATTGCTCTGTTGGAGCTCGTAAAAATAGCTGATGATACTTTCGCCCAGTTCTTCCCTGGTGGCTTTTAATACTTTGTCTTCGTAAAAGGATTCCCTCGATGCAGTGGGTCGTAGCCCGGTTGAATTGATAATGCATTTGGCAAAAAACACCCACTCCGGCAAAATATTCTCCACTTTATCCGACAGGAAAATGCGGTGCAAATAAACAGAATGGTTTTGTTGCTGCTGGTGCCCAAAAGAAGAAGTACCTATAAATGCGTAACCGGTGGTATTGGATGCCGGCGAAAAAAGGGGAATACAATCCATACACTCCATTTCAAAAAAAGCAGCACCAAACGCCAGTATCTCGGCTTTGGCCAATGTCCGTCCAGTAGTTGTTTTCTCCCAAGGGAAAATGGCCCGGTTTAACCGTTTCGGTTTCCGGCCGTTCTCCGACAAAAGGATCGGGTATTTTAAAAAATTGCCATACCTGACCACCAATTCCTTCAAAGTATTTTTTTCAAAGAAATGCGCCTGGCCGGGTTTGGCAGTGAGGAAAACACGGGTGCCGGTTCCGAAATCCTGGTCCAGTAATCTTATCGAATAAGTGCCATCGCTTTTTCCACGCCACTCCACAGCTTTTGCCCCGGAAGCTGACCTGGTGATCATGACGATTTCATCTGCTACCACAAAACAACTAAGCAGGCCAATACCAAATTGCCCGATAAAATCTTCTTTCTTCTGTAGCAGATCATCCTTCTTGGAGCTGGCGCCTATCACCGATAAAAAGGCATGTACTTCTGCTTCGGTGAGGCCAATGCCGTTATCACTCATAACGAGCTGGGAAGGACCATCTTTTTCGTTGATAAGCTCTATTTCTATTGAAGGCTCAAATGGTTCACCAGTTTTTTGGCGGGCTGTAATTGCATCTGTTGCATTTTGCAATAACTCCCGTACAAAAACAGATTCGTCGCTGTAAAGGTGATTCGCCAATATGTCTATAATACCGCCAAGGTTTACCTGGAAACTATGTTTTTCCAATACTATTAATTTGGCCTAAAAATATTCATTCTGGCTTTCCGGTAAACGGAAGGATTTTAAAATTTATCTTGCTACCACTGTTCATTACCCGTAAACCATATTGATGAAACCCGCTGACATCCGAAGCCGTCGCCTGTTAAACCAGCAACTAATCTCCAGCAGATTCACTACGCCCGCAGAGTTGGTGCATTGGATGGCTGCCATGCAGGCTCAGGAATATGCCATGTCTAAATGGGCCATCGGTCTGCGTCTGCCGGGAAGCACCGATGCGGATATTGAAGAAGCGTTTAATAACGGCCACATCCTTCGCACCCACCTGATGCGGCCCACCTGGCATTTTGTAGCGCCACAGGATATTCGCTGGCTGCTACAGTTAACGGCCCCAAGGGTCCACCAGTTCAACGGATTTATGTATCGCAAGTGCGGCATGGATAAGAAGATCTTCAAACGGGCCAACGACATTTTCATAAAGATGCTCGAAGGGGGAACTCATCTTACCAGGGATACGCTCAATGAAGGACTTAAAAAGAAAAAGATCATCACTGACGGTGTAGGCCTTAGCTGCATCATGATGCAGGCAGAACTGGATGGTATTGTTTGCGGCGGACCCAGGCAGGGCAAACAATTTACCTATGCCTTGCTGGAAGAAAGGGTGCCTGCGGTAAAACCCTTTAGCCGGGAAGAAGCCCTGGCAGCACTTACCAGCCAATATTTCAAAAGCCGTGGCCCGGCTACTTTGCAGGATTATGCTACCTGGTGTGGTCTCACGATTACTGATGCTAAAAAAGGAATGGCGATGCTCGGCAAAGAATTTGAGCACTATTTGATGGATGGAAAGGAATATGTGTTTTCGCCCATGGCGACTCCGCCGGAAAAAAAGACCCAGGCCAGTTTCCTGATGCCCGACTATGATGAATATGGCATGGGTTATAAAGATCGCAGTGCCATTATCGATCCGGATAATACGCCCAAACAGATGTCACGGGACAACCCCATTTTTAACCGGATGATTATCATAGACGGGCAAATTGCCGGAACCTGGCAAAGGGTTGTCAAAGGCAAAACTGTAATGGTAGAAACATTTCCCTTTTCACCTTTGAACAAAACACAATCGAAGGAGCTGGAAAAGGCGGTGAAAAGGTTCCTGGAGTTTACACTTGGCGACAAATCCAAATAAAGTAGAAAGACTTTTTATTACCAGCCGGTTTTCCAAATGTAAAGGCAGGCCTTCCGTTTTTCGGTGAAAAAGATACACACGTAAATGCCTCCATTTTCAATTTTGACGACGATGTAGGTTTGTGTACTAAAATCGTCCACAATGCTGCTCAACCTGTTTTTCGAAAACATGAATTCCACGCTGGAACTTGTACTGATAGGGGCTTTTATTTTTTCCCTCTACTGGTTTATCATGCGAAAATATAATTCGCTGGGCCTGCGCATGTTTATTATGTGTGGATTATTGTTTGTTGCCACCTGTGTATGGCTGTACCAGGATGAAAAGCAACTAACAAAAACCCTAAGCACAGGGGAAGTTTATACGGCCACTATTGTCTCGAAAGCTACTGTGGGTAACAACGATCATGAAGTGTCGGTGGCTTTTGTTGCCAATGATGGGAAAAAGATCCGCAGCAGCACCACCGAATATGTGTCGCAGGAGGAATGGGACAGGTTTGAAACCGGGAAAGCGATACCTGTTATTTATGTGCCATCCACCAATAAAATATTTGTACAGGAAAGCACGATGCGATTTAAAGCAGAGAAAATTTACCTCTATTACTTCTCTGGTTTCTGGCTGGTATTGGGCCCGGTTTTATACTTCTGGCTGCGCAAATTAAAAGTGAAAGTGGATGAAACCACCGGTGACGAATGGGTGGAAAGAGAAGACGGCTCTGTAATATTGGACGAAAGAAAATCAAGAACTTCCCGGGCACTCAAACGGGCAAATATCCTTTCGAAGCTGGCACAGGCGGTGAGCAGGTAACCAGGTTATTTATAAAGGCAACTTTGTTGTTCAGCGAGGTTTTTATCCTTTTTATTTCTTGCATCCATACTGCCCTTTTTACTTACATGCTTATCTACAATTCGCTGCCCTTCGGCTTTTACAGCGGTGGTTTTTCGCAAATTCCAAACAGTGTCGCTGGCATGCTTTCGGGTGGCCTGATAAAGTTAAAAGCGCTCTTTTGTTTGGGAGTAGTGATGGTATGGGGTAAATCACCGCCTTTTACAGAAGCGTAGAACGCATCATCCACTAGTAAAATATTCCAGTTGGTCTCATGAACCATTTTGGGTGGCTCTGTCATTTTTTTTTGCTTCCAGGGTTCCTCTAATATATGCCGGGTTTCAGTTTTCGGATAACGCCATGAAGCTGAAATTCTTTCCATACATTATGAAAGGCTTTGCAAAAATGTTGCATGGCTATATCACGGTCATACAATTGCAGATAGTTTTACCAAACAAAAAAAGCAGCATAGAAGACTAACATCTCAATACTCGTACCTGATTATTACAGACTTAATTAAAGTAGCGTTAGTGCCACCCCAGGATGTAAAGGCACTTACAAAATAACTGCTAACAGCATTATTAATAGTAATGTTTGTTGGCATTGTAAAAGACCTTAATGATGCCGACGCTCCGGTAGTAACGATATTTGAGCTAGTTCCATAACCGGAAGAAGCAACCCACTCTCCCCCGAATCTCAACGAGATGTCTTCTGCAACATTATCCACTACCCAAAAAGTAACTTCAGTAACCTTTACACCATTGGGTAGATGTACCGGTGCAATGAGGCTACTATTTGTTGCAGGAACTGCATAATAGGCTCCCCCATTACCTCCAAAAATATCTACAACCAGATCGCTACTTTGTGCCTTAAAATCGGAACCTCCCACTGCATAAATTCCGTTCTGATTATTGGGCGTTTGCCATGTGGCATAACCATCTGCATCGCTGGCAAGCACTTTGCCAACCCCGGGTGTGCCAGCAGTTCGTAAGCGGAGTGAGCCACTGAGGTCAAGCCCTGCCGTAGCGCTATCTACCCCAATACCTACGCCACCATTGCCAATAGAGTTTAGACTTTGCCTCAAAAGTATCATCCCTGCACGGATGTTTAACTGGTCGTCCCGGGTGTCTTCTCCAATGCTTACAAATCTGCCATCGCCAAAACGCAGTGCATTGATGCGGCCTGGAGTATTGGGACCAAGCGACGCATTTTGGCCGATTTTGATAACACTGTCTACATGCAGGTTCGCGGCAGGATTGGTAATGCCGATACCTACGTTTTGCGAATGGGCCTTTCCATAGGCCAACAATATCAGGCCTATCATAACTTGTTTCATAGCATCACTTTTTTTGAAAGCTAACTATGCAGGCATGAAGCGAAGGCTGCGTTTGTATTTTTGGTAGAAAAGTTTTAGTATCTGGCATTAATGATGAGTTTGTGGTTCCTGTACGGCCTTATACCACTTTCCAGGCCTTAAATACCGGATGCCTTTCCGTGTAAGAAAACGGGTGGCCAGTTCTTTACCATCTTTATCCTTTACCTGGAAATGCAGGTGCGGAAAACCTGAATAACCCGTATTGCCGCTAATGCCAATATGTTGGCCCTGCTTCACGGTGTCACCGGCATTTACCAGTACCCCATCTTTTTGTAAATGCCAGTACATGGCCCTGCTTCCATCGCTGTGCAGGATGATAATATGGTTGCCCTGCGATAAATATTCATCCTTTGCACCACCCACTTCACTGTCTTCTTTTATCTCCACAACGATCCCTTCCCTTGCGGCACAAATGCTGCTGCCTTGTTTCATTTTAAAATCGAGGCTGAGTTCGTTCCGGTGACTGAATTTATTGCTGTTATAAGCCTGCACGAGTAAAAACTTTTTGCCTTGGGAGTATGGCAAAGAATACACAAAACTGTTATCCTGTTTTACACGGCCACCTTTCAGATCGTAGATTTCTCTGTCCGTAAGCTGGCCCGATGCGGAGAAAGAGAAGCGAATTAATATACAAATCCATACCGCTTTCATGTGCGCCTTTTTATACCTGGGATAATTCATGTTGCAAGTTTTTTTCCTCCATCACTTCGGGTTTCTTTCTCCCCTTCACTTCCTCAAACCTGCTTTCGTAATCCTCCCGAATGGTTCCCATCCAGCGATCCCATATTAAAGTGTACAGGCCATAATTGCCTTTAAAATACTGGTGATGCTGGTTATGGTTCACAGAGGTATTGATCCATCTGCCGATGCGGCTCCTGCTGAATCCTTTTGGGTAGAGCTCCCAACCGAGATGGCCATACACATTATAAATGATCATAAAAAGAAAAAAAATGCCCAGGTGTACTTTATGAATCGGTATGGTAAACAGGAACACCACCACAATGCCAGCTTCCACCACAGCTTCCAGCGGGTGAAATGAATAGGCAGCCCATGGCGATGGGTTTACAGATTTATGATGGATCAAATGAACTGCCCGGAACAATTTTGGATGGTGCATCAGCCGGTGCATCCAGTAAAAATAGGCATCGTGCATAAAGAACATCACGGGGAATGCAGCGTAGAACCAAACCCATCCATATTGTTCGATGTCTTTATAAAAAGTGGTATAAGGCCTTACTGTATCATTTGAAATAAGTAAAACGGGGACAAAGGCGAAAATGCAAATGGTGAGAATTGAATAGCCAATCTCCCTGGAATAGTCGTCCCACTTCGGGAACCGCTGCTGAATTTTTTGATGCCAGAATTTTCTTTTAAACACTACATAAAAAACCAGGAAACCGATCGCCGCCAAAACCAGGTAGCGAACGCCTATCAGCATCAGGATAAAATAATAATCTGAAAAATGCATCAGCTAATTTATTGCATTGCGTGGTATAACCGCCACACATCCTCCACTTTAAATAGTTCCGTTCCGGCATTCATGGTAGCTCCACTCCCACAGCAAACGCCAAAACGGATCGCATTTTGCAGCGGTTCGTTTTTATACAACATATAGGTGATACCAGCCACCATACTGTCGCCTGCGCCCACCGTGGTTTTTACCTCTACTTTAGGTGCAGGGGTAAAATGCTTTTCATCAGCACTTACCAGCCACGCACCATCGCCCCCCATAGATACAGCCACCAATTCTGCATAGCCATTTTGTATCAACTGTTGGGCAGCATCGTCCACTTCCAGTAAATCCAGCTTTTCAATGCCGAGGAGTTTGCAGAGTTCTGAAATATTGGGCTTTATCAGGTAGGCACCCTTACCTTTTAGACCTTTCAAAGCTTCGCCGCTGGTATCCACAATACATTTGGCCCCGGCTGCGCAGGCATATTTTACCACCAATCCGTAAAAATTATCAGGCAACCCGGGAGGCATACTGCCGCTGGCCACAACAAACGATGGAGCAAAGGACTGCAATTCTTCAAGCATCTCTTTGATCGCCCCTTCCTCCACTTCCCTGCCTGGGAACGTAAAGCGGAACTGTTTGCCGGTATTGGCTTCGCCAACGATCCAGTTTTCCCTTGTTTCCACTTTGCTGTCGATCGAGTGAAAAGGAATCTTTTCGGCCTTGAGTAAATTTTTAAGCATATCGCCATTGTGGCCGCCGGAAGGAAACAAAGCTGATGAATCAATACCGAGTTTAGCCAAAGCCTTGCTCACATTGATACCGCCGCCACCGGGTTCGTTGATTACTTCCGTATTCCGAAGTTTCGCTTCGGGCTTTATTTCAGGCACCGAAGTGCTTTTGTCGATACAGGGGTTGAGTGTAATAGTGACGATCATACAGCAAAACTAATGCGTTGTGAAGCAACCCGCAGCACTGCTGGTATGGATTTTTAGAAAGAACAAAGCGGGAACATCACTCATTTGGGTATTCACAGTAAAATACGGTCTTGCTAATGTCCGCCTTGCCATACTTGTGCTAATCAAAATATCTTTTGTATTTTCAAAATTCGTTAGTTTCATTTTTCCGCAACCGACGCATTATTCTTTCACACAATAAAATTCTGGTTATGGTAACACTGGCCCTTTATAATTTAAAAGGAGGTGTGGGTAAAACTGCAGGATGTGTAAACCTGGCATACCTGGCCGCCGCCGAAGGCCATAAGGTTTTGGTGTGGGACCTGGATCCGCAAGCCGCTGCTTCATTTTATTTCAAAACAAAACCAAACCCAAAGAATAGCGACACGAAGAAAATACTGGCACATGAAACAGATCTGGCCTCGGCTATCCATTCAACCGAGTTTCAGCTGATAGACATTATACCCGCTGATTTGAGTGCCAGGCAGGCCGATGTACAACTGAACGACATGAAACAGGGAAAAAAGCGGCTCAAATCCCTGCTCAGCAGTATAAAAGGGAAATACGATTATGTATTTCTCGACTGTCCGCCCGGCCTTAACCTCCTGCACGAAGCTGTATTTAATGCTGCCGATACCATCGTAATGCCCACCATACCCACTACACTTTCCATCCGCAGTTATGAAATGGTGAAAGCATTTATTAAAGAACATGAACTGGCAGCGAAGCTGGCCTGCTATTTCTCCATGGCCGACCTTCGGAAAACACTTCACAACGAAACACTGGAAGCACACTACCGTAACAAAGATTTCCTGAAAAATTACATCCCTTACCTGAGCGATGTCGAGAAAATGGGGGTCAATAAAGCTCCTGTAATGGAATTTGCCAACAGTGGATATGCCGCCCAATGCTACCGGGACGTATGGAAAGAATTACAAAAGCATGTATGAGTTCCGCAGAAACCCTGACAGGGCTTGTATTTTTGCCCTGTCAGGGTTTTGGCCTATTATAAAGGAAACCCCAGATCGCAATACCCTGGAAAACCAAAAAACAAACAATCAAAATATGGAACGACAACTATTTAGCTGGTACAGCCCCGCCCTTAACAAAGACATGCCAATCGCCATTTATGGCCACTATGGTTTTGCACTGCTCCTCGTGCCTACAGCCGCAGCGGATTACCTGGAGTATGAGCGATTCCAGCTCATGGACTGTCTGAAGCCGTTTATAGAAGCCGGCAAGGTGAAAGTATACAGTGTCAACAGCATCAACAACGAAAGCTGGATGAATAAGGAAATGGAAGGCAGCCACAAGGCCATCCGCCAAAACCAGTTTAACCAATATATTTTTGAAGAGGTCATCCCTTTTATCAGGACCAACTCTTCGGCCGAAACACAAATAATTACATGCGGTGCATCATTTGGCGCCTTGCACAGCATGAACCTTTTTCTTAAAAGACCCGATATTATCAACGGCGTGATAGCCATGAGTGGCGTGTACAACCTGATGGAATACACCAGCGGTTATTACGATGAGCAAGTATTTTACAATAGCCCCGTACAGTACATGCCCGGGCTAAGCGACCCCTGGTACCTGGATAATATCCGCCGCAGCCGTCACATACATATACTTACCGGTAGCGGACCTTACGAAGACCCCAATGGCAGCAAGGAAATGGCTGGCGTTTTGTACAGTAAAAACATTTGGTACGAATTGGATGTATGGGGCGAAGAATGGCGGCACGATTGGCCGACGTGGAGAGCAATGCTGCCGCTGTACCTGGAAACAAGGTTTTAGTTTCGTGGGGGATTAACCTCTTTTTTGTTAGAAAAATGAATCAAAAGAGCATATGGATATTGATGATAGCAGCAGCATTTCTTGTTGCTGCTATTATTTTTTCCTATCGATCCGGAACTAATCTTGCCTTGGTCAAGTTTACTTCTTCTGGTTGTTTTCATTATCTGGAAAGCCATCTGCGCGTCTACAAAAAAAATGACAAACTGTTTGCTCAGTTTAAAACAGAGGGAAAGCCAATCCGTGAAACTATCATTGAATCATCTCAGCTTCTTAGCCTAAACGTATTTGTAAAAGAAATAAAAGACTTAGACAAAAAACGGATGAGTACTACTCTAACAACTTATCATGTAGCCTTTAATAATGAAGTATTTAGTATAGTAGATAACGGCGGTCGTTCTGCGCCCTTTGAAAGTCTAAAACAATCTTTATTTGGTAAATGACATTGCAGAGGAAAAACTGGTCTACCAGCGATTCATTTACCATATAGTTACCTCGGCTGATAGTGGTCAATAACAATTATTTCATTATGAAAAAAGCGGCCATTGTTTTTTTAATGCTGGTGCTGCTGTATCCTAATCCTGGGTTGTGGGCCCAGCCAAAGGTGGAAAAACTTGAGTTCGGAAAAACGCTCACCTCCAAGTTAGATAATGCCGGAGCAGTAAAGCAAGCCGAACTGCTAACTGATATCATCAAATCGGCTGCCACTAATTTTGTAAATCACAAAGGCAAGATGACATGGGATAATTCTGCGGAGCCCGGAGAAGCGATCGGTATCCATCACCAGATCTTTGAATCGACCTTAAAGTGGCCAGGTCAACCTTCCAGCACCATTGAGTGCGAGATAACAACTGTAAAGAATACGCCCACCTATGAAAAATGGCTGGCTTGCTTTACGTTTTATGATGAACAGGACGGAACCGAAGCGCTTAAGATTTTCAACAGGGTGTACAACCAGGTAAATGAAGCGATCGTGAGCAGTGCATCTGGTAAAACATACATACTGAAAGCCCCGCTAACAGCACCTAAAGCAGATAACGGGGGACAAAAAAAAGCAAGTATTTATTTCGGCCAGTTGTACGACACCGAGAAGATACAGGTGGTTTTGTCTTTTGAGGCTGATGAATTTGGTTATTACACGATTGACTTAAAAATTTCAAAAAGCAATTTCAAAAAATAGGATCATGGAGAAACAGTTGCCTGCCTTTTTTTATCATATTGTTACACCCGCACAGTGGCAGCTTTTTGCAGACAGCATTTATTACGAGGCGCCTTCTCTCCATACAGAAGGCTTTATACATGCCAGTACTGCCGAACAAGTGGAAGCAACGATCAACCGTTACTACAAAGGCGAACCAATGGTGTTGCTGTTGAAAATTGAAGTAGAAAAACTCAGCGCTGAGTTAAAATATGAACTGGCGCCATCTGTGAATGAATATTTCCCCCACATCTACGGGCGATTGAATAAAGATGCCATTATAGAAATTACAGTAGTTTATGCTTCAGAAGATGGCAGCTTTCGTTTCAGTTGAATTATTTTTGAAGCACATGCAATACATAGAAGCCCACCTCCCGGAACATTATGAAGCGGCAGCCAAACTAATAAACGCTTACCTCGAATTTTTGGACGAAGACCTCAGCTTTCAGCACATGGATGAGGAATACAAACAATTGCCTGTAATGTATGGGTCTCCCGACGGCTGCATTATTCTTTGCAAGACAGATAATAATGAATTCGCCGGCATGGTAGCAGTACGCAACAAAAGAAATGGTATCTGCGAAATGAAACGACTGTATGTATTGCCAGCATATAAAGGCCTGGGTATCGGCAAGGAACTATGCATCCTCATTATTAGCAAAGCCAAACAATTGGGCTATAAAAAGATGGTGCTGGATACTTTGGAAAGATTACAGGCAGCTTACAAGCTATACATACAGCTGGGCTTTACAGAAACCGAAGCCTACTACGAAAACCCGTTACCGGGAGTAGTGTATTTTGAGAAAGCCCTTTAGAGCTCCACTGCCACAAACCTGCAGTTCTTTCATATTTTCTTTATTCTTTCTTTGTTTAAATGCTGCTCAGCATTCTTCATTTGTATTTTGATTAGGGTAATACTTAGTTAAAGCACAGTCTCCGTTTCTTTTTATTCTACACACCGGTCATATTTGCGCTGACATTTTTTAACCAATAAAACAACGCAAATGAAAAAAAAATTACTACTTCCGGTTGCATTCCTTTCGCTGCTTAGTATTACCACAAAGGCTCAAATTGAAAAGGGACAAAAGATACTGTCTGGTGGCATTAGTTTTAATGCAGGTAAAAACGAATCGGATACCGTCGCAGAGCAAAAGAGTTTCAATGTGCTATTTTCTCCGTCAATAGGCAAGGCCATAAAAAATAACCTGGTGGTGGGCATTGGCTTAATAGCGGGGGGAGGTAATACCCGTAATGAATCATTTGCAAATAAAAATGTTGAGAAGAGCAAGCAATGGACTGCCGGGGCGAGGGTTTTCCTGAATAAATATTTTCCGCTGGGGAAAGGTTTTTCCTTTTTGGGGGGTGTAGGCACGGGATATTCCCATTCTGATAACAAATATGAAAGGACAGGTACATCAATTACGACAACTATCATAACAACGAAATCAAATGAATTTCAATTGGGGGCGAACGTGGGACTGGTTTACGCTTTCAACAAAAAGTGGATGGCTAATTTTAACCTGAATAACCTTGTCAATTTTGGGGTGGGGCAGCAACAGATTGAAACAAAAACAGGGGCCACGTCGTTTACGCAAAAGCATAAAAATATCGGCGTCAGTTCGGTACTGAACTACGGGAATGTATTGTCCAATATGGCATTTGGATTCATGTACATCCTATAAATAAAGCCGCTCTCATAACATTATTTGGCATCCATCACCTTTTTCCAAAGCGCCGGGATTCGTTTTAACCAAACGAGTTCCCGGCGTTTAATGCTGGCATCCTCTGCAGGGTAGCCCATATAGGTTTTACCGGCAGCCAGTGATGCGGTTACGCCGCTCTGCCCCAGGACTACCACATTATCGCCTATATGAATGGTTTTGTTTACACCCACCTGTCCCCATAGTGTTACACCATCCCCAACGGTGGTGGCGCCGGCAATACCTACCTGCGACGCAATAATGCAGTTTTTCCCGATCTCTACATCATGTCCTATCTGTATCAGGTTGTCCATCTTGGTACCGCGGCCAATAATGGTATGATGGGTCACACCTTTATCTATACAACAGTTGGCTCCTATCTCTACATCATCTTCTATCACCACTCTGCCGCAACTTAGCATTTTTTTGGCCCACACATCGCGGTTCTTTTTGACGTTGTAATAAAAAGCATCAGCGCCAATGGTCGTTCCTGAATGGATGATCACATTATCGCCTATCGAAGTATAATCGTAAACAGAAACATTGGGGTGAATGATGCAGTTGGCCCCAATGCTAACATGATGGCCAATAAACGCACCCGGCATAATCACCGTGCCTTCTCCAATTATCGCAGTGTCGCTCACCATCTTATTGGCATGCTCAAAAGGCCTGAAATGTCTTACTATACTGAGGTAAGCTTCAAAAGGTTCGGCAGTATACAACAGCGTTTTGCCCTCCGGAACCTCAACCGTTTTTGAATTGATGATGATAAACTTCGCCACACTTTTAAGGCATTTATCATAGTACTTGGGATGGTCTACAAACACCAGGTCGCCTGGTTGTACCCTATGAATTTCGTTAACACCACCAATGACGGCAGAACCGTCACCAATTACTTCAGCACCTATCAATGTGGCTACCCATTGAGCCGTAGTTCCGCTGGGAAAAAGCATGCAAATGAATTTTGCGTCAAAGGTAAAGGCAACAATTTGCTGCATTTGTTTTCTTATTTTCAGTATTTATTGAAAATAAGAAAACAAACGTTTATCTTGCAGCTGTTAGCCATCCATCCATAGCCGTTGACTTAAGCCAACGGCTATGGATGGGAAAGATAGAGGGCATAAAATGAAAAGCAATTCATTAGCTTAAAAAAGATGATATGAAAACGAAGAACCGGCAGGCATTACTCTACGATGATAACTGTCCCCTTTGTGCAGCTTACACAACAGCGTTTGTGAAAGCCGGGTTGCTGCAAAAAGAAAACCGTATTGCATTTTCCTCCATCAATATCCGGCAATTCCCGTTGGATACCAACCGGGCCCGGCATGAAATCCCATTGGTTGATTTAGAAACCGGCGAAGTAAAGTATGGTGTAGATGCATTAGCTGAAATACTCAATCAAAAACTGCCTTTCATAAAACCGGTGCTTAGTATTCGTTGGGTGCATTGGCTGTTTAAGAAATTGTACAGCTTTATTTCTTACAACAGGAAGATCATTGTGGCCAAACCTTCGTTCGCTAAAGGATGCTTCGACTGTTCACCTGATTATAGTTTTAAACACCGTGTTGCCCTCGCATTCTTCACCTCGGTATTGGCGGGTTTAATGCTGTTGCAGCTAGCCGGTTTGTACATTTCATCAGCATATAACCCATGGTTTTTAGCCTGGTTTATTATTCCGTTATCACTAATCTTTCGAAAAACAAAACAACAAGCCGCTGATATTTTAGTGCATTCAGGAATTACAATGCTGCTTTCAACAATTTTCCTGTTTTTTTCGCTGAAAATATTTTCATGGTTATTCACATTTTCATGGCCTGTTATGGCATGCTCAATACTTGTTAGCGCTATCATTTTCTTTCACCAGCTTAAGAGAAGGGTACTGTTTCACAACAATGAATATGCAGCTTGTAATTCAGCATAGACAATACTTTCAGAACAACAGAACATTTTATTCATTACCAGGAAAGATGGCAATTCTCTTCATAACAAGAAGTATTTACCTTTCACTTTTTGTAAAAAGTCAATGATATAAATCCACTTCGGCATTAAAAATGTGAATAAAATTTTTAAGAATTTTTTTTTGTGTGGGTAAAATGTTTTTTAATATTGTGACGGGAATTTGGTTCCCATACTTACTAACCCATCTATATAAAAAGTCCCGGCCTTCATGGCCGGGATTTTTGTATTTTAGGAAGGCTTGTTTTACCCCTTTTGCCTGCCACCTGTTTAGTGAATATTCTGTTGGGCAATGTACCTGTTATTGTTCCTTAAAAATAAACAACGGCTGCCGGCCGACAATTGTAAATTACATTTCCATTTAATCTGAATCAACTCCAAAAAGCGTGTCCCGTTATTTCATCATTCACAAACCGTTTAATGTTCTTTCGCAGTTCTCACCTGTTGAACATAAAAAAACATTGAAGGACTTTTTTAATGTCCCCCGCGATGTTTACCCGGTAGGCCGGCTGGATTACGACAGCGAAGGGTTGTTGATCTTAACCAATGATGCCACACTTAACAAAAAACTATTGCATCCAACACATGCACACGAAAGGGAATATTGGGCAGAGGTTGATGGTGCCATTAGCGATGAAGCATTGCAGCAATTATCGCGGGGAGTAACAATTACAGTTGACGGAAAAACCTATCCAACCAAACCTTGTAAGGCCAGCCTTTTTGAAATCATTCCAAATGTTGCCGACCGCAATCCACCGGTTCGGTTCAGAAAAAACATTCCCACCTCCTGGATAAAACTTATTTTAACCGAAGGCAAAAACCGCCAGGTAAGAAAGATGACGGCAGCTGTTGGGTTCCCCACCCTAAGGCTCATCCGTTATCGCATAGAACGACTAACCCTTGAGAACCTCGCTCCCGGTGAAATGATCGAACTGGACAACAAAGAAATAATCAAGGCCTTTTTTGGATAATACCTGCTTTATTTTTGCCAACTGCCAACTGATAAACTGCCCACTTACAAAATGGAACATCTCAGCTTTCACAAAAACGACTACCTCATCTCTACTGATCCTGCACTCCTCAACCAGGAATATATCCATCATTATTTGTCCACTCAAAGCTATTGGGCTGAAAATATTCCACAGGATGTTGTCAGCAGATCTATCGACGGGTCTTGCTGCTTTGGGATGTACCAGAATGATCAACAAATAGGTTTTGCAAGAGTAGTAACTGACTACGCCACTTTCGGCTATCTCTGCGATGTATTTATTGATGAAGCCTTCCGCGGACGGGGATTGTCCAAATGGATGATGGAAGTGATTCACAATCATCCGCAGCTACAAGGTTTCCGGAACTGGACGCTCGGTACGAGGGACGCCCACGGACTCTACGAACAGTTTGGCTACACCGTACACCCTGAACCCCATCGCATGATGCGGAAAAATGACCCGGATGTATACAAGTCACATGCAAAAGAAAATTGACCTTCAAAAATCAGAAGGTGATAAACGGACTATTTCAGTATTGATAAATCCATCTCAAAGCCTGGAAGCACCGTTTCTCCGGATAGTTTCTTGTCGAAACCAATTACCGTTTCGGCAGGTGTGTCTTTTCGGTATATAAAGGTGGTTTCTGTTTTCGGGTCTATCAGCCATCCCAACAAAACACCATTCTCTATCCATTTTTCCATTTTCTCCTTAGCAGCACCCAGCCTGTCAGATGGAGACATTAAATCAATGATGAATTCCGGAGTAACGTATGGGAATTTTTGTTTGTCAATATCAGGTATGGAATCCCATTTTTCATTGCTCATCCAGGCTACATCAGGGCTTTTCATTGATTTATCAGGAAGAAAAAAACCTGAAGATGAATCGCCTATTCTACCAAGTTTAGATTTTCTGTTCCAGATAGTCACCTCTGTAGTCAATTCGCTATTCATCCCCGATGATTCTAAACCGGCTGGTGGCCTAATATAAATTTGATAGTTCTCGTCTCTTTCAATTTTGGTATTTCTATTTTGAGCACAGAAATCAAAAAACTCCTCATCGGTCATATTTTCTGAGCCGGGAAGCTCTATATCCATGTCATATCCGGGAATTACAATTCTGGCGGTCATAAAATCAATTTTGTCAAATTTAAGTACTGTTTGTTGTTCAGCACTGCTTCAGCCAGATCCCAACTAGAACGCAACTCCATCAGCATTTCCAGCCTCTGCTGCGTAATTTTCTCCCGCCGTTGCTGCATTTGATGGCCGTAGTAAAATTTCTGTGCAATATTTTTATTGTAAATCAATGAGTTATAAAGGTTCGGTAAAAATTAGTTGCCCAAATAGTTGGAAAATAACATGAAGAGGCTCACCTTCGCACCCCATTCAAAAAAAACGTCTGAATGGGATATTTTTAAATAAAGCAGCCGGGAGGATGGTCCCGGGGCTTCTAAAGAAAAAAGTTATGAGCAAACTACATTTCACCACCAAACATGCGAATGAGGCTACCGTACAGCACAACTGGTATATTGTGGACGGTACCAATCAAACCGTCGGACGCATGTGTGCAAGAATTGCATCTGTTCTCCGTGGTAAGAACAAGACCTATTACACGCCCCATGTTGATTGCGGCGATAATGTAATCATTATTAATGCAGACAAAGTTGTATTTACCGGTGATAAACTGGAGCAAAAGATCTACATCAACTTTAGTGGCTACCCCGGTGGTAAAAAGGAAGAAACTGCCGGCAATCTGATCAAACGTCGTCCGGATGCTATTTTGGAGCGTGCCGTAAAAGGTATGTTACCTAAAAACCGCCTGGGCCGCAAAATGATCAAGAAATTGTATGTGTACGCCGGTGCTGCACATCCGCACAGTGCACAACAACCTAAAGAATTGAAGTTCTAATTAAAAAAACTGCAAAAGGCTAAATGCCAAAAGCTAAACGCAACAATAAATGGAAAAGCAAATAAAATCCGTTGGTCGCCGTAAAGAAGCAGTAACACGTGTATTCCTTACAAAAGGTACAGGTGCTATTACTGTCAATGGCAAAGACTACAAAACTTATTTTCCAATGGTATACCTGCAAAACCAGGTAGAAACACCATTGAAAGCAGTTGAATCTACAGGTTCTTACGATATCGTAATCAATGCAACAGGCGGTGGTGTTAAAGGCCAGGCCGAAGCTGTAAAGCTGGGCATTAGCCGCGCACTGATCGAGTTAAACCCTGAACTGCGTCCTACATTAAAAGCAGCTGGTTTATTAACCCGCGACAGCCGCCAGGTAGAACGTAAAAAACCAGGTAAGAAAAAAGCACGTCGCAGCTTCCAGTTCAGCAAACGTTAATGTGTTGGTCATCAGGTCAATTCGTCATTGGGTCACTTTTTTGACCACACATTGACAAATGACCATTGACCTAATGACTTAATAATTTTTCCAATTAATAATAAATCTCCAAAAGAAATGGAATCAAATACTTCACTTCAACAACAGCTTCTGGAAGCCGGTGTACACTTTGGTCACCTGAAGAAAAAGTGGAACCCAAAGATGCTGCCTTACATCTTCGCTGAGAAGAAAGGTATTCACATCATTGACCTGAACAAAACAACTGAGTGCCTGCAGGAAACTGCTGCTGCTATGAAGCAGATCGCAAAAAGTGGTAAGAAGATCATGTTTGTTGCTACCAAAAAACAAGCTAAGGAAATTGTAAGCGAGTGTGCCAAAAAAGTAAACATGCCTTACGCTACAGAGCGTTGGTTGGGTGGTATGCTTACCAATTTCAATACGGTTCGTAAGAGCGTAAAGAAAATGCAGAGCATTGAGAAATTGCTGGGTGATGGCAGCATCGACAGCCTTACTAAAAAAGAGCGTTTGACCTTGGGTCGTGATAAAGACAAACTGGAAAAAGTATTGGGCGGTATTGCCAACATGGGCCGTATCCCTGCCGCATTATTCCTGGTAGATATCGGACATGAGCACATCGCTTTGGCCGAGGCTAAAAAATTAAATATCACCACATTCGGTATGGTAGATACCAACAGCGATCCTAACAAAGTGGATTTTGCTGTACCAGCCAATGATGATGCTACAAAATCCATTGCTATTATTTGTAATTATGTTACTGCCGCTATTGCTGAAGGTTTGGCCGAGCGCCAGGTAGCTAAAGACGAAGATGGTGTAGTTGATGACAACGACGGCGACGATCGTCCATCATTTAAAATGGATGGCGAAGAAGGTGGCCGCGAAAGAGGTGGAAGCCGTGCTGGTGGACGTGGAACTGGTAACCGTGGCGGAAACGCTGGTGGTGGCCGTCCTGGTGGAGCAGGTGGTGCTGGCGGCGGACGTCGGCCTGCAGGTGCTGGTGGACCAGGTGGTGGCGGTGGCCGTCGCCCGGGTGGACGTTAATTAGTTGATTGGTGATTGGTTAATTAGTAATTGGTAAACCTTTCGCTTTTACGTTTGTTCAACCATGAAAATTACAAGTATCATTTAATTGCATAAGAAAAGACCAAAGCCTTAACAGCATTGGTCTTTTCCAATTCAAAGATTATTGCGTCAAAGCTTTGATCTACCAATAAATCAATAAAAAATTTCAAACTTAATATTATGAGCGAAACTGTAGTAGCTATAACAGCAGCTGACATTAATAAGCTGCGCCAGGCCACAGGTGCCGGTATGATGGATTGCCGCAAGGCATTAACCGAAAGCAATGGTGACTTTGAAGCCGCCATTGACTGGTTGCGTAAAAAAGGACAAAAAGTAGCTGCACTTCGCAGCGACCGTGATGCAAAAGAAGGTGTTGTATTGGCCAAAACAACCGCCGACAACAAAACCGGCATCACCATTTGTCTGAGTTGCGAAACTGACTTCGTAAGTAAGAATGCTGATTTCGTAGCATTTGCTCAAAGCATTATGGATGCAGCCATCAGCAGCGATGTAAAAAGCGTTGATGAATTAAATGCAGTAGAAATTAACGGTGCAAAAGTTGCCGAACTGATCAACGACAAACTGGCTTCAATTGGCGAAAAAATTGGCATCAGCAAGTTCGAAAGAATTGATGCAGAATATGTAGCCTCTTACATTCACGGCAGCAACCGTATGGGTGTATTGGTAGGTCTTAACAAAGAAGCAGCGGAAGCTGGTAAAGATGTAGCTATGCAAATAGCAGCTCTTAACCCCGTAGCCGTTGACAGCGACAGCGTTCCTGCCGAAACGGTAGAGCGTGAAAGAGCTATTGTAACAGACGTTATTACCAATGATCCTAAAATGGCCGGAAAGCCTGCAGAAATGATCGCTAAAATTGCCGACGGCAAGCTGAACGCTTTCTTCAAAGAAACTACTTTGTTGAGCCAGGCTTTTGTAAAAGATGGTAGCAAATCTGTGGCAGACTATTTGAAAAGTGTAGACGCTGATCTGAAAGTGATCGCTTTCAAGCGTGTGGCTTTAGGATAAAATTTTCTATTATATTTTATAAGGAGGCAGCCGGACCAGGTTGCCTCTTTTTTATTGCAGTAACTTTTAGAGCTGGTCGTTCCGCTGCTGTGTTATGCAAGCAATAATTTATTGCGTACAGAATGACCCCGGGCAATCCTTGTAAAAATTGATTATCGCCATCTATTAAACGGTCGGGAAAAATTATTAAAAGGTCTTGCATTATTACAATGCACCTATTATTTTTGAACTGGAAATTATCTGATGAAAGTTGCTAAGTCACGCTGATTAGTAGTATTTATTTTAACCCTCCCCTTATTACCCTTTATTTAAATACCAGTCATCGCTGCGTAAGCGATTGAGCATGATTTTGGGTAACCTGATTTAAAAACCAGCAAATTTTTTAGCAGCGACGGCACTTTTTAGATAGCCTGCCTTCGCCCGTTTTTTTAAATTTTAAAAGAGCCTGCCCTACCCCTTATAACCAGGCTTGTTCCGGCACCCTTACCGGGTGAACAATACCCTGTTCCATTTTATGGTTACACCAGGTCTGTGTTGCTGATCCTGGTGATAATTGATTGCCGGTAGCAACCGGCTGTTGTTGCATGCATACCATGATTGTTGGTAACGAAACCGTGCGGAGAGGTGAATGATGGACATCCCATCATTTTTGTTGATGCTTTGAAATGGATAGTGAATTATCTCATCATACAAAACAACGCATATGAAAATCTCATCCGCTTTGAAGCCCTCCGGCTCAGGCTTACGGAGGCACCTCGTACTTGCTTTCTCCATGCTCGTAACCACCGAATGTCATCAATTGATGGCCCAGGAAAAAAAACTGCCTCAACGCGAATTCAGCGGCGTCGAAGCTGCAAAAAAAGTGCAGGGTGCCGAATTTGTAAAAGAAGGAACGGAGCATGCTTATCCATCGTTCGTTAAACTATCACCTTCTGTGAAAGTGTCTCCGGCAACAATTAAGACATGGTGGAAGCAAACGCTGAAAATGAATCCTGCTGTGGATTTTAACCTGGTTAGTAGCCGTAAAGACCAGGGAGGTATGGAACATTCCAGGTTCAGGCAAACTTACCTGGGCATTCCTATCGATAACTCGGAATATATAGCACATTTTAGAAATGGTAGTTTGCAAACTTTCAATGGCCTTGCCGTAGAAATAAAAACACAACAAAATGCAAATGCCCGTCTTTCCGAAAAACAGGCACTCGACATGGGCCTGAAAAATGATGACGCCAGCACTTATAAATGGGAGAACCAGGCGCTGATGGACGACCTGAAAAAACGAAAGGGAGATCGAAACGCCACCTACTATCCAAACGGCCTTCTTTGCTGGCTGGTTTCAAAGGACCATGCCAGTCTCCGCCTTGTTTACAAGTTCGATGTTGAAGCAGCCAATCCTGATAAATTTTTCCGTATGTATGTAGATGCGAATACGGGAGCTATTGTAAAAACGCTTCCGCTGGAATCCAATTGCGACGGCGCTACGGTAAACACCATATTTAACGGTAACCAGAATATATCCACCGAAAAATATACCGGCACTTTGTGGCGCCTGCGTGATGATTGCAAATCCGCTGTTTTCCATGTGAGAGATTGGAACAGTGCCAACTGTACAGAGAGCCCGCAGGAAATTGATAATACAACCAATACATGGACCACAATGAATGAGCGCTTTGGTGCGACCGTATTATGGTTGTGCAACCAATCTTATAACTATTGGAACGATGTTCGGGGCCTGGATAGCTATGACGATGGAGGTGGTGATATAGACGGATATATCAATGCCATGTTTGACGGCGACGGATCCACATCAGGTTGTCAGCCAACGGCCAACAACGCCTCCATGTCATTCACAGGCGGCAGGCTTAAAGTCGGTTTAAGCAGCGCTGGTACATTAACTAACAGCTATGCCACTGTTGACATTATCGGTCATGAATTTGCGCATGCCGTTACTGGTGCCAGTGCAGGCCTTGACTACCAGGACGAATCGGGTGCCTTGAACGAATCTTTCAGCGATATTTTTGGCGAAGCCAATGAACAATATGTATTTGGCAGCAACGACTGGTTGATCGGCGAAGAACGTGACAACGGGGCTTTAAGGGACATGTCCGATCCAAAAGATTTTGGCCACCCAGACACCTACCTGGGTACTAACTGGGCTACCGGTACAGGAGATAATGGTGGGGTGCATACCAATAGCGGCGTGCAAAACTATTGGTTCTACCTGCTTACTACCGGTGGCAGCGGCACCAATGATAATGGTGACACTTATAGCGTTTCAGGTATTGGTCTTACAAAAGCCAGTGCAATCGCCGCCAGCAACCTGTTGAACTATCTTTCCAGCACATCCCAGTACAGCGATGCACGTACGAATTCTATCCAGGCTGCCGTTGATTTATACGGAGCCTGTTCCAACGAAGTAAAACAAACCACCAACGCATGGTATGCAGTAGGTGTGGGAGCACAATATTTTGACGCTACCGTCACTATCACTTCTAACTATAACGGTCGCCAGGTGTCCTGTCACGACGCTTGTGATGCCACTGCCACTGTAAATGTCATCAGCGGATTTACGCCAACGTATAATTGGAGTACCGGTTCTACAAGCTCCACAGAAACAGGCATTTGTCCCGGTAATCACAGTGTAACAGTCACCAACCTCCTGGGATTTGGCTGTTCAGTAACTGTGCCATTTACCGTAGAGAACACACCGCTACTGACTGTAACGCCAACTGCAACTTCTAATTTTAATGGTTACAACGTATCCTGCTTTGGTGGTAGCAATGGAACCGCTGCAGCAAATGCGGCCGGCGGTACCCCACCGTATACCTACAGCTGGAGTAACGGACAAACATCAAGCACAGCAACTGGTCTTTCCGCCATCCTATACTCTGTTACGGTAACGGATGCCAATGGCTGTTCTTCAGGTGGAAATGTTACACTCACCGAACCTCCGTTGCTTACTACCACTGCGGCACCAACCTCCGATTACAATGGCTATAATGTTCGTTGCCATGGTGGAAGTGATGGTGTTGCGGAAGCATACCCTACAGGTGGTGTACCGCCGTATACCTATAGCTGGAGTAATGGCCAAACGACTAAGGTTGCTACCGGGCTAATGGCGCAGAGTTATTCAGTTACCGTAACGGATGCTAACGGCTGTACTGCCGGCGCTACTACGGTTGAATTAACCGAGCCACCACAATTAACTATTGATGCGGGCCCTAATAAGATCGTTTACCTCGGCTTCCCCGATTCAGCCTGCACCGACCTTACCTATTCCGGCCAGGGCGGGGGGGTACCTCCATACACTATCACGTGGAGTACCGGCAGTACCGCAAATACAATTACCGTATGCCCCGACACAACAACTATATACACCGTTACCATCCTGGATGCGAACGGATGTTCATTCACTGATTCTGTTAAGGTATGTGTGATAGATGTACGATGCGGGAATAACCTGGATAAAGTGGTGATCTGCCATGCAACCGGCAGCAACTCAAATCCTTACCAAACGCTATGTATATCCATTGTAGCCGCTCAAAATCATTTCATCCAACATCCGGAGGACCAATTGGCAGCTTGTGGTACAGTAAAAGTTTGCACTGATAGCAGCGCAGCGCCGATAGCAATGGCTTTCGCAAATGTTCCTGAAACCATTGAAAAAGGTAATGCCTACCTGCAGGCTTATCCAAATCCGTTTGCTATTACAACCACTCTCCGGTTTATGCATACGGATAATGAAAAGGTGCAGCTGATCCTCTACGATATGGCCGGTAAACAAATGGTGAAATTATTCGATGCAAAGGTAGAAGCAAACAGAGTGTACAATATTACCCTGGATGCAACACGGCTTCGTAGCGGTGTCTATTTCGCTGATCTGAAAACAGCCGGAGGAAAGAATATTGCACGGAAGTTGATTGTGACAAAATAATGAGAACACAGTTTTACAGTAAAAATCCCGGTTCCATTAGTGGCCGGGATTTTTTCATTGGTAAACTAAACGACTTTATGTGTATTGGGCGCAGAAAAAAAATGGCTAATGCAGACTTTGGAAATAGCAGCGACGGAATTCAATCTGCCTAACAGATTGATCAGTTGACAACCATGCTAATAACTAAATAATTTAGTTTTATTTCCCTACATTCACTCTAAATAAACCCCATGCCCCACATAAAGCTATTTGAAGAAAAGCAAGTACGCACCCACTGGGATGCAGAAAAGGAAATTTGGTATTTTTCCATAATAGATGTGATAGAAGCTTTAACCGATAGTGCCAACCCCAGGGACTATTGGTTCAAAATGAAAATCCGTGTAAAAACAGAAGATGGCCTTGAACTGTCGACAATCTGTCGACAGTTGAAAATGAAAGCTACAGATGGAAAAATGCGGGAAACAGATGTGGCCGACACAGAAATCTTACTCCGCATCATCCAATCCATCCCATCTCCCAAAGCAGAACCTTTTAAACAATGGCTGGCAAAAGTCGGCTACGAACGGATGCAGGAAATAGCCGACCCGGCTCAAAGCCTTGACAGGGCAAGAGAGAACTGGAAAAAGCACGGCCGCAGCGAAAAATGGATCCAGCAAAGGATGACCGGTCAGGAAACCCGGAATAAATTAACCGATTACTGGCAGGAGAGTGGCGTGAAAAAAGGAGAGGAGTTTGCAATACTCACCAACATCATACACCATGAATGGACGGGACTTACCGTTAAGAAGCACAAAGATCTAAAAGGGTTACAATCTCAGAACCTGCGCGACCATATGAGTGAAGCAGAATTAATATTTACAGCCCTGGCTGAATTAAGTACCCGACAAATAGCAGAAACCGACGAAGCAAAAGGACTTATGGAAAACGCAGTTGCCAGTAAAAGGGCGGCGCTATTGCTAAAAACGCAAGATTTGCTTTGGAAGCCAAAACAGGTAAAAATGTAGTGACCGGCGAAAATTTTTTACCGCCGGGCAAAGCAAAAAAGAAACTGAACTAAAAGTAATGCAACGATAGCCCTGCCTACCCACCCTACCTTTGCTCCATGCGTATAGCCATCAACACCCGTTTCCTTATAGCCGGCCACCTGGAAGGCTATGGTAATTTTACTGCTGAAACCATGCGGCGCATCACCCAACAACACCCTGAACATGAATTCTACTTTCTGTTCGACAGACCCTTTGATAAGCAATTTGCTTTCTCAAACAACATAACGCCAATTGTTATAGGTCCACCTGCACGACACGCCGTCTTGTTTAAATGGTGGTATGATGTGCGTGTGCCGGCCACACTGCGAAAAATCAAGGCAGATGTATTTGTAAGCACGGATGGTTTCTGCAGCCTGGTTACCAAATTACCACAGGTATTGGTGGTACACGACCTGGCTTTTCTACACCACCCCGGCTTTATCAAAAAAAGTCATTTGTTGTTTTACAAGAGGTACACTCCAAAGTTTATAGCTATTGCAAAACAGGTAGCCACCGTTTCCCAATTTTCTAAACAGGATATACTGGCGCATTATAAAACAGACCCAGGAAAGATCAGTGTTATCGGATCGGCGGCAAGGGAGATTTTCCAGCCGGTTAGCTGGCAGGAAAAGGAAGCCATTAAGGAGCAGTACACCGATGGCAAGGAATATTTTTTATTCTCCGGGGCCATCCATCCACGAAAAAACCTGGTGAACCTGCTGAAGGCATTTTCGTTGTTCAAAAAAAGACAGCTCAGTAACATGCAGTTGGTACTCTGTGGCAGAATGGCTTGGCAAACAACTGAATTTGAAGAAAAACTAGCGACTTATAAATACCGAAGCGATGTAAAACTCCTGGGTTTTGTGCCGGAACCCGATTTGGCAAAACTAACTGCATCAGCATATGCGGTTGTGTATCCAAGCCTTTTCGAAGGCTTTGGCCTGCCCATACTGGAAGCGATGCAGTGCGGCGTGCCGGTGATTACCAGTAATACCAGCAGCATGCCCGAAGTAGGCAGAGATGCTGCCCTGTACGCGGATCCTACAAATCCGGAGGATATTGCTACACAAATGAAACTAATCTATAAAGATGAAAACCTTCGGGCCGAACTCATCGTTAAGGGAGAAGAGCAGGTGCAAAAATATAGCTGGCAAAAAACAGCCGATGCCTTGTGGGAGTTGATAGAAAAAGCGAAAGAAAGCAGCCCGGATTCAAACAAATAATCCAGTCCTTGCGAGTCCCGGACGTCCGGGATTGCCCGAAGCAATCACCAGGAGGCGATTGTCGTAGAATTATGAGCCTTTAATCTGCTCTGGTGATTGCCGCGTCGGGGCACGAACCCCTCCTCGCAATGACTGTGATTTTTAATTTACTTTCGCAGCTATCCAATTACTTTCATCACAAAAACATAAACGAAAAGTGGAGATCAATTCTAAAATAACAATAGACGTACTACTCGATAAAGATCGTGTGCCGCAAAGCATTAGCTGGAACGCAACCGATAGCACTGCAGATACCGCGCAAAAAGCTAAAGCCATGATGTTGAATTTCTGGGACGGCCAGGATAAAGCAGCACTTCGCATCGACCTTTGGACCAATGGAATGATGGTAGATGAAATGGCCGACTTCTATTTTCAGACAATGATCGGCATGGCCGATTCTTTTCAGCGCAGCACCGGCCAGTCGGAACTGGTAGCAGAAATGAAAGAATTCGCCCAGCATTTTTACAAAAAATTCCAGGAAGCAGAAGTAAAAGCAGGGAAATAGTGGTTGGTTGATTGGTAATTGGTTGATTGGTTTTTTTGTAGAGACGCCATGCATGGCGTCTCCTGCCCAACGTCGATCAGAACAACGTAAAACAAATCGTAAATCACAAATCATAAATCATACATCAAAATGGCCTTAGAACAACAGGTAATGACGGAAATGGTAACAGCCATGAAAGCCAAGGACGAAGCGGCTTTACGCGGTCTTCGTGCCATTAAAGCTGCTATCATTATTGCCAAAACAGCCGAAGGTGCCAAGGGCGAAATAAGCGAGGCTGAAGAACAAAAGATGCTGCAAAAACTGGTAAAACAACGGAAAGATTCGTTGGAAATTTTCACGCAGCAAAACAGGCCCGAACTTGCCCAAAAAGAAATGGAAGAGATTGCGGTGATAGAAAAGTTTTTGCCAAAGCAAATGGGTGCCGATGAGCTGAAAGCCGCAGTGGCAAATATCATTGCAGAACTCGGGGCGTCTTCACCTGCCGACATGGGCAAGGTTATGGGGGCTGCTACCAAACAACTGGCCGGAAAGGCAGATGGCAAGGCTATCAGCGCCCTGGTAAAGGAGCTTTTGAGCAATACATGATTTATGATACATGATTTGTGATATCCTATAACCCCATAAGTGGGAAATCGGGCACTAGTCAACAAATCCGAAATCATAAATCCGAAATCATAAATCCGAAATATGATCATAGACATCGTGTTTGTAGTACTGATGGTGATGGCCGTCATCAAAGGCTTTAGCCGGGGGTTGATCGTGGCTCTGTTCTCGGTTTTGGCCTTTATTATTGGTATTGCAGCAGCCCTCAAACTGAGTGCTGTAGTGGCCAATCGTCTTAAGGAAAATATCTCTGTAAGCAACCAATGGCTGCCGGTTATTTCATTCGCAGTGGTGTTTATTATTGTAGTGGTATTGGTGAGGCTGGGTGCAAAACTGATTGAAAAAACGTTCCAGGTAGTGCTGCTGGGTTGGCTCAACAGGTTAGGCGGCATTTTACTGTTCGCCGTTCTTTACACACTTATTTTCAGCGTGGTATTATTTTATACACAACAGATGAATCTCATAAAGCCCGAAACCATTGCAAGCTCCGCCACCTATGGTTATATAGCTCCATGGGGCCCGAAAGTGATTGATGGTTTTGGAAAACTGTTACCTATTTTTAAAGACATGTTCAGCGACCTGGAATCGTTTTTTGACAGCCTGGCTAAAAAGGCAGCCTGATTAAATGACATTTGCGATTTAAAGCTTTCATTCCTGACATTGGCTGTCATATTACCCCAGCTTTTTCCAGGCTAAAAGCAAGAACCTTTGCCATTATTAAAATCGTAAATGGTAATTCGTAAATCGTAAATTGCCTTTACTATAATAACTTGTTTTTAGTGAACCGTTTTTTTTACCTACACTTGAACTAAATTGGGGGAGATTGTTAATTTTAGGTCAGGACCATTTTTACAAAACAGGCAATGCAATACGAAGTAAAACACTTAGATAAGTTCAAATACATTGAAGAGGGACAGGGGGAGCCGCTTGTGCTGTTGCATGGGCTGTTTGGCGGACTTAGCAATTTTGAAACTTTAATTGAGTATTTCAAATCTTCGTACAGGGTGGTGGTGCCGATGTTACCTCTATTTGAACTAGACATCTTTCATACTACAGTCGGCGGTCTTCAAAAACATGTTCAGAGATTTATTGAGGCGAAAGACTATAAAAATATTCACCTGCTGGGTAATTCACTCGGCGGACATGTGGCTTTGGTGCACATACTTAAACACCCAGAGCGCATTAAATCGCTGATACTTACCGGGAGCTCCGGGCTTTTCGAAAACGGGATGGGTGATACTTACCCCAAGCGTGGCGATTACGAGTACATCCGCAAAAAAACGGAGATGACGTTTTACGATCCCAAGTCTGCAACCAAAGAACTGGTGGATGAAGTTTTTGAAATTACCAACAACCGGATAAAAGTCATCAAGATCATTGCCCTGGCCAAAAGCGCTATCCGCAACAATTTGGGAGAAGAGATCAGCCAGATAAAAGTGCCAACCCTGCTTATATGGGGAAATAATGACATTATTACCCCGCCATTTGTGGGCAGGGAATTTAATAAACTAATACCCAACAGCGAATTATACCTGGTCGACAAATCAGGCCATGCACCGATGATGGAAACCCCCGTAGAATTCAACGAGATACTCAGTAAATTTTTAACTAAACTAAAGGAACCGGCAGCGATTACCTGACGTCTATTGTCTGTAAAAAGAACACATGCTCAATCACCAGTTAATATCGTCCCATATCACTTCGCTCATGCCGAGCCAAACAGTAGAAGAAGCCCTGGCCACAATGGATAATCTTGAAATAGACCAACTGCCCGTAGTGGAAGAGGGTTTATACAAGGGCTTGCTGGAAGAAGAAGATTTACTGGGCGCCGATTCCAAACAAATATTAGAGGAACTCGTTTACGACTATCACCCCTTTTCAGTAAAAGGCGAAGATCATATTCTGAATGCCGTAAAATTGTCAGCCGATCATCAATTGAATGTTATACCGGTGGTGGACGAAGACAAACATTATCTTGGTTCCATTGCCGTAAACGACTTGTTTCGCCAGCATGCCAAAATAAGTGGCGCAGAAGATTTAGGCGGTCTTATTGTATTGGAAATAGACAGGTCACAATATTCTTTTGGTGAAATAAGCCGCTTGGTAGAAACCAACGATGCCCTGATCACGCAGTTAAATACTTATGTGGATTCTCTTTCGGGTAAAATGACCATTACGCTCCGTATTAATAAAATAGAGGTAAGTGATATTGTAGCCACTTTTCAGCGCTACTCTTACCATGTGGTATATTTCTTTGGCAAAGAAGAATACGAAAACGAACTGAACCACAACTTCCGCCACCTGATGAATTACCTGGATTTGTAAGAGAGTATTTGGGAGTCAGCTTTTGCACTACTATTCAACGACATTGGCGACGCTCCGTTCATCTTCAGTACAACCATCAGCAGCGTTATCAAATCCTGAAATCAATCAAAAAATAAAATAAACAAAACAGGGTAGCCAATAACGACTACCCTGTTTTTTATTTGCAAGCATTATTCTTACCAAACCTTGATCCTTTCCGCGTCCGGCTTAAACATCTTGTCGCCTTCCTTTACGCCAAATGCATTGTACCATGGTGTAAAATTGGTCAGCGGGCCGTTTACACGCCACATGGCCGGGCTGTGAACATCGCCCTGTATCCGTTGGCGGGTGGCTTCTTCTTTCATTTTAATGCGCCATACCTGGGCAAAGCTTAAAAAGAAACGTTGGTCAGCTGTAAAGCCATCTATCTTTTCGTTTTTCTTACCCTGTTCGGTATTCTTAAATGCTTCGTAAGCAATGGCGATACCACCAATATCTGCCAGGTTTTCACCCACAGTCAGGGCTCCTTTTACATGCAGGGAATCCAGCACCGTGTAATCATCATATTGTTTGATTACCTGGTCTACCTTGGTTTTAAACTTGGCATTGTCCGCTTCAGCCCACCAGTTTTTCAGGTTGCCGTCTTTATCATACTGAGCACCCTGGTCGTCAAAGCCATGGGTCATTTCGTGTCCGATTACCATACCAATTCCGCCATAGTTAATGGCATCATCAGCCTTTGGATCAAAGAAAGGAAACTGTAAAATGCCTGCCGGAAAAACGATTTCATTATACGGAGGGTTGTAATAAGCATTGATGGTCGGTGGTGTCATGCCCCATTCAGATTTATCAACGGGTTTGCCTTGTTTGGCGATATTATCTGCATACGCCCATTTGCTTAACCGTACCAGGTTGCCTACATAATCGTTTTTGTCGATGTCTACGTTGTATACTTTCCACTTATCGGCGAA
This sequence comes from Bacteroidota bacterium, assembly GCA_040386335.1. GTDB lineage: Bacteria > Bacteroidota > Bacteroidia > Chitinophagales > Chitinophagaceae > JAZKFT01. The sequence continues at coordinate 37,482 of JAZKFT010000017.1, forward strand.
GCCTATTTTTTTGGCAAACGCATTGAGTTTATCCAATGCTTTTTCTTTTGTTTCAGCACTCATCCAATCCAGTTCCTTAATGCGTTTGGCATACACCTGCTGCAGGTTGTTCACCAATTCCATCATCCTCTTTTTAGCATCTTCGTTAAAGTATTTTTTTACATACAACTGGCCAAGGCTTTCGCCGATGGTTGCATCCACCTGCGATGCAATCCTCTCTGCACGAGGCTTTTGGATCATTTGGCCGCTGAGTGTTTTACTATAAAAATCGAATTTAGCATTGTCAAAAGCACTACTCAGGTATTCAGCAGCATCACTGATCACATGAAAACGGAGATAGGTTTTCCAATCGCTGATTGGGGTTTTAGCAACCAGCGTGCCGAGGTTCTGAAAAAATTTGGTTTGAGCCACCAGGAACGAATCCTGTTTCATTTGCAATCCATCAAAAGTTTCTTTCCAATCGATACCAGGGGCGAGTTTTGCCATATCTGCAACAGAAAGTTTATTGTAGTTTTTCTGTGGGTCGCGTAATTCAATATTGGTAAAATGACCATTTGCAATTTGTGTTTCAAGAGCAATAACTGAAGCGGCATTTTTTGCTGCAGTAGCGCTGTCATCACCCGTTAGGCTGAAAAGGCTGGTAATATAGGCGGCATATTTGGCGCGGATATCTGCACTGCGCTCATCCGTTTTAAAATAATAATCCCGGTCCGGGAGGCCAAGGCCACCCTGGTAAAAAGCACAGATCATCATCGATGCGTTTTTATCATCGGGGTTTACGCCAAAATTGTACAAGTAACCATTGCCCTGGCTGCGCTGATCTGCTATCCATTTCATCATTTGTTTCGAATCCTGCAAACCATTTACCTGTTCCAGGTACGGTTTTACGGGCGTGTAACCAAGCTGTTCTATTTTGGCACTATCCATACCGCTTGCATATAGGTCGCCCACCTGTTGTTCTACCGATCCTTTGGCAGCACCGGCTTTAGCGGCATCTTCACATAAAGTTCTCATGGCATCGCGGTTCGCTTTGCGCAGGTCTGTAAAAGAACCCACGCTGCTTTCGGTTCCTGCAATCGTGGCGCTTTTGTTCCAGGCGCCATTGGCATAGAGCCAAAAATTGTCACCGGGCTTTACCGTTGTATCCATATTGGCGGCATCAAGAAAGGTGGTGCGCCCGGTTGTGGATGTACTGGTATTCGTTTCATTATTACAGGCAGTCAGACCAACCGTTGCTGCCAGCAAAAACAAACAAGCATTCGTTTTTTTCATTGCTACTTTTTTTTAAGTGCGCAAATGTAGAGAAAGCGGCTGCCACGCCCGATTCTATTGGATGGAATTGGCGGTTTTTTTGTATAAAAGGTAAGATCATTGCAAAGGCGCGGCATTCGTACAGACATTGGTCTGCCGGTCTTCAGCGCTGTAGAGGCCCCTCTTCAAATATTTATTTCTAAATTTTTCGCAAGAGAATTTTCTTCTGGCTAAAATTATATGCGGCATCTATCCATTGCAGCATACTGGGCCAACTGCCCTTACCAATCCGTGGTTGTTTGTAGGTTTTTGTGGCAACAATTACAAGCTTGCCTCCCTGAATGGATGCGGTGCTAATAAAACTACCGGTTTCATTGTCTATTTTATTTTGCAAGTCTTCCAGGCCCAGCACATTGTAGCCGGTGGGGATCGCAAAATTGATGGTCCATTTTACCTGCCGCGCATAGCGTACATCGATATCATACTGCCGGGTACGTTCATCACCTTTTATCTGTAACTGGTGGCTGGCCAGGCTGGGAATACTCACCAGCAAGCTTTTGCCCGCATGGCGTACAAAGTCGCCGAGTTGGTAGTCTTCACTGTATTTCAATTCAGGCTTTTTAAAATTGCGGCCGTCCTGCAGTAAGCGGAAAGCATTGTATTTTATCACTTCCGGGTATTCTCGTTTCAGTTCTTTTTCCATGTACAATGGTTTCAGACGCTGGCCTTCTTTCTTGTATTTGCTGATGCGTTCGTTCAATGCATCGCGCCTCGGTTCCGGCAGTTCATCCAATTCGTCGTAGCCGCCATAGGTCTTCCAATCCAGCGGCACATAGTTTTCATACATCAATGCCGTGTATATCTGCCGGTCGCGGCTATTGCCTTTATATTCCTGGTTGCTGGTAACATTCAGGTTTTCGGTGGTGAGGTCTAAAGATGCTTCCATAACATATTCCAGGCCATTATCCTGTATGGTCGCCATCGGCAGCGTTGCTGGTTCTATGGTAGCTGTTTTACCGAGTACGAGGTTGTAAGCCGTATTGCCCTGGGTATAAGTGGGCATATCATAGAGGTTGCTCATATTGTTGCAAACAAAAACATACTTGTCTTTTACTTTTACAAACCATTCCAGCTCACTCCGGAAAATGACATCTTTTAACGCAGTGAGATTATTGGCTGCCGTTACCATGATGTTGCATGGGATTTTCTGGTCGTCCATCAACTTTTTGAAAACATAAGCAAAGCTTCCGCTGCTGATCTCGATATCGTTCATAAGGCATACATGGCGGATGATATAGTAACAGTTTTTGATGAATTCATCGTCTTTAATGCCAAATGCATCCATTTTTTTGAGGTGGTATTTTACCTGCGCCAGCAGTGCGTTGTTGTAACTGCTGTTCATGGTGGCATACATAGTGCCCAGCTTTTTGCCATATTCTTCCGGGGTAAAATTGCTTTTCAGTTCGCCGCGGTTGCCAATAAAAAGGTTGCCGGCATTTTCTTTACTGCTAAAGACGATCTGGAACTTCATCATTGGCAGCAGCAGGTATTCGTTTACAAAATTCTGGTCTTTTAGTTTTTCACGGTTCCGGTCCTGCCAGCTGTACACGTTAAACTCACCCTGCTCTTTTTCCACAAATTCCGGCGCGCCATTCATGCTTTTGCTGCACAAAAAAGTATTGCGGTCCAGCTTTATTTCAAATTCCTGTTTCATGGTACTGTACGGCCTGTGACACTGGTAATACACCGGAACAAACTCCATATAGTTGTCACGAAGGGCTGCTTCATTGTTGGCTACATAAGCATAGTCGAGAATATCGCCGGGCTGCAAACCATTCACCGGTACTTTAAAATAACGCTTTGAACCACTTTGTGTATAGCTGCGAAAAAGCCCAGGCACATCACTGTTGTCTTCTACGACAATGGCACGGTTCAGGTCCAGTTTTTCTTCCTTGCCATCGGCTTTAATCACTTTTCCGTCAAAGCCATTCTCGGTGTCGGTTACATCAAAATACAGTTCGCTGAAAGCATCTACGGCACTATTATCCAGCAGCTTTATCTTTCTTCTTTCTTTTTCCATAATGATCACTTTACGGTCGCTTTTTCCAAAAAGCCGGAAGGAAGTTTTCTGGTCAAAAAACATCGTAGTTTTCTGCGCAATAATCACGGCACTCTGTTCTTCCCAGCCAGTTGGGATGGTGTTGGTGGTAAAATCGGCGTCCTTGTCTTCAAGAAATGATTGCACATTAAGCCGCAATTTGTTGAGCTGCTCTTCTTTTAACTGCGCAAATGAAGTTGCATAGAACAACAGCGTAGCACTCAACATTAAAATGAATCGGGATAGTTTCATAGTATCTTTTTATCGGAAAAATCGAAGGGGCAAGTCGTTGAGGCAATTTGATATTAGTTGTGTTTACCTCCTGCTGCCTGTGGCTCTTCCTAACAATTTTATTTTGGGCTGATAGAAACAAGGTTCCTGTTGAAGTTCCTGAGTTTGGTTAGAAAATCGCCCCAGGCTGCAAAATCCTTTTTACGGATGCGGCCTGTAGGAATGCTCATGGTTTTTTTCAACACAATTTTATTGGCAGTAACAGTATAGGCTCCGCTAAAGGTGAAATCCGGGGCCTCTATTTTCAGCGGCTCGGGAATGTCGACAAACTTCATGGTGGCTGGTATGCTCAGTTCTATTTCGTCCTCAAAAGTGTAGGCACTGCTAAAATCGAAATCATTTTGACGGTTGGGTTTTGGCGTAAAGCTTTGGAGGGTTTTTGGAAAAAAGTCGATGGACGCAAACAACTCTTTGCCTACCGTGGTTACCTGGTTGCTCAGGTCTATATCTCCATCCAATACTACGGGAATGTCCCGGTTTTTAAGGTTGCTGGTTACCGGGGTTTTCACGTCCAGGTTGTCATTTCCCAGGCTTAGAAAATCCTTGATAAATTCCTTTTGCCTGTCGCTGGGTATGGTTTGGTAATACTGGTGAAAATCAGTGCGTTCTTCGCCGGTCATGGTCACTTTTACTTTGCCTTTAAGCGTATTGCCACTTAAAGAAAGCGTGGCTTTTGTAAACTGTTTATTGGCGGCTTTATCGGCTGGCGGCACGGTATGCAAATCATGACTCACCCCTTTTTCCACCAGTGCGGTTTTGCTTTGTATACGGTAGGCATTTTCACCAAAGGGGATATATTTTTCAGTACCGTCCAAAAAGTAAGGTTTGCCTTTAATGTACAATGTGCTGATGCAATGATTGTCAATGCAAAGCGCATTTACCTCGCCATGTTTATACGGAATATGTTTGGTGCCGATCCAGGTGAGGTGGGCATCCAGGCCGGCGAGTTTTAGCATCTCGGTCATCAGGTTGGCCATGCCTTTGCAATCGCTGTACTTGTTTTTGAGTACGTCCTGCGCCGTTTCGGGTATAAATCCTGCATAACCATCTTCAAAAGCAATGTAGCGGATATTGTCCTGCACCCAGTAATAAATGGCTTTGGCCTTGTCTTCCGGTGTGGTTTTTCCGGCGGTTACCTGCGTTACCACCGGCTTTAAAGTTTCAGGGTTATTCTGGCATTTTTTGTAGAGGTAATTGTACCAGTTGTACAGGTCGTCAACGCTTTGGAAGCCTTTGTTGGCCTGCGTTCCATCGGTCCAGCTTTTTACAGAAACAATGATATGAGGAAAGGTATAAGCATAACCAAGAGCATTAGGTTCGCCTTTAAAAGGTTCGGCATTTTGGAGGGAATAGGTGTACACATTGTTCTTTCCTTCGGCCGTTTTGCCCTTTTGTATCTTGTAGCCTTCAAAATTCATTTCCTTTACTTCTATATCCATCCACTGTGGCACGATGAGCTTTATCTGGTGGTCTTTAATCGGGTAAGGACCATTAAAGTACAAGCGGGTAAAATACTTGCTGTCGGCATAGAGTTCGTTGAATTCAAATTTTACGGCTTCGCCAAATTCGTTTAATCGTACGTTGTAAAATTTCACCCGGTTGTCATCCAGGAAAATTCCATCGTCGGTAGCGGCCTGGTCCAATGGTTTTATGGAGGCTTTCTTGAACTGTTCCCTGCTGTTTCGGTAGTAATAATTGAAATTTTTAAGCGATACAAACTTGTTATAGAACTGGTAGAACTGGAAATAGGCCAGGTCTTTTAGTGCCACAAAAACGTTCCTGGTATTTCCTTCCACCGTTGCCACAGGCAATCCATCCAGTCCCTTGCCTTTATCAAAGCGGTATTCTTCGTACACTTCGGAAGCAGCATAGCGTTCGTCGGGAAATTTTCGCCGCATATCACCGGCCGCGTAAAAATCGTCATCAGTTTGGCCAAAGACGGAAATACAGGAAAAGAACGCAGCAAGGGTGGCCGCTGTTTTAAGGGAAAGGTTCATAGTATTCAAACACGGTTGGTGTGATAAATATAAGAATCAAATGGATGGAAATACGATGCATGAGAGCCAACAAATAACGGGATTCCATAGCCGCGAAGGCCGCCTGTACTGATTTTGACAAGTATTTCATCGCATCTTCTTCAACAGGTTCTTATCTTGTACCCGGCTGCCTTGTGTTAAATACACGGCCCTGTCTGCATCATTGCCCTACATTTACAGCTTTAGTTTTTGCCATGAAAATTTTATTGACCCTCTTTGCTTTATTAACAGCCGGAACCAGTTTGCTGCAGGCACAGGAAGGCACACATGTTTTATTGTTGGATGGAAAAATATTAAAGACAGTCAGTGGCGAAAGCACTGATACCTTGCATATCAGTAAAACTGCTCTTAAAAAAGCAAAAGTCTTCACGATACGTTTTGACAATAATAAAAAGGGTATTTGGAAGCGGGCCACCTGGCTGCAGAATGAAAATGTAACAGATCCATCGAAATATACATTTCCCTTATCATCCACGAATGGCATTGTTACCATTCCGGCGCAAACCCTGCGGAATGTGTTGAAAGGCGCATCTATTGTGGAAATATGGACATCTCTGAAACCCAAAAATGACATGATGATGGTAAGAGAAACAAGGGAGCTGATTTATACAATACTGATCGATTAAGAAAGGATAGATGAAAAGAAAAATAGTTTTTGTTGTAAACCCGATAGCCGGAACCCGATCGAAAAACGACCTGCAACAATACCTTGAAAAAAGGACTGCCGCCGCCGGCATTGATTTTATCGTGATGCATTCGGACCCGGATGGAGATTACGGACCATTGAAAATTGTGATAGACAAACAGCATATTACAGATGTGGTGGTATGTGGTGGCGATGGTACGATAAGCGCCCTGGCCGGAGCATTAATAGGCACGAAGGTTAATATTGGCATCATACCCGTTGGCAGCGGAAACGGCCTGGCAAGGGCTGCATGCATCCCTTTAAAACCTTCCAAAGCATTAGAGATTGTTTTTGCTAATAATGCTACCGAAGTGGATGGGTTTTATATCAACCGGCAGTATAGCTGCATGCTGAGTGGCCTTGGTTTCGATGCCCAGATAGCCCACAATTTTGCAAAGAACAGCCGCCGCGGACTGATCACCTATACCCGCGAATCGTTGATGCATTTTTTTAAGGCCAAGCCTTACCAGTTTGAGATCGAGGTGAATGGCTTTTCCTTTTATACCGATGCCTTCTTCATCAGCATCGCAAACAGTAACCAGTTTGGAAACAATTTTACCATTGCCCCAAAAGCCAGCCTTACTGATGGGTTACTGGATATTGTGATCGTTCAAAAGATGAACAAAGCCCGCCTGCCATTTGCTATTCTGAAACAGGTACGTGGCAATAATACCTTACAAGAACTGGTAGATACCATCAGCAAAAGGAACGTGGTTTATTTCCAGGTGCCCGAAATAAAGATCCGGAATATCCAATATGCGCCCCTGCACATCGACGGCGATCCGAGGGAAACGGCCGATGATTTTGACATACAGATCGTACCAAAAGCGATGCGGCTATTGATGCCCAATTAGACAAGGCCAGGTACTAATCCCTACAATTCCATCTACCATACAACATGAAAAAAATTAAAAGCAGCCTCTTCCTGACAGGCCATCTTGAAGGCATATCGTTTTTACTGCTGTTACTGGTGGCCATGCCGGTGAAATATATTTTTGATGAGCCAGTTTGGGTGCGGATCATCGGCGGTATTCATGGTTTTTTATTTGTACTGTTTATGGTGATGCTGATCATCGCCTGGCGAAAAATACCCTTGAATTTTGCACAGGTTTTTAAATCCGTATTGTTGTCTTTTTTGCCTTTCGGAACATTTTTTCTGCACAAAATCATAGTGGAAGAAGCATCTGGCGGCACAGTAGCGTAGGTTGAAGCTAGTGGTAACTGGGTTACCGGATCAACATTACCGTTTGCCTGACACTCATCGGTTTCCCTTTATAATCAATCGCTTCGGCTACGGCAATAAATGCACCTGTATCCACCAGGTTGCCCTTAAATTTTCCATCCCAACCACGGGTGTAATCTTTTGTGGTAAAAACTGTTTCTCCAAAACGGTTATAAATGGTGAGGTGGTGAAAGATCTTAATACCCACAGGGAACACTTTCAACAGGTCGTTTTTACCATCACTATTCGGCGTAAAACCACTGGGAATGTACAATTCAGGGCCCTTGTAACGCCTGATCAATATTTTGCTGTTATTATCGCAACCCTCTCTTGTGATGCTGTACAGGCGGTAGAGCTGATCGTAGTCGAGTAACGCAACCGGGGTTTCTATCGTGTCGATATCCAAACCGGTAGCAGGTGTCCACAGGTATTTTTGAAAAGGGACGCCATGGGCATTCAACTGCACCGGTTCGTCTTTAGCAGTAACGGTATCCCTGCCTGCGTTGGCTTTGTTTTCAAAAATGGTAAAAGGCCTGATTAGCGTATCCTTACAGCCGTTCACTGTTTTGCCCAGTAATGTTACCGGGTAAAAACCTTCCTTGTTATACACTTTTGTCATCTGCGGGCCGCCATTAAAAAGACCGTTTCCGAAATCCCAGTACCAGTTGGTAACAGTATTGAGGAGGTCCAGGGCATCGTATTTTATTAGGCGGGTAATACAGCTATCATTGATGGTCAGCCCGATATTGGGTTTGGCATGAACGGTGAAAACGCTGTCCACTTCCAGGCTCCTGCAGCCAAAATTGCTTTCAGACACCAGCTTGCCATGGTACAAGCCCGATGCCAGGTTGATCGCCGGGTTTTGCAGGGTAGAGTTCGTTGCATTAAACTGCCAGTTCCATTTGACAAGCGTTTCGGTAGCTGGCGCCTGTGGTAGAGAAGACAGATTGGTAAACTGGATGATCTCATTATTGCACAACGGCATACTGTATTTATACGCAGCAACCGGCTGGTAATGCACATCCAAAATCGTGGACACCGTATCCGACCGGCAACCTTCCTGGGTGGTAGACACCAGCTTAACTGTTATAGGTCCCGGCAGTGATGGTACAAAAGTTAGCGGGTTTTGTATTTGCGAAACCACCCCACCAATGCTCCACCACCATTTATTGATCGTAGCCACATTGCCCGGCACGGTAGACCGGTCAATAAGATTAACCGTTGTCTGGCTTTGGCAAATAACCGGAGGGTAACTAAAAGCTGCGAGCGGTTTGGGTATAATAGTTATTACGGAAGTTTTTTGGGTGCTGCATGCAGAATCGTTAACCACTTTCAGTTTCACGGTAAAATTGCCTGAGGCAGCGTACACATGGTTCACAATTGAATCTGTTGCAGAAGCGATGGTTTGTCCATCGCCAAAATCCCATTCGTAATGGGCTTTAACGCGGTTGGTGCTGGTGCTGGTAAATACAAACTGGTTCCCGTTTTGACATTGTCGCACGGTATTGATGCTAAACGAACTTGCCGGTGTGGCCACCACTTTCACAGTAATTTTTTTCCTGAAACTTTCACAGCCAAAAAGTACTTTTTGGGAGACATAATAGGTAAAGATACCCGGTAGTAAAGTCGATGGCCGGGGAGCGATACTGCTGCCGATTCCACCTGTGGCATTCGAATACCATAAAAGATCATTGCCGGTAGATTGGGTAGCGGTCAACAGCGGCACTTGCTCAAACTGGCAATAAACATAATCAGATTTCGCAACGGGCGTATCAGGAACCGGTAGCGGTCGCACAATTGCCTGGAAGGTATCCCGGCAACCATAGCCCGGATAAGGAATTGCATCCACCCAAAAAGACCCCACGGTAACCGGTGGCGGGCTCAGCGTGATGGATTGCTAGTTGCCCACTACTGCAGAAAAGTTGCTATTATACCAGGTATAGCTTTGGAAACCGTAGGGTGCATTCAATAGCAACGAATTGGTTTCTATACAGTAAGGCGCAGTAGCCAGGATATTCGAGCAGCCGCTGGCCACATCCAGGTAGGCGTAGCCAAAATGCCCGCCCCGGGTACAATCGCCCGTTTTAAACTCCAGCCGCACTTCTTTGCCACCGAGACCTGCAAATTGTAAGGAAGTAGGTGTCCAGTCTTTATACAAAACCAGGTTGCCCTGCGGCGACACCTGGAACCCGGGTAAAGCGCCGGTGCTCACATAATCGTAGGAAGCACAGTTGATCACATTTCCTGTGGCCACTTCGTAAGCCGTAACAAAAAACCGGGGTTGTTCCGGGTTGGTATGCCCCGGGTTTTCAAACACCACGGCATAGAAATAGGTAAAAGTGAACGTATCAACGGTAGGAGGTACGATAAAGGTGTAGGATAAGCCTTCTGCCTCCGCACCGGTGCCCGTATTGCCGAGTTTTACGGAAGAAGTACCACCATAGGGACAAAGCTGCGGAAACAGACCGTATGAGTCTTTAGCCGTTGTGGACGAGATAATTTCATGCCGCCCCGAAACCGGTGGACTGGCCACCAGGTTGATCACATTTTGCGTACCGATCCACTGCGTGGTACCGGTAAAGCATTGCCAGTTTGAAAAATCACCCGCTTCAAAATCAATATTCGGCGGGCAGGTTTGAGAGAAAGTGGTTTGGAAGCATAGGAATACAGACAAGCAGTAAAGCAGGACCTTGGTTTTCATCAGTGTGCAGGGGTGTTTTGGTTAAGGGTGGGTAAAAGTAAGGGTGTGGGAGGAGAAAGAATTAAAGGGGGTATTAATAATTTGTAGCCAATTCGATGATTGTTAGGGGGCTTCGTCGGGGTTTCTTTTGCTTTCTTCACTTACGCCAGACTACCACAATCCCGATATATATTGAAGTCAATCATTCCAGGTAGAGCCTGCCTAGGTATTTTCTCTTGCTTCGGGTAAAACTAGGTCGTTGGAAGCATGGCAGTTTGTTCAGGGTGATATTGGAAATAAGCCAAAACCAGTGTGGTTACCTGCAATCAAAATAAAATCCCTTATAAAGCATCTTATTGCAAATTGCGGAAAGCTTTATAGTAGATGCATCCTTCGGCAGGTGTTTTCTGTATTTTGATATATATTCTTTCGCCTCAAGCTGCGTGTCAAAATTCCGTGTAGTAATATAAGAGTATTTATCACCTTGAATAATTCTCAAATCAGGGAGCTGTTTCTTAAAACGCTCGCATAAAATTTGGGCAGTATCTAAATCAGAATGTGTGGTAATTTGGACAATCCAAAAGTCGGAATTATTTTCGGATACTAATGCCCAGTAATTAAGTGCCGTGGATCCAGGTGTTGATTTAACACTGTCCGTTACCACAACCGTAACTGTGCGACCTTCCTCAATAAGACCCACTATTACACCTAGTTTCCAAGTACTATCCAGCTGTTGCTCAGGAGGGCTGTTTCGTCTATATACGTTTGTAGTTGCTGTAAGATTCGTTCCCGTAGACCCAATATTATCGAAATCGAAATTGTGTGAACTCCAGCCCATTTTAGTCTTTTGCCCCAAAAATACCCAAAAATATTTATCGTTCATAGCACTATATTGGTTCAATTGCCCTACTATATCCGCAGTGTTTAACTGGAAAGAGGTATCACTGACTCCGTTCGATTTGATCATCATAGTCACTTTTCTAGAGGTTTGTTCGTAAAATTTAACACTATCCATGAATGTGATCCCGGGTTTTTGAATAGGATCTTTAGTATTTATGGAATAAAGAAATAGTATGAGTGCAATGCCAACAAATGCAGCAGCAAACAACAGGGATCGATCTGCAACCTGTTTACTTCTTCTTATTTTATCATTTGTGAAAATTTCAACTTCTTGCTTTGACTGTTCGATTTGCGTGTTGACGTAATTGTTGTAAAATTCATCCTCTTGTACCGTTAACTCATTAACTGAAAAAGTTCCTGTTTCCAGTGTTTGGATTTTCCTTATTGCCTCTGCATGGTTGGGATTTAAACTAAGAGTTTGTTGTAAATATAGAATTCCCAATTCTCGTTTGCCCGTATTTAAATATTCCGTTGCAAGTAAATGATATGCTTCTATAAAATTAGGGTTCAATTCAATAACCTTCTCAAAGTATTTTATAGCTTTAAAACTTTCACTCTTAGTAGACATTGCGATAGCTGCATAATAGTAGGGCAAATAATAACCTTTATCTTTGTTTATTGCCTTTTCACAATTTGAAATCACAGCATCTAAATCGCTTTGTTTGATAGCAACCTGCGTAAAAGCTATGGCTGCTTTGCGTGGGGTTTCCGCCTCGGTGGCATACCTCAACCAATCCCGCTCACCGATCCCCTTGTAAAACCGGATCGACTTATCACGGTCGATATCGTCCAGGTATTCGGCAATGCTCATGAAAGGCCGGGCAATGACATCTGTGTCAAGGGTCTTTCTGGATTCATCAAACAGGATATTTTCCCCAGCAGATATGCCCTGCGTGTAGGGAATGAAAGTGTCCCTAAAATAGACGTTGGTAAATATTTCGTTCAGGAATGCTTCATCAAATTCATTATCCAGGTTCCTGATGGATCCTGAGAAATATTCTTTGAACCGCTGTGCCCACTCATCATATTTTTTGCTACTCGTATCCAGTCTTGAAAGTACAGGGAATATTTTAGCTTCCCGCCCAACGATCTTCAGGTATTCGGCATTCTTTATTTTCTCAATGATGGATTTGCAGCCTTCAAAATTCTGCATGGTAGCAGCAATCACCATCACATTGATATCCGGGAGCTGAATATTGCAGATACCTGAATAGTCGCTGATCCCTGTCCGGCTGTCAATAAGTACATAATCATATTTAAGCGTCTTAAGGTTCTCTTTCAACTTTTCTATATAGTTGACGCCATCAAGCATATTATAGAATTCAAACCAATCGAAATTCGTTGCCCGGAAACCGAAACTGCTATCATATATGCCAGCGGCCATCAGGTCAATGCAGCCTTCTGAAGTTGTAACCAATGGTGTTACATTTTTCTCCTCTGTTATATATTCCAGGTCTGCAAGTTGCACTCCTTCCTTACCGTTGCGCATTAAAGCTATATATGCTTCGAGGAGTTCAAGTGTACCTTCCTTGTTTATATCATTATTTTTTCTACCAAAGAAATAATGAAGGCCTGGGGCTTCGTAATCCCAATCCCATATTAATACTTTCTTTTTTTTATAATTACAGAGATATGCAGCAACATTGGCGCATAACTGTGTTCTGCCGACCCCACCTTTGTATGAGTAAAACGAAACTATCATAATATATTACATGTTGGGGGCAAGTGATTTTAATTCAGGATTACTAGCTTCACCAGGTAGTTGAGCCTGCATGTTTTTTTTTGGCAAAATCCTTTTTAATATATTAACCATGGTATCTTTATCTATGATTGCAGAATCATAAATATCATATCCTCTTTCTCGCTGTACACGGGCATTCCTTAATGTTCTGTAAGTCCTGTCACGGATAAGCTCAATGTAGTCTTGTACCGAGATATCTAAACGGCTATCGAAAGGTATCATTACCCTCTTTACATTCACATTACTAAAGACCTGGGCAATTTCTTCATTACTGTCATTAATGGCGAGCACATCAACAATAGCGACAACTTGGCTTATGTTAAGAGCAATTTCAGCAATAAAATTATCTCTTTTTTCTTCATCCAGTATTTCACTAATATAAGTTAAATGGAACTGGCATCCAACTTTCTTTAATTCATCCATAATCCTATTTATGGATTCCGGAGTTTTTGAAAAAGGGAACCATTCTGCATGATCTTCTTTATATCTTGGGGGAGGGGTTTTAAGTAGTGTATAAATATCGGGGGACAAGGTGCTCGAAATACTAGAAGCTGTTGTTGTAAAAATATAAATCGGCGCCGGAATAATATTCTCTTCATTGTCATCAATCTCAATAAATTTCTGATAAATAGAGTTTACATCAGCCAATATTTCTTCAAACATACCATCAACATTCATTTTACTATTTAGCCTTACTTTATAGCTATTTAAGCTATGCCTTATACTGGAAATCGGATTTACAAGTTGTTTAAAATTAGCACATTTTGTGCGTTGTTGCATTTTAGAAACAGCATTTTCTACTCCATCCATGGAAGCACTATCAATCTGCTTTTCTATTTCTTCCCGCTCCTTTTGCGTCATAAAAATTTTGCTTTGTAGTCGTTAATTATACGACGGAAGTCGACTATAATTTCTTCGAACTCACCATCAGTTTTGAATCTGCTAAGTTTTCGATTCTTGTATGTGGTGAAACCTCTTTTCAGGGTTAGTATATAGGTGTAGCTATCATCGGCCATCCGGTTTTTTTGCTTCAGCATATCCATGAATTTTTTTATCCCTATTGCTATATTTTCATCCGTTGGTTCATCAATCAACAATTCAATATCAGCTACCTCTAACTTTTCATGCAGGTTTTTAGATGCCTGGTCAGGTTTACCCTCTAAAATTGTCTTCAATTTTTCAGCTGCAGGTAGATAATCTTTTAATATTTCTTTAAGTTGTTCAAAACCTAACCCATTATTTATAGTAATAGGGCTGTTCTGCGGATTAGTAATAATATAATTTCCGTCCCCAACAACGGTTACATTCAGCCAATTGAAATTGTTACGATAGTTATTATCTTCAGTATTGGCAACATGCGGGTTAATCTCCTTTCCATTACCCTTACATGCTGAAAAATCTTCCTCGAAGAACATCTTACGTGCATGGCCATTTGCATAGCGGGCTACTATAAAATTGCTAGTCTGCTGGTTTTCCAATGCATGCAACTGTGGCTTCTGTGGGTCTTCTAACTGCAGGACTTGCTGAGACAGGGTAACTACACGTTCCCGAATATACATGGCAAGATCGAAGACGGTTACAGTTTTATCTCCCTCAAGAAAATGGATGCCACCAAGTCCTTCTATCAATGCGTAAGTGAATATGCTTACTGGCTTACTTAAATAAGATACCTGTGATTTATGTCCAGCAGTAATAATCACTCGATTGGAAGATCCTAAAACTTGCAAACTTTCAAAGGGAATTTCTTCTGGCGCAACCACTCCTCCAGCGTGACAGCAATCGAGTAATACCAGCATTTTATCTGTGTGTATGGCCTGTAGCATTGCTACAAATTCGTTGCCATTAAAACCGGTATCAGGAATGCGGTCATTCTTTGTATCACGTCCTATAAGATAATACTGTCCGCCGAATTTGCAACCGTGGCCGGAAAAATATATGACCACTAAATTGGCTTTTTTCTGCCGGGTTTGATTAGCAAGGGTTTCCAGTTCTGTTTTTATGTGTTCGCATGTTGCTTCCTCTCCAATTAACTTTCGTAAATTCGGAATTCTACAAAAACTAGTCAACGCAGTACCTACATTCTCGGCGTCTGTCAAAGAAATTTTCATTAGAGGGTCGTCTTCGCAGCGCTGCCCCACCCCAATTACAAGGCCATATGAATTATCATTTGTAAATGCCATTACTACTATTTGTAAACTGTGTCAGAAATACGTTTAATCTGTTCTTTATTTTTAGATACAAATTCCTCCGCGATTGCAACCAAATCTTCGATATTTTTATCAGAAGCATCATCCATATTCCGGTTATCAGGTGGTAACAGAGGATTCAATCGGTCATAACGCGGAATACCATTTTCAAACGGAGGCATCAGGTATTGCATGATATAATGTACACTTTCTTCCACGCTTCTCATAAATACATCGGTTAGTAGTGGCTTAATCCAACTAGCAGCACGCCAATTCTGCGCATCTGAATAATCAACGAGAGAAGGGCCACCACCGCAACCCAATGACAACATGTAGAATGGGAGATCTTTGTCGTCTGGTGTTACGATCGCATAATGGCCTTTAGCATCCTTCTTTACCAATCCGGGAACATCAAGGCGCTTATCTTTCTTCCAGAGTTCTTTAGCCTCTGCATAAGCCAAGACAGATGGATTATTTGCAAAAACACCTCCATCAACAAATGCCATCTTTTGGTCTTGATTATTTTTTACCAAATAAGGTTCAAAAAAGGTTGGAGCCGCAGATGTAGACCTGGCAACCTGGAACATAGAAGTGTTCTCTTCTTCAGCCAATTCAGCGAGGCGGGAGGAGTAATAATAAGGTTTGCCGCTTGCAACATCATAAGTCGTTATCAATAACGGAATAATGGCATCTTTGATTCGAGTTTCCCCGAACTTACCTTTAAGTAGGGTTTCAAAGCCAGTGACATCATAGTTATGAGTAACCACATCCTCTGTGATGGAAAATAACGAGCCAATCCGGCTCAGCAAATCCTGGTGCCTTTTTGCAAAAATATCTTTGCCATGCTGAACATATAATTGCAGCATATCATCGGCAGTAAAGGCATAGCCTTTTTTCGGGTCAGGTTTGGTAAGACCCAATGCGATAATGCCACCGGTTGATGTTCCGGCTATGAGATTGAATAATTCTGATATAGGCGCATGGGTTTCGGTTTCAATGGCTTTCAAAATGATGCACGGCACAATGCCCTTTATACCTCCACCGTCGATAGATAGTATTTTAAACCTTTCAGTATTCATATTTTATGAAAATTTATTACAAGAAAAAAAGTAAAATCAAACATATGTCTACGGGAAAAATATCGAGAATTCGTATTCTCACCTTTCGGTACAAATCTCAGCGGTCATATGTCGCTTAAAGCTTTATTGCAATCATTGTAGAAAGTTCATGAAAGATGGTCCCTACCTAGAAAACTCTACTTTGCTGGCTCTTTACCCGACGATTTAAATGGATTATCCCCCAATCTGATATTGATAGCCAGAAAAAGATTGGGCCTAAAAAAAGATTTTTCATACAATTGACTATCTGATAAATTCTCCTTAACTATTTGATCATTACGATATTTTGTGTTGAGTTTTTCCTGTTCGTAAAACACAATACCAGTTGAAAATCCGATATTTTGATTAAACATCGCATTGTATCCTATACTCACTACTGGTGATTCAAAATTAAACCCTAATCCGAGTGACAGGCTATGATTCCAAGTTTTTGCCAGGTTCGCATTCGGAAACCAACTAAAAAATACTGTTGGTGCAAAACGCAAATCGAGTACGTTGGAGGTGGTTCTTTTTTTTATTCGGAAACTATCAGTTCCTATTTGGTCAACGTAATACCTACTAGGTTCAACCCCTTTAGATGAAAACAGAAATCCATAACTTGTAAGCCATTTACCTCGATCTTTCCCTTCAAACTTATATGCAAACGATCTTTCACCTGTAGTAATAGTTATCAGGTAATCATTGCCATCCTCCATTTCTATTGGAACGGCTAATGAAAATGATCTTTTACAATTATTCTGGAGCGTAACAATCTTGTTTAACAAAGTAATGTCTGCGCATCCGCTTTTCACTTTTTCCTTGTCAAGATCAGCCAGTTTTTGTTTTAATTCCTTTTCTTTTTTAAGAGGATCCTCTACGGTTGCAAACTGACGTACAGTGTTATAATCTGTTTCTAAACCCGTGCATGCAGAACCGCTAGCACCTGCGCCTCCCACACTTAATGGGGGGAGTACTTTAGGCATAACGTTTATGGTAATAATGTAAGTTCTGTTTGGAAACGCACTAGCTAGATATATCACCTCCAGTTTTTTCTTAATAATTGGGGAAACTGTAGGCGATTTTTCAGTTCCATCCAAATTGCCTAAATCAAGCGTTAATGAATTAGGGTTTTCTTGTTCGAACGAACATAAAAACATAAACAGTCCTGAAATTGTCGAGATTGTCTTTTTCATATTAAAGGTTTATAAAGTTTGAAATATTTAATTTGTACACATTGAGATAGTCTTTTTTTTCAAAAAATGAACATGACTGTTTAATCTGATTTTTGATATCTTCTTGAGTTAGATTTTTGGCAATGCTCATTTTTAATGAAATCAAGCTTGTCATTATTGCCGTTACTTCTGACGAATTTATTTCGGTAGAGCTTTCAAATGAATAGTTATTATTACAAAGCGTCCATTCGTCAATTTCAATAAAGCAGTCGGGGTTTTTAGTAAAATCACGCATGGCAATACCATTTTGGAAATTAATTACTTTGCCGTTTCTGATTGCACCAACAGTTATTACATTTTCACTTGTTCCAGGAAACTTTACTGATGCAGATAGATCACTCCTATTGTTGCCAGTTGCCGCCACGATAATTTTGCCTTGAGCTAAAATTCTAGCGAAGAGTTCCTCTAAAGCAATTATTTCGAAATCGGCAAAAAATCCTCTGTCAAACTCTACACTTAAGTTTATTATATTAACTTCCTCCTTTGCCGCAATCGCAGTCAACGCATCTATAATATTGTTATTTACATTCGTTTCATCGTTATTTAAAAATTTGTAGTCCATAATTTTTACATCTGGAGCAAAACCAACCATTTCGTTAGTTTTACTTCCACATAGGATTCCAGCCATTCTTGTTCCATGGAAATCGATAGGCGGAACATGATCCGAAGAAAATATTGTTTCAATTGTTGTTGTAAATCCCGGCGGATTAAATCGAATCCCAGTATCCATTATTGCAATCGATATTCCAGAGCCCCTGGATTTTTCCCAGAAGGTTCTCAAATCTTTAATTAACAATTCCTTTTTAGATAGCGAAGTGAATTCCATTACACCATCACTGGCTACTAACCGTACGTTATCTAGGGCTCTCCAAATGTTAGTTAAACCATTTCTTGGTATGTCACCAGTTATTTCCGCATCATCTAACCAAATAGTATCTCCTTTTAAAAGCTGGCCGACAAAAGAATTATCTTCTTTGTCTGAAGGCCTGTTACGGATATTCAGTATGTCTTTAATAACGATATATTCTTTCATTATCCAAAGGAGTTAATTGCTGGCCTTGAATTAATTGCTTCTTTACTTGTGGTGGAATCCTTTGCCGGGCTTTTGCCACCTGCCCTAATATTTACAAATTTGCTAAGTAGGTCAAACCAAAATGGTGCTCCTAAGGTAATTGCCAGAGCAGTTATAAGAAATCCAACCCAATTCCTCGGATGCTTTATTGTTTCACTAAAGACGAACCAAACCTTGTTGAAGTTCGTTTTAATGCAATTAGGGATAAGCAGGTATTCTTTATTTAAATCGGTTTTTGAAAAATCCCATCCTAACCCCATCATCATATTTACCTCAGTTAAAGTGTCCTTATAAAACTTTTGCAGATTGCTTATAAGGATTTTTGGGGCAGCTGTAAGGTCAGCAATTGAGTTATTGTTATTTTTTAGAGAATCGTTACGTTCTTTCTGTGAGCTGCCAGCGGTATCTGCCTTAGTGTTAAGGCTGTCTTTTGGTGGTGATGGATTTATGATTCCTATCTGTTCTGGTTGTTTAGCATTTGTAGTCGTTTTCGAAATATTACTATTCTCGTTAGCATTTCCCATATACCAAGTTCCATTCTTTGCCATAGCTTCACGTAAGTCTTTGTTTATTGATAACTTATGGACAATTTCTATAGTATTAATGTTAAATGTAATTGCCAATGCAAAACCTATTAAAAATAGAATTTTAGTGGCCTGTCTTTTATACCATCCACTCACACGATCCATTGTGTCATCATACCAAATTTCAATTAGCAATCTGAATTTTTGCAAATCGCCATTTGCCTGTTCAATGTAAAGGTTTAATATACTTCTCAGATCTTGATTGGATTCAATATTCTGATTGTTGTTTACAAACCTTTTTATATCGCTCAATAACACAGGCATTGCGCTATTGGTACTTGTACGATTGGCCAGTATGTCAATTAGGATGTCAGAAAACGCAGATGCATTTAAATAGGCTGGTTTTTTAAATAACAGTGATTGCTCAGACTTTCTTCTATAAAGTGGATGACCGATTATATTATTAGCAAAAAGAGACGCTTTTTTATTTAACTTATTGCGCTTAATGTAGTTCTTGTCCTTCCCTTCTACGAATGCACTTTGATCGTTGATTTGAACATTTCGAAAAAAAGCTTTTCTTTCTAAGCCTTTAAATTTCAAGTTATTGGTTTTATCCCTTTTTTTCTTAACGAAAACAAGTAGCCATCTGAAAATATTTATGATTTTATCCCACCAGTAATAGCTGTAATTTTTCCCATCGAGCATTTGTTCAATACCTTTTTCTAGCATTCTGTGCCTGTATGCTAAAATCATAGCTATAAACTCATTTACAGTTGTAGCCAATAAGCTGTAAAGAAGGTAAATAAAGATTAGCCCGATAGCTACATCCAAAGCAACATTGTCAAACATGATATTTTATTTAAAGTCCAAGACATGACGGGGTGGCGTTGTTTCTAAAGCTACTCGTCAAATAGGTCTAACTACTGCAAACAAAGTCATCCATTTGGAACCACGGATTAAACAAAAGTTACCTTAAGTTAGAATTTTGGCTCAGGCTGAGTTTTATTACAGTGGCCCTTACCTTAACTGTCTGCATCTTTTTTACTCTCCAAACCTACAATCATACACTCCATCTGCCAACCGTGTTTTCCTCATTCCACACCCGTGTTTTCACCCCCTCGCCTTCGTTAAAACACCGACGGCAAAATGCGAACACTACCATACCAAGTGAAGGCATAGTAAATCAGCAGACAATAAAGATTGGGGAAATCAAAAAAGATCAATCAGGCACTATGCTGACATGTGTGTTCATAGTAGTGTGTTTTAGGGGTAAAATTGAATTTTTCTTAGGATTAGATTATTGGACATCTAATTGTTAACACTAAAGTATATTTCCGATTCCACATTTGCAAGCCTTTTCCAAAATATTTATTTCTACGGCATATATGTAATTACAAAAGACCTCTATGAAATCTCATAGAGGCCTTTTGTAATTAGTAACCCGAATTATACTAATAAAACTCTACCGCCCCGCCTTTACCCGCCAAACAGTATTGCTCACATCATCCGTTACCAACATTGAGCCATCAGCTAATACCGCAACGCAGACTGGCCGGCCCCTAACTTCGCTATCTGTAGAACCTTCCACCAAAAACCCGGTCAGGAAGTCTTCTGGTGGGCCGGTGGGTTTGCCGTTGGCGAAGGGAACATATACTACTTTATAGCCAGATAATGGTTCCCTGTTCCAGGAGCCGTGCTGGGCGACAAAGGCGCCATTGCGGTATTTGGCGGGGAATGCTTTTTTTGTATAGAATAGCAAGCCGAGGGAGGCTGTATGAGAGCCAAGGGATACATCGGGTGTGATGGATTGGTTTACCATACCGGGTTGTTGCAGGTCTTTCATTCTGGGGTCGGGGTGCTTGCCATAGTAGGCGAAGGGCCAGCCGTAGAAGCCGCCTCTTTTTACACTCGTGAGGTAATCGGGCACGAGTTCGTTACCGAGTTCATCTCTTTCATTTACGGCGGTCCATAGGGTATTGGTGCCGGGGGCCCAGTCCATGCCTACCGGGTTGCGGAGACCGGAGGCGTACATTTTTTCTCCGCTGCCATCTAAATTCACTTCTAATATACAAGCACGGCGGATCTCGTTTTCAAGGCCCTTTTCGGCTACATTAGAGCCAGAACCTACGGCTATCAAAATTTTGTTTTTGGCCTTGTTAAAGATAATATTCCTTGTCCAGTGGCGGTTGTGTTCGCCGGCTGGTAATTGTACAATTTCAGTTCCTTCATCCAGGAGTACCGTGTCGCCAAGTTTGTAGTCAAATCGTACCAATGCATCGGTATTGCCAAGGTAAAAATGATTGTTTAGGATCAGCATGCCAAATGGTTGGCTCAGGCCTTCAGCAAATACAAAACGCTTTTCATAAATGCCATCCTTATTGGCATCGCGGAACATGGTGATGCGGTCGGCACTTTCCCCAACCTGTTGCGTTTTTATTTTTCGGGAAATTTTTGCCCCAAGTTTTAAAATACCCTTTAAAATGGTATTGGACTCTGCAACAAATACGTCACCATTTGAAGCTACATAAATCCATCTCGGGTGCTCGAGTCCGTCTGCAAATTTATCAACCGTAAAACCTGCGGGGGCTATTGGCATCGCACCGTCTTTCCAGCCAATGACTTTGCTGAAGTTCTTTACTGATTTGGTTTCGTAAGGCTCAGGCAGCACCGGCATATTTACTTTTTTGATCGTACCTGGCTGCGCAATAACATCATGGTGGCAGCAAATGACTGCGATAAATAAAAGGGAAAGGAGAGAGGCGTACTGTTTCATAACTACATTTTTTCGACTGTATTAAAAAATGTAGTGGTTCAACATGCATGCCAGCATTGGTGTTTGCATTATGTCTTTAAAAACACGCCTATTTCGATATCTTGCAACTTGCTACTAACTACTTGCTATTTGCATTACGTCTTCAAAAACACCCTTCCTTCAATATCATACCCGGCCAGTTCCTCCGAAATAAGCCATTGCACTGATTTTTCGATCACGGCTTTACTCACACCGGGTAACTGCAATTTCAGTGCATCCAGTTTTAAAGGGGTGGTGAGGATTGTTTTCAATTGCGCTATCACTGGTTCCATTTCTTTATGGGTGATGACCGCGGACTTATTATGGAGACAGGCATCGCAAATGCCGCAGGACTCGGTTTGCTTTTCTCCAAAATATTTACGGAGGATCTCACTGCGGCATTGGGTATGGTTAACCGTATAGCTGATCATACTCTGAATGCGGTCTGTGTATTGCTTCTTTCTTTTTAGGTATAATTTATGGTCTATCACTACTTCATCCTTCGCCACCCGGTTATATAAAAAATATATTTGCGGAGAGTCTTTCTTTGGATGATATTCAATAATACGATGTGCTGACAGCAAATGTAATTGCCGCGTCACTTCTTCCACGGACTGCCTTATAATCTTTCCCATATTCAATTCGTTGACAGAAACGAGGTTGGTAAAAATCCCATCGTAGGTCCGCAACAAGCATTTAACTATAGGGTCCAGGGCCGGTTCCCCTGTTTCGAATTCGCGGAGCCATTCCTTGGTGGTGCTGAATATGATTTTAGCCGGTGTAAACACATTTTCCTGGAATGCAATATATCCGGCCTGCTCCAGGGTTTTCATCACATTGGCCACCAGCATTGGTTCCAGTTTCCAGCGGTCGCAAAATACACGGATGTCAAAATCATAATATTGGCCTTCACCAATGCCCTCCGGTATTTGCAGGTAATTGCACAAGCCCTGGTACACTCTCCGGATATCGAACATCACGGGGAATTTCTGGTCGGGCAAGGATTGCATGTCTTCCAGTTCGGGATTGCTGAACAGCAAGACAGCATAAGCTTTCTTGCCATCCCTGCCGGCGCGGCCGGCTTCCTGGTAATAGTTCTCAGGGCTCTCCGGCACATCCATGTGTATTACCGTGCGTACATCAGGTTTGTCGATGCCCATACCAAAGGCGTTGGTACATACCATGATCCTGGTTTTATTTTCAATCCACTCCTGCTGGCGTTGGCTCCGCTGCTCACTGGTTAATCCGGCGTTGTAAAAAGAGGCGGCCATTCCATCGGCCAGCAACAAAGCGGCAATGTCTTTGGTACGTCGCCTGTTTTTGCAATATACCAGGGCACTGCCCGGAACATTGCGTAAAATCTCTTTTAGTTTATTATACTTGCTGGGAAGTTCAAAGGCGCTAAACGACAAATTGGGTTTGGCAAACGATTGCCTGAAAATGTTGGGCTTTTTAAAGTGCAGCTTCTCACAAATATCCTGTTGTACATCCGGCGTTGCTGAGGCAGTTAGGGCAAGGATAGGGATACCCGGCAACTGGTTTCTCAGTTCTGCAATCTTTAAGTAGGGCGGTCGAAAATCATAGCCCCATTGGCTGATACAATGCGCTTCATCAACAGCGATTAACTGAATATCCAGCGAAGACAACCATTCTTTAAAGACATTAGTCTGCAACCTTTCAGGCGAAACATACAAAAATTTGCAATTGCTTTCGGATGCGGCTTTCAGCGTTTGTTTTACCTCGTAAAAAGAAAGACCACTATGCAGCGAAAAGGCAGTGATATTTTTTTTGCGCAGATGATCTACCTGGTCTTTCATCAGAGCGATCAAAGGGCTGATCACCAAACACAGGCCATCTTTTGCCAGTGCCGGCACCTGGTAACATAAAGATTTTCCACCACCTGTGGGTAGCAGGGCCAATACATCATGGCCTTGCAACACTGCATTGATAATTTCTTCCTGTTGCGCACGGAAGGTAGAGAAGCCAAAATGCTGTTGTAATATGTCGTGGATCCGGGCCAAGTTTTTTATGATGATTACGAATATAGTCTTTGGATTTAAAACCCATTCCCACAACCCTGTTGCAAACATATTTTGCCCCTTCAAAACCCGCTGCTGACAATGCATTGGTAATTTTGCAGCATGGAACAAGTGAAATGGAAAGTAGATGGAATGGACTGCGCCAGTTGTGCGGCGGCAATTACCAAAAGCCTGCAAAAGCAGGGTATGGCGAATATCAAGGTCAACCATGTGAGCGGTGACGTTAGCTTCGAAACGGTGGAATTAAACGGGGCTGTGGATAAGGCTGCAAAGGATGTAGAAAGCCTCGGTTACCAGGTAGCCGCAAACGGTGAAACAGCCATGGATCACCACGGACACGACCATAGCCACGATAATGCCCCGGGCATCAATAAACATATTTTCCGGTTTCTTATCTGCCTGCCATTTACCCTGGTGTTGATGGCGCATATGTGGCTGCCCTGGCATTGGCTGCATAATGGGTATGTGCAGCTGGCATTGACCATCCCGGTTTTCATAGTGGGTATGAACTATTTTGGGGTAAGTGCCTGGAAGAATCTTCGCAAGGGTATTTTCCATATGAACGTCCTCATAGCGCTTGGATCCACGGCCGCCTTTGTATACAGCCTGATTGGCCTGCTTACTAACCGGCCGGAATTCCAGTTTTTTGAAACGGCCGCTTCTATTATCACTATTGTATTCTTTGGCAACTGGCTCGAGCATGTCAGCATCGAAAAAACGCAGAAGCAAATAAGGGAGTTGACAAAGGAGCACAAGGTGATGGCGAATATGATCGCCTATGATGACCAGCACAACGAACTCATTTTCCCCATAGAAAATAGAGACCTGAAAGTGGGCGACCTGGTGTTGATCAAAACAGGCGAAGAAGTGCCCATGGATTGCAAAATACTCAGCGGCGACGTGGAAGTAAACGAGGCCATCATCACCGGTGAAAGCCTGCCCGTTCATAAAGGCCAGGGTGATATTTTAATTGGAGGTAGCGTGCTGGCCAATGGAAATGCCAAAGCTTATGTAAGTGCGGTGGGTAAAGAAACTGTAATGAATGGCATTGTGCAACTAATGCAGGACGCGCAAACTCACAAGCCGCCAGTGCAGCAACTCGCAGATAAGATCAGCAGTATTTTTATACCGGCGGTACTCATCATTGCCGGGGCCACGCTCATTTTAAATATGCTGATTGGCCACCACAGTTTTGGCGAAAGCCTGATGCGGGCCATTGCAGTGTTGGTGATTTCCTGCCCCTGTGCCATGGGACTGGCTACTCCAGCGGCACTCGCAGTGGGTATGGGCCGGGCTGCACGAAATGGCATACTCTATACGCAGCCCGCCAGCATGGAATTGTTTCGAACGATTAAGCAGATGGTATTTGATAAAACCGGAACGCTCACGACTGGTAAGTTCCGTGTGTCAGCATTCCAGTCCGAAGGGGTAAGCGAAGCGGATTTTAAAAAGATTGTTTATTCCCTGGAGAAAATGAGTAGCCACCCTATCGCTAAAAGTATCAGCGAAGCCTGGAAGCAAACAGATACGATTAAGTGGAAAAAAACGGAAGAAATAAAAGGTCTGGGGGTAAAAGGAACTGATAAAGAAGGAAATGTTTTTTTGATCGGGTCGAATAAAGTCTCAGAAGCCATTTCGGATAAAAACCATCATCTCTACGTCACAAAAAACGAATCATTCATTGGCTGGATTGACATAGAAGATGAGATTCGGACCGAAGCGAAATCTGTGATTGACTTTTGCAAACAACAAGGCATCAAAACCATTTTATTAAGTGGCGATACCTATGCTAAATGCAAGCCGGTGGCCGATTTGCTGGGCATAGACGAAATACTCGCCGAACAAACCCCGCAGCAAAAATTACAGCATATTGAAAGGCTTTGCAGCATCGCCCCAACAGTGATGGTAGGCGATGGTATCAATGATGCACCGGCCCTTGCCAAGGCAACGATCAGCATTTCACTATCGGCGGCGTCGCAACTGGCCATACAAAGTGCATCGGTGGTGCTTACCAATAACGGCCTTACTAAATTGCCTACCGCGATGATGCTTGGAAAAGCCACTTACAATACCGTAAAAACGAATTTGTTCTGGGCTTTTGCTTATAATGTAGTAGCCATTCCAGTAGCTGCTCTTGGCTACCTTCATCCCGCCATGGGAGCACTAATTATGGGTGGCAGCGATGTGGTGCTGGCTTTAAATAGTTTATGGCTGGGGATAAAAAGGTTGAAGTAGTTTTCAGCATCTTTGGTGTACTAAAAAAAGTGATGTTTCACATGCTCCAATCCTTTTCCACTTCGCAACTGCCCGAGGCCGCCCGGGAATTCATTGACCAAATGGACGGATTCTCTGTCATAGCATTTCATGGAAATATGGGGGCTGGTAAAACAACTTTTATCACCGCCTTGTGCAAAGCGCTGGGCGTTGCTGAAAGTACCGGCAGCCCCACTTATTCCATCATCAACCAATATAAAACAACGAACGGAAAAGCCATTTATCATATGGATTGGTACCGGCTGCGTGATGAAGAAGAAGCGATTGCCGCCGGTGTGGAAGACGCTCTTTACAGTGGCAACCTTTGCCTTGTAGAATGGCCAGAAAAAGCGGAATCGCTGCTTCCGGACAATACTTTGCACGTTACTATCGAAGCAATTGACCCCAACACCAGAAAAATCGTAATTTGAACTTTCTTCGCCGGGTTCGTTTGATGTGACAGAAACACTCCGAAACGAAGAAATCCGAAATCATAAATCCGAAATCATAAATCGCATGGCTTTGTCAAAACCTGTTATCAGCGGATCTTTTAGTTACGAAACCCTCGAAGAAACCCTCGATGTAAAAGCAAAAGAAGCGGAGCTTTTTATTGGCATTCCCAAAGAAACGGCGTTCCAGGAAAACCGGATTGCGCTTACGCCCGAAGCGGTAGGCGTGTTGGTAAGCAATGGTCATGATGTTTGGATAGAAAGCAAGGCCGGGGAAGGCAGCCGGTATACTGATACTGATTACAGCGAGGCCGGGGCTAAGATCAAATACAGCAAGAAGGAAATTTATGATTGCGATGTACTGGTAAAAAGTGCACCCGTTACCGAAGACGACCTGCCGTTGCTGAAAAGAAATCAAACCGTTATATCGCCCATCCATATCAGTGCCATGAAGAGTGAGATACTGGAGCAGATGATGGAGAAAAAAATTACAGCGCTCAGCTTTGAAAACCTGAAAGATGAAAATGGCACCTATCCCATTGTTCGCAGTATGAGCGAAATTGCTGGTAGCGCCTCCATGCTGATAGCAGGGCAATATTTAAGCGCAGCGGGCCATGGTAAAGGGGTTTTGCTGGGTGGCATCAGCGGTATACCGCCCACTAAAGTAATTATTTTGGGGGCAGGCGTAGTGGGCGAATTTGCGGCAAGGGCGGCGCTGGCCATGGGTTCCTCCGTAAAGGTTTTTGACAACAGTGTTTACCGCCTGAAACGCCTGCAGGATACCATGGGCCATCGTATCTGGACAAGTGTCATGGAGCCCCGCATTTTAGCCAAGCAATTAAAAACCTGCGAGGTAGCCGTGGGTGCCCTCAGCAGTCAGAATGGTAGAACCCCATTGGTAGTAAGTGAAGCTATGGTGGCCGCAATGCGGCCTGGGAGTGTGATCATAGATGTAAGTATCGACCGTGGGGGCTGTTTTGAAACCAGCAAGATCACCACTTTTGAAACGCCCACTTTTGAAAAGCATGGCGTTATCCATTATTGTGTACCCAATATCCCCAGTGGTTTTAGCCGCACGGCCAGTCATGCGATCAGTAACGTGATTATGCCACTGCTGATCGAGATTTCAGATGCCGGTGGTTTTGAAGATTATATCTGGAAAAATTTCAACAGCCGTAGCGGGGTGTATCTCTACAAAGGTTCCCTTACTAATTTTCACCTCAGCGAACGGTTTAACCTTAAATACACGGATCTTAATTTGTTGTTTGCGAGCCTTGGGTAAATGAGGTCATTGGTCAATAAGTCATTAGGTCAATGGTCGTCATTATCAACTATCCGTTATTTGTAGTCTTCCCGCACGGGGCTGAAAACATCTAACAATTTACAATCGGTAATAGCTGTTCCGCAATGGGGTGTATGTGGCGGTATCACGGCATACAAGCCAGTTGTCAGCCGTTTCGTTTCACCGCCAATTGTCATTTCGAATTCGCCTTCCAGTACAAATGAAGATTGCTCATGCATGTGCGAATGCATGGGTAATGTGCTGCCGGCCTTTACTTCCCAAAAAGAAATGGTATTGTTTTGGGTATGAATAAAACGGGCTGTAAAACCGGGGACAATTTCTTTTGGGGTGATATTGGCGAATGGGTGGAAGATCGCGGAGGTGGTCATCGGGTCATTTGTCATAGCTCAATGGTCTTTGTTATAATTTTTCAACATGTATTCCCTCTTCTTTAAGGTCCCTGGCGATATTAAAGGTTTGGCCATCCAAAATTTCTACATCGTTGCTCCAATCAGCGAACTGCCATGAGCTTACTTGAGTGGCCACGAGCGTTTTTTGGATCGCCGGTAAAACCCATATCACTTTTTGGGTGCCAAAATCAAGTAGTTTTTTGGTTTTTTGGGTGATGTATTGCAGACTGTCTTTGCCTTTAATGTCGGCAAGAATATCCACTTCAATATAGATAAATGGAGGTATGTCGATGTATTTGTTAGTTATTTTACCGGGTGTCAGTATTTCTTTGTGATAAATAAAAATGTCACCACATAAAATGTTTTTGGTGTTGATCTCTAAGCCTGGCTTGCCAGCAAGAATTCGATAGGAAACAAGTTCAGCATTTAAAAAAAGTTGATGCAATATTAAGGATACAATTACACTCTGAAAGCCACTAATGCCAACTTCATTGAACTCGTTCTGTAATGTCTGTTTATATCCTTTCCAATAAAATGGCCTGCCATCTATTATTTCATAGACAAGATGGTCAGGAATTTTTCTCCGCTTTCTGGCTACATTTTTGGACTGTGTGAATAATGCCATGAATTCAAGTTGGTAAGCTGAAAATACGAATTTTCATTGGAGTCTTTATCCCTTAAAATCCCCCACATTCAACCGTTCCTTACAAAAGGAAATCTCGTTTTCGTCATTGCTGCAAACGATCAAAAGGCGGTCAAGACAAAATTCGTTAACCAATTGAAAGTACATTTCTATGCCTTTGGTATCGAGGTTGGTGGTGGGCTCGTCCAGCAGTACAATAGGGGTATTGCTAAAAATAGCCTGGGCCAGTTTTACCCGTTGTTTCATGCCGCTGCTGTAGTAGCGTATTTGTTTATCCGCAGCCTCAGTTAAGCCGAGGAATTCAATAATGGAAGTGATAGTAAAGCCGTGTAGTATTTGTTTGAACTTAAAATGAAAGGCCAGGAATTCTGCCAGTGTTAATTCTTCTATGAGCTCCAGGTAGGGTGCTGCGATGGAAATGTGTTGATAAAGGTTCTCTGTTGCCAATTGCCCGTTGCCAATTGCCTGTTTTTTATTGCCTATTGAAACGCTCCCTTCGCTGTGTTGCATGGCACCAGCTATGATCTGTAGCAAAGTGCTTTTACCACTGCCGTTAGCCCCGGTTATGGCGTATGCATTGCCCGATTGAAAACTGAAATTGATTTTTCTAAAAATCCAATGACGGTTAAAGCGTTTGCCGAGGTTTTGCAGGTGTAGTTCCACTTTTTAAATGCTCTTTCGGTAAATGTAGCGGATAGCGTTACAAAATCGAAAATGTAAGGGTCTTTAAACGACTGTTTGGCCGGGGTCGATTGCGGGTCGGGCAGGGTAAAGTCAAAATTATTGACCAATGCACCCTGACGTTGGTGCAGGTTGCTTTTGATCATGTCCGCTAATGCACTGTGGCTCCAGCCATTGGCTATGGTTTGCTGCATGTACCAAAACCGGTTTTGCAGGTCTTTTATTTTTTCAATTAGTATACTGTGCTGTGCCCAACCAACTAAACGGATTAATTGTGATTGAATTTCAATGCTTTGCAATTCTGCAACTGACAGTTGCCAAATTTCAGTTTCTTTTAATTTTGCCACAGATGGTGGCAAATTTGTGTTTTTAGCTAATTCCGCCAATGGCGTTGGCGAAATTGTTTTGTTGTCGAATTTGGAAACTAGCGGTGATCTAAATAGGTCGTTTTCTAATTTCGCCAAAGACGTTGGCGCAATTGAAACACCAGGATACTCTTTGTAGAAAGTAACCATTCGTAATAAATTCCTTTCTGAAAACCCCTTTATTTCAGCCAGATCGTTCTTTAAATCTTTGGCCAGTTGGGGTATTACGCCTTTGCCCCAGCCTTGCTGCTGTTGGCGTTCGTGTATCATTTTACCAATATCCCAATAGGTAGCCAGCATTTCGGCATTGGCCGAAAGATTGGCCAATAACTGGCCCTTCCGAACCCGGTTTTTAATTTCGGTGAGCAGGCCGCTGTATATGATGGTTTCGGGTTTCATGGGGAGTAAATGTAGTGGCTTAACAAGTTACAAATCAAGCTACGTTATATTCCAATGCCGGTTGATCGGGCTACCGCCTCAACCGACTGGATATTCAATATTAGTAAATGAACGTGCCTTACCCAAGCCGTTCCTTTTTTATTCGGGCTACATGTTTATGTATCCGGTCAAAATAGCTTTGCGCAACTATTTCGACGGTTTCAACCTGTTCTTGGGTTAAATATTCTGTTTTAAGCAATACCAGAATAGCCGAGCTCGCCATGCTCTTATCTACATCTTCCTTTAGTACCTCAATTATCTGGACTAATGTCGAATCGCCGAGTGAAGATTGATTTTTAAGAAAATTACAGAACGTCCGGTATCGGTAATGTTCCTGATTAGGATCATCTCCTGTTTCAAAATCCTCAATTTGTTTTACTAAATCGACATGTTGTAACAGGCCACACTCCAGCCATAATCGTGAATATTGGAGCGTATCAAGATCCTTTAAAGTTGTTTGATCAAACATTTCAATAGAACAGCATTTGCCATTTGCGTAAGGGATTGCAGTGGAAATCTTTTTTTGGCCATGCTTTCTCCGTAGCATTACGGGGGTTTTCGGCCAAAAAAAATTGGAACGGAAAGCCCGACCCGGCCGGTTTTCGCCGGGATACGCCCTGGTTTAGTTAATCAGTTGATTGGTTGATTAGTTGATTAGTTGATTAGTAAAGCCGTAGCAACATATCATAAATCATACATCATAAATCACAAATCCATTAAAACTCATCATCAGTGGCCCCCTTGGTAAACCTTTTAATAATACCACGGCCGCTATCGCGGATAAAGGTGGTGATCTCGTCGCGTTCGTCGCTGGCGGGTAGTTCTTCTTCTATGTATTCCAGCGCCTGGCTGGTATTCAGGCCCTTATTATAAATGCAGCGGTAGATATCCAGGATATGATTGATCTGTTGCAGGTTAAAACCACGGCGTTTGAGACCGATGGAGTTGACACCTGCGTAGCTCAATGGCGTACGGCCTGCCTTAATGTAGGGTGGCACATCTTTGCCTACCAAACTTCCGCCGCTTACAAATGCATGCTGACCCACTTTTACAAACTGGTGCACGGCGCTTACACCGCCAATAATGGCATAATCGCCCATGGTAACGTGACCGGCCATTTGGGTGTTATTGCTCATAATGCAATTGTTGCCTACAATGCAATCGTGGGCTATATGGCTGTAGGCCATAATGAGGCAATTGTTTCCAACCGTGGTTTTGCCCCGGTCTACGGTGCCGCGGTTAATTGTTACAAATTCGCGGATGGTGGTATTGTCTCCTATTTCTACCATCGATTTTTCGCCTGCAAATTTTACATCCTGTGGTATGGCGGCTATCACGGCACCCGGGAAGATGCGGCAGTTTTTACCAATCTTGGCACCCTCCATAATGGTTACATTGCTACCTACCCAGGTTCCCTCGCCTATTTCCACATTGTGGTGAATTACAGAAAAAGGGTCCACCTTAACATTGGTGGCCAGGTTGGCATCGGGGTGTATGTATGCTAATGGATGGATCATTATAATTTAAGCCTTTGGCCAATAACCCAAGGCCACGCTAGCGTGCAATAAGGTAGAGGCAGATTAAAAAAATCAGGCAACGCGAAATTGCATGACGGACAAATGTAACAACAAAGTGCAAACCAAATGAGCGTTTATAATATGGGTATGCTGCTTAAAGGATTGAAGATTTTCTAATAATCCCTACTAAAGGATAGATGATTTGGCTGCAACTATTATATTTGTTTTAATCTCAAGCAACCGAAAAGCATGTTTAACATTATTTTGTTTGGCCCTCCGGGCAGTGGAAAAGGTACACAAAGTGAAAAATTAATAACCCATTACGGGCTGAAACATTTGAGTACCGGCGACCTGCTGCGCAAAGAAATGAAGGAAGGAACCCCACTGGGCCTGGAAGCCCGGAGTATTATGGACAAAGGCCAGCTGGTGCCAGACGAAGTAGTAGTAGGCATGATCAGCTCGGCCCTGGATGCAAACCCGGATGTTCCTGGATTTTTATTTGACGGATTTCCAAGAACCGTGGCACAAGCGAGGGCGTTGGATAACCTGCTGGATCTCAAAAAAACAGCGATCGATGCGGTGCTGTTTTTAAAGGTAAATGAAGAAGAATTGATTAGTCGACTGATACACCGTGCAGAAACCAGCGGACGTACCGACGATGCCGACCCCGAAATACAACGCAGACGCCAGCAGGTGTATAAAAATGAAACCCTGCCGGTGGCCGAGTATTATACCAAATTTGACAAGGTGGAAATGATAGACGGCGAAGGCACCATCGATGACATTTTCGCGAGATTGCAGAAAAGTATTGATGAAAAGAAAGGAGTAACCGTATAAAATTTACAAAGCCGTGGAGATTGTTTCACGGCTTTTTTGTCTCCTATATGAAGCACGATATTGAAAGCCGGGCGGATATCCTGGTCCTGCTGCAGCAATTCTATAACAAACTGCTGGCCGACCCTTCCATCAGCTATATTTTTACGGATGTGGCCAAAATAGACCTGGATCATCACCTGCCTATTTTAGCAGATTTTTGGGAAATGGTCATTTTTCAAAAAGATACTTACCGCAAAAATGCCATGCAGGTACATACCCGGCTCCACGAGCAAACTCCCCTAAAAAAAGAGCATTTTGATACCTGGCTTAAGTATTTTAACCAAACTGTCGACGATCTTTTTGATGGGGAAAAGGCATTTATTGCCAAACAAAGAGCTTTAAGCATTGCCACTGCCATACAAATCAAGATAGCCGGATAAGGTACAAGGATCAAGCGTCAAGGTTCAAGACGCCAGTAATTAAGGTGCCTGCCACCGGCCTGCAGCGTTTGGGACTGGCTCCTTGCAAACTTGACGCTTGAACCTTGTCTCTTGTGCCTTGAACCCTGCTGCTTGTCTCTTGAACCTTACTCTTCCTTATCTTGCACCTCTCAAAAAAATTTTCTACATGGAATATAGTCGTATGATCGCAATTTCCGGAATGCCGGGTTTGTTCGAATTGGTATCATCAAAAAATGAAGGCGCCGTGGTAAAAAGCCTGGAAGACCAGACCGTGAAATTTGTTAGCAGCCGCGTTCATAATTTTTCACACCTGGAAAGTATAGAGATTTACACGGTTCGTGATAATGTAAATCTCGTGGACGTGCTGAAGGCCATGGAAGCCAGCAGCGAAGCATTGCCTTCAGATAAAGATGGCGCAGCTGTAAAAACGTACATGGAAAAAGTGTTCCCGGACCTGGATTTTGAACGTGTGTACAGCAGCGATATGAAAAAGATGGTAAAATGGTACGGCATCTTAAAGGCAAATGGCGTGGAAATCAAAACCAGCCAGGCCGAAGAAGCTGAGGAAGAAACCACAGAAGAAGCCGGCCAGGTAGATGCTGATGTTGCAGCACCTGCTGAGCCAAAAGCCACTTCTAAGAAAAAGGCAGCAGCTGCTGAACCAACCTCTGATGACGTCGTAGTTGAACCGGATGCCCAGGTGGACGCTCCAAAGAAAAAAGCCGCCAAAAAGAAGACTGAAGAATAATGATACCCTATTAACTGCAGAGCCTCAAGCCACAAGAAAAAACGAAACTGTTTCTTGAAGCTTGAGGCTTATGCATTCAGAGCAATTGAGTCACGGACCAAAAAATATTTAAATTATGATACCTACAGCAGACATTAAAAAGCTACCCCGCTATTTTCTCCCCGCCGATTTTACGATCGTTACCTGGGAAGATCTGGAACCTTATTTTAAAAATTTGCAGGACAGGAATATTGATTCCAGCACAGCCCTTGAGCAGTGGTTGAAGGACAGCAGCGAACTGGAAGCAGCCATTAGCGAAGATGCCTGCTGGAGGCAGATACGGATGACCTGCGATACAGAAAACAAAACGCTCGAAGAAGCCTTCAATTTCTTCGTAATGGAGATCTCACCTAAAATGCAGCCTTATGCAGATGCGCTCAATAAAAAACTGATCGCGTCTCCATTTACGGCACAACTGGATGAGGCAAAATATTTCACTTACCTGCGCGGCGTTAGAAAAAACATTGAATTGTTCCGGGAAGAGAATATTCCGATACTGGCAGAACTGGGCGTAATGCAACAGCAATACGGCCAGATAACCGGCCGGATGACCATTGAGCATAGCGGCAAAGAATACACCCTGCAGCAGGCCGCAAAGTTTTTAGAAAGCAAAGACCGGAGCGAAAGAGAAGCTGTGTATTTTAAAATGCAGAACCGTCGCCTCCAGGATAAAGACACATTGAATCAACTATACTCAACCCTTGTAGAAAAGCGCCAGCAAGTTGCCGTGAATGCCGGTTTCGAAAATTTCAGGGATTATAGTTTTAAATCATTGGGCCGATTTGATTATACAGCCGCAGATTGCTTTCAATTTCACGAAGGCGTAAAACAATATGCATTGCCGCTGGTAGAAAAAATTTACCAACATAAAAAAGAAAAGCTCGGCCTGGATCCGTTAAAGCCCTGGGATTTGGAAGTGGAAGCTGAAGGCATTGAACCGCTAAAACCATTTACGACCGGTACCGAATTACTGGAAAAATCCATCGCCTGTTTTGAAAAGATCAACCCGTTTTTCGCAGGCTGTTTCCGCAAGATGAATGAGCTGGGACATTTTGATTTGGAGAGCAGGATCGGCAAAGCCCCGGGGGGCTATAACTGCCCGCTGGCAGAAAGCGGTGCGCCTTTTATTTTTATGAATGCGGCGGGGCAAATGCATGATGTAACAACCATGGTTCACGAAGGCGGCCATGCTATACATTCTTTTTTAAGTCATCCGTTAGAGTTAAGTGCTTTTAAAGAATACCCCATGGAAATAGCCGAAGTTGCCAGCATGGCAATGGAGCTGATCAGCATGGATCATTGGGAAACTTTTTTTGAAAATCCGGAAGAATTGAAACGCGCCAAAGAGCATCAATTGGAGCGTACCATTACTATTTTTCCATGGATCGCAACCATCGATAAATTTCAACATTGGGTATATCAAAATCCGACACATAGCCCCGATGAAAGAGCTACAAAATGGATTGAAATTTTAAATGAATTCAGCACCAGTACCGTTGATATTAGCGGGCTCGAAGAATTTAGAAAATACAGCTGGGAACGCCAGTTGCATTTGTTCGAAGTGCCCTTTTATTATATCGAGTATGGCATCGCCCAATTGGGTGCAATCGGACTCTGGATGCAGTATAAAAAAGACCCCAAACAAGCTCTCGAAAATTACATGCATGCACTAAGCCTCGGTGGCACTAAAACGCTGCCACAGTTATATGAAGCTGCCGGTTTGGAATTTGATCTTTCTCCAAAACGAATTAAAGAGTTGATGGAGTTTGTACAGGGCGAATATGATAAATTAAAAGGATAAGAATAGAGAGAAAACCGTTGCAGATTGCAGCGGTTTTTTTGATCATTGATAAAAATATTTGATGAAGGCGGCACGGCTTTTGTCTTGCCTTGAGGCAGTTTCGGGGCAAAGGGCATGCGAAGAAACCGTTTAAACACCGGGACACTCAAACTACGCAGTTTGTAGTTAACCCAAACTATGACTAAAATTTCTGGGGAATTTTTTCCCCAAATGGTTTTTTTAGACAAGGAAACATTGTACCGACCTGTCATAACCCTATAAAAGGAGCTTGGTACGATGGTTGCATTTTTAAGCAACGGCAATGAACTATATTCAATCTTCAACAAACCCGGTTTTATAACACAGGCCCGTTTTTGACCCAATAATGAATCTGACCTTTAAAAAAATAGCACGCAAAACCGGGAAGGTACTGGCATGGATTATTGCCAGTATTTTATTTTTAGTGTTATTGCTTTATGTGCTGATACAAATACCTGCGGTGCAAAATTGGGGCAAGAAAAAAATTGTTGTTTACCTCGAAAAAAAATTAAAAACCAAGGTTTCTATTGAAAGGCTTTCCATTACTTTTCCCAAAAGGGTCGTGCTTGAAAACGTCTATTTTGAAGACCAGAAAAAGGACACGTTACTTGCAGCAGAAAAGCTGCAGGTAGATATTACGCTTCTTAAATTATTAAGCAACGAAGTAGAAATAAAATACCTGCAACTGGATGGCACAATTGCCAATATTTATCGTAAGGACACCAATACGCTTTATAACTACGACTACATCGTAAAAGCATTTGTAAGTGAAGACACCACCACGGTAAAAGACACCGCGACAAAGCCACTTAAATTTCGTTTAGATAAACTGGTATTGAACCGCATCAGGGGAACCTTTACTGACGACCAAACCGGCAATAACGCGTCCTTTTTCCTGGGCCATTTTGAAACCGCATTTAAAGACTTTGACCCATATAAGCTGGCCTTCGATTTACCCAAAATTACGCTGGCGGACACAAGGATAAAAATCCGGCAATACAAACCATTGTTGATCCCCGAACCGATGGCTGTGGTAGAGGCCGAAAGCAACCAAACGAGTCCCCTGTCGCTTATCGTTGGCAGCCTTGACGTAAAAAATGTGGAGCTGGATTATGATAATAACGTTTCTGCCCTTAAAGCCAATTTAATCCTGGGTATTTTTAAAACAGATATTGGAAAATTAGACCTTGCAAAACTTGATCTGCAATTTAAAAAAACCGAGTTGAGCAATACCAAAATAATGGTAGAAATGGGTAAGTCGGAGCAGGCGGAAATCGCGGCTAAAGAGGTAGGCAAAGAATTAGCAGCCCAGGCAAATAACCCCTGGAAAATCGAGTTTGGAAAACTCGTGATGGCGAACAATGAAATACAATTTGACAACAATAACAATCCCAAACTATCCCGTGGTTTCGACAATAGCCACCTGCACATTAAGGAACTCAACATTGATGGTAATGGCCTAAGCTTTAGCCCGGATACCATGAAGGGAAATATTCAGCAATTGAGTTTTAAAGAAAAGAGTGGTTTTAATCTTAAAACCCTGCAAACCGATTTTTTATATGGTGAAAAGGGAGCATCTCTCACGAACCTGCTGCTGGAAACAGATAAGACAAGCATAAAAAATAAAATTGCCATCAGTTATTCCTCCATCGATGAGATGAGCAAAAACCCGGGGGAGATTTTTATTGATGCCGCATTAAACCAGTCAAAGGTGGCGGTAAAGGATATTCTCACTTTCATTCCTGAATACGCCAATTATATCCCTTTTGCTGGTAATCAAAACGCCATACTTGCCATCAATGGCAATATAAAAGGATACCTGAAAAACCTGAATATTCCAACACTGCAACTGAGTGGTATTGGCAATACCAGTGTCACTATTTCGGGCAATATCAAAGGGCTGCCGGATGCCGATAAGACAGTTTTCGAAGTAGCTATCACCAACTTCCGGACTACTAAAACGGACCTCTTAAAATTTATACCCAAAGGCTCTTTGCCCGAGAATATCCGCCTGCCGGAATCCATTACAGCCCGGGGAACATTTAAGGGCAGTATGGAGAACTTCGCTACCAATATGATGTTGCAAACCAACAAGGGAAATATAGATGTAGCCGGTACATTCAATCTCAAAAATGAAAGCTACAATGCTACAGCAAAATTGAGGCAGGTAGATGCCGGTTACCTGCTGAAACAGGAAGCTACAGTGGGAAAAGTGAACATGAACCTGACCGCAAAGGGGCAGGGCTTTGATATGAAAAAGGCCAGCGCCTTAATAAAAGCCGATGTGCAATCAGCTTTTGTGAAAGGTTACAACTATACAAACCTTAAAGTAAAAGCTGATCTAAACAAAGGCAATTTATTGGCTAATGCAGTGATGGATGACCGCAATATTGCTTTTGACCTGGAGGCAACATCAGATCTAAAGGCAAAAAATCCTTCCCTTCAACTGAATATGAAGCTTGATACCCTGAACCTGTATGCCTTAAAAATAATGGACAAGCGGTTCAGCCTTAAAGGGGATATCATAGCAAATCTGCCTGTAGCGAATCCTGATTCTTTAGTGGGCACTATTCAAATAAACAACCTTGTTTTTATAGATTCCGGCAAAATGTACAGGGCCGATAGCATTGCCATTACAGCAGCAGCCAATGGGGCAGAACGCAATCTTGCCATACAATCAGAAGCTATCCAATTGCGACTGGATGGGAGGTACAGGCTCACCGAAATAGCTACTGCCTTGCAAAAAACCATTAACCGTTACTATGCGATACCGGGTTTTAAGGACACGTTATTTGCTCCGCAGGACTGGACATTATTTGTGAAATTGACGCCATCAAAAATGTTGGATCAATTGATACCACAATTAAAAGGCAGCGATACCATAAGGTTAGATATGGCATTTAACAGCCTGCAAAATAACCTTGATATTATTGCCAGGGCACCTAAACTGGTAGTGGGCACACAAAAGATAGATAGCCTCACATTTACCGCCAAAACCAACGGCGCTGTACTGGCTTATGCAGCTACGATCAGCGGTGCCGGCAGTAAGGATTTTTACATTTACCGAACTGCGGTTACCGGGGACCTGGCTAATAATACCCTCAATGCCGCAATGGATCTAAAAGATGTAAAAGGCCAATCAAAATACCAGTTGGGTGCTGTTGTTAATCAAATTCCCGGCGGTGTAAAGCTGAGCCTCAAACCTGACCTCATGCTTGATTTTGAAAAGTGGCAGGTAGGAAATAACAATTTCATACAATATAATGATGCAGGTTTGCTTGTCAACAATTTTGTGATCAGTAACCAAAATCAGTCACTTAGTGTTAACAGTACTTCCGCTTCAGCTACATCACCCATCGAGGTGAAATTTCAGAATTTCAGTATCGGGACCCTTACTTCTATTGCCGGGCAAAAAGACCTGCTGGTAGGCGGCATCATCGATGGCAGTGCGTTGGTGGACAATGTGACTACGAGCCCGGTTTTTACAGCCGACCTGACTGTTAAGGATCTTAGTTACAAAAAGGACACGGTAGGTAATGTGTTTGTAAAGGTGAACAATAAAACAGCCAATGCGTATGATGCCAGTATAAAAATTGAAGGGAATGGAAATGATGTTCAATTGAATGGAAAATATTACACGGGTGAGGGTCGTATGGATTTAAAATTGGATATCGTAAACCTGAACCTGGCCACCGTAAGAAAATTCAGCGCCGGTCAGCTCTCTGATGCCAGCGGAAGCCTTAAGGGAACTGTGGATGTAAAGGGGACGCTAAAGACGCCATCTATTAACGGTAATGTCAGGTTTGACAAAGCTTATATAACACCAACGTTACTGGGCGAGAGATTTTACCTCTCCAATGAATCTATAACGGTGGCCACCAGGGATATCATTTTCGATCGTTTCACTATCGTTGATTCGGCTGGTAACAAAGCGGTGATCGATGGAAATATTTACACCAATAATTTCTCCGATTTCCGGTTCGATATGGATATCACAGCAAGGAATTTCAGGCTGGTAAATGCTGCAAAACAACGGAACAGGATGTTTTATGGCAAGCTGAATATTGATGCTGATGCAAGGATACGCGGAACGGTGGGCACACCGGTAGTAAAAGGAAATATTAAGGCTAATAAGGAGACGGACCTGGTAATGATATTGCCCACCGATGACCCGGAAATGCAGAGCCGTGATGGGGTGGTAAGGTTTGTGGATTTTGATGCCCCGGTAGATAGCTCTGATTATATGGCCGCCATCGATTCGCTGGTAGCTACAGAGTTGAAGGGGATCGATTTAATAGCCAATATTGAAACTGACACTGCCGCCCAATTCACCATGATTATTGATGAAGCCAACGGTGATGCCATCAGAATAAAGGGGAAGGCCGATCTGGCTGCCGGCATTGACCCCAGCGGCAAACTGAGCCTGACCGGAACTTACGAAGTACAGGGTGGGTCCTACCAGCTTTCATTGAATGTATTGAAGCGGAAATTCGATATACAAAAGGGTAGCATAATTACCTGGACCGGCGACCCCAAAACGGCCAATGTAAATATCACCGCCATCTATGCTGTAAATGCGCCACCGATAGACCTGGTGCAATCTCAAATACAGGGACAGGCCGATATAAATAGGTATAAATTAAAAGTACCATTTAATGTATCGTTGAAATTGGGTGGCGAATTATTGAAGCCCATTATCACTTTCGATATTAATCTGAGGGAGGATAAAGTAAGCGTTTGGAAGGATATTGACGAGAAACTGGAACAGGTGCGCCGGGATGATGCCGAACTGAACAAACAGGTTTTTGCCCTGCTGCTCTTAGGCAGGTTCGTGGCCGAAAACCCTTTCCAGTCGCAGGGTGCCGGGCTGAGTGCAGAAGGCCTTGTCAGGCAAAGTGCCAGCCGCATTTTGAGCGAACAACTGAACCAGCTTGCAGGTAATTTAATAAAAGGAGTAGACATCAATTTTGGGGTGAATTCAGAAAGTGTGTATGATGAAACTACCACGCAACTGGCCAACAGGACAGATATCAGTGTGGGCGTTTCCAAGCGCTTACTCAACGATCGCCTTAGAGTGAGTGTAGGAAGCAATTTTGAAATAGAAGGACCTAAAAATGAAAATCAGAATAGTTCCAATATTGCGGGTGACGTAGCTCTTGATTACCAGCTGAGCAAAGATGGCAGGTACATGGTAAGAGCTTATCGTAAAAATAAGTTCGAAGGGGTGGTGGAAGGCCAGATCATAGAAACGGGTGTATCCTTCATTTTGACCTTTGATTACGATAAATTAAAAGAGCTTTTTTATAGAATTCCACGTGAGGAAAAGAAACGACTGAAAGCAGAACAGAAACAGTTGAAGGCAGAAGAAAAAAAGCGAAAGGAGATTGAGAGAAATAATAATAACACAGATACGATACCGGCACCTGTTACCGACACTACAAACGGTATAAAATCACCATTACTGTAATCAATGAAGCAACTGATCGTCCATACCCTTTTCCTTGTATCCATCATCCTGCTGGCATCCTGCAGCGCTACAAAAAATCTTCCACCGGGAGAAACGCTCTATGTTGGTTCCAAAATAAAAACCGAGGTAACAGACAAAGCAGATAAAAAGGAAGTAAAGGAACTGGAGAAACAACTAAAAGATTTGCTGCGACCCAAACCCAATACCGCTATCCTTGGTATCAGGTACAAATTGTTTTTCTATAACCTTATAAAAAACCCACCTAAGAAACAGAAGGGGATCAAGTATTTTATCAAAAACAAATTGGGTGAGCCGCCGGTTTTGGGCAGTGATGTAAATATTGAAAAGAATGCCTTGCTACTTCAAAACAGGTTGGAGAACCGCGGCTATTTTAGCTCGGCAGTAGCCGGGGATACGCTTGTTAAAAACCGAAAGCTTACTGTTTTATACA
The DNA here is from genome assembly GCA_040386335.1 of Bacteroidota bacterium. Lineage (GTDB taxonomy): Bacteria > Bacteroidota > Bacteroidia > Chitinophagales > Chitinophagaceae > JAZKFT01. The sequence continues at coordinate 79,166 of JAZKFT010000017.1, forward strand.
ATGTAAAACTCAGCCCCAGGTATTATATCAGGAATGTGAGCTATCCTACAGACTCCAGCGATCTTAGTAAAGAAATACGGCGCATCACAAGAGGCTCCCGCCTTAAGCCTGGCGATCCTTACGATCTCGATATCGTAAAAGAAGAGCGGACCAGGATCGACACCCGTTTAAAAAACCGCGGCTTCTATTATTTTTCTGAAGAAAACCTGATTGTAAATGTGGACACCGTAGATGCCGACAAGGGAGAGCATAAAGTGGATATGCGGGTGGAAATAAAAAAAGAAACGCCACTTGCTGCCAGGGCCATTTACAAGATCAATGATATCGTTGTGTATGCGGATTATAGCCTGGAATCAGATACAGGGATCACTTTTAATGCTGAAACTTACGATGGGTACAAAATCGTAGATCCACTAAAAAAATACAAGCCCTTTATTTTCAGCAGATCGCTGGTATTTCATAAGGGAGATATCTATAAAAGGAACGACCATAACCTGTCTCTTAGCCGCCTGGTGGACCTTGGTGTTTTCAAGTTCGTAAAAGTCCGTTTTGAGGACACTGATACTGTAAAGGGGGATTTTCTAAATGCGTTTTATTACCTGTCTCCTACCAAAAAGAAATCTATCCGCACCGAGGTTTCTGCACTCACAAAATCAAATAATTCCAATGGTACTGAACTCACGGTCAGTTGGCGAAACAGGAACCTGCTTCGTGGTGCAGAGCTACTAACCGTAAGTGCATTTGCTGGTGCAGAAAAACAAGTGCTCTCAGGTCAAAATAATGTAAACACTATCAGGTATGGTGCCGAATTGAACCTCTTTGTACCCCGCATTATTGGTCTTGTCAGATTTAAGACCAATAGCGGATTTGTGCCTAAAACCAAGGCTACACTGAGTTACGAGCTGTTTAGCCGGAGTTCACAATACAAGCTCAATTCATTCAAAGCCAGTTTAGGGTATGTATTCAAAGACGATATTACCCGCGAACACCAGTTCAATATTTTCTCTGCTACCTATGTAAATCCCGGGAGAATTAACCCCGATTTCCAAAAACAATTAGATGCGAATATTACACTCCGGAGAAGTATTGAAAGACAGTTTATCCTGGGGCCGAACTACAACTATAATATCAATACACAGGCCCGCAATAACCGTAAACGCAATAACTTTTATTTTAATGGAAATATAGATGTGGCTGGCAATTTATTGGGCCTTGCTACCGGCGCCAGTATAAAAAAGGGCAAGCAGAAAACACTTTTCGGAGCGCCATTTTCTCAATATACCAGGTTGGAAGTAGATGCCCGGCATTATATACGGATAGCTAAGGCGCCCACCACCCTGGTTGCTACAAGGCTATTGATGGGTACTGGTTTTTCTTATGGCAATAGCGACAGGATGCCTTTTGTAAAGCAATTTTTTATTGGAGGAACCAATAGTCTCCGGGCTTTCAGGGCACGTAGCCTTGGTCCGGGGAAATACTATGCAGGGAATGCAGTGCTGGCTGGCGGTTTTTTACCCGATCAGCCGGGTGATATAAAAATTGAGGCAAACACAGAGTTGAGGGCGAAATTGTTTTCCATTGTTCACGGTGCCATCTTTTTTGATGCGGGTAATATCTGGCTTACAAGAGAAGATAGCACCCGGCCGGGAGGTAAGTTCAGTAAGGACTTTATAAAAGAAATGGCGGTAGGCACAGGCCTTGGTCTCCGGTTCGATATTAAGTTCCTGGTGTTGAGGGTAGATGTTGCCTTTCCATTACGCAAACCTTACCTGACCGGCGGCCCCGCCTGGGTTATTAAACAAATTGATTTGGGCAACAACGTTTGGCGTAAAGAAAACCTGGTTTATAATTTGGCCATTGGATATCCATTCTAAAGTAGCAAGTAGTAAGTAGCAAGTAGTGTGCAGGTGGCCGGAATAAAAACTCCATTTTTAAAAAAAATGGAGTTTTTAGCAAGGGCCCGATTTTATTCTTTAAACAACTTCATCGGTGTTGCTTCCACCTGCCTGCGGTAGGCTGGCCATTTGGTGGTAAAGAAAGTATCTATCTTCTGAATGGCTTTTTGCGTAAGGGTTTCGGCCTGGATGATTAATTGTTCTTCATTGTTTCCAGGGATGGCATCTTTGCCCATAATTGTGCGGCGGGCTTCATTCAATTTATTGGTGGTGGTCAATTGATACGGCACACCATAGCCCTGCTTTTCGTTTCGCTTACCTACGATAAATTCCCTGATAGCTTTGACGCTGTCGGTCATCGCCTTGTTGCTTTTTTTCAGGCTGTCAATGTCTTTTCCCTCGAGGTCTTTTAATTGGCTTTCAACTTTTTTTATGGTTTCCTCTGCTTCGGTCAGCCGGTCCATAGCGATGGTAAGATTGCCATTACTTGTGGCAAGACGGTCCAGCATTTTCTTTTGTGCAACTCTTATTTCGGCAGGGTAACTGCTGCGGGGATCGTATTTTACAATTATGTTGGTACTATCCATGTCTTTACCTGCAGCGATTACCACCTTGTAAGTGCCGGGTGCAGCCTGCATACCATTGGCAGGTTCAGGGCTCGTAGGTTTAGGTTTGGGGCTGCCCGGCTGGCGTGTGCCCTTGGTTTCAAAACCCCAATAAGCGGTATTAAAACCGGTATCAACCTTAGCCTTAAATGTTCTTACCTGTACATTTTCACTGTTGTAAATCTTTACCGTTACACTATCCATTTTTGCCTTGCTGGTATCGCCGGCTAATTTGGGTTTAATAAAAAATGACACAGGTGCCCCGGTTTTTTTGTTTTCTGCCTCGTATAATCCATAAGTACTGTACTCGATGCCCATCGGGCTGTTGATCTCTGCCTGGTAAGCAACAGGTGTTTCAAAAGCGGTCAGTTTATTAGTGAATGTCTTGCCACTGTTAGCGGCCATTTTTCTTAACGGGTTAATATTATCCAATATGTAAAGGGCCCGGCCAAAAGTGGCGATCACGAGGTCAGCCTCCCGCTCCTGTATGGCAAGGTCGTAGGTACTTACACTGGGATAACCATTTTTATATTGCTTAAAAGTAGCCCCGCCATCCAGCGTTATCCAAAGTCCCTGTTCGGTTCCTACAAAAATCAGGTTGGGTTGAACAGGGTCCTGTATCATGCATAGTGCATAGCCCTTCACTTTATTTTCATCAATAAATCTTGTCCATGTTTTACCATAATCCGTCGTGCGATAGATATAAGGTGTAAAGTCGCCCAGCCGATACTGATTGGCCACCACCCACGCTTCTCCTGCATTGTAGCGGCTGGCCCTTATCTGCTGTACCCAGCACGCGGCGGGAAAACCCTTGATGTTGGCACTCACTTTTGTCCAGGTTTTACCGCCGTCCCTGGTTAATTGAACTACACCATCATCGGTGCCCACCCATAATACATCTTTCTCTTTTCTTGATGGTTCAATGCATAGGATCGTGGTGTTGTTCTCCGCATTGGTGATGTCGATGGTGAGGCCGCCATTTTCATCCTGCCTTTGCTTTTCTTTATTGTCTGTGGTAAGGTCGGGGGAAATAATACTCCACTGGGTTCCTTTGCTGGTGCTTTTGTGAACAAACTGGCTGCCGTAATAAATAGTGTTGTTATCAAAAGGGTCCTGGGCAAAAGCGGCATTCCAGTTAAACCGCATCCTGGTATCCATATCCGGGCCTGGTGGGCGGATACTCCAGCTTTCGCCGGTGGTACGATTGGTGCGGCCCAGGTTACCACCCTGGCTCATGCTATACACCCATTTGCTATCGTCGGGATCAGGGCTTACATCAAAGCCATCACCACCACCCACGCTTTGCCAATAGCTGTTGCGGATTCCACCCTGCGCCCACAAATAGGCCGGACCATGCCAGCTTCCGTTGTCCTGCAGCCCGCCCATTACATGATAAGGAATATCGTTATCTGTGTTGATATGATAAAACTGTCCCAATGGCAATTTTTCATCAAACTGCCAGCTACGGCCACGGTCGCGGCTGATGGCAATGCCGCCGTCGTTTCCGTTGATGATAAAGGAAGGATCATTAGGGTGGATCCACCAGGCGTGGTGATCGGGGTGAACACCGCTGTAGGGAATGATCGTTTTAAAAGTCTTACCACCATCCTCGCTCATGCTGATCATCTGGTAAATATTGTACAGCCTGTTTTCGTTTTGCGGGTCTACGCGTATGTCCTGGAAGTAAAAAGGGCGATTGTCGGTGAATTCTTTTTCGTTGTTTACCATATCCCATTTAAAGCCACCATCGTCGCTGCGGTACAGGGCATTTTTTTTGCTTTCGATCATGGCATAAATCCGCTTCGGATCGCTGGGAGAAATGGCCAGTCCTATACGGCCGGTGCTATCCGGGATGCCTTCTTCTTTACCCAGTTTTTTCCATGTTTTACCTGCATCCCAGGTAGTGTATAATCCACTGCCGGGGCCGCCACTGCTAAAACTCCAGGGTGTGCGATTGTGCTGCCACATATTGGCCATTAATTTATTGGGATTGGTTGGGTCCATTACCAGTTCTCCACAACCGCTGGTATCATTTGTATATAAAATTTTGCTCCAGCTATTGCCACCATCAGTGGTCTTGTAAACGCCCCGCTCGGGGTGAACAGCATAGGGATTGCCAATGGCCGCAACATACACGGTATTGGCATCGTTCGGGTCAACAATGATGCGGTGGATGCATCTTGTTTTCTCGAGCCCCATCAGTTTCCAGTTCTTCCCACCATCCAGGCTTTTGTAAATGCCTTCGCCCAGGTTGATGGAATTGCGGGGATTGCCTTCGCCGGTACCCACCCATACAATTCCCGGATTGCTTTGCGTGATGGCGATCGCCCCGATGTTTTGTATCGGCTGTTCATCAAAAATGGGATTCCAGGTAGCACCACCATTTTCTGTTTTCCAAACACCGCCACTGGCTGCACCAAGATAGATAATGTCAGCATTGGCATGCACTGCATCAATGGCGGTAACACGGCCACTCATTCCGGCCGGCCCTATATTACGGGGTTTGTAATTTTTAAACTGTTCAAAATTGACCTGGCTAAACAGGGGTTTGGTAAAAGCGCCTGCAAGTACAGATATTGATAATAGGAGCACGCTGTTTCTCATGATAGTTTCTGGTTTATGCGTTGAAAATACTGTCTGCCAGTGGTAAGGGGAAATGAAATGGATGAATGGTGGAGAAGTTTTTTGGCGGGTACTGGTTTTTCGTTGCCAGCCCTTGTATCGGTCAGATTATATTTCTACATTAATTCCGTAGTAATGAAGCCCCCTTTAGTACATAACGAAGCATCGGTTGACCGGCGCAGTTTTATTAGTAACACCATCAAATTGGCGGTGGCTGGAAACCTGCTGACCCTGGAACAGGCCTGTAAAAGTAAATCGTCAAAGCCCGGCGCAGGCGATACAACCAATACAAAAGGAAAGCGCAGCACCCATACCGCGAAAAACAAAAAGCCCCGCCAAAAATGGCACCGGGAGAAACTGGTGCTGAACACCAAAACGAATGTGGTGCACCTCCCTGCCACAGCTGCATATGTTTACTACGATGAAATAAAACGCGTACAGGACATGGACCTGGCGAACTGGGAAAACCAGGTTCAGGGCCAGGTGAGAATCCATAAAGAGCAGTCGGGGAATATTCTTGAAATATTATCGCTTCAAAAGCTGAAGGGCGAAGTAAACGACGGAACACTCAGTGCTGCCATCGACACCCTGTCGAAAGCTTTTACCGCAACCTACCAGGATAAAGGAGGCAATAATTACAACACCACCAATTACCGTCTGCACGAATTAATGCTGCAATTGGTAGCATTAAACAACACGGTGCCACCGCCCGTTAAGTGGATGTTATTTAATGAAAAAACAAAGCGACCTCCCAAGCTAGGTAAACGGCAGAAATGGATGGAAAGTGAAGCCAGTTTTAATGAACGGGTGAAATATATCATGGAAAGGGAATCCGACTACAAAACAAGACTCAACAAACGGGCATCCAAATATGCCATTACATAGTTTGATCGGCGATTGCAGGTTTGCATATAAGGTGAAGGGGTCCAACTCCCCTGCCGGTCTCTCAGAAACCATCCTGATGAAAGGATGGTTTTCTTTTTTAAATCCTCCAATAGATAAACATTAAGCATTCAGGTATCTTAGCGCCAGTTTTGCTTCAGCCAGGATTTTAAACAACAAAATAAATTCTAAGATGTGTTTTTCAGCAACAGCCAGTTTTGGCGCAGGCATTGTTTTATCGGTGGCAGGGGCAGTCGCAATATCGAAATCAAGAACGCCGGCACAACGGGCGTTTGCGTCTATACCATTATTGTTTGCCGTACAACAAATTTCAGAAGGATTTGTGTGGCTGGGATTATCGAATGACCAATTTAAAGGAGGGCTCACCGTTGCCACTTTTACATTCCTCATTTTTGCTCAAATTGTATGGACTTTATGGATTCCTTTTTCGCTATTGCTGCTTGAAAAGGATGTGCGACGAAAAAAAATACTCCGGGTATTATTGGGTACGGGCGTAGCACTATCCATTTATCATGCATGGGGATTGATGGTACATCCTATCACCGGCGAAGCGCTCGACTGCCATATTTTTTACCATGTAGAATACCTGCGCCCTTACCGGTTGTACAGCGGCTTTGTATACGGCGTAGCGGCTATTGTACCTTGCTTTTTTTCCAGTGTAAAACGTATGTGGTGGTTGGGGGCAGCCTTCCTCGGTTCTTATATCGCCACCCAGTTTATTTATACGTTGCATGTGATTTCTGTATGGTGTTTTTTTGCAGCGCTGCTGAGTATGATCGTCATTTTCATTTTACATGGTATGAATAAGGAACAAGTAATGACTCCTCCTGTTCCTGCTAATTAAGGGCTGTTCCGGAAAGATGAAGATGTTCCAGGGAACTTGAAAATGATCAAGATTATTAACTGCCACACCACAAATATTATACTTGTATAGCCCGCATTTGATTCCCAATGGGGCATTATGGGGAAAATTGCCCCGGAAATTGTAAAGAATTATCTGTAGCAAAAAATAAAAGCTACTTCAACCTTATCGCTGAAGTAGCCTTTCATACATACTTAGAAACACTTTAATTAAATTTTGCGGCTATAAATTCAGCAAAGTTCTCATCACTCATTTTATTGGAAGTGCTTTCCATGGTCGTGGTGTTTTTAAACTGTGGCGTTTCTGCCATGTAGTGCATAAGTTGCTCCTGGGCGATGCCGGTACCGCTTATATGCACTTCTTCAGCGTTCTGCATGTAGTTGAGTATCTCCTTGAAAAATTTGTGTTGCAATGTTTTACCATCGTTATGCTCATTTTTTTCGCTGGAATTTGGTGCTGCACCGTTATTTCCGGCATGCCCCAGCACGGTAAAAGTGTCAGCATCTTCTTCTGTTCTTCCTACAACTGTGGCATGACGGGTATCCATCCAAACGCCAAATTGTTTCTTGTTTTTTTTAGACATAATTTGTATTTGCCAGCCATGCATCCAAAACCGTACCCCGAATCCTACCACGGCCACAACAGCCGCCATCAATTGGCGTAGATTTAGCTAGGGTAATCAACAAATTATAAAGTCATGCCAGAGAATAGCTTTCCCGCAGCCCGACAAAAAAGACCCTTTTTCATTATCGGTCACCGCGCCAACACCATAGCGGATGCAAAGACTTTTTTAGATAAGGGAACCAACGCCCTTGAAATAGACATTGTACATGACAACAAAAGGTTTTATGTAAGTCATGACATCCACAAGTCGTACGAAAATATTCCCACGTTGGAGGAATTTTTACCGGAATTAAAAACATTGCTCGCTGATGGCGGTTACGATCTGTCGCTGATGATATGGGACATGAAATGCACCGATTTTGATCCAAACCGCTTTATGGCGATCGTCAGGAAAAATTTCTCCGGAAACCCCTGCGATGGCATTGCGATGCTTATCACGCATCCCGAAGATCACGGCTTTATTAACCAATATACCGCGGACTATGAAAATGTTGGGGTGGGGTTGGATGAATCAGATATTCCACCATCCGACCTGGAGAAAATCTTTAAAACCCGCGACCAGAAAAATTACTCTTATGCAGATGGGATCACTACATTCTTGAATAAGACAGAAGTGTTTAAAAATATTACAGAAGCCCAAACCTGCCGGTACCATCATGAACCCGACAGCTACTCTATTATTTATACCTGGGTGCTTCACCGGGAGGAAGCCATGCGCACATTCCTGGGCACTTATATCGATGGCATTATGGTAGATCCCGGCGGAGTAGAACTGCTAAAGCAGCTAGTGACTTCACCACCTTTTAATGAAGCATATGAGCTGGCGTCGAATGGATACAATCCTTTTGCAAAAGCAGTGATTCCCCAATATTTATTAACGGTGGAGACTAGTGATAAGTTCCTTGCAGGTACCGATGCAAAAATGTTGTTTACACTTACCGGGAGTTCAGGCATTTCCCTCCAAAGCCTTCCTTATAATAGTGGCGCAGATAGCAGGCTGGAAAGAGGCAATACTACCCTTCTGACGCTGGAAGGCATGGACCTTGGAGCCATCAAAAGCCTTACGGTAGAAGTACTAACAGATGGATTAGGATCAGGATGGTTGCCCCGGGTGATCACTGTTGAAAGTAAAATGCTGGAACACAAACTGCAGTTTGTATTTAACGATAATGGAACGGAAGAATGGATAAAAAAGAAAGCGGGTCCTGTAACAAAGTTGCCTTCCTGATAGAAAAGCTTTTTGTTCCATCTCAAATGAAAACATCCATTAATTTTTCCAGTTAACTGTAGTGGTCATGCCCGGTTGAACTTTCACTTCCCTGAAATATTTTGGCGTTCCATTATTGAGCGGTATGACTTTTACAGTATAGGTCCTGTCGGTTTCTACATCAATGCTGGTATTGTTCCTGACGGAGGTCTTTTTTTGGTTCGTTTCATCAGTTATTTCAATCCATTCTGTCGTGGTATTGCCGTTAGTAACCAGCAGGCTGCCAAGGTGGTCAACCGGCTCCATAAGATGTTTGCCGGACACAATTTCGATATCCCGTGTAATGGCAAGCGGGTAGTCTATCACAACCTTGTACCTGCCAGGTCTGATGTATAAGGTATCCTGGCTATCGCTTCTCACCAGCCAGGTATATTCACGTGTTTTTGAGTTTCTCTCGCTGGTAAAAATATCCGTCCTAATAACTTTGGATTTACCATTTCCGTCCCTGGTTTTTACTGAAAGACTGCCAAAACCACTGATGGTGACTTCTGTATTATTATGTTCCTGTACTTCCACTGGTTCCTCTGCGTATACCATAAAAGGGTAATATTTCGGAGGTAGATGGATCCCTACCCGGTACAGACCTGCATTCATTTCCCTGGGCGGGGCATCCCCATTGCGCAGGTCAAAAAAGAGCGTATCAGTTTTATAGCTGTTTGCCTTGTTTTGTTTTAGTATTTCTATCCGAAATGTCCTCACCTGCTGCACCTTGCCATAAGTGTCTATCAGCCTGGCTGACATGGTTCCTTTTTCAGGCAGGCTTACCACTTTTGTAGCCCCCGGAACAATATCCACCAGCATACTATCACTTGCCGGCCGGTGGCAACGAAGTATGTAATGGCCGGGGTTCAAATCGTCGTACTGGTTCGTATATCGTCCGGCGTACCATCCTTTTGTACCTTCTGTATAGTGCAGGTTGGCGATCTCATCCCTGTAATATTTTCCTGCGGCGTTTTTCTGGATGATGAGCAGCCTGCCCAACCCCGGTTTTATACTATTGCGCGGCACTGGTATGGGGTTATTTTCCTGCTGGGGAATGGGTTGGATAGCAGTTTCTATTTTTACTTTACCGGCCTGTTGCAGACTGGCAGGTGCACAATTATTTTTTAACTGGTTAACGTGCTGGATGATCTTTTCGATGCTTCCCTTGTAACTGCGGCCGAGTAGTTTTTTATAGTAATCCGGTGCATAACGGTTGTCACCCATGGTGCCTTTATATGGTGCCAGCGTTATAGGCGACTGCCTCTTTTTTTCATTGATCAGGTACTCACTATACCGTCCTAAGGCATACAGCAATTCATTGGCAAAGAAGTTAAGGTACTTTTTTACGTTTTCAGTTTCATCCCAATTAGGAGCATCCAAACCCGTGTACAGGCCGAATAATTTGTAATTTGCTTTATAGAATAGCCTGAAATCTTTATCCATTGGCGTTTCTCTTCCAAACTCCACCAGGTCCAGCAGGTACTTATAAAAGCTGTTCAGATCCACGGTCTCAAAATTTTCACCTTCATAGTTTATATCGAAAAGCATAAACATTCCCTGGGTCTTCGATTCCCTGATCTCGTCATCAATAGAAAATACGCGGAATGGAAAATTGAGAGCCTGTACCAGGTTTTGCGTAACGGAACCGGCAGCATTTATATTTTCAAAAAAAGGACCGGCTGTAGTGCTTATATCATCTTTATATTTCACACTTGCCGAAAAACCATTCCCAAAAATGGCGCCCCGGCTATTGTGTAGCACATTGATCACCGACTTCAGGTAAAGGTTTTCTGTTTCCGTTTTTCGGAGCACATTAAAACGAGCCTCGGCAATATCTTTTTTTGCAGCCGCGATCCATCGGTTGAAACTTTCCATTCGCTTCGTTTCCAGGCTTTCACCTACTCCGGGCTTGGCCTCATCAAGGAGAAATATCCAATTATTAAAAAGTTCCCCGCAATCTTCTTTGCCATAAGTGATTTGTGAATTGGCATTGTAACCCACGCATAAACCCAGCATCGTTGTAACGAACAGTTTATACATAACAGTAGTTTTTATGCCAACTAATTTACTGCTTTATTTTTTTCTTTTCCATAAATCCGGATCGTCTACCGTTACTGATTCCAATGCCGGGTGTAGGGATTATTTAAAATTTCTTGCCTGTGGTAAAACCATCTCTTGTGCTTTTTCCCTTGGCTGTGATCTTTTATCTGGTGACGAAGGAGTGGATCTTTCATCGGCCCGGGCCAGCGTTAATAGTTCCAGGTCATCAGTTTGTGATGCGGTAAGCTGGCGCAATAATTTGGAGATATCGTAACACCGCTTCACGATCACATGAATTACTTCGCCCTCCACCTGTAACGTGCCTTCCACCATGATCAGCCGGGATCGCAGGATCTCTTTACGGAAGGTGTCAAACAGTTTTTCAAAGATCACCAGGTTGGCAAATCCTGTTTCATCTTCAATGGTCATAAAGCAGATGCCCCCTGCTGTTCCGGGTCTTTGTCTCACCAAAACAAGGCCGGCGACTTTGATAGAGGCGCCGTTTTTCAGGGTTGTTAATTGGCTGGCAGGTGTAATATGTAGCTGGTCCAGTTTTTCTCTGACAAAACTTACAGGATGTGCTTTTAATGATAAGGAAGTCGCCGCATAATCCTGCACCACATGTTCGGATTCAGACATCAATGGCAGGTTTATATTTTCATCTTTTCCATCGGCGGCAGGCTGACCGGAAAAGATGACTACAGGCCGGTCTTTGGTAGAAACCTCCCATAAAGCTTCCCGCCGGTCGAGGCCGATGGAACGGAACGCATCAGCATCGGCAAGCTTTTCCAAAGTCGATTCAGGTAATGCAATATCCCGCAGTTCGTTAATGGAGCGGTAGGGTCGCTTACGGTTGGTAACCAGTATTTCTATATCATCCTGTCTTAAACCTTTTACCTGCCTGAAACCCAGGCGCAGTGCGCAGTAAGCAAGGGTTATTTCTTCAAGTTGATTGTCCCAGTTTGAAAAATTAATATCCACCGGCCTCACCTCTACGCCGTGTTTACGGGCGTCACCAATAATTTGTGCCGGCTGGTAAAAACCCATCGGCATACTGTTCAGTAAAGCACAAGCAAATATGTCGGGGTAATAGCATTTGAGCCAGCTGGACACATATACCAGCAGCGCAAAACTGGCAGCATGGCTTTCAGGAAAACCATAGCTGCCAAAGCCTTCCAGTTGCCTGAAAACGCGTTGGGCATATTCTAGCTGGTAACCTTTTTCCAGCATGCCCTTGATCAGTTTTTCTTCAAACTTTGTCACCAATCCTTTTGCCTTAAAAGTGGCCATACTCCTGCGAAGTTCATCTGCTTCAGCAGGAGTGAAGCCCGCAGCAACAATGGCAATCTTCATGGCCTGTTCCTGGAAAAGTGGAACGCCTAATGTACGGCTCAGTATGTCTTCCAATTCCTTCGATGGATATTCCACCGGCTCTTCTCCATTGCGCCTCCGCAGGTAGGGATGCACCATGTCTCCTTGTATCGGTCCTGGCCTAACGATGGCTACTTCTATCACCAAATCGTAAAAACACGTGGGTCTTAAACGCGGCAGCATCGATTGCTGGGCACGGCTTTCTATCTGGAAAACACCGATGGTATCTGCATGGCAGATCATCTCGTAAACAGCAGGATCATCCTGCGGAATATTAGCCAGGGTAAGACTTAGCTCGTAATGTTCTTTGGCAAGATCAAAAGCCTTTCGGATACAAGTTAGCATGCCCAGCGCCAGTACATCTATTTTCATAAAACCCAGCGCATCGATATCGTCCTTATTCCATTCGATACAGGTGCGGTCTACCATTCGTGCATTGAGGATGGGCACGAGGTCGGATAGTTTGCCCCTGGTAATCACAAAGCCGCCGGTATGCTGGCCGAGTTGCCGGGGGAAACCCATAAATTCACGGGTAAGCTGCAACACTTTGCGAAGGTGGCCATCATTGGGGTTGAGTCCCTGTTCTGACAGGCGCTTACCTTCAAACCATTCGTCTGTAAATTCCCAGATGGAGCCTGATAGAAGATTAATGGTATCCACCGATAAACCCATGGCTTTACCCACGTCCCTGATGGCACCTTTCTGGTGCTGTTGTGTTACAGTGGCTACAATGGCCGCCCGGTCGCGGCCATATTTTTGGTAGATATACTGGATGACTTCCTCCCTTCGCTCATGCTCAAAATCCACATCAATATCCGGCGGTTCATTTCGGGCCGAGGAAATAAAACGTTCGAATAACAGGTCAAATTTGATAGGATCAATGGAGGTGATACCCAGGCAATAACAGACCGTGGAATTAGCCGCTGAACCACGCCCCTGGCAAAGAATTTTCTGCTCCCTCGCGTAACGTACGATATCATAAACGGTAAGAAAGTAGGCCGCATAATTCATCTGTTCTATAAATCGCAGTTCATGATTAATGCTTTGTATTGTTTTTTCGGAAAGGGCATCGCCATACCGTTCTTTGGCGCCTTTCCATGAAAGAAATGCCAGTTCTTCCTGCGGGCTGCGGCCTTCGCTGGTGATCTCTTCCGGGTATTCATATTTCAATTCGTCGAGTGAGAAAGTACAGGCCTCCATTATTTCATGTGTGCGAACGATCGCATCAGGATATTGCCGGAACAACCGGATCATTTCTGACTGTGGTTTCAGAAACCTTTCAGCATTGGAGTGCAGCCTGAAACCTGCTGTGTAAATGGTACATTTTTCACGGATACAGGTTACAATATCCTGTAACTGGCGCCGGTTGGGTTCATGGTAATGCACATCATTTGTAGCTACCATGGGTATTTCCAGCTTCGCTGAAACCTGGGCCAGCCGGTAAAGGTATTTCCGGTCATCACCATTGTATTTTCTGCTGGCAGCGATATAGAGATCATCGCCAAAATAATCCTTGTATTCTTTGAGATGAACGGTAAAGGATGGATCAAATTCAAACCTTTCATTCAATGTGTCCGGTGGTAGTGCAACAAATTTCAGGTGTTTAGCATGCGCATACACATCTGCTTTTTTTAAATGGCAATCGCCTTTTTCAGCACGCCGGTTACCGGTAGTAAGCAGGTTACAAAGACTTGAATACCCGGCTACATTTACTGGGTAAGCGAGCAGGCTTGGCCCGTCCAGCAGGTTAAGCCTGCAACCAACAATAATGCGGATACCCATTTTTTTTGCCACCGCATGGGCCCGTACAATACCTGCAAGACTGTTGTTATCGGTAATGGCTATTTCCGTGTAACCCAGCGCTACAGCCTGCTCCACCAATTCTTCGGGGTGCGAAGCGCCTCTCAGAAAACTGAAATTACTGGTTACCTGTAACTCCCTGTAATCCATTATAAAAATTGTTTACGCAAAAAATCCATGAATAAACCAGTGCTGCGGTTTAGTGGCATCGTAATGGCCCGACCGGAACAACCAGTAACGATTTCCATCTTCATCTTCCACCACGTAGTAATCGCGGTGCTGCCCCTCTTGCAGCCACCATTCCTGTTCTATCCGTTCTGGTCCATCGGCATGTTTGATGGTGTGTAACTTGCCCTTGTATCTAAAGTTCATAGGCGGGTAATCCGGTATGGGCGCTGATACCTCAATCAACTCGGGATGCGCCAAAATTTGCAATGGCCTGGGCCGGTCTAGCTTCCAGGCCGTTTGTATTTTTTCATTGAGTGAATCAGCCGTTTTATAGGAGTGTTCGGGCCAGTAATGTTCCGCCGGAACATAACGGTGAATTTTCCCGCCACCGACCTTGCCTTCGATGCGGTCCAGCAACTCACCAAGTCCTACATCATCCAGGCCATTTGCCTGCTCCCATAGCTTTTCCTGGCGGGTGAGTACTTCCTCTACTTTTAAAGCATCAAGCGTAAATAGCTCTATACCCAGGTCGGGCTCTATGCTATCGATTTTGATTTCAAATAATTTAAAAAGATGTTTTGTTGAGCAGGTGGGCCGGTTGGTTCCAATCTCTATTTTTTCAATCTTTCCATCTACCCGGTAGCATTTCAGTACTGCCGTCCGAAGGCCTTTTTGCTCCTGCTGCAGGCGTTTACACAAGACTTCCAATAATCGTTGAATGGCAATCTCAATACCAGTAGCAGTTACAATTGGTTCCATGCAGGGCAATCTTTCCTGGAAAGGTTCTATGGGGCATACCGGAGTAATCCATTCGGCTTCCAGCCCCAGTGCCTGGTTTAGCCGTTGCAACAGTTGCGGGCCAAAACGACGCCTCAAAGATTTATAGGGCAAGCCCATAAAACTACCTACTTGTCTCAGGCCCAGTTTGTCCAGGCGTTCCACGGTGGCGCCATCTATCCGTAGTGCAGAGGCTGGTAACGGAAGCAGGCTATTGGCTTGCTCACCTGTTGCAATAATGAATTCTTTTTTAGCAAATCTTGAAACGGCCCAGGCGACCCCAACCGTATCGGCAATCGCTACACTTACACTATATCCAAAAGCTGTAAAACGGTTCCGGATATCTTGTATGTATTGCTGTTCGCCGCCCCACAAATGGGCACAGCCTGTAACATCCATTACCAACCCATCGGGCAGGTCTGTCCCTACCACCGGGGTAAAACGAATGGACCATTCTGCCAGGCCCTGCAATAATTTGGCTGACAGGTCCGGCTGGTCGTCTATTACCTGCAAGGAAGGAAAAATGGCTTTGGCATCTGCTAGCGACATACCCTTATCCACGCCCATTGATTGTGCCAGTTGGTTTCTTTCGGTTACAAGCATCCGCCCATGATCAGGAGCGGCCAACACCAGGACCGCCTCTTTTAATGAGGGCTGCCGGCGGGTAAACCAATCCGTTTTGAGATAGCGGAACCATATCGTCACAAAACGCTTCTCCATCACCCTGCCACTTTTTGAAGAGGTTGCCAAACCTGGTCGGTTTTTTTCGAAACATGTTTAAAATGCCCTGCTACCCACTCTATTTCCCAGCTACCGGGCTTGCCATTCCGGGTTTTTGATAATTCCACTTTCCAGCGTGGGAAGCCAACCCCGGGCATTCCATCTTCCTGCAAACTGGGCAGGGAAATGATTTTCCAGCGGCTTACGCAGGCGTTAGCCTCCAGCCGTTTCGGATTGCGTCGCAAAACGAAACCGGTTACCTGGCTTTGCTCCACCGCCAGTTGCAGTCGCCGGGAAGCGGTAAAAGAAAGCTCTTTCATTTCGCCGATCACTGCCGCCAGGCCCTTGCATTTCAGTGCCTCTTCCATGGCCCAGAGAATTTCGGTTTCCTTTTTCAGGTCGATAAAAATGATGGTATCGGGTTGGATACCAAAAAGTTGTAGGGCAGGTGGAAAGATGGTGCGGATGCCACTTATCCAAACTGCAACGCCTTTATTTTTTAAAAGCTGTGACATAAGGCCGTTTACAAAACCACCGGTAGCTGCCGCATCTTCCATGCCATTAGCCACAAACTCATGAATGGCGCCCAACGGAAAACTGGCACCGTGAAAAGCATGCCGCACCGGCCCCAACGCTGCATTGAGGGCAGCATTTTTCAACGCCGGCTTCAAGCCCTGTAAAGGAAGGATTTCCCTTTGCAAACGGGCAATGATATCTGCTTTAGTGCCATTCATTTTTTAAAATAGGGAGGCTAAATTTACCTCATTGTCAAGTAAAAATACTAAATAAATTAGTAATTTGGAGATGAATTTGCTAAAATCTAAGCTGCCTCATTACCCGGGTGGGATGTTAATCTCGTCGTTTTTTTTGCCAATTGCTATTGTTGATATCCCCTAAAAGCAGGACTCCACGCAAAAGCAGCCAGCCTACCTTTAAAAAAAAAGCAATGAAAATTTTACTTTCTATTTTATTGATTAGCATAGTGATACAGTCCAAAGGCCAAAACGTGGGAATAGGCACGCCCAACCCCCAGGTGAGACTGGACATTGCAGGCACCAATAGCTGGGATCTTGTAAACGGTGAAGGTGATGTTCGTATTGGTAACAGCAGTTACCGGATGAAGTTCGGAGTGGCACTTGCTGGTGGCGGCGCAGGCTCGTCCAGCATTATGCAAGATGGCGCTCCCGGTGGTTACAATGCATTGTCACTAGGCTCGCAGGGCAACTACTTAATGTTTCTTTATGGCAATAATAAAGTGGTGCAAATGGCACCAGATGCAGGTAGCAACGTGGGTATCGGGCCTTCTAACCCTTCTGAAAAACTGGAAGTAACCGGGAATATTAAAGCCGATAATTTTAAGTATAAACTGCCCATAACCCGGTATTATTCCATTCCCGATGGTGCATTTAGCAGCAGGGCTGCAGCTGACAAAGTCGCCAAGACAGTCAGCAATGGAGGCGCTTTTGTAGAAAATGGAGGCCCTTACGGTTTAGTAGCCCCCGTATACCTGCCACATAATGCAAAGGTTACAGCCATCACTATCGATTTTTATGATGGTTCGGCCACCCAGGACCTGTCGTTTATACTTTTCAGGCAGTTTAGCTCTGGCCTGGTTTCTACAGCTACCGCTTCCACCTCGGGAAATATCGGGCTAAATATACAAACCATTATTCCCAGCACTGATTTGGTAATTGATAACAGCCTCCATGGTTACCAGGTAATTGTATTCCCCACGTCAGGCAACTGGATTAGTTATGACCTGGCCATCAGGAGGGTGACTTTTACTTATACGATGGATGAAGTGAATTAAAATTGCATGCAAAGCCTTGATCTGAATAACTGGTATAATAACAATATCAGCTTGATGTATGATGTTATTTATTACAATCCCTCAGCCAGCAACTCAATGCTCTCTTCCTCAGAAAGATGGTATTTCTTGCGCAGGCGATGGCGGCTCATACGAAGAGAAGAAGGGCTGATGCCCAATACCGCTGCCATTTCCCTGGCGTTGAACTGTAATTTGGTAAGGGTAAGAAACCGTAGATCTGCAGCGGAAAGTCCGGGCAGTTTTTTTCGGATATCGCCAAACCATTCCGGGTACACTTTTTCGAAATTGGTGCGGAAAGCGGTCCACTCGTCTTCGGTCAAAATCGTGGAATGACGTAGTTGTGCTATTGTCTCCTGCCGAAAACCTATGGCATCTTCATCGAGTGGCGTTTGCCGGATTTCCATTTCATTTGTAAGCCGGTCGATCAATTCATTTTTTTCGCGGATGCTGGTAGTAAAACTTTGGAGTTGCTGCCGCGCACCAACCAGTTCATTTTGGGCCTGGATGCGCTGCTGTTCAGCAAAATGCCTTTGCCTTTTGAGCAAACGCTGACGGCTCACCAGTAATAATATAATGGCAGCCAGCATGCCTAGTATACTCAACAGCCAGTTACGAACCACCATTTGCATTTTCTGCTGATTCTCCAGCCCCTGTACCTCGAGTTTATGGCTTTCAATATCAATTTTTTGCTGTGCCCGGGCCAACAACACCGCATGTTCCTGCACCTGTATTGAATCTTTGGCGACCAGTGATGAATCGCTATAACGGTAAGCCAGCTCATTGTTTCGTTCCAGTGCAGCCAGGCGGGCCATCAATGGATAATATTCAGCCAGGTGCTGGTAGTTTTGACTGCCGCGTTTAACAAGCGATCGGCTTCGCGATAACTGTTCGCGGGCTTTGGGAATGTTGCCAATCTCAAGACTGATAGCAGCCAATTTCAGGAGTGAATTGGCAGCATTACCCTTTTCGTTTCCAAGGATACTCAGCCGTACATCTTCTTCCAGTAACGGAATGGCCTCGGCATAACGGTGTTGCAAAAAATAGGTGATGCCGATATTGCCACCCGCGATGCCCACCCATACGCTGTCTTTTTCCTCTAAAGCGATGCGATGGGCTTTTTTAAAAAAGAATTCAGCGGAATCGTAGCGGCCGGTTTTTCGGTAAATAAGGGCCAGGGTATTACTCTGGTTGATCCGTAGGCGGGTTTTGCCAAAAAAATTCCTGGGATATACGGGTACGGTATCCACTTCGCGTAGCAACTGTTTGGCATTGTTGTAGTCACCGAGATAATAGTACATGGCAGACAGATCGTTGTACACGTAATTGATTTTATCGGGCAATACCGTTACGGGTAAATGACGGATCAATTGATAAGCCTGCAAATAAGCCTCGATGCTGGCGCCATAATTCGACGTGCGTTCTCGATAGTAAAAACCAAGACAATTTTGGATACGGATCTTTAATTGCACGCTTTTCAGTTCTTCCGCTTGTTTCATCAGGGCAAGCAATTCCCGCTCATAAGGTTTAGTGTTTCTATACACTTTGTGCAACCTGTGCAGGCAACGGATCAGTGGCGCCTCAATTGCCAGTTCTTCATCTTTTTCCTGCCCGGCGAGAGCGGCCAGTTTGTCGAGCTCCCGGAATAGCGCTATGGAATCTTTCGCCAATGGACCCGAACGGAAAATTGAATCCAGCGCATAAAAACGTTCCGCGTAGGTTTTGTGTAAGAGAAAATTGTACGGCGATTGGGCTTTTGCAGCCAGGCAAAAGCTGTAGAAAACCAGCAAACCCCAACGCTTTAATGACACCACAGGCATTTCACTTTTTTGATTCCCCAAATTTAAGCATCCACCTTAAAACGTTGGCAATGAATGCTAAAACGGGGAGTATGCTTACATGAAGACCTGTGTCACAACGATGTTGCGCTTTGGTGACGCCGCTTTTTTGGTGTGACCATTACAAAAAATCAGATTTATGAAATATTAGCAGCACCTGTATTTCCTCCCGTAGCCATCTCATTTTTAAAACCTTTTTTATGAAACGAATCATTTTTACACTCCTCCTGTCGTCGGTGATACCCGCTTTGTTATTTGGCCAAAAAAAACAAGAATTCCTCCAAAAAACAGACGCCCTTCTTAAAAATAACCCCGCGATAGCTGAATATAAATTGGACAGCAGCCGGGGTAGTGCAGGCTTTATCCGGTTTGCCGAAAATTTCCAACCCGCCAGCAATATAGCCGCCGTAATTCAAACTTATTTTACCTCCAGGGCCGGCTTCGACACTTACACAAAGGCAAAGGAAGCAAACATGTATGAAGAAGTTCATGTAGAACGCTACCAGCAATATTTTAAAGGAATTAAGGTGGAATTTGGACAGGTGGTGGCTGTAAGCAAAAACGGGATGCTGGCTTACCTCAATGCCGAAAATTACATCCCGGAAGAGACACAGTCTACCACCGTCACACTTAGCAAACAAACAGCATTGGCTAATGCCATTACCCAGGCAAAAGCTACCCGATATGCCTGGCAGGACGGAGTGATAAAAAAAGAAGATGGCGGCGGGTATCCTGATGGCGAACTGGTATTGATGCCTGACATGCGTAAGGGTGGCACCGGCATGGTGCTGGCCTGGAAGTTTGATATCTATACCCTGGAACCGCTAAGCCGCGAGTACGTGTACATCAGTGCCGTAGACGGCAGTGTCATTTTTAAAAATGCCATTTTAAAACATGCCAATGCCACGGGCACAGCAGATACCCGTTACAGTGGTACCCAATCTTTCACCACTAATAGCACAGACACCAATTTCCAGTTAAAACGAACCAGTACCTATATGGATGGCATAGAAACCTATGATATGCATCATGGAAACAGTTACACGTTGGCCACGATACCTGTGGACAATGATAACAACTGGTCGCAGGCAGAGTACGACAATGCCAATAAGGATAATGCAATGCTCGACGCACACTGGGGGGCCGAACAGGTGGTTAAATATTGGAAAGGTATTCATGGCAGAAACAGTTTCGATGGGGAGGGCGCCAGGGTAAAAAGCTATACCCATTGTTACCAGAACTATTCCAATGCCTTTTGGGATGGTAGTGTAATGACGTACGGCGATGGCAATGGCACCTCCTACAATCCTTTTCCTACGCTGGATGTATGTGCTCATGAGATCGGGCATGCCGTGTGCCAGTACACATCCGACCTGGTTTACAACAGCGAATCGGGCGGCATGAATGAAGGTTTTAGCGATATTTGGGGTGCCTGCCTGGAAAATTATGTAGATCCGGCAAACACCACTTATGAACACTTTTTAATTGGTGAGCAGGTAAGGGTTGGATGGATAAAAGGAATAAACCGGACTGCTATCAGGGATATGGCATTCCCCAAAACAAAAGGAAGCCCGGATACTTATGGGGGCCAATATTGGACGGGCGGGGCAGACGTTCACTACATGAGTGGGGTATTAAATAAATGGTTTCATTTACTCACCGCCGGCGAATCGGGCATCAACGACCTCGGCAATACCTATAATGTGATCGGGTTAGGTTTTAGCAAATCAGAAAAGATAGCCTTCCTAACCGAATCCTCGTTGACACCAAATGCAACGTACTCCTCATGCCGTGCCGCTGCTATCAGCGCTGCCATTACGCTTTACGGCGGTTGTTCGCAGGAAGTTATTTCCACCACCAATGCCTGGAACGGTGTTGGTGTGGGAGCCGAACACACCTCCTGCGGCGCTATTATCCAGTTTACGGCTGCCGGGGCCACGGTGTCCGAAAATGTGGCGGCATCCAACTGCCGGGGCAGCAAAACAACTACGGCCACCATTATCATGCATTCAGCGCCTGCACAAAACGTGACAGTTGCGCTCCAGGTGGCAGGGAATGCAAAGATTAACCGCGACTATACTTTGTCTGCAACCAGTTTCACATTTACACCGGGAGGACCGACCCGTAAGGATCTTATTATTACCACCTATGATAATGCAATTGATGAGGGCGATCGTGATATTGATATTTCCTATACCATTACTGGCCCTGCCTTACGCGCCAATGCGAACCAGGAATTCAATTTGCTGATAAAAGACAATGATGCACTACTTCCGGTTGGTGAAGGGGCAGATACATATATTGCCATCGTCACGGAAGAATTTAGTGGCGACAGTTTGCCACCAGGTTGGTTAGCTGGTTCTGGTATTTCCCCGAAAGGCGCCAATTTCTGGACGGTTGGGCCTAATGCGGCAATTAATGGTAGTGGCTCTGCATATATCACCAACAACGCAACCAACAAGCCGCATGCCTATAACAAAAGCAGCACTTCCAATGCATACCTGCTATCGCCCCAAATTGATGGTGCCGGTTTATCAGGTATTACATTGTCCTTTAACTACTTTGTTGGGGGTGATCTCTTTGGCAATGCCGCCGAAGACTATGGAAGTATTGTATACACCCTGGACGACGGACCAACCATTTTCAATTACCCAAGTATTCAATTTGTAGAACATACAACTATTAGTTCTTTCACACTGAAATTGCCGGATAGTATTTTCTCTAACCATAAATTCAGATTAGGGGTACGCTGGCGGAATGATAACAGTTTCGGATCTGATCCACCAATGGCCATTGATCGCTTTGTGATTGGAGCCAACAGGCATTTAACCCCGGTGGAAACTGTACTGAACGCCAGCCGGAGCAACTATGTGGAAATTAACAGCACCACTTCTTTTTACACTGCTGCCAAAAAGATCATTGCCCGGATCAGCAACGCTACCGATAGCATAGGCTGTATAAATACCGTTATATCGCAGGCTGGCACTGGCAGAAAGAGCCTTTGGGTGGGCGGCACTACCTATGCCCGTTCAGCCAAAGTGATAACGCTCACGCCCACGCTACCAAACGACACCGTTCATTATCGCCTGGCGGTCTATTTTACCAATGCCGAACTGGCAGCCTGGGGAACTGACCGGTTGCAACTCAAAC
This sequence comes from Bacteroidota bacterium, assembly GCA_040386335.1. GTDB lineage: Bacteria > Bacteroidota > Bacteroidia > Chitinophagales > Chitinophagaceae > JAZKFT01. The sequence goes on from JAZKFT010000017.1 coordinate 101,615, forward strand.
TACTGGCTGTAAAAGCAGGTGCAGACCTTGACACGATTGTTGACCCTGCAGATGTACAACTGATAAACCCGGTGCAAGTGCTTGCCACAAACGGCACGGTGTTATACTCCGGCGAATTCACCGGCTTTTCGCAGGTAATGCTCGTCAATGAACTCGTAAACTGCGGCAACGCCAATACTTTATACGTGGATGGTAGCAAGGCCGAAGGAGGCGATGGATTAAGTTGGGGAACAGCATATAAAACACTGTATGATGCCTTAGACTTCGCTAATCTGTGCACGGAAGTAAAGGTAATCAAAGTGGCGAAAGGCACGTATTATCCGACCTCAGGCACCAGCCGCGATAGTAGCTTCCTATTGCAGCGCAATGGACTGAAACTCTACGGTGGCTACCCCGCAGGTGGCGATACCATACGAAATCCGGCGGATAACCCCACCATTCTAAGTGGTAATATTGGTAACACCGGCGGCACTTCCGGTAATAGTTATCATATCATGGTATTGCTGGCCCGGGCAAACGCCATCATTGATACGGCGACACGTATTGATGGCTTTAGTTTTACTGGTGGCCACGCCACAAGTTCTGCCTACTTCAACATTGGAGACGAAGGTATTTACCAGGATAATGGTGCTGCCATTCACTGCAACGGTATCGGGCCGGCTAATAATTGCAGCCCTGCCATCGTCAATTGCAAGTTTTATAATAACAGGGCCAATAATCGCGGTGGTGCCATCTTCAACGAAGGATATAACGGTGGCAAAAGCAGTCCGCTGATTGTGAATTGTACTTTTTACAATAACACGGCAGGTTTTACCATTGGCGCCGGCAACAATTATGGTGGAGGAGGCGCGGTATTTAACAACGGTCCGTCGGGTACCAGCAGTCCATCCATCATTAATTGCAGTTTTGCATCGAACAATGCCAACCTGGGTATTGGTGGCGCCATCTCTAATTACGATAACAGCAATCCGAGGATCACTAACTGCATTGTGTATGGCAATACAGCGGGCGCAAACACCAGCAATATTGGTAATGACGCCGGTGCGACAGCAACGGTTCGCTATAGCCTGGTTCAGGGTGGCTATACCGGTACGGGTAATTTCAATACCAGTCCATCGTTTGTAAATACCGGGGCTGGCAATCTGCAACTACAAGCCTGCAGCCCGGCCATCAACCGCGGTGACTCTACCGCTCTGCCCCTGGGTCTCGCAACCGACCTGTTGGGCGAAGAACGCATCTTTAATGCAACTGTCGATATGGGCGCTTATGAATGCCGCCTGCTCCCCACTATTTTCACTTTTACCGGCACCGGTAATTGGAATACAGTTGTAAACTGGCAATGCAATTGGACACCACCTTCACCGCTGCCTGCTGGTAGTGAGGTTGTTGTAAATCCGGCAAGTGGTGACTGTATTTTAAATGTGCCATTCCGGTTGGTGAATGGAGGGAAATTAACTGTAAAGACCGGTAAGAAACTCATCATTCCCGGTGGCGTTTTGGTGCAATAAAATTGACAACCTTATTCGTATCCCTTGCCTTCAATATATAAACCGTGAACCTAACCAGTTCGCGGCTTTTTCATCACGATGCATACTGTTGTTGCGAGGGATATGGAATTAAATGGCGGTTTCAATCCGGAAGAGAAAACGCAGCTTCAGGAACATATTAATCCATCACCTCGTACACGTTCATGGCATTGGCCTTGTTCTTTAAATTCACTTCACCCACCTTACAGCAGTTGAAAGACTCTTTCACTTTTTGATAAGATGTTTCGTTGATGATGATCTGGTTTTCTTTTGCAGCCGCCTGCAGGCGCTGTGCGATGTTTATGGTGTCGCCGATGACCGTGTAATCCGTCTTTTTAAATTCGCCGAGCCAATATTGCCAGAAAAGCCGCTCCAGCTATATACTGCGTGTAATTTTGAATGATTGAGAATTTATTGCGGGCGGAATGTATGATTACGGGGAGGTATTTCGGGGATTTATTCCGAAGCCTCGGCCTTTTTGCAGCAAGCCAATGACACCATAAAAGGCGCAGAGATTGATATGCTGCCGGACAGAAGCGATCAGATGATTAGCCTGTTTGAAATAAAATTTTGTAATACGAAGTTTACCTTATCAGAACCTGACACCAGCAGGCTGCGAAACCAAAAACATGTTTTTCAGCAAAAGACGCGTACGCGAAAACGCCCGATGCTGGTACTGATTTCCACCTTTGGAATAGACCACAATAAACATAGCCTTGGGCTGATAGAAGCGGCTTTAACGATGAATGTTTTGTTTGAAAAGTAAGCGATATAAAGGTTTCTGGCCCACCAGGCGTAGATATCGTAGCTATAGGTGCCGGCTTCGGCTTTGATAACAAGGTATACGAATTGTGTTTGGGCGGCCATTTCTATATTGGCCGCTTTTTGTAGGGTCATTTCTCTTTTAAGCGAATCGCTGAAGGAGGATATCTGCAAAATTCCTTTTAGAGAAAGAAGACTAAGGTGTGGTCGTTGGGTCTTTTATTTCGTTACTGTCAATGTGGCCCCGGTGGCGACTGTTACGATAGCACCACTATTTACACGCAGGCTTTTAACGATGTTGCTGACGCCGGTAACGAAAGGTCCATTGGGCACACCGGCATCCACAATGATGTCTGTGCAGGCATCGGGCAACACATGGCCCGACCAGTTAGACGTGGATGACCAGTTAGTGGACAGGCCAAGCCAGGTCATGCTGACAGGTTTTTCATAGGCGCCTATATCTACCAGGTTGCCAAATACGGCGGGCCGGGAATTATTATCAAGATCCAGGGAAGGGGAACCTGAAATGGTGCCTATATTACTACCATTACCGAGGTTGATACCATTGAGCGGTCCATTACAAATAACATGCAAATCGGTGGCGGAAGCAAACGGGTTCTCCAATGCAGTAAGATTGTTTGCCCCGGTGTAGCCCGTAACCATGGGCTCATACAGGCTGTAGTCTGAAATAATTGTTGCTGTTGCCCCGGATGCTGCGCTCGAAGCCATGGTGTTCGCGCCGCCATTTCCCCAAAATATATTATTGCTGAGGGTTACTTTAGCTGTACTGCCGGATACCTCTGCCGCATTATAAAAAGTTTCACCGGTCGCGGCTGTATTACCGGAGAAGCTGTTGCTGATCGCCGTCACGAAAACGGAGGAGTTTGTTGCAGGGGCCTGGCTGTACAAAATTGCGCCTTTGCCTGTGCTCACGTTGTTGATAAACAGGCAATTGTTGATAAGGACCCTCATTATGCCGCCCGGAATTCCCATGTTATGGATAGCACCACCCGACTGCGATTTATTACCGATGAATATGGTATTTCGGATGTAAGGAGAGCCGCCATAAATCAGCATACCTCCACCACGGACAGCAGCGAAATTGCCACTGATAATACAATTGTAGATACCGGGACTTCCGGCAGTTATATTAACACCACCACCCGAGGCGGCCGCATTACCGTCACTAACCGTAAAACCGTCTATAAAAGTGTCGTTCAGTCCGCTTACAAATTTGACGACAGAGATAGAGTTGTCGCTGTTATTGGAAAAATTGGGTCCGTCGTCACCGTTTAGGTCGCCGCTCAACTTCGTAAGATTGTTAGTATGTATGCTATGAAAATCCCTCTGGGAATAGTCAGTTTCCGTACCGGCGAACCCGCCGAACAGTCTTACACCTGCCGGGACGTTAAATGTAGCAAAACGTGACCCACCTGGCCCATCGGGTTTGTAAACTCCTTTTGCCACCCAAATTTCTTTAATGACGGGACAATTGGCTACCACGTTCAAGGTGGTGGCCAGGCTAACGAATGCATTTGCCCAACTCGTGCCATCACCAGTGCCGGTTGCTCCGCCATTTACATAAGCCCTGCTATTGGAGAAACCATCACACTGTCCTGTGACGATCGCGGGCCCATTTTCGGCAATGACCACCGGATCTTTCAGCCTGGTTTTCGTAGCAGTCGGAGCGCGGGAATGTTTGGGCTCTTGCAAGGTAAATTGTGCCTGGCCATATTGCAGGACGATCCCCAAAAGCAGGGACAGGCTGGTTTTTTTTATACAGTAAACAGAAGTCATATGAGTTTCATTTGATTTTTCGTGATTGGCATATACCAGTGTACAGGATTGATATTCGGTCAGCCCGAAGGCCGGTTAATAACGCTGGCGCTGCAGGTTGCTGAACGCTTGTTCGGTATTACACCTTTAAATAAAGGGCTTCCCTGGCATCTACGGCGTCCCTTGTGTTGTCTATATCCGACAATTTACAATTTTTATTATGTGGATACTACAGAGAGCAAAAAAGATCAGGTGTCGCAATTCAACAGATTGAAATTTGTTGCAAGACCAGCTGTATCGCTTGTCACCGCTGTGTCCTGTTTTTCCGTATGTATGAACAAAAGTCTCCCAAAGCGAGCCAGATTTTGTTGGGGTTTGGAAGCCGTTGGTGATAACAACAAACGGCGGCGTGGGTGATGCTACGCCTGCACCAAACACTAAGCGGGACTGCGCTGAGCTGCATCGATACTTCAGAACACACTACGGTTTACCTGTCGTTTTATTGACCAGTAATTGTCAGATTCGCTAAGGTTCTGATAGTCAACACTACGTCGCCGGGGCTTATCGTTATCTTATGGCAGATACCTGTTTGTGAAGCACCAATTGACGGCTGGTTGGGTCTGCCCGGTAAGATGATGACATCTGTCGAAGCAGTAGGTATACCTCCGCACCAGTTTGCCGGATCATTCCAGTTGTTAGTACCGGCATTAATTCCGAGCCAGGTTCCGGTGATCGTTGACGTAATAGAACCGTTGGCAGTGACTGTTCCTCCGCAACCACCTGTAAGCGTAACTGTGTAATTAAACAGGCCTGACACAGTTGGAGTACCACTAATCGTCACCACATTGGCGGCCCAGCCACCCGTAACGCCGGTTGGCAGGCCGCTGAAGGTGGCTCCCGTTGCCCCGGTTGTAGAATACGTGATATTGGTGATCGGCGTGTTCATACATTTTGTTTGGGCATTGGTTCCTGCAGCCGAGGTAAGTGTAATCGTATTGTTTGCAGTTACGGTTATGGAACCTATTGCTGTTACTGTTCCGCAACCGCCTGTAAGCGTTACCGTGTAATTAAATGGGCCGGAAGCGGTGGGTGTTCCGCTGATAGTGACCACATTGGAAGCCCAGGCGCCACCGACACCAGCGGGTAAACCGCTAAAGGTGGCGCCAGTGGCCCCGGTAGTACTATAAGTTATATTAGTGATGGCAGTATTAATACATTTTGTTTGCGCATTGGTGCCTGCTGCCGAAGAAAGCGAGATGGTATTGGCAGGTAATATATTATACGTACAGAGGCTGCTGGAAGTACCCAGCGGGAAGAAGGCGTTACTGTATGTCCAGTTGGTGGTAGTATATATGATGGCAGACATTTGCAGTGCGGTGCAGGTACCAGCCGAGGATAATGAACAGGCACTAAATTTTCCGTTATCAGGCTCGGTGTTGCCATTTGAGAATGCGGGCAGGGGGCCAGGGACCATCAGGAAACAAGTTTGCCCATTTACCAAACCCGGAGGTATACTGCTTTCGCTACTGGCCTGGGCTCCCGGAACCGCATCCCAGGTATTATAAGTGGTGGTGCATAGAACATTGGAAGCGCCATTAATATTTGCCAGGATCGCGGTTATGAACCTGGGCGTTGCGTTATAACCACCGGTGGGCCCCGCTACAGGGCCTGTCTGGTACACCAGCATTTTATCGCCGCTAACAGCAAAGCTCATTCCGTCTGTACTGTTTGCACTTGGTACGATAGGGGTTACATTGATAAGATTGTTTAATAGAGTGGTGCCGGCCTGGTCGGAATAGGCAGCCCAGGTATAGTACTCACTACCTACTGCAACTTCGTCATGATATGTATTGATGAAAAATATTTCCCTCCCCTTCACGATGCCGCCTGCAGGCACCGTCCATTGTACCACCGCTCTTCTGCCCAGTCCAAAGGTGAATGGGGGGTAGTCTTCGTCATGCCAGGTATTAGCAGGTCCGTTCCAGCCCCTGGTGGTAAAAAATAGCACGGTACCCGCTGCGATTCCACCCGGCTTCGTTACCACCAGGGAAAAGCGATCTTCAAACTCAGCAAGATTTTCGTTAAAGACATTGGTTGGGTCAAAATCAGACTGGTAACTCACAATGGCAAAGTCGCCGGCAGCCAGGTTGTTTTGAGAAAAAGATGTTCCTGAAAAAAGCAATAACGCAAACACCAAATAAAGCAGATTGTAACTCTTTTTCATAATCAGGGCAAGTTTCGTGTTAGGTAAAAATCGAAGCATTTGTAATAGTAGTCATTCCATCGTTAACGCTGATACCGCATACCGTATCAGGAAAATCGCTGGTGCTGATCAGGGTCCAAATACATGCGAACGCTGAAAACATCGTTACGATCTTTTCAACCTTAATTCTTTATTGAAATCTCCGGGCGGCGAGCTTTGCATATTAATAGCATAAAATTAATAAAACCAAACTACAAGCCCCGATCCGAATATCGGACCAGGGCTTTTGTTGTAAATGGGGGGTGTTATTTATGGACAGCGGCACGACGGGTGCTACCACACCCCAAAAACTCCGCATCACGACCTATTCACTTTTGTAAAAAATCTCCCAAAACAGCAAGTTAAGTTTGGGTTTGGAAGCCGCGGGTGATCACATCAAACGACGGGGCGGGTGCTATTATGCCAGCACCCAACGTTAATTCGAAACATTAATAAGAGAAGGGTTTTCGAAGAAAATAGGGATACTTATTCATGGTCTAAAGAGGAAGACAAATCGCGGTAGGCGTTGGCTTGCTCATGTAATTCTTTCGCCTTTCTTTCTGCTTCACCAACACTGTCGGCTCCTGCCATCCACCGTTTGGGAGGTTTGCTTTCACCAGCAATTTTCATTAGTGCCGCAGCTAACTTAGCCGGATCTCCGCCCTGTTTCCCGCTCATGCTTTCCCAGCCGGGACGAAGCACCGAAATACGGGCTGCATAGTCGTCGATTGCAATTTCCGACCAGGTTGTTGAAGAAGGCTCCAATAGGTTAGTTCTGAAAAAACCTGGCTCCACAATCGTAGTATAAATGCCAAATGGCTCCACTTCCATTTGCAAAGATTCCATCCATCCTTCCAATCCAAATTTGGAAGCCGCATAAGCCGAACAAAGTTCATAACCAACCAAACCCGCAGTAGAGGAAACAGATATAATATATCCTGATTTGTTTCTCCTCATAATTGGTAGAACAGCACGTGTCACATTCATTGGACCAAGTAAATTCGTGGTTATCTGGCGCTCCACCTGGCTTTGGCTTAACTCCTCAAAAAAACCAGCATAGAAGTTTCCGGCATTGTTAACCAGTACATCGATAGTGCCAGATTTCTCAACTGCTGAACCCAGCCCCGTTTCAATTTCTGCCGGGTTGGTGACATCCATTTTGACCACCAACAGATTTTCATCAGTGCTGCCAAGAGCCTTTCTCACTTTATCTGTATCTCTTCCTGTTGCAACAACCTTATGACCTGCTGCCAATGCTGCTTTAGCTATTTCTAACCCTATGCCGCTACCTGCGCCGGTTACCAGCCATACTTTACTTTCTTTCATATTTTGTTATTTTAAAGATTGTTTGCAAAGAAGTCAGTTAACTTATTAACCACCTTCGGTATATATTTTTTACCATCGTACAGGTCCATGTGCGTAGCACCCGTAATAATGTACAATTCTTTTTGTTTAGATGCAGCTTTACTATTTAGCTCCCGGCTATGCCATAAGGATCCTGCTTCACTTCCGGCAATTAACAATAGCGGTTGGGTGAGTAGTTTTTCTGCCTGGTCAAATGCATTGAAATAAATTACATAGCTATTTCCGGTAAACAACATTTTGTTGGGAGCATTTGGATGCTGTCCCCGGGGTCCCCGGTAGTATTCCGCAGCCTCCTGCAAATCGGGCGGTGCGGTTTTGTCGCCAATTTCAGGTACATAAGGCACATACATGGGTGCAGCTCCTGTTGCTTCTGCTGTCCTTTGTTTTCCCACGGCTTCAAGCAATGCGACCGGGCTGTTTTCAGAGCCTTTGCCATCCCAGCCTTTTCGGGCAGCCGCACCTACATCTACCGCGCTCACAGTAGCAACCGCCTTAATACGACGCTCCGTCATTGCTGCTTTCACCGTAGCGCCGCTACCGGCACATATGCCTAAGGCAGCAATTTTTGCTGTGTCAATATACGGGAGCGTAACTATGTAATCAACCGCACTATACATATCACCAACCCTGTTCATCGGGTTATCCAGGTAGCGGGGCTCACCACCGCTTTCGCCCTGGTAAGAAGCATCAAAGGCAAGTGTGACAAAGCCAGACGCTGCCAGTTTTTGTGCGTACAGTCCCGCTGTTTGTTCTTTTACACCGCCCCCGGGGTGTACCACTATTATGGCAGTATACTTTTTATTTTTATCAAAATCCGGCGGCAGGAAAAGGTTTCCGGCCATTATAATCCCATTGTTTTGGAAGGTTATCGCCTGTGCTGATTTGTTATGTTCAAGCGAAGCGAAATTTTGGGCAGTTAGTTTTAACCCTGTTGTAATTAAAACTGCCAGCGTCACTATGAATATTCTCATTTTCATTTTCATTTTTTGAAGATGCCGGATCATTAAGGTGATGGAGTCACCTCTGTTGATCCGATTAGACTGCAAAGATCACGGTGCAGGCTATGCAGGAATAATGAAATTGAAAGGGAAAAGTATAAAAATCAAATGTGGACCATTCTTATCGATTTAGGAATCTGGCCGGTTTTCTTTTTAAAGAAGTTGTTGAAATATGTGGGATATTCAAAACCCAGTGAATAGGCGATCTCTGCAATACTCCAATCGGTATGCATCAGGAGCGCTTTTGCTTCAGTAATAATCCTGTCGGCAATATGTGATGTGGTAGGCTTACCGGTAACTTCCTTTACTGCACTATTCAGGTAGTTTACATGTACAAAAAGCTTCTTTGCAAAATCCTGGGCACTTTTCAACTCAAGAGGATGTGTATTGCTCTCAATTGGAAACTGCCGTTCCAGTAACTCCAGGAAGACAGCAGTTATACGCTCAACCGCATTTTTTTCTCTTGAATAATTTTCCAAAGGCTGCATTTTGATTGCCTCATGAATGATCAGGTTGAGGTAATTGCGAATCAATTCATCTTTAAACGCATAGTCTTTCTCCTGTTCTGCAATCATTCTTTTAAATACAGAATCAATAAAACCTTTTTGCTCCTCATTTAATTCGAAAAGAGGTGTGCCCCCGATTTTAAACAAGGGGGATTGCTGAAGACTTTCGGATCGTTCCCCAAGCCTTAAAAACGCTTCAGAAAAAACACAGGTGAAGCCATCGAAATCGGGGGAAATTAACTCGCAGGAATAAGGAACCCGTGGATTGCCAAAGAATAAAAAGGCTTTTTCTGTTTCAAACGTTCTATCTGCATAATGAAATTTGAACTTCCCGGTTGTTATATTGATCTTATAAAAATCTTTGCGGCTGTAATGGTGTCCCCCTTTGCTATGATTGTCTATTTCGTAGACTTTAAAGCCTTTCAACTTTAATTCCTTATTAAAATCCAGGGACGGGTTGCCTTGCGTATCCATCTTACAAAACTAAGAAAATCAAATGACAAGCCCCGGTCCGAATATCGGACCAGGGCTTCGTTGTAAATGGGTGCGGGTGTTATTGATTGGGCAGCAGCGAGACCACGGGCTACAGTGCCTAACCAAAAATTCCGGGCTGACGCTAATTATCAAACGCGGTAATCTTTATTTTCTTTCCATTCATCTTCAAACTGCGGCCATTGTTTTCGAGCAGGTTATCCTGTTTGGTTTCACTTGCAAGGAGGTTGTCGAGGTATTTGGCAACTGCGGCATCGGTAATGGTTACATCGGTACCGCATTCCATCGCTTCGGAGATATAGGAATTCAGAATATTCGCCATATTGCTCCTGAACAAATGGGGCGTGGCATAAATATCGCAACCTATGATGCGGTCACCCGTTACCGCGAGGACACCAACAATCGTGCTGTCGCCGGACATGGCTTTGGTGAACGCATCTTTGTAATCTTTGATGTCTTTGTTATAAGCCGCTGATTGGGTAACGGCGGTATAGGTGCCCGTGCTGGTGCTGGTTCCGTTTAGTGTATTGATGCGGGCCACTTCGTCCCATACCTTGCTTTGACTTTTATACTTCACCATGCTTTTGCGAACCGAATTGTTGATATTACTGTGATAACTAGTAAAAGAAGCCGCGGCTCCCGAAGAGCCGCGGGCATTGCCCGTAGATGAACCACTCCACCTGCCATGCTCCACACAATACACAGGCAACTTAAGTGTCTGGCCGGGTGCTACGACGGCGTCTGTTTCCACCACGCGGTCCTGTTTTCCGCCTTTTACAATATCACCCATACTTACCAGGATCGTATCCTTCGAAGCACTCTGAAAAATGAGTTCATTCACGGCGCCGCCGGAGGAGACTTCTGTAACTTTTATCTTGCCCGAAGCCAAAGCCTTTTCCAGGGTGACATAATTGCCCATCCCTTTAAATGCCTGGTAAAGCGAAGGCTTCGCCTTGATATAATATAGTTTTATTTTTTTATAGCTGTTAACGTAGTCCGTTTTTGCCATCGGAATCGTACCGGCGAATGGCGTGTATAGGTTGTCTTTTTGTAGCTGGGCACTGGCATTGTTTATAAACAGGAACGCCAGGGTGGAGTAAAGCATTATTTTTTTCATGGTGCGTTGTTTTTAGGACCATGAAAATCGGACACTCACAAACCGTTTTTTGAGGGCACTTGGTGAAACAACGTTTTGACTTGGTGGGCAAAACTGCAGGGGCCTTGGAATAATGTTATTTTGCAAATAGAAAGAAGCGATATGAGTGGATGGGTAATTACAAAAAGGATAGTCATGCTGCTGCTAATATGCAGTGGTTGTGGTGACGTAAGCCTTGCCCAAAACCAGGCTGAGGCGAAGTATAAGAAAGCCTCGAAAAAAGTAGTGAGGGGTCTCGAGAAAAATGATACGGATACCCTGGCGCAGGGCTACTTCGATTTGGGCGATACCTACTACCAAAAAGGCGAATTGGAAAAGAGTGAGGCGAACTACCAAAAGTCGAAAGACATGTACGAGAAGCTGGGCGACGCCGAAGGCATTGCTAAAAGCAGCCGCGCGCTGGGCAGGGTACAGGAAGATCTTCACAAGAATAAGGAGGCCATAAAAAGCTACAATACGGCCCAGGAGAATAGTTCCAAAACCGGCGATATGGTATCGAATATATTTAATGGAAACGATATCCAGCGGCTATTAAACGGAGACTCCGTAAAGGCGATGGAAAAGTTGTTGCAGGACAATATTGATCTTGGTATTAAAAACAAGGATAGTAACGAGATCGTCGCCAACTATTCCCGGATGGCGGAACTCAACCGGCCCCTAAACACTACGAATACCGTTAACGCTTTTTCCAATGCCTACCGGTTTTCGAAGAATAAGCCGGAGCAGGCTTTGCGGTACAACCAGTTGATAACGGATGTGTATTTGAAAGAGAAGAATTTCGACAAGGCCATCCAAACAAAAAAGCTTGGGCTGAACGAGTTCTTTGTTCAAAATTCCACCGAAACAAAAGCACGGGAGATCAACTCGCTGGCCGATATCTACCTGCAAAAAAAAGACGATACCACAGCCACCCGGCTGCTGATGGAATCCTACCAGTTATCGGTGCAGTATGGTCATACCCTCGAAGCAAAAAAGAGCCTGGAAAAGCTGGATAGTATTTACCAACAAAAGGGACAGAGAGAGAAAAGCCTTGTACTGCACCAGAGTTTCGTGGCTGGCTTGCCTGCGATGCTTGCAAAGGATAGCTCGCTGATGGACAGCAGGAACCTGGCCGAAACCGAAGAAAAGATCAAAACCCTGGAAACCGAAAAGCTGCTAAAAGACGAACTCATACAGGAAAAAAGCCTGATCAATTATTGGCTGATCGCATCGGTAGCGGTGCTCGTTATTTTAATGTCAATTATACTCTACACGCTGAAGAAGATAAAAATAAAGAATAAGAAAATCGCCCTGCAATCACTGCGCCGGGAAATGAATCCTCATTTTATCTTCAATAGTTTGAACAGCATCAACCAGTTTATTTCTACTAACAATGAACTGGAAGCAAACCGCTACCTCACGAAATTCTCCACGCTGATGAGAAGGGTGATGGAGAACTCGAAGGAAGACTTTGTATCGTTCGCCAACGAGATTGAACTGCTGCGGAATTACCTCGACCTGGAAAAGAGCCGCTTCCCTGAAAAATTTGATTACAGTATCGATGTAGCCGATTCGCTGTACCAGTTCGAAACCCTTTACCTGCCCGGCATGCTCATACAGCCCTACCTGGAAAACGCCGTGTGGCATGGGCTGCGGTATATTGATGACACAGGTTATCTCCGGCTTTCTTTTGCCCATCATAAAAACACGATCGTTATTACGATCGAAGACAATGGTATCGGCATCGCCGGAAGCAAGAAAGCCAAAACGGTGAACCAACAAAAGCAATCCGGCAGGGGTATCAGCAATACGCTGGAACGCATCAGGATATTGAATGAACTCTACCACCAGCGCATCACTTGCAGTGTAGAAGACAAACCTGCCCCGGAGCATGGTGTATTGGTAAAACTTTCTGTTCCCCTACTTAAAACCAGGCAGCATGAAGATTAGGAGCATTATTGTAGACGATGAATCCATCGCCAGGAATGTGCTGGACAACTACCTGAAAAAATATTGTCCTATCATCGAGGTGGTGGGCCAGGCGGCACATATAAAGGAAGCTGTGCCGATGATCCAAACGCTGCAACCCCAGTTGTTATTTCTCGATGTGGAAATGCCATTCGGCAATGCCTTCGATATACTGGAAGCATGCGCCGGGCAGGAGTTTCAGACTATCTTTATTACCGCCTTTTCCGATTACTCGCTGAAGGCACTGAATATGAGCGCCGCCTATTATATATTGAAACCCATCGACATCACAGAGTTGGTGGCAGCCGTGAACAAGGTGCAGCTCAGCATCCTCAAGGCAGACAATTTCAATCATACCCAGGTACTGCTGCAAAACCTGAAATTAAGACCGGAGCAGCAACAGGTCATCCTGCCTACGATGCAGGGGTTTGATGTGATCAAAACCGCGTCTATCGTAAAGCTGCAGGCCAATGGTAACTTTACTGATGTGTACCTGCAGGACGGCAGCAGCAAAATGATCTGCAAATTCCTCAAGCATTTTGACGAATTACTCGAAGCGCCATTCGTGCGGGTGCATCGTTCATTTATTGTAAATACCCAATATATAAAATCTTACAGCAGAAGCGGCGGCGGCTTCATTACCCTGCTGGATGGCAGCGAGGTAGAGGTATCGCCTTCGTATAAGGAACAATTGCTGAAAGGGTTGGGAGCCTGATTGGTACAAATACAACCTAACTGCTCCCACCCCAATGGCTATGCCTTATCCGAAACAGGCATTTGCCAATCCGGCCGAATATAATGGCAGGTGTAACCATGAGGATGCTTTTGCAAATAAGCCTGGTGCTCCTCCTCGGCATCCCAGAAATCAGACGCCGGCACTACTTCGGTAACAATTTTCCCGGGCCAGACGCCGGAGGCGTCCATTTCGCTGATCAACGCTTCGGCAGTGTTCTTTTGTTCTTCACTAAGGTAAAAAATAGCCGACCGGTAAGAACTGCCGATATCATTGCCCTGCCGGTTTCTCGTGGTGGGGTTGTGTATCTGGAAAAAAAACTCCAGCAGCTTCCTGTACGACAGTATTTCCGGGTCGAATTCAATCGCGATGCCCTCCGCATGCGAACCATGGTTGCGATAGGTAGCATTTTTTACATCGCCGCCCGTATAGCCTACCCTGGTAGAACTTACACCCGGTAATTCCCTGATCAATTCTTCCACTCCCCAAAAACAGCCGCCGGCTAATATTGCTTTTTCAATTGGCATAATAGATATTTTTTAGTCCTTTAGACGACAAGTATGCTGCCAAATTGTTTTTAAGACTAGTTGGCAGGGTTTCGGGGCACTTATACTATTGGTAGCATTGGTTTGGTCCATGAACCATCTGGAAGGTACTGTAGAGCGAATCGCAATTTGGTTACTAACCAGGTGGCGGTTTAAATTCAGGCAGTATCCCGTTCCCAGGCACTTCCACCCCCGTTTTTGCCTGCCGGCAAAAATTCCCCCGCCAGGGGGGGACATATGCGGGATTCCAAAATTTTCTATGAGCACCAAGTCGTTCGTGAGAGTCTTTTTAATCCAACCCGGTCACGTTCAAATTACTCCCTGTCTTCACCGTAATACTGCTGCCGGTTTCGGTTTGTAACCTGCGGATGGTGTCGCCTACATTGAATAGCGGCGGCAGGCTATACGTTCTCAGTCCATTGCTCCAGTGTCTGTCCATTTGTGGCAAATTAGGATTGGTCGCCTTCCAGTCTGCCACCTTCAGAAAATATTATGGCAGCATACTTACATGTTAAAAAATTCAAAAAATAAGTCGCTTTTTTAAATTCTGTTTTCTATTTTACCTGCCATAATAATTACCTAATCTAATTTATCCTACAGTATGAAAAAGAACTGTTTACTCCTCCTGATTACCTGTCTTTTTTTTATTAAACAAGGCTACTCGCAAGCCGACTGTTCTTCAGCTCTGGTAATATGCGGGAATACCCAATCGTTTAACCCCAGCGGCGTTGGTTCTAAACTGGAACAATTGGCCTGCGGCGGTATTGAACATAATAGTATCTGGGTGTCCTTCCAGGCAAAAGCAAGTGGCAAACTCAACTTTGTTATCCGTCCCTTCACCCTGGCGGGTTTACCCACGGCTGCAGATTTTGACTGGAGTTTATGGCAGTTGCCTGGCGCTCCAGGTGCAGCAAATTGTGATGCCAAAACCCAGCTCAGTTGCAACTTTAGTGGTACGGCCACCGTTTTCGGCATCCCCGGCGCAACCGGGATGGCCACGCCCAACTATACAAGTACAGCGTTTAACCCTGGAATAGATGTCGTTAATGGCAATTGGTACTCTATCATCATTGATCAGTTCAGCAATACGGTGCCCCTGCTTTTTAGTGTACAGTTTACGGGTAATACCGAAAGTGATTACCTGAACTCGACCCCTGGTATCTTTAACAACCGACCCGATTTTACGGTGGGCACGACCCAGGCCTGCGCTGGTACTTTTACCTTTACCAACAGTTCTGTAGCCTCGGCAGGTATTGCATCCTATCTCTGGAACTTTGGCGATGGCAGTACTTCTACCGCCACCAACCCGGTGCATAATTATGTGGGTACGGGTACTTATTATGTTACACTTACCATGACTGATAACAATGGTTGTAAAACAGATATCCGTAAGCAGGTGATATACAGTAACTCGAACCCAACGATAACTTCCACAGGAATTCTAAGTTTGCCGGCTTGTTCCAATTCAAATAATGGCATTATCACCATTACTACTACGGGCGTCTCAAACCCCGGTGTCACCGGCGGAACTGCTCCCTATACATTTGAACTGGTGTCACCTTCACCCAGCATAAGAGCGTCGCAAGCTTCCAACATCTTTACAGGTCTGCAACCTGGCGGTTATACAGTTAAGGTAACTGACGCCTGCGGCAAATCGGCTACCGGCACAACCACAGTAACCCAACTCATCACCAACTCTACCGTCGGGCTTGGCATACAGAATATCCAATCTGCATGCTCCGGCCTGGCTACAGGCACCGCCACCATCTTTGCGAATGGCACAGTGCCCCCGTATAGTATGCAATTGGTGGCCAGTTCTCCAGTTACCACCGGCGTTCTTCCCTCAATACAGCGGGATCCTGTAACGGCTACCTATTTCACCACTTTTACCGGATTGCTGCCCGGTGTATATACGGTGGAAGCAATTGACGGATGCGGGAAGGTGAGAAGGGCCACTTTCACCGTTACCGCCAGCACGGCGCCTACTGTTGGGCTTATAAACAACGGGTCTTGCGCAGGCACTGCTACGGGAACAATTACCGTAACAGCTACGGCTGCGACCGGTTTAACTTCTTCCGGGTCTCCCGGCGCATTTCAATATGCATTGATTGCGCCGTCCCCGGTTTCCAGACCTTTCCAGGCAAGTTCGGTTTTTGAAAACCTGTTTCCCGGTATCTACACCGTGGCTGTAAGGGATGCCTGCGGCAATATTGGAACCGGTACAACCACGATTGCAACAGCCGTCGCACCGGTATTTGGCACTCCATTTACTACTTCGTCTTGCCCCAATGGCAGCACAGGTACTATAGAAGCACAAATTTCAGCTGTGGGTGGTGGCTCCCCTTATGCGTTTGAACTGGTACAACCATCTACGGTAACCCGGCCGGCCCAGTCCGATAATACCTTCAGCGGCTTGCCACCAGGTAGCTATACCGTTCGTTTAACAGACGCATGTGCTAATACTGTGACCGGTATTGCAAACGTAGCTGCGGCTACCGCACCTACATTTACTACTGCTGTTACTTCCAGCTGCACTACGCCGGCTGGGGGCACTATCACTGTTGCGCCTGCAGCCACCGCCATCGGCCCTTTTAGTTTTGAATTAATAAGTCCTGGTGCGGCTATCCGCGCACAGCAGGTAAGCAATGTGGCCAATACATCCAATAGTATTTTCACTGATCTGAACCAGGGTGAATATACCATCCGGATGACGGATGCCTGTGGCACGGCGGTAACCGGCCCGGCAACTATTATTGCCCCCACTGCACTCGCATTCCCGGCAGGTTCCACCAGTGTTCCGTCCTGTGCCGCATCTTCTACCGGCCAGATAACGGTGGCAGTACCCGCAACAAGCCTGGCCAATTATAAATATGAACTGATAGCGCCATCCCCCGTTACCAGGCCGCCACAATACAGCAGGGTATTTAATAGCCTTCCCGACGGCGATTACACGATCAGGATCACAGATTCCTGCGGCACACAGGTAACGATTGGTGCCCCTCTTACTGTTGGTATAAGCACGGCACCAACGCTCAGTGTTACCAATACCTCCAGCTGCGCTACCAATACTGGTACAATTACCTGCCTGGCAACTACGGCTAACCAGGGCGGCGGCACTTATCAATATGCATTAATTGCCCCATCAGCAGTTACAAGGCCCAACCAGGCTTCGCCCATATTTACCGGCCTCACTCCCGGCTCATATACTGTGCAGATTACGGATCAATGTGGCGCTACCGGAACTGCAAATACTACGATTTTAATTGCCGGGGCCTTTACACCTTCTGCGGGTGGCAGTGTGGTGGCTTGTAATGGTGCAGGCTATTTTGCCCAGATAATTGTCACCGTTCCACAAAACTATACTACCGGCGGCCCGATACCCCCCGGCAGTGGAGGTGGCCCCTATACTTTTGCAGTATACGATGCAGCTAATACAACCTTACTTGCCGGTCCGCAAGCCAGTAATATTTTTAGCAACCTGGCACCTGCGCCAGGATCGCCTTCCCATACGATCAGGGTAACCGATATATGTGGCAATACCTCCACGACCACTTTAAGCGTTAACGCTCCAATTCCTCTTGCCAATGCCACCATCACCGCTCTTGCGGCTTCATGTGCTGCATCCGCTACGGGCGTTATAAGGGTAACTACCCAGGCTTCAGGCGGCCTTGCTCCTTACCGTTACACGTTGATTGACGCCACAACACTGGCTGTGGTGGCAGGCCCGCAAACCGCGATCACCTTTAACCTGGTGCCAGCAAATGCAACCGGTTACCTGATAAGATCAACCGATGCGTGTGGCAATGTCATCACATCCGCCGCGCCATTGTTATTTCCTGCAGCAATATTACCCACAGCGACAGTTGGAATTACACCTTCCTGTGCTGGTTCTTCTACGGGCAGAATTGTGGTGACGCCTGGTACAGGCGCCACACTCGCAGGAGGAACATTTACTTATGCGTTGTATAATGCAGCTAATACGGTGCAGGTAAGGGCATTACAGGGCAGCCCATTATTCACGGCATTAGCGGCGGGAGACTATACTGTCCGGATTGTTGATCGCTGTGGGGCAACAGGTACCGTAGCTGCCAGTATCACTTCCACGGTAGCTGCCCTTACAGCGGCAGGTATAGCATCAGGCACCTGTACTAACGGCAATACCGGGGCAATCACCGGCAGTTCCACCGGCGGTTCGCTCCCCATTAGCTATACCCTCGTAAACCAGGCAAATAATGCCGTCGTGGCAGGTCCGCAGGCGGGTAATATATTTTCAGGCCTGGCAGCAGGCACCTATATTATCCGGGTTACAGATGCATGCGGCACCATAACCAACTCTTCAGATATTGTACTGGAGAATCTCTTAACAATACCGACCATTTCCACCACACTGGCACTGGATTGCGCAGGTTCCGCCACAATTGGCGCTTATGGCGGCAGCGGTAACGGCGGGCCTTATACTTATGCCATTTGCACCGGTGCAGGATGTGTGTCCTTTGGTCCGTTTACCAACAACAGTAATTTTATTGTAAATGCTTCGGGTACCTATCGTATAGCTGTACGCGACCGATGCGGAAACCAAACTGCCTCGACAGATATCGTGGTAACGATACCGACTAAAGCGGTTGTTACAGGAATATTAAAAGCAAATGCCTGTGGACCAACGACGATTACTGTCAACTACACCAACGTTCCGAACACCCCTTACTATAGCGTGGACGGCGGCAATTTTGCATCGGCCATCGGGGTACTGGCAATTGGTAACCATACTATCAGGGTCAGCAATTACAATGCAGGTACATTCGGTTGCGCCAGCGATATCTTCAATTTTGCGGTGACTGACTATACAATCGCAAACCACCTGGATCAAAAAACGACGACCGTAAGTGCCGGGATCACAAACTTTTTAGCTACCGCAGACGCCTGCCGGTTAATAGCCACATTAGAAACAACTAACGCGGTGGGTCAGGTGGCCGGTAATGTATCGGGCAGGGTTTGGATTGAGGCTGTGCAGCCTACTTTTAATGGCAGTCCTTATGTAAAACGTCACTATGAAATAACACCGGTTACAAACCCTACCACCACTTCTGCCATTGTTACCCTTTATTTTACCCAGCAGGAGTTTACAGATTTCAATGCATATCCAGGTAATACCAGCCTGCTGCCAACCGGCCCTGCAGACAATGCGGGTAAAGCCAGGTTACGGGTGTATAAATATGGCGGCACCAGCAGTAACGGTACCGGGTTACCGGGAACCTATACTGCACCGGGTATTCCTATTGATCCGGCAGATGCTAATATTGTATGGGATGTCGTGAACCTGAGATGGAAAGTAAGTTTTACAGCCCCAAGCTTTAGTGGGTTTATTATAAGTAATGATGTTTCGTTCAGTTTACCGATCGGTGCGGTACAGTTGAATGCCTCTTTACAAAATGGTACCAATGCATTGCTGGAATGGAAAATTGCCCAGGCTGAAGAAGGAAACAAATTCGAACTGCAGCGTAGTAGTGATGGCCGTGTGTTTGCCGGTATCCATGTCCAAACAGGAAATACCGTTGCCACAGGATTTGCTTATAACGATCTGGCATTGGTTAAGGGCACCTATTATTACCGCGTAAAAATAACCGACAGGCAGGGTGTGGTTACATACAGCAATATTGCTCTGATAAAAGTTGGTGGCAATAATGCACCGATAACGATTTATCCGAACCCGGTACACAAAGCCGAAACGCTGACGCTGCAGATAAGCCTTGGAAATAACCTGTTGCGTGACTACACGGTTACCGATGCCCAGGGAAGAATTATTATGCAGAAAAATGGCCTGAATATGAATGGCAGCATGGGTATCACACTACCATCGCATATTGTGCCAGGCGTGTATTTCCTGCGGATGAAAACTGACGACGGTACCGCTACGCAAAAAGTAGTGGTCAAATAAAGACTGAATAGAATGTAAAAAGCCAGGCTGCAGATAGCCTGGCTTTTTTTGTGGGTATGACCGTTATGGGAAATGGCGAGATGGTGTAAATCCACTATTTGCCTGGTAGCAGATATCATTAGCTACGATAAGATGTATCATCGTGAGTTGGACACTGAAAGACGCTTTGGGAAAGTCTCCGCCCGACGCCGGCAATTATTCCAGGGTTATAAAGTTGGACGGGTTTTGCACTTTAAAACGAAGTCCATGAACCATTTGCGGCAAATCCAAAAAACCATGAATGGCATGATATTGCATCATTCCAGGTATTTAATCATCAAACCATCAAAATGGAACTACTGGAAAAAGCAGTGATACAGGCAGCGAGAGTCGGCGAAATTCCTGTATTGGAAGAATTAATTACCCGGGGCGTCAATGTTAATATCCAGGATGAAAAAGGATATACCCCGCTCATACTGGCCTGTTATAATAACCACCTCGAGGCTGCACAGTTACTGATCACTGCCGGAGCGGATGTAAATAGTAAGGATCTCGGTGGTAACACTGCCCTGATGGGTGCGGCCTTTAAAGGCTATCCCGATATTGTGGAATTATTGCTGACCCATGGTGCTGAAATAAATGCCCAACATGGTAATGGCGGTACAGCGCTGATGTTCGCCGCAATGTTTGGCCGAAACCCGGTAGTAAAATTATTATTGGAAAAAGGTGCCGATAAAAATATGAAGGATACCCGCGGCATGACAGTAACAGATCTTGCAGCCCAGCAAAATAACAAGGAAGCCATGGACCTGCTTGAAGCCCCGGTGCGTTTTGATTAGCCAGCCCCTGCTGACAGTCCAGGCTAAAAGTCACACTTCACTCGGTTCAGGCATTTGTCATTCCGGTCAAATGGAATCACAGTTATGATAGAAAGGATGCTTTTGCAAATATGACTGGTGATTTTCTCTGGCGTCCAAAAACAGCCCCTGCTAATAGTTATTTTTCGATTGATATAACAGGTGTTGTTTTAAGGCACAATCGTTTATTGGCATATAGGAGTTATAATGTAGCAGGCAAGCTCATAGTCACCGTCTTAACTAATCCTCGCCTGTCACGATCAAATTGCTTCCCGTCTTCACCGTAATGCTGCTTCCATTCTCCGCTAGTAACTTCCTGATGGTGCCAGTTACATTATTTAGCGGGTAAATGGTTTTTGCTGAAGGCAGAATAACATCGGTGTATTGATTAGGGATCACGCCACAACTCCAGTTGGCGCTGCTGGTCCAGTTATTATTGACATTGCCGAGCCAGCGGTTGTAAAAACGCAGGATGATCTCGCTGCTGTAAATGGTGCCGCCGGGCGTAGTTACGGCACAGCGGAAGCGGGTGCCGGTGGTAGTATCCGCCGGTGCTATCACGGTAAACTTGTTGGTACTCACATTTGCATACGCCGGGCCGTTGCTGACATTTACGAAACTGGTCCCATTAAAAACCTGCCATTGGTAAGCCGATCCTACCGAGTCTGAATAGTAGATTTTATCAGCCCCGATGCAGGATTGCAGGTTTTCGTAAGCACCCATATCCGGGTAAAGCGTCCTTGTCGTATTTTCGATATCTCTCAGCGGTGCGCCGGTTGTTGTTCCCCCATCTATGGCAGTGGAAAAATCTTTCAGGTGCAGGTTGGTTGGTGTTACAAATGGCGAAACGGACGAGGTTATATTGCCGATAGTGTTGGTATACCCTGTCACCAATGGTTCAAATAAATTATACCTGGCTGTCACAGTCGCACTAAAATTTACAAAGGTGCCGGCGCCGTTATTTCCATAAAAAATATTGTTGGTAATTGAAGGGAAGCATGCCCCACTACTTCCAATACTATAGAAAGCACTTCCCTGTATGGAGCTGTTATTGAAGAAAGAGCAGTTCATATATGTTGGACTGCTTATGCCTGAGGTTCTGCCGTCGTTAACAGCAGCACCGCCCCTGGCCGTGGCTGTGTTGTTTTGAAAAATGCAATTGGTAAATGTTGGGCTGCTGGTGCCGCCGCTACCTCCATTGTTATATACCGCACCTCCGCTGTTCGGGGCTGTGTTGTTTTGAAAAATGCAATTGATAAATACCGGGCTGCTGGTACCACCGTTACTACCATTGTTAAATATCGCCCCGCCGCTATCTGCTACATTATTGATAAAGGAGCAGTTCTCAAATACCGGGCTGCAAACAATGCCGGCATTGGCCCCATTGTTAAATACCCCACCACCTCTTTTTTGAAAGGCGCCGGTGCCATTGGCATTGCCCCCGGTAATGACAAAGCCATCTAAAATAGCGGTATTGCCAAGCCCGCCGCCATTACTGATCACATGGTAGCTGTTATCGGCATTACCGGCTAATCCAATATCGCCACTAAGCGTTGTAATGAAGGAAGCAGGCTGCCGCTGTGCTATTGTCGGGCTGCCGGTATTCGGAAAACCACCTAATATGCGCCGCCCGCTTTTCATAGCAAAACTGAGGCTCCTGTCGGTGCCGGCGGTGGGTTTGTAGGTGCCTGCGGCCACCCATATCTCGCTACTGGAACATGGTGCAGCGGCCGTCAATGCAGATGACATGGTGGTATAGGCATTGGCCCAGCTGGTACCGTTATTGGCACCGACTGCAGCTGCATTGACATAAGTAATACAGTTGGTTGTTGGAAACACTACGGCAAAATCGTAGATCTGTGAATTGGCTGGCGTGGTGCAGCCATTGCTGCTGGTGCCGCAGGGAAGGGATATGGCACGCATCCGCAGCCAGGAATTGGTTACCGGAGGGATCGCCGGTGTTGTAAAGCCAAAGGTTAGGTTTCCCTGGGCACAGGTACCGGTAGTGAACACATTTTCGCCTGCATCCAAAAAATCCCCATCGCTGTTATAATCTATATAAAGATCCATTTTGTCGGTGATGTTGTAGGAATCCTGTAGCAGACCAACCCTGGCCGTACCTGTATAACTGGTGCCCGGTAAAAGCACGGTATTATGCTGGCAGGACAGGTCGTTGTAGATGGTTTGGCCGGGATAAAAGGTATTGATAGACCAGTTGATGGCGGCTAATTTGAATGAAAAAAAAGTTGCAAACAATCCGTTACCAGCAACATTAGTGCGGCACCCTGGCAGCGGTGTACTTCCAATAAAAACTTTTTTAGTATAATTGGAAGAACCAGAGCCATTGCTTACAGTTAGCGTGGCTGTTTTAAACCCTGTTGTGGCAAAACTAACAACCGGGTTGCTGGCCGTGGAAGTAGTTGGATTGCCTTCGGGGAAGGACCAGTTGATACCTGTTACAGTACCGCCACTCGTATTTGTAAATGTGATGCTGCCCGGACCACAAAGGCCACTGGCAGACATATCGAAATCTGCTACCGGGGCTATGCCCGTGCAAACCGCCAGGCAACTGGCCTGGCCTGACTGTAAATAGCTCGTGATAGAGTTGATGCTGGCAGGGCTGAAGCTGGTTGCATCGTTTATAGCTGGTGCCATTATATAAAGTGCTCCTGAACCATCGTGTTGGGCATCGAAATTATGCCCGGTTTCATGAGCCACCAATACACCACGCTGGTAACCTGTTACAGCATCTTCTATCAGTTGGTACCTGCTCGACTTGCAGGTGGCAGCTATATTTGCAAGCCCGATTACACTGGGATAACGGGTGGTATCTGTGCCGTTGATATAAACAGATTCTATATTTCTCCCGGTCCAGAGCTGGCCGAGGTCGAAAGTAAAGCCAAAGTTGTTTGCATTGCCCCAGTTGGCAAAGTTATCGAGGATAATATCCGCATCCCGACCTGCGTATGCAGGTAATATCGGGTTGGTGGCTGCAGAAGTGGAAACATATTGGCCTTTAACTGTAAACTGCAGGTATTGGGCGCCGCCGAGTTGTGCATTGCCATAGATCGTGTTTACAATGTTCATCACGCTGATATTGTGCTGCTGCACCTCTGCGGCAGTTCCATATTTCATTGCCATAGAGTCGTCGGAGGCAATAGCCATTTCCGTCATTTTACAGGTGCCGGTCGCTGAACCGGTTACTGCGTCTGTGCCCGTAATCGCCGGCTGTTGCTGCTGCTTGCCAGCCACTTCGGTGGCACCACAGATCTTGCCCGTGTGGGGAATCACATCTTTGGTTTCGTACACCACAAAAAGGTCAGCGCTTGCCTGGCGGTCGAAGTTTTTCAATGGCTCAATAAAGTACTCTTTGTTGTTGCCACGCATCATCCCATAAAAGAAACCAGGAGTAATGGTAAGCGCTACCGAGCTGGCTTCATCATTGCTAAGCTTACCGGTATAGGTCATGCATGCTGGTTTAGGAAACACTTGCCTGCCTTGTGGACCGGCGACTATCAGCTGGTAATCGCCGCTCATGATATCCTGCTGGTAAATGGAAAACGGAAAGCTTGCATAACCTTCCAGGGTCAGTTCAAAATCACTAAATCCTTTGCCATTGGATTGTACAAAGTCCGCCAGGGACCCGGTATTGATCGTAAAAAGGGCATAGCTTTTAAACACCCTGGTCAGGGATTCAGCTGCGTTGGGGTTGACAGGCGTAGCGATGAATTGCTTTTGGGCCAGGATATTTAGTGGCGCTATTGCCATTAGCCCAAATAATAACTGGTAAACTTTTCTCATTATCAAGGATAGTTTTAAGATGCTTCTCGATTAACGGGGTCATATCCGGCAATGATAAATTTCGGGATTATTTGCTCCCCGCAGCATTTTCACTGCGACCGTTTTTAATTTTTTAATAAGGGTGGAAATACCAATGGCCGTATCTCCTTGGGGTTATATACGTTAAAGAAAAATGCATGTCGATACTTTACACGTCATCGATACATTCCTGGAAGAAGGAATGCTTTTGCTTAAGAGTAGCTCCCCTGGGAGCTTCCTGTTTATAGCCACACGAAACTATTGGTGTTTGAAGGCTCCGTCAGGTGCCTCCTGTGACTTTAGGCGACTCCTATGGAGTCTATGATCGCTCAAAAATGTTTCTTTTCTATAAACTGGGTGCTCCTATGGAGCAATTTAGGCAGGCATTGTTACATGTTTGAAATGCCTACGGTTGAGGTTTTGACCTGTTGGGTCGATTCTCCCGGCACCGGACAACTAGTATCTGCATAGAAAAACGTTTAAAAGATACCCGTTTGGCAAGATTCGAATTGGTGCAATGGCGGTAGGGGAAACACCATATTATTCGTTTGCATTTTCGCTGGTAACAACTTTTGAATGCTTCCATTACTAACGCTGCCCGTGCATAATAAAAAAGCGGCCAGTGAACCAGTCACCAGCCGCTTTTTTATTTTATTCCGTGATGCGCGTTTACCGGGTCATCACCATTTTTCCGCTTAAGACGATGGCTTTTCCTTTGGCATCTACTGTTTGAAGGCTGTACCTATAAATACCTGCTCCAAGTTTGGCGGCGTTAAATGTAACCTGGTGTGTACCTGCAAGCTGCCTTCCATTGGCCAGCAATGCAAGTTTTTGCCCCCATTCGTTGTAGACCAACAGGCTAACAGGGCCATCGGCCACGAGCGTATAGCGTATGGTTGTAACCGAACTAAAAGGGTTGGGAAAGTTCTGAGCAGTTGGCCTGTCGCTAATGGTACCGGTTTCTATGATATTAATCTGAGCAATAGCAGGTGCAGTGTAGCAGCCTGCATTTAGAAGGCCATTGTTGTATTGGTCCAGCGTAGTGGCCAGGCTGGTCATGACTTTACCCAAAGCTGTATTCGTCCTGATGCCCATGGGTATGGTATTGCCAGCTATGGCTGCATCAGCAGCGGCAATTGCATTCAGCACTGTTTGCGAAGCAGTGGCGCCGTTTGCAATATTCAATTTGGCAGCAATCAACTGGTGGCCAAGAATAAGGCTGGCATCGGACTTATTGCCACTACCTACCGGGGTTTTAAGGATCACCAGTAACTGTGCTTTTGTATAGCTAATGGTTCCCAGCATCATGGGCAATGCACTGGCTGGCCAGCTGTCGGTATTGTTTTTCCAGGTGCCTTGTGGCAATGGGCACACACCACAACCTTCATCTACTGAACCATTACAATTATTGTCAATACCATCGCCGCAAATCTCAACTGCGCCGGGATTGATGGCATCATTGGCATCATTGCAATCGCCACCCACTGTACTGTTGCCTATAGGTGTGTTTGCGCCGTAGCAAAGACTAACCGCAGTGCCCGTACCATAACCATCGCTATCGCCATCGGTGTAGAAATTACCTGTGCGCCATTTTGTAATATCCAATGGGGCGCAATCATCTGCATCCAATACGCCATCGTTGTCATCATCCGGATCCACGCAATCGGCCATATTATCACCATCGGTATTGGTAAAGCCTTCGTCTGTCTGACCATTGCAATTGTTATCAACGCCATCGCAAATTTCTGTGGCACCGGGGCTCACGGCCGCGCCGCCGGCAGCAAGGTTATCGTTGCAATCGCCATCAACTGTGCTGTAGCCTGAAGGCGTAGTTAAGCCGTAGCAAAGCGGAACTGCACCATCTGTGCCATAACCATCTCCATCTGCATCCGTATAGAAATTACCTGTCTGCCATCTGGTTGCATCCAATGGTGCGCAATCATCTGCATCCAATACGCCATCGTTGTCATCATCCGGATCCACGCAATCGGCCATTCCATCACCATCGGTATTGGTAAAGCCTTCGTCTATTGAACCGTTGCAATTATTGTCAATACCATCGCAAATTTCTGTGGCACCGGGGTTCACGGCTGCGCCGCCAGCAGCGGGATCATCGTTGCAATCGCCGGGCAGGCCTGCAGTAGTGGTGTAGCCAATACCCGGGTTTGTGCAGGATTCCAGGCTGCCTGCATAATAACCATCGCCATCCGCATCAAGGTACCAGGTTTGCGGGGCAAGAACATTAACCGTGAAAATACCACTTGTTGCTGTACACCCTGCCGCATTGGTTACCGTTACAAAATAGGTAGCAGTAGCATCCGGTGAAACGGTTATTGTGGGGGTAGTTGCACCCGTTGACCACAAATAACTGGTATAGGCGGGTTCTGTATTCGCGGTCACTATACCGTTTGACAACCAGCTTTTGATCTTAATTCCATCTTCATAACTTATGAAAACGGATGGAATGGTAATGGCAAAATTTCCACTCATATTTACAATCCCCTCGTTGGGATTGTTATTTGCTACGATCACTGCAATGGCGCCTGCCAATTGCGCATTCAACACCTTATTCTGGAAATTGCAGGCTCCCCTGTTGATTAAAGCTATTTTACCATTCAAACTTCCGGGTGTATAGCTATTGCATCCTAAATAGGAACCGGTGCCATCCGGAATATAAACGATATCTCCACTTAATGGCGAAACGGTGGTACGTGGCCCGAAAGCAGCATAACCGGTGTTGAAGTAAATATCTTCCGGATAAGTGATATGCAAATCCGGTGAATAGGTATCCTGCGTAGTAAGCGTTACGGTGGTTGAACCGGTGCAAACATCCACTGACTGCACATTATTATCACCATTATAATAAGTGGCAACTTTCGGCAAAGGCAGCTCCTTAACGGTAATCGTTGGCGTTCCGCTGTTTCCTGTGCCGGCTATAAGATTGGCATCGGTAACAGATACCAGGGAATAGGTAGTAGTTGCGGTGGGTGTTACAGGAATATTAGCACCGCTGGCATAACTGTGTAACGTAAAATTGTTGGTGCCATCACTATATACTACGGTGTAAGGCGCAGTACCGCCGGTGACGGTGACTTTGAGGTTAGCTGAATTGCCACGGCAAATGATAGATGTTCCGTTTACACTAAGAACAGCTGTAGTAGAACCTAAAGGAGCTACATATTCGTAGGCCCCGATATCGGCAGGGTTTAAAGCCGTTAATGGCCGGACTGTTCCCTCAATGTCAGTAGTTGGTGCACCGGTATTGGTGCCAGCATTGATGGCAGGAGATCCGGCTTGCAGGTGCAGGTCGCCTGTTGTACCAAGTCCTACGGGTGGCTGATTGACGAAGAGCGGATCTTCCGTGCCCTGGAAGCCCCCTGCCACCAGGCCTTTTGCGATGGTGTTGGTGTAGGTGGGATTGCTATTAGTAAGATTACCCACTTCGCTGCTATTACCCCACAGGATACAGTTTTTCAAACTTGGAGAGGAATTGTTGATGTTACACATCGCTCCTCCTACATTAGCCTGATTGCCAGAGAAGGTACAATTCGTCAGTATCGGCGATGAGAATGTGTTATACATGCCGCCGCCGTTACCATTTGCCACATTGCCCAGGAAGCTACAATTCGTCAAGCTGGGTGAGGTGCCACTGGTAAACATTCCTCCGCCGTTAGTGGTAGCACTATTCCCTGAAAAAGTGACATTGCTGAGGCTGGGAGAGGAACGATTTTCGTTAAAAATCCCGCCGCCGAGATTGGTAGCACTATTCCCTGAAAAAATAACATTACTGAGGCTGGGAGAGGCGTCGTGGTTAAACATGCCGCCACCGAATTCCGCGCTATTCCCTGAAAAAATAATATTGCTAAGGCTGGGCGAGGAAGAAAAATTGAGCATCCCGCCGCCCCATGAACTCGCGATGCTGCTGTTTCCACCTGCGATGGTAAAACCGTCGAGTACGGCGGTGCCATTCAGTAGGTTGTTGCGGTTGTTAACCACATGGTAGCTGTTGTCAGAGTTATTTCCTACGGTGCCTATGTCGCCATTAAGGATGGTCTGGTTGGCCGTCCAGTTTCTATCGGCCATGCCGGGGTTGCCCGTATTGGGGAAGCCGCCGTAGATGGCCACGCCGTTTTTCATTATAAAGCTGGCATTGGGGTCGTTATTGACAAAGCTGCCGCCTTCATCGGGGTAGTAAGTTCCCTGGGCTACCCATATTTGGGTAATGCCCGGGCAGGTATTGGTTGCGGTAAGTGCTTCCTGCAGGGTTTTGAAAGCGGTGGCCCAACTGCCGCCGGCACCGCTGCTAGCTACAGTGCTATTTACATAAGCCCGGCTGTTGCTGAAAGCAGCGCACAGGTCAACTTCATAAGCCCCCATATCGGCAGGGTTTGACACCGTTAATGGCCTGGTGCTTCCTTCAATATCGGTAGCGGGTGCACCAGTATTGGTGCCTGAATTAATAGCAGGTGAGCCGGCTTGCAGGTGCAAATCCGTGCTGCTTGCAAAAAGCGGATCTACATTGTTGATGATCCCTACACCGGCAGCATAGCTGCTGTTGGCCTGCGTAAGGCTATAGGTTACATTATTTGATCCCTCAATATCAGAGCCGGCTATGTTGCTGGCAGGTGTAGGGTACCCCTTTTTATTACCCCAAAAAATACAGTTTTTAATGGTAGCCGTACCGCCTGGTGTGCTGATGGCCCCTCCAAAATTGTAAGTAAAATTTTCACTGAAAGTACAATTGGTAATGACTGGACTGCTGCCGGAATTGCCGATGGCACCGCCATGAGTACCGCCAAAATTCGCCCTGAATACTGAATTGGTGATAGTGGGATTGCTGCTGATATTATAGATACCGCCACCACCTACGTTTGAGGCACAGCTGGTAAAACTGCAACCACTAATAACAGCATTGCTGGTAATATTGTAGATCCCACCGCCGCCGCCATTGGCGGTGCTGTTGGTAAAATTGCATTTTGTTATGGTGGGATCACCCAGTTCGTTGGCAATGCCTGAGCCAAAGCTGGCATTATTGCCGTTAAAACTGCAATTGCTGATTACTGCATTACTATATAAGGTATAAATTCCACCTCCTTTTGTAGCGGCGGTATTGTTTGAAAAGCTGCAATTATTAATAAGCGGTGTACCATACTGAATGCCAAGACCGCCAGCCGGAAGATTAGCAGATGAATTCTGTGTAAAATTGCATGATTCAATAGTGGCATTGCTGTTTTCTGCATACATGCCGCCACCCATAGCCAGGGCACTATTTGATTTAATGGTACAATTTTTTATTTGCGGACTTCCTCCGTATATGTACACACCGCCACCCCGTACAAAATTAATTGTAACGCCCTCAACAATACTTTCCTGGCTGCCACCTGCGTTGCCACCCCTTATCGTAAAACCGTCCAGTGCGGCAGTGCCATCATCATTTACCGAAACCACCACATGACTGGCATTACTATTAGCGCCACTTAAAATTGTTTCATTGCCTGTAATATTTCTATCGGTCAAATTAGCCTCTATTCCGGCAAACCCGCCGTAGATGGCCAGACCGTTTTTCATGATAAATGCAGCATTAGGATCATTGTCCGCAAAGCTGCCGCCTTCATCGGGGTTATATGTGCCCTGGGCTACCCATATTTGGGTAATGCCTGGGCAGGTATTAGCTGCGGTAATTGCTTCCTGCAGGGTTTTGAAAGCGGTAGCCCAACTGCCGCCACTGCCACTGCCGGAAACAGCGCCATTTACATAAGCCCTGTTGCCTGCAAAAACATCGCAGGGATTGGGGCAGGTGAAGGAAAGAAACACCACGCCGTTGGTAACGGTACCGCCGCTGCCACCATCCACTCCCGCCGCATTTGTAAAGCCGGGTAATGCACTGGCATCAACATAATTGCTGCCGCCAGAACCATACAAAGCTGAACCGTTCCCACCAGTGTAGCCGCCACCGCCACCGCCACCGCCGGGTGGGAATTGTATACCACCGCCACCGCCAAAACCCTTACCTCCATCAGAAGCACCCGCTCCATATCCACCGGCTGAAATACTGGTTTTTGAAGCCTGCGCACCATTATGACCGGAGCCACCACCGTTTACGCCACCACCTCCGCCGCCGCCTACGCCATCAAGCCCTGCAGCACCGCTACCGGTAATTGCCACAGCACCGCCGCCGGGAGAACTACTAAAAGCCCCACCGCCACCGCCTGCCACCAGCAAAAGCGTACCTGTGGCGCAGTTCGCAG
The DNA here is from genome assembly GCA_040386335.1 of Bacteroidota bacterium. Lineage (GTDB taxonomy): Bacteria > Bacteroidota > Bacteroidia > Chitinophagales > Chitinophagaceae > JAZKFT01. Next base: position 132,501 of record JAZKFT010000017.1, read on the forward strand.
GGTTGCCACAATTGATAACACCCGTGCCACCACCACCCCCGGCAAGCAATGTATTTTTTCCAGCTTCACCCACAATCACCCGGATATTATCGCCTGACATTACCGGGAAACTTGCATTTATTAGCCCGCCGGAACCTCCTAAAGGTGTAAACCCGGCTGCAACATCGCCTCCATCGGCGCCGGTAACCCCGAGCGTAATGCTGTTGATGCCAGCTGGTACTACATAATCCTGCACCCCACCGGTATAATTAAAGGTCCGGCTGCCGCAAACATCATTGCTTACAAAGGTTGGCCCGTTTATTAGCGTGCCATTGTTGCCGTGGCCGGTGGCATCAGCTGTAGTGGTGCCCGAGCCTTCATCAAATTTATAATAGGCGGCCAGCCCGCTGCTGTTGGTAGGTACGGCGCCATTCATATTCGCCGCTAACTGGGCCTGGGTCCTGGCCACATTCCATATCCGCAGCTCATCCATCGTCCCATTAAACCAATTGCATTGGCAAGCTGAAGGTTGTTGCCTACCTATATTCATTGGCAGGTTGTCCTGCGAAACGGGGGCTGATCCACCGCCTGAGGCTACACCGTTAATGTAAAAGGTAACGTTACCCCCGCTAAACACCACTGCTACATGGGTTTTAGTACCCTGCGGCACCGTACCGGTGGAATACAGCCAGGTGCCTGCAGTCTTGTCAAAATACCCTAATTTATTTTGGTTGGTATTTGGGTTTAGGGAAACTAAAAAGTCATAATCACCTTTATCAACTAAAGTACAATTCTGACCAGTGTAATTGACCAATGCCTCAATGGTGCAGGGACTGGCCAAATTAATGCTGGCGTTATGCGGCACAGTTACATACTGGCTACTGGCTTTTACAAACGATAATGCTGTTTGTGCATAAACGGCTGGCACCAGCAACAGCAACAACAATGGGATTAACAGTTTTTTCATAATCAGAGATTTGAAGTTGATAGTTTAGGGATACGGTGTGTATTTTTTGGGTTTGTTTGCTATGGAAACGATATGGTGTTGTAAGGCAGGGTGTGCCGGCCAAAGGAGCCATTACACGAAAGAAAATAAGTGACCGGTGAGGAAGCCGGCCACGGCTGGGGTGGGTGATATGAAAACTTTATTTTCAGGGTCAGGGATTTTAAGAGCGGGATAGACTATCGGGTAATACAATATGGATGATAGCGGGGCATGCTTGCAACCACTATCCGGGCAATCATCTTTCCTGTAAAGTTCCTTTTGCACAGGGTTGGCTGTGAGGAGATATCCTTCAAAACATGGCATTTATTCACCAATGAATGGAACAAATTGTGCATCGTCAGGATTTATTCGTCAGTTTTAAAGGATATCCGGCAAACCGGGTATTTATTCATCAAAAGTCAGCTAGTTAAAAAGGAAGACGGGTAGCCTTACTGAGGACTACACCGCAACTATAATAGCCTTGTAAGATTAAACCTAGTACATATAAAATGCTATGTCAAGCGGCTGAGGACGAGCATATCCTAAAACTATCCGAAGGGGTGGAAATATTTACCGGTGAGCATGCCATCCGTATGGGTATACCGTTGTAGCAGAGACGTAGAACGGCAACCCGGCACCAGAAAGTTATTTTTCGGGGCCGTAGTTGGCGTTTCGAAAAAAGACCTGTAAGGCATTAGAAACCTTACAGGTCTTTCATACGAATTGACATCCTCATTACAGCCGTCAACTTCAGACGCCTATTTCGTCACAACCATTTTTCCACTAAGGGTAATGGGTTTACCATTAGTATCCACAGTTTGAAGGCTGTACCTGTAAATACCTGCTCCCGGTTTGGCTGCATTAAATGTAACCTGGTGGGTACCTGCAAGCTGCCTTCCAGTGGCCAGCGTTGCTACTCTTTGGCCCAGCTCATTATACACCGCGAGGCTAACGGGACCATCGGCCACAAGTGTATACCGTATGGTGGTAACCTCACTAAAGGGGTTGGGATAGTTCTGTGCCGTTGGCCGGTCGATAATTGTACCGGTTTCTATGATATTAACTGCAATAGCAGGTGCAGTGTAGCAGTCGATATTTAAAAGGCCGCTATTATACTGTTCCAATGTAGCTGCCAGGCTGGTCATGGTTTTACCCAAAGTTGTATTGGTCCTGGTACCCATGGGTATGGCATTGCCAGCTATGGCTGCATCAGCAGCGGCAATCGCATTCAGCACGGGTTGCGAAGCCGTGGCCCCGTTGGCAATATTCAGTTTGGCTGCAATCAGCTGGTAAGCAAGTATAATGCTTGCATCGGCCTTGTTGCCGCTACCCACAGGAGTTTTCAGTATCACCAGCAACTGTGCTTTGGTGTAACTGATAGTTCCCAGCATCATGGGCAATCCACTGGCCGGCCAGCTGTCGGGATTGTTTTTCCAGTGGCCATGTCCCTGCGGGCAAACAACAATACAACCTTCATCCACCGAGCCATTGCAATTGTTGTCGATGCCGTCGCCGCAAATTTCAGTGGCAGCAGGGTTAATGGCTGCACCCCCTGCATTCGGGTCGTCGTTACAATCGCCACTTGTGGCAGTCAGTTCGCTGGCCGGTCTGTAGCCAGCCGGTTGATCACAGGCTGTCACCATAGTTCCGTTGCTGTAGCCGTCGTGGTCCTCATCTTTATACCAGTCACCGGCTGTTCCATTCACGGTAACGGAGATAGAGATGGTTCGGGTGCAGCCATTCCCGGGGTCTTCGACTGAAAAGTACAGCATGTGAGGTCCGGTTGCCAGGTTGGAGGGATCAAATATGTTGGGGCTGTAAGTACCGGCGACTGTTGTTAATTCCGGGTTTTGATACCAGGTGGTGCCGGCAATAAGGTCATTGTTGGCACCAATCTCCAGCGCAGGAGTGATAGGCCCGCAAAGGGTACTGATGGGCGCTACGATCATCTTATTGTTGGTTACGTTGGGAATGGGGTTCCCCTGCGGGTAGGCAATGATGCCGTTGTTGGTCAGCGCCGTATTGATATGAGCCTCGGCGGTATTTACTGTAAACAGCCCTGCATTCGTAAACAGGCCATTGTTGCTGAGACTATCATAAATGGTGAGCCTTGCGCAGGCATTATTATTGAAGGTGGAATTTGCGTCATTTTGTACGCCTTTGGCCGCAGCCTGCCTGATACTTATATCGCCTCCTGAATTGTTGTTAAAGACAGCATTAGCTCCCTGGATATTGGCAATACCGCTTCCCGCCAGGGGCGCATTTTCTCCCATCCGGATCAGGCCCGCATTGGAAAACGCATTGGTAGTTGCTATCCCGGTTGCTACCTGGTCAATGTGGATTTCTGCACCTGCAGCATTGGTAAAAGGTGCGGTACTGAGAATACCCGTACTGAAATCCCCATCCTCAAAGTAAAAGACGTTACGGATCCTGATTTTTCCGGCATTTTGAAAATTTCCGGTCGAATGCCAGATACCATTACCCCAGGGTTTTTCGATAGATATATCGCCTGAAGCATTATTAATAAAACTGCCACCGACATTCAGAATGCCATCTTGTGCGTACAGGAGTACCCCATTGCCGATAGTAATTTTTGCGTCGTTAACGAAGGCTCCCGAATTTCGGATCGCACCCAAAACGGTGGTATTATAAATGCCTACCCGGTTGATATAGATATCTCCACCAGCTTTATTATTAAACGTGCTGCCGGCTTCATTTCTAACGCCAATTCCCCTTACATCCGAACTACTACCAATATCGATGCGGGCCTCATTGTTTACTACAGTACCGTTATTTAGAACCCGGATGGCGGTACTACCCGTATTATCAACCTGCACAATGCCGCCTGGTTTGTTGTTAAAGATGCTTCCTCCTCCAATGGCAATACCAATTCTTACCACCGGTGCAATGCTGCCAATCTTAATAGTTCCCTGGTTGTTCACTGTTCCGGCGGAATAGAATGCCTGGTCTCCGGCCGCAGTGCGGTCTATGAGCAGAGCGCCCCCTGGTTTATTATTAAACGTGCTTCCACCTGCATTGAACATGCCTTCCAGGCCGGTAATGGTTGTAAGGCCTGTTTGTATGGTACCACTATTGTCTACGGTACCAAAATTGTGCAGGCCATAACCTGTAGCACCATTGATAGATAACTGCCCGGCAACAGCCACCATTAGCACCGAGCCGCTCTGTACAATCACCGATTTTGCTACGGCCCCGTTGTTGATGATGGGATCATTGGTCACGTTAGGTATCGTTACGTTGTCGGTAGCCGTTGGAACCGTTCCGTCCTGCCAGTTTCCTGCTATTGCCCAATCGGTTGAGACACATCCTGTCCAGGTGTCTGTTGCGGTTACAGTAAAGGGCGAAGCAAGTACAACCGGGTTACCTGAATAGGCAGCTTCGCAGGTGGGGCTAGCCTGGATATGTGCTTTGATAGTATAATTCCCCGGGGTAAGGCCGCTGAAAGTACCATCCGTTTGCCAATTCGCACCGTTGTCTATGCTGTATTCGAGCGTGCCTTCGCCTGTCGCGTTGACCACGATGGTGCCGGTTGGGGTGGTACAAGTGGGTTGAGTGACAGTTGGTGCAGTAACCGAAATGACACAGACTGCTTCATAAGCGCCCATATCGGCCGGGTTTGCCACGGTTAGTAGGCGGATGTTTCCTTCTATATCGGTAGCAGGTGCGCCGGTATTGGTACCTGCGTTTATGGCCGGTGAGCCGGCCTGCAGGTGCAGGTCGCCTGCTATGCCAAGGCCAACCGGTGGTTGCTGAACAAAGAGCGGGTCGACATTTAATACATTGCTACATGTGACAGCACCCGGGCATCCACCCTGGATAATAGAGTTGGTAACAGAGGAAGACGGTAAGTAGATGAAGGTAAGCCCCGAACTATTACCCCAAACAATACTATTTTTCACCGTACCGAGATATAAATACAGCGCACCGCTCGATGGTGCCGAATTTCCTGAAAAAGAGCAGTTTAGCACATGTACCAGGTTGGGCGTATATATAGCACCACCATAGCTGCCAGCCGTATTGCCGGTGAAAATGCAGTTGGTTACTGATGTTACGGCGCTGAGATCACCTATTGCACCGCCAGTGTTGCTTGCCGTATTGCCGGAGAATGTACATTTCGTCACGGTTATATTGCCATCAAAGGAGTTAATAGCACCCCCGGAGTTGCTTGCCGTATTGCTTGTGAAACTGCAATTGGTTACAATCACAGTGTTACTACCCTGGTTATACATCGCAGCCCCATAATTGGCCGAGTTTCCGCTAAAAGAGCAGTTGGTCACAGTTGCATTGACAAAATTATTTGCCATTGCACCTGATGAATTTGATATATTTCCAATGAAGCTGCAGCCTGTAAATACAGCAATACCACCAAAGCTATAAACCCCGCCACCATTATTGCCGCTATTTGCTATAAAGCTGCAGTTGGTGATAACAGCTAAACTAGAAGTATTTGACATCCCGCCACCTGACAGGGTTGTGGAATTTCCTGAGAAGATGCAGTTATTCACAGCCGGGGAAGATGAATAATTTAACATGCCGCCGCCACCAAGGTAGGGGGCGATGTTATTATCGGCATATCCTCCACTGACTGTAAAACCGTCCAGGATAGCAGTATTATTCAATCCATTTTGAAAATTTGAAACGACATGGTAGCTGTTGTCACTGCGGTTGGTAAAGTTTGGACCATCATCATTATTCAAGTCGCCGCTAAGGATAGTGGTATTGGTGACCGGGTTGCGCTGGCTCAGCAGGGTTTCCGTGCCATCAAATCCCCCGTAGATGGCCAGGTTGTTTTTCATGGTGAATGCAGCATTGCGGTCATTATCCGCAAAACTGCCGCCTTGATCGGGGAGGTAAGTGCCTTTGGCCACCCATATTTGGGAAATGTTAGAGCAGGTATTAGCTGCTGCAAGCGCTTCCTGCATGGTTTTGAAAGCTGTTGCCCAACTGCCGCCATCGCCACTGCCGGCTACTGCTGAATTTACATAAGCCGTGTTTCCTGAATTAGGTGGACATGCGGGTGTTAAATTAACAAATGAAGAAATAGGACTATAATATTGATAACTACTACCATTAGTAATGACACCTCCATACGTTTGCGGGAAGTCTGAAAGATTAATTGTTGCCGGTAAATTGGTATTTGGTAATACCTGAGCCGCTGGATTAAGTAAACTTAATTGGAGCAAACCTCCGTTCGCACTAACATCAAACTTGCTTTGTGCGCCAAATCCTTGTGTAGTTACAATTTGGATGTAACCCGAACTAGCGGTATAAGTATTGCCATCAACTGTAATCACAAAGGAAATAAAGTTATAAATGGCAAAACCATTTCCGGCCGCGGTTGGCGCCGACGCATCATCAAAAACTAATGTTGCAACCATAGGCTTCCCGGCTATGGCTCCCGGAGGACTTATGGTTACACCGCTGAACTGGAAAGTTCTGATGGTGGCATTTGCCTTTTGAGCAGAACAAAATAAAAAGACAAGCAGAAGCGTAATTAATGTTCTCATGTTTTTTTTCATAACGAATTTTTAAAGCAGTTAAATAATGGCAGATCATTAAACATCATGAATGGATTTGTTATGCTGGTTAAGAATGCAACGGACAAGAAACAAACAGAAAATACGAGGAGTGTGGATTTCTAAATTATCTGGTGATTCACCCGGGATTTAGGGTGACAACCACACTAAAAGGGACAAGTCGGGAAAAATGTGGCCGGTGAGGAAGCCGGCCACGACTGGTGATAGGTGATTTGAAAACTTTTGTTTCCACGGTCGGGGTTTTAAAAGTGAGGTTAGACCATTGGGTAATACAAAAAGGGGCGATATCGGGCATAATTGCAGCCAACATCCGGGCAATCATCGATCCTGTAAAGTTCTTTCCGCAGGAGGCTGGATGTGAGGACATATCCGTCAAAACATGGCATTTATTCACCAATGAATGGAACAAATTGTGCATGATCAGGATTTATTCGTCATTTTAAAAAAGCTATTGGCCAAAGCGGGTATCTGCAACAGCCAACAACCGGGGTTAACCATTTTTTCGAAACAAAACACGGGGCTGAAAAAAGCGATAGTTTTTATTGAGCGACCCGCTGCAGCCCAGCCGGGCTTTGTGCGAATAAACCTAATGCATACAAAACGTTGCATCAAGGGGCTTAGGACGAACATGCCCTGAAACTGTCCGAAGGAGTGGAAATATTTACCGGGGAAATAACATCCATCACTGTACCGGGCTGAGGTAGAAACCTTGAACAAGAACCAGGCATCAAAAAACTATTTTGCGGGGACGTGGGTGGCGTCCACACGATTTCGAAACCGTCATGGAAGCAGTAATAAAATTGTTGAAAGTAGCTCCGGCAGGAGCTTCCTGTTTATAGAAACAAGACCTTTAGCGTTTGAAGGCTCCGTTAGGTGCCTCCTGTGACTTTAGGCGACTCCTGACGGAGTCTATGATCTTCAAAATGTTTTGTTTCTATAAACAGGGTGCTCCTATGGAGCAAAACAGTTTGGGCTTACTTTTTCTGAATCGCTACAATTTGGGGTTTCAAACAACGGTGGGTGGCGATCCAAAAAAAGACCTGCAAAGTTTCCAAAACCTAACAGGTCTTTGTGTTTTTTATTATTGGCATCCTTGCCAACCTAAATGAGCCAACTGACTGGTAGGTTAGCCAGGAATCAAAAATCCAAAGTATTGTGCCATGAATTCGTGATCCTTACGCCGCAGTCGCCGGTTTAAATTCGAAATAAATATGGGTGCCGTCTTTTATTTCTTCGCGTACGGAGCCGCTGAGCTGTTGCGTGAGTAGCGATACCAGCTGGCCACCGAACCCGGTGCCGTGGATCGTGCCGGATTTTCCGACACCGTTATCGGAAACCTCGAGTTGTAAAACGCCATCAACCCGCCTTTTGAGTTTGATCCATACTTTTCCTTTTTGGCCGGAAGGAAAAGCATATTTGAGGGTATTGGTAAGCAATTCGTTTACGATGAGCCCAAGGGGTACCGCCGTGTCGATGTCTACGTCTAGCTGATCCATCGCACATTCAATGGTTACCCGTTTTTCGGCGCCAAAAGAATCCAGGATGCTATCACTGAGGTTGACGAAATAATCCTTCATTTCAATCGCACCCAAATTGGTGCCCTGGTATAATTTCTGATGAACGATACCAATAGACTGAACGCGGTTCTGTCCTTCCTGCATGGCCTCTTTGGTGTTGGGGTCGTCTATCTGCGCACTTTGCAAAGCCAGTAAACTACTCACCACTTCAAGGTTGTTTTTTACACGATGATGAATTTCCTTTAACAGTAATTCGTTTTGTTCATTCCGGTGATCCAGCAGGGCGTTTTTACCCGCTAATTCGAGGTTAAGTGTTTCTAATTTTTTATTCACTTTCGACCGGGTGCGATTGTTGCGATACAATATAAAAGCAATCAAAAAGAAGACAAATATTCCCGCAAGGAGGGCATAGGTCCTGAGGTTTCCCTGTAACCGCAGGTTCTCCTTTTCCACGGCCAGCAGGCGAATTTCATCTTCGAAACTTAAGTTTTGATATTGCTTTACTTTTTCCTGCCGCGCATGATTCAGGCTATCGTTGAGCGCCTTTTCCAATTTTAAATAGGTAAAAGCATCAGTAATATTTCCCCTGGATTCATAGGTTTCTGCGATCGTGCGGTACACATCTTTTATTACCGCTCTTGTGCCCAATAAATTTGCAATGTGCAAGCTTTTTTGAGCAAAATAAAGGCTCGAGTCCAGGAGATTGCTTTTCCTGTACAACTCTGAAAATGAGATATAGATCTTGACAAGTGCGTCTCTTGAATTTTCGTCGAGACATAAAAGTTCTGCTTCTTTCAGATATTTTTTTGCCAAAGAAAAATCTCCGGTTTGGCTGTATATCAAGCCAAGAGTATTTAAGCAATTACCCTTCTCAAAATTATAGTACGGTGGATTGGTTGTACGTAAATCAGAACGATCCAGGTAGCCAAGTGCTTTATTGGTTAAAAAAATCGCTGAATCCGTTTTACCCAGCTGCCGGCAGGTGTTGCCGAAATTGGCATAGGCGGCAATCAGCCCCACATCATCCTTTACTGCTTCAGCTGTTTTAATGGCTTTGCCGAAGCTTTCGAAAGCATCCTTACTATTCCCCGTGCCGATATGCAAAAAAGCAAATAAAATATGAATGGCTGTCAGGTTGTAAAAGCGGGCTTTATGAGCGTCGCCGTCTGCGACAAACTTTTTGATGTTCCAATTGCCCTGTTCACTTTTCACATCTTCGGCTATAGTCAAAGCATGGGATAAAGCCTTATACGCCTTGGGGTAATTTCCTTCAATTTGGGTAACGTAGCCAATACTTTCCCATGCGCTGGCTTCCCATAATTTTTGATGGAGTTTTTGAGATAATATCAATTGTTGTTCCGCAAAATACAGCGCAGTATCCCTGTCCATTTCAGAAAAGTAAAAATGCAGATCCCTGAAAGCAACCATTTTTAATGTATCGTTATGGGTAACGCGTAACACATGTTGGATACTGTCCAACTGCTCCCTGACCGGCTTTTCAAAAAGGGTGTTTTGTGCCCGGGAAACGGGGCATGTAGTAAAGAAAATAATGAATAGAAAAAAGAATTTTGCCTTCATGGAATGGGGTAGCATTGTTTTATGGTGCTTTAAAAAGCGAGGTTTCAAGCAACTCAAGTCCATTTTCGGTAGCCTTTATTTGATGACACAGAACAGTTCGTCTACAGTAATGCAATACTATTCCGGTGTATAATAGAGATCTTCTCATTAATAAAGGCATTTAATATTTCTTCCAGGCTGTCTCCACCCGGCCATGCCCAACCAGGTGAACTAAAAGATGATGTACGTACAATTATCGGCCCGTGAAGACATAGCTCCCCGTGACCGGTGCAGTAAAGTTGGCGCCCAGGTTAATACTGCTACTATGCGGTATAATTAAACATTGATTACTTGTTTTTACAAAAGACAAGACCGGGCCGCTTTGGGCAGTACCCGAAAAGGGGATGAGCAAAAGGCAAACAAATGCAACCATGCCTGATAGCAGTTTTGTAAATGTTGGTTTCATTGTGTTAAGGCTTTTTTCTCTATCATAAATGTCCAGGGCAGATATGATGTGAATGTAAGATTTCGATGGCCTGGGTTAGTTAGATACCCAAAAGCTTATAGAGCTCCGATTTTTTTGTTACTGAAAAAGGGATATGCAGCTGGTTCTCCAATTCCAGTTCGCAGCATTGTTTTTTCAGCGATACAATGCATTGCAGGTTTACTATGTAGGATTGGTGGATGCGGAAAAAAATATCCTGCGGCAGTTTAGACTCAACTTCCTTCAGCGTTTTACTGCACAGGTACGATTTGTCGGAGCGTGTGAAGATGGTGGTGTAATTGCTGGTAGACTTACAGTACAAAATATCTTCAAATGCAATAAGCCGCACTTCTTCGTTTACGGCAATGGCCAGCTTTTTTATTGGTATTTTTTTAAACACCTGCAATACCTTAAAAGCATCGCTGCGCTCCTGTAGTGGGATGGTGATAGCCTGGCGGATGGTCTTCATGTCAGTAGTTCAGGGTTTGATTGAAGTGAGTTGAAAACACTTGTCCTATGAGCATTGGCTCATTTTCATCTAAACTTAAGGGAGGGTTGAATGCAATGGGGCTGCTCAAGGACGAATAGGGGCGAAAACTGTCCGGAGGCGGGAAGGTGTTTATCAGGGAAAAGAAGCCGGGCTTTTCCACCTCCGTCCGGTAAGAACCGGCCACCTCTTCCGATGCATCGGAACGGAGGACATAGGTCAGGCAGTCATCACAGAAATTGAAATTGTTTTAAGCCGGGCATTATTGAAATACAATTCCACCAGCGACTGGGTGTCTAAGGAAAAAGTAGAGGCGTCGCATAGTGTCCCCCGCAGGCGGGGGCAGGTTTTGGCCGCAGGCTAAAACCGGGGGTGGTAAGGCGGGGTATCAGATTTAGCAAATAGCAGAAGATGAATAGCTGTATTGATTTTTGGTTACTGGAAGAGGGGGACGGAGCCGTTTCATATGGCGATACTGGCGTGGCAGGGAATGGTTGAGGAGGCAGGCAGGCTGGTGTATTAGCGGCACTGAAGGGGGGGCTGTTTTTTATCGCTTTTCTTCGTATCCGATAGATTAAGTGAAGTTCTCAATTATTGTTAGATGGAATGGAAATATGGGGAGTGAAGGCTATATTTGAATTGCATGCCATAAAGCTATGACCCGAACATTCATCATAATTTCGACACTCCTTAGTTCGACAATTACTATGTCTCAAACCTTGACTTTTGAAAACGCTGTAAAAAATTTGTATTTCGGTGTTGACGTCAAAAAGGCTTCAGGCTCTTTAGTGGACACATTAATGACTGTTACACGCTTGCATCACAGTGACACAGTAGTTAGGCAAAGGAATTTAAACGTCAACATGCAATTAAATACCGACAAAGAAGCGTGGTCGGACAGACACATTTTTACATTTTCTAAAAGCCCCTTGACTGACTTAAAAATAAATTCGGGTTACATTGAAGTTTCAATCGGAGAAGCACCTGGAATAAAAAAACTTCTTGATGTTAATTGGTGTGTTCAGTTTCAAAATAAAATAGACGCGGAAAAATTCTATAACAAGTTGAAGGAAGTCTTTGCACCACTTTCAACAAAACAAAAAACAGAGTATGACAAAGACGTTGGACACATTGCACAATATTCTACACGTATTGAAGATGACAAAGGTATTAGAGACGTCGAATTTTGTTTAGGCAAGTCGCTACGAACAAAAAAATACGAGATTACTCTTTCTTTAACCAACGAATTTATGGACGAATAATTACGGCATACAAACAATGCATTTGTAAAAGCATGGCTTGACAAGCAGCATTTGAGTAGTAGTAGTTCTTATCGTCTTTTGTTCAAGCAGACATACGCTACTCCACTTTTGTTTTATCTTCAGCATCAATTTTTCAATTATTCATTTGTTCCCAGCCGACAGTTCGCTTTGGCCATGCCTTCACAAATGCTTCACGTGATACACCATTTAAAAATGAAACACCACAACACCTATTAAACCTTCCCGGCTTTGTTAAAAAAAATGGAATCAGAAATAACACTTCAAATCATTCTTGTCAAGCCCACACCAGGGGTTGTCTTTGGCTTGCAAAAGGGACCTGGCAACAATTACGAAACAGTTCAAAAACAAATCCCTGCATCCAACGATTTATCTTTTGAGTTTACGATTAAGGTAAAGGGGGATAGCGCAAAAGAAGAACTTCCCAAATTTTCGGGCAGTTTTGTTCAAGGTCCCGCAGGTAATAAATTTGTATATATTGATATCGGTACATATGCAAGCCAGCCTGATTCAATTTGGTCGAGACGACTTAAAATCCCCTTAACAGGAATTACCTGGAAAGACATTGATTCATTATCTGGCAATTCAATACTGCAGGCTAGTGTTCCCGGAACTGGTAAAGATGGGGGACCAAATTGTGCAACTGTAAAACCATTTGGTGGTTGGCATCTGAAAGACGCCTAACCGAAAAATAAAACAGCAAACGGCGTATAACACGGAGCCCTTTGCAAAAGCCTGGCAGCCTTCGCCTATACGCGACCGTTGCCATACCCAACTTACGCCACCCGCTTCACCACATCCTTAAACTCAAAAAACACCCTGGTCCCATTCTCCACCACTTCCCTCATAACCCCATCCAACTGCTGCGTCAGCAACGCCACCAACTGACCGCCAAAACCGGTGCCTTTTGTAATGCCCGATTTGCCAACGCCATCGTCGGAGACTTCGAGTTGTAATATGCCTGGTGTGGTTTTTTCCAGTTTTATGGTCACATGCCCTTTGCCACCATCTGGGAATGCGTACTTTAATGTGTTGGTCAGCAGTTCGTTTACGATCAATCCAAGCGGCACGGCGGTGTCGATGTCTACCTCCAGTTTTTCCATGGCACATGCTACTGTTACCCGGCCTTCTGCCCCAAATGAGTCGAGGATGCTGTCGCTGAGGTTGATAAAATAATCCTTCATTTCGATGGCGCCGAGGTTGGTGCCCTGGTAGAGTTTCTGGTGCACAATGCCAATAGACTGCACGCGGTTCTGTCCTTCCTGCATGGCTTCGCGGGTGCCGGCATCACCTATCTGTGCGGATTGGAGGGCCAATAAGCTACTCACAACTTCCAGGTTGTTTTTTACACGATGGTGAATTTCCCGTAGCAGTAATTCCTTATCCTTCACCAGCTGGTCGCTGCGCTTTTTCTCCAGGGCTATTTTGTTACGTTGCCGGAACACGACGAGGGAGAATAGCAGCACTAACACGATTACTGCAAAAGCGGCGTATAGTATATTCCGCTGCCGCTTTATTGCTGCCTGAGTTACCAGGTCTTTTTTTTCCTGTTCTGCTTTTGAAAGGGCCTCTTTTTTTTCATTGTCATATTGCAATTGGGAGCCCACTAATTTTTGAAGTGATTCTTTCGTAACCGAACTGTCTCTAATGGCTGTGTATTCTTTGTAATGCTGGTAGGCACTTTGCCAGTTGCCGGTGGCGCTGTCAAATTTCTGTTTTCCATGGTAATATTCTACCATCGACATTTTGCTGTTCAAGCCGTCGTACAAATTTTTTGATCTAATAAAATACTTCTCAGCCTGCTCATAATTTTTCACGTTGGTATAAGCAGTCGCTATATCCGCATATAAACCGGCCAGGTCTTGTTTGTTTGAAATGGATTTATACGCCGTTTCAGAGGACAGGTAATAGTGCAACGTTTTGGAAAAATTATCCATTGTCCTGTAATAATGCCCCATGCGGTGATACATGTAGGCCAGCATCTGTGTGTCGCCCAAATCTTCGGTTATTTTTAATGCTGTAGCATAATAATGGAATGATTCGGAAAAATTTTTTTCGGCAAGATAGATGCCGCCAATGCTGATATTGCAATTGACCTGGTCAATTTGATTCCCCGTTTCTTTTGATAACTGGAGGCCCTGTTTAAAATATTTTAATGCTTCCGTATTGTTGCCCAGTGCCAGGTAGTTTGACGCAAGCATGTGTGCCGAATGGCCGATAGCACTTTTATCACCAATCTTTTCGCTTAGCTTTAAATAATCATACGCTGCCTGGGTGGCGGCGGCAGAATTGCCCTGCACATCATAGAGGTAACATAGGATGTTATAAGCCGTTGCCATGTTGTTCAAATCGCCTGCGGCTTCATTGAATTGTAATGCTTTTTGCAAAGCAAGGTTTGCTGCATCCAGTTTACCGTTATCAAGATAATCCTGTCCTGTTTCAATGAGCACAAGACCCTCTCCATGTTTATTGCCGATTTGTTTGTACAGTTCCAGCGCCTGGTTATGATAGGTGATCGCTTCTTCAAAGCGCCCCATGCGCCAGTACAGCCTTGCCATTCTATGTTTAATTTTTGCTTCGCCCGGTTTCCAATTGAGTATTTGTGTAAGCGCCAGCGCTTCTTTAGAAAGAGCGATCCCTTCCTCGGGTTTATAATACACATGCGCAAGCATTAACTGTGCATACGAATTCACTTTTGCAGTGTCTTTATTTGCCCTTTTTAATTCTGTATGTAACGAGTCTATAAAATCCTGTCCTTTTTTTTGTGCATAGCCAGGATGGTGCAACAACAATGAAGATACATGCAGGAGATAGAAAATTTTTTTCATCATATAAGCCCGGATCCCTTGCAGGGTTTATAACTACGAGTTTGAATCAATCAAAGAATCGCCGGCTTTTCCATTTTAAATTCCAGGAAAATACGGGTGCCATTGTCGATTACTTCTTTTATGGTGCCGCCCAGTTGTTTGGTGAGCAGGCTTATTAACTGGCCACCGAAACCAGTACCCCGGATAACATCACTTTTGCCAACGCCATCGTCGGAAACTTCGAGTTGTAATATGCCTGGTGTGGGTTTTTCCAGTTTTATGGTTACATGCCCTTTGCGGCCATCCGGATAGGCGTATTTTAAGGTATTGGTCAGCAGTTCGTTGACAATCAATCCAAGCGGCACGGCGGTGTCGATGTCTACCTCCAGTTGCTCCATGGCACATGCTACTGTTACCCGGCCTTCTGCCCCAAATGAGTCGAGGATGCTGTCGCTGAGGTTGATAAAATAATCCTTCATTTCGATGGCGCCGAGGTTGGTGCCCTGGTAGAGTTTCTGGTGCACAATGCCAATAGACTGCACGCGGTTTTGTCCTTCCTGCATGGCTTCGCGGGTGCCGGCATCATCTATCTGTGCCGATTGCAGGGCCAATAAACTACTCACCACTTCCAGGTTGTTTTTTACACGATGGTGAATTTCGCGCAGCAGTAATTCCTTATCCTGCAGCAGTTTATCGCTACGCTTTTTCTCGAGGGCTATTTTGTTGCGTTGCCGGAACACTACCAGGGAGAATAGCAGCACCAACGCGATCACTGCAAATGCACTGTACAGTATATTCCGTTGCCGTTTTATTTCACCCCTTGTTTCCAAATCTTTTTTTTCCTGGATGGCTTTTGCGACGGCTTCTTTTTTGTCGGCCTTGTATTGCATTTGCGAAGCCACCATTTTCTTTAGCGCCTCTTTATTGAATAAGCTATCCCTGACAGTAATGAATTGTTGGTAATGTAGATAAGCATCTTTCCAATTGCCGGTTGCACTGTCGAGGAACGCAATGCCACTGTAATAATCGATCGTGGCGACCTTTGATTCTAACCCCTGGTTCATCAGCTTTGCATTGATGAAAGACTTCCTGGCCGCTTCATATTTTCCCAGGTGGGTGTACACAATCCCCATTCCGGCATACAAGCTCACCAGGTCCTGCTTGTTTCCAACGGATTTATACCCGGCTTCTGCTTCGAGGTAATGATCGAGGGCTTCGTTATAGTTGAGGTGCGTCCTGTATACGTTTGCCATCCTGGAATGCACATCACCAAGCAGCCTCTTATCGTTCAATTGATTCGCCAACCTGAGCGCTTCGGTGAAAAAATGTAGCGATTCCTCAAACTTTCCTTCTCTATCGTAAATATCTCCGATCATTTCATAGTTTAACGTTTCCGCTAATTTGTCGCCTGTTTCTTTATCTATCTGCAAGGATTGCTTATAGTATTTTAGCGCATCTGTGTTGTTTCCCAGGTTCAAAGCATTAACCGCCAGGGCACGGGAAGCACGGGATATCGCCCTTTTGTCGCCAATCTCCTCAAGTAATTTTAAAACCAGGTACCGTGCATTCGTTTCTTCGGAAATATTCCCCTGCACGGAGTACAAATAGGCCATTATATCATAAGCGAATGCCATGTTTCGCTTATCACCTGCTTTACTGCTAACCGTTACAGCCTTTTTTAACCAGGCTTCTGCATCGGCATAATGACCGTCATCCAAATAGTCCTGGCCTATTTCTACCAACACAAAACCTTCCCTAAACGCATCCCCGGTTTGGGTGTAGATATCCAATGCTTCCAGGTGATTTTTTAAGGCCGCAGCATAATTGCCCAGCCGCCAATTCAGCCGCCCGGTTCTATCTTTTATTCTGGCAATGCCTGGTTTCCAGTTGAGTTGTTGTGCCAGTGCCAATGCAGGCTGTTGATAGACTAATCCTTCTGCTGTTTTATAATAAATATGGGCATTCATAACAGCCGCATACAGGTTAACTTTGGACGTGTCTTCGTTTGCCTTTTTTAACTCGGTGCTTAAAGAATCTATTAACGCCTGTTCTTTTTTTTGTGCATAACCGATATGGTGAAGCAAAAAAGATACAAGCAGGATATAAAGGATTTTTTTCATGGTATGTTGAGGCATGCATCCATCCTGACGTAAGATATTTTAATTGCGCCAATAAAGAAAACCCGATCGTTTCTTACCTTTAAAAGGTTGGTAATTATTCCCCGTTACGCCGCCTTTTCCATTTTAAACTCAAAGAATATGCGGGTGCCATTATCGATTACTTCTTTCATGGTACCGCCCAGTTGTTTGGTGAGCAGGCTTATTAACTGGCTGCCAAAACCAGTGCCTTGCGTAATACCGCTTTTGCCAACACCGTTATCGGATACTTCCAGTTTCAATACCCCATCCCGGTGCTGTTCCAGTTTTATTTCCACCTTGCCATTGCGCCCATCGGGAAAGGCGTATTTAAGGGTATTGGTGATCAATTCATTTACGATAAGGCCGAGGGGTACAGCAGTGTCTATATCCAGGTTCAGTTGCTCCATTGCACAGGCAATTTGTACCCTTTTATCGGCACCAAAGGAATCTAAAATGCTTTCGCTGAGGTTAATGAAATAGTCCCTCATTTCTATAGCGCCCAGGTTGGCTCCCTGGTATAATTTCTGGTGTACGATGCCGATGGATTGTACCCTGTTTTGCCCCTCCTGCATGGCTTCTTTAGTATTCGGATCGTCTATTTGTGCACTCTGCAAAGCCAGCAGGCTGCTTACTACTTCGAGGTTGTTTTTCACCCGGTGATGTATTTCTTTTAAGAGCAATTCGTTTTCTGCATTTTTGGCTGACAGCAGTTTGTTGGTTTTAGTGCGTGCCTGGCTACTGCGGAACACTACAAATAATAACCCGGCCAGCAAAACGGCCACACCAGCCATCAGCCATTGCACACGTCGCTGCTGGCCTAGCTGCTGCTGTTGGGTAGTGATGGTGGCTTGTTTTTTTTCGGTTTCGTATTTGGTGAGCAGTTCACTCATGGCCACGTCGCTTTCTTTTTTATCGGTACTGTCTCTTAAAAAAAAGGCCTTTTTATAGTAGGCCAGTGCCTGGGGGTAATTGCTCAATTTTTCGTAGGTGGTACTGATATGCATATAATTCTCCACCAGGTTAGTGGCTTCGCCTGCGCCTTCCTGCATGGCAATTGTTTGCTGTTGGTACTTTAGTGCTTCGTTATAATTCCCCATCCGCATATTTACTTCACCCAGGTTGGCGATTACTGCATTGATACCATTGCTGTAATTTGCTTTAGTAGCCGCCTCTAATGCCTTTTTATAGGCCACCAATGCTTCCGGGTACCGCTCCAGGCGTTTAAGAGCATTGCCCCGGCCGTTGTTAACATCGCAAGCGGTTGATTCGCCTAAATCCAGCGACTGTGTAAGTGCAACGGCTTTATCATAATACACCAGCGATTGAGCAGCGCTTCCCATCGTTATGGCAACGTTGCCCGCATTAAAATACGCATTCATCAGTTGTTCCTGGTACCCGTTTTTTTCGCAGATAGCGATGGATTTTTCGGCATAGTCCAACGCTTCTTTAAGACGTCCCTGCCGGGTAAGGTCGTCGCTTACACGGCCTAGTGCGTTGGCGATTCCTTCATTATCCTGTAGCGCTTCCATCATTTGTAACGCTTTCATATCGGCTTCCATGGCCGGTTCTATTTGCTGCTTTTTTTTATGTACCCATGCTATTTTAAATAGCGTGGTGGCCTGGCCTTTTTTATTATCGTTTGCTTTATAGCCAGCCATCGCCTTGTCAAAAAAAAGCACAGCGCTATCCAGTTGCAACAGGTTGGCATGCGCACGGCCTTCCATTTCGTAGAAGATGGGCTGCGCTTTTTTGTCAATGCTTTTGTCGGCAAGCTGTACACCCCTTCTTGCGTATATCAATGCCTTCTCCATATCAGTACCAAATGCATGGTCGGCCATTTTTTTAATGACCGCCAACCTGGACGTATCGGCTTTTGCTGCAATATATTCCTGTTCAAGGCTATCCAACACATTGGTCTGTGCTATGGCGGCTTGTGCAAACAAAAGCACCGGAAATAGAAGTTTTTTCATGGGTTTATTTAGGGTTAACAGGGCTTTTAAGGTTCAAGATCCAGGGTTCAAGATCAAAGGTTCGAGCGTCAAGGTTCAAGATCCAAGGTTCAAAATCCAAGGTTCAAGATTCACGCTTTCGCACCAAAGAATCTATGGCTTGACATTTGGATCTTGAACCTTGGATCTTGGACCTTGGTTTTAAATATCACCGGCTTTTATTTCCGTTCCGTTGTTGAGGTATTCGTAAAAAAATCAACTCTGCTTCAAAATTGATGACTTCGATTGTAAGATTTCAAAAATGTGGTATGTCTTTATTACAATGTTTGGATGCGCTGCAACAGCTGTTCTTTTAACCCGGTACTTAATGGTATTTTTTTTTGCCCAATGGCAACATGACTTTCCGCCACTTCATCCACATGCTGCAGGTTGATGATATACGAGCGGTGGATGCGCAGAAAGCGCTTGTCCGTAAAACGATCTTCTATCGCTTTTAAAGTGATGGATAAAAGGTATTCCCGGTTCTCCGTAAAAATGCGGCTGTAGTTACGATCGGCCTCCATAAACAGGATATCACCGATCATAATTTTTACCATCTTGTCCTTGTACCGGACAAAGATGCGGTCGCTGAGAATAAACGGCTGCTCTTCATCCTTTTCTATATCGGGCAGCGCACCGGTTGCAGTTTCCGCCATGCGGCTGATGGTGAGTTCAATAGCCCGTTGCAGATCCAGCTGTTTATATGGCTTCGAGATAAAGGCAAATGGTTTGGTATGTTTGGCCCGGTTAAAAGTGGCATCGTCCGAGTTGGCCGTGAGGTAAATGATTGGGATGGTGTGACGCTGCATTAAACGCTCAGCCGTTTGAATACCATCGAGGTTTCCCTTGAGATTTATATCAAGTAGGATAATATCGGGGCAGCTATCTTCCACATGTAAAAGCGCTTCTTCTCCCCTGGGCAGGATGCCGGTTACTTCGTAGCCCATATTGGTGAGCTGCATAGAAATTTTGGCACCAATCAGCATCTCGTCTTCCACGACGAGTATCTTAATCAATGTATCCATGATAGGTTTTAAGGGTTGGTTGGGATATCCTTCCGGTTGCCTCCATCAAGGGTCTGGAATTGACGATCAGTAATTTGCATTCGGTGTAAATCTATCAACTCTACTCGAAATGCCATTGCATTGGCAAGAAGATTTTGGTACAGGGGAGTATGCAGTTGATTTCGGGAGTAAGCTAATCTTCATGTTGCAAGGGCAAAATTTTATAAAAAGCACTCCTCTTTTTCTATAAAGTTGTAACATCCATAATATTGCCAATGGCATTTTTACCCTGTTTCCTCAATCAAATCCAGGTGAAGAATACAAACCCCGTCCTCATTATCCTGGCAGCGGTAATGGCTGCAGGCTGTGGATCCAAAATCGTTAAACGTAATTTGGTGATCAAAGAAATGAATTGGGAATATGTAGTTTACCTAGAAGAACTCAAAACAGTTCAAAAAGAAACCTGGGCCGATCAGTTGCCCGAAAACGCCAAAAGGATTTCGGAACGCATCGTACCTAAAGGAACCAACACATTCATCCGGGAAGAAACCTATACCGAAAAGGAAAAATACATCTGCGGAACGGAACACTATGGCACCGCCACCTACCAAACCAGGCCCCAATACTGCGAAAGAGAGGTTACCAGGAAACGGTCCATTATGGGCATCCTGCCGGAGGATAGGGTAGCCGTTACCTACGAGCTAAAAGAATGGCAGGAAGCCGGCAAAGACAAAGCCTATTTAACCCGGGGAACCGATTTGCAGACACCTGCCTTCAGCGAAACGAAGCCGGCTGGCGATACCATCCGGACCGGAAGAAAGACCGCCTTTTATGCCATCACGCTCGCCGGTACCGATCCCCGGGATACCCGGACTTATGAAACAACACTCAGTGCCGAAAATTTTGCTGCTTACAAACGCGGCCAACTGGTGACCGCCGAATTTTGGGATGAGAAGAGTGAGCAACCACTATCGATACGACCGGTAGATAAACAGCCTTAAAGGATAGTGGTGAAATGAAAACAGCCAGGTTTTGTTTGAGTTAGGAGGTAAATTGCCGGAATATTATGTCGGAGCTGTAACCGTTCGGCCGTTTCGATGCCACCCGGTTTTCCTCAGGTTCAAGTCGGGTAAAATAATATCGGGTTTCTCATCCAAGACATTCAGAAGCACTTCTTCTTCACTTGGCAGGATGCGGTTATCTCGTAGCCCATTTTGGTCAGCTGCATCGAGATCTTAGCGCCAATCAGCATCTCGTCTTCCACGACGCGTATCTTAATTAATGTCTCCATGATAGGTTTTAAGGGTTGGTTGGGATATCAATCCGGTCGCCACCATCAAGGGTTTGGAATTGACGATCAATAATTTACAATGGGTGTAAAACGGTCAACTCTCTGCTATATGCGGTTCCACGAACCTTGCTTAGGAAATACAGTGCAGATTTGGTAGAAGGCCGGCAGGCTGACTTTCGAAAAACATAACCAAAAAACTATGGCGAGACGACCAGCGGGGTTTATAAAACTACCACCACCACATTATCGCCAGTGCCAGATGGGGCAACTGTTATACTTGTGGCGGTCTTTGTTGCCTTCGTGTACACACCGTTCCGGAACACGATCACTTTGTGGTTGGTGAGATTGGCAGTCGTATTAAATTGGGTCTGTCCTGCTGTTGCCGTAAAAACTTCGTCAGGAATCGCATCCGAAGCCACCCAGGTGCCCAGGCCATTCGCATCACTGGTAAGTACTTTGCCTGCTCCCTGTGTGCCATCTGCAAATTTGGGGGAACCTATTACATGCAGCTTTGCGTTGGGGCTGGTCGTACCTACGCCTAACTGCCCGGAGGAATTAAACACACTGTGCGGAGTTCCGGCATAACTAAAGCCTATAGAGCCGCCATTGGAACTGCCGATCAGCGCCGACTGCAGGCCAAGGCCCTGGTTAAAATAAAAGCCGGTACCGCTATAGCCGTCCCAGTATTCAATTTTCGGCACACGCAGCACCTGATTGGGCACATCCGCCTGGAACAAAATGTTGCTTTGAAAACCACTTACACCATCAGCAATCTGGATACGATTATTGATACCCGACGATTTGCCCAGGTTGGGCGACACCTTGGATTTCCCATAGAGAAACACTGCTGCTGCCCGGGTAGCACAGCTATCGATAGCGCCTCCATAAAAATGCGTCCCGTCGGCGGAATAAATGCCGTTGTTGCTGGCGAAAAGCAGGGTGGGATCGTCTAAATTGGTGAAGCTTTCAAAGTATTTTTGTGGGCCGGAGTTGGTATAGTAAGTACCGTCACAAAGCCCTGACACCAACACCGGGCGCAATTTGCTAAACCAGCTTTCATTCTTGAACCGGTTCATGACCGTATCAAAATAAGTTTTGTACTCTGACATCGACGAAGTGTTCTCCGCCTCACCCTGCCGCCATAATATTAATGAAATACTATCCACGCCGGATGCAGCGATCTGGCTGCGGATATTGGTAAAACGCGTTCCCGAAGGAGCAAACCATTTGGCTATTGGCGCCCCGTTTTCAAAAGACAGGATTACCCTCACCACCCTGTTTTGCGCCCTGGCAATATTTTTCGCAAACTGAAAACCCAGGTTATTGCTCGTGCCAATATTCCATATCACCCAGGCGGTGCCATTCCAATATAGCACCCGGTTGTCAGGCGTTACGTCGCCCTTGTTACCGGCATTGTTGTATGGCATAATCTGCATATTACTCTGCCCTGTAGCCAGGAGCGTCAGCGGTGGCAGGTTGCTGGTGAAATCCGCTATCGGATCATAATATTTCTCAACCGACCACTTCCCCATGAAGAAGGATCGAACCGGCCACGAGCCTTTATTGCCTTCGGAATTATCTACCCAAAATATGGTAGTGTCTCCCGGAGCTGTTGTTTGAAACACATAGTTGTGCCAGTTGCTGGTGGGCCCTGCCCCAGGCTTTTTTAATTTCAATACACCATTCTTATCGGTGGTAAGTATGCTATCCTCGGTGCCGTTGTTCTTCAATTTAGAAAAAACAATCACTTCTTTAGCTGTTGCGTTTTTCCCTTTAAAAACGACGCTATCATAGCCGCTGAACGTGGTGCTGCGTGCTCTCAACAGCAGTTCGTTGCTATCTGGTTGCGACAAAGCACATAGAAATGACGCTGATACAAGTATCAGGAACAGCAGTTTTGTTCTCATAGAAATTATAGAATGGCTGTTGCAAATAAAGAAAAGACTGGCAGAAGAATTTGTTCTATACTGTTCAGAAAATTTGGCTGGTAACGTGCTGGCGAAATGTATAGATTCTTTTGCCTTTACTGGGGTTGCCCCAAAATCAGTATCACCGGATATCCAACCCATGCCGTTGTCGGTGCTGTCACTCACAACTACCACATTCAAAGCTCCATTAGAAAAATGCTGGCTTTCTTGTGTACTGGTAATTTAAAAGCGGGCAGACTTTGTCTGGGTTGGAAAGCCGTTGGTGATAATACCAAACCGCGTCGTGGGTGGAGATATTCAAAGAACAAAATCCATAGCCAGCACCCAAAATTGCAATGGCTATTCTTATTCAGCTATACGTCCAATTATAGAACTAAAAAAGCACCAGCTCTTTCGAACCGGTGCTGTGTTTATGTAGAAAGAAATCCAGGACTAATTCGGCGGCAACACCAAACACTTACCATTTACCGCAACCGATTTGGTAGTGGTGGTGCGCACGTTACCACCACTGCGTACCTGTACACTTGCAGCCACAGCTCCCACTGTGTTCACGTAGCATGGGTTGGGTGTACCACCAGGTACAATTACATGGGTGAAGGTACCCGGCACTTTGTTGATGTTCCAGTTGCCGGCGGTGTTCCAGTCATTGCTCACGGTACCGGTCCAGGTGGCCACTTCAAGGATCACATTGGCAAAAGCGGTGTCGGTACAGCCTACGCCATTTGCGGCTACCAGGCGATAGGTGCCGGGTGGCGCCGTAGTCGTATTGCCGGTATTCCAGCTCGGGGTGAGGCCGGTGGTGTTAAAAAGGGTGGTAAGGTTGGTGGTTTCGCCAAAGCAATTTTTATTAACTGTTACATCCGGGCCAAGAGACGGGGCAGCAGTGTTATTGAAAGTTACCACGGTACTGGTGGTATCTGTACAACCAAAGCCGTTGGTAACGGTGGCGATGTAGGTGCCGGAAGTGGATACTGTAATAGTTGGCGTGGTGGCGCCGCCTGGCGACCATACCACCCTGTTTACCGGCGAAGCAGACGGTACCTGCCAGGTGGGGGCATTTACAAAAGTTCCATTATTGCCATTGGCGGTAGCATCTGCTACGATGTTACCCGTGCCCGCATCAAATTTATAATAGGCCACCAGGCCGGCACTGTTCGTTGCTACCGTTGTATTCATATAAGTCTGAATTTCGGTGGGTGTTCTTACATCATTCCATATCCGCAATTCGTCCATGCTGCCATTGAAATGATTACAGGCACAAGAAGTTGGTTGCTGCCTGCCGATATTCATGGGCTGGGCATCCTGGAAAAACGTAGTAGCGGCTGTGCCCGAAGCGACGCCGTTGATGTAAAACCTGACCGTCGATGCACTAAATGTAATCGCTACATGTGTCCAGGTATTTTGTGGTACGGTGCCGGTTGAATAATACCATAAACCCGTGGTCTTATTATAAACCCCCATTTTATTTAAATTGGTATTGGGGTTTAATTGCCATAAATAATCAAAATCTCCTTTGTCTATAATTGTTCTGTTTTGGCCGGAATAATTTACCCAGGCTTCTATACTAAAAGTGGCACCCAAATTAATGCTGGCACTATGCGGAACGGTAATGTACTGGCTGCTGGCACTGTTAAATGAAAGGGCATTGTTTATGCCCATATTAGCATTTAATGTAACGGACTGGCCGGTACATATTGAAGTGGAACCGCTTGCAGTAACATTAGGGGCCACAGGCTGTGGCAGGAACGTGACCGGAATGCTTGTGTTATTTGAACAACCATCATCATTGCTAACAGAGACGACGTAGCTGCCTGCGGCTGTCGCAGTAATGCTTTGGGTAGTGGCACCACCCGGCGACCAGGAAATGGATGATCTTGCCTGCCAGGTTGGTCCGTTTACCAGCGTTCCGTTATTAGCATTGCTGGTGGCATCTGCGGCTGTAGTACCCGTAGTTTCATCAAATTTGTAATAAGCTACAAGCCCTGCGCTGTTGGCAGCGACCGTATTCATATTATTCTGGAGCTCTGTTTGTGTTCGCGCCACATTCCATAGCCGCAACTCGTCCATCTTTCCATTAAAATGATTACAGCCACAACTTGTGGGTTGTTGCCGGCCAATATTCATCGGTTGAACATCTTGCGAAAATGAGACAGCGGCGGTACCCGAAGCAACGCCGTTAATATAAAATGTGAGTGTCCCTGCGTTGAGGGTAATGGCCACATGTGTCCAGGTATTTTGTGGCACGGCACCTGTGGAGTAAGACCATGCAGCCATGGCCTTATTATAAAAGCCCATTTTATTGCCGCTGTTGTTCGCGTTCAATTGCCATAAAAAATCATAATCGCCTTTGTCAATAATTGTTCTGCCTATGTTGCCGGAGTATTTTACCCATGCCTCTATTGAAAAGGTAGCACCTAAATTGATGCTGGCACTATGTGGTACCGTAACATATTGGCTATTGGCCTGGGTAAACGAAAGCGCGTTATTGCCGACCACATTAGAGGTTAAGAGCACAGAGCTTCCGTTGCAGAATGCGGTTGGGCCATTGGGAGTAATAATGGGCGCTGCGGGTCTTGCATTTATGATAATAGTTGTTGTAGCACTTGTGTCACAGTCATTTGGAAGGAAGTAAGTGTAGGTAAGCGTTTGTGTTCCTGCCGACGTGTTGAATGTATTGCCGGTAACACCGGTGCCAGACCATACCCCGCCTGCGGGAGAGCCGGATAGCGGAATTGTTGATATATTACTACACACAGGGCCATAGCTTCCAGGTGTTAGCGGAACCAATAGCCCCAACTTAAAATTATAGCTAACTGTAGTAGTGTAAGTGCCATCCGTTAATTGCAGGGTAGCCGTTAATGTGCTTCCGCAGGCACCGTTGATCTTAAAGCTAAAAGGCCTTACCACGGTAGCCCCGCCTGTTGCTAACACGCCATAGTTTTGTGCCGCACCTGGCGATGTAATACCGCCTGTTGCCAATAAAGTGGCAGTTAGTGAATTCGTATTCAAATCGCCATTATTCGCAAGGCCCAGGTTTACAGTTACTGTTTCACCGGAATCAAGCGATGTAATACCGTTGATGTTGCCGGATACAGGTGTGAATCCCGCGCCAAGTACATAGGGTCTTGGGGCAACAGAGACATTCGCCCACCAGGTTCCCCATCTATCGTAACCATCGGCAGGAAGCCTTGCATATTCCTGTACGGTCCAAAAATTTAAACCGTTATTCGGGTCAACTGATACTGAAGAATAATCGCCCCAACGATTGGAAGGGCCGCCGAAATATTTGCCGTATTTCGCAATACCGTCCTTATAAACATACGCTTCCCGAAACGTATTTACCGCATCGGTATTGATTCGCAAGGCATAACATGCACTTGGGAAAATTTCTGCATTAAACGTTGCACAACCAATCAGCGCATCATCGTTCTGATTTACGTCGATAGAGGGAAACGCATAAAAATTCGTTCCAGTTGCATCGTCGATCCTGCCCCGTTGCAGCACAGCGGCGGCGGGGCTTAACTGCCACCATTGTATGCTGGAGCGGGTGGGTACACCGGCCGGCAAAAAAACAGTGTGTGTACACCAGATTTTGCCATTCCTGTAAATTGTTTTCTGCATCCTGGCATCGTTGCAGGCAATCTTGTCGACAGAGCCTGCCTGCGGTGCAAAATTTGTGGGCCCTGATCCCGACCAGGTATTTGGTGTGCTTACCAACGTAACTGCCGACAACACTTCCGAACCAATGGCTCCCGTTATGGTATAAAAACCAATAAGGCCGGAAGCGCTATTATAATTCTGCGTGAGGTACATGGTTGAAATAGCGTTGTCGTAAGTGATGGCAGGCACCAGGGTGTACCCGGTGCTTCCCGGATTAATAGTCGTAACTGCCGGCGAAGCAACACCGGCATACAAATCAGCTTTTTTATAAATAAAAACGCGTCCTCCGACACCATTGCTAACGCTATTTGTATACATATTTCCCGTTACCACGATCCAGTCTTTATTAAACCCTATGCTCGGGTAATCAAACCAGTTGGTGTTTCCGGCATCCGCATCTGTTGAATATAAATTCCAGCTACCGGTCGGGTTATTGGTTTGTGACACACCTATTAACAAGGCCGAGCTTGCCGACCTGGAATTGGCACAAGCCGTAATGATCCAACGGCTGTTGTAGGGGTCGTAAATAATTTTTGGGTCAAAGGTGTTGGGATTGCCAAGGGAGGAAAAGAAGGCATTTAACGTAACAGTGCTGAGAACAGTGCCGGTGCGGGTACTGATGCGCAGTTCAGTATTTAATGTGGTCATCACATGGTTTGGGCCTACCTGCCCGCCTACATCTGGTGGAATAAGGTTGTTGTTATCGTCTATGCCATTGAAGTCAATAATGGGAGTGGGTGAGGGAACGGCGTCAACGCGGGAAGGGATATTTGGTGCATTTTGCGTTGGCATTTTGCCAAACGGGTCACGCATGATTTTTGCATTTTTAGGAACTTTCAGGTCCTTCATTTCTTCTTCTCCTTCCTCTTCTTTGGCGCTGCCGTTCTTATTGCTGGCAATTCTTTTCTCATTGGGGTCAAAAGGATGTGCACGGCTATAAGCCTCGATGGTTTTAAAATCAATGATGGACGATTTTGCAACGCTTATCTGTTTACCGCTTTTCTGCGAAAAAACATGGTTGCCAATCAGCAACAGGCATGCAACGAGGAAAGCAGGGATGGGCCGCTGTAATTTTTTGTACCGGGTCATTGTAGAGAAATCCTTTTTCATCAAAAGAGGTTTGTAGTGAGGTCACCGCGACATTAAAGTACCGCCGGGCCTGGCTTTACGGGTAAGCAACTACCGGCAGCGAATAAAGTCACTGGTAAAAATGCCGAAAGCTAATAAATTAAATTATTGAAAACGATTGACTTCACCCGAAACCGGATTGAAAAGTTTCTTTGCACATGACTTTTAGTTGCCTGGAGAAGAGCAGGTTAAATAACTACCCTAAAATCCGATTGGTTCATATTCTTTGCGCATGTTGGCCCCGGCTCCTTTACCCATGCTGCTGCATACCATCGCGTATCAGCACCGTTAACCGCTGCCTGATCCAATTATAATTTTCCACCTCCAGTTCTGCCAGCATCTGGTCATTGTCAATATCGAAATCATCGCAAACATCATCCAATATTTCTTTACTGATAGCAGCCTGTCTTTGTTCGTTCGCAGGATCCGGCCTGCCAATTTTGGAGATGGCACTGTTGATCCGGTTCGCATTGATATAAGGCGCCATGGCCTCCACCAGGAAAGATAGCTGCTCTGTCCTGGTAGATACTTTCGGGATAAACGACCATTTCTCCGCTTCGTGAAACTTGTTGTCTTCATCGAATTCGGGGTTCTTCAATTTGATGATTGGACGTAGATCCGTATGCCTGAGTGATGAATGAGCCAATGGTTTTATCACCACACCTTCAATGAGGTTATTGTCAAGCGGGGGCAATCCCAAAGCTGGGGGGATGGTTGAATTTATCCGGAGATTGAAATCCAATACTTCATTCAATTTGCCCGTAAACAGCGGTTTGACATACAATAACCCGGATTGTTCAAAATACCGGATGGCGCTATCGTAATCAAGATATTGCTTGATACCCTCCCTTTCGAAGGCGATATCAAATGCGCAAAATGCTATAGATGGTGAATAATACACACCCGTTTGGATCGCCTCCACATTGGGATCAGGCGAAACTCGGGGGTGTGGGTATCGTCCTCCGAAAAGTTCACCATAAATGATATAGGTGTCCGCTTCAATATCGAGGCTCAATTGTTCGAACAACAGCAATACATTGTCTTCTATTTGAGACACTACTGCCTGGAATCCGAAGAAATCATCGCCCCAGGCCAGGAAGTCTTTTCGTTTTGCAAAGAATAATTTCCTGTCGTGGTATAAGATGCTGAAGTTGGCGCCATGCACTTTTTCAGTCACCACCCATTTCAACTTTCCCATTTCGCTCAATGCCTTTTCATCCAACCCAAGGTTCTTCAGGTTTTTCGGCATTTTTTCATATTCAGGATTTTTATCCACGATGCTTAGTTTTATGATGGTCGTCGCTCCCCAAATGGTGTGTATAACTGGAACGATATGCCAAGATAAACAAAGCCCGAGTTCTTTCGAACCGATGCTACATTATCATGAGTGAAGATTGCAATTAGTTCTGTGCCAGCACCAAGCACTTCCCATTAACCGTTACCGATTTGTTCGTGGTAGTGCGCACATTGCCGCTCCCGGTGCATCAGCCCCATGCCAGGTATTCACAACCATAGTTCCAATTGGAGCAACTGTATTTTTTGTAGGGCTTTCCGTTTTTGCCGGTTCCTTCTTTAAGGACCTTGTTCCCTTTTTTACAAATGGGGCATTTATTAACGGAATCCTCTGTATAGTTGGGGTCCACCTCGTTGATAAATTTTGATTTGTGGCCGGCGTTGGTCGTTATGAAAGTTTTCCTTTTGGATCTTGTGAGCGCTACATAGAACAGGCGTCTCTCCTCCCCATTAACAAATTGGTCGGATCCGGAAAGCAGTAGATTTAGTATTGGATCATCCGCTTGTTCTGATGGGAAACCATATTGGCCTGAAACACAATTCAAGATGATAACATAATCGGCTTGTAAGCCCTTGGAACGATGGACGGATAGAAATTGGACTTCGTATTCTGGGATTTGCCGATATTTTATCACGAAACTTTTATCCGTTTCATTGTAGCCCACTAAGAATAAATCGGTCCTTTCCCTATATAGTTTGATGATGTGGTTGTATCGGGCGAGAGCCAGGATGGTGAGCTTTTTGCTGGTTCCCGTGTTCTCCGATTTGATTTTGTGGAGGACGTTTATAAATGGAAGAGGGTCATCATTCCTGGTGTTGTGGCTTTGTATCACTTCTATTGGGTTCACTGTATCATCTCCAAATGGTTTTAATTTTTTTGGGGTCTGGTTGGGATTAGCCAGGATGAATCTACTGCTGATGTCTATCATGCTTTTGTTGAACCTGTAAGTAGTTTCTATCTTCGATAACTCGGTGATGCCAAAGTGTTTTTCAAACTGCGTAAACAATGAAATATCGCTTCCTGCGAATCGAAAGATGCTTTGCCAATCGTCACCAACAGCGAATAACTTGCAAGACCTGTTGTTTTTTAAAAGTGCTTTAATCAAATTGAAACGACCCATGGAGGTATCCTGGAATTCATCGATAATAATGTACTTGAAGTGGTTCCTGAAGCGGTTATCGGATATATACCGGGTAGCATCGTTGATCATGTCGCTAAAATCGATCAGGTGGTTTGATCTTAGGTAATCGTTGTATCTAGATAAGATAGGAGTGAAAATTTCAAGGAATATCTGCTGACGCCTTCTGATGTTGTTGTCTTTATTTTTCCTGGTGTCCAGGAGCAAGGTTTTGGGGTCTCCGTTATTGGATTTCAACAGGTTCAAAAAAGTATGGATAAGTGTTTCGAGCGCAGACACCTCATCATTTGCAATGGAGTTAAGGATATCCCAGATTTCGTCATTTGTTCTTTGCCTGAAGACCACGCCGCGGGCTTCCAGTTTTTCTTTAAATTTTTCCAGCAATATACCTTGCTTCTTTTCATAAGAATAGGTCTCTATCAATGTCGTACTGTGCTCTATATGTTTCTTTCGCTTCCAATCGATATCGGAGTTGTATTTTTCTTTTGCCGACACCTTATGGTCACTCCTGAACCAGCCCGGAACATTGTTGTCGGTATCGATGAGTGCAAAATGCTCTATGTAGATGTCATAGTCTGGCAAATAGAAATCAGGCTTGTATTGGGCGTACTGGTTATCGGCAGTAGGGTATTTGTAAGGCTCTTCATATTTATATTCGATACCATTCAAAAAAAGATAGTTGGCGATTTTTACTTCCTCCTCACTTTTGCAAGTTTCCCGTAAAAGGGTAACCTTTCCGTTGTGAACGATTTCGATCGTTTTGTAAGTCGTGATGTTGTTGTCCTTTAGATAAGCGATGTATTCCCCATGACTTTTGAAATCATCCACATCTTTCGACTCCAAACGATATTCCGTAAGAAATTTTATAACCTTACCTGCGAAAACCGCATCCGCCATTAGGCTGCTGAAAATGTTTTTCAAGGCCGAATACAACTGTTTTTCTTCTAAAACCGAAGGCATGTTATTAGTGGCCATCCCGATTATCTTCCTGCCAAATGAGTGGAAGGTGTTCACCTCGATATCGATACCCATTTTGTCCTTTATCCGGTGTCTCATTTCATCACTGGCTTTTTTGGTAAAAGTGATGAGCAAAATTTCCTCCGGCCGTACTTTGAAACGTTCGATGACATAAGCCACTTTGCCGGCGACAGTCGTTGTTTTGCCACTGCCTGCACCAGCGATCACCAAATTATTGTCCTCATCCCTGATCACGGCCAGCCGCTGTTGCAAATCCAACGACTGACCTTCTATATTTGAAAAGAATACGTTGGATGCTTTCAATTCCCTTTCGATGAAGGAGCCATTGTAGTCCTTTCTTATTATTGGGCCAGATTCCGCATAAGCTTTAAATTGTTTCAATTCCGATAGAACTTCAGGCTCCAATTGCAATTTATCAAGATCGTATCCTTTGAGTTTGTCATAGATATTGCTAACAGAATCTACCCAGGTAATCAGCTTATGATGATTGAAATACCCATCATTGAACGAAGTAAAATGCTTGAATATTCTGTTCCATTTTACGATATCTGAATGCGCGGTCTCAACGATTGTTTTTCTTTGGATGATGTTTTTCTGGCGGTTTTTCCTGTATGATACGATGAAGCCATATATCACTATAGCAATGACTATCGCCACTAAAACAATTAGAAGGATATACTTCGTTTCCATCGGGAAGTAAAATAATCATAATCAAATTAAGTTGCTAACCGGGTGTTGAATCCTTCGTCAAATATCGCATTAGAAATAAGCCGGGTACGATTACATGCGTGAGTGTGCCGGGGACTTTGTTGATATTCCAGTTGTTCGGTGTATTCCATTCGTTGCTGACGGTACCAGTCCAGTTGGCTACTTCTAGGATCAAATTGGCGAAGGCGGTATCGGTTCAGCTGGCGTCGTTATTGGCAATCAGGCGGTATATGCCGACAGGTGCTGCAAAAGGGTTGGGCGTGTTCCAGCTTTGGGTAATGCCGTTGGTATTAAACAGTTCCGACAGATCGGTGGTTCGCCAAAGCAGTTTTTATAGACCGTTACATCCGGGCCCAGCGCCAGTGGATTTACGGTAATAATGGTAGTAGCTTTGTGTCACAGCCATTCGCCATCGAATACAGATACAGCCAGGCTGGTAGCTTGTGATGGTGGGTTTCTGGGTCCGGACTTGTAAAGCGTAGAGCAAAATCACAAGGAAGGATAGATGTTTTTCATAAAGATAGCTGTGTTAGCTGTTTTTAGGGTTTGTTTTGATGCCATGGTTCATGTACTCTGGAAACATCATTCACCCCGATAAAACATTTCAAAGATTCCAGTTCCTGTAAACACAATCCCGGGCTTCAGGTTCGGGAGAATATGAACCAGAGCCAGAGCGTTTAGCGGCATTGCCTTTACCATCTAACTTCGGTTTATCCGGTCTTTTTCAATAAGCGTAGTCATGGATGTGGTTTTGACATTTTTTAACTAGTAAATGCACTATCCTGTTACAATGCTCTTTCTACCGGGTAGAGCAGGTACCTCTCATCACAAACCATTTTTTTCAACCTTTCAATAATTGTGTATCGCAGGCGCCCGGAAACACCACTTAGCATGAAACTATTTTACTGATTATATTTTAAAATCTTTGTACCAGAAACCGTCTTATCCGCTGTTCTTTGTACAACCACTTTTACCACTCCATCTTTTTGTAATTCAAAAGTAGCAATGGGATAACCTATGCCACCTTCAAAGCTGTTATTGCCAATATATTTTAAGCTTGCTCTAAGCTGCCCATTATGTTTCATAAACAGCAAATCGTCATTTTTAATAAACTCAATAAAATTATTATCGCCAACATCAAAAATTCCGGTAACCTTTTCGTAACCCTTTTCATCAAGCGGAATCTGTTTACCCATAATAACATTAAAAACAACTTCGCTTTCGCCTGATTTATTTCCGGAAATATTGAGTATCCTGTTTACAGCCTTTGGGTCTGAAGCCCATTTATCAGTCTCAACATATTTACCTCCTTTAAAGTAGATTTGGGTTATTAAGTCTTGTTGACCGGGCACAGATACCCGCATGTGTATGTGCGCAGGCCGCCAGGATGTTTCATCGGTTGGGTTGGCTTTATATGGTACCGGCAGAATTGTTGCAAACGCATATTTTCCATCGGCCTTTGTTTTTTGTGCGCCACGATATTTGTATTCGTCGCTGGTATTATCATAAACCTCATGTTCGTCGCAATGCCAGATTTCAACCAACGCATTGTTGATGGGGGTTTTGCCATCTTCTTTAAAAATATTCCCTTTCAAAATCATTGGGACACCATTAGAATCCGGCAGTCTTAAATTGGTTCTTACGGGTGCACCTGGTCTGTAGAAAGGGCCAAGTATATCAGTTGTTGTTGGCGTATCGCCTTCAAATCTTTTACCGTTCCAGTTTAAAGCTCCAAAAGCACTAATACTTATAACTGTCAACGTTGAATTTTTAACAAATGATCTGCGGTGCATAGTATTTGTTTTTTTAATTAATAATAATAGCTGTTAATGATTTGCCTGTACGAGGCCACTACTGGCATCTTTGTTTTCCAAACCAGCAACAGCATTCATTTGCCTGTCAATATTAAAAAACTGCAGCAGCAACCAGGCAGCACCAATCATAATAGCAAATGCAAAAATTGAAAACTGCCAATTGAAATTTGCCTTCACCGGCCCTATCAAAGCCGCCAATGCTATACGCCCGAGGTTACCAATCGTCATGTATAGAGTAAACTGGCTTGCAGATATTTTTTTCCAGCAACATTGCATGGCAATGGAAAAAATGCCAATGCAGGCAAAGGTGTAAGCGATATTATACAGGATCATAAAGGCGTAGATAAAATTTTTGTAGCTCCAGTAAACTTTTGAAAAAGCCAGAACGCTTGTAAAAAGTACCAGGCTGAAAAAATAAATATTCATCATGCGCTTTTTCCCGAATCTTTCAATAAGAATACCGCCAAGAAGCATGCCGCCAATGCCGCCTATTATTTTTGCTGTAGCAAAGTATTGCGAGTAACTGCCATTTGTCCAGTTAAGTTCTTTAACTGAAAAAATGGGTAGTATGGTCTCGATGTAATTATATGAACCCTGCGCAAGAAATAGAATGGTGGCAAGCAATAAAGAGTTTCGTAAACAGAACGCGCTGTACAAAGATTTGAAAATAGAAGCCCAGTTGCCTGCTTGTAATTTTTTATTTTCCAGCGAAGCCTTGCCCGCTGCCCAGGGTACTATTTTTTCACCCGGCTTTTCTCTTAAAAATAAGGGCACCAACATAATAAACCCAATCATAACTGCAAGCGATAATATAGCAGTAGTAAAATTGTATGTATTCAGCAACCAGGTACCCACTGCAAGGGTGGTAGAAATAGCAATCACTTTTGAACCCCACATTAACCCATTGGCTTTTGCCTGTTGGTTAACAGGAATAACATCTATCGCCATACCATCGGTTGCCACATCCTGGAATGCACCAAAAAAAGATACTGCAAAACCAGCCGCCATAAACAGGTTTAAATTATTTAATGGGTCGGGCACATAAGCCATAGCAATGCAACTTGCTACCAATCCAATTTGCCCCAAAATTACCCAGGGCCTCTTTCGCCCCATCGGCAGGTACGTGTAGCGATCCATCAATGGTGCCACTATAAATTTAAAACTCCATGGCAAACCACAAGCCACGATAAAGCCTGCTATTTCGCCAGCTGTTTTACCATTCATAGCCATCCATGCTGGTATGCCATAAAATAATATTCCCTCCGGGGCGCCCTGTGCAAAGTACAAGGCAACAAAATTGAAGTATCTTAAAAAAGTATTTTCAGAAAGTGCAGGAATGGTGCTGCTTTGCTTTAGCGGAATACTAATGGTCGCTTTCATTCCAGGTTAGGTTTTAGAGGGGCCGATATAATTGTGGCTGTGATCTAAAATCAAAATAGAGTCCTCAAAGTGTACGTAACCCTTGAGGACTTTATACCATATTGCAGGCTTATTTCGAACTCAAATCCTTACGCATAAAAAGTAATTCGCTCCAGCTTTCTGCAATAAACTCTGCCCCATCCTTAAGGTATTGGGCATAAGAACCTCCGCCGTTTACAGCTTCATATGTAACTTTAAATGGCGTGCGAAAATCGGCGGCTCTTTCCTTTAAGCCTTGCTTATACCGTGTTGTAAGGGTGAATTGTGTCGGGCCTGAAGAGGAAGCTGAATAAACAGCAACGGATACGCCACCTGCTGCCCATGTTTTTTTAATTTTTTTGATCATATTTACTACATCGTCACTATGCCCGATTTTAGGATACACATGGGTAATTTGAATTTTTTCAGAAAAATCGCCCAGGGCCACTGTACTTAAGGAATCCTGGTAAACTGAGTAGCCGGCAGATTGTCTTTCGGTTAAATAGATAGCTATATTTTTATTCCAATCCGATGTATGTTCTGGCCCTAAATCGCCCCTTGCATCTTCACTTGCCCAACTTTTGGGGCCTTCTGTGATATGAAAGCCGCCAAAATCAGGACCGGTTTGAATTTCAAATACCCGCCAGTGTGCATCGCCACTATGGTATTTTTGGGCATGGGCGGCAAGGGCTTTTTCAAATTCAGCCACCTTGTCAATTTTTGGGAACACCCGATGGGTGGAAATTACATTTTTTGCAGGTGCTGATTGTGCATAGCACAGGCTTGTTGATAGCAGGAGGGCACTGTGGATTGCCACCGCTGAGAGAAACTTGTGGGTTTTCATGACGTTTAGGGTTGAAAATTATTGCCTACTCTATTCGGTTTTCGGCGGCTCCGTTTTTGGTGTTTTTTATCGCCCTGGCTGGTGTTTTCTTTTGGCGCGGACGAGCCTCACCGACCACGAACTGGATGAGTTTTATTACCAGGTTTCTGTTTAAAACATGTATCAAAATATAGCTAAATAAGTGGTAAGTGGTTCACAATCAGTGGTCGGTGGAGACACCGGCCACGGCCTCCTATTGTCGTAACGGCACCGGTTCTTTCGAACCGATGCTGTGTTATCAGGGTGAGGGTTATTACTAATTCGGCGGCAGTGTCAAACACTTACCATTGACCATTACAGATTTGGTAGTTACAGTGCGTACGTTGCCACCGTTGCGTACCTGTATGCTGGCTGCCACGGCACCTTCCGTGTTGATATAACATGGGTTAGGTGTACCACCCGGAACAATTACATGTGTAAGTGTGCCAGGTACTTTATTGATGTTCCAGTTGCCGGGCGTATTCCAGTCGTTGCTTTGCGCCCCTGTCCAGGTAGCCACTTCGAGGATGACATTGGCAAAGGCGGTATCGTTACAAGATCCTGCACTGGAAGCTACAATCCGGTAAATGCCGGGTGGTGCCGTGGTGGTATTGACCGTGTTCCAGCTAACCGTGAGCCCTGTGGTGTTAAACAGGCTATTGAGATTGGTGGTTTCGCCAAAGCAACTCTTATAGACTGTAACATCGGCGCCAAGATTTGGTGCAGGTAGTGCTGATGTAGTTACTACCAACGAATCGCTGACACCTGTAAATCCGGTGGCGATGTACACTGTAAGGCGGTAGGTACCTGCTTCGGTTACATTAATGCTTTGGGTACTGCCAACAGTTGTCCCACCCCTGGTCCATTGGTAAGAGAATACCGGCTGGCCATCAATGGTGTTATTGGTAGAAAAGCTGAGTGTCTGGCCACCACAGATATTGAGCGGGCCATTTTGAATGATGATGGGCTTGCTCAAGTCGTCGTTTTTAATCGTATCCGTTTTTGAAATCACTGAACCTGGGGTATAGTCACCTTCCGCCAGGGAAACGGTGATGGTTTCATCAGGTTCCAATATGTTATCACCAATTGCCTTAATGCGGAGTGTTGCCTGTACCTGTCCCGCCAGGATATAGATCTTGCCCTGAATGCCGTTAAAGCTGGTAGCAGCCGGCTGGCCAACAGGGTAGCGAACCGTATAATCTGTACCGTAAATAGCCGTACCGCTGACCGTGTAGTTCACCAGGCGGTCATAGTTCACAGAAGTACCGATGTTAAACCTGAAGTCCAATGAATCGTTGACATTTTCCCGCATGGACGACCTGGTGACCGTTAGGTTAAGAGCAGCAGGCCCGGTACCCGGTACCGTGGTGCCTACCACAAATAAGGAAGTGTCTGCAGCAGTCTGCACATTACCATACACGTCGGCAATATTATTTACAATCAACTGTAGGTTTTCGCCAACCAGGGAAGTAATCGGGTTCACCGGCACCACTACAATCTTGTTTTGATAGCCTGTGACCTGCACCGGAATCAGGGTGCCGTCGCTGCGTTTACGGAGTTTCACCTGGCCACCGTTCAGGCTGTTGGTATTAATGGATTCGTTGTAGGTAACCGAGAGGATATCCCCGGCCACATAACTATCGTCCATCGGTTCGGGTTCACCGAATACCAGTGGTGCTTTACGGTCTACAATGCCTGTAACTCTTTGTGAATACACCACGCCACCCGCACAATCCAGCCTCAGGCGAAGGTCGTAGGCGCCGTCGGGCAGGTTAGTGGTCCGCCAGTTTACCATGGTGCTGGTTGGGTTGGTAATATTGGCCGCCAAAATGAGGGTGTCGGTAACAAATATGCTACCGCCGGCAGAGGTATGCTCCAGCGCAATGGATTGCAGGTTGGCGACTGTATACCCTGTCATTTGTACCGGCAACAAATTGTTATTGGCAGCACTGATAATAAAGTTATTAGCAGGCGCTCCCAGGCTGATACCACTACAAGGATTGGCAAAATTGGCTGTGATCGTACCAATACTGGTACTGCCACCACAGGCAGAGCTCATCACAAATTTCAGCCCCTCGTAATTATATACATTACCGGCACCTTTTTCTACGGTAATTGTCACCAGTTGTTCCTGTGCATAAGGGATACCCGGAAAATCAAACAGGTCGGTGGCTGGCGCAAAGCCAATTTTAACGATGGCGCCATGGGGATTGCTGGCAGGCAGCATGGTGAGTTTATAATCCCGTGCTTCGCCGCTTTGGCTCACATTGCCCAGGAATAGCTGAAAACTGGCGGCGCCATTGGCAGGTACGTTGTTCTGTACAGGGGCGGGTATCCGCAACTGGGCTCCATCCCTGTTTTGGCCGGGTGGCTCAGCCGGGCAGCTGGTAGTGCCGGCTTTTAGTGAGAAAACAGGTGAATTATAGACCGGGTCTCTTTTTACATCGACGGAAAAATAATCTCCATCATCCTTATCATCAAGCGTATAACCCATGGTGGTGGAATTGGTGGTTGTGGTAGTAGTGCTTTTACCGGTCTCCATTTTCATGTTTACATTAAAGCCACCGCTTACGCCGATACCGGCTATTTCAAAACCTAATGCTATCGCCACATTCCGGTCTATTTCCATAGCATACTCAATGGTATTGGAACTGGTTGCGGTGGTGGTGGTAGACAAGGTTATGGGGGCGTCTGCACCGTCGAATGATTTGTTGACCTCGAACTTGGCTTTGGCTTTGTTCGCCGCATTATTGGCTACTACCTGTTCCCATACATGCACCTGGTTTAAAGCTCTGAAGCGCTGGGCACTGTCGGGAGCGTTGGCTGCAAAGTTCTGCAGTGTTGGTATTACGGTGCCGGTTATATGGCTTTCCGTATATGCATACTCTGTGGCAAAACCGCTGTCTGCAATGGCCAGTTTGGCTTCTACGCCTAGGGTACAGGGGCTGGTATATTTTACTTCCCTGGCAATGGCATAGAGCAGGTTGAGGGCTGCGCCAATGTATACATCACCATCATTACCGATGATATAACCGCTGTTAGATGATTCGTATCGCTGGCTATTGGTAGTGGTCAGTATAGCCTCGGTAGCATCATTTACCCTGCCAGTTACGGTTTGGGCGAAATTGAGCGTACCCCAAATGGATACTTCAGTGCTGTAAACAAAGCCCAGCTGAAAGCGGGTACCCAGTTTTACTTCAAGGTAGCCACCATTTGCTTCCGATTTGGCAGTGTACATCCGCATCGCCGTTTCATTGGTTTGGTTCGATTCCCAAAAACTGCTGCTCTGGTCGCCGGGCGGATCGTGCAGTATCATCAATGGTATTTGTGGGGAAACGGTGGTAAATGTGCCGGGGTCGTTTTTGATACCCAGCACCACTGCTTTGCGGGTGATCTGCGGTGCAGGGCGGCCATATTTATCAATATAGTTCAGCCTGAAGTTTTTCTGGAAGGGAGCGATGATATTGGGTTCGCCGCCAGGCAGCGCAATGGTATCGGCACCATTTACCTGGGCTCGTAGTATGGTCTGCTCCACATTATCCAGGTGCACATTTGTGGTGAGATTAATACGCCTGGCTGTGTCGGTGGCCACTTTAAAACCATGGCTTGGGTTCCCTTCAAAAACATTTATAATAAAGGTGCGGGGCTTGTTTTGCCTGAATACCACGTAGTCTGCAGTACCACAGGTAGTATCGGCCAGGTTTACGATTTGGAGTACCGGGCTGCGGTGATATATTAAATTGAAAGTACGCGGCAGTGTATCGATATCCACCAGCATGGAGTCTTTAATAATTTGGTTAAAGAACGTGGTGAGTTCAAACGCAGTGATATCGGTGCCGGCACCTGCCGGGGTAAATGTATTGACACGCACTTTATACTTGCGGGCTGGCAGGGTAACGGAAAAGGATCCATCTGCTGCCGTATTTACTGTCTTCGTAAATGCCGGTTGCCTGCCCAATACCGTATCGGTAAACACCAATTGTGCTGAGCCAATAACCTGGTTATTCCCGGCCCTCAACGTTCCTGTAATGGTACGGGTAGTATTATCAGAAAAGTTGTTATTGGGCACACTGCCATTGGTTACATTCACTGTCCTTGCTGGCGGGGCAAATGTATGGTTGCGATAGCTGGGGGTAATTACGTAATCACCCGGGTCGGTAAAGGTGAAGCCGTAGTTGCCGGGGCCATTATCGCCTGAGTAAGAGATGCCTACCGGGCTACCAGCCCTCACTGCAGCCACTTTTACACTATCTATGGCGTTGCTCACCACCACGTCGCAGGTGTTGCAGGTTTGTGTTACCGCACCGCTGATCGCATACACGGTACTGTCGGTAATCTTAAGGCCGGTAACTTCAAAATCGCTGCCGGTACCTGCCAGGCTCGTTAAAACCGGCGGGCTAAAAATATGCCCGGCATATGCTGCTTTAATCCTGAACTGTGTCGTACCGGGATCATTATTGGAGGCATCGCCGTAAAACACATTTTTAAAAGAAAACTTGCCGCCGTTCCGGGTAGTGTCGCGGTAAATGTGAGTGATTGGGCTGCCCAGTAACGATACCGTTTTTTGGGCTTCTACCGGGATACCATCCACACCCGTGTTATTGATACTCACCACCGTGCCCTCAATTTTCCCCTTTAACTGTGTATTGGCGATGGTATAAGTTCTTATCATCGCTACATTGCTGGTGTTGCCGCATGTAGCCGTTAGCCTGCGATAAAATACTTCATTCGGCGGATTGTTGGGGGTGGGCAAAGGGTAATACGCCGCCGTAGCTCCTGCTATGGTGGTCCAGCCACTTGTACCGTTGGCGCTGGTTTGCCAGGTAAAGCTGCTTCCACCCCCTCCGTCAATGCTCCTGATGGTATCGGCTGACAGTTCTGCCGGGTAGGGTACGGTATGGCTGGGACCAATGGTTCCACCAAGAGGACACATATACATCTGTATCATACCGCCTACGGCCCTGCCGTAAAGGTTATTATAATAAGGTGCACCACCACCGGCACCTACATTCTGGCCATTTTGGG
The DNA here is from genome assembly GCA_040386335.1 of Bacteroidota bacterium. Taxonomy (GTDB): domain Bacteria; phylum Bacteroidota; class Bacteroidia; order Chitinophagales; family Chitinophagaceae; genus JAZKFT01. The sequence continues at coordinate 173,509 of JAZKFT010000017.1, forward strand.
CGGCAGAAAATGAGAAAGAATATGCGCAATCTAATTGCGACGCACCTCCGCCACCATTTCCTCCCTCTGCACCTGCGGTACCACCAGCGGTGGTGTACACAAAAGGAGTTGGGCTGCCACCATTACCTCCGGCACCGGTAGGGCTGCCCGAAGCCCCCGCACCACCAAATCCGGTAATGGTACCTGCGGTTCCATTTACATATGATATATTATTACCTGCATCGCCGCCTTTATAAGAAAAATCGAGGTCCGGGAAAGTGGCTACCGTACTGGCAGCCCCACCATATCTTACAACGCCGCCGTAGGCTGCCAGTTTTTTGGTGCTTGCAAACATTACGTAAGATTCTTCGCCTGGAGCTGCAAGGCCACCAGCGGTTCCCACCCGCATGGTGATCACCTGGCCCGGGGTAACAGCCATAGGCTTGCTCTGCGAATAAGCCCCACCGCCACCTGAAAAGCCATTACAGTCGCCGGATGCACTGGCCCCGGCGCCCCAGGCCCTCAGGTAAACAGAACCTATGCCCTGGGGCACCGTATAAGTAAATACGCCGGGACTGCCATAGCGCAGATAGCTGGTTGCCCGGGTGGGGCCATTGACCAGCGTTCCATTGTTAGCATTGGCCGTGGCATCAACAGCAGTATTGCCGCTTGCTTCATCAAATTTGTAGTAGGCTACCAATCCGGCACTATTGGATGGCACAGTGGTATACATTCCAGCCTGTATTTGTGCCGGTGTCCTGACCACGTTCCATATCCGTAGCTCGTCCATATTGCCGTTAAAGTGGTTACACTGGCATGCTGTGGGCTGTTGCCGGCCTATATTCATAGGTTGGTTGTCCTGCCTGGAAGCTGCAACGCCACCTCCGGAAGCCACACCATCTATATAAAAAGTTACTGATCCCCCACTGCCAACAACGGCCACATGGGTGGTAACGCCCTGCCGTACCGTACCAGTAGAATACACCCAACCGGTAGAAGGGTTAAAAAATCCCATTTTGCTGCCATTATCATTGGCATTTAATGACCAAAGAAAGTCGTAATCACCTTTGTCAACAATGGTGACACTGGCGCCTGCATACATCACCATGGCTTCCATCGTAAAACTAGCTCCCAGGTTAATACTGCTACTGTGCGGTACGGTTATATACTGCAGGCTGGGTTTACTAAAATTCATGGCAGTGCCCAACTGTGCGGTACCCCGGATAGCGACAAAAAGCAGGGCAACAATTGCCACGAGGCTGTAAAGCTTTTTTGTAAATCTTGGTTTCATGGTATTACTGTTTTACTCAGGAAGGTGATTGGTGTTATTTTTTGAGGTGATGTTTTTTTTCTTGATGCTGTTGTTGGTGTTTCGGGGGTGTGGGTTGTGGTGGGACATCCGGGACATTTAGGACTTTTTGCTGTTTCCATGGTTCTTGTTTGAAGCCATGGTTCGTGTCGTGATGCCATGGTTCGTGTCCCCACGAACCATACTCCGCCCCGATAAAGCACATTCAGGCTTTCGGTTCTTAATCGCCATGGTCCGTGCCTCTGTTAACTCATGCATTTCGTCATTGACAATCCCAATCCGGTACATTTTCACATTTCCACATTTCTCACATTTCCACATTCCCTCACAATCCCAGCAATTCATACAGCGCCGTTTTCTGTGTCCGGCTTACCGGCAGCAATAACCTATTGTCAATTTCCAGTTCGCAGCTTTGCTTTTTAAGCGCTGTAATGCTTTGCAGGTTTACGAGGTAAGAGTGGTGGATGCGGATGAAATTGTCTGCCGGTAGCTTCGCTTCAATATCCTTTAGCGTCTTGCAACACAAATACGACTTGCCGCATTTTGTAAAAACAGTGGTGTAATTATTATCTGCCTTACAGTAAACAATGTCTTCAAAATCGATAAACCGGGTCTCGTCGCTTAATGCAACCGCCAGCTTTTTCAACAGCAGCTTTTTAGGTGCCGGGATAGCCTTTAAGTTGCCATAGCTTTTCCGCAGGGGTATGGCAGTAGCTGATGTAGAAATTTCCATGGTGAATGTTTTTTGATGGCGATAAAAGAGTGGGCGATGCGGTAGCTGCTTATGCAAATCAGGTAATGGTGCTTATAAACCTAATCAACAACATGATTGAAAGAAAGCAGGCAAGGACGAAACATGCTTAAAACTGTCCGAAACGGGGAATTATTTATCGGGGTTGCCCAGATCACCGGCTATTTCGTTTTATGCACTTCCATGTCAATCTCTATCAATTGCCCCGGTAATGCCAGGCCTTTTACTTCGAGCCAGGTACCCGTGGGGAATTGCTTTTTGTAAATGCCGTTGCGGTACACCGAGTATTTGATAAAGTCGGCCATATTGGTGGTAAACACATTTTCCACCACCACATCGTCGAATGTGCAGCCGTAATGTTTGAGGATTTTCTCCAGGTCGGAATAGCAGTTTTTCATTTGTTGATCCAGGTTGCCAGGTGCTACCAGGGTTCCGTTATCATCCATACTTACGGCACCGGAAATCTTAATGTCGTTGCCAATTTTTACCGCATGGGTATAGCCATATTCTTTTTCCAGTTTTGGCCGCAGGCTGAAGTAATCGGGGGTATCGATATGGACGGGTTGGGTTGTTGTTTCTGCAGGTGCATTACCGGGGCTGGAGCAGCGGACAAGCAACAGCAGACTTACTAAAAAGGGACATATAGCTGTGAAGATTTTGGTCATAATGCAGTTTTTTTGATGTTATGATCGCCATTATTCGTGTCCCCACAAACCATTATTCGCCCCGATAAACCCACCTCAAAGATTTCCGGAGCCCATTTTAATGACGACCATAAAACTCCGGTCTATCTCCCTGTAAGACAAGGAGCTATTCACCAAAAACCTGTACAAATCCACCAATCAACAGGATAAAATGTGCATGGACAGGAGAAATTCACCATTTTTTACAGGGGGTTGGGCCAGAAGGCCTTATTTCTATGGAAAAAATGGATTTCGAATTAGATTTACAGGCGATGCCCTTCCTCCCCAAAAAAAACTGCCTGATTATTTGCGCTGTCATCATGTGGCTGGGTATTTCGGCGCAGTCGAAAAAAGCGGAACCTTATTTGTCCATCACTACTGCCCAGGGTTTATCGCAGGGTATGATATTTGATCTTTTACAGGATAAGGAGGGCTTTATCTGGGTCGCCACCAAAAATGGATTGAACCGCTATGACGGGTACAATTTTAAAGTTTTTACCAATGACCCTTACAATGCCAGCACCTTAAGTGGCAATACCCTGATGAAACTTTTTGAAGATTCAAAAGGCCGGATTTGGGTAGGAACAGAAGATGCCGGGTTAAATATTTATGACAAAAACACGGGCAAATTTTCCCGCATCACTCATAGCAATTCCGACCAGGCCAGCCTCTCTGGCAACCGCATCCGGTTTATATCGGAAATACCCGGGGGCAAATTTTTGGTGGCGGCCGATGGTGTTGGTTTTAACCTCGTAGAACTTCCGGAAAATTTCTTTGAAAAAGGGACAAATCCCGTTATTACCCGCTTAAACCTTCCCGGAAATGAGCAGGTGTATGGTATGGGTGTTGATAAGGAAGGTCATGTGTTGATCGGGGGTATGGATGGAACCGTGTACCAGTTCACGGCGGTTGATAAGATCCTAAAGCCAGTGGCTAAAGCGGAATTGGTAAATAGCGGTCATCGTACCCAGGATGGGAGCATCTTCATAAACAGCAACCTGTTTCTTTTGGAAGGCGATCATGTGATCCCATTGTTTGACACCGATAAAATACCCGCGGGTGATCTGCTTTTCAGACCCAACCAAAAGCTCTGGGAGAATCACCACCGGGAAGGGTATTTTTATGATGTAAGTAAATGGGAATCAGGCAAGCCCCCCGTATGGAATGTGAAAGTTCCGGCGGATAGTCCAAGGCTGGTGTACCCGTTTATCTTTGACCGTTCGGGCATTTTATGGTCTGGTTCAGTTGGGTTTGGTTTACGCAAATACCAGGCATCCGGCGGCAAATTCAAGGCACAAATGCAAGGGAATAGTGTGCGGGGGATTGTTCCCGTCTCGCCAAAAGATATTCTGTTAGGCGACTTTGGTTATAGATGGGTCCGGTTAAGAAACGATTCGATAGAAAAAAACCCGTTCGGTAACATTGCGTCCATTACCAAAATAGATAACGTCATCATTACTACATCAGGTGATTACTGGGTTAAAAGTGATGAAAAGGGCTTTTTCAAATACAATCCTGCCACCGGCAAATTAACGCCGCATCCGGAAATACGTTATTTCTATGCTGCTGGCGATAAGCAACCCATGCTGGAAGATTCAAAAGGGAATACCTGGTTTTGTGGGCTCGGTGGTGCCTTTACCCGGCTCAATGAAACCACCGGCCGCACGGATAGTTTTAGTATCAATACAGATCCCGCCAAACCGGTAGCACCAAAAGCAATCTGCACTGCTTTATATGAAGACAAGCAGGGGATATTTTGGGCGGGGACCCAGGAAGGGTTTGCAAAAATCACCCCTGATAAATCTGGCAAGGCAGCTCCGCAGATCAAGTGGTACTACAATAACAGCATTAACCGCAATTCGCTCAATTATAACCATGTTTCATGCTTCCTGGACGACCCTACGGACCCGGACCAATATTTGTGGATCTGCACCAAGGGGGGCGGCCTGAACCGGCTAAATAAAAATACCGGTGATTTCTTTCAGCTTACCACCAAAGAAGGCCTGCCGGACGATGTGGTATATGGCATCCTTCCGGATAATGCCGGTAATATCTGGGGTAGTACCAACAACGGTATTTTCTGTTTACTTGCCGAAAAAAGCGGAGACAGCACGCAATGGGTTTTCCGGAATTTTACTAAAGCCTATGGGTTGCAGGACGATGAGTTCAATACCGCGTCTTACGCAAAATTATCAGACGGCAAGCTGGTTTTTGGGGGTGTAAACGGGGTTAATATTTTTGATCCCAAAGAAGTTCTGGCGGCAACGTTTAAGCCTGGCGTATTTATTACGGATATCCTGATCAATAATTCGCCGGTGGTAGCCGGTGATAAAACGGGTGTTTTGGAAAATAATATTGAAACAACCCAAAGCATCACCCTCAACCATTTGCAGGATATCCTGACGCTGGAGTTCGCTTCGCTAGATTTTACAGCACCAGTGCAGAACAGGTACCGGTATCAACTGGTAGGCATTGATGAAAAATGGGTGGAGAGCGGCACGCGCCATTCCGCCACCTACCTGCACCTGCCATCCGGTAAATACACATTCAGGGTGCAGGGCAGCAATAGCCAGGGAATATGGAGTGATAAAATAACCGAATTGCAAGTGACGGTGTTGCCGCCATGGTGGCGCACATGGTGGGCTTATGGGGTGTACCTTCTTTTAATAGGATTGGGCATCCGGGCTTATTTTAAGTTTACGATCCATCGGGCAAAACTTCGCCAGCAACTGCATTACGAGCAGCTGGAAGCCACGCGGGTAAAGGATCTTGACACATTAAAAACCCGTCTCTACACCAATATTACACACGAATTCCGGACACCACTAACGGTGATATTGGGCATGGCGCAACAGGTAAAAAATGAGCCGGAGGAGCATTTGGGAAATGGTATGGAAATGATTATCCGCAATGGTGAAAGCCTGCTGAAACTGGTAAATGAAATGCTGGATCTTTCCAAACTTGAAAGCGGGAAAATGACGCTTCAAACAGTACACGGCGATGTGATTACATTCCTGCGCTATATCGTGGAATCCTTCCATTCACTGGCCGAAAGCCAGAACAAGCATCTGCATTATCTCTCCGATCTCGACAGCCTTTCGGTCACCTACGACCCTGAAAAAATACGGCAGATCGTGAGCAACCTGCTTTCCAACGCCATAAAATTTACGCCGGAAAGAGGCAATATCTACATTTCGGTGGGCGAAGGCAAACCAGGCAGCGAACCGGGGGAAACGGTGCTGATGATCAAGGTAAAAGACACCGGGAAGGGTATTCCTGAAGATCAGCAGGAGCGCATTTTTGATCGGTTTTACCAGGCAGACAGCGGCCATACCCGCAACAGTGAAGGCACGGGCATCGGCCTGGCACTCACCCGCGAACTGGTGAAATTAATGGCCGGTGATATCGCGGTAAAAAGCCCGCCAACGGGTGCCCATCGTGGCACAGAATTCACCGTGTCGCTTCCGCTGAAAAAGGCGATCGTAACCATACCAGAACTGCCATTTGCCGATAACCAGCATACCCGGCACCAGCTGGCCGCTATTACGATCGAAAATGGAGAAGTGTATGAAAAAAATATCAGCCAGCGATCGCTGATTCTATTGGTAGAAGATAACGCCGACGTAGTAGCCTACACCGCCAGTTGCCTGCCAGAGTACAGGCTGGCCGTGGGCAAGGATGGATTGGAAGGTTTTGAAATAGCCGCCGATATGGTGCCCGACCTCATTATTACAGATGTGATGATGCCTTTTGTGGATGGCTTTGAGCTATGCCGCAAGCTGAAAGCGGACGAGCGCACCAGCCATATACCCATCATAATGCTCACCGCCAAAGCAGGTATCGAGAGCAGGATCGAAGGCCTGGAACATGGCGCCGACGCCTACCTGGAAAAACCTTTCCACAAGGAAGAGTTACTGATGCGGATTAAGAAATTGCTGGAGTTGCGGATGCTGTTGCAACAGTTTTATTTGAAAAAAGCCGGGCTCGCCGAAACCGTCCCAACTGATATTCCTGCCCTGGCAGAGTCTGTAGTTCCTGTGCCAGTAAAAACGGAAGATAGCTTTGTGCAAAAAGTCAGGGAAGCCATCACCGCCCATCTTTCCAATGAACATTTTACGGTAGAGCAATTGTGCAAGCTGGTGTTTCTGAGCCACTCGCAGCTTCACCGGAAACTGGAAGCGGTAATGGGCTGCTCACCCAACCGGTTTATCCGCATGATGCGGCTTGCCAAAGCCAAAGAAATGCTGCTGCAACCCCACATGTCCATCAGCGTCATCGCTATGGAATGCGGTTATAATGATGCAGGATATTTCAGCCGCGTATTTAAACAGGAAATGGGAGTTACGCCAAATGAGTGGCGGGCGCAAGTGATGGTTTAATGGAGTCGTGGTTAGGCTCATCCTCAGCCGTGTTTCGGGTGCCAACTAACGGCTGCAACATCTTATGATTTTGCTACAGTCTATTTTGGGTTCTTCCTGAAATATTTTAAGATTTCGGGAACGGTAAAGTACAACAGTACCGATATGGCAATAATAATAAATACCAGGTCATTTCCAGGCAAGTCTAAAAAATGGAGTTTCATAATAATGGTTTTTAATTTCTTAAAACTGATTTTCCCCTAATACAAGACCTGATGTCCGAGTGGGCTTCCTTCTCTTGTTTTCCACGGGAGTCATTGAATTTTAAATGTTCCGTCTTTATTGTCTTGTCTCCGGAAAACCGGCAGTAACGTGGAGCCCGGGTATCATTTGAATGGCATAGCAATAGTAGGCTGGCCAAAAAAAACAACATAATTTGTTACACGGATACCACTATTCAATCCATCGCTGTGGGAATCCATTTGCATGATTGCACCACTCCGCCTACTCCACCCGACCCGTAATAACTCCCGGGGTATAATTGCCTGCCCCATCGGTCTTCATAACGGCTCAGGGACAGACAACGAGCATTTTACAAGGTCTTTTAAAAAAAATTGCGTAAGTGTTCACTTACATATATATTTGTGTAAGCAAACGCTTACACAATATGTCTACAGAAGCAAGAAGGGATGTTTTCCAGGCAATAGCCGACCCCAACCGTAGGGAGATGATCAGGTTGCTGGCAAACCAGTCAATGAACCTGAACGCGATCGCTGAAAAGTTTGATATCAGCAGACCGGCCGTATCGCAGCATATAAAAATATTGACTGAATGCGGGCTGATCATCATTAAACAAAAAGGCCGGGAAAGGCATTGCGAAGCAAAACTGGAAGCTTTGAACGAAGTGGCAAACTGGGTAGACCAATACAAACAATTCTGGACCGACAACCTGAATTCGTTAGATCAATACCTAAAGAATATTCAAAGCAAATCAAAAAAATAAAACCAGGAAACATGAAAACAGCAAACCAACAATTCACCATTACAAGAACCTTTGAGGCCCCGATGGAATTAGTGTTCCAGGCATTCGCAACAGAAGCCGCCTTGGCAGAATGGTGGGGGCCGGTGGCAGCACCCATTGACGTCATCAGTCTCGATTTCAGACCGGGCGGAAAATTTCATTACAGGATGAATGGCGCACAGGTTCACTACGGCATTTTCAGATATACCGAAATTACCAGGCCGGATACGATCACCTGGATAAACTCATTTGCGGATGAAAAAGGTGAGATCATAAAACCACCTTTTGAAGGCCTTGATATCCCCAGGGAAATTCTGAATAAAATTACTTTAACGGAAGTGAATGGCATTACAACCCTGAAGCTGGTAAGTGAACCCAATAACGCTTCCGAAAATGAAATTGACACTTTCTATGCCATAACCGACAGCATGCAGAAAGGCTTTGGCGGTACCCTGGATCAGCTGGAAAAATATTTGCAGAAAATGCAGTAACGGTGTGTGACTACATGATCCGGGTGGCACTTGGTTTCAGCACTTTCCAGGCATGGAAATTTTCAGCGTGTATCTGCGGTTAAAATGGTGGAAACGATAGAATGCAATAGAAAGCAAATCATTTATGGCTAAAATCCTGCAGATAGCATAATTTTTTTGCTTTTTTTTGCTTGTTTTGTTTATTCTCTTTAGTTTCTCCGTTTATTTTATTCTTCATTTATAAACCAACTCCATTATGATGAAAATTGTACGCTCCAGGCTATTTACGGGTTCGCTATTTCTCCTGCTTTCGGTATCGGCACTGCATGCCCAGGTAACTACGAATGGTGGCTCCGGTCTTGCGCCAACCTATCCCAGCCTGTCAGACGCTATTACAGCATTGAACCTTGCCACTATAAATGCACCTGTAATCATTAACCTTACCGCGGGAAATCCGCAAACGGCCACTGCCGGCGGGTATATTATCAATGCCCAGGGCTCGGCCACAAACACCATTACGATTACCGGGAATAACAATATTATTACTGCATCGCCGGCATTAACAGGAGGTGCACTCAATGACGGGATATTTAAAATTATCGGTGGCGACTATGTTACTATCGAAAATTTTACGATGACAGAAAATGCAGCCAATACCACCACCGCAGCCGGAACCAATAACATGACCGAGTGGGGTGTGGCATTATTGTATGCTTCCACCACCAATGGTTCTCAAAACAATACGATTAAAAACTGTACGATAGACCTGGACAGAAGCTACCAGAACAGTTTTGGTATTTATTGCAATTCAAACCATACAGCCACAGCCATTTCTACAGCCGTACCGCCACCCACAGCCGCCGGTGGCAACAGCGGATTAACCATTACGGGCAATACCATTACTGATGTAAATGTTGGTATCGTAGTCATTGGTCCGTCGCCGGCCGCTGCTGAAAATGATGGATTAATTATCGGGGGCTCTGTGGCAAATGCGAACACGATTTCAAACTTTGGCAATACCGGCACTTTCTCTTCTTATGCCAATGTTTCAGGAACGGTAAATGGCATCCTCATCAGGTTTACCAAAAACCTGACTGTTTCCTATAACACCATCACCAGTTCTAATGGGGGAACCGTAGCAGGCAGCCTGCGTGGTATTTATGTTCCGGCCTTTACCAATGCCCCGGTGGGAGCCATTACAAATACTATCAGCAATAATTCGATCTCCTTAAAAAGTAATGTGTTAGCAGGAGCTATACAAGGTATTTCAGTAGAGGCCACTACTGCCAATGCCACCACTAATCTAAATATCAACAACAATGATATTACAGGTCTTGGTCACACGATAGCAGGCGCATCCGGTGCTATCACCGGGATCATTTCTGCCTCAGCTGCATTAAATACCAGTATCAGCAGCAATACTTTTACTAACCTGAATGTAAACACAACCAACTCTTTTACCTTTCTTTCCTGCAATGTAACGATGCCTGCTGGTGGCTCGCAAACGGTAAGCGGCAATTCGATCGTTACCGGTTTCACTAAAACGGGTGCCGGTGGATCTTTGATCCTTTTTACTACCAACGCCAGTTCACCCACAGGTACCACTTCTATTAACAGCAACAACAATTTCTCTAATATTACCATAACAGGAGCTACAACCAATGGTGGATGGGTTAACAGGGATGGTGTAAGTACTATTAGCGGCCCGGTAAAAACCATTACCAATAACACATTTAGCAATTGGACCAATGGTACCAGCATCGTGACCGTTCTTACAGAAAATGCTGGCTCAGCCACAAGCGTTGTTTCGGGCAATATCATTAGTAATATCGCAACGGCAGGCACACTTACGGGTATTTCACTGCTTTCAAACTCCAATGTTACTTTACAAGGCAATACGGTAAACACGCTGAGTTCCACGGGGGCGTCGGTGGTAACAGGTATTTCTGTAACCGGCACTTCCAATGCCAACAATACCCCACGTGTTCTAAAAAACAAAGTGTATGATTTGCTGGCAAATAATGGTGGTGGTTCCGTAAGCGGGATATTGATCGGCATGCTGGGAACGGTTTCCAATGCTGATATCACCATTGCCAATAATCTTATCGGCGATTTAAAAGCGCCTATCAGCAACCTTGCTACGGATGCCATCCGCGGTATCAATATCAATGCCTACATACCCGCCGTAAATTCCAGGTACAATGTCTATTATAATACCATTTATATCAATGCTGCCTCATCCGGAGCCAACTTTGGTACAGCCGGTATTTTCCATGCCAGGAGTGCAACAGCCACTAATGGCGTGCTCGAACTGAAAAATAATATTATCATTAATACTTCTACGCCTTCCGGTACAGGAACGACAGCGGCATTCAGCAGGTCGAATGCCGGTTTAGAAAATTATTCAGCCACTTCAAACAACAATATTTTTTATGCAGGAATACCTTCTGCAACCAATGCTATCTATTACGACAGTACCAACGGATCTGCTGCCACCATTGCAGATTTTAAAACACTCGTTACGCCCCGTGAAACAGCCAGCGCTACGGAAAATGTGGCCTTCTTAAGCACAACCGGTTCCAGCAGTAATTATCTGCATGTGAAAAATACACTACCGACCGTAGCTCAAAATGGAGGTATAGTTATTGCCACCGTTACAGACGATTACGACGGAGAGACGCGCACCGCTACACCTGATATTGGTGCAGATGAATTCCCTGATGTACCGCTTCCGGTTGCTATAACCAACCTCAAAGCAACGAGGCAGGCTGAGGCCATTTTGTTAACGTGGACAACTTTGACGGAGGCTAATAATAATGGCTTTGAAATACTAAAGAGTGCGGATGGTGTGAACTTCAGTAAGATGGTATTTATTGCCAGCAAGGCCACTAACGGGAACAGCACGGCTGGTTTAAACTACGAGGTTACAGATAAAACACCATTTACGGCCAGCAACTATTACAAGCTGAAACAATCCGATCGTGATGGGAAAATTATGTTCAGCAATATTGTGGTACTACGGGGTAATAAGGTAAACCAGTTGCAGCTGACGACGATCTATCCTAACCCGGCAACTGATAAACTGAATGTTTTAATCGCGTCACCAAAGGCAGGGAATGTCATGCTGCTGGTTACCGATTTGAGTGGCCGCGTATTGGTAAAGCAAGCAACTCAAATTGTGAATGGCGAAACAAATATTCAACTGAACGTAAGTACACTGGCAAGTGGAAATTATGTGTTGAAACTGGTAGGTGACGGAGCAGGTGATGCAACTACCACCAGGTTTGTGAAACAATAAGATACAATGACCTATTACAAAAAAAAGGCCTCCGGTGGAGGCCTTTTTAAATGGTATAGCGCCGAAAAACGGGGCCACGATCACGATTGCTGCCGGTGCGAAGCTGCTGATTGTCTCACAGTAAAGAAATATACGGCTGTTTCTTCAATACGAATACCTGTTGTGAATTCCGGTGCCAGGTCTATTGACTGCTTTTTCGGTAATGCACTTCACAACCCATTCAGAGGCACCTCACCTGGTAACATAATGAACTATCAAAATATAGCAACCATCAATAAGTCGTCAAGCCGACAGGAGCAACATACCTCCAGCCGAAGCTGATATTGTTGACCACATCCTTATAGCTCATTTTATTGGCCTTAATAGTGTACGATACTGATTGAGCCAGGCTGCCGGTGGAATTTCCGAATGAACTGGCCAAAATCGTCACATCCGTAAATTTGTAAGTGTACCTGGCTGCAGGACTTCCTTTTTTAAACACCCTCACTTCCATTTCGCCCGTAATAGTTGTTTCTTGCATCAGTTGCTTTTGTAAACCAATTGAATTGAGATGGAATGGTATCACAATGTTGCTGACGGATATGGGCTCCGGAAAACTTCCTCCCAACTGGATATCCTGCACCCGGAATGGACCTGCAGCCAGGCCCGCATTGTTCGGCCCGATGACATAAACAATGGAATCACTATTGGGGTCGATAACGTTTGAATTGTCCGGGTTCAAAAAACTCTGCCAGGAAGAACCGTTGTGAAAGGCGGGTTCCCTGGTGTTGTTGTTGTAGATCAACAGCCCTGCGCTGGGGTTGGTCACAGCGCTGGTATCGCTTAACCTCGGTAGCATAAGGCCTTTGCTGGTGCTGCTGATATCCAGCGCTGCATTGATGCTGGGTGTACTGGTACCAATACCAACGCCACCCTGGCCGCCGGAAACAGTGTTAGCCCAAGTTGGGCCATTTACCAGCGTACCGTTGTTGGCATTGCCACTGGCATCGGTCGTGGTCGTACCACCACCCTCATCAAATTTGTAATAAGCCACCAGCCCTGCACTATTGACAGGGACAGAGCTCGTGATGTTGGCCACTATCTGTGCCTGTGTACGTGCCACATTCCATATACGCAGTTCATCCATCGTGCCATTAAAATGATTGCACTGGCATGACGTTGGTTGCTGCCTGCCGATGTTCATCGGCTGATTGTCCTGCCTTGCAGTGGCGGTGCCGCCGCCGGATGCCACACCGTTAATATAAAAAGTGACCGTACCCCCGCTGCCTACGACAGCTACATGGGTGGTAACGCCCTGGGGCACGGGTGCGGTGGAATACACCCAGGTAGCGGTGGCGCCATTATAAAACCCCAATTTAGATCCATTGGCGTTGGCATTCAATTCCCACAGAAAATCGTAATCCCCCTTGTCTACAATGGTGGAGTTAATGCCAGTATAGTTTACTATGGCTTCCAGGGTGAAAGTAGCCCCAAGATTGATGCTGCTACTATGTGGAACAGTCACATATTGGGAACTGGCCTGGGTAAAAGTCAACGCATACCCGAATTGTGATGCGCCCTGGAAGGCGAAAAGCAAAAGACCCGCTGTTGCCAGTGCAGTGCGAAAATGTTTTATAAAAAATGTGGATTTCATGTAGTTGCGTTTTCACCGGGAAACTGACCGGTGATAATTATTAAGGTATAATGCGTGCATGCTCCGAAAATGATACCCGGACAGGAACGTCACCGGTATTGATATGGCAGTTGCCTCAATAAGTCGTTAATCCCATGGGTGCTACATAACTCCAACCGAAGCTGCTATTGTTTACGACATCCTTGTAGCTCAATTTGTCAGCCCAGATCGAATACGCAATTCCCGGGGGTAAACCAGCATCCGAATGGCCAAACGAATTAGCCAAAATCGTAAGGTTCGTGAATTTGTAGGTGTAACTGGCCGTTGCAGCGCCTCTTTTAAAAATCCGCACTTCCAATTGGCCGGTTAGAATTGTTTTTTGCATGAATTGTTTTTGCAAGCCAATTGAATTGATATGCCAGGGTACCACAATATTGGCAGTGAACCTTTCTTCGCCGGCGCTGCCGCCTGTTGCAAACGACTCCACCGGGAATGGGCCTGCGGCCAGTCCTGCACTATTGGGCCCAATAAAATATACGATAGAATCGGCATTGGGATCAATGGTGTTGGTGCCCTCCAGTCTCGCCATACTTTTCCAGCTGGTACCATTGTGAAAGGTGGGCCTCTTTGTCTTATTGTTGAAAATCACCAGCCCCGCCGTGGGGCCTGTCACGGCAGTCGTGTCGCCGAGCCTGGGAAGCATTAAACCTTTATTGGTACTGGTAACATCAAGGGCTGCATTGGGGCTTGGGTTGGTAGTGCCAATGCCGTATTGGGCTTGTGCAAAAGTGGCGGCGAAAAGGCCGGAAATGAGTAAAAGGGTTTTCATGGTCGGTTTGTTGTTAATTGAGAAAGAATGCGTTTATAATGTAAGTGTTTAAATTTTGAGTTTAGGCTGGATCTCCATTTTTGCTCCAGCAGGCTACCAAAAGATTTGTTCTTGTTATATCCCATTACCGTAAACGACCATGGGATGAAGTCGGCTGAATCGCATGTAAAAATATTTTCCACCGTCAACATTATGCACGTATAGCCATACTACGCCACGATTTTTACTGCAATCATAAAACTAAAATCTATACCGCCGGAAGATATGAAGGCATTCATCAAAAAACTGTACAAATCCATCATTATAGCGGAGAAAATGTGCATGGATAGGAAAAAATACTCATTTTTTCAACCTGGCCTTACCTTGTAGCTGCACAATCGCGAAAAGGCATCCCATGTAGATCTACAAAGGATGCTTATCGTTAACTGAGATGGCAGATCATGAACATGGCGTCATTAATTAGCGTGAAAACGCTCAACGAATGACGGGCAGCTGACCGGCATTAAGAAACTGCCGGAGCTTCGGGTGCTGTTGCACAGACATTAATTAGTAAATTTATTGGAACGATTTTTCGTGATATCCCTTACGGCCCGCCTCACAACTATTTTTAAAAATTAAATGCTTTTGTATGAACAAGTTTTTCGCTGTTTTTCTATTGACTTTTGCCACGGTCCAAATATTTGCACAGAATGTTGGTATAGGAATCACAACCCCCGGCGCCGGCTTGCACCTGGTAAGCGATAATGGTATTATTGCAAAAGGCTCATATAACCAGGGCGTCATTATCAACGAAAGCGGCCAGGGAAGCAGGATGCTTTTCTATCCGCGAAAGGGCGCTTTTCGTGCCGGGTATCTTGACCAGACAGGTGCTGATTATTGGAACGATGCTTCTACCGGAAATTTTTCCGTGGGCCTGGGACATAATGTAAAAGCTTCATCTAACGGCGCTGTGGCCATCGGCGAAAATGCAATAGCAGCCGGAACTAATTCAACGGCTATTGGTTATGGTTGCAGCGCCGAAGTGGCTAATTCCATTGTGTTCAGTGGAGTAGGCAGTTATGCAAAAGGCCAGTTTGCCGTAGCCATTGGCAATTTTGTGAATGCCAATTCGTTCGGTTCCGTGGCGTTGGGTCGTAATGTAAATGCAGGATATGGATTTGCCGGTTATGGGCAAAACTGTTATGCCATTGGTATAGGAGATGCCAGCGGCTTTACCTCCGGCGGCCATTATGCCACCGGTAGCCGTGCTTTTGCAATTGGTAATAATAGTGTATCCGTTGGTGACAGGGCTTTTGCGATCGGTAATGGTTGCAGCGCCGGGCAATTTTTTGAAAACGGCAATTCAGGCCGCTACAGCTTTGCCATTGGGAATTCCTGCCAGGCATCGGGGATTTTTTCGTTTGCTTTTGGCAACAATGCCAATACCGATGGTCACCAGGGATCCATGGTATTAGGAAGCCGGATTGATGGTGTTGGAGTATTGAGCCCCGGAGATTTTCATTTTCTCGCACAATTTGCGGGTGGGTATCAATTGCAGTCAAACAACGCGGGTACCCTGGGTGTGTACCTGAACCCCAACACGAGTTCATGGGGATCCATATGCGATAGCACCAGGAAAGAACAAGTGCTAATAATGAACGATGAGGAAACACTGGAAAAACTTGCTGCCATCAATTATACTTCCTGGAAATACAAAGATGACCCGGATGTAACCAACCGCCATTATGGAATTATGGCGCAGGATTTTTACGGCGCATTTGGAAAAGATGCCCTGGGAAAGATTGGAAATGATACGCTGGTAAACCCGATTGATCTTTTAGGCGTGGCGTATAGTGCGATCAAAGCATTGGAAAAAAGGACTTCAGAGATGGAGATACTTAAAAGCGAAAACGAGCAATTGAAACTAAGAATGGAAAAACTGGAAGCGAGGCTGGTGGCAAAGAAAGACTGATCCTTTTTTTCTCACTATGACAGAAGCCTCATTGCAGTATAAACGCCGCAGGTTCCCTTAACCGGCCTGGGGACTTTAAAGCCATCAACAACACAAAGACTTCTGTAAATACAAAAGCTACCTCAATCGGTTTATTGAAGCAGCTTTTGTAAATCGACGCAACGGGTACAATTAAACCTGGCAACAAAATCTGCCGCAAGTGGTTTCACATAGAAGAAATTATTTTTTTTCCAGTGCCAGTAATCTTTGTTCCAACTGGCTGATGCGGCTGTCCTGCCGGCTTATTAGTTGCTGCTGGTCTTTTACGGCATTAATTAATACCGGTATCAGGCCGCTGTAGTTAACGCTCATGATTCCCTGCTCATCTTTTTTAACCAGTGCGGGTAAAACTTTTTCCACTTCCTGTGCCAATACGCCCATCTGAAGTTGCTGATCCCGGCCTGCATCTTTCCAATAATATTGGTAGCCGTTAAGTTGCATCAGCAGGCTTAGAGAAGCATTAATAGGAAGCATGTTTCTTTTAAGCCGGCTATCTGAATTTTGAGTGAGGATGCCTTGCAGTGTCGCATTCCCATCGCCTTTGAGACTTAAAATATCCCCACCTCCAGGTGATATCCCCTGGTAAAAAAAGTTAATCCGGGCATTTGCATTTGTATTGCTGGCATAGGCTGCAATGTCCCAGAATTTACCCGTGGCAAAATCATTTTTCATGGTAATCCTCGTAAAATCATCACCAGCCTCTTCTATCATCAATTGCGAGTTAATGCCCCCATACAAACTGTTGCTTTTCAGGTGAAGGCGTGCCTGCGGTGCGGAGATGCCAATGCCAACACTTACATTATCGGCTGCGCCATTTTCACCGGCTATGCTGCCCAATACCAGCGAATTATTTTGATTAACAATAGCTCTTGTGCCTATAGCGGTAGCGTTGGTTAAGTTTGTAGTACCCATCTCGGAAAAAGCCCCCAGTGACGTATTATTGGTCCCGGTAGTATTTGCCGCCATTGCACTTTTTCCAATGGCTGTATTAAATATACCCACGGTATTGTTTCGTAATGAAAGAACACCCTGGGCTGTATTATCATGGCCACTATTGTTGGATAACATCGATTGGTGCCCCTGCGCTGTATTGCTATACCCGTCTGTGTTAGCAGCCAGTGTATAATAACCCTGTGCTGTGTTATTATATCCCGTATTGTTGGCAAGCATGGCATTGGCACCCTGGGCAGTATTTTCAAAACCACTGGCAGTGGCTTTTAGTGCATTGTAGCCATTGGCAGTATTAAGGCTGCCTGTACTATTGGCAAACAAAGCCTTGGATCCAGTGGCGGTATTGCCGGTGCCCTGCGAGGCAAGCGTAGCTCCTATACCATTATTAAAAAGAGCGGAATCGCCAATAGCCACAATGTTTGTTTTTGTGGTATTGCTGTATAAAGCATTAGTGCCAATGGCTGTATTAGAATAACCGGTAGTGTTGGCGTACAATGCATTGATGCCTGCGGCTGTATTGCCGGCGCCGGTAGCATTGGTAAAAAGGCTTGAAGAACCCAGTGCGGTATTACCGGAGCCGAATGTGGTATTGTAAAGACTGCTGACCCCCATGGCGGTATTGCTATTACCAGATGCGTTCGTAAATAATGCCCCATTACCAGTAGCGGTATTACTACTGCCACCTATATTTGAAAACAGCGCAGACGTTCCATAAGCGCTGTTCCCCGATCCGTTCAAATTGGTGTATAAAGCCTTGAACCCGGTGGAGGTATTGGCAAATCCCACCGTATTGCTATAAAGCGATTTTGAACCAATGGCTGTGTTTTGAAATGATGTGCTTTTATACAGGGCGCTATCGCCAACAGCTACCTGGTTGCTTCCGGTGGTATTGGTGTATAAAGCATTCGTTCCAATGGCCACATTAGAAAAGCCGGTGGTGTTGGCATACAAAGCGTTGATGCCTACAGCGGTATTTCCGGCACCAATACCATTAGTAAAAAGGCTCGAAGAACCCAGTGCGGTATTGCCGGAACCCGATGTGGTATTGTATAAACTGCTAACGCCTATGGCGGTATTGCTGTTGCCGGTTGCATTAATAAATAATGCCCCGTTTCCGGTGGCGGTATTATTACTGCCACCGATATTGGAAAACAGCGCCGACGTTCCATAAGCACTGTTCCCCGATCCGGTCATATTTGTGTATAATGCCTGGAATCCGGTGGCTGTATTGGCAAATCCTATTGTGTTGGCATAAAGTGATTTGGAACCAATGGCCGTGTTTTGAAATGATGTGCTCTTGTAAAGGGCACTGTCGCCAATGGCCACCTGGTTGCTGCCAGTGGTATTGGTGTATAAAGCGTCGGTTCCAATGGCCACATTAGAAAAGCCGGCAGTGTTGGAACGCATAGCATTTGTGCCTGCCGCCGTATTGGATGAACCGATATTATTCATAAATAAAGATCTTACACCAATAGCTGTATTGTTTAAACCAGCAAGGCTGTTATACATGGATAGATATCCCAATGAAGTATTCCAGCTACCCGTACTGTTATGATAAAGAGACTGCGTACCTACTGCCGTATTTTGATTCCCCGAACTATTACTGGCAAGTGCAATTTCGCCTATAGCCGTATTTTGTAATCCCCCTTGATTTGAGTTGAGCGTTAAACGACCTACAGCCGTATTTCCCGTTCCGGTATTATTTGAAAACAAAGTTTGATATCCTATAGCCGTATTGGAGTGGCCTGTTGAATTTGAATAAAGTGTTTTAGAACCTATAGCAGTGTTTGCAGCCCCGGTACTATTACTAAAAAGTGCAGAATCGCCAAGGGCCACAAGATTACTGCTGGTAGTGTTGTTGGATAAAGCGTTGTCGCCCAAAGCCACATTAGAGTAACCTACAGTATTTCTGGAAAGTGCATGGCTGCCGATGGAAATATTTGTGCTGCCAGTCGTATTATCAAACATAGACTGGTAGCCGAGCGCAATATTTTTATTTCCATTATTCCATAGCAATGCATTTGACCCCACCCCCACATTATCCCTGCCGTTAATGTTTGAAAGGAGGGTGGAAATCCCAATGGCGATATTTCCTATGCCGCCCTGGTCATAATATAAACTACCATTGCCAATACCAATATTGGCACTGCCGGTTACATGATTTCTCAGCACATTATATCCTATTGCGGTATTATTACTGCTTGAAATATTTGCATATAAGGCAGAATCTCCAACACCTGTATTTCCATTTGCCGAAACACCGGAATAAAGTGACCCAAACCCAATCGCTGTATTTTTTACACCGGTTGTGTTAGAAAATAACGACTTGTAGCCGAATGATGTATTTGCTTTCAGTCCGTCAAAATCTATATATCCTGAACGGCTGTTATTGACCCTAAAACTTAATGGCTGGTTATCGGTAGTACCAATAAAATTTGTGGCGGGGTTGGTACCGGCATTGCCTGTTAAGGCCCAGTTGGTAGTACCGGCCTGTAATAGTACCCAGGTAGGCGAGGCTGGCGTTCCGGCATTATAATAAAAGCCAGGTGTACCGTCTGTCTGGTAAATCAAGAGACCGGTGGCAGCACTGCCAATCAACACCCTGTCGCTGATGGTCATCCGGGGTATCAGTAGCCCCTTGGAAGTACTTTTAATATCCAGCATGGCACTGCTGTTGGGTAGGGATGCGTCGTTGTTAATCGCCACATTTTGTGCGGAGCAATAAGTAATGCCTATTGCAAGGAAAGTAAAGAAGCAATTCTTTTTCATGGGTGTTATTTGTTGACGGTGAAAGGAGACAACAAATTTGACCATTAAAAAGGGGAGGGGAAATCCCATAAATTGGGGAGAACGCTTTAAATACTGAATGCCACTTTTACCGTTGTGCCCTTGCCCGGGGCGGATTGTATAGCTACCGTTCCATGAAGGGATAAAGCCCGCTGCCTCATATTTTTTATGCCATTTCCGCGCTTCGGATCGTCCATATTAAAACCTATGCCATCATCGGCAATTGTTAGGGACACCATTTTGTTGTGGCAATACAACTGCACAATAATATTTGAGGCATCTGCATACTTAATGGCATTGGTCATTGCCTCTTTAAAGAGCAGGTATAGATTTTTTCGCTGTAGCATGCCCAGTTTTAAGCCAGCCATCTGGGATGCTTCTTCCCACTGTATCAGTATGTCTTTTCCTTCTGCCATTTCTGTGGCAAAGGTTTTCATGCGAATCAAAATTTCCTGCAGGCTGTCGTTCTCGGGGTTAATGCTCCAAATAATATCACTCATTTTATCAATGCTATCCCTGCTGCGTTCACCTATTCGATTTAAATAGGCCTCAGCCTTATTACCGGCAGGCAATACCTGTTTTGCCATTTCACTAAAAATAGAAATGGAACTTAAGGTGGCCCCCACTTCATCGTGCAGGTCGCTTGATATAGATGAACGCATTTTTTCGAGCCGCAACAATTGCAATAAACGATACTGAAAAACGGCAAATAGCAGCGTGCCAAGCAAAAGGACAGCAATCAAAATAAACCACCATTTTTTGTAAAAAGGGGTGGTTACCAAAAGGTGCAGGGCGTATTTACTTTCCACCCATTCATTACCGGGTAACCTTGCCTTTACCCTGAATGCATAATTGCCGCCGTTAAGATTAGAGTAACTCACAAAACGGCGGTTGCCTGCGGGTATCCAGGCTTTATCAAAGCCTTCCAGCATATAGGCGTATTCCACCTGGTATTGCTGGCCATATTGCAAGGCGATATAGTTGAGCGAAAAATAATTTTCCTGGTAGGGTACCTCTAAAAAACTACCGGGTTTTGAAAAGCTGTCAGCAACCAGCCTCTTGCCATACACACTTACATCGGTTACAAAAGGGGCAGCAGGCATAGACCTGCTTTTTAGCTGGTAGGGGTCAAAAACAAACAGGCCTTTTGAGGTGCCGGCAGCTATTTTGTTGTTGGGCAGCAGGGTAAGGCACGCCAGGTCGCTGTTTAAAATGCCCTGGTCGTAATTGTACGTTACAATTTCTTTTGTGGCGGGGTTAAAACTGCTAAGACCATTGGAGGTGGCAATCCATATATTTCCATCGGGGTGCAGCAAGGCATCGCTTACCCGGTTGCTGCCAAGGCCATTTACCCGGTTGTAGTGATCAAAGTTTTTTGTTTGCTTATCGTAGATGCTGAACCCTTTCTGGTCGTAGCCAAGCAAGTAATAACCACCGAAATCTTTAAAACAAATCACTTCGGTTTGCTGCAAGGAATTTGGATGACCCACCCGTGCCGGTATCTTTTCCACAATGGTTTTTGATGTTTTGTCGAAGCGTAATAAGCCACTGGCATTTGCAATAATCCATAGTTGTGAAGCACCCCCCGGGGCCAGCGAAATAATTTGGGGAGGCAGGCCCATGTTGGTAATATTATACCGGTTGAAATGTCCATTTAGCGGATTGTACTGTATGAATTCGTTTCGGTACCCGCACATCCACAGGGAGCGATCGCTATCGGGTATAAATGCATTTACCGGGTAAAATGAATCAAAAGGTGGGGCTGTTAATTTTTTTATGGAATGCGTTGCAATGTTGTACAACAGCATTCCCTTTTTGGTGGATATATAAACCTGGTTGTTTTTTGAATCTTTATAATATGACCATACCCAGTCGTAGCCATTATCGTTGAAACTAAAATGCCTTTTTTGCCGGAATTGGTAATCTGTCTCGTATATGCCATCGGCCCCGTAAGTGCACACCAGCAGGGTGTTGGTGTCGGCCACAATAATATCCGACACCTGGTGGCCGGCAAAACCAAACTGGCTTAAAAAATCACCTGAAAAATTGGTAAACCGCTCTTCGTACGGATTGGCAATACTAATGCCGTTATACGTAGCCACCCAAAAATTCCCATCCTTGTCTTCGTAAATATCATTTACCGAGTTATCGCAAATGCCGGAACTGTTTTGCGGGTCGTGTGCATAGTTTAACTGTATGTTTTGCAAGCTTTCTTCTGCCAAAAAGAGGCCCTTCCCGGTGGCCACCCAAAGTCTTTTATGGCTATCGTAAAAAAAGCAAACCGCCAACCAGCCATAGTCTGGTTTTAGTGAACCCGCACCGTTATATATGATGGTTGCCGATTTATTTACGGCGTCATAAATTTTAAGACCCGGCGCCCAGTTGGAGTACCAGATTTTGCCTTTTTTTTCTTCGAGGAAAACAGACTGCGATGCAATGGTATCGTCGAGCAATACCAGTTTGTCAGGATTATTATAGTAGTTGTGTACCCGGCCCGAAGCAATGTTGTACACAACAAGCCCTTTGTACGTACATATCCAAATGCGGCCTTTTGTATCAAACAAAAAATCACCCATCAAATTTGTGGTATGTCCCGATTTTTTAAGGTCTATTTTTTGCAGCACTTTTATTTTCTGCAGTTCCGGTTGCAGCATAAACAAGCCATCGTCTGTAGCGCACCAGATATTCCCTGCATCATCTTCTTTTACCCTATGAGCCCGGCTGCCGGGAAATGAGGGATTGGTTTGGCCATTAAAAATAGCCACAAACTGGCCTGCACTGTTTAATACCACAACCCCGCTATATTGTACTGTAACCCAGATAAAACCACTGCGGTCTACATACAAATCAGCGATATGATTATTCAGTAAATTCTTTACATGTAGATCATCGCCGTCAAAGGTTTTATACGTGTACCCATCGTATTTATACAGGCCCTCTGATGTGCCCACCCACATAAATCCCATGCTATCCTGGGTTACACAGGTTACCAGTTCGGCAGGCAGGCCGTTGCCCCTGTTAAGGTGTTTAAAAATCAAATGGGAAGATTGGCTAAAACCGACATAGCCCGCAAACAGGGTAAGCAAGGTGAACAAACAAGATTTCATATTTACCCTTAAAAAAGTATTATACAATTTTTTGCCGGATGGCTTTGGCAACTGCCTGGCTCATTGAGCTTACATGTAATTTAGTGTAAATGTGCTTTATATGGGTACGTATGGTTTCTATGCCTACAAGATTGGCTGCGGCAATTTGTTTATAGCTTTTGCCCTGTACAAGGTGCAGTAACACTTCTTTTTCCTTTTCGGTCAGCGGGGTGTAGTTAAGCTGGTGGTTATCTTTCGGAAATGCGGTCAGGATTTTTTTAGCAATAGAGGCCGTCATGGGAGCTCCTCCGTTATAAACATCTTTTAGCCCTTCCACGATTCTGTCGGGAGCTGTTTTTTTAAGCAGGTATCCATCCGCTCCTGCACATATAGCCTCAAAGATTTTTTTTTCATCATCAAAAACTGTGTACACAAGTATATACACAGCAGGTTTAACGGCTTTTGCTATCCTTGTACCTTCAATGCCCGATAGCCCGGGCATATCTATGTCCATCAATAATATATCTACTTCCGCCGACTCAAGATCGGCCTGTATAGAATTGCAATTGCTAAAACTATATACGACCTCAAACGAGCCGTTTGCGGCCAGGTATTGGCAAAGGCCTTCCCGCAGGTCGTTGTCATCTTCATAAACATATAGTTTGATCACTGCTTAATTTTGGCTGCAAGCTAATGTTTTGCCTTTTTCTATTTGCCCCATAAAAGGGTGAGAGCTTACCTGCGTAATATGAGGTTATGTGTATAAGGTATATTGCCTCCGCCTTTCATCTGCATATTAGGTAGCAACATTCATTTCCGTTAAATGACCTACAGTAATTAACTCAAACAACATCTCCATCATTCGCGCAAATATTTGCTATCTTGTCAGGTACTTTTCGTCGTAAAGCAATAGTAATGATCAGAAATCTATTTACCCTGCTCTTATTGCCGGTAACCTGCCCGGGGAAATACCTGGGTGAAAAATGACACAGAAAATGCTATGAGATCCTTTAAAGGACTTTTGATTGTTTTTTTGACGGTAGCCGGTTATCTTGCTATCAGGGAATGGCTCGACCGCAAAAAAGAAAAAGCGCAGGACATAGAAATTGTTCGGGAAGCGGAAGAAATGCTTGGTTCCTGGGCAAATAAATCTAAAGAAGCCCTGGTACAGTTTCGACTCCACAGGGATGGAAAATTTACTTACAGTCTGGTGGATTATCAAAAAAACGACACAACTAGGATCACCGGAAAGTATGAAGTCATTTACGGCAATAGCACTACTTACTATCCCAGGCTTATAGCAACAGATGATAAAAATGACACTGTCTTCAACTATTTTATCGCTTATGTAACGCCTTATGACGCCTATGCTTTAAACCGGGGCTATGATAAATTGATGCTGAATCCAAACAACTTTTATGATACTGTGAGTTATACATTTTACAGGGTAAAATAAAAAGGATGAATGATGCAAATAAGAAGATTGGTCAACTATTTTTTGCCTGCAGTTCTTGCCATATGGCTCGCCGCTTGTAGCAGCCCTGCCAACAAAAGAGCGGTAAGCCTCGATGAGCTGGAGAAAGTACAGGAAGAAGATGAAAAGGAACTGAAACGGTTCACGGCAAACAGGGATGCACTTACTGCCCTTGAGTTGATTGAGCTGGCCAATTGCAACGATCTTGCTTGCGTCCAGTTATTTATGAAAGGGGTTTCACCTGATTTCTATCATGCCCAAAAAGGCGAGTTTGCGGCACAGCATCGGTCAACAATCGTAGATACTGCTGGTAATGAACTGGTAATGCCTGTTTCAACTTTTTATGTAGAGACAAGCCCACAAGCTTCATGGCGGGCGGCACATACTATCCACAAAAAAGACCAGGGCGATAAACTGTTGCAAGAATTTCAGCTGCTCGGTTTTAAACTGGTTGACTCAGGATACTATCTTGGAATAAAAAGCATTCAGCAGCGGTATGTTTCGGACAAATATCCCGGCAAAAGCCTTTACATAACTGCTACCTATGAACCATGGTATCGAAAAGGGCTGTATAATCGTGCTGTTACCTGGCCCTGCTATATGTTTGAAGTGTATAAAGACTGATGACGGACTGAAGGTAAAAAATGTTCGCCCGTCAAACGATATCACCATGTGTTGCAATTATCACCTGAACATGCAAGTCTTGCAAATTTAAATTAGTTATGGGATTACCAAAGGCGTTTAGCATTGTTGTTCTGTATTACCTGGGCTGCTTTATTGTTTTTGATATAGCCGGTGCACTATTGGTAACCATTTTGCCAGAACCTGGAGGGTACAGGCTTAACGGCAGCCCCGGGTTTGGAAGTATGGCGCTTTATTATACTGTATGGTTTGTTACGGGCATTTTATCCGGCGCTATTTTTACTACTGCGGGTAGGGATTCAACCAGCAATTGTTTATTGGTACAAAAATATCCTATTGTGATCTCTGCGATGGCATTGTTGTTAAGTGCCGGGCTTATTGCAGCGTTTTATTTTTTTGGCGAAATGAATGCTCATGGTTATTATGTACCTGGCAATCGTTATATGACTTACACTTTTTTTATTTCCTTTCTGGTTGCGCATATTGTACTAAGTATGGTTATAAACGGCAAGGGCAAGTATAAGGTTTAACCAACCCGGGTATATCACCAGTAAAAGGTTGGCAATCCAGATGCCTGGGTGGCTGGTCAGGCTGGATAGGGCATTAAATGGCCATTAGTTTTTCTTCCCCCACCCATCCATCAACAAATATCCCTCCCTGCCTTTCTCTTCACCAGCTCGGGTATCTACATCAATATACAAAACACTTACCGGTGTCTTCTTTTGCAATGCGGGCCATGACGGCAGACCGGTGCCGTTTGGATTACCCGTTTTTATAAAGTTTGAAAAATAGCCTTGCATCACTGAAGATACCAGCCAATCTTCCGGCTGCCAGTCGTATACCTGGTTGGTGGGCAGGTTCCCCAGGGCATATTCTATCTCCCAGGAATGGCCCGCACCGCGGTTCGCAACGGCTTTTGCAGCTGCAGCGAACGGTTCTTTGATAGTACTATCCAGCAGCATTTTGGCCATCGCTTTTTTGGTTACCGGCCGGGTGCGGGAATAGAGATAACGGTACACGGGCTTACCCCCGGTCTTGCTTTGCAGGTCGCTCCATTTCCAGGTGCCATAGGCAATTTGATTGTCAGAAGCAAGTCGGGTGGCCATGGGTATCACTTCCGCATCCGAGGTAACCGGGTATGCTTTCAGTACACCGGCGGCCCGGTCTCCATACCTGCTTTGTATCAGCTTTGAATAATTGGCCACTGTAGGTTCATCTGCGCCCAGCACGGCCCTGTAGCCGCTTTCTTCCGAGTTCCAACCCACCAGCAAGGGCACATGGGCCTGCTCACCTTTACTATAAATTTCAAGCGGCGGCTTTGGAAAGAAATAGCCATCTACTGTTACCGGAAATCTTTGTGACCCGGCGTTTTCTGCAGCTGCCAAAAGTTTTTGTGCCGGAAGCGCCCGAAGTGCAGCCAAAGAGGTGGCCCCCATTTTTCCGGCAAAATCAACACCAAACTTCTCAGCTACTGCCAGGGGTACGGGTGGATTGAGCCCCAGCAACGCGCCGCTTTCCCCGATAGCTCCGGCGATTAAATTTTTTGAAAGCGGTGAAGCCATTTGGGCATTAACGGAAAATGAACCCGCTGATTCACCGGCAATGGTTACACGTTTGGGATCGCCACCAAATGCGGAAATATTTTGCTGCACCCAGCGCAAGGCAGCACTTTGATCCAATAGTCCATAATTACCCGAAGCACCATGGGGCGATTCTTTTGTGAGTTCCGGGTGGACGAAAAAGCCAAATACAGAAAGCCGGTAATTAACGGTTATGGCTACAATTCCGGTGCGTGCCATGCTTTCGCCGTCGTACCGATATTCCGACCCATCACCAGCACGGAAGCCACCGCCGTAGAAATATACCAGCACCGGTAACTTTTGTGAGGCTGAATTTGCAGGCGTCCATACGTTCAGGTAAAGACAGTCTTCACTTACACTTTCCGACCGGAAATTCATATCGCTATAAATGGGCAGCTGCATGGCACGCGGGCCAAATTGTGTGGCTTTGCGGACACCCGTCCAGTTCGCAACAGGCTGCGGTTCTTTCCAACGCAAGGGACCAACAGGCGGGGCAGCAAAAGGGATGCCTTTAAAAATCCGGATGCCGGAATGGTGGGTTCCTTCCAATGCACCATTTTTTATGGTAGCCACGGGTGCGGACTCATTGTTCAATTGTGCGGTTGCCGGAGAGCTAATGGTGAACACCAGCAGGGCGAAAGCAATCATTATTTTCATAGTTCGTTATTTTAGGTCGAATGACGACCGGTCATCAGATCATTGGTCAATAGTCATTGACCAATGACCAAAATTATACAGCCCGCATTTTATTTCCTTTTGCGTCATGCGTTAGTTCCGACAACCCCAGTTTTTCCATCAGGGGCGGCACGTACATTCCAAACCTTCCACGCAGGCCTTTCTTTAAACCGTACCAACCACCAACCGGGTTTTGTTCGCTCCGGCCCCAGGATTCCACGGTTCCTTCTTTCGCCGGTTTTTGTTCGTCGGCGCTGCCCAATTCCATCCAGTCGCCGTGTTTTTTTAGCATAGCATGAAGGTCGGCCAGGCATCGGTAGTCGTAATGCAATACCGTTTTGCCCACGGTACACACCAATATTTCCTTACCGTCTTTTACATCTTTGTGCATGGTAAATTCGGAAGAGAGCGGTGGGGTTTTCAAAAGCCAGGGGGAGTCTTTGGTTCCGGTTTCGGTTGGCATAGCGGGATGATTTTAGTTTTCTAAAAATAGGGAAAGAAATAGAGATCATTTTTGGCAGTGAGGCGGAATCTTTCAGGCTGGTTAACGCGCTTTTGTAGGAACACGCCTCGAGGCGTGTTCCTACAAGGGCGAAAAAGATTTTTCATCCCTCCAATTCCGAATTTGGTGATGTTTCCTTCCACGTCAGTGGTTTTATCACGATTCATTCTATTGGATATTTTCCAACCGCTTCCACCCCTTTGTTTGTAAATTTTAATATTTCTGTCGAGATAGGATAACCCGATTCTTTGTATTCCTGAACAACCGTCTTTCGCAGTCGTTCTGAAAAAAAACCAAAGTCTTTTTCGGAAAAGATATAGCAAAAGTCTCTCACTGGAATTACAGCGTAAAAAGGAAAGCCGAAATCTCTTGAAACTTTATCTTTCATGTTTGGTGCAAATAGTAACGCTCCCTTTAGCGATTCGTGTGCGGCGTTGATCATTCCAAGTTTCCTGTTTGCAATGGTATCAAAACTAATGGGTGATTTGTCAAGCAATACGTTTGCGTTTTGACAGGCTTGTTTATCTAACTCAGCTTCGGTTACATTCCATTTTTTGATGTCATCCATCGTTACCCACGTAAGCTTGTCATTTCCGCTGTGGACGTACACCTTGCTAAACTCTTCTGTAATCCAAGCATGGGGATACTCTTTAAAGTCAAAGCCATCATCATTGGGATACAAGTTAATATAGACATCATTTTTTGCAGCAGGCCAATCAGGAAGTTCCGCTGAATATGAAACTACCATGTCCGCCAGGTCAGAAATATGAGTTTCGTCTGAATCTCTCCCGTAGTTTCTTCTTACATTTTCCAAACTAATTTCCAAATCGATGTCTCCCCTGGAAATGTGTAGAAGCCCTTCTTTGTCAATAGAGTCAATTTTCAAACCTTGCTTCTCAATCCGGGCTTTGAATTTTTCAAAGACAATATCTCTTTTCTTGTTGTTGCATCCGAATAATCCGAACATAACTATTGTCAATATGATTGATGTTTGTCGTATTATCATAACCTGCAATCTATCTAAACTGGAATCACCCTAAATGACTATTTTTTGATGTATTTTATCCTCCTCCCTCTTCTTCCCCAATCCTGTTCACCATTTCCTGGTCGCGGTCATGGGCTGCCGTTTTCAATGATTTTATAAATGCAGGTGACCGCAGCAGGGTGAAGCAGTTACAAATATTGCCAACCAACATGGCGATCGTAAAGCTCAATGAAGAAAGGGAATAGTAGTTCCTGGCACGCCCCGGGTAGCGGCTATAATATCCGTAAATGACCCAGATATATGCTCCAAGGGCGACAAATAGCAACAGTACAGCAATACAATCAAGGACAAACAGTACCCGGTACCATTGCCAAAATGTTGCCGAAGGCATCACCTGCTGGGAAAAATGATGTTGCAATAGCCGGAGGTTCAAAGCCTGGAACGCAATACTCACCAACCATAACAACACAATGCTCACAACAATCGTGTTTGTTATCAAAGCTTGCATCCTAAGTCCACCGGTGGCGAGGTTGTACAGGCTGCGGACAAATATCAGCAGCCCCACGGAGAAAGATATCATTACTGCGATCCTGAACGCCAACCAGTTTTCTTTCATGTGTGTGTTTTTGGAATTAAAAAGTGGCGCGGGTTTATTGGAGCCCATACTTATATGGTGAGTTCCGGTTATTTATTCCTTCCCCACAATCACCAAACTACTTCCCGTTTTTACCGTGATGCTGCTGCCATTCTCTACCTGTAACCTCCTGATGGTGCCGCTAACATTTGTCAGCGGGTAAATGGTCTTGGCTGAAGGCATAATGACATCGGTGTATTGATTGGGTACCACACCGCAACTCCAGTTGGCGGCGTTGAGCCAGCTGTTATCTGCGGCGCCAAGCCACCTGTTGTAGAAACGAAGAATGATTTCGCTGCTATAAACCGTAGAACCCCCGGCAGTAATCACCCGGCAGCGAAACTTATGACCAGTAGTGATATTCGCCGGTGCGATCACTGTGAGTTTGTTGGTAGTAACATTACCGTACAAAGCGCCATTGGCGATATCCACATACCCGGTCCCATCATTTTTTTGCCATTGGTAGCTGGTGCCGGGAGCATCCGACCAATAGGTTTTGCTGGCGCCAATACAGGATTGCAGGTTTTCATATGCCCCGATATCAGGTATTGCTGACCTGGTAACTGAATCAAGATCTCTTAGCGGTGCACCGGTTGTTTTGCCGGCATCTATTGCCACAGATCCTTCCTTAATATGGGCGTCGTTAGCAAGTACAAATGGAGAAACAGCCGTCAGGGCATTGCCGGCTGAATTGATATAATTGATAGTGCCTTTCTCAAACAAATTATAACTGGCAAATATACTCGCTGAGCTATTGATGAAAGTGTTCGCGGCCCCGTTGCCGTAAAACAGGCAACTGGTTAAAACCGGGGTACAGGTGCCTGTTGTTCCCAGGTTGTATAATCCACCTCCCTGCGGCGCACTGTTATTCTGAAAACTGCAGTGTGTAAAAACGGGGCTGCAGATACCGCTTGTGGCATCATTAAACACGGCACCGCCGTAAGTGCCGGCGCTGTTGCCCGTGAACACACAATTGGTAAATATGGGCGTGCAGTTGCCGTTACTATTACCGCCATTATAAACAGCTCCGCCCTTATCAAGACTGTTGTTGCTTTCAAAAATGCAGTTGTAATATTCAGCGGCACATTTTCCACTATAGCCACCGTCGTTATATACAGCACCACCCCATACACTTGCTTTATTCCCTTTAAACACACAATTGGCAAACCTGGGGCTACAGGATTGGCCAAAAGCTGTACCGTTATTGTACACGCCACCACCACTGTTTTGAAAACCCGCCGCTACATCTGTATAGCCATCTGTGATGGTAAATCCGTCGAGGATGGCCGTATTGTTAAGGCCACGGGGATTGCTGATCACATGCCAGCTATTGTCGGTGGCAAGGCCAGGTACACCAATATCTCCACTCAAAATGGTTTTATTGACGGTAACATTTCGTTGGGCAAACGTAGGACTTCCGGTGGCCGGGAACCCCCCATAGACGGCTATACCATTTACCATGGAGAAGCTGATATTACGGTTGGTGGAGGTAGTGGGTTTATAGGTACCCGCCGCTACCCATACCTGGGTAACATAATCGCATTTGTTTGCTACGCTCAAGGCAGAATCCAGGCTCAGGTACGCATTGGCCCAACTGGTGCCGGAGTTGGTGCCTGCTGTGGCCGCGGCATTTACATAGGCAATGCTATTGAGATATGTAAATGGGCAGACGGAGGCTGCATTTAATGGCGTTTCCCAAATGCCGCGACCAAAAGTGCCGGCACGTAATTTCCCTGTAGGGTAGAAAATTTCCAGGTCTCTAACGGGCACTACCGGCAGGTTGGTATTAAAGCTGCTCCAGGATGCATCAGCTCCGCTACGGTAATACACGCCAATATCGGTTCCGCAATACACTTCGCCCGGGCTACCCGTTTGTGTAAGGACCGTATTTACCGGTACATTAGGCAGCCCTGTGGCCCACAAAGACCAGGTGGCACCGGCATCAGTGCTTCGGTACACACCCTGACCATTATAGGAAGCCGTTGCAACATACAGGGTGTTGGAGTTGTTTGCATCAATATGAATACGCAATAATTCTCCGCCACCGAGCCCTGTAGCGGCAGGTGCCCAGTTGGTGCCGCCATTAATGGTTTTTTGCACGGTATTGTTCGTCATGGCATAAATTATCTGTGTATTGTTTTTATCAACATCTATCCAGCGAACGGTGGTAAAGGATGGACTTATCGCCGTCCAGGAAACGGCCCCATTAACAGATCGGAAAACCATATCTGTACCACAATAGATAGTGGCAGGTGCCACAGGATCCTGCACATATGGTGTAACCCAATACCTTGTACCAGTAAGGCCAGATGTAGCCGTAGTCCAGTTAGCTCCACCATTGGTAGACCGGCCGAGGCCACCATTTTGCTGAGATGAATACATATTGTTATCATTAGTATAGTCAATAAAGCCTATCATGCCATCGCCGCCCCGCGTACGCCGCCAGTTTACCACGTCGTTGGTGAGTATGGTGCCATTGTCCTGAAGACCGCTAATAATCGTATTGGCATTGCTGGCAGAAAGGCCGATGGCGTAGGGCTGGGCAATACTGAGGTTTGATGATATATTGGTCCATGTGCTGCCGCCATTGGTGGTTCTATACACACCTCCGTCGTTGGCAAGATAAAGCGTCGTAGTGCCTGAGAAAGTAAGGTCATGCATATCGGGATGTGTTGAGCCCCCGGTATAGACATTCGTCATATTGGTCCATGTTTTACCGGTATCTATTGATTTAAACACGTCAATTCCACAGGCATAAACCGTTTTATTGCTTAACGGATCAGCAACTACGGCGAAATCGTACCAGGCCTGGCCGCCTCCTATATTGGGTGTGGTAGCCATTTGTTTAAAAGTGAGGCCGGCATCGCTGGAAAAGTAAAAACCTTGCATGTCAAGGTAATTGGATACCATGGCATACACATAATTGGGGTTTACCGGAGATACATCAATGGCATACCTGTATGTATTGGCTGCAGATGGCAGGCCGGTGGTTATCTGTGTCCAGGTAACACCATTGTCGGTCGACCGAATGAATACACCTGACCATTTACCTCCTGCGAAAACAGTATTCGGATCGCCAGGTTTAAATACAATGTTTTGCATATCTGTAGTATACGTTTGAGTAAACGTAACACCGCCATCGGTAGAACGGTGGATACCGTTGGTGCCACTTACAAGAATGGTATTGGTATTTGTGGGATGGATAATAATACTCGTAAGTCCCTTAGTATTGGCTTGTACATAGCTTAAACCCGTAGGGCTCCAGCTGGCACCCCCATTGGTAGATTTATAAAGACCTGCCGAATAAGGATGGTATATGGCCTGGTCTCCATCTCCCGTAATTGCATAAAGGATATTTGTATTCGTGGGGTTAATGGCCAGGTCAGTAACGCCTGGGGCCGGGATGCTATTGGAGATGGGATTCCAGCTACCACCGGCATCTGTAGATTTGAATAGTTGCGAAGCAGGGGTACAGGCATATAAGATATTAGGATTCACAGGATCTATACGGATATTGTTTACCCGTCCATTTCCGGTACTCGCGGGTATAGATGTGGGACCCAGTATGGTCCAGTTGGCAGCATTTACGGCTTGTGGTGTATTCATAGCATTGATGCGTGCTTCAATATCTTTCTGTCCCATTACACGCAGATCGCCATTGCTTTCCTTTACGCGTGGTTCGTACCATTCGGCCATGCGCATAAATTGTTTGATGCCCGGGTATTTGCCTTTGGTAATTTGTGTGATGCGGCCATCCCTCAGGTCCGTCATCTCTTTTTCATACTCAGCCAGTTTTGCCGCATTCTCCTCCATAAAAGCAGCTTTAATTTCATAAAAATTAGTGCTGCGCTGCGATATTTGCTGCCAGGTTTGTTTGGTTTGAGCGTGGCCGGATGTTGCCGGCAGTAAGAAAGCCAAAAGTAGCAGGAATAAAAGACCCTGACTTTGAGGAGTAAAGCTTTTCATGTTGATCATATTTTGATGGTAATATTGTTAGGAAACGGGCAAATACAATAGCGGCCGTGTCCAAAATGCAGCTGTTTTGCCTATGAATATAAGCAGTCCTGCAATTTTTCTGAAATGAACAGAAAAATGTCTAAAGGCTTTGGTGCAACCTTTAGACATGATTCCATAATCAATAGGGTCAAACTACTTCCAAACGTTTTAATCCTTGCCCACAATTACCAAACTACTTCCTGTTTTCACCGTGATGCTGCTGCCATTTTCCGCCTGCAATCTGCGGATGGTGCCGCTCACATTGGTAAGTGGGTAAAAGACCTTTGCCGAAGGCACAATAACATCTGTGTATTGGTCAGGAACTGTGCTGCAACTCCAGTTGGCGGTATTCAGCCAGTTGTCGCTACTGGCGGTACCCAGCCAACGGTTGTAAAAACGCAGGATGATTTCGCTGCTGTAAACGGTGCCGCCGGGCGTAGTTACAGCACAACGGAACCTGGTGCCAGTGGTAGTGTTCGCCTGAGTAATTACGGTAAGTTTATTGGTGCCCACATTGGCATAAGCGGCTCCATTGCTGATATTTATAAAATTGCTCCCGTTAAATACCTGCCATTGATACGAACTGCCAACAGAATCTGAATAATAGATTTTATTGCCACCCAGGCAGGATTGCTTGTTTTCGTACGCCCCCATATCCGGAACCGCGGTTCTTGTCACGGCATCAATATCCAGTAAAGGCGCCCCTGTTGCAGTACCTGCGTCTATTGCCGGCGATTGGTCTTTCAAATGATAGTCGGCATGTAGTACAAACTGTGGATTAACGTTTAAGTTTCCAACACCAGCATGGCCACCCTGCACTATGGAATAGGTAATATTGGTAACAGCATTGCCAAAACCGCTATTTGTGGTAACGATTTCCGTATCAGCATCTCCCCAAAAAATGCTGTTCGATATGCTGGTGGAACCTGCTACCGCTAAATCGGACATATTTTTAAGCCCGGCGCCACTGGTAGCCTGGTTGCCCGAAAAACTGCTATTGACCAAACTGAGCGAAGCATTATTCTGAAAAATAGCTCCCCCATTACTGCCGCCGTTATTGCCGGTAAAAATGCAGTTGGTTAAAGAAGGGATTCCAAAAGCATTGTAAAGGCCACCGCCACCGGCAGCCGAATTGCCTGTAAAACGACAGCTGGTTATAATGGGGTTAGAAGATGAATAATTGTGGATGCCGCCGCCATTGCCCGAACTGGTATTGGTGGTAAAAATGCAGTTACTAATGGCTGGAGAACAACCAAAATTATTAAACAACCCGCCGCCGCCGCTGGTTGCCGTATTTCCTATAAAACTGCATTTAGAGATAGTGGGCGAAGCGCTATTGTAATTAAACATACCGCCACCGCCTGTATTAGCGGAGCCAATGGCGGAATTATTTGTAAAAACGCAATTGCTGATGCTGGGCGAAGATTGACTGTTGTACATACCACCACCACAGTTTAAGTTGCTTGTCGGCACAATATTGCCACCATTAGCATTGCCACCAGTAATTGTAAATCCATCTAGTTTGGCAGTGTTGTTCAGGCTATTGCCAAGGTTTTTTATTACGTTATAGCTATTGTCTGCATTTCCGGCCGTGCCAATATTTCCGCTGAGTATGGTTGTGTTGGCCGTAAAATTGCGCAGGCTAAGATCATAATTGGCTGGCTCATTTCCTGCAAAGCCGCCATAGATGGCAATATTATTGAGCATAGCAAAAGAAGCGTTGCGGTCGGTGCCGGTGGTAGGTTTGTAAGTGCCGGCCGCTACCCGTATTTGGGTCACGTTGCATCCCGAAGCATTGATAGTGGGGATGGCGTTTATCGCCGTTTTCAGATCGGTAAATGCATTAGCCCAATCTCTTCCACCGTTATTGCCAACAGCAAGCCCGTTTACATAAACAATACCATTTGTAAAACCACAAATAGGAACATTTAATTGCGTTTCCCATATACCACGGCCAAAAGTACCTGCCCGTAATGCGCCTGAAGGGTAAAAAATTTCCAAATCCCTGACTGGCACTACCGGCAGGTTGGTGTTAAAAGCCGTCCAGGAACCGGCTGCTGTGTTGCGGTAGTATACACCAATATCGGTGCCGCAATACACTTCCCCTGCTGTGCCGGTTACAGTAACAACAGTATTCACCGGCACGTTTGGCAAACCCGTTCCCCAATTGGTCCAGGTGGCACCCGCATCGGTACTTCGGAATAAACCGGCGCCTGAATAGGAAGCTGTGCTCACATACAATATATTAGAATTGTTTACATCAATATGTATATGCTGTAATTCTCCGCCGGCGATCCCTGTGGCGGCAGGTGCCCAGTTAGTACCGCCGTTTATGGTTTTTTGAACTGAATTGTTCGTCATGGCATAAATAACCTGGGTATTGTTTTTATCTACATCTATCCACCGAACGGAACCAAAAACAGGGCTGATAGCCGTCCAGTTTACCGCACCGTTAGTAGATTTAAAAACCTTATCTGTACCGCAATATATTGTAGCAGGTGCCACCGGGTCCTGCATATAGGGTGTAATCCAATACCTGGGACCGGTAAGGCCGGTTGTAGACGAAAGCCAGCTATTACCGCCATTGGTACTTCTTGCAAGGCCACCATTTTGCCAGGAGGAGTACATATTATTATCGTTGGTGCGGTCTATAAAACAAACCATCCCATCGGCGCCTCTCGTTAGCCGCCAACTGGTGAGGTTATTGGTAAGTATGGTGCCATTATCCTGTGTCCCCAAAATAATAGTATTCGGGTCGGTGGCAGAAAGGCCAATGGCATAAGGCTGGCTTATGGTAAGGTTTGCCGAAATATTTGTCCAGGCTACGCCGGCATTTGTACTCCGGTATATGCCGCCATCGTTGGCTACATAAAGGGCGGCAGTGCCTGAAAAGGTGAGGTCGTGCTGGTCGGGATGTACACCCGTACTGCCGCCAAAATATACATTGGTAAGGTTAGTCCAGGTAGTGCCGCCGTTGATACTTTTAAAAATATCTACACCGCAGGCATATACAGTATTCGGCGTTACCGGGTCGGCGCACAGTGCAAAATCGTACCAGCTCTGACCGTCCCCTATATTTGGTGATGTGGCCATGAGAGCAAAGGTTAGGCCACCATCAACAGAACGGTAAAAACCTTGCATGTTATAGCCGAAATTCGATGCCATGGCATAGACATAATTGGGGTCTGCAGGCGACACGTCTATGGCAAACCTATCAGCGCCACTTGCCGGTAACCCGCTTGTGATTTGGGTCCAGCTAACGCCGTTATTTACCGAACGTAAAAAAATACCGTTATACTTTGAGCCTGCGAAAACGATATTGGGGTCGCCGGGTTTAAATACCAGGTTTTGCATGGCCAGCGTTGAAGTTTGGGTAAACGTAACCCCGCCATCTGTAGATCGGCGGATGCCATCAGTGCCGCTTACAAGAATGGTATTAGGACTTGTGGGATGGATGATAATACTTGTGAGCTCAACATAATTGCCTTGTATATAGCTCAGACCCGTTGGGTTCCAACTGGTGCCACCATTGGTGGATTTATATAACCCTGCCGAATACGGGTGGTACGAGGACCGGTCCCCATCGCCCGTAACCGCATACAGTATATTGGTATTGGTGGGGTCAATGGCCAGATCGGTAACGCCGGTGGTGGGTATGCCGTTGGAAATGGATGACCAGGTAGCGCCAGCATCGGTAGATTTAAATAACTGTGAAGCAGGCGTACAGGCATATAAAATATTGGGATTCGTGGGGTCTATGCGGAGATTATTTACCCGCCCATTACCGGTATTTGTGGGTATAGATGCCGGCCCCAGTATCGTCCAGTTAGCGGCATTTACCGCTTGTGGTGTATTCATAGCATTGATGCGTGCTTCAATATCTTTCTGTCCTATTACCCGCAGATCGCCATTGCTTTCCTTTACGCGTGGTTCGTACCATTCGGCCATGCGCATAAATTGTTTGATGCCCGGGTATTTGCCTTTGGTAATTTGTGTGATGCGGCCATCCCTCAGATCGGTCATCTCTTTTTCATATTCAGCCAGTTTTGCCGCATGCTCCTCCATAAAAGCAGCTTTAATTTCATAAAAATTAGTGCTGCGCTGCGATACCTGCTGCCAGGTTTGTTTGGTTTGAGAGTGGGCGGATGTTGCCGGCAGTAAGAAAGCCAAAAGTAGCAGGAATAAAAAACCCTGACTTTGAGGAGTAAAGCTTTTCATGCTGATCATATTTTGATGGTAATATTGTTAGGAAAACGGCAAATACAATAACGGCTGTGTCCAAAATGCAGCTGTTTTGCCTATGAATATAAGTAGTCCTGCAATGTTTCTGAAATGAACAGAAAAATGACTAAAGGCTTTGGTGCAACCTTTAGACATGATCCCATAATCAATAAGGCAAACTACTTCCAAACGGTTTAATCCTTGCCCACAATCACCAAACTGCTCCCGGTTTTCACAGTAATGCTGCTGCCATTCTCTGCCTGTAATCTCCTAATGGTGCCACTTACATTATTTAGTGGGTAAATGGTTTTTGCCGAAGGCACAATCACATCTGTGTACTGCGAGGGCAAAACGCCACAACTCCAGTTGGCTATATTTTGCCAGTTGTTATTCGCAGTACCCAACCAGCGATTGTAAAAACGCAGGATGATCTCGCTGCTAAATACGGGCCCGCCCGGCGTGGTAACCCGGCATCTGAATTTGTTACCGGTCGTGGTTTCGGCGGGGTTAATAACGGTTAGTTTATTCGTGGTTACATTGCTGTACAAAGCACCGTTGGTAATATCCAAATAGCCACTGCCAGTATTTACCTGCCACTGGTGAGCCGTGCCCACCGTATCCGAATAATAGATTTTATCGGTGCCACTGCAGGCTTGCACATTTTCGTACGCACCCATATCCGGAACGGCTGATCTTACTACCGAGTCTATGTCCCTCACCGGCGCTCCCACGGTGGTTCCGGCATCTATTGCTAGTGAAAAATCTTTTAGGTGCAGATCACCGGCTAATACAAAAGGCGAAGCAATGGTGGTGATGTTGCCGGCTATATTGGTGTAATTAGCAATGCCCGGTTCCAGCAAACAATTGGTTGCATTGGTATGCGATGATGCATTTAATTGCGCGAAACTATTGACGCCACCATTGCCGTAAAAAATACAATTGGTAACGGTTGGTTCGCAGGTAGCTGACGCGTTATTATTGTACATGACAGTACCCGATGCAGCGGTATTATTTCTAAAACTACAGTTTGTAAATATGGGGCTGGTTATACCGGCGCTGGTTGCCGCATTGTACACCGCGCCGCCCGCACCGGCACTGCTATTATTTTGAAAAATGCTGTTGATAAACGTAGGTGCCGTGCTGGCGAAGAGTGTGCCCAGGTTGTAAATTGCTCCGCCGGTTCCTGTGCCAGAGGTAGTATTATTCTGGAACGTACAGTTAATAAAAAATGGCCTGGCAGCTGAATTGCTGCTGGCTTCATTATACACGGCCCCGCCCAGGCCTGTGGCGGTATTGTTTTTGAATACACAGTTTACGATACGTGGACTGCAAGTAACTGAAACACCGGAAGCCTGGTTTAACATACCGCCGCCGGCATTGCGCAGGCCGCTTGCTCCATTGGCATTGCCATCGGAAATAACAAATCCATCTAATATAGCTGTGTTGGTGAGCCCCGCACCATTGGAAATAACATGGTAGCTGTTGTCGCTGATTCCAGCTACACCTATTTCGCCGCTAAGTGTGGTAACATTACTGACAGGGTTTCGCTGCGCCAAAGTCGGCGTGCCGGTATTGGGAAAACCACCGTAGATCGTGACGCCATTGATCAGTGCAAAGCTTAGATCCCGATTATTGGTTGCTGTTGGTTTATAAGTGCCGGCAGCCACCCAAATCTGGGCACCCGAACAACTTGCTGATATGGCGGCAGGAAGTGTAGTGAAGGCATCTGTCCAGGAACTGCCGTTGTTGGCACCTCCCGCAGTGGCTTTCACATATATCGGGCCTGGCGGGCATCCTATTGTTAAGATATTAATACCGGAAGCAGCCTGGCCATCGGGATTTGTGATGGTAATATTTTTTTGTCCGGCCGTTGCTCCAACGGTATTTAAATTTAAGGTAACAGAAGTCGGGCTGTTATAAGTAATGCTGTTAACAACAACACCCGGAATAGAG
Source organism: Bacteroidota bacterium (assembly GCA_040386335.1). GTDB lineage: Bacteria > Bacteroidota > Bacteroidia > Chitinophagales > Chitinophagaceae > JAZKFT01. Next base: position 213,295 of record JAZKFT010000017.1, read on the forward strand.
GCGGTAATATGGTTGAATGCCAATGCCGGCGCCGGCAAATTAGCGCCGGGATCATAAAAGCCACTTCCACTGACCACCGTACCTGTAACTGTAACCGCCACTGATGCCTGCCCGGTAGCAACAGAGGATGGACTACAACTGGCGGGTGTTGCCGGAGGTGGCGCCAACAATTTGGTAACCTGGCAGCCATATACATTAGCGCCGGAACAAAACTGGTTCACCGCCCACATGGTCATGTCGTCCTGGGGGTCCAGCGATACATAAGAGTAGTCGCCCCAGCGCCTGCCTCCGCTACCACCGGGATCGCCGGCAGGGTTGTAGGCGGTACTGCTGGCAGTTAGCATCAATACATCCTGCGTGGTGCCCAAGGTAGCGGTACCAAGCCGCCCGGCTGTGGCTGTGTTGACACGGTTGTTTACACCACTGTTACATAAGCTAAAGACGGCATGACCCTGCCCGGATATCATCACAGTTGGATTAAAGAACCATATGGGATTGGTAGTAGTCGTATCGAAAATCGTTCCTGATTGAGTGACCGCAGGCGTGGTAGCCAGGTTTGTAATGTCGTACCAGCGAACACCGTTACGGCTTCCTGCGGCTGTAGATGCGATGCCTGTATTGGCCACCTTGATACTATGGGATGTCCACAGGTGGCCACCCCTCATCATGGCGGCGAACAGCCGGTCGTCCAATGCATCCAGTTCGCCGTTAGTGCCACCCGTATTACCCAAATGGGGCGCTTTGGCCGGAAACCTGGTGGTAGGCACCGTTACAGAAATATTTGAAGAAATAGTAGGTACGCCACCCGGTGTGGATACACGCCTGATCATGAGGGTACCAAATGTTGCATTGTCTACACCCACAAAATAGCCTTCGGTAGGGGCCGGATCGAAATTATCTACACCCTGTGGTGTAAAAGGCCCTGCGCTGGATGAACCTGGAAGCAGGCCTGTAAACCTGGTAACCGTATATGCGCCACCGGCAAGCAGTGCCGCCCTGTTTATCACATACCCGTTGGTGCCGGAAAAGGGCCCGGCATTACTGAACATGTTGGCCCCGATATACAAGGCATTTTTATCAATGCCCAGCGTGGGATAATCCGCAAAAAAGCCGGCCTGTCCCAGGAATTGGGAGAAGGTCCAGACCGTTGCTCCCGTGATGACTCCCGTGTTGCTTACCGCAAGCAGGATGCGGTTAGAACCGGTGGAAGTACACCCCGCATTCTCGCAGGGAACATCAATGATCAACAAGATCCACCTGCCTGAAAACCTATCATATCGCACTCTTGGATCGCTGGTAAAACATTGTACGATGGTATCCGCCACCGGTGTCATAACAGAGGCAAAAAAGGTATTGGGGTTCGCGTTTAAAACCCCGTCTGCGACACCCGTTGTTTTATTAAAAGAGCGTAGCCGGCCATTCACAAACAGTAAATATTGGGTTGGACCTACGGCACCCATCACATCAGGCGGGAAGGAACCGGTTTCGTTGGGGCCGGTAACGCCGTTAAATGCTGTGCCCGGCGTTTGTGGGGCCTGTGTAGATTCCGGAGCTTGAAACCCTTTTATGTCGGTGCTTAATTCAGGGAAAGAACGAATGGGTTTCGCAAGCGGGTTCTGCGGCAAGTCGGAGCGCTTTGGATATTTTTTTTCAGGGATATCGTGCATTTGCACAACGTCTTTCTGTGCGCGGTCCATGATGGACCCAACGGTTTCTGTATGCTGTGGCCGTATCAATTGGGTAACGCCGGGAATATTGTCTTTTACCTGGGCAATGACGGAGTTGCTTAGAAAAGTTCCTGAGCAAATCATTAATACCTGGATCGTTCGGAAAGGGCTTTTCAACATGTTTTTCATAGCGTAGGATTGATTTTTTTAAAGAAGACCGGGGTATGGGAACTCCCTGCCCAGCCGACAACGGTTTCGTTTTTATTACCTTTTACGAAAGCCACCGCATCTATATGCTGGTTTTTTTAAGCTTGCGACGTTCGGATGTAGCGTCTTTACGCAACCAAGTTAAATACTACCGTAAAATTTTCAAGGCCCGTTTTCAAAATAAAATTATTTCCGTGCAATGATTCCGGTCCGGCCGGCGTCAATAACATTGCATACGCCAATGGATAGCAAAGCCCTGATAAAAGAATGTTTACAAAACAGCCGTGCGGCACAAAAGCACTTGTACAATGAGTATGCTGATGTGATGCTGGGCGTATGCTACCGCTATACCAAGAGCCTGGCTGATGCCGAGGATGTGCTGCAGGAAGGATTCATTAAAGTATTTACCAACCTGCACCAATATAAGCAGCAGGGTGACCTGGGTGCGTGGATCCGCCGGATTATGGTCCACTGCTCTATAGACTATTTGAAAAAACATAGCCGTTACCGGAACGAACTAACCTTTGAACAACTGCCGCTGCATCCCGTCAGTGATGAAAACCCGGCGGTGACTGTAGACACAAAAGATTTGGTGGAACTGATACGGGAACTGCCGGCCGGCTACCAAACCGTGTTTAACCTGGTGGCTATAGAAGGGTACAATCACATTGAAACCGGCCAGATACTGGGCATCAGCGAGCAAACGAGCCGCAGCCAGTATAGCCGGGCCAGGAGTGCACTGGTAAAACAACTACACAACATTTCTTCATCCTCAATTCCGAAGTCATATGCCAGGTGAATTTGAAAAAAATATGAGGGACAAGTTGCAGGACTTCCGTTTGAGCCCCGGCCCACAGGTTTGGAAGCAGGTGGAGGCTGCCTTGCCCGAAGAGAAACGTAAACGCAGGTTTATTTTCTGGTGGCTGTTGCCGCTGGGCCTCCTGGTTGGCGCCGGAACATGGTATGTCGCCAGCACCAATCAAAAAGATGCAGGGCTGGAAAAGCCGTTTGTTTTGCAAAATGGAGGGGTGGCAGACGACGAGAAACCGGAGCAGGCATCGCCTTCGACAGATGCCGTAAAGACAACTGATCAGCTAGCTCCGAAGACCGAAACAACTTCAAAATCACCGGTAATAGTAGAGCCGGTGACGAGGGAGTTGCCGGAGCAACCCGTTGAAATAACGGCAGCCAAAGACGATCAGAAACAAGAGGCTGTTAACCGGAAAAATGCGATAATTGTTACAAACAAAAACGTTGTCCCAAAACCAATAAACCCTGAGGCAAAACCGCTTGCCCGCAAAACGGTTCCATTGACAAAGGAGCCCCTGATACCGAACAACTCAATTGCCTTAAAAACGGCCACAAGCAGCAAGCATCGGACTTTACAGGCAATCAAATCAACACCGGCAAACGCGACTGGACCGACAGCTGTTACTCCCAACCCGAATGATCAACTACTGGTGGCTGCGGGCCAAAAGAACCCTGTAATCGCAAACCCGGATGAAGCGGCCGGCAAATTAATAGAAGGCAGCGTCGTTGATGATGGCAAAGTTGTAAAAAGCGGCACCCCGGCGACTATAATCATTCCAAAAAATGGCGGCATCAACGAAATGCAAAAAGACAGTACTGCTGTTGCCGATGTTGTAAATCAGAAAGACCTCACAATCAAAAATGGCACAGGGAAAGAGATCGAACCTTCCGCGGTGTTCAACGAATCAAAAACCAATGCCGCAGAAAAAAATGGCAGCCTGGCTAATGATAATTCTGCATCATTGCCTGTAAACAACGCGGTACCGGTTGTTGCGAAGAAACGATCAAACAAGGGATGGCAATTTTTTGTAGCAGCAGGTATTAGCAATGCCAACAGCAAATTGTTTGGCGTGTTTAACAGCATGGAAAAGAGTTTGTATGCGCCACCACTCAATCAAAATGTAGGTAATAGCCCCGCTGCGATGGTTTCTCCTGTAAGAGCAACCGCGGGATTTAGTTATGCTATCGGTGTGGAGCGTTTGCAATCTATCAGCCGGCACTGGAAATGGTATGCTGCGGTACAATATGGTTTTCTCAGCAATCATCAAAAAACCGGGCTTAGAAAAGACTCGGCCATTAGTGTTTTTGATAATTCATTATTCAGTAATTCCAACAACAGGAGCAATACTGTAGTGCCCGGTTTTTACTATTCCGGCAGCACTGCACAGCACATTAACACTGTGCACCAGCTTGGCTTGCAAACTGGCCTGCAGTACAGTTTTAAGGCGGCGGCAAAAAGACCTTTCAGCATTCGGGCAGGCTTCCTCATCAACCAGCAGTTCGCTACCCACCAATTGTTGTATGATGCCAATAAAAATGCTTACTACTATTCATCCGCTGCCACCAATTATTTTACCACCGGCGCCCTAATTGGCTTTGATTGGAAGATGGCCAGGTGGCTTTCAGCCGGGGCATTTTTTCAATACAATTTTACAAAGATCAGCAAGGTAGAAACATCATCATCCGCGCTGCATTGGCAAATGAGTGGCGTAAAAATAGCTATACCCATCCGCAAACTGTAAAAGCTGGCCCCCTGATCCCGGGTTAACCAGGAACGCTGGAGCGGCTTAAAAAACAAAACGCATAAAAATTTATCATAAACCTTTCGCCCCTGTGGCGACAAACCAAAAACTGCGACCATGAAAAAATTACATTTCAACCTCCTGCTTGTCATCGCATTGACATCCGCTGTGCTCACCGGTTGTTTTAAAGATACCGGCTACTACCGCTACACCATGTACACACCCGTGTATAAAACCACAGCTGAAGTGAGGGCAGGCATTAAAAGTGATGCACCGGCCGCTGTACAGGAACCTGGTAAAATGTACATCATCGGTAACTATATTTTTCTTGCTGAAAAATTGCGAGGCATCCACATTATTGATAATACCAACCCAGCAAACCCGGTAAACAAAGCCTTTATTAAAATACCCGGCTGCGAAGATATGGCGGTGCGTGGTAATACGTTGTATGCCGATTGCTATACAGACCTGATGACCATCGATATCACCGACCCTATGAATGTGGTGCTTAAAAAGCATATTGTAAACCTGTTTCCCGACAGGCGTAATGTAGGTGGATTTAATATAGATACCACAAGGGTGATTACCGAATTTGTAGCTAAAGACACTACCATACGGGTGGCTGCGGCACAGGAAAGATTTTTTAGCCAGGATAAATTGTTTTCAACCCAGTCGCTTTCGTTTTCAGGCATCGCCAACAGTGGCACGGGCAGGAGCACTGGCCAGGGCGGCAGTATGGCCAGGTTTGCCATACTCAATAACTATCTATACAGCGTTACTACCAGCACACTCAACACCGTTAATATCAGTCAACCGCAACTGCCTGTTTTGAATGGGACCATTGGCCTTGGATTTGGTATAGAAACTATTTATCCATTCCAGGACAAGCTTTTCATCGGTTCTACCACCGGTATGCTAATTTTCAGTGCCGCTAATCCTGCCGCACCGGTAAGACTGGGCACTTTCAGTCATGCGCGGCGCTGCGATCCGGTTATTGTAGATAGCATTTATGCCTATGTAACCCTGCGTGGTGGCGGAGCATGCGGAGGCCCCAGCAATGAATTAGATGTAATAAATGTTGAGAATCTCCTTTCACCGTCTTTGGTAAAAATGTACCCGCTTAACAGCCCGGGTGGTTTGAGTAAGGATGGCAAATGGCTGTTTATCTGCGATGGAACTGCCGGCCTCAAGTGTTTTGATGCGGCCAATGTGAATGATATTAAACTGCAAAAAACCATTACCATGTCTGAGCCTTATGATGTGATTTGCGTGAACGGTTTGGCGATGGTAAGTGCTAAAGACGGGTTGTATCAATACGACTACAGCAACATCAATGATATAAAATTATTAAGTAAGATGGGCCTGCAGTAGCCCCTGGCCTCCGGTGGCGGAATGACGTCCGCCCACAAAGCATCGTCATTGCGAGGGTTCTTGCCCGAAGCAATCTCCAGCCAATAGTAGAACATGTATTCGTTTTATTCAACCAACCCTGGCAAATTCATGGGGATTGCCACGTCGGGGCAATCCCGGACGTCCGGGACTCGCAATGACGGCTCAATTTTGTTAGATTGTCCATTTGTATGTATTCCATTCTAAATGTCATTATTTTACGTTTTATGAAACATTTACTCTCAATAGTTGCCGCTTCATTTTTCTTTCTGCATGCCGCTGCGCAATCATCATCGGCTCAAAAAGAAAAAGTACATTTCAGCAGCAACAATAACCTGGGCATACTTGTGGGTGGTGGCGGCGAAGGGGCCACTGTTCAAACGATCAATGGAGTGCGTTACAAAAGTTGGAATTTTGGAATCGGAACCGGTATTGACTGGTATGGGGTTCGCAGTATTCCGCTTGTGGCTGATGTAAGGCGTTCGTTCACCAATAAAAAGTTCAAGCCATTTGTTTATGGCAATGGGGGTATTAATTTCCCGTGGGCAACCGGTGATAGTTATAGCATTGGGTTCTCTAGCATAGAAACAGCTTACAAAAATGCTTTTTATGGCGAATTTGGGCTGGGTTATAAGGTTTCGCTTAAAAACCAAACTGCCATTACAATGAGTGCGGGTTTCAGCTATAAAGAAATTAAAGTGGAGCAAACAAATACCAATATTGGTATTCCGGGCTTTAGCAAAACCTATAGCTCTTATGAATATTACTACCGGCGTATCGCCATCAGGATGGGGTTTAGTTTTTAAAAGGTCATTGGGTCAGTAGGTCAGTAGTCATTGATCCGTGAGGGACGCAGATAAAAGGCAGCTATGTTGCTGCCTTTTATTTGCGTTATTATTTTATTCAATGACTACTGACTTATTGACCCAATGACCAAAAGCTTACCACCGCATCAACGCACTGGCCCATGTGAACCCGCTGCCAAAGGCGGCCAGGCACACCAGGTCGCCCTGTTTTATTTTACCTTGTTCCCAGGCTTCACATAAGGCTATCGGAACCGATGCGGCTGTTGTATTTCCGTATTTCATAATGTTATTGTGCACCTGGTCGTCGCGCAGTTGTAACTTCTGTTGTACGTATTGGCTGATGCGGAGATTGGCCTGGTGGGGTATCAGCATATGGATATCCTGCGTTTGCAAACCGTTTGCCTGCAACGCCTCCTGTATCACTTCAGGAAATTTTATCACTGCTTTTTTAAACACAGACTGCCCGTCCATATAAGGAAAATTCTGTGCTTCTTCCACCATGGTATGGCTCATAAACATTTCGCCTCGTTCAGCTTCGTCAAAATCTGCTACGGGTTCGTTTACCCAATGGTTGGCATGGGTACCGGGATTATACATGGCCAGCAGTTCTGCACTTTCGCCATCACTATGCAGGTGGGTGCTAAGTAATCCACGACCCTCTTCTTCTGTGGGTTGCAGCACTACGGCACCGGCACCGTCGCCAAAAATTACGCTGATATTCCGGCCTCTTGTACTGAAATCGAGCCCGAACGAATGCTTCTCCGCACCTATTACCAGTATGTTTTTGTACATGCCAGTTTTTATAAACTGGTCGGCCACGCTGAGGGCGTATACAAAGCCACTGCATTGGTTGCGAATGTCCAGTGCGCCTATTTCTTTCATCTTCATGGCCCGCTGAACCAGCACACCGCAGCCGGGAAAATAGTAATCGGGGCTGAGGGTGGCAAATATGATAAAGTCGATATCCTGCGCAGTGGTGCCGGCCCTTTCAATAGCAATTTTAGCAGCCTCCACTCCCATGGTGGTAGTTGTTTCCTCAGTCCGGTGTGCATAACGGCGTTCTTTGATACCGGTGCGTTCCTGGATCCATTCGTCGCTGGTATCTATGTACGCCATCATATCGTTATTGGTGACTACATTGGCAGGTACATACATACCAATTCCGGCAATTATTGAACGGGGCATAGCTTTCGTTTAAGTGAGTGGATAAAAATACAGATTGGGTTTTAGAGCCCGGTTTTTTTTTGCCGGGTTGTTGGTCTTATCCAGGATAACAACATAAAGGCCGGTTTTTTAGAAAAGATCTGCTTTGTAATACTGGCATTTTTTCCCCGATAGCTCTGACGCCAATCTGATCCATAAACTATTCTCCCATCCTGTCGGGTTACATTCCCCTTTCATCAAACCTGGTTGTTGAGAGCCAAAACTGACCTGTTAACTTGAGTGAAATTGCCTTTCTCGTCAACCAAAACTATACCATGCATGAAACCATTTTACATTCTTTTTTTATTGCTTTTATTGCAGCTCCAGTCGTTTTCGCAAACCAGCATTACGTTTACCGCAGACAGGGACAACAGCATTTTTTCTGAATCACTCAACAGCAACGGAGCCGGTACGGATCTTTTTTTCGGACTCAACGGTTCTTCCAATAAACGTCGTGGGTTAGTACATTTCAACCTGTCTTCTTTGCCGGCAGATGCAATTATCAGTACCGCCAGTTTGAACGTTTATGTAAACCAATTGCCCAGCGGTACGCCGGTAAGCCACCCGCTTATAGTGTATAAACTGACCGCGGACTGGGGCGAAGGTACATCCGCAAGTACCGGTGGTTCCGGCACAGTAGCCACCACTAATGATGCCACCTGGGTCACCCGTTTTACAGGTATGCCCAGCCCATGGGCTACAGCGGGTGGTGACTTTACAACGCCCCTGAGCGGCAGTGTAGCAATTGCAGCCCTGGGTGCCTTTTCTGTATCCGGCCCGGGAATCGTGGCTGATGTTCAATATTGGATCAATAACGGTTCCACGAACTATGGCTGGTTGCTTGCCGGCAACGAAGGCGGGCCGCAAACTGCCAGGCGAATTGGATCAAGAGAAGCTACTATAGTTGAACAAAGACCCACACTGACCGTTACATTTACTACACTACCGGTAACATTAAAAGCATTTTCAGCCCAGCTGCAATTGCCTGATGTGTTGCTAAAATGGGAGACTGCGACCGAAATAAACAACCTGTACTTTGGGATAGAACACAGCCTCAACGGCAGAACTTTTACTGAAATAAACCGCGTGACAGGTTCCGGCAATTCGGTGCTACCAAAGAGTTATTCATTTTCACATGCCAACGTAACCGGCGGCAGGCATTTTTATCGCCTTGCGCAGCACGATGTTAACGGAGCCATCCATTTCTCGCAGGTGGTAGTGGCTGATATAAGCACCAGGAAACCAATGTTGCAAATAGCGCCGAACCCCGTTCAATCTGTATTAAATGTTCGTGCCAGTGAATTGCTCACAGGAAGACAATATCAAATAGTCAACAGTGACGGCCGGATAATGATGTCAGGTGTAGTTTTCTCCCAACAAATGGATGTACAAATGCTGGCTGCCGGAAATTACCGGTTGGTAGTTAAAAAGGAAAACGGCGAAACGATGGTGGCTGCTTTTATAAAACAGTAATGAAGCTTAGGGTTTCATCGTTTGTACTTTCAGAAATGCAGCCCTGTTGCCCCTGTCGCCCATGGAAGATTTAATGTCTCTTTTTTCCAGTTGGGTTAAATGGAAACTAAGCGTAGCTGCTGCATTTTTATTGAAAGGCTGGTACTCAAAAACAACGCGGTGAAGCTTGTTTCCAAATATGTGCTGCACATAATCCAGCTCTTCGTGTTGCGAATACTCCTGGAAGCGGAACAGGTTATGCTGGGTAAGTAATGCTGGTTTTGTAAGCAGGTCGGCGATGTTTTTTGAATCCAATACATTGTCCCAGCCACCCTGTATTTTATCCCGTATCTGCACCAGCACCACTTTGCTGCAGTTTTCTTTCAGCCAGTTGCGGAACACAAACATAAAACGCATGGCTGTTTCCAGGCCGGTATTGTCACGGAAACCCGCATCCATTACATCCACCACGGGGTTGGTAGGTAGCCATACGTTTGGGAGTACATATGGGAAGGTGGCATTCATCCGCAGGGCTGTCAATATCCGGATATTATAGGGTTCCTGTTTATCAAAATAGGAAACAAAGTCAACCCCATCCGGATCCACCGGGGTTAGGTTGGCGGTGTCGAACATCTGCCGCATCATAAACCGGGCGGGTTGTGTGCTGATGGTCATCCTGCGACCATCCCTTGTTATTACCGAATTGAAAAATGCCAGCGGTATGGTGGCGCTATTTTCTGCCTCCCCGTAATCCTTCAATTGTTTATCCAGAAGGCCGTGCGTATTGCTATTTAATTTTTGTTCAAAACTGTAGCCACGGTCTTTTACATAACTGTGGCCATTCATGGTAAAATGTTGTGCAGGTGCTATCAGGTCTCTCGCCACAAATGATGAGAACAACGGGTTCATCAGGTCGGCCGAAATATCGTCTACATACTTTTCATCGGTTAGTGCCAGGTTTCTGCCTAACATTTTTTGGGCAAATAATTCGCGGAAATAGATAGCACCCATCATGCCGCCCGATGCCCCGGTGATCAATGCGGTTTGAGGCATAAGCTGTCCCCTGGTCAGGCTGTCGAGGCGTTGTAACACATTCATCGTAAAAGTGGCAGCCCTGGCACCGCCGCCGCTGGTACAGATAATATACATGACGGGTTGGTCGCTTTTTTGCTTCTGCTTCCAGCGATTGAGTACACCGATAAACCGTAAAGAATCCATCCGCATATTTTCGCCTGAACTTAGCTGCCACAATGTTTCCCTGTCGTATTTCGGGCGTTCGGATTTGTTGTCATAATTAAGCCCGTACACTTTATTGCGCGGGTCTATAATATCGTTTTGATACAGCACATTGAACACGATAAATAGCACCAGCACAAAAGGCAGCGCCCATGCCTGTAAAAAATAAGAAAAGGCGCCCGCCACCGCAATAAGAATCGCAAAGAAAACAGTGATGCTGGCCGCCGCCGGTAATTGAAAGTATTTATTGTCGAGAAAAAATCCCACCGTGATCAACGACGCAAAGGCGATGAAAATGGAAATGATAGCAGCGATATGGTGCTGTTTAAAGATGCGGTCGATAAAATCCTGGGTGTAATGCTGAACGTCCCTTGGCTTGCGCAATTTAAATGTGGCACTGAAGTACCAATCTACCCGCAGGTAATATTTTCTTTTCGCCCGCCCGCTGTCTTCATATTTGGTTTTGTGTTTTATGAGTTCATCTTTTACGGCCGCCGACAGGAACCTGTAGATGGTTTTATCAGCGCCAAAAAAATAGCCGAATGCCATAGCCAGCGCCAAAATAAAACCACAGAGAAATCCGGCAATAAAAAAGAGCAATTCTCCAATAGAAAAAAGCTCCTGTGAATATTGAAAAGAGATCGTTTTAATGGCATAGAAAACGAGGAACACTACCGGGAGAATAGCATTGTTGATACAATACTTTAGAAACGGCTGGGAGGTAGTAGCCAGGAATTGGAGATGCCTGCTGTGGAGTATAAACGTGGTAATATTCCAGCTCATAAAAAATACCGCAATAGAAATGCCCACCATCGCCGTACTAAGGGCATTTACATCGTTCAGGTACTCCGGCGCCATGTACATATTATTAACCCCAAAGCGCTCCATAAAAGTACCATTAACGACTGCAAACAATATATACCAAAATACCAGCAAAACCTGGTATTTACGAAAATGCAACAGCAGCAGCTGCACCGGCAAAGCATAATAAAATCCAGTAAGGTATTTTTTCATGACAGTCAAAGGTTGTTATTGCGGTGTAGTCAAAAGCAAGTAGTTAGTAGCAAGTAGCAAGATGCCGGCAGTTTCAAATGAAAAAATTAAAAAGCCCTCTATACTTGCCCATGCAGACAAGGAGCCTACCCATCCCTACTCGCTATACGCTACTCGCAACTGGCTATTCGCCTATTTCTCCAAACGCTCTATCTTCTCCATTATTTCCCGCATCATTTCAACCTGCACCTGTTGTATCTCCAGCATTTCCGATTGCTGGTTAATGATCAGGTGATCCATTTTTTCGTGCAGCATTCTTATTTCCAGTTCGCTTTTCAGGTTGATCATGTAGTCGTTCCTGCTCCGTTCCCTGTCTTTTTCTTCCTGGCGGTTCTGGCTCATCATAATCACCGGGGCCTGCAGTGCGGCAAGGCAGCTCAATATCAGGTTCAGCAGTATAAAGGGATAGGGATCAAATGGGTTTTTCAGCAATAAGAAAACATTGGTGCAAATCCAGATAAGAATAAAGAAGAGGAAGGAGAGGATAAAGGTCCAGCTGCCGCCAAAACTGGCTATTTTATCTGCCAGTCGCTGGCCAAATGTGAAATCATCTTTGCTTTCATCTTGCTGTAATTTATCAGATAAGGTGCCACCGGCTTCCAGGTTCTTCAATACCTGCTGTTCCAGGGCAGTAAGGTCTCCTATCTCAGTTGATAATTTTTTTTGAATAAAGCGATAGCGGTACTGGTTCAGCTCGTTCAGCGATATGGCACCATCTTCTTTAAAATCCGGGGCTTCTTTTTTTATTTCGTCCATTACATTGGAGCGGATGGACTTGCAGGAAATTTTTTCTGAAAGGGGGTATGTTTTTTTTGAAAGGTCGCTTACAAACGTTCGTTGCATGAAACTGGTTTATCCGTTCAAGATAGGACAAAACTTATGATTGTATTGCTGCCTGATTATTGACTGGTCATTGGGTCATTGGTCAGTAAGTCAATGGTCATTATACGTCAACGGGTCCGTTTGAGGATTGTATGACAAGGGGTTCAATATTGTTTGGGCTCCATACTTGTATGGCGAACTCTTACGATAATAATTTCCCTTTCTGTGAACTGGTAAGCGATGCGGTAGCGGTGCAACTCGTACGCTCTGAAACTGCCATCGTTGTTATTTCGGTACTTATCAGGCGGGTATCTTTCAGGATTTTCAGCTATTTTACGGGTAGATGATAAAATATCATTCTTAACTTTCTCAGCGTTTTGATAAGAGAATTTGAGAATGTAAGCATAGGCTTTGCTTAACTGCTTCTGAGCCGCAAGTGGCCATCTTACTTCCCTTACCATTTTGCTGCCGCTATTTCCATCTCGTCTTGTGTAATATAATTGCCTGCTTCTGCTTCCGCCAGGGCTTCATCTATTTCTGCATTGTATTGTTCAATACTTATACGGTCGTCAGTCCTTTTTCTATTTGCCAAAAAAGTCTTCAATAAAAGGAGGACAGATTTTTTTTCAGACTCATTTAGTTCCAAAAAATAGTCTTGTAGTTGTTCGTCTAATACGCTTGTCATGGTTTGCTATTTACAAACAAATTTACCTTTTTTTCTTATCCTGAATAATGAACTGAAAGTGATTACAGTAGTAAATGTTCAGAGCCTACCTGGCTAATTCCTGTTTTGCACGCCCCGTTATAAACAACATCCATATCATCACCAACAAAAACAGCATGCCGCAGAACTGGTGTAGCTGGGCCATCCATTCAAACGCACCCCAGCGATTGGGTACTATTTGAGGGCTGGTAAGTACACTGCCGATACCCAGCAATACCTGTAACAATATCGTACCCAATGGCAGCCATCTCGTTTTATTGAACCATTCGCTGCCATGTGTTTTGAAAGCTTTGATACTCCACAGTATTACCAGCAATACGAGCAGGTAAGCCATGCCGCGGTGTATAAAATGCACCAGTATTTTATTGTTGATAAAATTGAGAAAGCCATCGCCGTTTTTATACAAACCCATCGGGATAGCCTGGCCATTAATACTGGGCCAGGTAGGCGCTGCGGTGGCGGCCTTATGCCCTGCCATTAAAGCTCCGTACAGCAGCTGAAAAACGAGGACCACAGATATCAGTATCCCATATTTTTTTAGGGAAACATGTCTTTCAATTTGTTTTTTTGGAACCAGCAATTGCAGGGCAAACCAAAAGGTATAGGCCAGTAAAAACAAGGCAAAAGTAAAATGCAATGCCAGGCGGGTTGGTTTTACGTATACGGCATCACCTTCCAAACCGCTGGCTACCATGATCCAGCCCACGGCACCCTGCAAGGCACCCAGTAGAAAGAGAATGATGAGTGGCTTCACCATTTCTTTCCTGAATTTTTTGGCCAGGAAAAAATAGACAAAGCCGATAGCAAACACAACTCCGATAAGCCTGGCCCATAAGCGGTGAATCCATTCCCAAAAGAAAATGAACTTAAAATCGCCGAGGTTAAAATCTGAATTGAGCAATTTGTACTGGGGCGTTTGCTGGTACCGTGAAAATTCTGAAATCCATTGTTGGTGGCTGATGGGAGGCAGGGTGCCGGTAACCACGTTCCATTCAGTAATAGAGAGCCCGCTGCCGGTAAGCCGGGTGATGCCGCCGAGTAAAATTTGTATGATCGTCATACCCACACCGATCAGCAACCAAATCGCTACCGCCCTGTTATTTTTGTCCTGTTTGTCATTTCTCAGATCAGCCAAACCATTTTCCATAAATAGACATTTCTATAAGGCGGCAAAGGTAATGTTGGTAACTCTTTGCGATGATTTTGTTTAGAATATGGAATTTTATTTTTTTGTAGCCCAATATCATGTTGCAATCATTTTACGATCCACACCTTACCGAAGCAGGCATAGACGAAGCCGGCCGCGGATGCTATGCCGGACCTGTATTTGCTGCTGCCGTTATTTTGCCAAAAGATTTTTACCACCCGTTGCTGAACGATAGCAAACAACTGGATGAAGCCGAACGTTATAGCCTGAGGCCCATAATAGAAACTTCCGCGATCGCTTTTGCCGTAGGCCAGTCATGTCAGCAGGAAATAGACCGGATCAATATTTTACAGGCAACCTATAAAGCCATGCACCAGGCTTTGGATGCATTGCACTTACGCCCGGAATTACTGTTGGTAGATGGGAACCGGTTTAAACCGTATCGCTCCGTCAGCCACCATTGCATTATTAAAGGCGATGGTATTTATGCCAGTATTGCCGCCGCCAGTATTTTGGCCAAAACCTACCGGGATGATTTTATGAAGCAGCTTCATTCGCAGTTTCCTCATTACGATTGGGTAAATAACAAGGGTTATGGCACTCTAAAGCACCGCAATGCCATTGAACAATATGGCATTTGTGAGTATCACCGCAAGAGTTTTAATATCCTGCCAACGCAGCTGGAGCTGGAATTGGAGAATGTTGGATAACCAACAGGCAATTATCAAGAGCCAGCTGAAAAGCACACGGAATTTAGGTCAACCATATAAGGAAGATAAGGGCATATAAGTTCAATTTCGTATTGTCCTCAGTGAGAGTGTAAACATTAATCTTCCGTACCACCCGATATATCCATTCCAAAACTCAGTACATAGCCATTATTATCCTTGATCGCAAACTCCCTCATTTGGTAGGGGAAATCTTCTATCGGGTACACCACTTCGGCCAGGTCTTTTACCTGTAACCAAAGTTCGTCTACATTGCTGGTGGTAATATACAGGTTACCTGTCAGCAATACCTGTCCATAGTTCATTACCGGGTTGGGCGTTTTAAACATGATCTCCACCGGGCCATGCCTGATTGATGCCCAGACAGGTACACCATCACCATGATCAAAAGTTCCCTGTACCGTAAAACCAAGATTGGTTATGTAAAACGAAATGGTGGCCTGCAGATCATTGGTTTCCAGCATGGGTGCAAGGCCGGTAAGCTTATATGACATTTTTCAAAAAGGTTCAAGGTTCAAGCTACAAGGATCTAGGATCAAGTTCTGGTATTCAGGTTTCAAAGCGATAGCGTAATCGTTTTGGTGTAAGCCGAAAACTCAAATTTAAGTAACTTTTTGTATGCTAATACTGGCGTCTTGAACCTTGTGTCTTGAACCCTGAACCTTAACTCATTCGTTCCATTCACCTTTTCCTTCCCTGATCACCACGGGCTCGTCGCCGGTACAATCTATAATGGTACTGGGTACCATGCCGCCAATGCCGCCATCAATAACATAATCCACCAGGTGGCCAAAACGTTCGTACATGATTTCAGGATCGGTATATTCTTCCACCATATCACCGGGCAGCGAGGTGCTTAATATCGGATTGCCCAACCCTTCCAGGATGGTCATGGCGATCGTATTATCCGGTATACGAAGGCCAATGGTAGATTTTTTACTTTCTAAAATACGGGGCACCTGTTTGCTGGCCGGCAGAATAAATGTGTAGGGCCCGGGCAGGTAGCTTTTTAACAAGCGGTAAACGGGGGTGCCAATGCTTTTGGTATAGTCACTCAGGTGGCTAAGGTCGCGGCAAATAAAAGAGAGCTGCGCCTTTGCGGGATCAATGTTTTTGATTTTGCAGATACGTTCAATGGCTTTGTGCTGCGTGATATCGCAGCCAAGGCCATAAATAGTGTCGGTGGGGTATATGATGATACCCCCTTTTTGCAAGGCGTCTACCACCTGTTTTATCAGGCGGGGCTGGGGATTATCGGGGTGTATATTTAAAAGCATAAAGGAAAGGTTTCGCCGACAAGTTAGCCGGGCCTGTTATTATTTGCCACAAAGTACGAAGGAACAAATGGAGACAAGTTGTATGCCGTCAATTAGTAACAATAAAGACTTTAACCACATCTTCGGAACCTTGCCATTGTTCCTTCTTCCTTTATGGCAGCAGAACGATTAGATTTGCGCCGTGAAAAAAAATAAAAAGATCGTCCTTCACAATGTGCTGGTAGAAGATTATGCCGCAGAGGGGAAAAGCCTGGCACACGTGGAGGGGAAGGTAATATTTATAGACAAAGCCGTTCCCGGCGATGTAGTGGACATCAGGTTATTGAAAAATAAGAAGGATTGGGGCGAAGGTCACCCGGTTTTGTTTCACACCTATGCCCCCGACCGGGTGGAACCTTTTTGCAGTCATTTTGGTATTTGCGGCGGTTGTAAATGGCAAATGCTGCCTTACGAAAAACAATTGCAATACAAGCAACAGCAGGTGGCCGACCAGCTTCAGCGGATTGGTCATGTAAAGTTGCCCTCCATGATGCCCATAATCGGCGGCGAAGACCAACGCTATTACCGCAACAAGCTGGAATTTACGTTTGCGAATAAAAAATACCTCACAAGCGAAGAGGTAAAAATGGAAGAAGTTTCTCAATACGAAAATGTCGCCGGCTTTCATGCCCCCGGCGTTTTTGATAAAGTGGTGGATATTGACATCTGCTACCTCCAAGAGGAACCCACCAACCGTATCCGAAAGCTTGTAAAACATTTTGCCATTGCAAACGGCTTTACGTTTTACGATATTCGTATGCATACTGGCTGGTTAAGAACCATGCA
Source organism: Bacteroidota bacterium (assembly GCA_040386335.1). Taxonomy (GTDB): domain Bacteria; phylum Bacteroidota; class Bacteroidia; order Chitinophagales; family Chitinophagaceae; genus JAZKFT01. Next base: position 230,383 of record JAZKFT010000017.1, read on the forward strand.
GGTAAGGCTTTGCACGACCGGCGAAATAATGGTAAATATAGTGGTGGCCCACCAGCAGGATGACTGGCTGAAAGCATTGATGGAACATGTGATGGAGCAGGAGCCATCCATCACCACTTTGCTGTACACCATTAACCAAAAATGGAACGATAGCCTGTACGATCAAACGCCTGTGGCCTGGCACGGTCCGGGTTATGCAATGGAGACGTTGGAGGATTTCAGATTCAAAATTGGCCCTAAATCCTTTTTCCAAACCAATACCAAACAGGCCGAAAACCTGTACCGGGTTACAAGGGATTTTGCAGAACTGGATGGTACGCAGACTGTGTATGATCTTTATTGCGGCACGGGAAGTATTGGCATTTTTGTAAGCCGCCTGGCCAAAAAAATTATAGGAGTGGAAATGATCGAAGCAGCCATTGAGGATGCCAAAGAAAATGCGGCCCTTAACAAAATCACTCACGCAGATTTTTTTGCGGGTGATGTTGCCGACGTTTGTACACCGGCATTTTTTGAGAAACATGGCCGGCCCGACGTGATTATAACCGATCCGCCAAGGGCAGGTATGCACGAAAAGCTGGTAAAACAGATATTGGCTATGGACGCTCCCATCGTAGTGTATGTAAGCTGTAACCCGGCTACCCAGGCCAGGGATTTAAAATTGCTGGACGAAAAATACGAGGTGACAAAAATGCAGCCGGTAGATATGTTTCCGCATACACACCATATAGAAAACGTGGTACAGCTTAAGAAGCGGCATAATATTTAATGGGCAAAGGTTGGGGCTGTTGGGCGGCTCAATATTTGTGAGATGCAACGGAAAGCCAACCTTTTTGTCTTTACAGTATAAAACAGGAGAGAATCAAATAACCTATGATCACAGAATTCAGGCCAGGCCGGTTCCAGATACTGCCTACGATAATAAAAAACCTACTCATCATTAATGTCCTGGTATTTCTTGCCCAGCTTGTTTTTGATGGCACGGCCGGTTCCGGTAGCATGACACCCAGTATTGGCAATGTGGCCAATTTTTTTGCTTTGCACAATATAGAAAGTCCGCTTTTTAAGCCCTGGCAAATCATTACGCACATGTTTATGCATGGCAGCCTGGGCCATATTTTTGGAAATATGTTTGCCCTGTGGATGTTTGGCAGTGTGTTGGAAAATCTTTGGGGCCCCCGGAAGTTCCTGATTTTTTACATGATTTGTGGAATTGGTGCCGCAGCCGTGCACCTGGGCTGGCTGAGTTGGGAATACCATAGCCTGCTGAATGATTTTGCTCATTTTAAAGACAATCCCTCGCCCCTGAACTTTAAAGAATTGATGGAGAACAAGGCTTTTGGCAGCGCTGATCCACACCGGATACTGGAGCTAACCCGTAACTGGCCTTCAGACCCGGAGGAGGCAAAGGCGTACGCTTCTGCAGTGTTGGATAGTTCATCTGTATTTATCCAGGAAATGATGGAGACGCCTACACTTGGGGCTTCAGGAGCCGTATTTGGCTGCCTGGCAGCTTTTGGCTATTTATTTCCCAATACCTACATCTACATCTACTTCCTGGTGCCATTAAAAGCAAAATGGGTGGTTTTGATGTATATGGCGTACGAGTTGTTGATGGTATTGCAGAATTCTGCCGGCGGAATTGCAAGATTTGCCCATTTAGGCGGGGCATTGGTTGGCTTTTTGCTTGTGTATTTCTGGAACCGCACTAACCGGAAAAGTTTTTATTGATTTGGAAAAACAAAATGCAGCACATGATAAGGGAATGATTTCTAAGGAGTAGCTTTAAATGGGAAAATCGAAATTCTGTCATCAATCGTACATTCGACATCATCAATCATACATCAGATATCATAAATCATAAATCAAAATGAGTGTGAGGGAACAAAACAAACGGGGAAAAATTTTATTGGGCGAAGAAGGCAATGCTTTGATCATGCTCATCACCATTAATGTGGTGCTTTTTGTGCTGCTCAAGTTTATCGAAATTGTTTTCTTCCTGGGCAAATTGGACATTACCAAGTTTGTACCCAATGTATTGGACTGGTTTTCTCTATCACCAAAATTCTCAGTGCTTGGTACCAGGCCATGGACGATACTTACCTACATGTTCAGCCATATAAGTGTGTGGATGGTGATCAGCAATATGATCTGGCTTTGGGCTTTTGGATATATTTTACAAGACCTTACCGGCAACCGTAAACTGGGGCCGGTGTATGTGTATGGTGGGCTGGCCGGGGCGGTGTTTTTTGTGATTACGATGAATATTTTCCCGGTATTGTACCAGGGTATAGATGGGGCTATTCCTATGATCGGGGCAGGAGCATCTGTAATGGCCGTAAGTGTGGCCACCACGACCCTGGCACCCGACTACCGCATTTTCCCAATGATCAATGGCGGAATACCGCTTTGGGTGCTGACACTCATTTTTGTGTTGATTGATTTTGCCATGGTAGCCAGCAGCGGTGCTGGCATTGCTGTGGCACACCTGGCCGGCGCGGCTATGGGCTTTATTTACATCAAAAGATTAAGAGCAGGCAAGGATATGGGCAACTGGATGCAGAATGTCTATCATTGGTTTTTCCATTTGTTCGATCCTGCTGAAAAGAAGAGCAACAGGCAGGTGCGGCAGGAAGTGTTTTACGATACAAGGGGCCAGCAACCGTATAAAAAAACGCCCAATGTAACCCAGCAAAAAATAGACGACATTCTCGATAAAATAGGCAAAGACGGTTATCACTTTCTTACCGATGAAGAAAAGGATTACCTGAAACGGGCAAGTAAAGACCTGTAAAAACCTCCTACCCATTTGAAGCGGTTCCTTAGTATTTCTTTTTCTGTTGCATCGGTTTTACTGGCCATCGTGTATGGCCTTTCCTGTTTTACCCCGTATATAAGCCCGGCGCGTTTTTGGGTAATGGGCTTCCTCGGGCTTGCTTTCCCGGTATTGTTGCTCACGGTTTTAGTTACAGCGCTGGTTTGGTTATTCATAAAACGAAAATCAGGACTGGCTTTACTCGTATTGATTTTTGCCGGCTATCAGAATATCAGCGTTCTTTTTGCTTGGAATAAGAACAAACCTTTTGCTAGTCAAAAGCAGGTGGGGACTGTACGTATCCTCAGTTGGAATATAAAAGGATTTGATACACACGAATTTTCCCGCGATAGCGCAAACTCGCTACGTCACAAGATGCTGCGGTTTATAACACAGCAGGACGCGGAAATCCTTTGCCTGCAGGATTTTACAGAGTATAACAACCCCGCCCTACCATCCAATGTGGCTTACCTGAAAGACAGTATGCATTACCCATACCATTATTTTACAGCTGACTATAAGAGCTATCCTCCATGGGGACCGGCCTATTCCGGCATCGCTATTTTTTCAAAATATCCACTTAACAGGGTAGAACAGGTGGTGTTCCCAGGAAAGAAAACGCCTGAAAGTATTATTGTGGCAGATATAACCATTCGAAACATTAAGAGAAGATTTATAGTTACGCACTTACAAAGCATGCACCTGCGTGATCTGAAACCCAAAGACAAGGAACCCTGGGATAACACTGAAGACAGTGCCATCATTTACTCGGATAACAAATTTAAAAAGTTGAAATTTTTCTTGCCTTATCATGCTTTACAGGCACAACAGGTACAGAAGCAAATCGATGAAAGCCCTTACCCTATTATCTTTTCGGCCGATATGAATGAGGTTCCTACATCCTATGTTTATCACCGCATTCGGGGAAAATTGAAGGATGTTTTTTTAATGAATGGCTTTGGCCTGGGCCGCACTTACTATAGCATTTCTCCTACTTTGCGGATCGATCACCTGTTTGTTTCCCCATCAGTAGAAGTGGTGCAATACAAAAAGGATGATATTTTTATGAGCGACCATTACCCACAGGTGATGGATGTGAAGTGGTGATGGAATTATTACCGTTGAAACTATTCAGAGAATATTCAGGAACCTTCTTTTTTATCTTACGGTGAAATGAAATGCCCATCGCCGGCAGCCTTTTTAAAAGATAAAAATGAGTTATGAAAAATGTATCCCGCCGTAAATTTTTACACAACCTGGGCCTGGGTGCAGGGGGTACAGCTGCAGCATTAGCACTGCCCTCATTTATGAATGCACCCGAAGATCCAAATGAATTGTATGAAGGCAAAAAACTCAAAATCGCCCTTTGTGGCCTGGGCCGGTATGCAGGCTATCTCGCTTCAGGGATCGAAAGCTCCCAATATTGCAAGCTGACTGGCATCGTAACAGGTACACCATCCAAGGCAGAGGAATGGAAGAAGAGATACAATATTCCAGGTAAGAACATTTACAACTACCAGAATTTCGATGCTATTGCCGACAACAAAGACATCGACCTCGTGTACATCGTGTTGCCAAACGCCATGCATAAGGAATATGTACTTCGCACAGCTAAAGCGGGAAAACAAATTATTGTAGAAAAGCCAATGGCTCTTACGGCTAGTGACTGTTCCGAAATAATAACTGCCTGCAAAAAAGCAGGCGTACAAATGGCTGTAGGTTACCGCCTGCACTACGAACCCTACAACCTCGAATTAAAGAGGTTGGGGCAGGACAAGATTTTCGGGCAAGTGCGGTTGATAGAGGCATCACTGGGATATAAAACCAGCGATCCAACAGAATGGCGGTTGAATAAAGCATTGGCGGGTGGTGGGCCGCTTATGAATGTGGGCCTGTATTGTGTGCAATGCAGCCGGTACGTTTTGGGAGAAGAGCCTATTGCTGTAACGGCACAGTTTGGACCCGTTACAGATAAAAAATTATTCTCCCAGGTGGAAGCATCTATTACCTGGCAACTGGAATTTCCCGGTGGTGCCATTTGTAATTCCAGCAGCACCTACAATTGTGGCATCGACCGGTTTTATGCTGCGGCTGAGAATGGCTTTTTTGAGCTCAGCCCGGCCATCAGTTATGGTCCATTTAAAGGCAGAACCAGCAATGGACCGATGAATTTTCCTGACATTAACCAGCAGGCTACCCAGTGTGATGAAATTGCAAAAATACTATTGCAAAACAAACAATTGCCCAGCCATATTACCGGCGAAGAAGGTTTTAAAGACATGAAGGTGATTGATGCCATTTATAAGGCAGCAAGGGAAGGTGGTAAAATTGCTATTGTGTAAGCGGACAATTAATGTACTTTAACTGGTAGATTTTGGGATAACACCAGCTTACAACGCTGCTTCCAGCCTTCTTAAATCATTTGATTCTATTTCATTCATAGATAAACGGGAAGAATCTGTATAGAATTTGTCCAAAAATCGCTTGAGAAAAAGAATACTTGTTTTTGATTTATAGGGAGGAGCGTTCAATTCGCTAATTAGATAACCGGTCAATTTTGTTTTTCTGGCTTCATACTGAGATAGCATAAAATTGAGTCCGGCATCTTTTTTATGCAGAACAATCATTTCATCGACCTTCTTTATATCTTCTATAAGGTCCATCAATTTGAAAATTTTGCTGTCAGTCATTTAGTAAATTTAATAAGATATTTCTAAAAAACCCTTCGCAAGCTTATTGCCGGCCCTATTGCGTCTTGTCTTTTCAAACTTATTGATCCAATATGCTTTGTCATATTGATACAGATAATATTGCTTGCTTGTAGCCCGGTAAACCGGAACAATATATGCATCAACATGAAAGTTGATTTCTGATTCGGGGTATTTAAAAGGCTGCAATGCGTTTTCTAAAGAGTCGATTATGCTGCAGTCTATAAAAGTTACGAGGTCAATATCTTTTGGCCTTTTTTCTTTTGTTACAAAAGAACCATTTATCCATTGAATTAGATTTTCATTGCCACATAACTGTTTCAATGCGCTGGAATATTTGATATAAGCTTCAAAATGCATCCTTCTTTCTTCCGTAGGAATCTTTGTCACAAACGCTGCCTTCATATCATCTACGCTGGATGAAATAATCGAAGAAGGTACCAGGAGACCTGAGCGATTGAAATTGAGCTTGCTTCAAATAAACAGAAAAAATTACTGACAGGCTGTTTGCAAAAAGCCATACTCACTCCACCTTCCCCGCCTTTACCGAATACATCATCGGTATCATATCCTCCATTCCTTTTACCCGCCACATGCCATCTGCTCCCTGCACTACATTATTAAAACAGTTGTACGGTGAATAAGAAAACTCGTTGAAACGCTGTACTTCAAGGCCTGCATCAATAAGCGCATTCAGTATTTCGCTGATGCTGTGGTTCCAGCTATATTCTTTGTATTCAATAGCCGCATCGCGGTCGGTATAAGTGCCGGTGTTGGTTTCGGCTATCACCCCAAAATTGTGATATGGGTATTTGATGGTGGAAAGATCGTCATCCATCATCCAAAGCACCGGGTGAAAATCAATGATATAAAATATGCCGCCGGGTTTTAGAAAATGGGAGATGACGGCGGCCCATTTATCAAGATCGGGCAGCCAGCCGATGGTACCGTAGGAAGTAAAAACAACATCATAAGAACCTGCTTCCGGCATTTCCGGGTGACCAACGAGGTCGTATACATTACTACATACAAACGTTGCCGGGGTATTAATTTCTGCGGACAGTTTTTTCGCTTCGGCAATGGCCAAATCACTGAGGTCGATGCCGGTAACTTTGGCGCCTAGCCTTGCCCAGCTAAGGGTATCCTGCCCAAAATGACATTGGAGATGCAGCAGGCTTTTGCCTTCAACAGAACCTAATTCTTCCAGTTCTGGTTTGTTGAGCGAATTCTTTCCTGCTTTAAATGTCTGGTTGTCGTAAAAAGACGAAGCGATATGTACGGCTGTGCGCTTGTTCCAGCCGTCTTTATTTGCCTCAAAAAAAGGATCGTGGATATTGTTGTTCATAGCCTGTTTCTTCTATAACGAATATAAGGCCCGATGAACAAGCAGGAATTAAACCTGCTGAAAAGTATATTTCGGAAAAATTACCGCTGAATGATCACCAATGTTCCCGGGGCGATCATGTTGTAGAGTTCTTCAATGTCTTCATTCTTCATACTCACGCAGCCCAGCGTCCAGGCCTGGAGGTTTTCTACTGCCCAATCTTCGCGGGGCCATGTTCCGTGAATGCCAATAGCGCCGCCAATTTTCGCCGATGCGGGAATAATGCCTTTAGCTTTCCGCTGGTTGAATTTATCATAATCCGTTTTTGTGGGATAATCCAGCATCATGAACAGCTTCCATTTTTTATGGGGATATTTCGATAAAATATGGAACCTGCCTTCAGGAGTACGACGATCACCTTCTTTCATCTTGTCTCCCAGGTCGTCGCTGCCGAAAGTACAGGGGTATTGTACCAGCCAATCGTCGGAATCGTACACGGTCAGGGTATTGTCGCTTTTATCTACAATAATATAGTAGGGAGTGGCTGTGGCAGCCTTTGGTGTTATCGCTTTTTTTGGTGCCGGCCTGGTAGTTGCTGCCTTTTTCGATTTGGGATTTTTCTTTGCAAAAATTTGATTGGGCACTGCTGTAAGCAACAACAGACACGCAACAACTGACAACCTGGAGACCATATTTTTTTTGATTTGGAGGTATAACGGATGCTGCAAACTAATTATTACTGCAAGGTAAAGCGTTGCGAAAAAATTAACGTGGAGTGGATAAATGACTTACAAAATACTTACTACTCCCGGTCTTCCCTACTTCATCCAATCCTTTAATATACTCCCCACTTTTATTGTTTCTGTTAAAAATCCATCATGCCCATACAGTGAATCAATGATGTGCAACTGGCTGTCGGGAAGATAACTTGCCAACACCTGCTGCTCCTGCGTAGGACAAAGAAAATCGCTGTTGATACCGATGATGAGGGTTGGTTGCAAAACCTGTGCCAGTACTTCATTCATGTTGCCTCCGCGGCCACGGGTGATGTTGTGACTATCCATGCTCTTGGTGAGGCACCAGTAGCTTTTGGCATTAAAACGGCTCACCAGTTTTTCTCCCTGGTAGTTAATATAACTGGAAGCTTTAAAATTGTCCGTTTTCTCATCATCGTTGCTGTCGCTCTGTGACAGCATGTACTGTTTGTAATTGCGGTAGGTAACCATGCCAAATGCCCTCGCGGCTTTTAAGCCTTTGGCTCCTCCACCTGTTTGCAGCCAGGTGCTGTCTGCTTCAATGGCCAGGCGCTGGGCGGTATGTATCGCAATGCCCCAGGCACTTTCGGCTGCACCGGTTACCAGCAAAAACTGTTTTTGGATGATGGTGGGTTCGGCTATTGCCCATTCCACGGTTTGGTAGCCACCCATGCTGCCGCCAACTAGTAATTCAATACTGTTGATACCCAAATGCTTGCGCAACAAAATATGCGCCTGCACCATATCCCGAATGGTAATAAAGGCAGGCAGTTCATTTTCTGTAAAAAGGCCGGTTGCCGTAGTGCCATAGCAGCTACCCACAATATTGGCACATACTATAAAATGAGTATCGGTGTTAAAAGCCTTGCCGGCACCTACCATGCCGGGCCACCAGTCGGCTACATCGCTATTGGCGGTGAGGGCATGGCAGATCCACATCACATTGTCTTTGGCCTCGTTTCGCTGGCCATATGTATGATATACAATTTGAAGATCGTTAAGCACCTGGCCGTTTTCCAACGAAAATGGCCCCTCGTGATGATAAATATGCCGGGTAGTATTCATGATAATTTAACGGCCGCAAAGTAAGTTGAAAACAGGATGCCAATTACAGGGTTGCTGATTTACATTTGCGCCTCTATTAAAAAACAATATGCATCCACAAACCGAAGCCATCCGCATCCGCAATGCCCGTACCGACGAAATGGAACACAGCACGCCTTTGTTCCTGACCAGCAGTTTTTGTTTTGATAATGCCGAAGAAATGCGGGCTGCCTTTGCCGATGAGACCGATGATAATATCTATAGCCGCTTTAGCAACCCCAACGTAAATGAATTTGTAAACCGGATGGTAGCCCTCGAGGGTGCCGAAGCTGGCTTTGCCACAGCGAGCGGTATGAGCGCCATCTTTGCCTCTTTCATGACTTTTTTAAAAAGCGGCGATCACCTGTTGGCATGCAGTTCCATCTTTGGTAGTACCCACACCGTGATCACCAAATATTTACCCAAGTGGGGCATAGAAATTTCCTATGCCGATGTGCAGCAACCTGAGACCTGGGAGGCCTTGATAAAGCCCAATACCAAAATGATTTACCTGGAAACACCCACGAATCCAGGACTTGATATGGTAGACCTGGGCTGGATAGGTGCCATGGCCAACAAGTACAATATCATCCTGAATGTAGACAATTGCTTCGCCACACCTGCAGCCCAAAAACCGATCGAATTTGGTGCCCACCTGGTTACCCACTCCGCCACCAAATGGCTGGATGGACAAGGTCGTGTGCTGGGTGGCGTAGTGGTGGGCAAAAAAGAACTGATCCATGATCTCTATCTTTTTTGCCGCAGTACCGGACCGAGTATGAGCCCGTTTAATGCATGGATACTTAGCAAAAGCCTGGAGACACTGGATGTACGCATGGAGCGCCATGCAAAAAATGCATTGGCCCTGGCCGAAAAACTGGAAGGTCATCCCGGCATCAATTGGGTAAAATACCCGTTCCTGCCAAGCCACCCGCAACATGCGATTGCAATAAAACAAATGAAAAATGGCGGAGGAATTGTGTGCTTCGAACTAAAAGGCGGACTTGAGGCGGGGATTGAATTTTTAAACAAGCTTAAAATGCTCACCCTTACCGCCAACCTGGGCGATACCCGTAGCATTGCAAGCCATCCGGCCAGCACCACCCACGCCAAACTATCCGAAGCAGAGAGGAAAACGGTAGGCATTACGCCGGGACTTATCCGTATTTCCACGGGGCTGGAACATGTGGATGATATTATTGCGGATATACTGCAGGCGCTGGGATAAGAAAATGGCCCCTAAACGCGATGTCCTTTTATAGAAATTAATCAATAATCAACGCTCAACCATCAATTTTCAAATACGTGGAGCCAGGGGTTTTTCATTTGGATATTGAAAATTGCTAGTTGATTACTTGTCTCGCTTATTGCGGGATTGAACATTTTTTTAATAAAGTTGGTCACTGAATAATCCTACAATTCCTTTGCGGCAGCCCGCCGGATTTTCTTCTGCTTATAACTATACCAGGGGCCAGGCATTGTTTTTTTCATCAGGTTGTCAATACCCCGCATGCCCAACAGGTTCCATACTCCATGGGCGACGGTGAATGGGTTGGGATCGAGGATGCGCAGGCTCATAGCGAAACCACTGTCGATATACTCCATGTGGTGGAAAAATCCGGTGGGCATATACATAGTATCTCCATGCTCCAATATGACTTCGTAGCCGGCTGCTTTATTGATGGCTGGGTATGATTTAAAATCAACCTTACCCTTGTGATAATTGCTGTAATCGGCCATGCACAACACTTCCCAGGGTTTGCGATAGAGTTTATGACGCTCTTCATAGGGAAACAGTAATACCCTTTTGCGGCCTATAAACTGGGTATGCAGTATGTGCGGGTAATCGATATCGAAGTGCATATGGGTAACGCTGCCGCTGCCGCCCACAAACAGTAAAGGAAATCTTTTTACAAAATTGTTGACCAGTTGTGTAGGGTAAATAAAGTCTTTGGTGATCTGCTTTGCCTCACTGAAAATATTAAATGCAAATACCCTTAGCTCAACCGGCCCTTTGGCCACCATGTCCAGGTAATCGCCAAACTTCATGTAGCCATCAGCCTTGTTGATCGGCGTATACGAGTCGCTTTTGATATTGTTGTAAACCGGTACTTCTTTTTCGCCCACCATTTCCTTAAAATAATCCCAGGTCCATTTATTGTAGGCCGGCCAATCTTTAGCAAGCCCTTTTATGATCAATGGTTTTCGTGGCTTAAAATATTGTTCCTGGAAACAGGCCTTATCAATATTCTCCACCACATCAACGGGCTTTAAATGCATAGTACGGTGTTTTAGAGAGGACAAACTTAGCGCTAACTGATGGTTATGCCAATTGGCGAAATGCTAAAACACCTGCTCCAGTTCCTTTAAATGATAGATGATATAGGTAGGCTTAAGTTCGCAAGTTTCATTGATATGGTTTACGAATATGGTATCAAGACCTGCATCCATGGCGCCCTTTATATCCGCATCCAGGTTGTCGCCGATCATAATGCTTTCTTCTTTTTTTGCACCCGCCAGTTGCAGGGCAAATTCAAAGATCTCCTTGTTCGGCTTTAAGCTCATGGCCTTTTCGCTTGTGACCACATGGGTGAAATACCTTGTAAGACCGCTATTGTGCAATTTGCCATACTGAATCTGTTCAAAACCATTGGTGATCAGGTGCATGGCGTAATTTTTCGCCAATAGATAATCGAGTATTTCAATTGTATAGGGAAACACAGCCTGCTTGGTAGGTAGTATTTCCAGGTATTCAGCACTCAGTTGCCGGGCCAGTGGCTCACTGCCATTTTTGTAATCCAGCAGTGTATGCCACATGCGCTTCCACCTCAGTTCGTCCTGCCTGATGAACCCATGATGATACCGGTCCCAAAGCCGTTTGTTATGGGCCGAATATTTTTCATGAAACCCATCAAAATCGTTGGTGAGACTCTTATCCAGTTCGTTCTTATAAAAAACCTCGCCAAGGGTTTCCTTGCTGTTGGTTTCAAAGTCCCAAAGCGTATGGTCGAGGTCGAAGAATAAATGTTTATAGGGCATGGTGGTTAGTTGATTAGGTATTGGTTATTGGTGGTTGGTTTGTAGAGACGGCCATTTATGGCGTCTCCCTCTCCGTCGATAAATGATTTTGATAGCAGAAATTGACATTTGAAAGGCAAAACTTTGTCTCGCCAGTAAAAAGATGTCACTGTTCAAACGGGGTCTTTTTTTCACCACTTCTAAAAATGGTTGCCGTTTGTGTGTGTTTGTCAACCAGAAAATAGGAGAACCAATTATACTTTTTGTCCACCACGAAGAAGTCATCTTGCAAAATGGCAAATAACATAATTAGAGCATTTGGCTTACAGTCATAAACCAAATGTTTCAACGCCGGTGAATTTCGTCTTGCGATAACAGCCCAATAGTTTGTATTTGCATCGAGTTTGTCAAGCCAGGCAATATGATTATTCAGGTCTACTGTTTTTACTTCTATTTTGTGTTTTATATTGTCAGACCAATAATTAAGATGTTGCCTCAGATTATTCAGATCTTTCGTTACATCTTTTGTTCTAATAAACGCTGCCTCAATAGATTGCAGGATATTGCTTCCTTCACTAAAAGGATCCCTGAAATCTGCTGCTGAAAACTTACGCTTTAGACTGTCAATTCTTTCATTTAAAAACATTTGCCCAAAAATTAAAGGGTTGAAGATTTCTTTGAACCTGGGTTAATGAACAAACGATAAAACACCCCAACAATGGTTTGGTTTACATTTGAGGCCGCAAATCTAAACAACAAATTTACCTGTCAAATAAAGACCATTCGAAATTAGATGCCGGCAAGGCATCACAACATAACAAAAAGACAATGAACATCATCATAACCGGCGCATCCAAAGGAATTGGTAAAGCCATCGCAGAAACATTTGCCGCCCACGGCCATACGCTATATCTATGTGCCAGGAGCGAAGCCACCCTTAATAAAACAGTTGAAGAACTGCAAACCAAATACCCATCCAGCACCATTAAGGCAAAAGTGGCTGATGTGGCCAATGCCAACGACAGGAAAATCTTTGCGGTATGGGTGTTGCAAAACGCCAAAACAATTGATGTGCTGGTAAATAATGCAGGGCAGTTTTTACCCGGCTCGGTTCACAGCGAACCGGCGGGCACGCTGGAAGAAATGATGCATATCAATGTGTATAGCGCCTATCATCTTACACGCCTTTTCATTAACCAGATGATGGAACAGAAGTCAGGCTATATTTTCAACATGTGTTCCATTGCCTCGCTACACGCCTACGACAATGGCGGCAGTTACAGCATCAGCAAATTTGCCCTGCTGGGCTTCACTAAAAATCTGCGGGAAGAAATGAAGCCACACGGTGTAAAAGTGACGGCCATCATGCCCGGTGCCACCATGAGCGATAGCTGGGGCGACAGCGAAATAGATCCAAAAAGAATTATGGAAGCCAACGATGTGGCACAGATGATTTATACGGCTTCCCAGCTTTCGACAATGGCCGTGGTAGAAGATATCGTGATGCGGCCGCAACTGGGGGATTTATAGCAGCGGGCTGCGAATTGAAAGAAGGGATTAGCAAGGGATTTGCAGAAATTTAATGTTCAATAATCAACGAACAATGCTCAATTTTCAATACAGGCAGGCTGACTATTGAAAATTGAGCGTTTGCGTTTTGACCCTTGGCGCTTGAATCCTTGACCTTGATCCTTAAAATTATCTTGCGTATATGCCATTCGGTGAAACTATGCTGGCAGGGCCGCCGGAGATGCCAACAGGAGGAATAATAATATCTATCACTTCTCCATCTACTTTCAGTACTGTTTTGCCACAACTCATTTCTACGCCTTGTTGATGAAACGGGGGCATGGCAGCAGGTTCACGGTTGATTAAGTATGGCTCACTGAGATCAGTCATTTCTACTTCGAAAACATGACCGGCTACTGTGCATTTTGAATGGGCAGTGGTGCCGTCAAAATGGATCTCTATTTCGCCATTTAGCACGGGTGCACCTTCAAAGGGAGTCCCCGCAAAAATGTTCGGACCAAAATAAGCGCCAACGGTTTCGTTGGTACTTACAAAGCCCATCACAACAGGTGCTGCATTGGTATCAGGTTGCCAGAATATCATGCCGCTGGGGGCGTTTCCTACCGGTGTATTCACCATGCGTCCCAGGTGTACGATTACATTGGGCATTTGCAGGTCGGGGCTTGTAAGTGCCACCAGGTCCACGCCTCCTTCCCAGCTCATCCATTTTGTTATGTTGGTCATAAAAGTTTTTTTAGGTTTTAAGAAGGAGATAAATGTATCAATGGATAGCTGCCATGGCAATACCCTGCTATGGGTAGATTTAAAACATTATAATAACAGGAACTTGTCAGCGTCTTTGCCAAACGGCAACTTTTCTCTTATGGTTTCCAGATCTTCCTTATTCAGGGTAATGGTGAAAATATCCTCGTCATGTTCTTTTTGATAAAGCAATTCGCCCATGGCATCCACCACCATGCTGGCACCGTTGTGATACATATTATGCCCGTCGTTGCCAACCCTGTTAACCCCAACTACATAGCATTGATTTTCGATAGCTCTTGCAGTCAGCAACGTTTTCCAGGCATGGATGCGGCGCTCGGGCCAGTTCGCTACATAGAGCAGGATGTCGAATTCGGTGGTCTGAGCTTCCGTCTCCTCCAAAGCTGTGCCGGGTTTTTGCCTGGCCCAAACCGGAAATCTTAAATCGTAGCAGACCTGCAGGTTTATTCTCCAGCCATTTACCTGCGCAATCATTCTTTTATTGCCAGCTGTGTAATGTTTATCCTCACCGCCAAATGCAAATAAATGCCGCTTATCGTAATATCCATGCTGGCCGTTGGGCAGCATCCAGATCAGGCGGTTATAATAATTACCATCTTCTTCCACCATAATACTGCCGGTGAGGATGATCTTTTTTGCAGCGGCTGTTTGCCGCATCCATCCAATGGTTTCACCGTCCATTTTTTCGGCCAGCAACTCCGGCTTCATGCTAAACCCGGTGCTGAACATTTCCGGGAGCACCACAATATTTGTCGGCTCGTTGATTGCGTTAATTTTCTGCTCCAGCATCTCCAGGTTAGCCGTTTTATTTTCCCAGTGGAGGTTGGTTTGTATCAGCGTTATTATGAGGTTGTTCAATGGCTTGGGTTTAGTGTTTAGATGTTGCCGGCCTTTTTCGTTACAAATTCCTTAAGTAGTTTGAAACCCATGATAGTGTAGCTTAAAATCTGAAATCATAAATCCGAAATCAAAAATCAAAAATCAAAAATTATTTCGTTCTTCCAAACCGATAGCCGATTTGAATGCTGCCAAAATTTTCATTGCGCTGTTGGATGGTGGCCTGCCTGGTACGGTTCGTATAAACGAGGGCACCGGTAAACCTGTTTTGTGCAAAGCGCAGACCCACCTGCTGCGAAATAACCAATGTCTTAATGTCCGCTACGACAGGGCCTTTATCTTTCAAAAACATACCGCCCTGCAGCACACCACTGTAAGCCTGGAATGTAACGGCTGGCTCATAAAACAAATACAATTCTCGTTTGTAAGCCGGCCTGCTGCCGGTTGCGGTGGACACCCTTGCTCTCCAATGGCTGCTATTCCAATGGTTTTCTACCAGGCCTATTTTTACGGTTGTGCCAATCGCCAGGTTCGTAAATGCATTTCCCAGGTTGGCAACAGCAAAACCATCAAGGTTCAACCGGTTAAATTGGGGGGGGCTTTTTAGAAGCGACCGGTAATAGGCAACTTTTAAATTCAAGCTCACTTCGTTGTTTACCTGGTAGGGCCAGCCTTTCACGTCGTAGATGCCGATAACTCTATGATACCATCGCTGAACATTTTTGGCTGCAGAGTTTGGTCCGATAGTACCGAGTCTCAGCGCCCATTCCAGCACGCTATTGTCCTTGTAAAAAATATTTTGACTATAGGTAAGCGCCAGGTAACCTGCAAAGGGTCTGTCCTGCGATTCAGGGAATGGCCGGTTATAACTTACCGGGTTATAAATAGCCTGGCCGAGTTGAAAACCATTGATTATTTTTTTAATGCCTGTCTTGTTTTTGAGCCGCTTCTTTTTGTTCAGGTCCACCGCACGGCTCAGCTTCAGGTAAAAGCCATTGGTGTAATAACCATCCCGTTTCTGCAATGTATAATTATCGTTCTCTGTTACCAGCGACATTTCGTTTTGGTAAAAATCTGTAGCTACGGGAATATCCTTTTGGGCAAAAATTATGAGTGGGGAAAAAACAACGGCTGCTGCAAGGGTTTTGGGCAAAAACATTTCGGGTGATTTTCGGTGCGCCAAGATAAATACTATTTGGTACGAATAGCCTGGATTGCCTTACCTATCAAATTGTTTTCAAACCCCTTTTGTAAAAGATAGGCACGTGTTTTTGCTTCCCGGCTCAGTTGTTGTTCGCCTTCCAGCAACATCCATTTTTTATTGGCCAGTTGCATTAGCACCTCTTCGTAAACGGCATCGTCAATTTGCTTCATAGCTTTTTTGATACTGTAACTGCTTACCTGTTTTTCTTTCAGCGCAAACTCGATTTTTTTACGGCCCCATTGTTTAATGCGGAATTTACCACCGGCATATTGCACCGCAAAACGCTCTTCATTCAGATAATTTTCTTCAATCAGCTCGCTGACGATGGTTTCCACATCAGCTTTATACAGGCCATGACTATAGAGTTTTTCTTTTACCTCGGTATGGCACCGCTCCTGGTACGCACAATACTGCTTTAGTTTGGCCAGGGCTTGTTCTTTGGTAAGGCGTTGTTTGTACAGCATGTGGGTTTCAAAAATAGGACCCTGAACCTATTTATTAAGACTTACAAACACCAGTTTTCCAAATAGCAAAAAAGTGTACGTTTGCTGAAATAGAAAAAACCCAAAAAACTGCCATGAAGTTTATCGTATCCTCATCTGCCTTACTCAAACAACTACAACAAATAAGCGGGGTGATCAATGCCAATACGGTGTTGCCAATCCTCGAAGATTATTTGTTTGAAGTGGATAAAAATAAGTTGAGCGTAACCGCCACCGACCTGGAAACAGTGATGCAGATCCAACTGGAAATTGAAGCCAAAGACAATGGCAAAGTATGTATACCTGCTAAAATCCTGATGGACAGTTTAAAAAACCTGCCCGATCAGCCTCTTACTTTTAACATCGATAAAAATTACAGCATAGAAATTACCAGCGACAATGGTAAGTACAAGGTAATGGGCGAAAATCCCGACAATTTCCCAAAAGCACCTGTGGCAGACGATACGACATCATTTACCATGACCAGTACTGCGCTGGTTTCTGCGATCAATAAAACACTGTTTGCCGTTAGCAACGACGACCTGCGCCCGGCTATGACCGGTGTCTATTTTGAAATGCTGACAGACGGCCTGCAATGTGTAGCCACCGATGCACACCGCCTGGTACGCTACAAACGCACCGATGTAAGCTGCCCACGCCAGGATACTTTTATCGTTCCTAAAAAACCATTGACCTTACTGAAGAACGCACTGCCGGACAATGAAGATGAACTGACCGTTAGTTATAACAGCAACCATCTTTTTGTGGTTCACGGAACAACGCAAATGAGTTGTCGCCTGATCGATGCCCGCTTCCCCGATTATAAAGTAGTGATTCCGGCCGATAATCCTTACCGCCTTACCGTAAACAAAGCCGACTTTCAAAGTGCCTTACGCCGCGTAAGTATCTTTAGTAACAAGAGCACCAACCAGGTGGCCCTCACCATTAGCGGCAGCCAGCTGCAACTTGCTGCCCAGGATATCGATTTTAGTTTTGAAGGCAACGAAAGGATGAATTGCCAATACACCGGCGAAGATCTTTCCATCGCTTTTAATGCAAGGTTTTTGATAGAAATGCTGAGCGCTGCAGATACGCCTGAAGTGGTGATGGAATTAAGCACCGCTACCAAGGCAGGTCTTATAAAACCCAGCGAGCAAGCCGAAGGCGAAGACGTATTAATGCTGGTGATGCCATTGATGATGAACAATTAATTTTTTTGTATTTACCCTGCTGATTACTCCCCTGTTGCTTTTGTAACAGGGGATTTTTTTTGGGGGGAGTTGATAAAGAGCTGTTTACAAAGGTTGCACCACGTTTCCATTTTCCACCAACAAACGATTGCAACATGCCTTCTCAGACCCTGTTTAACCCAATACGCATTTATTTGCCGACAATGCTTTTACTTTATATTGTTGCCTGCCATACCCAGGGGTGAAAATAGCCTGTGGGATTAACTGTTAATTAATGCCCATGAACGCCGAAAGAAAACGACTGGCAGCACATTATGACGAAAAGGAAAACTGGCTTTTTTGGGGCCCGTACATGAGCGAACGCCAATGGTCAACTGTAAGAGAAGACTATAGCGAAGACTCCAATGCCTGGGGTTATGTAAGCCACGAGCGCAGCCGGGGATATGCTTACCGATGGGGCGAAGACGGCCTGGCAGGCTTTAGCGATGAGAAGCAACGGCTTTGTTTTTCGCTGGCTCTTTGGAACCAGAAAGACCCGTATTTAAAAGAGCGTTTATTTGGCCTTACCGGCCCCGAGGGTAACCACGGCGAAGACGTAAAGGAACTCTACTACTATCTCGACAGCACGCCCACCCATTCGTACATGCACTACCTGTACAAGTACCCGGGCAAAGAATTTCCCTACAACACCTTACATAAAGAAAATCACAAACGCAACCGCCTGCAGCCAGAGTACGAGCTGATGGATACGGGCATTTTTGAGAAAGACGATTACTATGATGTACATGTAGAGTATGCCAAGCATAAACCCAACAGTATTGGCATCCGGATTACGATAGAAAATCGTGCGAAACGCCGGGGTACGATACAGGTATTGCCACAACTCTGGTTTCGGAATACCTGGCAGTACAGCCAGCTGGATTTTCATCCGCAGCTCGGTGCAAAGGATGAGTGCCAGATCACGGCCAGCCACCCGGTATTGGGAAATATGGTACTGCATTGCCCCGATGCGGAGGCATTGATGTTTTGCGACAACGAAACCAACCCCGCCATTTTTGGCCACCCCTCCGACCCGGAAAAATATTATAAGGATGGTATTAATAATTACCTGGTAAAAGGCAATAGCAAGGCCATCAACCCCAAACAAAAAGGTACAAAAGCAGCGGCGCTTTACCCGCTGACCATTCCGGCGCATTCCAAACAAGTGTTGTACCTGCAACTGGCACAGCCAGAAGACCTGCTGGAGCAGGACGAGTTGGAAAAGCTGTTCACCGAACGGCTTAAAGAGGCCGATTTTTTCTATGCACAGATCCAGAAAAAGATCAGCAGCAACGAAGACAAGATGATACAGCGGCAGGCATTGGCTGGTATGCTGTGGACCAAACAATATTATTACTTCAGCATCCACCAGTGGCTTAAGGGACCAAAACCCGGCACCACCGAACCCGTAAAACGCAATTTTGAACGCAATAAAGACTGGCAGCACCTGCACAATGCCGGTATCGTAAGCATGCCCGACAACTGGGAGTATCCCTGGTATGCCGCGTGGGACCTGGCTTTTCACACTTTACCATTGGCTGTAGTGGATGCAGGTTTTGCGAAGCAGCAATTGCTGTTGCTTACCCAGGAATTATACATGCATCCCAACGGACAACTGCCAGCTTATGAATGGAATTTCAGTGATGTAAACCCACCCGTACATGCCTGGGCAGCCATCAGGGTTTTTGAAACCGACAGGCAATACAACGGACAACCCGATTATGCTTTCCTGGAAATTATTTTCCATAAGCTGATGATCAACTTTACCTGGTGGGTTAATCAAAAAGATTCCAACAATAACAACATCTTCCAGGGAGGCTTTTTGGGGCTGGATAATATTGGTTTGTTCGACCGTAACTGGCAACTGCCACATGGCGGTTCGCTGGAGCAAAGCGATGCTACCGGCTGGATGGCGATGTATTGTTTGAACATGATGAAGATAGCACTGGAACTAAGCAATAACAACCCGACCTACCAGCATATTGCGCTTAAGTTTTTTGAGCATTTCCTGCATATCGCCAAGGCGATGACGCATGTGGAAGATCAGTACAATCTGTGGAGCAAAGACGACGAGTTTTTCTACGACGCCATTATGATGCCCGACCAGAAAATACGGCTTCGGGTACGCAGCCTGGTGGGGTTGATACCATTATTCGCGGTGGAAGTAATTGATGATGAAACCCTGGCCAAAAACCCTGAATTTGCCCGGCGCTTGAAATGGTATTTCGAAAGCCGGCCCGATCTTTCCAAACTCGTCCCGCGTTGGGAGCAATCGGGCATTAGCAATATGCACCTGTTGTCGCTGGTATGGGGTGGGAAATTACAGGCCATATTAAAACGGCTGTTGGATGAAACTGAATTTTTAAGCGACTACGGTATCCGTGCTTTATCGAAAGTGTACGACGAAAAACCATTTGAATTAAAGATAGGCGACCACGAATACCGCATTCGGTACACACCTGCCGAAAGCGACAGCGATATGTTTGGCGGCAACAGTAACTGGCGGGGCCCGGTATGGTTCCCGGTAAATTATTTGCTGATAGAAAGCCTCCAGAAATTTGACAATTACTACGGCGATCACTTACAGGTGGAAATGCCCATTGGCAGCGGCCATATGGTAAGTCTTAAAACAGCTGCCAAAGAAATAAGCCGCCGGTTGATCAGCATTTTCAAACGGGATAAAGATGGCCGCCGGCCCGTTTTTGGCGAAGATGAAAAAATGCAGTCTGACCCTAACTTTAAGAACTACATTTTATTTTACGAATACTTTCATGGCGACAATGGCCGCGGCGCCGGTGCCAGCCACCAAACCGGCTGGACAGGGCTGGTGGCGAAGTTGATAGAAGGGCAATACGAATGATGTATGATATCAGATATCTGATGTCTGATTTGTTTCATGCGAGCTTGTAAATAGTAGGGCATTGCTAAATGCTGATTTGGAAGAGACAATGTTTGGCCATGCACAAAAGCGCCGTCCCTCTCCGCGAGGAGAGGGAAAGAGGGTGAGGCTAAGCGGGGGATATGAACTATACCAGTCCTTTTTGATTTATACTTGTATTTATCTACCCAAAAAGGGACACTTAGATAAAAATATAGCCGGCACTTACGGCTGATTAAGTGATCGGTTATTCAACATGGCTAATCCCACAATTTCCATAGCCTACTTATTCCCCGAACCTTTTATCTTTAGCGCCAACTCAAGCAGATAATATGTTTTCGGTAATAGAAAAGGAAGAAGGCGGCTTCTCAAAGCTGGTTTTGCAAAATGAAACCAATAGGGTAGAGATCATCCCCAATTGCGGTGCTATCTTAAATGCCTGGCATGTTTTGGTAAATGGCCATTGGGTCAATGTAATTGACGGGTATGAAAGTGAAGAAGCCTTTCGCAAATACTGTGAGGACAAGGGTTTCAGAAGCTGCAAACTCAGTCCTTATGTGTGCAGGCTTAATAAAGGCCATTACCAGTTTAACGATGTGGACTACCAAATTGGCAAGTACATTCTTAACGGCAGTAGTATCCACGGACTGATGTATGATGTAGCTTTTGACGTGGTGCACCAGCACGCAGATGAAACGATGGCATTGGCGCAGTTGGAAATATGTTACCCGGCCAGCGATCCCGGTTTCCCGTTTCAATACACGATGATGGTGGAATATGTGCTGCAGGATGACAATAGCCTTACACTGACTACGAGGGTACTTAACCAGTACGATGAAACAATACCGATGGCCGATGGCTGGCATCCCTATTTTACACTCGGCGACACCATCAATCATTATACTTTTAAAATGGCCAGCGATACCATGCTGGAGTTTAATGAGCAATTGATTCCATCAGGTGAAGTGCTTCCGTATAAAAAATTCCAGGAGACGGAACTGATGGCCGATACTTTTTTGGACAATAGCTTTTTATTAAGGCACCCTTTGGCCGGCGCGGCTTGTACGCTGACGAACCCTCAACAAAAAATACAGCTGGAGATTTTTCCAGACGCTTCCTATCCCATCCTGCAGATTTATACACCCGATCACCGCAACAGTATCGCCATCGAAAATTTAAGTGCGGCTCCTGATGCATTTAATAATCATATCGGGCTGATATACCTTGAACCAAACGAGACAAAAACTTTTTCTACTACCTATAAAATCACATCAGTTGAACCAGCCATTAATTGATAATATCACAAGTGTCTTTAAAGAGAAATTCCAGGGCGAGCCAACATTGTATTTTTCGCCGGGCAGGATCAATATCATTGGCGAACATGTGGATTATAATGATGGTTTTGTAATGCCGGCCGCGATAGACAAAGGCGTATATTTTGCAATAGCGCCCAACGGTTCCGCGAACCAGCTCAATTTTTTCAGTGTTGATTTTAACGAGGCTTTTAGCACAGAGCTTGCCGATATAAAACCATCGGGCAACTGGAAAAATTATGTATTGAGCGTTGTCAATCAGTTTGTAGAAGCCGGGGTTACTGTAAAAGGTTTTGACTGTGTACTGGGCGGCGATATACCACGTGGCAGCGGAATGAGCAGCAGTGCTGCTGTAGAAGGCGGTATTGCATTTGCACTCAACGAAATGTTCAATAACAGCCGTTACAACCGCCAGGAACTGGCCTTACTAAACCAGCGTGCTGAACACGATTACCCGCAGGTTAAATGCGGTATCATGGACCAGTTTGCCAATATGAATGGACTTAGAGATTCTGTTATCATGCTCGATTGCCGCAGCATCGAACACAAGTATTTTCCTCTAAAAATGGACGGCTATTCATTGGTGCTCATCAATACTAAAGTGAGCCATTCGCTCGCATCATCGGCTTATAACGAACGGCGTAAACAATGTGAAGAAGGGCTATTAATAATGGGTGCCGATAGCGCCGTAAGATCCTTCCGGGATGTCACCAAACCCGAAGACCTGCTCGAATACCGGGGCAGAATGGGCGAGGAAGTATACATGCGCTGCCTGTTCGTGGTAGAAGAAATACAACGTACCCAACTGGCCGCCGAATTGCTACAGGCCAACGACATAAAAGGGCTGGGCCAGCTGATGTTTAAAACCCACGAAGGGCTGAGCAAATTGTATAATGTAAGTTGTAAAGAGTTGGATTTTTTAGTGGAGCAGGCAAAGCAAAACGACGAAGTAATTGGTTCAAGGCTTATGGGTGGTGGCTTTGGCGGATGTACGATTAATATTGTTGCCAACGATGGTGTTGACGCTTTTATAGAACAAACACTGGAAGCCTATGCGCAGGAAACCGGCATTGTGGGTGAAGCCTACATTGTGCAATCCAGCGATGGCACCCAAAAAATTTAACCATGAACAAGCCTGGGATCATTGCAGCACTGAGCCAAAACCACCGGTTATTTATTGACTACCTGGCACAGTTAAGCAATGAAGATTTTGTGGCCGAACGCAACGGCAAGTGGACAGCTGGCCAGCATCTCGATCACATTATCCGCAGTGTAAAGCCGCTCAACAGAGGGTTGGCGCTTCCGGGCTTTTTACTAAAAATTATTTTCGGCAAAGCCAACCGGCCTTCCAAAACCTATGATGAACTGGTGGCCAAATACAAAAGAAAACTTAGCGAAGGCGGCAAAGCCACAGCGGCATTTATACCACCCCCGATAGCAGTTGCTCAAAAAGAACAGTTGCTAAAAGAACTGAATGTAAGAGCAGATAAATTATGCAGGCAGGTGAATGGTTTCAGCGAAACACAGCTGGATCAGCTGATAGCACCACACCCACTACTTGGGAAAGTTACGCTGCGGGAGATGCTTTATTTTACGGCGTATCATGTGCAGCATCACCGGGAGTTGATTGAAAAGAATCTTGTTTAAAAAATACACCATCATTTTTTGCATCAGGCAATAATGCGGTGAATTAGTAAGCTGCCATTTGTAAGCGATGTTCAGCATTCCAAATTGTAATTTTTTTAATTACCTTTTATGACGGTTGACTATAATCAATTAATTAAAGACATTACCAAAATTGACTTGGATGATATTTGTTCAGACTGGCAATGGCTGTTAAATAATGAATATTCACCGATTATGGTTTCTCTGTCAGGCGACACATTTTTAGCTGATAAAAATGCTGCAATATTTTGGTTGGACACAGGAAAGGGACAACTAAAACAGATTGCTGACAATATTGAAGAGTTCAAATCTGCATTGGAGGATATAGACAATGTTGATGAATGGCTGCTGGCATCCACAGTATTAGATTTGATAGCTGCAGGAATAACCTTGAAAGAAAGGGAAGTGTATAGTTACAGAAAAATGCCAATTCTCAGCGGAGACTACTCATTGGAAAATTTTGAACCTACAGATATTTCGGTTCATTTTAGTATTACGGGACAAATTTGTAGGCAGCTTAGAAACTTGCCTAAAGGAACGAGAATTAATAAAATCAGCTTTAATCCCTCTACAAAAAACATTTAGCGACCCAAAAGAATACATAACACCTTTATCAAAAAGAGGCAGCCTCATATTTCTGAAGCTGCCTCTTTTCTATTCGAAGAAGTTCGGAAAATACCGGTCTTATTTTTCCAGCAGCCCATCAGCCTTCCATTGAACCAATACATTGATAACAGAATCGGGTAATTTTTCTGTTTTCTTAAATGGCATAAAACCTTTGTCGGTCGGGTTTAGGTGCACGCGGCGGATAATTTCGTCAATATCGCCCTTGACCTGGTCAAATGTTGCGTAGGGCTTTTTATTACCCCTGGGTGGAATATGGCAAGGTGAACATTTGCTGGAAATCAATGGCTGCACATTTGCTTCGTAGGTAAGTTTCGGAATCGCCACCTGTGCTTTCTTATTACCACAGAACTGAAACAATACCATTACCAAACCAGCTACCACAATGGTGATAAATAATTTTCTCATACTTGCTTTGTTTTTCGGATGAATGATTGAAGACTAAAAATAAGGGCTTTGTTTTACAAAACTGTGACAGTTGTAGTTTAAAATGAAATGAACAGGTTAACGAAGTGGATAGAACGGGAACTAACCAAATTGGACGTAGCGGCGGTATCCAGGTTTCCTCATCGGATTTGTGATCTACAGCCACAAAATGTTTTTATATTACCGTCACTCATAAACGAGTTGCATCTTTCGTCAATCGCTTCGTTCATTCTCACATTTCCATATTTTCACATTTCCACATTAAGGATACTGCCATGCTGTACGACCGTAAAAATCTTACCGACGACGATCTGAAAGAACTCTATCATCACCTCTTGCTGCCGAGGATGATTGAGGAAAAAATGCTGGTACTCTTACGCCAGGGAAAAATTTCCAAATGGTTTAGCGGCATTGGCCAGGAAGCGATATCTGTAGGCGTCATCCAGGCCCTGGAGCAGGACGAATGGGTGATGCCACTGCACCGCAACCTGGGTGTTTTTACGGGAAGAAATATGCCGCTGAGCAAACTGTTTATGCAATGGCAGGGAAACAAAGAAGGATACAGCAAAGGCCGTGAAAGAAGTTTTCATTTTGGTACAAAAGAGCACCATGTGTGCGGCATGATCAGCCATCTTGGGCCACAATTGGCCATTGCCGATGGGGTGGCCCTGGCTCATAAACTTCGTAAAGAAAACAAAGTGGCAGTGGCTTTTACCGGCGATGGCGGTACCAGTGAAGGCGACTTTCATGAAGCATTAAATGTAGCCGCTGTGTGGGAGCTGCCTGTAATTTTTGTAATTGAGAATAATGGCTATGGCTTAAGCACGCCTACCAATGAGCAATACCGCTGCGAAAGCCTGGTAGATAAAGCCAAAGGTTATGGCATGGAAGGGGTAAAAATAGATGGCAACAATATCCTTACCGTTTTTGACACCATTAAAGGCATCCGCAATTATTGCATCGAAAATCAAAAACCCTATCTCGTGGAGTGCATGACCTTTCGTATGCGTGGCCACGAAGAAGCAAGCGGTACCAAATATGTGCCGCCGCATCTTTTTGAGGAATGGAAGAAGAAAGACCCGGTTGAAAATTTTGAATCCTGGTTATTGGAAACCGGCATTTTGGATGAAGCTGCGATCCTTGAAAAAAGGGCTGAAATAAAAAAATATATTGAAGACGAACTGGCCAAAGCTTTTGATGCATCAGAGATGATGCCGGAGGTGGCTGAAGAGGTAGCTGATGTGTATTATTCGTCGACAGTCTACCGTCGACCGTCGACTGGGGAAACACCACACCCTGGCTCCGCTCCGATATCGGTTGACGGTCAACGGTCGACGGTTGACAAAAGATTTATCGACGGCATTAAAGAGGGTCTCTTCCAAAGCATGAAGCAACATGATAACCTGGTATTGATGGGGCAGGATATTGCTGAATATGGTGGGGCTTTTAAAATAACCGAAGGTTTTGTACAGGAGTTTGGAAAAGACCGGGTACGCAATACACCACTTTGTGAAAGTGCCATCGTGGGGGCTTGCCTGGGCTTAAGCCTGAAGGGTTTTAAGAGTGTTATGGAAATGCAGTTTGGCGATTTTGTGACCGTAGGTTTTAACCAGATCATTAATAACCTCGCGAAGATTCATTACCGCTGGGGGCAAAATGCCGATGTTGTGATCCGCATGCCCTGTGGAGGTGGTGTGGGTGCAGGGCCATTTCACAGCCAGACTAATGAAGCATGGTTTACACATACACCGGGTCTTAAAGTGGTATATCCATCCACACCTGCAGATGCCAAAGGTCTGATGATAGCTGCCATCAACGACCCCAACCCCGTGATGTTTTTTGAGCACAAAGCTTTATACCGCAGCATCAGCGGACCAGTGCCGGAGGCATATTTTGAAGTGGAAATTGGCAAGGCAAGAACGGTGCAGCATGGCGTTGATATTACGATCATTACGTATGGTGCTGGTGTGCATTGGGCCATGGAATATGCTTCAAAGCGCAAGGATATCAGCATGGAGGTATTAGACCTGAGAACACTCTTGCCATTAGATTATGTTGCCATACAAGCTGCCGTTGCAGCCACCGGCAAGGTCTTGATTTTACATGAAGACAGTTTGATTGGCGGCCTCGGCGGCGAAATAAGTGCCTGGATAAGCGAACATTGTTTTGAACTGCTGGACGCCCCGGTAATGCGTTGTGCCAGTATGGATACACCGATTCCGTTCAATATAGAATTAGAACAGCAATATATGGCTAAAAGCAGGCTGGACGCAGTTGTGAGGAAGTTGATGGCGTATTAGAATGACTTATATTCAACATTCAAAACAATTTTGAACATGCCAGAAATGTTTATCATAGCTGGACCGAATGGCGCCGGCAAGACTACTGCGGCTTACGACCTTCTTCCTGAAGTATTTCGAACTGTGGAGTTTATTAATGCTGATGAAATCGCAAGGGGTTTATCTCCTTTTAACCCTGAAGGCGTTGCTCTGCAGGCCGGCCGGATTATGTTGGAACGTTTAGCGCATTTAATCGACAAGAGGCAGAGTTTTGCATTCGAAACAACTCTTTCTGGCTTAGCTTACCTTAAGTTTTTACGCGAAGCTAAACTTGCCGACTACCGGGTAACATTTTTTTATGTTTGGCTGCATAGTTTTGAATTAGCTATCAATAGGGTTGCCAGAAGAGTAAGCAAAGGCGGACATAATATCCCGACAGATGTGATAGAACGGCGCTATACTAAAGGGATACAAAATTTCAATAAGTATGCAGCCTTAGCCGATGACTGGTATATTTATAATAACTCAGGAACCAGTTATGAATTAGTTGCTAATTTTACCGATGGAAATCGGGAAGTTTTTAATTTTGAAGTGTTCAATAAAATCACAAACCCATGAGTGAGGTTAAGGAAAAAGTAGCAATGACCACAAAAATCCAGGCAGCATTGGATAAAGCTATACGGAAAGTAATTGCTGATGAAAAGGCTCGTGACGGATATCTGGTTGTGTCCGATGGGAAAGGCAATATCAAAAAAATACCTGCCAAGGATTTATAAACGCTTATCCTGCCACCATTTTTCCCATTGCTGCCAACACCATCTTAATATCACCAAATGTAACATCGTCTGGCAGGTTGTCTTTTAAATCCCGCAAGCTGGCGTCACCATGCTGAGCAATGGCACCCTGGATCAGTTTTTGTTTTCCGGCCTTCACGATATCGTCAATTTTGAGTTGGCCGTTTGCGATAAAACAGGTCAAATGTGTTTCAATAGTGCCAACAGAAAGCTGCCGTGCAGCAGCAATATCAGCAATTGATTTCCCGGAACGGTACATGTCGAAACTCGCCTGTTTTGTGTCGGTGGGTCTCTCAACAATGATAGCGGGTCTCCGCTGCCTTTTGGGTTCCTTTTGATCGATTCTTGTAGCTAACTTTTCCCGGATGCAATAATCCTGCACGGCTTCTAAAAATACCGTTCCATACTTTTCTATTTTTACTTCACCAAAACCGGATATTTTGGGCAGGTCGCTGTTGGTTAATGGCAGGTAGGTAGCCAGGTCCATTAAAGTGCTATCACTGAAAATAACATAGGCCGGAACATTTTCGTGTTTGGCGATGGTATTTCTGAATTGTTTCAGTAATTCAAACAATGGTTTTTCAAAAGGTAGTTTCTGGTACACGGTTGGTTCCTGTGCCATCACCACAGCCCTTGGTTTTGTAAGCATCACAGTCGCCTTTTGGTATAAAACCGGGTTTGCTTTTTCTGTTAGTTCCAACGCATTCATTTTCTCCGGGTTGGGTAGCAGGTACCCTTCATTCACCAGTTCCCGGGTGTAGTAGATCCACTCTTCTTTGGGCAGATCTTTTCCAAGGCCATATACTTTAAGTGCCTTGTGGTGTTCTTTTATTTTTTGATCATTGCTGCCTCTCAATATATCAGCAATATAATGCATGCCAAAACTTTGACCGGTACGCACCACCGTGCTGAGAATTTTTTGAGCGATCAAAGTGGCTTCTTCTTTTGGAGATTTCATAAGACAGGTATCGCAGCTATTGCAATTGTCCGGAGCGGTTTCACCAAAATAATTAAGCAGAAACTTGCGCCGGCAGCTTCTTGTTTCACAGAAGCGGGCCATCTTATCCAGCTTCTGTAACATTACTTTTGTTTGTGCTTCGTTGCCTTCCACTTCGGCGAATTTTTTCAGCTTCATCACATCGCCTGCGCTAAAGAAAAGTAAGGCTTCACTATGTAATCCATCGCGGCCGGCACGACCGGTTTCCTGGTAATAACCCTCAATGTTTTTAGGCAGGTCGGCATGCACTACAAAACGGACATTGCTTTTATCAATCCCCATCCCAAAGGCGATGGTTGCAACGATGATCTTAATGTCGTCACGAAGGAATTTATTCTGCCGGTCGTCCTTTGTATTCCGCTCCAGGCCTGCATGATAGGCTTCTGCATTGAAGCCATCGTCTTTTAATTTCGCAGCAAGGTTCTCAGTACCTGCACGGCTGAGGCAGTAAATAATTCCACTATCATTTTTATGATCCTTAAGGTATTTCACCAGGTCCCGATAGTAATTGGCTTTGGGTTTTACATAGTAATAAATATTGGGGCGATTAAAACTGTTTTCAAAAACCTGGTAGTCTTGAAGTTCTAGTTTTTCAATGATATCTTTTTTAGTAAGATCATCGGCTGTGGCCGTTAATGCGATCACCGGAATTTGTGGAAACTGTTTTTTCAATTGCCCCAAAATCAGATACTCCGGTCTGAAATCGTGACCCCACTGGCTGATGCAATGGGCTTCATCAATAGCAAACAAAGAGACTTGTATGTTCTTTAGAAAATTGATGAACTGTGCTTCGCTACCCAACAACCTTTCCGGCGCTACGTAGAGTAGTTTGAGTTCATTACGCTGCAGTTTAGCTATGATAAAATTTTGTTCGTCGTAAGATTGGGAGCTATTAAGAAATTCGGCAGCAATGCCATTTACTTTTAAAGCGTCCACCTGGTCTTTCATTAAAGCGATTAATGGACTAACTACAATGGTTACTCCCGGAAGACACAATGCCGGAACCTGGTAACAAAGACTTTTGCCCCCACCTGTCGGCATTAATACAACGGCGTTCTTGCCACTTAAAACCTGTTCAATGATTTCCTGTTGGTTGTGCCGGAATGAGGGATAACCAAAGCTGTGCTGTAAAATGTAAAGTGGGTCTGTCATCACATCGAATTTTATCGGTTGGCCAAATATAATAGTAAAAGCGAAATAATTTAGTAATACAAGAGCGAACCCGCAATGTCATGCCTCCATCCGTGGATGTTTACATGGCTTTCCAGTTGCTGCTGAAAGGAAGCAGGATCGCAGTTCAGCAGCTCCCATATACCCGGAACACCCGTCAATTTTTCCAGGTGGCCTTCGCCACCGGGGTTAGCATTGGTTGGGTACAGTGCCGGCGAAGCAGAACCAGGATATAGCTGCAACACAAGGTTCAGTAATGAAAGGCCGGTTGTAACAGCCCTGAAAACCCGGGCATCTGTAACGCTGAACTCAATTCCATGACAGATCTCGTGGGCGTACCGGCCGAATATTGGGGTGAAGCGTGTTGCGCTGGCTGTAATACCAGCCAATCCTAACCCGTTAAATGCGCCGCTCAATTGGTGAGCATCTATCCATGGAGCGCCGCAAATCTTAAAAGGTTTATCGGTGCCGCGACCTTCATTGAGGTTGATCCCTTCAAGCAGGCCGGTTCCGGGGTATAGTAAGGCTGTTTCGACATCCCTGATTCCAGGCGATGGTGGAATAAATGGAATCTGCAGATCTGCAAAAAATTGATGGCGGTTCCAGTTTTTAAGCTGGATAACGGTAAGATCAAGCTGCAGCCCATGTTGTATTTTCCAAAAACCTGCCAGCTCACCGATGGTACAGCTGTGGCGGATCGGTATATTCCAGCGGCCAATAAAAGATGCACAGGTTGCATCGAGCATCGGCCCCTCGGCCAGGGCGAAATCTCCGCTGATGGGGTTCGGCCTGTCGCAAACTATTAATGGCATATTAGCTGCCGAACATGCCTGCATGATATAGCTTAAAGTCCATTGGTAGGTATAAAAACGGCAACCGACATCGGGCAGATCGAAAATCATCAGATCGATATCAGCCAGGTCTGCTGCCGTTGGTTGCAAATGGTCGCCGTATAAGCTCGTTACCGGTAAAGCAGTGTGAACATCCACTATGCTTTGCTGAAAACTACCGTCAGCGCCTTCAGCATTCAAACCATGCTCGGGCGAAAAGAGCCGGGTAATATTGAAACCTGCCTGCAACAACGCGACCCTGCTTTGCCGGCCATCAACAGTAGTTGCGACGTTGTTGGTCACTAAGCCCACGCGATGATTTTTGTAACGGGGAGCCAGCGCTATCAAATTATCGATGCCAAATGAAACTTGCATTTTTTGAAGGTAAAAAGAAGTACGGACGCAAGTAGGTATAATACACCGATAGAAGCTTTATAGTGACACATTATCTAAAAGCGCCATCCGCCGATGCCGGTCGGTGAAGTACCGGTTTTCTGTTTCTACCCCAGCTTTAACACCCGGCTGGTCCATACCCGCATCTCATCACATAATTCAGGGTGATCGGTCAGTTTCTTTCCAAATGACGGGATCATCTGCTTCGCTTTGTTTTGCCAGGCATCGGTTTTCATGTTATCCGAAAAACATTTTTGAATAAGGTTGAGCATGATGGAAACTGAAGTGGATGCGCCAGGAGAAGCACCTAAAAGCGCCGCCAGCGAACCATCGGCGGCAGTTACCACTTCGGTACCAAATTCGAGAACTCCACCACCATGTTCCTCATCTTTCTTAATTACCTGCACCCGCTGTCCGGCGAGTTCGAGGTCCCAGTCTTCTTTTTTTGCATTGGGCAGGTAGGCCTGCAACGATTCCAGCCTGTCGTCGCTGCTTTGCATCACTTCCTTTACCAGGTATTTGGTGAGCGGGATATTTTTTAGCCCCGCCGACACCATCGGCACAATATTGCTAAGCTTGATGGATGAAGGAAGATCCATATACGAACCATGCTTTAAAAACTTGGTGCTGAAACCAGCATAGGGACCAAACAGCAGCGCTCTTTCACCATCGATAAAACGGGAGTCGAGGTGCGGTACGCTCATGGGAGGCGCGCCAACACTGGCTTTGCCATATACCTTGGCATGATGCCGCTTAATAATTTCAGGATTGGTGCACCGAAGCCATTGGCCACTTACCGGGAACCCACCAAAGCCCTTTCCTTCGGGAATATCGCTCTTTTCCAGCAAGGGCAGGGATCCCCCGCCGGCACCGATGAATACAAATTTCGTCAAAATCTTCCGGCTTAATTTATCGCTGAGATCCCGGACTTTTATTTCCCAGCTGCCATCATCCTGGCGATCGATATCCTCCACCTCGTGGTGCAGGTACAAATTCACACCATCCAGGGTTTGGAGGTAATCAAGCATACTGCGGGTAAGAGCGCCAAAATTTACATCGGTTCCGATATCTGTCCTGGTGGCTGCTACTTTTTCGGCCGGGTCGCGGCCTTCCATTACTATCGGCATCCATTCCATCAGTTGCGCCTTGTCCTCAGAATATTCCATGTCTTTGAATGGATAATATTGCGTAAGGCCTTCCCATCGTTTCTTCAGGTAATCCACGTTTTCATCGCCCCATACAAAACTCATATGTGGAATAGATGTGATAAAAGTTTCGGGATCGGGTAATATGCCTTGCTCTACCAGCCAGGCCCAGAACTGCCTGCTTTGTTCAAAAGATTCCATGATCGCTACTGCCTTGCTGCACTCAACAGAACCATCTTCTTTTTGTGGCGTATAGTTCAATTCACATAAGGCTGAATGACCGGTACCTGCATTGTTCCAGGCATCGCTGCTTTCGCCGGCGATCACTTCCAGCCGTTCCAATATTTCGATGGTGATGCCGGGTTGTAATTGTTTGAGCATAATACCGAGGGTGGCGCTCATGATGCCGGCGCCAATCAGGACCACATCAGGGCCTTCGGCTAATGAGGGATCTTTGATGTTCATGTTTCCAGGTTTAGTTGTAATAAGAATACAAATGGCGTTCCTA
The DNA here is from genome assembly GCA_040386335.1 of Bacteroidota bacterium. Taxonomy (GTDB): domain Bacteria; phylum Bacteroidota; class Bacteroidia; order Chitinophagales; family Chitinophagaceae; genus JAZKFT01. Next base: position 263,152 of record JAZKFT010000017.1, read on the forward strand.
CTTTTTCAACAACAGGTCTTCTCTTGCAGCCCAAAGTGCAATATCCTGCTTTGTAAGTGCGGCGGCCATCATATCCGGGAATTTATCTGGGCTGCATGCGAAAACCGGGATGCCGAGATTGGATAAGAACTGTGCGTTACCATGGTCATAAGACGGGGCGCCATCATCATTCAAGGCCAGCAGAACGATTACCTGTACGCCGGCTGCAGTAAGTTCCACAGCGCGTTTGCGCATCTGAAGTTCGTTGCCGCCTTCATAGAGATCAGTTATCAAAATCAAAACCGTATCCAGCGGCTTGGTAATGATTTGCTGGCAATAGGTAAGCGCCAGGTTAATGTCGGTACCGCCGCCCAATTGCACACCAAACAACAACTCCACCGGATCGGTTAGTTCAGCGGTAAGGTCTGCCACGGCGGTATCAAAAACCACCATTTTTGTGGAGACCGCCGGGATGCTGGCCATCACCGAGCCAAAGATTCCCGAGTACACTACCGAGGTTCCCATCGAGCCGCTTTGGTCGAGGCATAGCACTACGTCTTTCAGCGAACTCCGCCGACGGCCATAGCCGATCTTTATTTCGGGAATAATGGTTTTGTATTCGGGCTGGTAGTGCTTTAAATTTTTCAGGATGGTACTATGCCAGTTGATCTCATTATGCCTTGGCCTGCGGTTTCTTACACTCCTGTTAAGGCTGCCGGTAATGGCTTGTTGGAGTGGTTGGGACAATTTCCTGAGTAATTCATCCACTACTTTTTTCACCACCTGCCGGGCTGTATCTTTTGTTTTGTCAGGGATCACGCGGCTCAGGGTCATCAGTGTGGCTACCAGGTGAACATCGGCCTCCACGCTTTCCAGCATTTCTTTTTCCAGCAGCATTTGTGTAAGGTTCAGTCTTTTCAGGGCATCCTGCTGCATTACCTGCACCACGGTATTAGGGAAAAAGCTGCGGATATCGCCTAGCCAACGGCTTACATTCGGCGATGAAGGCCCGAGGCCGCCCGATCTGTCACTGTCGTACAGGGCGCCCAGGGTTTTGTCCATTTGCAATTCGGTGCCTGTCAGTGCCACGCCGGTGCCGTCATTTTGATCACTGCCGAGGATCAGCCGCCATTTTTTGATATGTTCGGGATCGTTCATGGTATAATTTCTTTTGAATCAGGATTAAATGGTAATCCAAGTAATTGCATCACAACAGGTATACCTTTTCTTGCCCTCTCGGGGTCAAAGTTTTCTACCGCCTGTTTTGCAGGCGCAGCGCCGGTTTGCTGTTGCCTGGCCTTCTCGCCCAGCTTCCTTCTTTCAGGCGATGTAAAGTTGGCAAAGGTTCTGCGCAGCAGTGGCAATACCTGGGTAAATATGTCGGCTTCCAATCCATCAACCCAGTTGTTAACCACCGACCAGAGTTCGTTGTCGATCAATAACAGCGTGCCGCTTCCTTTCAAAAAACCTTCTAACCAGGCGGCACTCATGGCTGGTGCATTGCTCATGGAAAAAGAGAAGGCCGTTACCAGCCGTTCTCCATCGAGTATTTTGTAGTCGGACAATAGCCTGGTGGCATAACCGCCAATTACGGGTGCGATATGATTGTTTCCGGACACGAGTTGCAATGTTGCCTGCCATTGGTTGGTCACTTCTTCCACCTGTAACAGGTTCACCGCTTCATTCATAGAAAAGAAAAGGTCGAGCAGGTGCGCTGCCGCATCATCGGCAACCGCCGTACAGGCATTGGGCAGGCCCACACAGATTCGCGTAACCATACCCGTAACGATACCGGTAACCATCTCTGCGTCGGTCTTGCGCACGTTACCATAACGGCTCACATTTACCAGCGGTGGAATTACTTCCATCAATTGAATCACATCGCCACTTGCGGCACTCATATTATTGATTTGCCGGATCAGCACTTCCACCGCTTCCGGAAGCTCAGCTGGGATGGTTTCTTCCAGAAGGTTGCAAATGGCTTGTAATGATGGAGCCTCTTCCACCTGGTGAATAATGAATTTTGTGGCAGCAACGGCAGCAGTATTTCCCCAGGTTCCTTTTTCAATAATATCGATGGCCAGCGAAGGATCCCATTGCAGCCGCCATTGTTCTTTAAAAGTGCCTTTGCCGCTTACCTGGCTTTTTTGTCCCCAGCGGATATGGAGTAACTGGAGGCGGTGTAAAAACACACTACGTTCCAGGTCATTTTCCTTGCGCAGGTCCAGCATATAATCCTTCCAGTCGGCTGTGGGTGGCAGCCTCAGTTTTTTCTGCTGTTTTTCTATATCAAGTTGTAGCGGTGGTTTCGGTATTTCCAGAGGAACGGTACCGATCTTATTGCTTACGATCAGTTCGCTTTGTATGAGATCCAACAGGACAGTTTCCCCATTGCAGAGAACGCTCAATGTGGCTTCGTTCAGTTCTTCCAATCCTGCCCTTGACAAATGCCTGAGCGATGCCAGGGCGCCCGCCAGCCGAACCGCTTCGATCACATGCGCCACGGACGTATCCATTTGCTGCTGACGAAATAGTTTGGCGACTTTGGCCATCCACCTTGTGCCATCGTCTTTGGGGTAATGCCAGATATGTTCGTACCAGCCAGGGCTTTGGATTCCGGCACCATAACCGCTGTAGAAACTAAGCCGGCCATAGGTCCAGGGGATCCAGGTGCATTCAACTTTTACTTTTGGTAAGCCTTTCATCAGTTCGTTGTCCTCTTTTTGCTTCGGCATATTGGTCAAAGCCGGCGCATGCCAGGCACCACAGATCACTGCTATATTCTGGAACATTTCTTTTTCAGCCTGCCGGATGGTTTTTCGCATCCAGGCTTCCCTGAGTTGTTCCCGGCGTTCGTTTTTTGAGGGAAGATGTTCCCGCAACGCAGCCATAGCTTCGTTTACGGCAGTAAACACGCCTTCGTTCGCTACACGGTTCTCAAACGTATGTTCCCACCATTTTTCGCCATCACCAAAACCCGCGGCTTTGGCCAGGTGCGATATCGGATCTAACACGACTTCCTGTACGAGTTCGTTTTCCAGGTCAGTGCTATTGCTTTGGATGGGTGAAAGATCAGGCAGGCTTTCCTCGTCTCCGGTGGGCGGTGCTGCCGGCGCTTCTGTAGCCGTTTTATTTCTTTCTTCCTGTTCAATGGCAAAATGGTGTGCCAATGGAAGGTCCATGAAACGGGTATGAATATTTGCCTTTTTTGCATACTGAATGGCCTGCCACTCAGGTGAAAATTCGGCAAATGGATAGAAGGCGGAGTGCTGGATATCGTCGGCCTGGTAGGCAAGAATGGCTACCGGAGGTTGAAGATCGGTATGGGTGGCCCACTGCAGTATTTCGTCTGCTTCGGGCGGGCCTTCTATCAACACAATATCGGGCTGCAAATCCTCCAAAAATGCTTTTACATTCCTGGCGGACCCCGGGCCGTGGTGTCGTATACCTAAAATATGAATAGCCATGGGTAATGGATAATGGGATAGTGGAAAATGGATAATGTGCGGCCGCCGCGAATTACAGCAGGTCTCTGCAGGCGCGGTAAATATCTTTCCAGTCTTCTCTTGGTTTTACCACGGTTTCAAGGTATTCCATCCACACGATCCTGTCTTGCACAGGATCTTTTAAAACAGCGCCGAGAATACTGGCGGCGATATCTGTGGCTTTTAACTGACCATCGCCAAAATAGGCTGCCATGGAAAGTCCGCTGTTAACCACCGAAATGGCTTCAGCCGTACTGAGGGTGCCGGTGGGTGTTTTTATCTTTGTTTTGCCATCCATGGTTACGCCATTTCGCAGTTCCCGGAAAATGGTGACAATGCGCCGGATCTCTTCAATCGCCGGTGGTTCGGCTGGTAGCGCCATAATTTTTTCAAAGCTTTCCACGCGACGTTTTACTATGTCTATCTCCTCGTCGATGCTATCAGGCACCGGAAGGATCACCGTATTGAAACGACGTTTTAACGCACTGCTCAATTCGTTGACGCCCTTGTCGCGGTTGTTGGCTGTGGCAATAATGTTGAAACCTTTGGTGGCCTGTACTTCCATATTCAATTCAGGAACAGGTAAGGATTTTTCCGAAAGTATCGTGATCAGTGTATCCTGCACATCGGCACCGATACGGGTCAGTTCTTCAATGCGTACGATCTTGCCCTCTTTCATACCACGCATCACCGGCGTTTCCACCAGGGCTTTTTCGCTCGGGCCTTCGGCCAGGAGGCGGGCGTAGTTCCAGCCATAACGGATACTTTCTTCGCTGGTACCTGCGGTGCCCTGGATAATCATGGTGCTGTCGCCACTAATGCCAGCAGCGAGGTGTTCACTTACCCAGCTTTTGGCGGTTCCCGGGAGCCCATATAAAAGCAGCGCCCGATCAGTGGTGAGCGTCGCAACAGCTATCTCCATCAGGCGCCTGCTGCCAATATACTTGGGTGATATTTCAAAGCCATTTTTAAGCGTGCCGCCCATGAGATAAGTGACTACGGATTGTGGTGATAGCTTCCAGTTGACAGGCCTTTTTTCACTATCCTGTTTTTGTAAAACTTCCAGTTCTTCTGCAAATAATTGTTCTGCATGGCTTCTTAAGATTGCCGACATTGTTGGTAGGGTTTATGAATGATGGAATGTGTCGATGGTTCGTTGTTTCAGGTTGATCAATTTGCTAATATGATCTTTAATGTTGTTCCAGGAATTCAGATAGTATTCTTCGGTTGGTGCCAACGTGTCAAGCACGGGCAGGATCGCTGATGGAATTTGTTGAATATGCTGTTCGTAAAAAGCCCGGTTATACTGGTAGATGTTTTTTACGGTGTGCCGCAAAATCTTTGTGGCCAACGCCAGGCTCCATTCTTCCGATATGTTGGATGCGAAGAATGATAAGGCCAGGTGCGGGTCTTTGTCAAAATGAACCATCAGGTATTGCTCCTGTTCCGGCCTGGAGATCAATGGCAAAAGGTCAGGGTAAAACTTTTCTTTATCATCCAGGAATAGCCTGGCCCACGCTTTATTTTTAAACCGGCCAGCTGCCAGGCCTATCGCCGGAACCAGGGCTTTGCCGGTATCTGATTTGCCAAATAATGAAAGGATATGCTCCGGCGTTTCCTGCAGCTGCTCCTCCCAGGAAGAGGGAGGAATAAGAGCCATCAACTGGTACATAATATGAACCTCATCGCTGATATTTTTCTGGCTGCTGAGTTTCTCAATGCCCGATTTAAATATGCTTTCATCTATGTTTTGCGGCAGTTCAATTTTTAAAGCTTTTTTGGACGAAAGCCCCAGCATGGTTTTTTCGGTCACAATAGAGATGGCTTGTTTCATTATCTGCCAGTATTGCTGAATAATAGCGGATGATGGAATTTGTTTCAACACATTCAACGCTTCATCTTTTACTTTCTGGCTTTTGTCAGTAAGCAATGTTTCCAGCCACGCAACATCAGTTTCCTGCGGGTTAAGCCCGATAATTTTAAGAAATTCTACTTTGGTATTGGCATTTTCCTGTTTCCAGGTTTGCTGCAGCCATTCACTCGCTTTTGCATGATCCTGCAGCCGCATGTTTTGCAACACCTGCCTGCGTTGGTCGCTGGTGCCGCTTTGCCAAAGTTCCTCGTCTGATTCGGCAGCGGAAAAGCTCCAGTTTTTATTAAACTGGCAGAGCCAGGCGCCGCGTTTACCCACCACAAAAAAGATGGCGTTCCTCAGCGCTTTGTGTTGCGATGCTTTCGCAAGCAGTTTTGGGATAATAGCCGGGTGAACGATTTGCTTGCTGGAACTGCATAGCCGAAGCCAAAGGTTCAGCAAGCTGTAGCTATCTTCTTCAAGGATATCTTTCAATAGTTGTAACGCAACTTCGGTACAATACGGATAAGTTTCTGCCTCGGCAACGGTGGTAACAGCAACCGGTTCTTTTGCAGGCATGGCCCCGCTTTGCCTGTAATTACTGGCAATGGCCACCAGTTGCAAAAACTGTTCTTCAGCATCAGTAGCCTGTTGTTCTTTGATAGCAGACAAGACGTTCGCGAGGTCATCGTTGAGTTCTGTAGCAGCCAGCTGTTTCTTGCTGGTTCCAAGCATCGCGTTTTGTATAATATTGTTCCAAAATTGCATATCGAGTGATTGGTTTGTTGAAGGCCCTGTTTACATGCATGATCATCACATGGAAACGTATTGATCGCCTTCCCAGATACCTAAAGGTTCATAATGGTTTTCTCCCCCAATTACCGCCATTGTAAGCGGCCGGCCTCCGCTAACCGCCAATAACGGGTAGATATTTTTATAAGTGGCGGGTATTTGCACCCGGTTGTTTTGCGCATCAGCCAGCCACCAATCCTGCTCTGAGAAAACAGGGGTGATGTTTTCAACAACAAATGGCTGGATGGTTTGCAACGGCATGATGGCGTTGCGTTTTGTCTCGGCTGCGGCTACTTCTAACCAATCGGTAAACCCATTCACCAACGGAGCCTGGTTTGTGGCTGTTTGTGTTTTGATAATGGCCCGAAGCGGCTGTGTCGACGGAAAAAACACCAGCTCAGCGTTCAATGCTATGCCGGGCGTCAGTGAAATAGCGACACCTTGCCCGCGTACACTGAATTGTAAAACCAGGGCATAGTGTTTGGTTTGGGTGCCGTAGAGCCAGTTCCGTTCGGTGGTTATATTGTCTTCTTCGGAAACCTGTTTGCCTAAAACAAGCCAGGTGTCGGTAACACCTGCCTGCTCTTTTAATTCATCCTGGTTTTGGGTAAAACCGATGCGGCTTCGCAGGTCCTGCAGCAGGGATTCGGGCAGGCCTTCTTTATTTTGAAACCCTTTGATCACCATATAAATATCCCCCAGCTGATCCATAAAATCGCTTTGCCAGCCGTCGTTGTAAAAACCGCAATTGCCCAGTTCTTTCACCATTACCGCGAGGCCGGGCGCTTTGGCATCTATCATTCGTTTGGCCATATTGGCAAAATAGCCGGGGCCTTTTTCCGGGATGGTCAAAATGCCATTCCGAACGATATCTTTCATCCAAAGCAATAATTCTTCGATCCCATTTTCTACACTTTTTTGCCTCGCCTCCGCACGTTTTGCCTGGGCAGCTTCATCTACCGGCGCTTCCTTCTTTTCCGCCTTTTTTTCGGCGGTTTCGGTTCGTTTGCTGAGCCACTCTTTCACCCAGGCTGGTTGTTCGGCTACGGCAAATAAAGCAGGCTGTTTTACATGCAGCATCAGCAGGCCAAGTCCATGTTTGCAGGGAAATTTGCGGCTGGGGCAACTGCATTTGAATGCAATATTGCCCAGGTCTACCTGTGTTTGGTAAGGTTTACTGCCGCTGCCCTGGCACTCGCCCCACATCGCGTGTTCGTCGAAGCCCTTCGACACCCATTTTGAGGGATTGGCCAGGTCCCTTCCGGCTTTTTTGGAGGATTCATCAGGCGCCAGTGCCAGCACCTGTTCTTCAGTAAAATTCAACGGCAGATATTTAAAGGGGAAGATAGGGGAAAACTAATTTTTAGCTGGTTTCATTACCTTCTTTTTTAACCGGATGTTTTGACGAACCATCCCTTACTTTTATTCCATGAATGAGAGTCTGACAATTGAATTTTTGTATGGAATAGACAGCATGGATCCATTGCTATCGCTGGAAGAAGAATTGCGTGTGCTGGTAGAAAAGGAAGGTGCGGGGACGGTGGATGGCAACGAAATAGCCGAAGACGATACCGATGGCAGGATCTTCCTGTATAGCGCAGATGTGCGAAAAATGCTGGAAATCATTGAACCGGTTTTTGCCCGCTACGCTTTTCTGAAAGGCGCCAAATTGTACCTGCGTTTTGGTAACGACGAGGATGCGCACGGGGAAGAAAAAATGATCAACAAACATGGCAAAATTGAGACCCTGAATGTCACCGACATGCGGAGCCTGAGCCCTTTTCCCGACTGGAACTTTGAAAAATACCGCCGCGATGACGGAGATGAATGGAAGAGCAACCTCAAAAACGACCGGGCCAGGAAGTTATACCACCAATGGCAGCAAGTGTATTTATTGATGGAGGGCTTGTGCGAAGGCTTGAAGACCACCGATCCTGAAAAGAATGGGGAGGATGACTTTCCGGTCAGTGAGGAATACCTGCAGCATTTGAAAGACATGATGATGGGCGACGGTATGATCATCCCCGCAAAAATTGTCGGTGCCGAAGCCGGCGACCTGTATGTGTTGCGGATGGAGAATGCCGCCATCATCCGCAAAGTGGCGGATGATACCTATAAGGAATGCAGCAGCTTTAGAATGATGGGCATTAGTACCGATGCGGAACTGGATGCCGTACGTGCAGAGATCGATATTTTCAGGGAGTATTTTAAGGAGTGGGTGTCCGGGTTTGAGAAGGATGACTGGGAGGATGAGTGGGGGCTGTTTTAAATTGGTGTTTTGCTTTGGGTTAACTGACCATTTTTAAAAATCTAATTTCCATGTCTGATTCAAAGTATACCCTGGAAGAATATATGGAGATGGAAGAAAAATCTTTGGAGAAGCATGAGTTTTACCAGGGGGAGATTTTTGCTATGGAAGGTGCTTCTATCGCTCACAACCAAATAACAAGCAATGCCCATATTGCTATCGGCAGTTTTTTAAGTGATAGGGGGAAATGTAATATTTTTCAGAGCGACCTAAAAATACATAGCAGCGTAAATTCATTATTTACCTATCCTGACTTATCTATTGTTTGCGGTAAAATAGAAACACTTGAGAAGCATAAAGATATTGTTACAAATCCTTCAGTTTTGGTAGAAGTGCTTTCAGAATCTACCCAGGACTATGACCGTGGTGGTAAATTTAAATTATACAGGGACATCGCCAGCCTTAAAGAATACATCATTATCAGCAGCACCGAAATGCTCGTTGAGAAATATGACAAGCAAGCAGATGGTTCCTGGGTATTACATGTGTATGGCGAAGCCGATACTTTTGAAATAGGGTCTGTAGAAATGCAAATGCCGGTAAAGGTTTTGTACAGAAATGTGGCGTTTGAGTTGGAATAGTTAACTATGAAAAAAGGGTTTCACCTTTTCACCGGCCATTCTCTTTTTCCATCCACTGCATCACCAGCCTCACCTCCGCATAACTCACCGCCGTACCAATTTTATCTTTAATCGGCGCCGAGGAGTTGCCCCCTATTTCCTTTACCACCGGAACAATCAGGTCTATTTTTTCTTTAGCCAGCACCTGCTCCAATTGAAGGTCGCCGGTGAGTACATAATGGCCCAGGTGGGTTTCTATGGTGCCGGTAGTCAGCTTTCGTTCTTCCGCTATTTCAGGGATGGATTTACCGGATGTGAATAGCTTATAGCTCTCGAGTTTGGTATCGGGTTTGGGCGCCACACTTTTAGGTTTCCTGGCCCGCGAGAAGGGAGAATTGCTGTCTGTAACCGCAGATTCCAAAACCATGGAAATGTTGGTCTTTGATCTGGCTTTCAAAAACCGGTCGGCCTCAAAGCCCGCTTTGCACGAATCCATTAGTTTGTGCAAAAACATGGCTTCTTTGTTTAATTCGTGAAGGGCGTCAAAAAGCAATGCTGCCACCATCTTGTTGTCTGTCTTTGCGGGCGATTTTTTTACCGGCTGCAAGATGCCTTCCTGCAATTGCATACAGAACCAGTTCACGGCATCCTTTAATCGCTGTTGTAAAACCGGGTTTTCTTCCGGCACTATTTTCTCCTGGAAATAATACCTGAGTTGCTGTTGAAATTTTTGGGCTACCTGTTGCAGCGTGTCCGTTCTTTGTTTCAGTTGCTGCACATAAGGTGTTGATTCTGCATTGAAAAAAGGATTGTTTTCAGCCATCAGTTTTTCAAGCAATGTCGCCTTTATCACAAGAGATTCTACATTGAATAGCTCTAGTAGCAGGTTGCATTGGTAATCGAACTTAGCCTCATTAAGATGCGGTAATAATTGTTCGGCACTATTTTTTTGTTTGGCGAAACGAATGATCCGGTCGTCGGTAATTACGCTTGACGGGGTGATTTTACTGCGGAGCACCAGGCCTTCCAGCGAAGTGCAACGGCTTAATGCCACATAAACCTGCCCTGGTGCAAACGCCGCCCCGGCATCAATGATCGCTTTCTCAAAAGTTAGGCCCTGGCTTTTGTGAATCGTTACAGCCCAGGCCAGCCGCAGCGGGAATTGTGTAAACGACCCGATCTCGTCTTCTTCCAATTCCTGCTTTTCTTTGTTTACCGCATAACGGATATTTTTCCAGGTTTCTTTTTTTACTTCCACTTCGCCTTCCTCACAATCCACGAAGATTTTTTCGTCTTCGGAGTCGTAGCGTTTTAAGACGCCAATTTTTCCATTATAATATTTCCGGATGTTTCCCACATCGTTTTTGATAAACATGACCTGGGCACCCTCTTTCAATTGCAGGCTTTCCTCTGCCGGAAACATTTTCTCTCCAAAGTCCCCCGTGATAGTTGCCTTGCATACAAAAGATTTCCCCGGAATTTTTTCCAGCTCATTCCCGTTAATATTATCTGCCTTGTAATTGTGCGTTGTAAGAGTAATATAGCCGTCTTCTTTGTAGGGAAAAAAGTCGGGCTTGTACCGGCTATGCAATAATTCCATACCGTCTTCATCCAAACGGTTATTGCGAACCTGGTTCAGCACATCGATAAAATATTGATCGCTTTGCCGGTAGATCTTTTCCAGTTCTATATGCAGGGGCTGGTCTTCGCGCAGCACCAGACTATCGAAGAAAAACGGGCTGTTGTAGTATTCCTGCAGCAGCTGCCACTCGTCTTCTTTTACCACCGGCGGTAGTTGGAACATATCGCCGATAAACAACACCTGTACACCACCGAATGGTTCATTGTATTTGCGCCTGAAATGTTTGAGTATCGTGTCAATGGCATCCATGATATCGCCACGTACCATGCTCACTTCATCGATGATCATCAGCTCCAGTCCCTGCAGAACATGTATCTTATCCTTATTATACCGGAGCCGACCAATCAGGCTATGCTTATCGTTTACGCCATCGTCACTACTGCCCGAAAATCCTTTTTTGGTGCCTGGTAAAAATGGCCCGAAAGGCAGATTGAAAAAGGAATGTATGGTAACACCGCCAGCATTGATGGCTGCTACGCCAGTAGGTGCCAGTACTGCAGTTTGTTTGTTGGAATGATCCCGGATATACTTTAGAAAGGTCGTTTTACCAGTTCCTGCTTTACCAGTAAGAAAAACAGGCCTGTTGGTATTGCGTATAAAATCAGCAGCCAGCTGAAAGTTGGTATTTGTAGCATCCATTAAAGACATAAAAAATAAAGATAGGGAATCACCAACCAGTAATTTATCGGATACACCGTTTACAGGTCAGCGATATCATTTGGATTTACAAATTTCCTTTTCCATCCTAATTGACCAATAAACCATTACTATTAACATTACCCGGCTTCACTTCCTATTGCATCAGCCTGATGCCATCCTTTTCAAAACTGATTTTTCGTTGTTTGAACAGGTTGCCGGTAGTCATTTTGAATGTCTTTTTGCTCATGGCAAAAAATGAGTAGATATCGTCGGGATTGCTTTTGTCGTGGTAAGGCAAAAATCCATCGTTTTCTTTTAGCAGGCGAAGCACTTTGCCAGTTTCATCTTCCACGCGGCCATAACCAGGCTTGCCGGCGGCCACGTCTATTTTGTGGTCTTCAGTGATCTTTTTAATAAAGCCCTGGAATTTGTCTCCTACCTGGATATCCCGGTAGATCTCGTTGAAATGGATAACACCCGTATGTTTATTGTTGATGATGACCACATAGCCGATATCTGTCCGGCGGAGCACGGTCAGATCCACAATGTCCATTTCCTTCACGGTCAGGTCGTCATTATCCAGGTAATAATCCAGTTTTTCGGTGGCGGTAATGCGACCGGTTTGCTCGTCGAGAAAAATATACACCAGGTAGTCGCAATTGGGCCGCATGGTATTTACCTGTTTGGAATGATGCACAAACAGGTCTTTCATTAATCCATTGTCCAAAAAAGCGCCCTGCGGTGTGGTGCCAATTACCCGCAGTTTTACGAAGTCACCCACTTTTCCTTTTGGATGCTGGGTAGTGGCTATTAACCGGTCGTCGCCGTCATGATAAATAAAAACACGCAGTGAATCGCCGATGCCTTTGCCTGGGGGGGCAAATCTTTTGGGCAATAAAATTCCCTCTTCGCCGTCATCCAGGAAAAAACCAATCGCAGATTGGCGGATTATTTTAAGATCGTTGTAATCGCCAACTTTTATCATGGTATGATTATTTGCATTAAATGTATTAAAACTAAAAACCCCGGCAATAATGCCAGGGTTTTAAAGTGGTGTGAGCCGGGTTTGAACCGGCGACACATGGATTTTCAGTCCATTGCTCTACCAACTGAGCTACCGCACCATCCTTTTTACGCTAAAATGACCGTGTTTTTAATACATCAATCATTCTGTCGGGCTGCAAATATAGGGTCTCCAATAAAATTACAAAAATCAATTTCTAATCTGCGGTTTTTATGACAGACTAATGGGCAACATAATGGTTTTTAAATGTGTCTTATATTGTGCGATACGACCGCTTTTGCTGATTGTTGCAGTTGCAAAGCAAACTTGAAAAAATATACTGCAACTTTGGTACTGATTTTGCACCTTGGTGCCGGTCAGTTTCCCTTCACCCTTTGAATGACTTTATTTGAGTACCTGCATGCATTTTGAAAGACTTTTCGCCCGGCTCGTATTATGTTTCGCCTTTTGTTGGGCTTGTGCCCACGCTGGTTTAAATGCACAACCAGTTGCTGCCTTTACTTCTAATATTACACAGGGCTGCGCACCTGTAGAAGTTCAGTTTTCGGATCAATCTACATCGAATCCCACTAACTGGTTTTGGGATTTTGGCGATGGCACCACCTCTACGCTTAAAAACCCCTTGAAAGTTTTTTCTGCCGTAGGTACATTTACGGTAAGTCTTACCGTGTCCAACGCACTCGGCTCCAATATTATCACCAGGAGCAACCTGGTTACGGCCAAGCCGGTACCCATCGCCCAGTTTTCTGCATCGCCTACACAAGGATGCTTTCCCATGACCGTAAATTTTGCCGATCTCTCAAGCGCCAATGGAGCAGGGACTATTACAGCATGGAATTGGAACTTTGGTGATGGCACGCCAAACGCCAACATTCAAAACCCCACGCATACCTATACTGATTTTGGAGATTTTGATGTTGCCTTATACGTAGAAAATGCCAGTGGTTGCGCTGCTTATTTGAACAAACCTGCATTTATAAAGACCGGCGATACGGTAAAAGCAGATTTTGACACCACCATGTTGCCTTATTGCAAACTCCCCAAAACCGTCAGTTTTTTGAATGTTACAGCAGGGTCAGGAACTTTTACCTATAGCTGGGATTTTGGTGATGGCACAGGTAGCAACCAGGCTAATCCTGTACACAATTATACCACATTTGGAAAGTTTACCGTAAAGCTTATCGCAACCAGCAGTTATGGCTGTTCCAATGTTATTACTAAGGTCAATCATGTAGTAGTGGATACGGTCCTTACAGATTTTTCATTTCCGGCGCAGGTATGTATCAATAGCCCGGTTTTGTTCAATAACCTGTCTGCGCCGGTATCCGTAAACAGCAGCTGGAATTTTGGTGATGGCACCGGAAGCACAGTTTTCAGGCCGTCAAAACAGTACAGTGCCCCGGGAACTTATGGCGTGGTACTTACCAATAGGTTTGCCAACGGATGTGTGGATTCAATCAGGAAAAACCTAATAATTGCTACCAACCCGGCTGTGGCTTTTAGTAACAGTGCACCCATTTCTGCCTGTAAAGCCCCGCTTACGGTTTCATTTACCGATAACACACCGGGAGCTGCCTTACAACAATGGGATTTTGGCGATGGAGGAACGGCTACAGGTGCCGTAGTAAGTCACACATATAACTCGCCCGGCTCATTTACTGTAAAGTTGGTAGTTTCCCTTTCCGGTGGATGCAAGGATTCGCTTTCCAAACAAGGCCTTATTAGGATTGCACCGCCCGATGCATCAATCGCGGTAGATGCTCCCGGCGGGTGCGTGCCTTTTGCCCTCTTGCCCAGGGCCAACGTAACTTCTGTTGATCCGGTAACAGCTTATAACTGGGATTTTGGTGATGGTTTTACTTCAGTTGCTGCCACACCTTCGCATACCTACACCCTGGTGGGCGTCTATACACTGCGACTGATCATTACCACTGCAGGTGGTTGTAAGGATACGGCTTTTCAAACAATACGTGTAGGAACACAACCTGTTATTGGGTTCACGGTTGCACCCAGCCCCGTTTGCGCCAGGAAACCTGTTTTCTTTACAGATACCTCTTCTTTGGGATCGGCAATATTCTGGGATTTTGGAGATGGTAACACGTCTTCCTCCAAAAATGCTATTCACAGATATGACCAACCGGGCGTTTACAACATAATTATGAGGGTAGACAATGGAGGTTGCACCAGGGATACGGTTCTAAATAATTACTTGCAGGTGCTTCCTCCTTCCGGCGATTTTTCTTTCGCCCAGGATTGTACCAGTAAATTCCGTTTCAGTTTTAATGCTTCAGCGTCTGTAGGAGCCAATACCTACAATTGGAATTTTGGCGATGGTGCTACTGCCACAGGCATTAATGCTACCCATACTTATACCGCCAGTGGCAATTTTACAGTGAGCCTTTTTACAAACAATGGCAATTGTACCGATACTTTCACAAAGCAGATCGCTGCCGGTATATCCTCTACCAGTTTTAGAGTAAATACTACCTCCGCCTGCAGGAATGTCCCTATTACGTTTGCTGCACGTTATGAAACACCGGCTTATGTAAGCAGCTACAGTTGGGATTTTGGTGATGGGGCCACACTAACCGTTTCTGACAGTGTTGTTCAGCATGCTTATGCAGCCAGCGGCACTTATACCGTTCGCCTGGTGGTCGTAAATGTCTTTGGCTGTGTGGATACTGTAGTCCGGCAAAACTTCGTGGTGGTTAATGGGCCAACAGCTGCCTTTACAGTGGTAAACCCGGTAGGTTGTACTGGCAAAACGGTAACGTTTACGGATAATTCCACCACAGACGGCACACATGCTATTAATAACTGGAAATGGGATTTTGGCGATGGCAGCATCCAATCGTTTACCGCACCGCCATTTACCCATGTATATGCATCGGATGCCAGCTACAATGTAAAATTGGTTGTCACAGATAATATCGGCTGCAAAGATTCTGTCACGGTCGTTGACGCAGTTAAAAATAGCCGGCCGGCCATCAGTTTCGCTACTGAGGATACTGTATCCTGCCCCCTGGCGCCCGTGATTTTGATTGCAAACGGACAGGGTAATAATCTGGTTTACACCTGGAATACAGGCGTTGGTACCTTAACGAATGATACGGCCATCGCAGCCTATCCCGACAGCGGCCGGTATACCGTAAAACTTTATGTAACAGATGGAAATGGCTGCGTGGACTCAGTGGTAAAAGTCAATTATATCAGCATCAAAAAACCGGTAGCGGCGTTTACTTTGTCCGATTCGGCTTCTATTTGCCCGCCTTTGAAAGTAAGGTTTGCCAATGGTAGCTATTATTATAACCGTCACGTTTGGGATTTTGACAATGGTACCACCTCGTTCCAACAGAATCCCTATGTTGCTTTCCAGACAGGCTCCTATAACGTGAAGTTGAGGGTTACTGCCCCTGGAGGTTGTATGGATTCGGTTATCAAGACGGTTAAGGTGTATCCATATACCAATCTCTTTACCTATCAGCCGCTTACCGGTTGTCAACCACTTGCGGTTACATTCAGGCTTTCAGTTCCAACGAAAGGAACCTACAAATGGGATTTTAATGATGGTACCACCGCCAATACTACGGACTCGTTTGTGGTTAAAAAATACACCGCATTTGGGCCCTATCTTCCCAGGGTGTTTTTTACCGAAACAAGTACAGGCTGTATCCTGCCGGTAAATGGCGATTCAGTGATCAATGTATTTGGAACCAAGGTCAATTTTGGTATGAGTGACTCAGTTTTTTGCGAAACAGGTACCGTAAATTTCAGCGACTCTTCCATTGCCACAGGCCCCATGACCTATCGCTGGATATTTGGTGATGGCAACACCTCTACCCTGCAAAATCCTACCCACACATATGCTGCACCCGGAAGGTATACCGTTCAGCAAATAGTAAGTTCAGGAGCCTGCAGCGATACCATGACCAAAACCAATGCTGTTATTATTTACCCCAAACCACGGATTTTAATCATGGGTGATTCCGTTGGTTGCCAGCCATTTAGAACAATATTTACCCCCAGGCTGCTACAGCAGGACAGTGCTGCAATCAGCTGGAACTGGGACTTTGGAAATGGACAGGTTTCTACATTGCAAAACCCGCCACAGCAGCTTTACACTGCGGCAGGAACCTTTGTAGTCAGGCTTAGAACGACCGCTTCTACGGGTTGTACCGCAGATACATCCAAACAAATAATTGTAAACCCTTTACCGGCTATTAATGCAGGTAATGATACCACTGTATGTGTAAATGTACCCGTGACGCTGCGACCTTCCGGCGCCACCAACTACACCTGGCTGCCACCCACAAGTAGCCAGTTGAGTTGCACCAATTGTCCTAACCCGGTAGCTACGCTGGCCAGCCCGTCTGAGTGGTATTATGTACAGGGAACTACACAGTTTGGATGTACGGCAACCGATTCGATACACGTGCAGTATTTGCCCGCCTATACCGTAACCGCAGCGCCGGTTTCTGATAGTCTTTGCCTCGGACAAACGGTACAATTAACCGCCACCGGCGCCAAGCGTTATTTATGGACGCCCGCCACCGGGCTTAGCAGCACTACCATAGCTAACCCCGTTGCTGCACCGGCAGTTTCTACCACCTACCGGCTCGTGGCCACCGATACGCTGGGCTGCCAAACTTTTACACAGGATATTCCTATCAGCGTGTTTCCTTACCCAACAGTGAATGCCGGCCCCGATGTCACAATCAGTGGGGGCGCTTCCACTGTATTAAATGCTACGGCATCAGCCGATGCTACAAGGTTCAATTGGACGCCTGCATCGCAGCTTTCCTGCACCGATTGCCTGTCGCCAACAGCCACACCAAGGGCCACGACCAATTATGTTTTAACGGTAACCAACGGGGGTGAATGTCCGGCCAGCGACACCGTTACGGTCACCGTTTTGTGCAATAATACCAACGTGTTCATTCCCAATACTTTTTCACCCAATGGAGACGGCATGAACGATGTGTTTTATCCACGTGGAACCGGTTTGTATAGCATTAAATCATTCAGGATTTTTAGTCGTTGGGGCGAAATGGTTTTTGGAAAAACAAACATGACACCCAACGATATTTCCCAGGGCTGGGATGGAAAATATAAAGGCTCGAGGGCAGCAACGGACGTGTATACCTATATCGCTGAAATATATTGCGACAACAACACGCTCCTGACACTCAACGGAACCATAAACCTGATTTATTAGAAGTGAAGATTTGTATCAAAATAATAAGCCCGTTTTTACGTCCCTTCTTTGGCAGGGTTGGGGCAGGCATTGTAGCAATGATGCTATGTGGCACAGCGAATGCCCAGGACGTTCATTTTTCCCAGTTTTTCGAAGCGCCGATGTTGCGTAATCCTGCGCTGGCGGGCATTTTTGCCGGAGACTTTCGGGTACAAGCTATTTATCGGCACCAATGGGCTTCTGTTGCAGTGCCTTACAAAACAGGTTCACTAAACCTCGATTACAAAATGCCCATCGGAAGCGCCAGTGATTTTTTAACCATCGGCGGGCAGGTGGTGTACGATAAGGCAGGAATCAGCAATTTTAAAACCACGCAAATCCTTCCGGTAATTAACTACCATAAATCGCTGAGCGACGAAAAAAATCAATACCTGTCACTGGGTTTTATGGGTGGTTATGTACAGCGCAGCATCGATCCCAGCAAAGTAACCACCGACAACCAGTTTACCGGCGCCGGTTATAATCCTGCCATGGCTACCGGCGAAACGCTGAATTATTCGCTGGGTTACTGGGATGGCAGCGTGGGTCTTAGTTTTAATACCGGCTTTGGCAAAGAAGAGAATGAAAACAACAACCTTTTTTTGGGTATCGCCTATCATCATTTTAACCGCCCCAAAAATTCTTTTTACCGAAACCCCGGAACCGAATTAAGTGCAAAATGGGTGTATTCCTTTGGGCTGCGTTTTGGCATGAACGAACGGAGCTACTTTACTTTTCATGCCGACTATAACAAACAGGGAACATTCGAAGAGATCATTGGCGGAGCGATGTATACCACGGCTTTAGACGACCGGTTGGATAATGCCCAATACAAGCTGGGCCTGGGCGGCTTTGTACGTTGGAAAGACGCCGTGATTCCGGTAATAAAACTTGAATACAAGGCCATGGCTGTAGCTTTTAGCTACGATGTAAATACCAGCCTCCTTAAAACAGCCAGCCAGGGCCGTGGCGGTTTTGAGATCTCGGTTACGCATACTTCCTTTTTCGACAGGGAGAATACTACAAAGAATGCGGTAAGGTGCCCCAGGTTTTAGGTTTGTATTGTCTCCTCGGCTCCAGGCAGGGAATTTTATTGGACAACCCATGCCTGAGACTTTGTTAAAAACCTTGACATGCCACCGTTGCAATACCGAAACAATTACTTTTGGCCACATTCATCCGGAAAGAAATTATGAGAAATATTTTTTTAAAGAGCTGTCTGCTGGTTTTGGCAACGATTCTTGTTGGTACAACAGCCAGTTTTGCCCAACCCAAAAAAGTAGTTGCCGATAAAATTGTAGGCAAAGTAGGAGACCGCATCATCCTCAGCAGCGATATTTTTAATGCCATCAGCGATATTAAACGCCAGGGTGGACAGTTGCCCGATAACCCTGAATGTATCTTAATGGAAGGGGAACTGATCAAAAAAGCATTGGTGATCCAGGCCGAAAAAGATTCGCTACCCGTAAGTGACGATGAAATTGATGCTTTGCTCGACAACCAGATCCGTGGCTTTATTCAACAATATGGCAGCAAGGAAGTACTGGAAGAAGTAGCAGGAAAGACGATCTACCAGATGAAGGAAGATTTTAAAATACCCTTTAAAGAAAAAAAACTGGCCGAAGCCATGAGGGCCAAAATTGTAGACAACATAAAAATAACCCCCACAGAAGTAAAAGAATATTGGTCCACGATACCCAAAGACAGCCTGCCATTTTACGAAAGCGAAATAGAATTGGGTAAAATTGTCATTTACCCAAAAGCCAGCCGGGATATAGAAAGCTATACCGCCAAGCAACTAAACGACATCAAACGGCAGATCGAAGTAGGGGGCAAAAAGTTTGAGCAAATGGCCAAATTGTATACCGAAGATCCGGGGAGCAAAGAAACCGGAGGCCAGTACAATATCAACCGCAACGATAAATTCTGGGATCCTGTTTTTATCTCTACTGCATTTAAATTAAAAGAAGGGCAAATTTCAAGCGTGGTAAAATCCAAGTTCGGGTTACACATTATTCAACTCGTAAGCCGCGCCGGCGATGATGCTGTGGTAAGGCATATACTCATGATCCCTCAGGTAACAGAAGATGAGATCAATGAAGCAAAGGCCAAACTCGATAGTATTCAGTTGTTACTGGCAAGTGGTAAAATACAGTTTGGCGAAGCCGTGAGCAAATACAGCGACGAAGAGGAAAGTAAATTTACCGGTGGTATGCAACAAAGCCGCAACGGCGGTTCTTTCCTGAGCATTGATGAACTGGATAAGGAAATTATTCCTTTGCTAAAAACATTAAAGGCCGGCCAGTTCAGCAAGCCACAGGCTTATACAGATGAGCGTGGTAAAAAAGGTGTTCGTGTCGTGTACCTGCGCACCCGCACTGAGCCCCATCGCGAAAACCTAAAAGACGATTACAACCGCATTGCCACAAGGGCCCTGGAAGAGAAAAAACAAAACACGCTCGAAAAGTGGTTCGCCACCCATATAAGCAACTATTACATTTATATCGACAGCGATTTTCAAAATTGCAGCCAGTTAGACACCTGGAAGCAACAAGCTTTGGCCTCCAAACAGTAATAGGTAAAATCATTTTTAATCCCCGGCAAAACCGGGGATTTTCTTTAACATATCTATTCAATGTTTAAACATTGAATAGATATTATTTCCATACCTTTACATCATAAAAATAGGAATCATGAACATCGTTATCATTTCAGGAAGCCCACGCAATGGCAGTTTGAGTCATAGGGTGGCACTTCACTTACAGCATCATTTAGAAGAGAAAACACAGCATCCAACCGAAATAGTAAGCCTGCAACAATGGGACCTCCCGGCTTTGCAGGGCGTTTGGTCTTCAGTGGAAAAAACTCCCCTTGCATTTCAACCATTGGCCAAAACAATATTTGAAGCCGATGCCTTTATATTGGTAAGCCCGGAATTTAATGGCAGTTATTCTCCGGCCATGAAAAATTTACTGGATCACTTTCCCAAACAACATCATAAACCTTTTGGCATCGTTACCGCCTCTCCTGGTGCAATGGGTGGAATTCGGGCCAGCCAGCAAATGCAGCTATTAGTAGGCGCCCTGTTCGGCCTGCTTTCCCCCTACATGCTCATCACACCGGGTGTAGACAAAAAGTTTGATGTGGAAGGGAATTTACTGGAAGCCTCATTTCAAAGCCAGGTAGATAATTTCATAACAGAATTTCTTTGGCTGGCAGAAAATGTTGTGACAAATGAGGAATTGATTTTGAATTAATTAAGGATCGTGTGTATAAAAGGTAAATCAGCGAATTATTGTTAGTTTTTGCCAACTGCCAATCGCCCAACTGCCAACTTGCTTACATTTGCCGCTTTCCTACAGAAAGATATTATGAGTGACCCCATAAAGCATGAATGCGGACTTGCGTTCATCCGTCTTCGCAAACCAATTTCATATTACCTGCAGCAGTACGGCAGCGCCATGTATGGCCTCAACAAGCTGTACCTGCTGATGGAAAAACAGCATAACCGTGGCCAGGACGGTGCAGGTTTGGCGGTGGTTAAAACCAATGTGGAACCGGGTTACCCGTTTTTGTATCGCACCCGCAGTGCCGTTCAGCAACCCATAGCCGATTTGTTTAAAAAAATTGGTGAAGAAGTGGCCGAAGCAGAGAAATTTCAACCAGATATTTTACAACACCCGGGATTATTAAAAGGACACCTGCCTTTTTTGGGTGAATTGATGATGGGCCACCTGCGGTATGGTACCCAGGGTAAAAACAAGGTCGATTTTTGTCATCCTTTTATTAAACGAAACATAAGCCCCGCAAGGAACCTGGCCCTGGCAGGTAATTTTAACCTGGTAAATACCGACGAATTATTCGGGCTGATCAATATAGAACCAGGCGAATTTTCCAGGCAAAGCGACCTGGCGGCGATGATGGAAGTGGTACACCATTTTTTAGTTAAAGAAGATGAGCTCACCCACGAAAACCCGGATATAGAAAAGGTGCTGAGAATGGCAACATCGTTGTTTGATGGCGGCTTTACATTTGGTGGTTTGATAGGAAATGGAGCCAGTTTTGTGATGCGGGACGCGAATGGTATACGCCCGGCTTACTATTATGCAAACGATGATTTTATAGTAGCCGCCAGTGAAAGGGCTGCTATACGCACCACTTTTAACGTGGGCGAAAACGAAGTAATGGAACTGATGCCCGGCTGTGCACTAATTAGCGACAACGATGGCAATTATAAAATCGCCCAGGTACTTGAACCAAAAGAACGCCGGGCCTGTAGTTTCGAACGGATCTATTTCAGCCGGGGTAACGATGAAAAAATTTACCGCGAAAGGATAGCACTTGGGCACCACCTGAGTAAACCCGTTTTGGAAACGATCAACTACGATCTGAGGAACACCATTTTTGCCTATATTCCCAACACTGCCGAAGTGGCTTTTATTGGTCTATGCAAGGGTATGGAAGAATACCTGAATGCCATTAAAGTGCAACGTATCATGAGCTGGGTAGGGGATTACAGCGAAGAGAAACTGGCGGAGATGATTACCCGTAAAATACGCCAGGAAAAGATCGTGATAAAGGACGTGAAGATGCGGACTTTTATTACTGAAGACGTGAGCCGGAATGATATGGTGCAGCACGTGTATGATATTACTTACGGCACTTCTCGTCCCTACGAGGATACACTGGTAGTGATAGACGACAGCATTGTCCGCGGCACCACATTGCGTGAAAGCATTATCCGGATGCTGGCTCGTTTGAAGCCTAAAAAGATTATTGTTATTTCCAGCGCCCCGCAAATACGTTACCCCGATTGTTACGGCATCGATATGAGCAAAATGGGCGATTTCATTGCCTTCCAGGCCGCTATTCATTTGCTAAAAGAGCGCGGGCACGAACAAATGCTCGACGATTTGCATGTTCATTGCAAAGAGCTGCAACGCACCAATCAACTGCATGTGGAGAATGTTGTGCGCCAGGTGTACAAGCAATTCAGCCCCGAAGAAATTTCAGCCAAAATAGCCCAGATGATCACCCCGGAAGGCGTGGACATCCCGGTACATGTGATTTATCAAACCATAGAAGACTTGCACGAAAGCTGCCCAACCAACACCGGCGATTGGTATTTTACCGGCAACTATCCCACTCCAGGTGGAAACCGTGTTTGCAACAAGGCCTTTATGAATTACATGGAAGGCAAAAACGTGAGAGGCTACTAACGGATGTATGATTTCTGATGTATGATTTCTTTCAAGAATACAACAAACCTTTATTGCCGCGGTAGTAAAGGTTTTTTTCTTGCCCCGGATTTATTTCGGGGTGCCCGGCTACGACGCCCTGATGGAACATTTGTGGCGACGCTCCGTTCATCAGTTCTGCTACTATTAAACACAATTTCAAGAAGGTTTTATTATTAACTGAGCTACAGACTATGCTGAACTTGAATTGTACAATGGAATACTGATGCTGAAACCACAGTAGTACAAAAGCCGAACAGAGCTCTAAGGCAGGAAAGGCTGTCGTCATTCCTGCCTTGATTTTTTTGCTACTTTTTGTATCAAGACAAAAAGTAGAGCGGAGTGAAATTCAATTGTGAACAGCGATGCTAAATTGTTATCCCACATTGGTCTAGCCAGCCATTGCTACATTTTCAAAACTACCTGCCAGCAGGTTGGCAAACCTTTAAAACTAACAACTGTTAGTTTTTCGCCCTAACCCTTTAATTTTGTCACTGCAAAACATTTTCATCATGCAGCAGCAAATAGTCAATCCTGAAATTCATTTCCAGGAAAAGATTGATCAGGAAATAAAGATTGAGCCCAAAGACTGGATGCCGGAAAAATACCGGCAGACTTTAATACGACAGATCAGCCAGCATGCACACAGCGAAATTGTCGGCATGTTGCCGGAGGCCAACTGGATAACCCGGGCACCAACCCTTCGCCGCAAAGCCATACTCATGGCCAAAGTGCAGGACGAAGCAGGCCACGGCCTTTACCTGTATTGTGCGGCAGAAACTTTAGGCATCAGCCGCGACGAAATGTATGAGCAATTGCATAATGGCACCGCCAAGTATTCGTCTATATTTAATTACCCCACCATTACCTGGGCCGACATGGGAGCCATTGGCTGGCTGGTAGATGGCGCGGCTATTATGAACCAGGTTCCTATCTGCCGTTGCAGTTTTGGGCCTTATGCCCGGGCTATGGTACGGGTATGTAAAGAAGAAAGTTTTCACCAGCGTCAGGGCTTTGAATCCTTGCTGGTTTTAAGTAAGGGAAATGAGGCCCAAAAAAGAATGTGCCAGGATGCCATCAACCGCTGGTGGTGGCCGGCTGTTATGATGTTTGGCCCAACAGACGATGCCAGCCCCAACACCATCCAAAGCATGAAATGGAAAATAAAGCGCTTTACCAACGACGAGCTTCGTCAAAAGTTTGTAGACGTGTGTGTGGAGCAGGTAAAATTGCTGGGGATGACACTGCCTGACCCGGATATTAAATGGAATGAAGAAAGAAAACATTATGATTTTGGCGCTATCAACTGGGATGAGTTTTGGGCAGTGGTAAAAGGTAATGGACCCTGCAATAAGCAACGTCTTGACACCCGTAAAAAAGCCTGGGAGGAAGGTGAATGGGTAAGGGAAGCGGCACAGGCACATGCTGATAAGAAAAGAAGCCGTAACGCATTGAAGGTCGCGTAACTGGATTGACGCCCCGAATTGCAATCCAAAGCCTGTAAAGATTGGAAGTCAGAATTTTTGAAATCCAAATCCGTGTATTAGATTATTGCACATCTTTCCGGCTAATTATATTCAATCTTGCGTTTGCAAACGGTGCCTTCAAAATGCTGTATCCATGGAAATATCGGTTATTCAAAACAAGATTTATGAGATTCGCGGGCAAAGGGTAATGCTCGATTTTGATCTCGCAGAAATGTATGAGGTGGAAACTAAAGTTTTTAACCAGGCAGTCAAGAGGAATAACAAAAGGTTTCCTCCTGATTTTATGTTTTCCCTTACCCAGAAAGAGTTTCAGCACTTGAGGTCACAATTTGTGACCTCAAGTTGGGGCGGTACAAGATACCTTCCTTCGGCTTTTACCGAACAGGGAGTGGCGATGCTATCATCTGTCCTTAGTAGCCAAAAAGCCATTGATGTTAATATCACGATCATCAGGACCTTTGTTTTGATCAGGCAGATGGCAATGGAACATAAAGACCTGCACGAAAAAATAATAAAGCTTGAAAAAAAGTACAATAAGAATTTTAAAGAAATCTTCAAAGCACTTGAATACCTGGTAGCAGAAAAGTCCCGTGAGACGGATTTTAAGAACAGGAAACGAATTGGTTTTAAACCAGATGATCAACAATAAATACAGTTATGGAACAACAACAATGGCCTTTATGGGAAATTTTTATTCGCAGTAAGCAGGGCCTAGATCATAAACATGTCGGTAGCCTCCATGCCGTGGATGCAGCAATGGCGATAGAAAATGCAAGGGATGTGTATACCCGCCGTATGGAAGGTGTCAGCATTTGGGCTGTAGAAAGCAGGCATATTCATGCCAGCAACCCCAGCGATGCGGGAGCACTTTTCGATCCTGCCAGTGATAAAGCATACCGTCATCCTACCTTTTATGACCTGCCGGACGAAGTGAAACATATGTAGTTAGTTGATTGGTTGATTAATTAATTGGTGAGAAAATACCAGTTTACAATTTGAACCCCATCTCAAGTTAAAGTTCCAGAAACCATGAACAACAAAGTGACCATTACCGATACAAAACCAATCAACCAATCAACCAATCAACTAATCCACTACACCCTGCACCTCGCAGACAACGCCCTCATCATGGGCCACCGTCTCAGCGAATGGACAGGTCATGGCCCGGTACTGGAGCAAGACATCGCCATTAGCAATATCGCACTTGATTATATTGGCCAGGCCCGGAATTTTTATCAATACGCCGCCTTACAAATCAACCAATCAACCGATCAGCCAATAGGCGATTCGACCGAAGATTCCCTTGCCTATCTCCGCGACGCTATCGATTATAAAAACCATTTGCTTACAGAGCTACCAAATGGTGATTGGGCCCAGTCTATCCTAAAAATATTTTTCTTTTCAGCTAACCAGTTTTACCTGTACAATCAGTTAATAAATGCTGATGATCCACAAATCAGTGCCATTGCAGAAAAGAGTCTGAAAGAAGCTACCTATCACCTTCGCTGGAGCAGTGAGTGGGTGGTACGATTAGGCGATGGAACTGAAGAAAGTCATCAGCGCATGGAAAAGGCAATGGGCGAAATTTGGCCTTTTACCGGTGAATTATACCAGTGCCCATCCTACGATTTGAGCTTTATCGACTATGTTTTGCTAAAAGAGCAATGGCAGAAAAAAGTATACGAAGTGCTTACAGAAGCCACGCTGTCGATTCCGTCAAATGCGTGGATGCAAAGCGGCGGAGCCGAAGGCAGGCATACCGAACACCTGGGATATATTTTGGCTGAAATGCAGTTTTTACAAAGGGCTTACCCCAATGCCACATGGTAGCCGCTGACGAAATATTGCAGCAGGAAATCTGGCATATTCTCGAATCAGTATGCGATCCGGAAGTGCCAGTGCTGTCAGTTATAGACCTGGGCATTGTAAGGGACGTGAAAATTGACAAGGGCCATGTAGAAGTTATTATTACCCCCACTTATAGCGGTTGCCCGGCCATGGATATGATAACGATGAATGTCCGCATGGCACTGCTGGAGCATGGTTTTACCAACGTTACCATAACGCCGGTTCTTTCCCCCGCCTGGACGACTGATTGGATGAGTGAAGCGGGGAAGAGTAAACTCGTTACATACGGCATTGCTGCCCCCAATAAGAACTTCTCCATACCCACAGACGGCGTTGAATGCCCATTGTGTCATTCCCATGATACCCGGCTCATCAGCGAGTTTGGCAGTACCGCCTGCAAGGCTCTGTACCAATGCCAGGATTGTAAGGAACCGTTTGATTATTTTAAGTGCCATTAATGGCCGTTGGAAGACTACTACGAAAAATCATTCTTGTTAATTCTCCCTCAAAAAGCACGTTGGTGCAGGATATCCATTCTAATACTCATTGGCAACTGCGAAAATGTTGCCATACCCTATTTTAGAATGAAATATTGCTTTATGAAATCCATCTTAATAGCTGGCATTTGTTTGTTGGGGACGGTAACAGTAATGGGCCAATTCGTTGGTATTGGTGCAGACGTACCCTTATCTAAACTTCACATAAAAGGAGGTGGTCTTCTGATAGAGGGTCCACAAGGTAACACACCATTTAGCGGTGCCGGCATACGGTTAATGTGGGTCCCCGCAAGAGGAGTATTCAGAGCCGGAGAAGCTATTGGCAATTTCTGGGATCATGATAGTCTTGGATTTTACTCTGCAGCTTTTGGCCAGGGCAATCGTGCTATCGGCACCAACAGTTTTAGTACCGGCGAAAGCAATATTTCACGATCCTCAGCTTCCGCCACTTTTGGTTTTAATAACAAAGCGCTGCAGAACAATGCAGCAGCATTTGGCGCTGCTTCCAATGCAGGTGGCTATGCTTCGTTTGCCATGGGGTTTAATGCACAAACCTATGCACAAGCCAGCCTTACAATAGGTGCCTACAACGATGTAACCGATAACCCTAACCCGCTCGTAATGGCACCAGAAGACCGGTCGTTTCAAATTGGGAATGGCACCAGCAGTGGCAGCCGGAGTAATGCTATGACCGTACTGCGAAATGGCAATGTTGGTATTGGTGTGGTCAATCCGGTAACAAGCATCCATACCGATGGGGGTATCTTTTCAGTTGGAGAAATAGACTCCGCCGTGATCTCCGGTGCTGGCGCAAGATTGATGTGGATACCCAAAAAGTGGAGCCTGAGAGCCGGTAAAGCAACAGCTACTTCCTGGCAGAAAGATAGCATTGGAACCGGGTCGGTGGCATTTGGCTTTGGTAATCGTGCGATAGGTGCTTACAGCTTTAGTTCGGGAACGGGTAATATATCGAGGGATACCGGCTCTTTTTCATTTGGGTTTCAATGTGAAGCAACTGCTGATTATGCTGTTGCAATGGGTCGGAACAGTATGGCAGCGCACCATGCTTCAACAGCATTGGGTTATTTTGTAGTTTCTAAATCAGTAGGCTGTTTATCGGTGGGTTCGTGTAATGATATTTCAGATACACCCCCGGTTAATGCATTTAATGAAAATGACAGGGTATTCCAGGTGGGAAATGGATTATTTACCACGAGCCGGTCTAATGCGATGACGGTATTGAGAAATGGCAATGTTGGCATTGGCATTCTGATACCCACGGAAAAATTGCATATTACAGGTAATGCCATCATTACGGGTAATGCTACTGTTAAAGGTGATGGCGTTATTACAGGTACTACGGCTACCGTTCAAAAAATTGTAGTCATTGAAAAAGCTGTTTCCATCCCAAACATGCCAGTTAATGCAACCGGTCAGTTTACTTTTACGTGGGGGACCGAATCCTTTGCGTCTACGCCCGTTGCCTATGTAGGTAATGTTGTTGATAATAGTCCCGGTGGCTTCGCCGAATGCGATTTTACGTTGGTGGACATAACAGCTACCGGTGGAACCCTCTTTGTACATAATACAATGGGAGCGATACACACCAAAGGTTTTAGTATCAATATTATCGGTATGGGTGCTAAATAACCCGGCACCCTGTTTTCTTTAAAACCATAAAATAGCCACATTCTTTGTAGCTTTATTTTAGCGTCAAAACGGGATATTAGCCACCTTAATCTGCACCATTATGAAGCAATTTTCCACTGCTGTTATTCTTTTATTTCTTCTCTGCAAAGCACATACCCAGCCTCGCTTTGCAGTTTCTGTACAGGCCTTCAGCTCCAACTATGGCGGCTGCTGGGATGTAAGTACAATCATCGGCACTCCCAATGTAGACCCCAATGGATGCGGGGATAAATGTAATTCCTGGGCATCTTCCAGTGCCGACGGGCAGCGTGAGTACGTGGAACTGGTTTTTGCCGGCCCGGCAAAACGTATCAACAAAATACGCGTTTGGGAAAATAATGCGCCGGGAGCCATTGATACCATTTATGCCTGGAATCCGACTTCCAGTAGCTGGGTCATCGTCATGCAGCGTACTGCTATTGGTACCACTTGTATATTCCCTAACCCTACCGGCTACGAATTCCCGCTCACATCGTTTAATGTGGATAGAATAAGGATTTCTCAGAACTCACAAGTCGTGGGAGGCTGGAACGAAATAGATGCAGTAAATATTGACAGCGTTGGCAATGGTGGTAGTATTGGAACAGACCACCAGGTATGTACTACAAACGGAGTTCCATCCTTGCTCACCAATATCGATTCGGCTTTTATTGGAAGCAGCGGGGTGGTGTATCAATGGCAGGATAGTGTGGCCGCCGGAAGCTGGCAAACGCTGGCATCTGCCAATATTGCAAGCTACCAACCTGCTGCTATTATGCAAACCACCTGGTATCGGAGAAAGGCAACATTGGGATTGGATTCTGTTTTTAGTAATACTGTCAGGGTTATTTATCTCAGCAGTGGAAACCCCAGTGTGGTTCCGTTGAATAGCTGGAATTTTTATGGATTTAATGGGGGTGATATTAACCTGAACGGCTCGGTATATACAGGATTTTACAACCGGCCAGATCTAAATATCAATACTGGTAACGACTGGGACGGAAATGGTTCGCCATCATCAGCCGCAGGCTATATCGGGTGTACTGTAAACAATGACAATTTCATCCTTGTAGCCAAGCGTAAAGGTTTTCCAACCAATCCTTATACATTACAGTTACCATCATACGATGACTGGTTGCAGGTATATAAAAATGGTACCCAGGTATTTTTTAACGGTGGCGGCTCCGCTATCGTTTCGCTAGGCCAATTGAGTGCCACTGATACCATTGAAATACGGCTGCAGGAATACGGCGGCGGGGCCAATTTTGTCGCAAATTTTTCTGTAACGCCACTAACCGGTGGAACTATCGGCGCCAACCAGGATCTTTGTTTGGGTGATATTCCCGCAGTGCTGAACAACAACCAGGGCGCCTTTGGAGGCGATAGCCCCGGAACGATTGCTTACCAATGGCAGGATAGCACAGCAGGGGGGTCCTGGCAAAATATTGGCATGGAAACCAACCCCACTTATCAGCCGCCTACACTAACGGTGAATCACTGGTACCGCAGAAAGGCGTCGGATATAATGGGAGGGTTGGCCTATTCCAATATGGTTCTTTTAACCGTTGCAGCACCGGCAGGCGATCCAACCGTGTTGCCGGTCAACGCATGGAATTTTTATACGTACAATGCCAATAACTTCAATTTTGATCCCGGTGTTTACCGCGGTTTCTACACGCTCAATACCCAGGGCTTTGACACACGCAATCAATGGCCTTCCGGCGGTTCGCCATCTACCACAACCGGCTGGCAGGGCTGCCCGGTTCCTGTAGATAATTTCAGCATGAACATCAGGCGTAAAGGATTTACCGACGGACCGTATATCGCCAATATCTCCGGAGACGATGCGCACGTGGTATATAAAAATGGAGTGATGATGTATTCCGCAGGCTGCTGCAGCTATGTGCCCAATATCTCGCTGGGCAGGCTCACCCCTTCCGACACGATTGAAATAAGACTCGCTGAATATGGTGGGCAGGCGTATGTACAATTTGATCTTCAGCAACAGGCGCTCAGTCCCGGAACTGTATCAGGAAGCCAATCGGTTTGTGGCAGCGATATTCCCGCCCAGCTCACCAACACACAGGCTGCCTTCGGCGGTTTCAACCCAACATTTACTTACCAATGGCAGGATAGTACGGCATCGGGTGCCTGGGCAAATATTATCGGTTCGAATACCACCAGCTATACCCCGGTTCCCATTTCTCAAACCACATGGTTCCGCCGTAAAGTAAAAGATGCCAATAATGATTCTGCCTACAGTAATGTGCTGGAACTGACCTTTACGCAACGCCAGGGAGATACGGCTCAATTTGGCAATAACCGCTGGAATGTTTACGCATATATTGGCCAGGATGCCGGCCTGGCCACCAACAATTACCGCGGCTTTTATACCGATGACACCCTCAATTTTGATACCCGCCAGCGGTGGGATCAAAATGGTACACCCACATCAGCAACTGGTTATGCAGGATGCCCCGTTGGCTCCGATAATTTCACTACCCAATACAAACGCAGGGGATTCCCCTCAGGTAATTATAATTTGCAAATACCTTCTCATGATGATGGCATCTATGCCTATAAAAATGGCAGGCTGATTTATAGTTATGGCGGATGTTGTAACTCCAATCCGACAATCAATGTTGGGTATCTCAATGCAGACAGTACCATTGAGTTCCGGTTGACAGAAGGTGGTGGGCAGGCGTACCTGGGCGTCAATTTTGCATTGATCAGCAGTGATGTGTACGACTATGTAAATACAAATTGCAACCAGTTCGGTGTCATAAATGTAAGCGGCAACAACTGGTGGGATATTACTGACAATACAGGCAAAATAGTAGGTAGTATTAACCCTAACGGCAACAACCTTGGAAATGTAACCCTGCGCATGAAACACTTCGGCACCGGGCCAGCGAATATTCCACAAAATCCTGGGTTTATTAAATACATGGCCCGTTATTTCGACTGGCAGTGCACGGCCTACCCAACAGCTAACTTCCCAGTTCCGGTAAGTGTAAGGGTGTACTATAAAAACACCGAACTGGACGATTACAAAACAGCCTCCGCACAACCGGCCCTGTCCAAAACAGACCTTACTGTGTACCACTACAACGGTATCAACGAAGACTGCGACAATAATAACAATGCGACCCCAATGGTGCCAAGAACCACTACCGCAGCAGATTTTGGCGCAACCGCATTTTATCTCCAGGCCGATATTCCAAGCTTCAGCGAGATCGGGGTGAGCGGTGGCAGCCAGTCTTTACCTATTACCGGGTTGCAATTAAAAGGGCAGTTAAATGGGAACGTAGTAGGGCTGAAATGGAGCACATTAACAGAACAAAACAACCGTGGGTTTTATGTTGAAAGAAGTGCCGACGGTCTTCGTTTTACCAACATTGGTTTTATTGCAGGTATCGGTAACAGCAATTTGCCACAACAATACCATTTCGATGATATCCCGGTAAACGCCGGTCCTGTAGTCTATTATCGCATCAGGCAAATTGACAATAATGGAACCTACTTGTACAGTAATACCATACCGGTAAAACTCAGCAAACAAAGCCCGGTGATTGTTTACCCCAATCCTGTGAAACAAATGCTGTATATAGTAACGAACAGCCAACCGGTAAGCATTAAACTGCTGGATGCCGCAGGTAAAATGTTATGGATGAAACAATCTGGCGGTGGCAGCGAAACGATCAATATGCAGTCATTAGCCAGTGGCAGCTACCTGTTGCAGCTACTGTATGCCGATGGAAGAAAAGAGAACAGGAAAGTAGTTAAGGAATAAGAAGTGTTTTTATAGCGTGTCAAAAAAAATCCTGTGGCCTGCTGTTGCACAGGATTTTTTTTGAAAGATGCCTGGTGACGTGGTTATTACCGTTGGTCCTTTTAAACCAATGAGATTTTTGAGTGCTGTAACCTTTTTTTACCGGCTATCGTACTACCTTCAAACCTGCAAATACCAACACCGTTTAACCAAACAAACTGAATGACTGACCGCGAATACAACGAATGTGTAAACCAATACTCGGATAACGTGTACCGGTTCATCCTCAAAAACATACGGCATGCCGAGGATGCACAGGACGTGGTACAAACGGCCTTTGAAAAGCTTTGGATAAACCGTGAAAATGTAGATGGAACAAAAGCAAAATCGTACCTGTTTACCATCGC
>JAZKFT010000017.1:295681-343229 GCA_040386335.1 Bacteroidota bacterium
TAAACCGTGAAAATGTAGATGGAACAAAAGCAAAATCGTACCTGTTTACCATCGCCTATCACCAAATGATAGATCATATACGCAAGGTGAAAAGGATCAGCTATAAAGAAGACATACCGGAACAGGCCGGTGGTATTGAAATGCAGCCGCAGCGGTACATGCGCAAGCAATTGGATGAAGCCCTGGCCACTTTGACCGAAATACAACGTAACCTGGTGCTGCTTAAAGATTATGAAGGCTACAGTTACGAGGAAATAGGTCAGATAACAGGCCTCAATGCCAGCCAGGTTAAAGTGTATCTGCACCGCGCAAGGATGATATTGAGGAACTACCTGGTGAAAATTGAAAATGTAGTTTGATCAGGAAGCAAGTAGTGATTAGGAAGTAGTAAGTATTAAGTAATGAGGTTTGAAATCGTAAATCCGAAATCGTAATTAATAAATCATAAATCCGCAATCATAAATCATAAATCAGTTAATGTTCATTACGCGTCATAATTACGAAGAATTCTTTTTGCTGCTGGCAGATGGTGAGTTGAGCCCGGCGCATGAAGAAGTGGTGCTGAAGTTCGTAAAACAACACCCGGACCTTGCAGAAGAACTGGAATTGATGATGGATTGCAGGCTGGAAGCAGAAGTGCCACCCATTTTTCCAAAAGAAAAGCTATTGAAACCAATCACCTGGAATGTGGATGAACCGGACGAAATACAAACACAACTGCTGGAACTATTAGATGGTGAGTTAGGAGACGAGGAAAGAATAGCGTTGGAAAAAAAGATCATGGCTGATGCGTCTTTACAATTGGAATGGGAGACTTTAAAAACTCATGGCAGGCTCGAAGCAGAACCCGCCCCTGTTTTTCCCAAAGAAAAACTGCTGAAACCTACTATCTGGAATGTGGATGAACCAGACACGGTGTATGTACAAATGATGACTATGCTGGACAATGAACTGCCCGCCGCTGAGAAAGCAGTTTTAGAGGATAAAATAGCTGCTGATAAAGCACTTCAGATAGAATGGCAGAGTTTGCAAAAAGCAAGGTTAGTAGCTGCCGGGATCGTGTTCCCTAATAAAGAATCGCTATATAGGGAAAAGGAGCAAAGAAGGATTGGCGGCTGGATACGCTGGGCCGCGGCTGCTGCCGTCATATTTGGCGCTGGTTGGTTTTTTTGGCCAAAAACCGAAACGATTACTACACCTGGGATGGCTACTAATACCCAAAATGGAAGCAAGAATAATGGCATAAAAGTATCGCCGCAGAAAGAGAATAACAGCCAGACTACGAATCCAGGCGAAACGGTCAATAAGGTGGAGAATAGCCAGGCCCCGGTAGCAAATACCAAAAATGAAACAACCAATTCA
Source organism: Bacteroidota bacterium (assembly GCA_040386335.1). Lineage (GTDB taxonomy): Bacteria > Bacteroidota > Bacteroidia > Chitinophagales > Chitinophagaceae > JAZKFT01. Next base: position 297,044 of record JAZKFT010000017.1, read on the forward strand.
TTGGCATCTGTAAATTCAAGTAAATCAGAAAAACTTAGCAGTAACGAAAAGACGACCAATAGAAACAAACCAACTCTATCCCGGCAACAATCCCTCGCTGTAAATGATGATGTAAGGAACAGTAACACCATAGCATCAATTTCTGATGGGGCCAATGAAACAGATCCGGTATCTCCAAGGGTAAGAAGCGTCATTACTGGAAATACAGGAAATAATGATGAAATGAAGCACGCTCAACCCAGGCAGTTAAGTTCCATTCCGGCCAATTCACAGCACAATAAAAACGATTTATTCAGAACAGCATCTTACAAAGAAGATGTAACCGATAACGGCTCCGACGATGATGTGGTATATATCGCTGGTGCCAGGCTCAACAAGCAAAAAGTGAGGGGTGTATTCCGCGGTATTACCCGATCACTTTCCCGCAGTTTTACCAAAAGTAAAGTAGAGCCCGATAATGAAGCCCCCGCATTGAGCAGGGGCCTATAACCCTAATATTCAAAAATCAACTGCCCGGACCGGGCAACAAAAATCAACGAATGAAAAAGACATTACTCGTATGGACAGCGATGCTGTTCGCAGGCATCGCTATGGCCCAAACAGATAGCACAAAAAATGACAATGATAAAGTGGACACCATCAGGATTGGTGGCATGGTCATCATTAAACGAAAAGGGGATTCAGATGCTGACAATGACAGGGATTTTAAAATGGCCTGGGACAGGCGCAACAAGCGGAACAAAAATGTAGAGACCTATTATATGGTGATGGATTTTGGCTTTGCCAATTTTACCGACAAGACCAACTACGCTTCTGCCGAAGCTAAAAGCTATGCGAAAACGGTACGCCCTGGCGAACAACCTTTTACAGCCAGTGACTTTAAGCTTCGCAATTTTAAATCGCTCAATTTCAACCTTTGGTTTTTTATACAAAAGCGTAACCTGATCAATCATGTTCTTAACCTGAAGTATGGCCTGGGTATTGAAACCAATAATTATCATTGGGAAAACGATCTGTCGTTTGTAAAAGGCACATTACCGTATGTATTCCGCGACAGCATTTCTTTTAGCAAAAACAAGCTGGCACTGGATTACCTGACCGTACCGGTAATGCTAAATATTAATACCAATCCTAAAAAGAGCCAGGCGTTGTCAATGAGTTTCGGGGCCAGCTTTGGATACCTGTACAGCGGTCGCACTAAACAAAAAAGCAGCGAAAGAGGCAAGCAGAAAGTGAGAAGTGCTTTTGATACAAAAGACTGGAAAATAAGCCTGGTGGGTGAATTGGGTGTAGGGCCATTAAAACTTTATGGCAGCTATGTACCCCAGAATATTTTCGACCGCGGCCTTGATTTCCGCCCTTACAATATTGGCGTGAGGTTAGGTGGATGGGATTGATCAGGCGCCCTCTCCCTGGTGCAGGAAAAGCTTTCAAAGGCCACAAGGAATTTATTCTTTGTGGCCTTTCTGTTTGAACTTTCTTAGAAAATTGAAGGATTTTTTTGCCTGCTTAAAACCCACCCGTTTTCAACCCTTACATTTGTTTGTAGTTTTTTTGGTGAATGATCCTGCAAGACCATTTTCACATTTCCACATTTTTCACATTTCCACATTAAGACACTATGCTCACTATCAGTAACCGTGGCCTGCACATGCCGCCAAGCCCTATCCGCAAACTGGTTCCATTTGCCGAAGCGGCGAAGAAAAGAGGCATCAAAGTACACCATCTTAATATTGGCCAGCCAGATATAGAAACGCCAAGAATGGTGCTGGATGCGGTACGCAACAGCGACTTTAAAGTGTTGGAATACAGCCATAGTGCAGGCAATGAAAGCTATCGCAAAAAACTGGTGGAGTACTACCAGCGTGTAGGTATTGATGTAACTCCTAACCAGATCATTGTAACCACCGGCGGATCCGAAGCAATCCTCTTTGGTTTTATGGCCTGCCTTGATGCAGGCGATGAAGTAATTATACCCGAACCGTTTTATGCCAATTATAATGGTTTCGCAGTGGAGGCCGATGTAACTGTTGTGCCTATTACTTCGCATATAGATAGCGGTTTTGCCCTGCCGCCCATCGAAGATTTTGAAAAGGTGATTACGCCCAAAACAAAGGCCATCGTTTTATGCAACCCCAATAACCCCACCGGTTATTTATATAGCAAGGAAGAGATGGAAGTGTTGAAAGAGATCGTGGTGAAACACGACTTATTCCTCTTTGCTGACGAAGCCTACCGTGAGTTTTGTTACAGTGGTACCCATACCAGCGCCATGCATTTGCAGGGTGCAGAACAAAACGTCGTGTTGATGGATACCATCAGTAAACGCTACAGTGCCTGCGGTGCGAGGCTGGGTGCCTTTGTTACCAAGAATCAACAGGTGCTGGATGCTGCCATGAAATTTGCGCAGGCCCGGTTAAGCCCGCCCTCCTTTGCTCAAATAGCTGCCGAAGCCGCTGTGGATCTTCCTGCAGATTATTTTGAAGCGCCCAAGGCTGAATACCTGTTGCGGAGGGATACCATCGTAAAACGCCTCAACGATATGACAGGTGTATTTTGCCCGAACCCCGGAGGTGCTTTTTATGCCATGGCAAAACTGCCCATTGATGATGCCGATATTTTTTGCCAATGGTTGCTGGAAAGCTTTAGCTATAAAAATCAGACGGTGATGCTGGCGCCGGCAACGGGTTTTTATGGTACACCGGGCCTTGGTAAAAACGAAGTACGGCTAGCTTATGTGCTAAATGTAAATGACATTAATGCCGCGATGGATTGCCTCCAGGAAGCATTAATTCAATACAGGAGCCACCATGTTGTAAGTATGCTGGGGTAAATCCGTGTTAGCCTTTGCCATCTTTCAATATTTGTTCCAGTATTTTTTTTCCCGACTCATTGTAGGGGTTAAGCTCTACGGATCTCCTGTACGTCTTAATGGCTTCTTCCTTGCGCCCAACTTTTAACAGTGCTTCGCCGTAGCTATCGTACGAATTCCAGCTTTTGGGAAATAACCTGAGATTGGCCTGGAATATTTCAAGGGTCTTATCATCCATATTGCTGCGCAACAGTTGGTAAGCCATAACGTTCATTCCGTCTTCGTCGAGTAAATAATTGCGGAATCTTTTTCCAGTCGTGAGAGGACTTTTCTTGCGGCAGGAATGCCTTCATTCACGATCGTTTTGCCGTATAATGTCGCTACACCGGACCTGGGCAACGGAACCTTTTCGCCATTCAGAATCTTTAGTGCATTCATGGCAATATTAAAGGCCCCGTTCTTTGTATTGTCAAACAATATGGTGGTTTGGTGCCTGGTTATGTTTCTCACCAGCATGATCTCTATGCCAACTCCCCCGCCATGATGAAGGACCACTTTCCCCCGGGAGCTGTCGTGGGCTATCGACCAGCCGAGGCCATAACCCGAATTGTCGGTGGTGCCGGGTGTAATGCCATGAAAAGCAAGTTCGAGAGATGCCGGCTTCAATAGGCGGCCATGATAAAGCGCCTCGTCGTACTTTAATAGATCTTCTGTAGTGCTTACTATATCCCCATGCCCTTTGAAATTATAGGTACCAAATATCCTGGTGTTTTCTGCCATAGTATCAATCCTGTCGGGCAAATCAGAAAACACACCAACACTCTGTTGTGTAATCCTTTTCCCAAAATCAGGTTTATTTTATAGAAACTGGCTCAATGAGTTAGATAGTTTGTTAAGAAGTTTTTAAACAAATGAACCTGGTTGTTACCCTTTGGGTAAAATACTCCCTCACGAACAAAACTGGCACCATTTTTTAGAGGTTAAGAATGATAATCGAAAATCAAATCAATTAATAAATGAGGAGTATTATGAAAAAACAACAGTCTATAGGCAGGTGGGCAATCATATCCCTTTCCATCTTGCTAATTTCGATAGCCTTTACATCTTGTAAAAAAACCAATAATGATAATAACGAAGAAATTCCGGCTGCAGGTTTAATGGCATTTAACCTTGCGCCAGGCACCGTGTCCGGTTTTGCAGTGTCCGGCAATAGTATTACTGCCAGCCCTTTGTTCTATGGGAGTTTTACAGGTGGGTATATCCGGTTATTTCCAGGCGATAGGACGATTCAGGCTTATGATTACAATACTGGTTCCAACTTAGCAAATAAAGCGATGAACCTGGAGAGAGATAAATATTATTCAGCATTTTTGGTAGGCACCTCACCAAATTTCCAGCAGATAGTGGTGAGAGACAATATTGACAGCCTGGCTTCTGCCAGCCAATCTTTTGTCAGGTATATAAATGCTATTCCTGATGCTTCAAGCCCGACGGTGACTATTAGTAATGGTGGCGAAAATGTGGTCAACCAGAATGCAGCATTCACATCGGTGTCAGAATTTGTGGTTATTAATCCGGGTGATGTTACCATTACGGTCAACAATGGTGGTAACATCAATGCGACCCGTACTGTTACATTACAATCGCAAAAAATTTATACCATTTTACTGTCCGGTAAACCCGGTGGTATAGGCGACGAGGCGGTGCAGATTAAATACATTCAAAACGGCACCGTGGATGACTTGCCAGGTATGGTCAATCCCGGAGCGGCGGACCAGGGGAACTAGAATCGGTTTTATTTTTTTGAGAATCCGGCTATTATCAATGGCCGGATTTTTTGTGTGCAATAGGGTTTGAGCTTCGTTAAAAAAGGGATTTGTAAGCTGCATATTCTTTAGTGAGGCCCGGTGGTGTTGATGGAAAACTTCCTGTTTTCCTCATTTTTAAAAAACTAGTCCTGACCAGGTTTATATTAGAGAGGCTTTGTCCCAGATGAATGCCGTTTGTTTTTCTAGAACATCCCCAATGCTTTGTCAGACCCGGGCGTTAAACCTTTTACTTTCATTTTTTCGATTAAATGGTCCAATTGCCGTTTTTCCTCAGCGTCATTGAACGGCGCTTCGTTTTGATTCAAAATAGTTCCACCCAGGCGTTTTTGACAATATTTCGCGACATCAATCATAACAGCAAAAACATTTTTAGGGTCGGCACTTCTTGGAACGGAGAAACTAAACCCTAAGTCCCCGGGGTTCATGCTGCCATCCTTAATTCTTTCAGGTAAAAAGTACCCTGGGTCTGTGGTAGTCCAAACACTAAAATGTTGGTCGTGCCCAAAGTCCTCCTCATTATCCCAGTGAAACAGGTCTCCGTCACCCCATTTTAAACCCACGCTCTGCAATGCATCCCAGGCCAATCTTCCGTTGAATTGATTATCACTTTTAAGAAGGATGATAGCTTCTATATCGAACTCCTGGTTCAATGCTACCAGGCTTTTTGCCTTGTTGATGGCATGCGGAATTGCCTCGCGGGCTACTACTTTTAGTGGCGAAGGATAGCTGCGGATTTTAGCTTCCAATTCAGTAGGATAGTTTTTCAGCTTTTTAGGATCATAGGGAATCTCGTCACTGCCAAAGATTTCCTGGAGATCTATGGCCACTTCTATCTTGCTGTAAGCTTCAGGGGCATCTCCGGCAAATACATAGGTCCAGTGATTATCGGCCGGGGAAAAGCCATAAATAGTGGAAGGGTAATTTTTCCTCCAATCGAGGTCAAATAGTTTTTCCAGGTCGGATTTTTTGAAGTTTTCGCTGTTAACCTGGGTCAACTCAATTACCCAGTCTCTATGAAGGTCTGCTTTATAATCCCTGTCTTCTGTTGCTGGAATTGTATGCGAAAAAGAGAGCTTTCCTTTATCCAAAATATAACTGGCATCTTCAGAACGGACATCCAGTTGCAGCTTTTTCACCCTGTCGTTACTTTGACTTTCTGTGGAGATAAAATATTCCTCTGAAACAGGCTTTCCTGTTGCAGAGTCACCTGCAACGGACTTGTTTTTCGTTCCCGGCGAACTGACCAGGAAACAAATAATAAGTGCTATCGCAGCGATGCAGGCTATTAAATAAAACATTTTTTTCATTTAGAGGCTGTATAAAAAGACGGTTATTACCGGGATTATTTACCCCAATGCTACAAAACAAATCGGTTTATTTTACTTCTGACACCTTTTAATAACCCATACCCGCACCTCAGCCATCGGGTTTTTGAATTCATTAACTAATGGTTTAAGTTTGTACTACCACAAAACAAAAACGTACTTCATGAGAAAATTAACTGCAATGCTAATGGTAATGTGTTTCGTTACCCTTAGTGCTCTTGCCCAATCCGTTATTAAGGGAAGGATACTTAATAAAAACGGCCTGCCGGTTGAAGGTGCCTCCATTAAAGTGAAAGGCAGCAGTGCCGGAACCACCACCGACAAAGACGGCTACTATAGCCTCCCGGTTCGTGATGCCAATATTGTACTGATCATTTCCAGCATTGGCTTTGCAGAGCAGGAAATTGTATTGGATGGCAAAACTTCTGCCGATGTGATGATGGTAGAAACAGCCGCTACTTTTGATGTGGCCGTAGTAGGTAGCCGCAGCCCCAAACGTTCTGCTACTGAAACTGCCGTGCCCGTAGATATTATCCCCATTAGTAAAGTGATGAACCAGATGGGCCAGGTAGACCTGAACCAGATACTACAATTTGCCGCCCCTTCTTTTAACAGTAACCGCCAGAGTGGTGCCGATGGTGCCGATCATATAGACCCTGCCACACTTCGCGGCCTGGGACCCGATCAAACCCTGGTGCTGATCAATGGCAAACGCCGTCACCAGTCGTCGCTGGTAAATATTTATGGCAGCCGTGGACGTGGCAATACCGGAACTGATCTCAACGCTATCCCCGCCGCAGCCATTGAAAGGATCGAAATTCTCCGCGATGGTGCCAGTGCCCAATATGGTAGCGATGCGATCGCAGGTGTGATCAATATTATTTTAAAAAGCAGCACCAAAGAACTAACGGCTAATGTAATGGCCGGCACCAATATTACCGGTTATGGTAGTTCCTTAGAAAGTGAAAAAGGCAAAGTGTTGGAAAGTACCACCGATGGCGGCCAGTTTAACGTGAACCTGAACTATGGATTAAAGCTGGGCGAGAAAGGCTTTGCCAATTTTACCGGCGATTTTTTACGTAAAAACAAAACTCAGCGCCCATCCCTCGCTTCATTGTACCCGGACATTTACCGTGAAAAATTCGGGGATGCCTCCTACAACAATTACGCTTTTGTGGTAAACAGTATGATCCCACTAAAAGGTCAGGCCAGTTTCTACAGTTTTGCAGCCATCAGCCACCGCGATGGTGATGCATTTGCCTGGACGCGTGACGCCGGAAGTGAGCGCAACGTGATCTCTATCTATCCCAATGGTTTTAACCCGCACATACAATCCAGCATCGACGACCGTTCTATCTCCAGTGGTATTAAAACAAAATTTGGTGAGTGGAATGCCGATTTCAACCTGACATTTGGCGGTAATCGTTTTAACTATGATGTAGATCAAACCCTCAATGCTTCAATGGGCGCTGCTTCACCTACCCATTTTGATGCAGGTGGTTTTTCTTTGAATCAAAACAGGCTGGGAGCAGATCTTCACCGCAACTTCGACAAAGTAGCAAAAGGTTTCAACCTGGCTTTCGGCAGCGAATTCCGCTGGGAGCAGTACAAAATCTTCGCAGGCGAACTCAATAGCTGGAAAGGATATCGCACCGTGTTTAGCATCAACGGAACCGACACCACTTTCCGTCCTGCCGGTGCACAGGGTTTCCCGGGTTTTCAGCCTACAGATGAAACAAGAAAGGGCCGTACCAGCTTCGCCGCCTATGTGGATGGAGAGCTCGATGTAACAAAAGACTGGATGATAGCTGCTGCTGCAAGGGTGGAAAGCTTCAGCGATTTCGGTGGCACTTTCAATTATAAAGTTGCTTCCCGATTAAAAATATTGGGCGACAAGTTGGTGCTGAGAGGTAGTGCCAGCACAGGTTTTAGGGCGCCATCGCTGCCGCAGATCAATTTCAGCAGCACATTTACCAATGTACAGGCGGGCGTAATTGTAGACCAGGTGATCGCTCCAAATTCAGGTGTATTGGCAAAAGAAGTTGGTATACCAGAATTGAAACAGGAAACCTCTGTAAACATCAGCGCAGGTATCACAGCAAAACCTATTCGTAACCTGAGCCTAACCATAGATGCCTACCAGGTAACGATTAAAGACCGCGTGGTATTGACCGGCCTTTTTGGTTCGGATGATGATGCCATTGGTTATATTTTGGCAAGCATGAATGTAGGTGCTGCACAGTTTTTTACAAATGCAGTAGATACCAAGACACAGGGTATTGATGCCATTGCCACTTATTCAATGGCTATCGGTAAAGGCAGGCTAAACACGACATTGGCGGCCAATTTTAATAAAATTGAAGTAGAAAAAGTAAACACTACTGCCTTGCTGGCTGGTAAGGAAGAGACCTACTTTGGTCCAAGGGAAAGGGCATTTTTGCTGGCCTCTGCCCCCGATCATAAAATAAACCTGGGCTTCGATTACAGCCTGAGTGGTTTCAATGCCTCCCTTCGCTTCACCCGTTTCAGCGGTGTAAACCTTACCAACTGGAACGACGAAACGGACTTGTACCAGGGTAAAACGACCACCGATATGAGCGTTGGTTATACCTACAAAAAGAAATTCACTTTTACCCTCGGCGGCGTAAACGTTTTTGATAAATACCCCAACCACCATGATCCGGGACTAACAGAAACCGGCGGTATGTGGGAGAGTCTGCAGATGGGTTTCAGCGGTGCCTTTTTCTTTGGAAGGGTTAGTGTGAAACTGTAATTATCAGCAAGACATTTATAGAGAGCGCCCCTCGTTTGGAGGGGCGTTTTTTGTGGTATGGATATTCAGAAACCGGTATTCAACCTCAAAATCATAATCCTTATTTTCACACCTGTAATTTCATTTTTCCTGCAACACCGCTAGCTTTCCTTCATTATGAATTCTTTCAAACATCTGCCCTGGCTGTTACTATCCATATTATCGTTTGCCTGCAAAAGCAGGCAAAAAGTGGATCTGTTGGTATTCAATGCTACTATCTATACTGTTGACTCCGGTTTTAGTAAGACCGAAGCCATGATCATCGATGAAGGCAGAATTTTGGCTACGGGCACCAAAGAGGCGTTGGAAAAAGATTACCTCGCCGTAATGATAGAAGATGCCAACGGCAAGTTTGTGTATCCCGGTTTTATAGATGCGCATTGCCATTTTTCAGCATATGGTAAAGGCCTGCAGGAATGTGATCTTACCGGCACTACCAGCTGGCAGGAAATTTTGGATCGCCTGAAAGCCTTTGCTGTTGCGCATCCCGATGGCTGGCTTATTGGCCGTGGCTGGGACCAAAATGACTGGGCCGTCAAAAATTTTCCTACAAATGATTCGCTGAATCTATTGTTTCCCGGCCGGCCGGTAACGCTTGCAAGGGTGGATGGACATGCAAGTATTGTGAACCAACATGCCATGGACCTGGCAGGGATTCAACCAGGCCAGACGCTTACAGGTGGAGACATTGTGGTGGCCAATGGAAAACTGACAGGCCTCCTTGTCGATAACGCCACAGATCTTGTAGACTTGAAAATACCTGCGGCCACCAATGAAGACCTCACCAGGCATTTGCAGGATGCGGAAAAAAATTGCTTCGCTGTAGGGCTTACCAGTGTACAGGATTGTGGACTCGATGCGAAGCATGTAAAGCTTGCAGAGCAGTTGTATAAAGCCGGGGCACTCAACATGCGGATGTACATTTTGTTGAGTGATAAAAAAGAGAATTACGACTATCTTTTCGCCAAAGGCAAAATACAAACCGACCAGCTTACGGTGAATGGATTTAAGCTATATGCAGATGGTGCCCTGGGGAGTCGCGGCGCCTGCTTATTACAGCCATATGCCGACCGGCCGGGGCATTCCGGGTTCCTGCTTAAAACAAAAACCTATTACGATAGCATCATTCCGATCATTGCCGCCAAAGGGTTCCAGGCCTGCACCCATGCCATTGGTGACAGTGCCAACCGGACTATTCTAAATATTTATACCAAAGCCCTTCAAGGCAAGCCAGGCCTGCGCTGGCGTATAGAACATGCGCAGGTGATCAATCAAAACGATTTTAATTTGTTTGGGGCATCGCAGATAATACCGAGTGTACAACCTACCCATGCTACCAGCGATATGTACTGGGCCGGCGACCGTCTGGGTGCAGAACGTTTAAAAGGAGCCTATGCTTTTAAACAACTGTTACAGCAAAACGGCTGGATACCGCTGGGTACGGATTTCCCGGTGGAAGACATCAGTCCTTTTAAAACCTTTTTGGCGGCCGTAATTCGTAAAGATGCAAAGAGCTATCCTGACAAAGGTTTCCAAACGGAGAATGCACTGAGCAGGGAAGAGGCTATCCGAGGCATGACGATATGGGCTGCCAAAGGAGCCTTTGAAGAGCATCTGAAAGGAAGTTTGGAAAAAGGAAAACTGGCCGATTTTATCATCCTTGACAAAGACCTGATGAGCTGTGACGAAAAGGATATTTTATCGGTGAAGGTTTTAAAAACTTTTGTTGGCGGGAAGAAAGTATATTTTGCTAATTGAGATTTAGATCAGTTCAGTTCCTGGAGTCAAAGTTCATCCTGCCTGAATGAATAATCAATTAATCAACGTTCAATTTTCAATTTTCAAATGGGCGGATCCAGGTGTTTTTATTCGGGAATGAACTAAGTGATATTGACCCAGTGCGTTGGGTAGGAAATAAAGTGAAAAGTATGATCTACTTTATTTCATTCATTGTATTTTACCTATCATTTTTTAGCCATGATAAAATTTCTCTCGAAAGCATTGCTCACTACGGTGGGTGTATTATTGGCCTCTTACCTGCTGGGTGGTGTTTCTGTAAAAGATCCGCTAACTGCCATGATAGTGGCCCTGGTATTGGGTTTGCTAAACAGTTTTGTTAAGCCAATATTCATCATCCTTACGATTCCCGTTACCCTGATTACGCTGGGTTTATTTCTGCTGGTCATAAACATCCTGATTGTAAAATGGGCGGCCGACCTGGTACCCGGTTTCGAAGTGGATGGCTGGTTTACGGCATTGCTGTTTGGCCTTATTGTATCTGTTGTAACCTCGCTACTTGAAAGGATGATCGGCAGCAATGAAGAAAAGCAGCAGAAATAGTTGGCAGTTGGACAGTTGACAATTGGCAATCATTTTCTAAGGTTGCTAATATCGGTTTGTAGTTAATTGTCAACTACAAACGAAAGTTATCTTACCTCAGGTTTGCCAACTGCCAACTGCCAACTGCCAACTGAATAACTTTCCAACTGCCAACTGAAAACTATCCAAGCGACGCAATCAATCCCTCAACTTTCGCCGCAATAAAGTCCCGGACTTCATTAAACTCCTTTGGTTCCATGTGTTTGGGATCGGGTATTTGCCAATCTACAAATTGTTTGGCGGGCATCCAGGGACAGGCATCGCCACAGCCCATGGTTACCACTGCATCAAAAGGGGCAAATGCTTTTACCTCGTCGAGGCTTTTACTGTCGTGTGTGCCCAGGTCATATCCCAGTTCTTTCATGGCGGCTATGGCTTTGGGATTTACAATACCGCTGGGTTTACTGCCGGCGCTGTAGGCTTCTACATTTTCGCCACCAATTATTTTGGCAAAGGCCTGGCTCATTTGGCTGCGATTGCTATTTTCTACGCAAACGAAAAGCAATTTTTTTTTGCTCATGACTAACTTTATTTGATGATTTTATGAATAAAAATGGCAGCAATGGCTCCCAGGATTGGAGCTGTTACATAAATCCAGATATGCTGCATATTGCCTGAAACAATCGCTGGAGCAAGCGACCTTGCAGGGTTCATTGAAGCCCCGCTGACAGGGCCTGCAAACATCGCTTCCAGCAATACCACGCTGCCGATCGCAATGCCTGCAAACAAGCCCTGCTCTTTGGAACCTTTGGCCACATTTACCACCACCAGCATTAATATAAACGTGAGGATGAATTCCAATATGAAAGATTGCAACTCGGTCCCGGCTGGCAGGGTGGCTCCTAAAATGACCGAGGTTGGGAATAATAGTTTCAGCACCAGGCTCGCAGCCAATGCACCAGCCAGCTGGCTGATGATATAAGGAGCTACCTGTTTTACCGGAAAGTTCTTGTTTACTGCAAAAGCAATGGTAACCGCAGGGTTTATATGGGCACCACTTTTTTCTCCCAGGGCATAAATGATAGCCATCACTACCAGCCCCCAGGTGATGGCAATGCCAACATGCGTGATTGTTCCGTTCGTTGTTTCATTCACCACACAGGCACCGGTGCCACAAAAAACGAGGATGAACGTTCCAATAAATTCTGTAATGTATTTTTTCATGTGCCGGCTATTTTGCTGCGCCGCTCCAATAATAGTGTATCCCTCCAAACACCGTTCATCTGTCCTATTTTTTCTCTTGCACCAATCAGCCGGAAACCGCAATCCTCATGTATTTTAATACTGCCTTTATTTTCGGGAAATATCCCTGCCTGCAATGTCCAGAAGCCATTTTGCTCGCTGGACACAACCAGGGCCTGCAACAGCTTTTTACCCACACCCCTGCCCCTGGCAGCGGTGCTTACATATACACTTACTTCGCCTACGCCGGCATATACACAACGACCCGAAACAGGCGTCAATGCTGCCCATCCGAGCACTTCGTTGTTTTCCACAGCCACAAACCTCGAAGCTTTTACATGGACTGAATCCCACTCTTCCCATCCAGGTGCAGCGGTTTGAAAGGTAGCATTTCCGGTAGCAATACCTTCCTCATAAATTCTCTTTACATCGGGCCAGTGGAGTTGTAACAATCCGGTGATTTCCATATTTGATTATTTAAAAAGCCTCCCCGCTTTTGCAGGGAGGCAGGTAAAATTAGCAACAACCATTACCGGTCATTACATTTTCAATTGTGTCTGTACAACAACCGGAAGGGCAGCAAGCCGCCGGGGTATTAAACACAGCATTGTTCTTTGTCATAACATCTGTTTTAGATCGTTAAAAAAAATGGTTTATAGAAATGATGATCATCAATGGTTGGCTCCATGCTTTCCATGCTACTTTCCGCCGCTACCGGTTTCTTCATTCACCTGGATGGCTGAGTACTACGAGAATTTGAAAGTATTCAACTAACAGCAGCTACTTCCAGGCTCACAACAATTACGTTCGTCTTTTGCGGGCTTATCACCATATACGGTGATACTCACAATTTTTGTAGAACCGTTTTTATATGCCGCTATTTCTTCAGCCGATAAATAATTTGCCAGTATGTCTTCGGGCAACACAATTTCTTTTTCTTTTTGAAGCGTGATATTTTCAAATCCGGCTTCTTCTATCATGCTTAAATATTCCTGTTTTTGGATGGCACCTGCCACACAACCCGCATACAATTCTGCCACCTGTTTCCATTTTTCAGGAAGAAAACCTTGTAGCACAATATCAGATATAGAGAAATGGCCACCGGGTTTTAAAACGCGGAAAATTTCGCTGAACACCTTGTGTTTATTAGGAACCAGGTTGAGTACACAATTGCTGACGATCACATCGGCGCGGTTGCTGGTAACCGGCATATTGTCGATATCGCCAAGGCGGAATTCCACATTATTGAACCCTAACTTTTCGGCATTTTCACGGGCTTTGGCGATCATTTGTTCGGTAAAATCGATACCTAACACTTTACCATTTTCACCCACCGCTTTCCGGGCTACAAAAGCGTCGTTACCAGCACCACTGCCGAGGTCTATCACGGTATCGCCTTCTTTCATTTTTGCGAAAGCAGTAGGTAATCCGCAGCCCAAACCGAGGTCGGCATCCGGGTTGTAGCCGTCCAGTTTTGTGTAGTCATCAGCCATGATATTATAAACTTCGTCGCCGCAACAGGCTGATGTGGCACCACAGCAGGAGGTGGCGTTTTCTGTAAAGCTCTGGCTGGCTATCTGGCCATACTTTTCTTTTACGAGTTCCTTGATTTCAAATTCTGTATTCATGTTTTTGGTTTTTATTACAGGCGCATCCTGCGGTTTTAAATAATTTCATTTCAATCCATAGAACTAAAGCCTATGGCTAGTAAAAAGTATAAGATACCTGTCATGGTCATGCATTATCCGTCAGCAGCATGCTTTCTCATTCTGTTTTTTGAGCTTTAAAAACAGGTTGTTGAAATCAGTGTTGAATTTGTCAAAAGCCGTCCAGTTGATACAGTAGCAACTCTTAGGACCGTCTATCGAACCGGTAACCAGGCCTGCTTCTTTCAACGCTTTCAGGTGCTGGCTTACTGTAGATTGCGAAAGCGGCAGCACTTCTACTATTTCACCGCAAATACACTCGTTATGCTGGGCCAGCATTTTAAGGATGGCTATACGGGCCGGGTGGGCAATAGCTTTGGTAAATGCAGCCAGCTCCTGCTCCTGTTTACTAAATGATTCTTTCTTGTTAATAGCCATAGTTTTTGTTTGACAGTGCAAACATAATCGTTTATCGTAAATATACGATAAAAAGAAAGTAATTTTTTTCCAGTTCTATCGGTCGGGAAGCCTGCCAATAAAAAACCGGCTTAATCAGCCGGTTTTTGTTTTAAGGTTGAGCGTCCTGCATTGTGCGTTGAGCGTCTTGCGTTCAGTACTATCATCTTCCTCCCAACAAATTACCAAGACCGCCCAGTACACTGCCCTCATCTTTTTGTTTGTAAGTGCCATAGGCCAGTATCCTGGCGGCGAGGCGGCTTACGGGCAGGGTTTGTATCCATACGGTACCGGGGCCGCGGAGGGTGGCAAAAAATAATCCTTCGCCACCAAAAATGGTATTTTTGATACCACCTACAAACTGCACATCGTATTGCACATTTTTTGTGTACGCAACTACGCAGCCCGTGTCAATTTTAAGCAATTCGCCAGGTTGCAACACTCTCATAAACACGTGGCCGCCTGCATGTACAAAGGCCATGCCATCGCCTTCCAGTTTTTGCATAATAAAACCTTCACCACCAAAAAGACCAGTACCCAGTTTCCGCTGAAATTCTATGCCCACACTGACGCCCTTGGCAGCGCAGAGAAAAGCATCTTTCTGGCATACCAGCTTACCCTGCAATTTCACCATGTCCATGGCTATTATTTTGCCTGGGTATGGCGATGCAAACGCCACCTTTTTTTTGCCCTGTCCTACATTGGTATAGGCTGTCATAAAAAGGCTTTCACCAGTGAGCAACCTTTTTCCGGCACTAAATAATTTGTTCATAAATCCGCCTGGCTGTGCGCTGCCATCGCCAAAGATGGTCTCCATCTGGATGCCTTCATCCATCATCATAAAGGCTCCACTTTCGGCCACGGCCGTTTCTTCGGGGTCCAGTTCTATTTCTACGTATTGCATTTCCTCGCCGTAGATTTTGTAGTCGATGTCATGTGCTTGTGGCATAGTTGTAAAGTTTGGGTTGAAGTTAATAAAGAGAACGAAAGAAGAGGGCAGGATTTAACAAAAGGTTGTTTTGATGTATGATTATCCTAACTTTTCGCTCTTCAAAAAAAATACATGATGAACCTAACACTCGCAACGCTGCTAGCGGCAGGCTTACTGGCAAATAGTGCAGCCTGGTGCCAGCCAAAACTGATTGAAAAAATTACCAGGAAAGGAAATGAACTGGTGATCCCTTATGAAAAGTATGTGTTGCCCAACGGTCTCACGGTGGTGGTGCACGAAGACCATAGCGACCCCATTGTACATGTGGATGTAACCTATCACGTGGGCAGTGCCAGGGAAGAAATCGGGAAAAGCGGGTTTGCCCATTTTTTTGAACACATGATGTTCCAGGGCAGTGATGACGTGGGTGACGAACAGCATTTTAAAATAGTGACGGAATCGGGAGGTACCCTAAATGGAAGTACTAACCGCGACCGCACGAACTATTACGAAACAGTGCCCAGCAACCAGCTGGAAAAAATGCTTTGGCTTGAAGCCGACCGTATGGGCTTTTTGCTGGATGCTGTAACACAAAAAAAGTTTGAAGTGCAACGGTCTACTGTAAAAAACGAACGCGGACAGAATTACGACAACCAACCTTATGGTCTGACCGGGGAGGTTTCTGCCAAAAATCTCTATCCTTACGGACACCCTTACTCTTGGCTCACCATTGGCTATGTGGAAGAATTAAATGCAGTAAGCGTAGATGATCTCAAGAATTTTTTTCTTCGCTGGTATGGCCCTAATAATGCCACGCTTACGGTTGGCGGCGATGTAACGACTGCGGATGTCGTAAAGCTTGCTGAAAAGTATTTCGGTTCCATACCCCGTGGGCCCGAAGTGAAACAAGCCCGGTTTGCGCCTGTGGTTTTGGATAAGGACCGGTATGTAAGCTATACTGATAATTATGCCCGTGCGCCACAAATACGGATAGTATATCCTACCGTTGCCGATTATCATCCTGATATGGCAGCGTTATCATGCCTGGCCCAGGTTCTTGGACAGGGAGGCGGTGGCGGTGGAAGAGGAGGTGGGGGCCGTGGGGGCGGCGGCGGTGGCAATCGTTCCTCTGTCCTGTATCAAACATTGATCAAAGATCAAAAAGCTTTGCAGGCAAGCGCAGGCAGCAGCTTAAGCGAACTGGCTGGGGAATTTTCGTTGTCTGCCACACCGTTTCCCGGAAAATCACTGGCCGAAATGGAGCAATTATTAAATGAGGCTTTATTGGTATTTGAAAAACGTGGTGTAATTGATGAAGACATTGAAAAGTTTAAAAGCGGCAACGAAAGCCGCAGCATCAACGGACTGGCAAGTGTATCGGGTAAGGTATCGCAACTGGCCGCTTTTCAAACCTACACGGGCAACCCAAACATGACGGGCAAGCTTTTGGAAATGTACCGCAATGTGACCAAGGAAGATGTGATGCGGGTTTATAATATCTATATCAAGGGGAAACACCGGCAGGTAGTAAGTGTGGTTACAAAAGGCCAGGAAAAAATGAAAGCTGCAGATGATAATTATACGATTGATCAATCGGCATACAAAGCTCCTGACTACGGCTATGCGGGGTTGAAATATCATAAAGCCAAAGACAATTTCGACAGGAAAAAAATACCGGCTTCCGGCGCTAACCCGGTGGTAAAGGTTCCCATTTTCTGGAAGCAGGAACTGGCGAATGGAATGAAAGTGATCGGAACTGAAAACAATGAAACACCTACAGTGACCATCAGTATTTCTTTAAAGGGGGGCCGTCTGCTGGAAGCCAATAATTTGTCAAAGGCGGGATGGGTAAACTTGTTTACCTCGATGATGAATGAGGATACAAAAAATTATACCAGCGAGCAACTGTCGTTAGAAATGGAAAAGCTCGGTAGCTCAGTAGGTATCAGCAGCAGTGATGATGCGGTTGTTTTTACATTACAATCATTAAAGAAAAATGTAGACAAAACCCTGGCGCTGTTACAGGAGCGGATGATGAACCCAAAGTTTTCTCCAGAAGCATTTGATCGTATCAAACGGCAACTGGAGCAGCGGTTAAGGAACAGTAAAAGCCAGCCTGCCGGTATTGCAACAGAAACCTATGCAAGACTCTCGTATGGTGACAACCATATATTTGGGATACCCGACAATGGCTCGGTTGAAACCATTAAGAATATCGCATTCGGCGACATTCAACAATACTATGATAATTACATCGGCTCTGCGGGTGGCCGTGTGGTGATCGTTGGTGACATTAAAGAATCTGAGATCCTTCCTAAACTCGGTTTTCTAAATAGCCTTCCGGTAAAAAACTTTTCATTGCCGGTACCAGCCAAAGCCCCTGCAATTGCTGCCACCAGGATCTATCTAATAAATGTTCCCAATGCCGCACAAACTGAGTTCAGGGTCGGAAAGGTTACCGGACTTACGTATGATGCCACGGGCGAATTCTATAAAGCAACCCTCTCCAACTATGCGTTGGGCGGAGCTTTCAACAGCCGTATTAACCTTAACCTTCGTGAAGACAAAGGCTGGACATACGGCGCCAGGAGCAGTTTTGCCGGCGATAAGTACACCGGTGCTTTTACATTTAGTAGTGGCATCAAAGCCTCGGCCACCGATAGTGCTTTATATGAAGTAATGAAAGAAATAAAAGATTATGCTTCCACCGGTATTACAAGTGATGAAATATCTTTTATGAAAAAATCGATTGGCCAGAGTGATGCCAGGAATTATGAAACCGGTATTCAGAAAGCAACATTTATCGGCCGCATTTTACAATACGATCTGCCAGCAGATTTTGTAAGTAAGCAGACAGCTATTTTAAGTGCCATTACCACCAGCGACATTCATGCTATTGCTAAAAAATATCTCGATGTAAGTAAAATGAATATTGTGTTGGTAGGGGACAAGCAATTGATTCTTCCAGGATTAAAAAGATTGGGCTACCCAATAACAGAACTGGATGCGGATGGGAAAGTGTTGGGGGATTTGTAAGAGGTTTTCATAAAGATGCTGAAACTAAAACAGCCATCCAATTTTTTGGGTGGCTGTTTTAGTTTCTGTTTGAAGGAATATTTTTTAATAAAAAAGGGATATAGGCTATTGATTCTAAAATGTAAGAAATGAAGGCTCTATATTTTACACTTTAATTGAAACGCCGTGCATGTCAACCTGGTTTTTCTTCATGTCACTGTACAATATTTTTTATCGGGAGAGACTGTAAAGAGTTTTATAGTGTTTAAACAAAAACACTAGTAGCTGTTTTAAAAAATGCAGCTTAATTAATCAGAACTATAAACTCTTTATTTATGAAAAAGGTTTCTCTATTTGTTATTTATCTAATTACAATTGAAATTGTGAATGCACAGAATGTCGGAATAGGTACTACCACACCTGCAGCTATGCTCGATGTACAATCAACACTTGGATTTACATCAAAATTCAGCAGCACGAGTAATCAAATGTATATAGGGTTCTTCGAAAACAACCAGTTAAGAGGTTATATGGGCAGCTATTCCGGAGCTGCTGAAGATGTTGATATTGGTACAGCCAGCGCCAATCCCACCGGTAAATTACATTTTACTATACAGTCAACGCCAAAGATGACGATCATTAATTCAGGCAATGTAGGAATTGGCACCACTAACCCTGTTGAAAAACTGGATTTAACCGGAAGTATGAAAATGACAGGTGAATTAAAACCAGACGGTATTGCAGGCATAGCAGGACAAGTTCTTACTTCTAAAGGAGATGGTACTATGTTATGGGCAAACACCACAACAAGCGGTGGAGGTAATGGTGGCTGGGGCGATTGCAGTATTTATAAGATAGATTCTTATTTCCCGGTTGCAAACAGTAATGGAAAATCACAAGATTATATGGGAGGCAGTTCAGCTATCTCCGGTAACTACGCAATTGTTGGTGCATCGGGTGATGATGTTGGATTTAATAGTAATGGTTCAGCAACAATCTTTAAAATCAATGCTTTTACAAATGAATGGGAGAGCCAGGGGAAAATATTAAATATCAATCCTGCCAACCAGGATAATTTTGGATCGTCAGTTTCTATTTCAGGTAATTATGCAATTGTAGGTGCTTCTTCTGATGATGAAGGAGGATTCACTGATAATGGTTCAGCAACTATATTTCTTCGCAACAGCACAACTGGTGTATGGGAGCCTGTAACTAAACTTACTAATCAAAACCCTGCCAACACTGAATCATTCGGGTGCAGTGTTTCTATCTCGGGTGACTACGCAATAGTTGGTGCCATGACTGATACTGAAGGAGGTTTAAGCTGGACAGGATCTGCTTCAATTTATAAACGCAATGCGGGCACAGGTGCATGGGAGTTCCAGGTAAAATTGCTTAATCCTTCAAATGCTGCTGATGACAGGTTCGGAAGTGCTGTAAGTATTTTTGGTGACTATGCTATTGTTGGCAGCTCACATGATGATGAGAATACAAAAACGAATAATGGTTCTGCTACGATCTACAAACGCAATACAGGGACAGGAATATGGGAAATGCAGGTGAAATTGAGTGATTCATCTCCTTCCAATGATGATTTATTTGGCTACTCAGTTTCAATATCCGGAGACCTGGTAATAATCGGGACTTTTCTTGATGATGAAAATGGATTGATTGATTGTGGGTCTGCTACAATATATAAAAGAAACACTTCAACCAATATTTGGGAAAGCCAAGGCAAATTCACCAATGGAAATGGAGGCAATGATGATTATTTTGGTGCAAGTGTTTCGATCAATAATGATTTTGTAATGATTGGATCATCTGCTGAGGATTTTTCAGGGTTCACTGATCTGGGTTCTGTAACTCTATTAAAGCGATACGAAAATGTATGGATCAGCCATCAAAAATTCTCGCTGCCTAGTGGAGCTAACTATAGCTTATTTGGTGGATCAGTCAGTATTG
Source organism: Bacteroidota bacterium (assembly GCA_040386335.1). Classification (GTDB taxonomy): domain Bacteria; phylum Bacteroidota; class Bacteroidia; order Chitinophagales; family Chitinophagaceae; genus JAZKFT01. The sequence goes on from JAZKFT010000017.1 coordinate 317,393, forward strand.
ATCCTGCTGGTTCTCGTTTTCTAATTGGTGCCCCTGGTTTCAGTTCTGCAAAAGGGCTTGCGTTTTTTGGAAAAGCAAGGTATTAATAACCCAACAAGTGAGATGAATGAAACCAAATCGAATGAAAGTTTTTTAAATTATCTAAAAAGAGGGTTTGGTTACTATTACATTCTTTTTTTATCAACCAGTTATGTGCATTTTTTATCAAAACGTAGTGTGGTTCGCCAGGTGCTCCGGTCATTACACCTGCCTCACCTTGCCCAATCCCATTCATACTGTATGAGCGTCCCGTAATAAACAGAATGTGCCATGCGACGCCAATGCAGCCCAATCAGGGTACGGCTTTCGCGAGGCTCATAAAAAAAGCAGCCCGAAATTTGAGCTGCTTTTTTTATGAGAACCGGAGTTTTCCATAAAAAATTATGTGGTCTTCGGCTGGTCAATAACCTTTTTTTCTTTGAGTAAACCATTCCATACTTTTTTGCCCTGTAGTTTTCTAACAAAGTACATAAGCCCTACAAATATGAAGAAGAACGGACCAGTGAAACCCAACAGGGCCACGTAGCGGGTGCCATAGAATTTCTCCATGGGCCGCCTGATCCTCTCTGCGATGATGTACATACTGGGCACCATCATCAGGGTAAGGAAGAATGCAAATATCAACCCGAAAATGATCGTCCAACTAAGCGGTCCCCAGAATACTACGCTATCACCACCAAAGAAGATATGCGGGTTGAGGTGCTGGAACAACGAGACGAAGTCGATATTGAAACCTACGGCCAATGGCAATAAACCCAGCATGGTAGCTATCGCTGTAAGCATTACCGGGATAATACGGATGCGACCAGCCTGGATTGCAGCTTCTCTTGTCCGTGTGCCCCGTCCACGAAGCTCATCGGTAAATTCTATCAACAAAATACCATTCTTGATCACGATACCGGCCAGGCCAATGATACCGACACCGAGCATAATGGTTGCGATGGTCATACCGGTAACGGCATAGCCCAGTAACACGCCAATCACGGAGAAGAATATCTCAGTAAGAACGATAAATGGCTTACTCATACTATTAAATTGCAACACCAGTATGAGAAAAATCAGTCCCAGGGCCACACTTAGCGCAAGCATTAAAAAACTGGATGTCTCGGCTTCCTGTTCCCCCTGCCCGGTTTGCTTGATCGTAACGTCGGCGGGTATTCGGTTTTTGGTTCTGAAATCAGCTATTTTTTCGGCCAGTTGTTTGTTTACTTCAGCTACCATTGATGGGTCCAGTACATTACTTTGTAACTGTATGGTTCGCTTTACATTCTTACGGGCGATGGCACCGGAGGTATTGGTATAATCCACGGTAGCTACTGCGCTGATTGGTACAGACTTAATCATCATGGTATTCATGTCCATAAACGTGATACGCATGTTCATAAGGTCTGTGATATTGTTGCGCATCAGGTCGGTATAGCGAAGTTGGATCTTGTATTCATCCTCTCCATCTTTCAATTTGCTTACTTCTTTACCGAAAACAGCGGTGCGGATTTCCATACCAATCTGGCCCGTACTCAACCCTTCCATCATTGCTTTTTCGCGGTCTACATTGATGGTAATTTCCGGGCTGTTAAGATCCACATCCATCCGTAGGTTTTCAATACCGTAGATCTGGTTCGTGTCCAGGTAATTAGAAAGCTGGGTGGCCACTTTTGCTATTTCTTCAAACTGATCTCCGACAATTTCAACATTTACCGGAGGGTCGGTGGGCGGCCCGCCATCTTCCTGCGACACCTCGATACTGGCACCCGGGATACCTTTCATTTCAGCCCGAATGGCATCCAGCAAGGGTTTGGTATGCTTTCCATCCCGCTTTTCGTATTCCACAAAACTTACCTGTATGCGGCCAAGGTTAGGCTGTATGCTCCGGTTATTATCTCGCGGATTGTTGGCACTGTTGGCCACATTGGTAATGACACTTTCAACGATGCTGCCTTCGGTACCAGGCTTCTCTTCTGCGAGTATCTTGTACACTTTCTTTTCCAGGAGGCTGGTTACACTATCGGTCTTTTTAATATCTGTACCCACCGGCATTTTTAAATACACATAAATGAAATTGGGATCGCCACTTGGAAAGAAAGTGCTTTTATTACCCCTCGCCATTAACAGCATGACAGATACAGGGAATAGTAAAAACAGGGTCACCAACATCCAAACCGGTCTCCAGCCTTTTAATACCCAGCGCAGGAGTTTCTCGTAGCGGTTCATCAGGCCTGGCAAAATCCGGTTTTGGAAAACGTGAATCACGCCGTTAAACACATACCGATTCAACACCATCAGTACCGACATAAAGATCAGGAAGTTGGCAAAGCCATGCCATCCCGCAAGGTGAAGGAACACGCCAAAGATCAGGCATACCCAAAATAATGGCTTCCTGAAAATGGTATGTTTTTCTTCCTCATACTCTTTACCCTCCGGCTTCATAAAGCTCACGGCAAATACCGGGTTGAAAATAAATGCCACGATGAGTGAAGCCGCCAGCGTTAGAATAAGCATGGTGGGCAGGTAGATCATAAACTTACCAATAATACCCTTCCAGAAAAGTAGTGGGAAGAAAGGCGCCAGCGTGGTGGCAGTACCGGCCAATACCGGGATAAACACTTCTCCCGCCGCTTCCTTGGCACTTCGCACAATTGGTATTTTACCATTGTTATAAATACGGTGGGTATTTTCAATCACCACAATGGCATCATCTACTATTATACCCAATCCGAAGAGCAATGCAAATAACACGATGAAATTTAATGTAACGGGCGTGCCTACAATGCCATCTGCAATTGGTAGAAACATAAATGCGACGAACACACTGAGCGGCACACTCAACGCCACAAAGAAGGCATTGGTAACACCCATAAAAAACATCAACACAATCAAAACCAGCACAAAGCCGATAATGATGGTATTTACCAGGTCTTTAAATGAGGTAGCCGTGGCCTTGCTCTGGTCGCCTGTAATCACGACTTTCAGGTCTTTCGGTAACTCCTCATCCTTCTGCATTTGGGTTACGATATCCTTAATTTTTCCAGCGGCGTTGATCAGGTTTTCACCCGCACGCTTTACGATATTCAGGGTCACTACATTTTTGCCATCAAGACGGGCATAGCTGTCTTTATCTTTAATGGTATCCTTTAATTCTGCAATGTCTTTGAGGTAAACAGTTGCACCGCGGGCACTGCTTCGTACAATAATATCCTGCAGGTTGAGGGCGCTGGTAAACTGTCCTTTCACTTTAAGGGTCCGTTTCATATCGCCTACTTCGATGAGCCCACCTGTTATATCGCGGTTCTCCCTGCTAATGGCATTTTCAATATCCATAAAACTAACCCTGGCTGCCTGCATTTTGTATGGGTCCACATTTACCTGTATTTCCCTTTCTGGTGCGCCTACGATTTCAGCCCTGGTTATTTCTGGTAGCTCTTCAAACTTGTCCTGCATCCTGTCGGCGTACTGCTTCAGTTTGATGCCATCGTAATCGCCGCTCAGGTTTACAAACATGATCGGCATTTCACTAAATGCAAACTCTTGTGCATCGGGTTCTGATGTAAGGTCGGTCGGAAGGTCGGTCTTCGCCTTATCGATAGCATCCTTCACTTTGGTTTTGGCCAGTTCCGTTTTTACATCGGTATCAAACTCAACAATGATTAAGCTATAATCGGTTTGAGAGGTACTGGTAATTTTTTTAACCTTGGCACCGCTGATTCCCTTAAGTTGTTTTTCAATGGGGCGGGTAACCAGGTTTTCAATATCCTTTGGGGAATTACCTACATATACAGTGGTGACACTGATTGTGGGCACTACAATGTCCGGGTATTGCTCCTTGGGCATCGTATTGAACTTATACAGCCCATAAATGGATACGACAATAGCAATAATGTAAATAGCCGTACGGTTATCTACAGCCCAGGAAGTAGGTTTAAACTGTTTAAATTTTGCTTGTACTCCTTCTATAAAATTCATAAACTTATTTTATTAGCCTATGCAAATCTCCCCGAAGCGAAAAGACCGAAAAGCTATTGTTGATTTTGGTATTGCCATAGTTTCCGAACCTGGAAAATGCTTAAGGATGCGGCCCACCATTGATATCACACCCGGGAAGCGTTAGCGGGAATCTTTTTAATTGGTTGCAATCGTTTGCCCTTCATACAAGTTCTGAAAACCTTCTGTTATGATTTGCTCACCAGCGCTCAGGCCTGTTTTAATTTCCACCTTTTCGCCATACACTTCGCCAATGATCACCACTTTCTTTTTAGCCACAGTCTTACCATTGCTTTGCTTGTCCAGCACATACACGTATTTGCTGGTTTCATCACTCTGCACCAGGTTTACGGGTATTACAACGGCATTTGCTGCAGCATAATCCAGTATTTTTACAATCGCTGTCTGGTTAGGTTTCAGTGCACCGTCGTAAGGTATTTTGGCTTCAGCCACAAAACCCCTGAGCGTAGGATCTATGCTTTGGCTGATAAGTGAAATAGTAGAATTAATTCTCTTATTTGCGTCTGGAATAGTGATCTCAACACTGGAGCCACGGTGCATGCGGCTGATATAATTTTCCGGCACATTGGTCACCACTTTGAGGCTGCTGGTATTTACTATTTGTATTTGCGGTCCGGAAGCCGACATACCGGTAAATGTTTCTCCCAGTTTAATATTTACGATGTCGGCAATGCCGCTTACATCACTATACACATTGGATGTGTTCAATTGCTCGGTTACTACTTTTACATTTTCTTCTGCCCCTTTCAATTGGTTTTCCAGGCTTTCTACATTGTTCTTGGCACTGATCAGTTGTACCTCGGTACCAATGCTTTGATCCCACAGGTTCTTCTGACGCTGGTAAATGTTTTTGGCAAAAGAGAGTTGTGTTTTAATGGTTTCCAGTCCCTGCTTCGCAGCGACAATTTGCTGACGCACAATCGCATCATCCAGCTTTAATAGTAACTGGCCTTTCTTTACAAATTGCCCTTCGGTTACATATATCGCCCGAACCTGTCCACCCATACCACGTGGGCTGATGTAGGAAATGTTTTCTGCATCCACTTTGCCTTGCAGGTCTATGAAGTGCTGAAAGTTTTGAGTGGTAACTGGTGCTACACTTACCAGTTTTATTTTAGTTGAAGTAGCGGCAGCAGAGGTATCCAGTATTGCTATTTCGCCCTTCAGCTTTTTTACATCTTCCCCCATTTTTTTATAATCGGCCTCTAGCTTTTCCAGTTCTGCCTTCTTTTCGCCCAGCCCACCTTCTTTTGCTTTTTTACTATCGCCGCAGGCCATGGCAAAAAGCAAAAGAGAAATGGCTAAAGTGGATCTTAAAACGTGTTGCATATATCTTCTTTTAAGTTGTGAGTTTTTAAAGTTTTTGATGTTTATAATTTGCCCATGGCTTTCAGGTAGCCGATCCGGGCAATAATGGCATCATACAGGCTTTGATAATAATTACCCTGTGCTTCTTCAAGGCTGGTTTCTGAAAGCAATACCTCAAAGCTGCTTCCGAGACCCTGTTCGTATTTTTTCTTGGTGGTATTGTACACTTTTTCAGCAAGCGCTTTGTTGCGGTCCTGTATGTCCATCGAAACCAATGCATTTGTGAGTTGTATTTTATTGATGTTCACCTGCAGGTCCACCGCTCTTTTAACCTGGTTCAAAGTATTGGTGTTTTTTTCGACCGCATACCGGGCATTTTGTATTTTGTATTTACGTTGGAAACCATCGAACACCGGTATGTTGATATTGATACCGGCAATATTGGTAGGGAACCATTTTTCTTTTGCAAAGAAGTCAAATTTCTGCCGCTGGGCACTGGTGCTTACATTCCAGAATGCAGCAAAAGTGGGTATATAGCCCATCCTGTTGCGTTTTACATCCAGGTTTAAAAGATCGTTTACGGTTTTCAAAGCTTTTACTTCGTTTCGATCTTCGGGATTGTAGGTGTCGGTTATAGAAAGCAGGTCCTTTTTTAATTCCGCCACACTTAAAGTATCTGTCAACAGCAGCGAATCTTTTTGCTGCATGCCGAGCGTAAATTTCAGGGCGGCATACCCCATGGAAATAAAATTTTTAAGTTGCAGCTGGGTACTCCTTAAATTATTGAGAGATACTTCTGTTTTGTCCATATCAAGCTTTTCGGCAAAACCATTTTTGAACAACTGTTCCTGGTCGTGCTGCAATTTTTCGAGCCGGAGTAGACTCTCATTTACAAACACAATTCTTTTTTCTGCAATCAGAACGCCGTAATACCCACGCAGCACAGCACTTTTCAGGGTATCCTCCTGTATTTTGATGTTGTTGTCGGCATATTCCAGGGTCTTTTTTCTTGCCTTAAGACCAACAAATACATCGGGCTGAAAAAGGAGCTGCTGTAATGATAATCCTGCCGAGGCCTGCCAGGGAACACCGAACTGTGCATTGATATTACCGAAATCATTTGGGAACACGATCGGCTGACCGGTAGTTCCATTTTTTACGTTTTCATCTTTCAAAACCTGGTATACGGAAGGCGAAATGAAGTTGGGCAATACACTTGTGGGGATGCTAAAAAACCGCTGCATAGACACACTACCTGTTATTTGTGGTAAAGCCTGCCCGGCTATACTTGAGTTGGTGGCCAGCTGCATTTGTTTATCTATGCGGATGTTTTGCATATCGGCATTTTGTTTCAATGCCAGTTCCACTGCCTGTTGTGCAGATAGCTTTTGCAGGCTGTCTCCTACCTGGGCCAATAGTTGTCCGGAAAAGCCTGTGCATACCATCACCAACAAGGCCGCCAGGTATTTTTTTCTCGTCATCATGTGTTTTGTGTTTTGATTCGTTCCTGTTTGTATTTCTGTATCAGTTTTTGGCCTTTTGGGGTAGCCATGCCGTACACAAAATGTTCGGTCAATTCCTGCTCCACAAAAGACATGCTATATTTTCCTTTTGAAAAAACATCCGGGTTAAAAGGCAGAAAAGCCGTTACGAGCCGCATTCTTGCAATGATATCTTCATGGAGCTCTTCCCGGTACAATCCCTCGCTTTTACCACGCTGGATGTTCTGTTTCAAAATGGATAAAAAGAATTTGGTTTTGTGTTCCTCCAGCCTGTCCCAGGCCTTGGGATGGTGTTTTTGAAGGTCGAAAAGAATGGCGGGGTTCATATTGGAAAACATTTCCTGCACCATATCCAAAGCCAGGAAGACCTCATGAACGGCGTTGCCGCTTGCCTTCTGATCCACCATGCAATCGCATTCGGTCTTGTTAATGATGGTGTCCATGACTGCACTAACCAGGGCGTCTTTGTCTTCAAAAAACTGGTAAATGGTTTTTTTGCTGATGCCGCACTGGCCCGCAATCTCATCCATGGTTACACTACGGATGCCATAGCGGAAATACAACTCGGTTGTTTTTGATAATATTCTCTCTCTCGGTTCCATACTTTAATTTGTCGGGGGCGAAACTATGGAAACTATTTACACTGCCAAAGTTTCCAACATGTTTTTTTTTGAATGGTAACGATTTGTTCATTTTAGATGTGCCCAACCCTGTCGGGGTTGGCTTTCACCCCGACAGGGTTTTACGAGCACCGGTATTTATTCCGCAGCGGCGGACCTGGAATGTATAGCCCGGAACAAACGCCGATAGATGTATTATCGCTCACAGCTCCAATCACTATCGTACCTCACACTTCACATTGTGCTACATTTGAACCGCAGCAAAGCAATTCTTATGAAAAAGCCGATGGATTTTAAGCGCCTTTTGCAGTATTTTATACAAGGCCTTATCATACTGGCACCCGTTACCATCACGGGCTATTTTATTTACTGGCTGTTTAGCAATATCGATAGCCTGCTATTACCCGTTTTTCGTGCCTTTTCTTCCAAAACCCACGAAGTGTATGTGCCGCCGGGGGTAGGCTTTATCGTTATTATCAGCTTTGTATTACTGGTGGGCTACCTGAGTTCCTTTTTTGTGATCGGCAGGATGTTGAGCGTATTTGATCATATGCTGGAGAAAACGCCGGGTATTAAGATCGTATATTCATTTGTAAAAGATTTTAGCGAGGCATTTGCAGGAAAAAAAAGGAAGTTTAAAAAAGCAGTGCTGGTAAGTGTTTTTCATCCGGAGGTTTGGCAGGTAGGATTCATCACCAATGAAGACCTTTCGCATTTTGGAATGCATGAGCATATGACCGTGTACGTACCTCAAAGCTATGCGGTGGCTGGCCAGTTATTTTTTGTAAAACACGATCGCATCAAGCCATTGACTGATGTGGCTGCCAGCGATGCATTAAAATTTGCCATTAGCGGCGGTGTAGTGGAAACACCTGATACTACCGAGGAACATCCAATCGGTGTATAGTTTTTGTGCGATAGGGGGATCGTTGATACATTCCCTTTATGATTGTAAGACGACTAATATCGGTGGCTATTATTTGTGCCGTCGGAATCTCTTGTTATGCCTGGGGCTTTTATGGCCATAAAAAAATAAACTACTATGCCGTATTCCTGCTGCCGCCGGAAATGATGAAGCTGTATAAGCCGCAGATAGATTTTATTACCGAACATGCGGTGGATCCTGATATGCGGCGCTACGCTATCAAAGAAGAAGCGCCAAGGCATTATATAGATATCGACAAATACGGTAGCTACCCGTGGCCTGGTCTTCCGCATCGCTGGGATAGTGCAGTGGCAAAATTTACAGCTGATTCATTACAGGCACATGGCATTGTTCCCTGGTGGATACAAACGATGCTGGGCAGGCTCACAAAGGCTTTCAGAGAAAAAGACCAGGCGAAAATTTTGAAACTGAGTGCTGAAATAGGCCACTACATCGCCGATGCCCATGTGCCTTTGCATGCCAGCAGCAACCACGACGGGCAGCATACCAATCAAAAAGGCATCCATGGTTTTTGGGAGAGCCGCCTTCCGGAACTATTTGCTGAAAAGCAGTACGATTTTTTTATTGGGAAGGCTGATTTCATCAAAAGCCCGGGTACTTTTATATGGAACCGTGTGATGGAAAGCGGTGCCGCCAGTGACACGGTACTAAAATTTGAAGGAGTTTTAAACGGCACCTGGCCCAGCGACCAAAAGTTCTCTTTTGAAGATAGGAATGGCAAGTTGCTACGGCAGTATTCGTCCGCCTATTCGGCTGCCTACCAGGATAAAATGAAAGGTATGGTAGAGCGGCGGATGCGACAATCGATTTATGCAGTGGCCAGTTTTTGGTACACTGCCTGGGTAAATGCAGGGCAGCCGGATTTGGGAGGGCTTACTAATAAAGAATTCTCCGAAGAGGATGTAAAGGATTTTGAAGATTTGCAGAGCAAGTGGAAGGCGGGGAAGGTGGTTGGGGAGGATCGGGAGCAGTGATTGATTGGAGTTGATAGGAACACGGATTGAGCGGATTTTGGCGGGTGAAAGCAGGTTTTTGAAGAAAGAAACAACCCTTTGTAAACAAAGTCAGTCCTTGGAGGCAAATTATATGTTACACGCACTCTCATATGTTGTAAAACACAAACGATTGGTTCTTTTAGCACTAAGTTTCATTTACATCATGTTTGCCACGGTACAATTGTTTTCACTAGTCAATAAGACATATGTTATTGATGAAAGCAAACTGTATAGAATTGATTCTGTGAAATTAATGAGTAAAGCCTTTGGATTACCTGGTAAGGGTTCAAACACAGGTTTTGAATTTGACGATGAAAGGGGGTTTAATTATATAGTTTCTGGTGAAAGCTGTACCTCCATTACAAATAAAAAATTAGTAAGGGACAGTTTTAAGTACAGTGCACTTGTATTAACCGTTTACACTAATAAAGAGGGCATTAACGACTACATTAAATCTTTAAAATCAAGAACTATCGAGGTTTTTCAACTCTCTATTGCCAATACTAAATATATTGATATAAACAACTTAAACAAGTGTCGGAAAAAGACAATGACTAAGAGCTTGCTTGTGTTTAGTCTGCTATTTGGTTTTCTTTTTATGCTCATAAAAAAAGACAAGTTTGTTGGCCTTATACAGGCAATATTAAAACCTCCTGCTCCAACACCATCTTCTCAAAATGCAGCAAGCCAATCAAATCCATGATTGCTTTTTCCTCTATCAAATTATTATTGGGAGCCAGACTTAGCTGACGATTGTAGAGTCCGCGGTTTCCATAACGGTGCAATAATTCTGCGATGTTTGGCGGCACGAAAAAAGAGGCCCTTTCACCCAACCATTTTTTGTATTCGTTCAGGTAAATGTTGATACCCGAAAAGTCCAGATCGCCGAAATGGAGATAGTTGTTGGGAATGCTCTGCAGCCATTTAATAGCATCATTGCTTTGCGGATACCGGCAGATGAAGAGCGGTTTAATTCCGATAAACAAATACCGTAGGCGCTCAACGTGGTGGAAGTTTTCGGGGTTCTCAATACCAACGATCGTTACTGTTAGCTCAGGGATAAAGCTTTCATAATCGCTGATAAATATGTAGCTGCCCGGTGTTGGGTGAACGAAAAAAGGCTTACCGTTTAAGGTGGTTTCAATTGCATCGTAACTATTCACCAGGAAACCTTTGAATGTCCTGATGGCTTTTAGTTTGGAATTGCCGGAAACCACAATCGCTTCACTCCTGGAAAGATCTGCATTGCTATATGCTGTAATGTATTGCTCCAGGCTGGCAATGCCAAAATGGTTGTTAAGATAGGATCGTAGCGCAGCCGGATCGCTAATAAAAATCACGGACTTGCTTTTGCCGCTGATTCGTTTTTGCAGCAAGCCATCGTTGAGCATTTTCTCCACCATCACATGCTTCAAAGCTGATGCCGGAATGCTGGCTCCAAGCTGCAACAGTGGTAGCAATTTTTCGGCTATGGAGATGGGCAGTGTCATGCCTGTGCGTAGTTGGTGATGATGCGTTTGATCTTCGTATAACGGTTGGCGTCCTTTTCTAATTTGTAAATATGGCGATAATCCAGGGCATTGGTTTCGGTGGGCGAACCGTTGATCAAAAGTATGTTACGATCATTGGCAAATTGCAGGATGCCTTTTACATTATTTGGGTGCAGCTTACCAATTTCATCCATCATACAATGTAATCTGAAGTCCTTGAAACGCTTGCTGGCGCCTTCTTTAAATACATTCAGCAGCATGATGTTGATCATGGCTTTTACCAATACATCCGTTCCTTCGCTGCCTACATTGCTCAGTTTTTCAACCCAGCCTGTGTCGTTCTGGTTTTCTTCCACACGGAATTTTAGTTCAAAGGAATCGCTCAATGCGATGCTGTCTTTTTTGCTTTCACCAATGGCTTTGCCCAATTGTTTCAACAGGTCAACGGCCTTCTTATTCTTTGAAGTTTGGTCTACTGTAGAAAACAAATTCATACCTCCAATATCGAAGCTGTGCTCGTCGTTAAACTTCTTGATGCTGAGCAACAACTGCACCACTTTATTGGCACTTTCATCCAGCCGCAGTTCTATTTTTTTAATGGCGCCTACAAAGTTTTTATTGTCAAAATCCTTGTTGATATTGTTGATGACACTCTGGATTTCGCCACCCTTACTCATTAAGATACCCGTCTCTTTGCCCAGCGAATGAATGATAGTAGCGAAGCGTTCGTTGATGCGTTTTTCAAATTCTTCTATCTTGGCATTGCTCACAAATTCGTTTAGTTGCTCAGCAAATTCCTGGTACTCCTGTTTGTAACTGAGGCTGGTCGTAAAATTGAAAATATTCTGCTGCGAAAAATTGCCCAGGAAGTTGTTCGCAGCTTCCTTCAAGTCGTCCAAACGCTTGATGGCATTGTAATAGCTGCGGTTGAAATCATCGATCAGCAGTTTGCAGCGCTTATCTGTTTTATAAATTTCCTTAATTTCTTTGTAGGCAGCTTCAGTGCTTAAATAGGCCTCCGTAGCCTGGAATTGCAGGAATGCTTTATTGTCATCCTCTGCCTGGTGCAATTGCTGTTTTACCTGCTGCATCAGTTCTTCCACTTCGGCAATCTCGGTTTGCAGTGCCTGTTTCTGCAGCCTCTGTTTTTCTATTTCATTGTGGTATTGCTGATCGAGTAATACTTTGCGGTTCTTGTACTCATCGGCCTTGTCCATCAGCTCTCTTTTGTCTTTCTTATACTCCGCCACCACATCCCTCATTTTTTCAATATAAGTAAGATCTGCCTGTACGGTATCCATGCGTTCCTCTATGGCGGTGGTGCGCCTGGTATCAACACCTTTACCTTCCAATTCTCCCTGTTGACGGCTTTGAATATTTTGCTTTTCAATGGCATGCAGCTTCCTGTTTTTCTCAAGTGATTCCTGCATTTCAGCCGCCGCGGCTTTCAATTGGAGGTCTATCGCTGCCACCTTTTTATCATGATCTTTTTCACGGGCTTTCACCTGTTTGTTGATCTCGTCTTCGGCCGTTTGTAAAGCCTGCTGGGCCTGCACGAGCAATTCCTGTAAAGCATAAATGGCTTCGTCTACCGCCAGCATCGCCTGCTGCTTCTCATCTTTGGCTTTGATTTCGAGGTCACGTTTGTGAAGTTGTGTTTGCAATAGTAAATTGCCATCCTGCTCCTGGCGGTACTGCTGTTCTATCATGCCATCTTTACACTCTTTTATCTGCGGCTGGTACTTTTTGCGGAGCTTTTCCAACCGGTCATTCTGCTCGGTTTGCAGATCGCCGAGTTGCTTTTGTGCACTGGCGATCTGTTGCTCTGCCTGTAGCTTTTCAGCCTCATATTCGGCTAAGGTTTTCACTGGTATGTTGATCTCATCAAGATTAATATCCACACCATACAAGCTGGAAACTGGTGTTCCGGTTTGCTTTGGGGAGAGATGATTATTAAACAAGATGTCTTCACTGCAAACCTTGCCAATACTGGCTTCCCAGCCGGGCTGATTTTTATTGAGCCAGACGTAAAAGGCCTTTTCGCTATTCTGCAATTTGCTGGTAATTACAGCTATTATCTCGTTTCCCTTTACAATCGTTTCCTGTAATTTTTCCAACTGCCGTTCACCAGACTGTTTCACTGAACCTTCGTCCAGTTCCCACTGCTTTTGCAGCATTTCGATCCGGCTTTTCAGGTGCTTGTTCTGTTGTTCTGCATCCTGTACGCTTAGTTGCAGATCGCTGATCGTTTGTTGAGCGACTGCCAATTCTTCCTCATAAAAACGCTTGTGCCTGATGGCCTCTTTTTTGAGCTTTTCATTTTGCAATTGTTCCTGCTGCTGCTCTACTGCTTCCCTTGCCTGGGCTACTAGTTGCTTATGATTCTGGCGTGTTTCCAGCACTACTTTTTCCAGCCATTTGCGGGTGGCATCTTTATACGCCATGGCCCGTTCTTTCTGCTGTAGTAACTGGCTGGCCTGCTGCTGTTCGTAGGTTTGCATATTGCTTTCCAACGCCTGCAACAATGCGTCGTATTTCGCGGAAATACTGGTAAACTTGGCGGTGAGTAATTCCTTCTCTTTATTCAGTTGTTTCAGTTCTGTTTCCAGCCCTGCTTTTTCACCTACTTTTTTTACAATATCATCGATGCCGGTTTTGGCATAGTGCTCCGCTTTCTCTTTGGCTTTTTTAATATCGTTTTCCAGGATGCTGATCTCTCCTTTGATCTTCTCTGTCTTACTGCGGAAACGGGTGTCGGATGTGTCAATTTTACCCAGCAGCATTTGTTTTTCCGCTTCTGCTTTCTCCTTTTTATCGGCAAGCTTTGGTATGGCTCTTTGCACATTGCTGGCCGCCCATGCAAGCTGCTGGCTGGCCAGGTTTTTCTCTCTTTCCAGGTGCCTGATGGCCAGGTGGTATTTCACCACATTCTCCGCCTGTTTTTGTACAGATGGCAATTTGTATTTATGAATATCCGCCAGTTGTTCGTCAAAGTTTTTAAGATGGTGTGTATAGCTCTGCAGGTCTATCGAAATGTCTTCTTCATTCAGCGACATAATGATGGTCTGTTTGATAAACTCCGCTTCCAGCTTGGAGTTGAGGAATACGTTCTGAATGGTCCTGGGTATATTTTGGTATTGCTTGCTTTGCAATAAGGCGTATTTCCCAAACTCTTTTTTGCCGCCTTCGTTATTGCCATACACAATATCCCGGTACTCTTCGTAGCGGTCTATTTTCCGGGTGTAATCTATTTTCAAAGCGTCCAGCATCTGGCGGGTTTCCTCCCATTTTTCAAAGGCCCGGCCATCGTCGGTGATAAAGAATTTCTTGTCGTAAGCGGTATCCATAAACCTGAAACAAACCTTGCCTGCACTCTTAAAAGCAATGATACAGTAAGGCCCGGTTTCCCGCATCACTTCATATATCAAAAAAGAATTCTGAAACGGGAAGTAGTATTCAGCAAAGCTTTTCTTTTCGCGGTTGATTCCCAGTTTGAGTGAATCGGCATTGTAGAAATATAGAATGGCCCGAAGCAGGGTACTCTTGCCCACACCCTGCGTACCAATCAGGTGTACATTACCATCAGCCAGCACATCCGCGTATCGAATAGTGGCGCTATTTATAAAAACGATCTTATTGAGGAATCTCATATTGAACTTCTTCTGCTATATGTATGCTTACAATTAATTGCTCCAGGTATTTAAACGAGGCAGCTACTTTATACGTTTGGTTGATCTCATTTTCCAGCTCCAGCATCCCAAATTTTTCAAGGTCGCTGATGATGCGCTCCACCCGTTCCTGGTTGCTGACTTCGCTGCCGCTTTTTTTAATAGTGGCCAGTTTGTCTTTAAGGCTGGCGTCCATTTTTACCTGTACCAATATGTCGCTGGGCGTAAAGCGAAAGCCAGGCCCAAAGCTGTTATTAAAGGCTTTGCAAAAATCAAGGATGTCGATCCAGCGGTAAGCCTGTTCTATCTTCCGCTCCAGGTCGGCGCGGTTTTCGGACCGTGAAAAGTAGAAGTACTCATCGCCTTTTTCCAGCACAAAACCGATAGCTGAAAAGTAAGCGGTGAGGTCTTCGAAGTGTTCATCGGTTATATTGTACAATTTCCTGGTATTATCATCCACACTGTTGCTGCAAATAAATAGCCCCTTGCTCAGCATTTCAAATATGTCGGCCGTTTGACGGGGAATGTTCATGTTAGAGTCTTTATTTTTCTGTTTTGTTAACCAGCCTTTGTACTACTATTGGCCGATATTGGCGACGCTCCGTTCATCTGGTTGCTACTATAAAAACATTCGAAAGTCCCGCTTTTACATTACATTTTTATCGGTTAGAGTCAGACGCCAGCATGGCGTCTCTACAAACCATCATACTCATCATCAATCACAAACCCTGTTGTCTTTTCCTCAATGCGATGTTAACCTGAAAGAAAACCATTCTTCAAATTGACGTTTCTTCATTTCCACATTTTCATATTTCCACATTTCCACATTAACTGGTCACCACCGCGTACTCCACCTCTTTATCTCTTATGTATTTTTCACTTACTGTAAACTCATTCTCATAAATAGAAACCATCTGGCAAAAAATCGTCATTTTTTCATCATAGGCCACTTCACGTGGGTAGCGGTAGCCCATAATAAACTGGTACAAATGTTTACCGGAAGCCTTAAAGCCGTTCCGTATCTCTTCCAGGTTAATAAAAATCTCTTCCTCAGTTTCTGTTTGCAGGTAGCTGTCGCTGATACTTTCGGCTACTGGCGGTCCGGAGCGTTTCTGCAACTTATTTCGGGCTGCAATTTTCTGAACTACCTGGTTGCCTTCATCGGTTTGTAAATGATCCATCGACAGTTTCAATGAATACGACGGCCTCGGCTCAAAAATGACGGCATTGTTCTGCTGCAAAATTTTGAGGAGGTTGGTCTGCGCCTTTAATTCAAACTGGTCTTTGAGATATTTGATCTGTTTGATCTTTTCAATAATCCGGCTCTGGTGCTTCACCTGGTTGAGGTATTCGATGATCTGTTTTTGGGTCTCAATGAGGTTGTGACGACTTTCGGTTAATTGCCTCCGCAACAACGTCACGACCTGCTTCAATTCATCATCCAGTGCGGTGATAAAAAAAGTGGTTTCTTCTTCCGTAACCAGCAGGTCGGTTTGTTCTATCAGTCCATAAATAGCCCGGCGTTTTTCGTCGAAACTTTCCAGTTTGGCTATTTTAATAGCGTAGTTGGGCTCGGTTTTAAAAGCATTTTCTATGTTGCGGTTCAGGTCTATGATGTTGCGCAGCGTAATCCGGCCAATCTTCCTCAGGGCATTTTTTATTTGTTTCAGGTAAGCGTACTTGCGGTTTTCATTGTTTTCCTGCAGGTAAAAATTGATATGCTGTTTTACC
The DNA here is from genome assembly GCA_040386335.1 of Bacteroidota bacterium. Classification (GTDB taxonomy): domain Bacteria; phylum Bacteroidota; class Bacteroidia; order Chitinophagales; family Chitinophagaceae; genus JAZKFT01. Next base: position 333,691 of record JAZKFT010000017.1, read on the forward strand.
TGCTGTATGTTTTCATTGATATACGAGGTGTTGATCTCCTCGTTCACTTCCAATATCTGCTCAAAAAACACCTGGAATTGTTCGTCTATTTCGAGATAAGGCCCATTGCGACGGAGCATGCCCTTATTGATCAGGGTTTCAATGCGATCCTCCTCCAATAACTCCATCGCATGCTCGTACTTATAGAGAAACGATTTGCGTTTTTCGAACATTTCCACCAGCAATTCCCTGGCCCAGGCCAGTGTGTTGATGATTTCTTTGATGGATTGAAAATGCGTCATGGTTATTTCGGGCGGCGAATATAATGTTTGTTGCCGTCGTAGAGACGCCATGCATGGCGTCTCTACCGGGCGATCTGGTGTAACGATCCATCCTATCGACGTATCCGTCCATCTGATTTCAGAAATTTCGGGGTTTTCATTTTTTTTATCGGAAATGATTCGGGGACCCTGCAGAGACGCCATGCATGGCGTCTCTACGCCCCTAAACCCTATGGATAAATTCAACAATAAATACCGCATTCCGTCTACACGGCTGCAACATTGGGATTATGCTTCGGCAGGCTCGTATTTCCTTACGATCTGCACCAAAAACAGGAAACATTTTTTCGGTGAAATTGAAAATGGTGAAATGTCACTGACAGCATTGGGTGAAGCAGTGCAAAATGAATGGCTAAACACCCCTGCTATCCGTCCGGATATGCACCTGGAATTGGGTGAATTTGTGGTTATGCCCAACCACTTTCATGGTGTATTAGGCATTGGCAACAACGCGTTTAATGCTGCTGTAAATAAGAATTCATATACAGGCGCAAAACCAGCCAATAAATTTGGACCGCAGTCAAAAAATTTGGGTTCTATCCTTCGTGGATTTAAATCGGCTGTCACCACATTTGCCAGGAAAAATAATATTGAATTCGATTGGCAGGCCCGTTTCCATGACCATATTATCAAGGATTACAGGGAGTGTTTACGTATTTCAAATTACATCATCAACAATATCACCAATTGGAAGGACGATCGATTTTATCGCGGAGGTCCGTCGTAGAGACGCCATGCATGGCGTCTAAATCCCGGCGATCAATCCCAACAATCAAACACGACAATCAATCCCGGCGATCTGATTTCGAAAATTCCCTTTTTTATCTGCAAGATTTAGACGCCATGCATGGCGTCTATACGTGGGGGTGACCCCGACCAAATTTTTGATGGTTAACACCCTATCCCATTTCCTTTTAATTTCGCCCCTCATTTAATAAAACACCAACCACCCGTGATCCACAATTTTAACGGCGGGCCGAGCATCCTGCCAAAAGAGGTTTTTGAAGAAGCCAGTAGTGCGATTTTGAATTTCAACAATACTGGCCTGTCTATATTGGAAATTGGTCATCGCACATCGCTGTTTCAGCCTGTTCTGGATGAAGCCATTGCGCTGGCAAAGGAATTGATGCAACTGGATGACGAACACGAGATTCTATTCCTGCACGGGGGTGCCAGTACCCAGTTTATGCAAGTGCCGATGAACCTGCTGGGTGAAAATGAAACCGCGGCTTATCTCGATTGCGGCACCTGGGGGCTAAAGGCGATCAAAGAAGCGAAGCTGTTTGGCAATGTTCATGTGGTAGGCTCATCAAAAGATAAGGGTTACACCTATATCCCCAAAGGCTACGAGATACCGGCAGATGCGAAATATTTTCATTACACAACTAACAATACCATCGAGGGGACAGAAATCTTCGACATTCCTGAAACCAATGTGCCGCTGGTGGCCGATATGAGCAGTGATATACTGAGCCATGTGATGGATTTTAACCGCTTTGACCTGATCTATGCAGGTGCCCAGAAAAATATTGGCGCAGCTGGAGTGAATATGGTAGTGGTAAAGAAAGATATTTTGGGTAAGGTGGACCGAAACATCCCGTCCATGCTGGATTACAGGCAGCATATTGCCAACGGCAGCATGCTGAATACGCCACCCGTTTTCGCCATTTATGTGTGCATGCTTACGCTGCGCTGGTTAAAAAACCTGGGTGGTGTAGCCGCTATTGAAAGCATTAATAATCAAAAGGCAAATTTGCTATACAACGCCCTGGATACACTCCCGATTTTTAGCCCGACGGTAGCGAAAGAAGACCGTAGCAAAATGAACGTGGTTTTTGTAATGCCAGATAAAAACCTGGAAGAAGAATTTAAAACCCTTGCTAAACAGGAAGGCATGGTGGGCATCGGCGGTCACCGCAGCGTGGGTGGCTTCCGGGTATCGCTCTATAATGCCCTGCAACTGAGCAGTGTGGAAGCATTTGTAGGGTTGATGAATGAATTTGCGCAGAAAAAAGGATAATTATTTTTATCGTAGTTCAGGATTATAAAAACTCCATTTTTTAAAAAAATGGAGTTTTTTTGAGTACTACCTTTCAACAATGCGGTGATTCATCTCTCAAGGGAATATCAACAAGCCTGTTATTCTAAACAGATTTGTACTGAAAAAGAGGTCGTTAAAACCGCTGAAACCGTTATTGCTGGCCCATTCCGGCATTTTAACAAAACCGGCAGTTTGGCCCAAGACACCCCTAAACTTGGAACTGTTTATATTGCAGCCAAAACTCAAAACCGAAGCATGGCAATTATAGCACCATTTAAAGCATTAAGACCAGCAGCACAATTTGCATCACAGGTGGCCAGCCGCCCTTATGATGTAATGAACCGGGAAGAAGCAAAAACCGAAGCGCGGGGTAATCCTTATTCATTTCTCCATATTACCCGCAGCGAAATAGACCTGCCAGAAGAAGTTGATGTCCACAGCGCAGAAGTGTATACGCGTGCCAAGGAAAACCTGGTGGCTTTTATGAGCCGGGACGTGTTATTCAGGGAAAACAAAGCCTGTTATTATATTTATCAACTGGTGATGAATGGCCGCAGCCAGACGGGTTTGGTGGTGGCTTCTTCGCTGGATGATTATGAGAACGACATCATTAAAAAACATGAATTTACACGGCCGGAAAAGGAGCAGGACCGCATCAATCATATACTGACAACTGGTGCGCAAACCGGTAATGTATTTTTGGCATACCGCAACCTGGAGGCTATCGATTCGCTGATAAACGATTGCAAGGCCAGTCGTTCACCTATTTACGATTTTGTAGCCGACGACGAGATTCAGCACAGCATCTGGATCGTGAACGATGATGAGACCATTGAAAAAATTACTACCCTTTTCGCGGAGGAAGTTCCCTTTACTTATATCGCTGATGGCCATCATCGTGCTGCCAGCGCAGCCAAAGTGCGTAAGAACCTTGGTAGTGCTGCTAACAATTCGGCCGATTATTTTCTAACGACCCTGTTCCCCAGCAACCAGTTGTACATCATGGATTATAACCGGGTTGTAAAGGATTTGAATGGGTTGGATAATGAGAGTTTTTTAAACAGTGTGGCCGAAAATTTTGACATAGAAAAGATGGGACGCAATCACCTGGCCCCAAAAAATCTGCATGAATTTGGTATGTACTTTGATGGCGACTGGTACAAGCTTACATCAAAGCCAGGAACTTATACCGAAGACCCGATTGGCGTATTGGATGTCACTATTTTAAGCGATTTGGTGCTGGACAAGATATTAGGAATCAAAGATCAGCGCACCGACAAACGGATAGATTTTGTGGGTGGCATCCGCGGATTAGGGGAGCTGGAAAAAAGGGTTAAAAGCGGTGAAATGAAAGTGGCATTTAGTCTCTACCCTGTAAGTATTGAACAACTATTCGACATCGCTGACAGCGGCAACGTAATGCCGCCCAAAAGCACCTGGTTTGAGCCCAAATTAAGAGACGGACTATTGACGCACACTATTTTTAAAGCGTAAATAGCGAGTGGCGGGTAGTTATTAGCGAGTAGCAAGCCCCCGATTTAAAACTACTCGCTATTCACTACTACCTACTCGCTACTCTCTACTAACTACTCGCCGCAATAACAACCATTATGAAAAAAATACTATCACTTCTCCTGTTGATCAATATAACGGCTGCCATAGGTCAGCCCCAGGATGTGGAGCAAATACTGGAAACGGCCCGGAGTTTTCAGCGGCAGAGTGATATGGATAATGCCATTTTGGTACTGACCAAAGCCATACAAAATGCCCCGGATAATATGGAAATCATAAAGGAACTGGCATTTACCTACTATGTTGCGCGGCAGGATGACAAGGCATTGACTGAAATAAAAAAACTGGTTGACCGGGAGGATGCAGATGAAAAAGTGTTCCAGATAGCCGGCATGATTTATAGAAGTAAACTGGATCTGAAAGAAGCCGATAAGCTCTATAAAAAAGGACTGAAAAAATTTCCCAACAGTGGTGCTATGTACAACGAGTACGGCGAAGTTTTATACCAGAAGGATCCTTCTTCCAATACCGCTATTAAAAGCTGGGAAAAGGGGATAGAACTGGATCCCAATTTTAGTGGCAATTACTATAATGCCTGCCGCTATTACGGTACCACCGGCAACAATATGTGGAGCCTTTTGTACGGCGAAATGTTTGTGAACCTGGAAAGTTACAGCACCCGTACCATCGAGGTCAAAAACATCCTTTTCGACATCTATAAGCAATGGTTTGTAGCCGGAAAAAGTAACGGTACATCGGCTTTTGAAACACAATTTGAAACATCCCTCAATAAGCAGGGTAAAGAAGCCAGCATGGGCCTTACCCCGGAAGTTCTTACCGCCATCCGCACCCGTTTTATACTGGAGTGGTTTAATGGAAGCTCCAGCCGCCCTGCTTTCCGCCTGTTCGACTACCAGCGCCAACTGCTACAGGATGGCCTGTTTGAAGCCTATAACCAATGGCTGTTTGGCAGCGTTGTAAACACCTCAGTCTACCAAAATTGGGTCACCACCCACGCAGAAGAAAATGCCGCGTTTATCAATTTTCAACGCGGAAGAATTTTCAAGATTCCCGCCGGGCAATATTACGGTGCCCGGTAGAGACGCCATGCATGGCGTCTAACTCCAGGTGGGTAAATTATAGTGGGTAAATTCATCGTAAATTCATAGGTATTTGACCTGCATGAACCACCAATCATCATGTCGTCCCCACATGCATTAATTTTGTCCATGACCCTTACCCAACTGGAATACATCGTTTCCCTCGATACCTTCCGTCATTTTGCTAATGCGGCGGCGAAATGTTTTATCAGCCAGCCTACATTGAGCATGCAAATACACAAGCTGGAAGAAGAACTGGGCATCAAGATTTTCGACCGAAGTAAACAGCCCGTGATGCCCACTGAGGCAGGCGCCGAGATCATATTACAGGCTCGCAAAATTTTGAACGAACGTGACCTGGTGCATGAAATTGTAGACCGTAAAAAAGGTGTGATGGCCGGCGAACTACGGGTGGGCATCATTCCAACACTGGCCCCATATTTACTGCCGTTGTTTGTACAACAATTTACCGCGAAGTATCCCCAAATAAGACTAACTGTAAATGAAATTATGACCGACCAGGTGGTGAGCCGCTTGCGTGAAGGCCGCATCGATGCAGGCATTTTGGCCACGCCATTGAACGAAACCGGCATCAGGGAAAATGTATTGTTCTATGAAGAAATGATGGCCTATGTGTCGCCGAAAAACGCGGCCTATAAAAAGACCTACATGCTGCCGCAGGATATTGACCCTGAAAAATTATGGCTGCTGGAGGAAGGTCATTGTTTCCGCAGCCAGATGGTAAACCTTTGCGAATTAAAAAAAGCAACGATTGGCAATCCGCATTTTGATTACGAAGCCGGTAGTATAGAAACCCTTCGCCGCATGGTGGAAATTGGCGACGGTATTACCATTATCCCTGAACTGGCCACACTGGGTATGACGGATAGCCAAACCCAACTTATCCGCTATTTTAAAGCACCGCAACCCATGCGGGAAGTAAGCCTGGTGGTGCATAGGGACCATGTTAAAAGGAAGCTGATAGAGTTGCTGAAAATGGCTATTATCGAGAGCCTGCCGGAGAAAGTGAAGAAGAATAAAGGGAGGCAAGTCGTGCCGGTTTAATGCGCAGAGTCGGGGGGAGATTGTTTTTGAAATAAATTGTAGCTTTATAAAAACAACAGTTATGGACACAACTTCAATTTCCAGTCAGGTAATAGACATGGAAGCCATCGGCAAATTAACCATCGCACAACGGTTTGATATTATTGAAGCTATACAAAACACTATGGGTAGCGAGTATGAGGAATGGCTACAAGGCCCGGATGAAGATGATGAAGATGACGAGGGGAAAGACGACTTAACACTGGCCCGGGAGGCATTGGCTGAATACAAGGCAAACCCTTCCAGTGCAACACCGTGGGAAGATTTTTATAAAGAAGAAGTAGAAAGATTAAAAGCCAGGCAAGTATGTTGATAGTGATGCCAAAGGCTAAGAAGGATATCAAGAAAATAAGTGATTGGTATGCAAAGAAATTGCATGGATTGGGCCTGGTCTTTTTAGAGCATCTACAGTTTCATTTTGGTAGAATTAAAAAGTATCCTAGTCAATACATGTTTATTGATAGAGAGATCCAGCGTTGCTTGTTGGATAAATTTCCTTACAAAATCCTATTTTTTATAGCAGACGATGACGTCACTATTCTGAGGGTAAGGCATAATAGGCAAAGCCCCTAAAACGCTATAGGTAATACCTCCCTCATCGCCGCACCAGCTTAATCATCGCACTGCTCAGTTCCGTGCTTTCCATCCTGGCGGTGTAGCGGATGCCGCCACTCCAGGCTTCCATGTAGGCGGTGTTGGGCGGTATGCTGCCCAGGTTTTCGGCCACCATTACCAGCTCGTTTTCAGTTTGCAGATCAGCCGTGGCAATTTTTATCACATAAGGCTTTTCTGAAAGTCGCACATGCGTTTCTACCATGCGATTATTGAGAAAAACGGTGATAGAATCGCCGTCTACTTCTGCGTTATCGTAAAAGCGAAATTCAATACTGTCGGCCAGAATAGGAATTTCGGTGGTCAGCACATTTTTACGTTTAGCAAACTTTTCTTCTACGGTAGGCGGTGGCGGGGCTTTTACAATCACCGGTTCGGGTGTCTTTTCAATAGGTTTAGCTATTACGGGTTCCGGCTTTTTTTCTATCGTTTTTACAATGACAGGCTCCGGCTCCTTCTTTATTTCTTTTATCACTACCGGCGCTATTGGTTTGGGTTTCTCTGTCGGCGGTTTGGCAATAACTATTTCAGGTTTTGCTGGGGGAATAACGATCGGTTTTGCAGGTTCAGTTTTAGGTGGCGCTACTATAATTATGGGGGTTCGGTTAAAAGCAATTCTTGACACACTATCGATCAGGTCGGGATCGGCGCCACCATAAAAGTAGTTTTCGAGCACCGGGTCCCATTCATCTTTGAAGGTTGGTACCGCGTCCTTATCCATGTGTAGTTCGAAATTATTGCCGCCCATTTTCGGGTGGGCATTGCCATCCAGTTTCATAATGCCACTGCCCGGGCAATTAAAATCGGCTTCGGCCATCATGGGAAGGGTATTAAAACTGCCCAGCTTCAACCCGCCGCTTTTGCTTTCTATTAGTTGATCGTCCCACCAGTTTACGCTGTTGTCGGTGGCATCAAAATAGCCTTTTACGGAGTAGCGGTAATAGTTGGCGCTGCTGGCAAAATAATAGGAGGTGCCTACGAGGCTATCACCTTTTTTAATGAGTTTTAATTCCAGTTTATACGACTGTCTGCCAAGGCCGTTTCCCCGGGTCACTTTGCCTTTCCACACACCGCTTACGGGTTGCGCATGGATCAATAGAATAGAGCAGGTGATCAATAAAAGGGTAGCGAGGAACTTCAACAGGAAATATTTAGATGCTAAGTAAACGAAGAGTTCCCGAATCTATTCTGTATGAAATGAGAAAATTTGGTTTGGAAGGACGAACCAGGGTTGGCTACTCCACATCTTCCATCACAAAAATGGCATTGTTGTTTAAATCGTAAAACCCGAATTCATTTGTATTCCATGGCGTATTCGCCCTGAATTTATCCGATGAAACAGTGCCTCTTGCTACTAAATCTTCGAACAGTGGTTGGATGTTTTTCACCGCGATTCGTATCACAGAACCACCCAACAGCGGATCATCTGCTGTATCTGCATGCCACTGGAGGTGCATATAAAGATTGTCTCGTTTAATGAGGGCATACATGCTGTCAAAAAATACGGGTTCAAACCCAGTTTGATCACGGTACCAGTTGATATCCCTTTCGATGTTTGCACTGGGCAGCACGGGAACAATGCATAAAAGCTCTGTAGTCATTTCGCTCATTTAATGGAGGTGAAACGGTCAAACTGTTTTTTCGGAACAGAAGAACAAGACTGAACACAAATTTAATCGGATTAATCAAGTGCAAACGGTTTCGCAGCCGTTCACCAAATCCCATCAATGCCTACATTTGCCGCATGGCAAAAATTCTTGTAACCGGCGGCTGTGGCTATATCGGAGCCCACACTATCGTTGATTTAATAGAAAACGGATTCGACGTTATTTCGATAGACGATAATAGCCGCAGCAGCACCTACCTGCTGGAAGGCGTTGAAAAAATAACGGGCAAAAAAGTAAAAAATTACAAAGTAAACCTCTGCCATTTCGATGAAACCCAGGCCGTGTTTACCGAGCATCCCGATATCACAGGCATCATTCATTTTGCTGCCTATAAAGCGGTGGGAGAATCAGTGGAAAAGCCCTTGATGTATTTTGAGAATAACAACAATTCGCTGGTGAACCTGCTCAAATGCACGCAGGAATTTAATATCCCCTATTTTGTTTTCTCCTCCTCCTGCACCGTTTATGGCAGCCCCGATACGATGATCGTAACTGAAGCATCGCCGCTGAAACCCGCAGAAAGCCCGTACGGGCTTACCAAGCAAATGGGCGAACAAATGATACAATCAACAGCGGGAACCGGCACTACCAAATACATTTTACTCCGCTATTTTAACCCGGTAGGTGCGCATCCTACTACCCTGATTGGTGAATTACCATTGGGCAGGCCAGCCAACCTGGTGCCAGCCATTACCCAATCGGCCATCGGTAAAATACCGCCGATGACGGTGTTTGGAACAGATTACCCCACCCGTGACGGCAGTTGCATCCGCGACTATATACATGTATGCGACATTGCGCATGCCCATACATTGGCCATACAGTTTTTAACAGCAGGCAAAAACACCACACAGTGCGATATTTTTAACCTGGGTACTGGCAATGGTGTTACCGTACTGGAAGCCATTGGCGCTTTTGAAAAAGTAAGCGGGCTAAAACTTAATTACCAAACTGGGCCGAGGCGCCCGGGCGACGTAATGGCTATTTATGCCAATAATGAAAAGGCAGTGACTGAACTCGGCTGGCAAATACAAAATGACATGGACATGATGATGAAAACCGCCTGGGACTGGGAACAAAAAATAAGAAACGACGAAACTATTTTTGCCAGGCAGAACCCTATACTGAATTAAGAGTGTTTCGGAACAACTATAAAAAAGCCTGCCCGCAATTTTGCGGGCAG
>JAZKFT010000018.1:0-586062 GCA_040386335.1 Bacteroidota bacterium
GTGGCGGTTTTATGTTTCAAAAATAGGGGATATGTTGAGGGTTGCCAATCTTTAAGCCTGGGCGGCCATCGGAAAGGTTTTCGGGGAAATTCAGGTGGCGACAGATAGTAACCTGAAACAAACTGATAGCATGTTGATTTTACGGGTGGCTTTAGCCATGCACCTGAGCGGCTATTTTGATACACGCCTTTGCAGGCGGATGATGCTCCCATTTTTTTACAAAACGGTGCAGTATAATTTGAGGGTAAACCCGGGTATTTGTTGCAAGTTTCGCTGGTATTAAACAGGTTAAGGTGGCCCATCCTTTTAAAGACCGGCCACCCTGGTTTAAAATAGAAATCCAAAAAATTGTATCCAGCCTATATCGCTTATTGTTTTTCCGAACCGTAGGTATCTGGTGGCAGCGGAGGTGCTGCTTCATCAGGCTCTCCAATAAATTCCGGAAGTTCTTTTTTCAATGAATCCTGTTCCAATCCCCGTTTGTCATCCGAGGTGTAGTCTTGACGATCCTTGTCCAACAGCTCATGATCCGTTTCATATTCGGGATCTGCCTTCTTATCAGTTGTTTCATTGGCATCCACTTTTGAATTTCCGGTTGACTGTTCCGTAATGTTCGGGTCCCTGTTGGCCCGGCTTTGACCACCGGTAGTCCATTCCGCCGGGTTATTTAATGTTGTGTTTTCCATAAAGCAAACTTTTTAAATGAATAATAATTCTGCGTTTTAATTGGAAAATCTATGCCAGTTTTTTTTGAGCATGGAACCAGCTTATAACCAGTCTGGTATTGTTTTTTTGTGAAAACTATTCCTCATTATGTGTTTGTTGCCTTTTGTTGTAAATGGTAAAACTACCCGGTGCATCAACCTACAAAAGGTTGGCAACCCTATTCGCAAGACGCCAGCATGGCGTCTCTACGAACTGACCTCATCCACCAGGTACATAATGTGTTCGTACCGGTTGCCGCTATGTTCGGTCAGTGCGATCTCGCAGGTGGTGCTGCTGGCGTAGTAGCCATCGCAGGGTTTGTTTTTCAATTCGTTTAATTCTAATTGCGTGGCTCCCTTTGTGAGTTCGGGTACTAAAAAGCCACGATCGCCGGCCATGCCACAGCAACCGGCATAAGCTGGTTTTATCACTTCGTGGGCACAAGCCCTGGCAATATTTACAAACTGCTCATTCAGGTACAGTTTTGTAGCAGCGCAAACGGGGTGAATGGCCGCCACCGCCACTTTGTTGCGGATGGTAATTTTCGGTAAAATATCCTCATTCAAAAACTGGATGCTATCCAGCAACCGCAGTTTTTTAAACTTCTCTTTATACTCAGCCGGAAGATACTGTTGGTTATGAATAAAAGTGTACGTGCAAGATGTAAAATCAATAACAATTGGAATAGCGCCATCATTGCTCCAGTGCAACAAGGCATCAATGGCCTTTACCTGGGTATGCATTGCTGCATCTTTGAAACCCTTGCTGCTAAAGGGTTGGCCGCAGCAATGGCCCGTTATGTCTTTTGGCAACAATACTTCTATGCCGGCTTTTTTGCACAGTTTTAAAAAGGTTTGCTGTAAAGTAGGTTTGCCATTCCCCTGGCTGCTCATCAGGCGGTTGATACAGGCTGTAAAATATACGACCTGCGGCTGTTCCGGCTGACTGCTGGTGTTGCGTGGCGGTTTGCCCACAGCCGAAACCCAAACCGGTATGGCAGGTATTATTTTATGCAAAGCTTTACTACTTCGGCCTACTATTTTCCAGTTGAATAAGCCATCAAAAAATGTAAGCGTTCTGATACCAAACCTGCCGACATTTTCGACTGTTTTATAGTTCCTGGCAAACATGCCGGCCAACTTATTGGCAAAGCGGCCATGCTGTTCTTTACGCAGGCGTTTTACCAATTCGCCTGTGTTGATGTCCACCGGGCAATCGGTAGCACAGAGACCGTCGGTGGCACAGGTGTCAAGGCCGTGGTACTGGTATTCTTTCAGCAATTGTTTTTCTTCCTTACGCATGCCTTTTTTTCGCAATTGTTGCAGTGCTCTTCTCACTACAATGCGCCTGCGTGGGGTGGTGGTCACATCACGGCTTGGGCAGTTGGGTTCGCAAAACCCGCACTCAATGCATTTGTCCACCTCTTCTTCCACCACCGGCATTTCTTTTAAATGTTCCAGGTGGGCATTGGGACTGGGGTTAATGATTACACCGGGGTTTAGCAGGTTGTTGGGATCTACCACCGATTTGATCTGCCGCATGATTTCATATGCTTCGCCACCCCACTCTGCTTCCACAAAAGGAGCCATATTTCTGCCGGTACCGTGTTCTGCCTTTAATGCACCATCGTATTTTTTTAGCACCAGGTCTATTACTGAACGGAGGAACGCATCGTAGCGTTGAATTTCCTTATCTGTATCGAGTAATTGGGTAATGACAAAATGGATATTGCCGTCCTTTGCATGACCAAAAATGATGGCATTCCCATAGCCAAAATCTTTAAACAATTGCTGCAGGTCCAGTACGGCATCGGCCAGTTTTGCTACCGGCACAGCGATGTCTTCCAGGATTACCGTAGAGCCGCTCTGCCGCACAGCACCTACGCTGGGGAACATTCCCTTTCTTATTTTCCAGTAAAAATTTCTGGTGTACTCATCAGTTTTAAAAGAAGCCGGGTGTAGTAATTGAAGCGATGAAAGCAGCAGGTTACATCCTTCCAATTGTTCATCCAGCTCTGTTTGGGTTGTGGTTTGGTATTCGCACAAAATGGCCGCGGCACCATCTGGTAAAGAGCGGAAAAAGTCGGGCAGCCCCGGAAGATGCTCCACACTTTTCAGCGAAGGCCGGTCCATTAATTCCAATGCTGCGGCACCGCTTTCTTTTAATGGAACAATGGCAGCGCAAGCTTCATAAATGCCGGGGAAATATAATACGGCCGTAGCCTTAAAAGGTTTGTCGGGTAGGGTTAGCATTGTAGCTTCCGCAATAAATGCTAAAGTGCCTTCAGCCCCGATAAGCAGGTGGGCGAGTATATCCAATGGATGGGTATAATCTGCCAAAGCGTTTAAACCATAACCTACGGTATTTTTAGTCTGGTATTTTTTGCGGATGCGTTCGTATAAAACAGGGTTGGCAGCTACCTGTTGTTGTAGATCTATCAATCTATTGTAAATGACCGGCTGTTCTTTTTCAAAACGCGGGTAATCATCCGTTTTTGCAGTGGTATAGGTTTTGCCATCAGCCAGAACAAATACCAGGCTTTGCAGGGTATGATAGGAATTATAAGCAACGCCGCAACACATACCCGAGGCATTGTTGCTCAAAATGCCGCCCATCATGGCAGCGTTGATGCTGGCCGGATCCGGCCCTATTTTGGCGCCATGTTTTTTTAGATAATGATTCACCATACCGCCGGTAATACCCGGCTGAACGGTTACGGTTTTGCCATCTGCCGCTATCGAAATGCCACGCCAGTTTTGGCTGATGTCTACGAGAATACCATCAGTGATGCATTGGCCCGAAAGACTCGTACCACCTGCGCGGAACACCAACGGGCACTGGTGGTGTTTTGCCACAGTAAACAGAGCTTGTACTTCCTCCACATTAACCGGCTGCACCACAGCCCTGGGTGTAAGATGGTAAAAGCCGGCATCCGACGCATAAGAAACCAGGTCGATGAGTTTTGTCTTTACCCGTTCTGCAGGTAGAACCTGGCATAGCGATTTTATAAGTGCATCCATAGTTCTTCAATCGGCGGTAAATTAATCAGCATTGCCCACATTAAATGCTGAAAGAGTTGATTTATATATCAATAACTATACTTCACTAACTATACTTCACATACGCACCGTCATTGCGAGACCGGTTCTTGCCGGCCGTGGCAATCCCCGGCTATTTGTAGGGTTTGGTTACATTAAACGATGACCTGTACGACAAATGGCTCGAGATTGCTTCGGGCAGAGCCTGCTCCGCCCAAGCGGAGAACCCTCGCAATGACGGCAGTATTAGTTTTACGCCAGTGTCGCTGGCAAAGGTTTAAGAAAACCGCCGATAACAAAATGTTCCATCACTATACCGAAACTTTACATTGTTTCGGCCTGTTACTCAAGGTACTTTTATACTGTTGATTGAGTTGCCTGGTGAAGACCCTTTCCCACGATACTGAAATACGTTTTTTATTTTTCATATAGCAAGCATACAGGGTAGCGGCTCTCCGCTGGCCCTTTTTTTTATTTAGTAGTGAAGGGCTTACTTTTAGAAATCAATACCGGTTGCACCCTATGAAGAAATTTGTAACATTTTGGCTGGCTTTTTTTACCACGGTTGCGCTGGCCTTCAACCCGTTTTTTGTAACGGCCCAATCGTCCAACAATACAGCACTGTTTGATGATAGCTGGCGCTTTTTTCGCGGCAGCGCATTGGGCGGGGAAAGGGTGGAATACAACGATGCAGCCTGGCGCAAGATCGATTTGCCCCACGACTGGAGTATCGAAGACCTGCCCAACACCCAATCACCCTTCGATATGGGCGCATTATCGCAGGTGAATGGTGGTTTTACTACCGGTGGTATTGGCTGGTACCGCAAACACTTTAAAGTTGCTGCTGCTGACAAAGGAAAAAGATTTGTCTTCCAGTTCGATGGTGTGTACATGAACTGTGATGTTTGGCTAAATGGCAAACGCCTGGGTATTCATCCTTACGGCTACACCTCTTTTGTGTTCGATGCCACCGATCAAATTAAATTTGATGCAGAAAATATTATAGCAGTAAGGGTTCGTAACGAAGGCGAAAATAGCCGCTGGTACTCAGGTTCGGGTATTTACAGGCATGTATGGTTAAAGGTTTTGGAGCCGTTGCATATTGCCCAATGGGGTACTCATATTACCACTTCCGATATTACACCTGGCAGCGCTAAACTAAACATCAAAACAACGGTTGTAAATAAGCACGGGGGCAAAATGCCTGTTCGTTTGGTAGCTGCCATTGTTGATGCAAAAGGTAAAGAACTGGCCCGGGAAACGAGCAAGAGGAGCATGGAGAAGGATGAACAGTTCCAGTTTGAACAGGAAATAACTCTTGCCAATCCGGTATTATGGGGTTTGGAAAATCCATCATTGTACAAAGTAGTTACTACTGTTTATGAGGACGATGTGTGGCAGGATGAACAGGAGACAAGCTTCGGTATTCGCAGCATTTCTTTTGATGCAACGAACGGCTTCCGGTTAAATGGAAAAACAGTCAAATTAAAGGGCGGTTGTGTACACCACGATAACGGCCCGCTGGGTGCAAAGGCCTACGACCGGGCGGAAGAACGTAAAGTGGAACTACTGAAAGCATCCGGATTCAATGCCATACGCACCAGTCATAATCCGCCATCAACGGCCTTTTTAGATGCCTGCGACAGGCTGGGGATGTTGGTGATTGACGAGGCTTTCGATTGTTGGGAAACAAAAAAGAACCCACAGGATTATAGCCTGTATTTTAAAGAGTGGTGGCAAAAAGATATCGAAAGTATGGTGCTCCGCGATCGCAACCATCCTTCCATCATCATGTGGAGTACGGGTAACGAAATTCCCAACAGGGATAAGCCCGAAGTGGTGGCTGTCTCTAAGAAACTCACTGATTTCATCCACCAATTGGATCCTACCCGACCGGTGACCTGTGGTGTAAATGGGGTGGAAGAAAACAAAGACCCATTGTTTAAAACCATGGATGTAGCCGGCTACAACTATGCCTTGGACAAATATGAAAGCGAACACAAACGGGTACCTGAAAGAGTAGTTTTTGCGGCGGAATCTTTTCCTTCACAGTCCTTTGATTATTGGATGGCCGTGGAAGACCATCCCTATGTGATCGGCGACTTTGTGTGGACGGCTTTTGATTATATCGGCGAAGCCAGTATTGGCTGGCTGGGTTATCCGCAACGGCAGTTTTTTTACCCCTGGAACCTTGCTTTTTGCGGCGATATAGATGTCTGCGGCTGGAAACGGCCACAGAGCTATTACCGCGATGCACTCTGGAAACCGAACCAGCTTTCCTTGTTTATAAAGCCCCCCAAACCCAGTTTTGACACCGCTACTTTTAAAAAAGAAGATTGGGCGCATTGGGACTGGCGGGATGCAGTGAACCATTGGAATTTTACAGGATATGAAAACAAAAGCTTGCCGGTAGAGATATACTCGTCCTGCGATCAGGTGGAACTGTTGCTGAATGGAAAATCGCTGGGTAAAAATGCCACTAACCGTTCCACAAAGTTTATGGCGATGTACAATGTGCCGTACCAGCCCGGCGAGTTAAAAGTGATTGGCTATACAGCAGGTAAAAAGGTAAACGAATCGATATTAAGAACAGCAGCAAAACCAGTTCAGCTAAAACTTACTTCCGATAAAAAACAGCTTGCTGCAGATAACCAGGACCTAAGCTACATAACCGTTGAAATACAGGACAGTAAAGGCATCCGTGTTCCTACTGCCGAAGATTTGATACAGTTTAAAGTAGAAGGCCCTGCTTCAATCGTTGGCGTTGGCAATGCAAACCCCATGAGTGTGGAAAGCTGCCAGCTACCCCAACGAAAAGCCTGGCAGGGCCGCTGTTTGGTGATCATAAAATCAGCGAAGAATGCCGGACCCATTAAGCTAACCGCAACAACAAAAGGTTTGCCCGCCGGGCAGATAATTGTCCAATCAAAATGAAAAAATTACTCCCCGATAATGATACCTGTACCAGCTTAAAAGGCATGCTCCACTAGTGTCCCCCGCAGGCGGGGGTGGCCGGTTCTTGCCGGACGGGGGTGGTAGGGAGCAGGCATGAAAATGATTCACAATTATCAAACATCAACCACTGTCAACCAATCTTGAAACAACTCACCACCATACTTTTTCCCCTCCTGCTACTGGCACAACTCACCAATGCCCAGCCCACCCCCATCTCCAATAAATTCCAGCTCTCCAACAATTCCAAACCCTGGGTTTTCTGGTACTGGATGCAGGCTGCCGTTTCCAAGGCGGGCATCACCGCCGACCTGGAAGCGATGAAGCAAAATGGAATTGCCGGTGCCTACCTGATGCCCATAAAAGGAGCTGCCACTCCGCCATTGATGGAGCCACCGGTAGTACAGCTGAGCCCGCTTTTTTGGGAGATGGTAAAATTTGCCATGCAGGAAGCTGACCGCCTGGGCTTGCAAATGGGCATGCACTTCAGCGATGGTTTTGCATTGGGTGGTGGCCCATGGATCACACCCGAATTATCCATGCAAAAACTGGTTTTTACAGAAACAAATGTAGCAGGTGGCAAGCTATTCAATGATGTTTTGGCAAAGCCGGAAAGCTATAAAGGCTATCTAAAAAATGTAGCTGTGCTCGCCTTTCCAACGCCTGCCTTATCTCATCAATCTTCGCTCAATATGGTGCCTGTTGTAACCAGCAGTAAAGGGACCATTGCACAGTTTTTAGCAACAGCAGACAGTAAGGAAGCTTTTAGAAGTGATGATAGCTGCTGGATACAGTATGCCTTTGCGCAGCCTTTTGTTTGTCGCTCCATTAAAATCAGGACCAACGGAAATAATTTCCAGGCACAACGGTTGTTACTGCAGTCCAGCGATGGTGGCAGCAACTTTCAAACCGTTCAAAGGCTCGTGCCGCCACGTCATGGCTGGCAGGATACGGATGCGGATTTTACGTATTCAATAGTGCCCGTTACCGCAAAATACTTCCGTTTTGTGTACGATAAAACCGGAACCGAACCCGGCTCAGAAGACATCGATGCGGCCAAGTGGAAACCTTCGCTGAAGCTGGTCGGTATTGAATTGACAGGTAAACCGTTGATCAACCAGTACGAGGGGAAATCGGCGCGGGTATGGCGTGTGAGCAGCCGTATTACCAGCAGGCAGGTGGCAGATAGCCTTTGCATCCCGCTCAATAGCATTCTTGATATCAGCGATAAAATGGATATAGCCGGACACCTGGTTTGGCAGGCTCCCGCAGGCAACTGGACTATTTTAAGGATTGGTTCAACTTCCACCGGCCATACCAATGCTACCGGCGGCGGAGGCATCGGTTTAGAATGTGATAAGTTTAATACAGAAGCGATCAAATTACAATTCAACAGCTGGTTTGGCGAAGCCATAAAACAAATCGGACCCGGGTTGTCAAATAAGGTTTTAAAGGCATTTCATGTTGATAGCTGGGAATGCGGCAGTCAAAACTGGTCGCCGGTTTTCAGATCAGAGTTTAAAAAAAGAAGAGGGTACGATCTGCTGAAATACCTGCCGGCCATGGCTGGTTTGCCGGTGGCAACAGCTGATATTTCAGAGAATTTTTTGCATGATATCCGCCAAACGATCGTGGAGTTGATCAATGATAAATTCTACACCACGTTAAAGGAACTGTCGCACCAAAAAGGCTGCGCATTTACAGCGGAGAGCATAGCACCGACCATGGTCAGCGACGGCCTCTTGCATTACAACCAATCAGACGTGCCCATGGGAGAATTCTGGCTAAACAGCCCCACCCACGACAAGCCCAACGACATGCTCGATGCCATTTCAGGCGCTCATATTTACGGTAAACCTATTATTCAGGCCGAGGCATTTACTACGATAAGAATGGATTGGTGTGAGCACCCCGGAATGATGAAAACCCTGCAGGACCGGAACTATGCCATGGGCATCAACAAACTGGTGTACCATGTTTTTGCCCATAACCCATGGCCCGAACGCAAACCCGGGATGACGCTGGATGGTATAGGGCTTTATTTCCAGCGCAACCAAACCTGGTGGAAAGCAGGAAAGGCCTGGGTGGATTATGCAGAACGTTGCCAACGCATGTTACAACGCGGAAATCCCGTGGTGGACATCGCTGTTTTTACCGGAGAAGAAATTCCCAGGCGTTCCGTTTTGCCCGATAGGTTAATTGCAGCCATGCCCGGAATTTTTGGAGAAGAAAGGGTAGTCGCGGAAAAAAACAGGCTGGCCAATGTAGGTGAACCATTAGCTGAAAAGCCCGACGGTGTAAGGTCTTCAGCCAATGCTTATAAAGCAGAAGATTGGGTAAACCCGCTACGTGGCTACCAATATGATTGTATCAACCCCGATGCATTGCTGCGGCTGGCAACTGTAAAAGATGGAAGGATCGTTTTGCCAGGCGGCGCCAGTTATGGTTTATTGGTCATACCCGGGGCGCATCCGATGAACCCGGATGGAAACAGGATGTCATTGCCCGTGGCACGAAAGTTATTGGAACTTGTAAATGCCGGGGCAAAAATATTAATGGTGGAGAAGCCGCTGCAGGGTTTTGGAGTGGTGAATTCAATTATTGAGAATGATTCTTTAAGTGAAATCATGGAGATATTGTGGGGCGAAGTGCAGCAAAAGACAGGCGTTCGGAATGTAGGAAAAGGATTTGTGGCACTTGGACCATGGAATAAACTTTCTTTTGAAGCCATTGGTGTAGAAAAGGATTTGTTGATTAAAGAATTGTCTCATCAAAATGCAGAAAATATTGCCTGGACTCATCGAAAAAATGGCGATGAAGATGTTTATTTTATTTCCAATCAAAAAGACAGCACAAGGGTTATTTTCTTGTCATTTAGAGCAGATTCAAATACTATCAAAGGCTGTACAATGGAATTTTTTTCCCCAGTTACAAAAGAAACGGTTACATCAACCGAAAATGATTTAGGTATAATTCCTGGCGAAAATTATATTATGCAGTCGACAGAAATTGGGGCAAATGAATCGATGTTTGTAACAATAAGGAAGAGGAAACATAAGCCTTCATCAAATAAATTTCGCCCATCTTTTAAGCCAGATATTGTCGATAATATTTCTAAAAACTGGATTGTTCAATTCGACAAAAATTATGGTGGCCCATCTTCACCCATCACCTTTCCTTCACTAACCGATTGGAGCAAAAATTCCGACTCGTCTATCGCTTATTATTCTGGCACTGCCGTTTACAATAATAGTTTTAACTGGAATAGGAAAGCCAATCAACAGGTATGGCTTTCTTTAGGTAAAGTGGCAAACATTGCCGAAGTAAAAGTCAACGGTATTGATTGTGGTGTGGCCTGGACCTATCCGTACACTGTAGAGATTTCCAAAGCATTAAAACAAGGAATGAACCAGTTAAGTATTAGTGTAAGCAATACCTGGGCTAACCGCCTGATTGGTGACAACAGGTTATCGGCAGATAAACGCATCACCAATACCACCGCTCCATTCCGATTGCAGGGGAAACCCTTGCTGGAAGCGGGTTTGATCGGGCCTGTGACGATTAACAGCTACAAATAAGATTTATGAAAAAGTTGATCCCAATATTATTCGCTACAAGCCTGTTTTTATTGAGTATGGGAAACGCCTGGTCTCAAAAAGAAACCACCGTTTCCAAAGCCATCATGCAGGAAACCTATGAAAAAATAAAAACACCTTTTAAATACGGCATGGTAGTAGTGCCGGAAGATGACAGCAAAAAAATAGACTGTCCAACGGTGTTTAAAAAAGGGAAAAAATGGTACATGAGCTATCTCGTTTTTAACGGCCGTGGCTACGAAACCTGGCTGGCAAAAAGTGATGACCTGCTCAACTGGAACACACTGGGTAAACTGATGTCGTTCAGCGATACCGCCGATTGGGACAATAACCAAAAGGCTGGCTACATCGTATTGCAGGACCCAACCTGGGGTGGTAGCTATACAGCTCAAAAATTTGATGGCAAATACTGGATGAGTTATTTTGGCGGAAAGGATCGGGGCTACGAAGCCGGCAACCTGTCGCTGGGTATGGCTTATACAAAAAAGGCGGTTGAAAAGCCGTATGAATGGGAAAGATTACCAAAGCCCATCCTCACATCGCAGGATGCGGATAAGCGCTGGTGGGAAAATAAAAAACAATTTAAAAGCACGGTCATTTGGGATAATGAACAGCTGACAGGCTTCCCATTTGTAATGTACTATAATGCCAACGGGGATACCGCCATTGAAAACAAACAAACCCGCTGGTACGAACGAATTGGTATGGCGGTTTCTAACGATATGGTGCATTGGCAGCGTTTTCTCAACGAGCCTGTAATGCATCATAAAGTTGGGATCACCGGCGATGCAGTGCTTCAAAAAATGGGCGACCTCTGGGTGATGTTTTATTTCGGCGCTTTTTGGGAAGGCCGTAAAGATGCCTTCAACCGCTTTGCCTGCTCGTATGACCTGGTGCACTGGACCGATTGGGATGGGGCGGACCTGATCAATTCCAGCGAAGACTTTGACAATAAATTTGCCCACAAATCTTCCGTGGTGCATTACAAAGGCATTACCTATCATTTCTACTGTGCCACCAATCAAAAAGACCAGCGCGGTATTGCAGTTGCCACCTCCGTTGACAAGGGAAAAAGCAGGCGCACTTTTGTTCATGCAGTAAAATAATCCATTAAAATATCCCAATAGTGTATTGTTGTCCAGCGTGTTGCAAAGTAAATTTATCCTGTCAATTTTACGATTGTAACCTTCCAGAAAATGATTGCGAAGAAATACTTTGAAGCCTTTGAAATCGGCGAAACCAGGACTACTTTGGGCCGAACCATTACCGAAACAGATATTGTAATACATGCCGGCCAGACAGGTGATTTTTTTCCGCACCATATGGACGAGGAATGGTGCAAAACACAACCCTTTAAAAAAAGGATCGCCCACGGAACACTTATCTTTAGCATAGCAGTAGGTATGACGGCCAATATGATCAACGAAGTAGCCATGACCTATGGCTATGAACGTTTGCGTTTTATAAAACCCGTTTTTATTGGCGATACCATCCACGTAAAAGTTACCATCAAGGAAAAAAAGGACCACAAGAAATCAGGCTACGGGCTAATTACAGAAATGGTGGAAACCTTTAATCAAAACAATGAATTGGTCATGTGCTGCGAACATATTTTGCTGTCACAAAAACAACAATCATAACTAACCTTTTATGCCAGAAATAATTCTAAAAGGAATGACATGGGGGCATAGCCGTGGCATTACACCATTGCTGGCTTTTTCGCAGCGGTTTGCAGAACTGCATCCCAAAATCAAGATCGTTTGGGAAAAAAGATCGTTGCAGCAATTCGCCGATTTTCCCATTGAGAAGCTGGCAGAAGATTATGACCTGCTGATCGTCGATCATCCCTGGGTGGGCTGTGCGGCTGCAACGGAATGTGTGTTGCCGCTGGATGATTATCTCACCGAATTTTATTTAGCCGACCAATTAAAAAATTCCACCGGGGTTTCACATATCAGCTATCATTATAAAGGCCACCAATGGGCATTAGCGATTGATGCGGCAACACCGGTGGCCAGCTACCGTGCCGACAAATTGCATAAGCATAGCACCACTGTTCCTAAAAAATGGGAAGAGGTGCTCGCCCTGGCAAAAGATGGTAAAGTAGCAGTACCGGCCATACCGATCGACCTGCTCATGAATTTTTATATGTTCTGCATCGCACAGGGCAGGGAGCCTTTTCAAAACGAAGAGGAAGTTATTGATACCGCTACCGGCATCGCTGCATTGGAAACGATGCGGCAATTGTACAGCCTGGTGGACGAACGGATGTTTTCCTGTAACCCAATTGCAGTGGCCGAGCTTATGAGCAAAACCAATGATTACTGGTATTGTCCCTTTGCCTATGGCTATAGCAATTATGCGAGGAAAGGATATGCAGATAACCTGCTTGCCTATACCGACCTGGTGAAATTCAATGGTAAGTTGTTGCGCAGCACCTTGGGTGGCACCGGCATTTCCGTTTCTGCATTCAGCCAAAATAAGGAGGCTGCTATTGAGTTTGCTAAAACGGTGGTTTCGGGTAAAATACAATCTACTTTTTATGCTGAACATGGCGGCCAGCCCGGTCATCGCACTGCCTGGACCGATGCCAATATCAACCTGCTAACCAATAATTTTTTCAATAATACATTGCCGGCTCTGGACAGAGCCTATATGCGACCGAGATACAATGGCTACCTGCATTTCCAGGATGTAGCAGGCGATCCGCTGCAACAGTATTTAATGAAAGACGGTAACCCGGAAAAGCTGTTGAAGGAAATGAATGAAATGTACCGGAAAAGTATCGTTAAACAACCCGTATTTGCTCTATGAAACTGCCATTAGAAGGACTAACCGTTTTAGAGTTCAGCCAATATCTCTCTGGCCCTTCGGCGGGTTTGCGTTTGGCAGACCTGGGCGCCAGGGTGATTAAAATAGAACGGCCCGATGGCGGTGATGCTTGTCGTAAACTATCAATCAAAAACCTTTGGGTGGGCGACAACTCATTGCTTTTTCATACTATCAACCGCAATAAAGAAAGTTTTACCGCCAACCTGAAAGACCCGGCTGACCGGGAGGTCATCATGCAACTCATCCGCAAAGCCGATGTGCTCACGCATAATTTCCGACCAGGTATCATGGATAAAGTGGGACTTGGGTATGATAAAGTAAAAGAGATCAATCCAGGGATTATCTATGGTGAAATCAGCGGCTTTGGAAAAACAGGCCCCTGGAAGGATTTACCGGGGCAGGACCTGCTGCTGCAGTCGATGAGTGGATTGGTGTACACGAGCGGTAATGAAAGTCATGCACCCGTGCCCTTTGGCCTGGCGATAGCCGATAGCCTTTGCGGTGCCCAATTGGTACAGGGGATTTTAAGTGCCCTGATCCGGCGGCATAAATTCGGACAAGGTGCATTGATCGAAATAAGCCTGATGGAATCGGTGCTCGATTTCCAGTTTGAATTGCTGACTACCTACCACAGCAGTGGAAAACTACCGAAGCGTAGCGGCATCAGCAACGGGCATCCATTGCTAAGTGCTCCTTATGGTATTTATGCTACTACCGACGGTTATCTTGCGCTGGCCATGGCAAATATTCCGCAACTGGCCACGGTTATTGAATGTGATGCGCTAAAGATTTTCGACCAGGAAGATGCCTTTAAAAAAAGAGACGAGATCAAAATGATTTGTGCCGGGCATTTAAAAGACCAAAGTTCATCCTACTGGCTGCAAAAATTGCATGCAGAAGGTTTTTGGGCCATGGAAGTACTCGATTGGAAAAAATTGTCCGAACACGAAGCCTATAAAATCCTGGAAATGGAACAGAAAATTGATGCTTTAAACGGGCTTCAGTTGAGGACAACCAGGTGCCCGATACGCATTAACGGGCAAAGAATTTATTCCAATAAACCTGCGCCTGAACTTGGGCAGCATAACAGTAAAATATTGGAAGAATTTATTGCGACAAATTAAGAACATGAAACCATTAGAAGATATTATTGTCATCGACTTCAGCCAGTTCTTGTCTGGCCCGTCGGCCAGCCTGCGCCTGGCCGATATGGGAGCGCAGGTGATAAAAATAGAGAAACCCGGCGATGGTGATATCTGCCGGCAGCTATATGTTTCAGATATCATGATAGAGGGAGAATCTACCATATTTCACGCTATTAACCGTAACAAGCAGAGTTATATTGCCGACCTGAAGAACGCCCGGGATCTCGGAAAGATCAAACAGATCATAGCAAAAGCAGATGTATTGATCCACAACTTCCGCCCCGGTGTGATGAAGCGGATAGGGCTTGACTACGACATCGTAAAAAGCATCAATCCCAATATTGTGTATGCCGAAGTAAGCGGTTACGGAAATGAAGGCCCATGGAAAGACCTGCCCGGGCAGGACCTGCTGCTACAGGCCGTTTCAGGCCTTACCTGGTTGAGTAATGACAATGATCATGAACCTACCCCGATGGGCGTGGCCGTAGTGGATATACTTGCCGGAACGCATATCGCACAAGGCATACTCGCAGCATTGTACCAGCGTGCTGTAAGTGGCGAAGGCGCATTGGTGCAGGTAAGTATGCTTGAGAGCATCCTTGATTTTCAGTTCGAAGTACTGACCTGTTTTTACAACGACGGCGAAGAATTACCCGTACGGAGTTCGGTGAATAATGGACACGCTTATATCCAGGCGCCTTATGGAATTTACAAGACATCAGATGGCTACCTGAGCCTGGCCATGGGCAATATCATGAAGCTGAAAGACCTTTTAGTATGCGAAGACCTGGCTGCCTATACCGATGCCGCCGACTGGTTCGACAAACGCGACGAGATAAAAGGCATTCTTGCAAAACACCTCGTCGATAAAACGACCGATGCCTGGCTATCAGTATTAGTGCCGGCCGATATATGGTGTGCCAAAGTAATGGATTATGGCACCCTGATGAAGGAAAAAGGCTACCAGGTATTGAACATGGAGCTCGATGTAAAAACAAGCAACGGTCTGTTAGTAAAAACCACCCGCTGCCCCATAAAAATGGATGGAAAAATTTTCACATCACATATTGGGGCCCCGCTGCTGGGCGAACATAATTTACAGATTGATAAGCAGTTTGAGCTGGTTTAGGTTCTGGTCAATGAGTCATTGGTCATTAGGTCATTTTTAATTGGAATTTTGCTGGAATTTTTTTTGGCCCCGGCTTTTGTATTTCAATTGAACGACATTGGCGAACGGTTCCCCCGCTTATTGCGGGGCTCCGTTCAACTGCAGTACATATGTCAGCTTTCCTTTCATAAAAGTTCTCACAGGAAAAACACCATTCTGTTTTACATTGTTGCCTGATTGATTTCCATAAAACGAACATTGACTGTCCCACAAAACATAAACAACCCCCAGCCCGGAATTAATAAACCTTTTCGCGGAGAGGCACTCCTCTCTGCCAGGAGAGGGGCCCGGGGTGAGGCCGCTCTGCCAATAAAACGACTTTGCTTTTTTCTCATACTTCTTTGTCTGACTAAATTCGCTTTTGCCCAAACCCCCAACATTTCGAACTACAATGTCCTCTGGACCACCCAAAGTAAAAACGCCTCTGAATCCATGCCCTGCGGTGGTGGCGACATAGGACTAAACGTATGGGTGGAAAATGGTGATGTACTTTTTTACCTTTCAAAGAGTGGCACGTTCGATGAAAACAATACCATGCTCAAGTTGGGCCGGGTGAGGATCAGGTTATCTCCCAATCCATTTAACGGAACTGACTTTAAACAGGAACTGCGGTTACAGGAAGGCGGTATCAAAATTACCGGCGGCGGTGCTGAACTGGATATTTGGGTAGATGTTTTTACTCCGGTGATTCATGCAGATCTCAAGAGTAAAAAAAAGGTAAGTGTTACTGCTACGTACGAGAACTGGCGCTACGAAGATCACCTCGTAACTGGCAGTGAATTCAGGACCACTTCATACAAGGCCCCACAGAAATTTCCGGTAACAACTTATAAGAATGAAATAGGGTTTGAGAAAAACGCCGTGCTTTTTTACCACCGCAACCGAAGCGATATCCCTGATATTTTTGACTACACGGTAAAAATGGAAGGCATGGATGCCGTGAAGGAGCAGATGTACAATCCCATTAAAAACAACACATTCGGCGGCATCATGCAAGGTGCTGGAATGAAGCCTGTGAGCATTGACACTGTTGGAAAATACGCTGATGCGCCGTTCAAATCCTGGGGATTAAAAACAACCAAACCTGTACGCCGGCAGCAGATAGAAATTGGACTTCACGTGGCGCAAACCGACAGCCTGGAAACCTGGAAAAATGACTTGCAGACCATCCTGAAATTTGCATATATCAACCGGTACACAGCCTTGCCGGGCACACAGGAATGGTGGCAGCAATACTGGACCAGGAGCCATATTTTTATTAAAGGACCGGATAGTGTTGTTTCAAAAAACTACCAGTTGTTCCGCTACCAGCTGGGCTGCAATGCCTATGGCAAATGGCCCACAAAATCCAACGGCGGACTCTTCACTTTCGACCCGGTTTTTGTTGACAGCAAATATCCGTACTCACCCGACTACAGATCCTGGGGTGGTGGAACTATGACAGCACAAAACCAGCGGCTGGTGTACTGGCCTATGCTTAAAAGCGGTGATGTTGATTTGATGAAACCCCAGTTTGATTTTTACCTGAACACCCGGGCCAATGCAGAACTAAGGAGCAAAGTATACTGGAACCATGGCGGGGCTTGCTTTACAGAGCAAATGGAAAATTTTGGCCTGCCCAATGTTACCGAGTATGGTCTCAAACGACCCGATGGTTTCGACAAGGGTGTGGAATACAATGCCTGGCTCGAATACCAATGGGAAACCGTATTCGAGTTTTGCATGATGATGCTTGAAACCGAACGCTATTATGGCCAGGACATCAAAACTTATATGCCGCTTATTGAAAGTTGCCTCCGGTTTTATGATGAGCATTACCAGCAATTGGCAAAGCAGCGAAGCGCCAAAACTTTTACCGATAAAGGGCAATATATTTTTTACCCGAGTTCGGCAGCTGAGAGTTATAAAATGGCCTACAATTCCACGACAGTCATATCGGCCATGAAAGTAATTCTTGAGCGACTGCTGCAATTGCCGGAACCTTATCTCAACAAAGAACAGAAAGATAAGTACCAGTTAATGTTTTCCAGAATGCCGCCCATCCCTTTACAGGAAATAAAAGGGCAAACCACATTGGCGCCTGCAGAAGCATGGTCACGGATACAAAACACCGAAGCGCCACAATTATACCCCGTATTTCCATGGGGCATCTATGGTGTTGGGAAGCCCGGATTGGATATCGCAAGAAATACATGGACCCTCGATTCGCAGGTGTTGAGAACCCGTACCCATATCGGCTGGCGACAACATAACATCTTCGCCGCCAGCCTGGGATTGACCAGCGAAGCAAAAGAACTCGCCAAAGCCAAATTTGCCAATTCATCACATCGCTTCCCTGCCTTCTGGGGCCCAGGTTTCGACTGGACACCCGACCAGAACTGGGGCGGCGCCGCGATGATCGGCCTCCAGGAAATGCTTCTTCAAACAGACGATAAAAAAATCTTTTTGTTCCCCGCCTGGCCCAAAGACTGGGATGTGGATTTTAAGCTCCATGCCCCTTACCAAACAATTGTAGAAGGCCGTTTACAAAATGGTAAACTCATTAACCTGAAAGTATTTCCAGAAACACGATTAAAAGATGTGATTAATATGATAGATAAAGACAAATAGTCAGAAAACCTGAAAATGCGTTAATAGCTGTATGTAAAAAGCGTAGACAGATTGCGGAGAGTCACCCCTCTCCGCGAGGAGAGGGGCCGGGGGTGAGGCCTCTCCTGCAATAAAAGAACCCAGCTATTTATTGAACCCAATGTGAAACCCTGAACAAAACCACCGATTACATGCCACAACAAATCATTGATACCCATATCCACGTTTGGGACCTCAGCCAGGCCGATTACCCATGGTTAAAAAATGATACTTCCATCCTGAATCGCAGCTACAGTATCGAGGAACTGGAAGCAGAACGGCCATCGACAAATGTTACGGAAGGTGTGCTGGTACAGGCTTCCGGGAATTTTGAAGACACGGATTTAATGCTGAAAGTAGCCGGTGACAAAGACTGGATCAGGGGCGTTGTTGGATGGCTCCCTTTAATGGATCCGGATGCAACCCAAAATGCACTGCAAGGGAAATATGGTCAGAATACATACTTTAAAGGAGTTCGCCACCAAATACACGATGAGTCCGACAGTCAGTGGCTGTTGCAACCCGCGGTAATAGAAAGCCTGAAGATTTTAGTTGACAATAATTTGCCATTTGACCTGGTAGGCATTCTGCCTGCCCATATTGAAACAGCATTTCAGGTAGCGGAAAAAGTACCGGGTTTGAAAATGGTTTTTGATCATTTGAACCAGCCACCCATCAGCACGAAAGAAACCTATGGCCGCTGGGGCGAGTTAATGACAGTGGCTGCAAAGCATCCAAATTTTTATGCTAAGATCTCGGGCCTCAGTACCGCCTCGGGGAGTTTTAACGGTAGAGGAACGGATGACATGAAGCCTTATGTCGCTTTTGTATTGGAACATTTTGGAACAGGGCGTTGCTTCTGCGGCGGCGATTGGCCGGTGTCGTTGCTTGCAAAAAGCTACGCAGCCACCTGGCAGGATATTGAAACTATTTTATCATCGTTGCTAACCGAGACGGAACTGGCAGATGTCCTATACAACAACCCTAAACAATTCTATCAACTTTAATTTCAGAACATCATGGTGCAGGTTTTATTAGGAATATTATTGCATGCCATTGGCGCTTCCTGTGCTGCACTGTGTTATGTGCCTCAGAAAAAAACTACCGGCTGGAGCTGGCAAACATACTGGTTAGCGCAGGCTGCTGTTTGCTGGCTGCTGTTGCCTATTATCGGGGCTATTATTACCATTCCACACCTTGCGGATGTATTGCGTGAAGCTCCTAAATCAGCCATGATCAATTCCTTTCTGCTGGGTATGGCCTATGGCATTGGCGGCACTGCCTTCGGCATGGCCATCCGTTATGTAGGGTTTTCTTTAACCTATGCGATTGCTGTAGGTATTTCCTGCGTGTTGGGGACATTGTTGCCGCCCATGCTGGCTGGTACACTGAATGAAACACTGCAACGGCCGGGTGCCGGTTTTATCATATTTGGCATAGCTACAGGCGCCGCTGGTATCGCATTCTGCGGTATTGCAGGGCGGTTTAAAGAGTTACACCTGTCCAAACAGGTTTCAACAGGCCCTAAGGTTTTTAATTTATCCATTGGTCTGCCGCTTTGCTTGCTGGCCGGGGTACTTTCTGCGGTGTATGGCATTTCACTCGCAGAAGGAAAACCCATTTCCGACGTCGCAGCCAAATATGGAGCAGGGGATTTCCAGGGCAATGTGATCTATCTTTTTTCAAACACAGGCGCTTTTCTTACCACTTTGATTTATTGCCTGTACCTGCACTTTAAAAACAAGACATTTAACGAGTATAAAAATGTGCCATTGCAGACAAAAAGAAGAAAAACGGGTGGCGTGGTAGGCGTGGCTTCCCAGCACAGCAGGGAACTACCCGAAGAAGTGATCGTTGAAATAGTGGAGGAGAACATTAGCAAGGGTAGGGGCACCGGCTTCTATTTTTTAATGTCGGCACTAACCGGTGTACTTTGGTATGCACAATTTTTCTTTTATGGCCTTGGCCACCAACACATGGGCAGTTATAAATTTACCAGTTGGGCCATTCACATGATCATGCTGGTGTTGTTCAGTACCGTGGCTGGTTTGGCCATGAAGGAATGGGCATCCTGCAACAGGAAGACCGTCAATATTCTTGCCCTTGCCCTTACCTTATTGCTGCTGGCTGTGCTTGTATTAACTTACGGCAATTATTTGGGCGGAGACGCATAACCCTTAATGAATTGCATTTGACACAGCCTGATTTCAATATGACCATGCCGAAACAAAACCGCCCGGTTTTCATTATTGGTGCAGGCGGTATTGTTACCGATGCCCATTTGCCGGCATATAAAATAGCGGGCTTTGAAGTAGCCGGTATTTACGATATGGATGTTGAAAAAGCCACATCTGTAGCCGGGAAGTTCGGTATACCAAACACATTTGCCAACCTGGAAGAAATGCTGCTGGCGGCCCCCGAAAAAGTGATCTTCGACCTGGCCGTTCCCGGTTCCGCCATTGCCGGTATCCTGCAGCAACTGCCGGAATGGGCTGCGGTACTTGTGCAAAAACCTATGGGAGATAACCTGGCGCAAGCCCATCAGATTTTACAGATCACAAGGGAGCGAAAACAGGTTGCGGCCATAAATTTCCAACTGCGTTATGCGCCATTTATTAATGAAGCCAGGAAGCTTATAGACCAGGGAGTAATAGGTGAAATTTGCGGAATTGATGTGCAGGTAAATGTGTTCACCCCCTGGCATCTTTGGCAATTTTTGTACGGCTTGCCGCGGGTGGAAATCCTATATCATAGCATTCACTATATCGACCTTGTCCGATCTTTTTTTGGTAATCCCAAAGGCATGTTTGCCAAAACAACAAAGCACCCGGCGATGAAAGAACTGGCATCTGTAAGATCCAATATCATTATGGATTACGGCGATTGGATCAGCGCTAATATCATCACCAATCACTGCCACAATTTTGGAACAAAACACCAGGATTCCTTTATAAAAATAGAAGGAACCAAAGGTGCAATTAAAATGAAGCTAGGTCTGCTGATGGACTATCCTGCGGGCGTTCCGGACGTTTTTGAGTATGTTATTTTGGAAGAAGGCAAAGAGCCCGAATGGAAAAACCTGGCCGTTGATGGCAGATGGTTTCCGCATGCATTTATTGGTTCTATGGCACAGGTAATGCTTGCGGCTGAAGGATCGATCGCCCAACCTGATAATTCGGTGGAGGATTGTATCTACACCATGGCTTGCGTGGAAGCGGCTTATGAATCCAGCGCCGGAGGAGGTATTTCGCTTTCGCAATAGAACCACTTTGTTCCTCTCGTATATCTCGCATGCGGCTGCCGCCACATTTATCTGAAATGCAAGCCCACTGAGTAAAAGCGTTTTTGATTTTAGAAACTGATTTTTAGACGATTGAAGATTAATAGGGGCTTGTTCTTCACCCCAACGGGGTGATATGTTTATAGCAGGTCGTCCGAAATTTACATGCGACCCCAACGGGGTCGAATGTGCAGAGAACGAATATTGCTATAAACATGCGACCCCGTTGGGGTCAAAAGCCCCTCCTAAAAGTGGCTATCACAAAGACGCTAAGCCTTTGTATCCTACTTTTGACCATTTGCCAGGAATTGCGCGGCTCCAAAAATAGAAACGTTAAGGGATGGATTATATTCCTGTTTCTCATTAGATTGCAGTGACAATTGCTGAAAATATGGAAACAGGTAAAAGTGGGGGCTCCCACAAGAACATCTGGCATGGGCTGGGAAGGCAACGCATAGAAATACCCAAACCGATTCTAAAATCACGGATCTATAATAATCAATGGCTGAAACAGTTATATATCTGTAGCCTGGGTTACTATCCAAAGGCAGTTGGCCATTATACCTATCGCAAAAAAGGCCTTCCTGAAAATTTCTTATTTTATTGTGTGGATGGCAGCGGATGGTACAAGGTCGGCGATAAACAGTACCAGGTAAATGCCAACGAATTTTTTATACTGCCTAACAATACCGAGCACACTTATGGCAGCGATGAGAATGATCCCTGGAGTATTTACTGGGTACATTTCGGAGGCGATATGCTCACGTTCTTTAACAGCATGAACGTGGTGAAAGAGCATGTGAGGCCAATGAGTATTAAAAATAACAGCGAGGTTTTTTCGCTGTTTTCCAAAATTTATAAAACCTTACAGAAAGGCTATAGCACCGATAACCTGATTTTTGCCAATATGTGCCTATCGCATTTTTTAACCCTGTTTATCTACAATTCCAAACATACCGTAGAGATCGTTTCTGATAAAAATGACTGTGTGGACAGTGCCATCGCCTACATGCAATTGCATATCGACGGCAATATTTCTTTGGATGAACTGAGCAAGGTGAACAACTATTCCACTTCGCGGTTCTCTAATCTTTTCAAACAGAAAACGGGTTATGCCCCCATCGATTACTTCATACAAATGAAGATGCAGAAAGCTTGCCAGCACCTCGATTTCAGCGATAAGTCCATCAAAAGCATTGCCTACACCCTTGGCTTCGACGACCCCTATTATTTCTCAAGACGGTTCAGAAAAGTGATCGGCATGTCCCCTATCAAATACAGGGCTATCAAAAAAGATTAACGCTCTGCTGTATCCACTCCTGAAATTACGTAGTGGCACCGCGGCATTGTTCCCCGTCCCGATGCATCGGGAGGGGCAGGTTTTCCCGCAGGCAAATCCAGGGGTGGGATGCGGAGAGCAACACTGAATGATCGCATGTATTGATGATGTGCGGGATGTTTGTCCTCTGTTCGATCGGGATCGCCCCGCCACGGTATCCGTTTATTCTGTTACATTGCGGCCTCTAAAAATGTAAAATGAAAAAAATCTTCCTTGGCCTTTCTCTGATTGCTGGCCTTGCTGCCGGTTTAGGCGGTTGTAAATCGGAGACTGAGCTTAAGTTTAACCCACCTGTAGGTTCCAAATACAGGATCGTAATGACTACCGACCAGGATGTGAACCAGGAAATGGGGGGCCAAAAGATGGAGGTAAAAAGCATTTCAGAATACTCGTTCCTGTATGAAATAAGCAAGGCTGATGGCGATGATAAGCAACTAAAGATGACTTTTGAAAAAATGAAGAGTACCCAAAAGGCGATGGGTAAGGAGATGGTCATGGATTCAGATAATATTGATACCGCGAACCCTGCCTCAAAAATTATCGGCTCCATCAAAGGCTCTGTTTTTGATATGGTGCTGACCAAAAAAGGCGAGGTTAAGAGCATAAAAGGCATGGAAGAACTCATGGAAAAGATGGTCGCCACGGCCGGACAAGACCTGCCAGCCGAAGCCAAAGCGCAAATGAGCGAAGGTATCAAGTCCCTGATGAGCGATGAAATGTTAAAGGGTCTTGCCGAACAATCTTTCAAAATTTTCCCGGACAAAAAAGTAAAAGCGGGCGATAGCTGGAAATCCAAGATGGAAACCAAGTCATTCCTGGACATGATCACAGAAACAACTTATACCCTTAAGAAAGTAGAAAATGGGATAGCCACACTTGATCTTAAATCAACCATTGCGCCGAGTGGTAAAGAAAAGATCATACAAGGCACCAAAGTGGAAACAAGCGTTACCGGTACCCAAACCGGCACCATGGAACTAGACGTAGCCACAGGAATGATGCTTAACAGCAATATCATCCAGAAAATAGACAGCAAAATGAAAGCCAACGGTATGGAAATTCCTATCAAGGTAAATGGTACCTCCACCATGAAATCTACAAAGCTGTAACTGTTGTTAAAACGTAAAAAAGCGGCTGCTTCCTTCCGGTTGCAGCCGCTTTTTTATTGGGCTACCGTGACTGATGCACCCTGTCGCCTAAAGTAGCAGGTGTTTTCCTGCCTGGTGTTTAAGGTAGTTGTTGCAGGAACAGGTCATAGTTGATGTTCAGTGTGGTATTGAGCAGGTATCCCAATACAAGGCTTTGGAGTATGGTGCGGTCGTTGCCACTACCCTGGTATTTGGCCTTGCTGTCCATATTAATATCTCCTTTAAAATATCCATAAGCCTGGTCGTAATTAATATTCAACGTAGTGTTAGCGGGGAAATTAACGACCTCTGATTGAATCAGCGTGCGGTCGTTGGTGCCGCCCTGGTATTTCACTTTATTGTCTCCATTGGCGTTACCTGCCCAAAGTGCCCGTTTGCCATCGTCTAAAATGGCCTGCTCCAATCCGTCATACCCCGCATTATTCCAAAGCTGGGCATCCGTCATCGTGGTAAAATCTACCGGGCTGCTACAGTTTAAGGTGGCAGCCGGAATGGCTGTCGCGGTCATAGCGCCGAGGTGGTTACGATGGCGAACCGCTACATAATAGTTGTCTATCGGTAAGGATGGGAAACGGATGCAACTGCTGCCATCTATATCTACGACAGTGCCATCCCGCTGTACGATGGCAGATCTTGTTGCCAGCACCGTTACCGGGTTGTTTTTGTCCCTCAATTCAATAAATATCCAATCTACTGCCGAACTGGTGCCCCGGCTGTTGAACATGGAACCAGGATTTACAACTGTTTGCAGCGTTGGATTGGTGCCATCTCCAACTTTGGTATAAAGATCTGAATACTCCACGTCGGTTGAGTACGGATCGCTGTTTGGTATATAACGCGTTCCAATAACGTCAGGGAAAGGACTACTCCGTAAGTTATCACGCATGGTGCTCTCAAAACCTGCACCATTACCTATTACTCCGCCTTGCAACAGAACTTTCAGGCTCAGCGTAACGGTGGTTTGTAAAAAAGGCAGGCTAATCGTTTTCACCAGGCTTGGAAAATTAGCATTGTCGTACACCTGGTAATTAAAAGAAGACGTGATACTGCCACCGTCGATCGGATCGAGCCTTACCAGCGCTGGATCGAAGCCAGGGAAATCTGTTGCAACCAACACCGCTATTCCATTGTAGTAGAGCGTGCCATTGGTAGCTGGATGGAGCCTCAGTTTACGTCCTGTTAGTCCGGCAGGGTGACTGCCGTCCTCGGCATCGGTACCGGTAAATGCAGTAGCTGGCACCAATATCGTATTGTTGGAGCCGGGATTGTTTTGAGATGTGGTTGTATAATCCGCTCCAACCGGAATTTGCTCGATACCGAAATTTATATTGCTCGTTGCTGCAGCTATTGTTACACTTAACCTTCCGTCAGCAGTGCCATCGCTTCCTGTCCCTGTGCCAGGGTATTCTCCTGTAAATACCCACCCGGCAGGTAAGGAACCTGCAGGGGCAGCACTGGAAACAGTGCCCTGAACGGTACTTAATTGCAAGGTGTACGTACCAGAGGGAACAGTGGCCAAACTAAATTTTCCAACATTGGGGGATACAGTATTTACCGCAGTAGTGGCTACAACGATATTACTGCCATTCAGCACATTTAAGTATAACTGCTGGGATGATGCTTGTGCTATCAAAGTGCCATTCACGGTATTGTCTGTCAGGCCGTTTGCGTCCAGGTATACAAAACCATCTACCGCATAACTGGCGGGACCAATATATGTAGCATTACATCCGCCGCTATACTGCGTAGAAAGGGTGTCGTATGCAGGAACATTTGCTAATGTGACACCGTTTTGAGTACCCTGAACATCCAGGCGGTAATTGGGTGTAAGTGCGGCGTTAAAAATATCACCAATGGTACCGCCGGTAATGATACCGTTACTTTGTGACTCATTTGAATTGCTGCCGCCTTCTATCCGGATAGCGCCACTTGTATTGGTGATCGTGCTTGAATTACTCAGGCGGGGGGCACGCATATATCCCGTATTTTTTATCGCCCCATTAAAATTCAATTTTTTCTCATCTGATGAATTGGCCCCACCCGGAACCCATACCAGGCCGCGGTTCTCTGTAGTGGACGATGAATTGTTGAATCCCTGGAGCGCTACCAGGCGGCAATTGTTGATAAATGTGCCCCCGTTTATATTAAAAGCGGCCTGTGTGGTCATGATGCCATTATTGGTGGTGGTACCATTAGTGGTGATATTAGCCTGTGCACGCATACGGTTGTTATTGACGGTTACCGAACCATTTTGAAGATCAAAAGCCGCCAGGGACGTTAGATAACCATCATTGGTAACTGACGAACCGTTCCCCAAAGAAAAGCCCTGATCAAACTGCATGGAAGCGTTAGTGCCATTACGAAAATTAGTATTGGAATTATTGGGGTTTTGCCTGAAACGAATCGTACCGTAATTGTTGATTTCAGAGCCGGAAACAAGCGTCGTCGAAATGCCTAAATCTGACAGTCCATAATTGTTGATGATAAATGGATTGTTGCTATTGTTGATGGAGGTTGGATTAAAAATGCCATTGACGCCCACACAGATATAACGCACCCCGCTTGCCGCGTTAAAGTTTATCGTGCCGGTATAAGTTCCACCGGTAATACACAAGGTTTCTCCGGGAGCGAGGGTAACAGTTGCGGTACTACTGGTGGAAAATGAAGAAGTACAACCGGTGGTGCATTGTTGCGAAAATCCAATAGTGTAGGACATGGTTGTAAATAGTACAACCATCGAATAAGATTTTAATTTCATCTTTAATTTTTTGAGCCATTAATAATTTAAATTGGCTGTTTCAAAAAACATCAGATTGTTTTGCGAAAATAGAGGAATTGCTCTTTCGTGCCCGGGCAGCCTGTTAAGACAGCGTTATTCTATAGCAAAAAGAACTTATAGAAAAAGTATGAGATTCTTCAATTGGGATGGATTGTTGATTTTATAATTCCTATAGTTATGTTGTAGTTAAACAAACTAACATCTTTTAGTGGCTTTAACCGGGAAATAATGAAGAGGAACCCTACTACAACGTTGTAGTAAAAATTTATTTATTTGGTGGGTTTTCATTGGCCGGTATGGACAATATACCCTCCAGTAAAACTTGTATTTCCTCAATATCAAATGGGCTGAACCATTTGATAGCCGGATCTTTTTTGAACCAGGTCATTTGCCTTTTGGCATATTGCCTTGTATTGGTTTTTACAAATTCTATTGCAGCTTCCAAAGAACAAATGCCATCCAGGTGCTCAAAAATTTCTTTGTACCCTACAGTTTGTAATGCGTTGAGATGACGATAGGAGACGAGTTGCTTTACCTCGTTAAGCAAGCCTTCATGCATCATAATATCTACCCGGTGGTGGATCCGTTCATTCAACTCCGGCCTGGGTAATTCTAATCCAATTTTGATAATATTGAAGGGCCTGACCATTGGTTCTTTGCTTTGAAAACTACGGATGGATTTCCCGGTGCTGCGCTTTACTTCCAAAGCCCTCGTAAGCCTTTGCGGGTTTTGGGTTTCGCCCGTGGCAAAATATTCGGGGTCCTCTTTAGCCACGGCATCTTGTAACCATTGCAAGCCATGGGTCTCATAGCTATCCCTTACCGTTTTTTGAATGGCTTCATCTATGGCTGGTATGGCATCCAACCCTTCACAAAATGCGCGCAGGTACATACCAGTTCCGCCCACCATTACTGCTACCGGGTTGTCGGCGAGAATCGAATTCGCAGCTGCCAGCGCATAGTTTTCAAACAGTGCTGCATCCACTTTATCGTGGATGGAGTGGGAGTTTATAAAGTAATGATAGACGCTGCTGAGCTCTGCCGGTGATGGTTTAGCAGTGCCAATACTCATTTCCCTAAAGCATTGGCGGCTATCGGCAGAGATGATAGCTGTATTAAAATGTTTGGCCAAAGCCAGGGCTATCGCGGTTTTGCCCACCGCAGTAGGGCCGGCAATTAGAATGATTGTTTTGTTACTGTTGAATGTTGATGACAAGGCTTATCTTAAATTTATCATCAAAGGTCTTTTAACCCATTATCATCATCCAGGGATTCTTCAGCGCCCCCATCATCTGCAGCATCAGTATCATCATCGGACACACCTTCATGCCCAAAACCTTCAGTAGCTTCTTTCAGGTCGTATTTTTCTTCTACCTCGGCAAACTTAGGTCCCAGTAAACCTTTGGTGCCATATTGTTGCGGGCCAATGCCCTCTTTTCGGCTAACGGAAGGGTAGGAAATCTTACTGCTTTCTTCCTTGGTCACATTGATCAATTCTACCAAAAATCCCCAGTTTTTTGCAAAGTCGTACACATAAATAAACTTTTGGTTCGGTTGCCTGATCTCGCTTCCGATAACCGTGTCTGCCATTATGAGTGGTGGTGCCTGGTACGTTTTGTCATATTTCTCCACCGTAATTTCCCGGCCACGCAGCCACTGGTCGTTACTCCGGTAAAAAGTAGCCTGGTGCTTGTTATCGAATTCATAAGCCTTGAGAATGCATTGGTGCAAATCAAAAAATGTTTGCGAATGACGGATCACGATGTCCCTGTATATGCTGTCGTCTTCTTCTAAATAAACCCTGAATTTAAGGATGGCCATCTTAGTTAATTAGGTGATTGGTTGGTTGGTTATTAGGTAAGCCATTGATCTCCTGCTACATTGAAAGATTGAGAAAATGGTCGTTTTTTGAAATGTTGTTATTTTATCTTTTGCAAAATAGCGGTGTTGTGCTATTAAAGCAAAACTAATCAACTAATTAACCATTCAACTAATCAACTAAACGAAGATCCATCGCAGCCGCTTTTTCCAGGAGAAATGCATAAGCGGCGTCATAATCGTTGGCAATTACCCCGTCCATGATAGCATCTTTGATGGCGTCTTTAAGAACGCCTACCTGGCGGCTTGGACTGAGGCCAAACAGTTTCATAATAGCTTCACCATCAATCGGCGGCTGCCAGTTGCGGACATGGTCCTTCTCCTCTACCTCCCGGCAGCGTTTTTTTACCAGATCAAAGTTTTCCTGGAAACGCTGCACTTTGGTTTTGTTCTTGGAGGTAATGTCGGCATTACATAGGGTCATCAGGTCGTCAAAGTCTTCCCCCGCATCAAATAACAGGCGGCGAATGGCCGAATCGGTGATATTTTCTTTTGTTACTGAAATTGGCCGCAGGTGCAATTCCACCAGCTTTTGCACATATTTCATCTTCTCATTCAACGGAAGTTTTAATTGCGTAAAGATCTTTGGCACCATCCGGGCCCCAACTGCCTCATGGCCATGAAAGGTCCAGCCATGGCCTTCTTCAAAGCGTTTTGTTGCAGGTTTGGCAATATCGTGAAGAATGGCGGCCCAGCGTAACCAGAGATCGTCTGTATGAGGCGCAATATTATCCAGTACCTGTAATGTGTGGTAAAAATTATCCTTATGCCCTTTGCCGTCGATATATTCTGCCCCGGCCAGCGCCACCATTTGCGGGAAAATGATTTGCAACAGACCGCTTTTATAAAGCAGGTCGAAACCCACCGATGGGCGTTTGGTCATGATGATCTTATTCAGTTCATCCGCTATTCTTTCGCCGCTGACGATCTTTATCCGGTCCCTACTTTTTTTGATCGCATCGAAAGTGGTGTCTGTTATAGTAAACTTTAACTGGCTGGCAAAACGGATGGCCCGCATCATCCGCAGCGGGTCGTCGCTAAATGTGATCAGCGGATCCAGTGGCGTGCGAAGAATTTGTTGCTGCATATCGGCCAGCCCGTTGAAAGGGTCTACCAGGTCGCCATAGTTGGCCCAATTCAGGCTGATGGCCAGGGCATTGATCGTAAAATCGCGGCGGTTCTGGTCGTCTTCCAGGGTTCCGGGCTCCACTTCGGGCTTACGGCTTTCGGTAACATAGCTTTCTTTCCGGGCGCCTACAAACTCGATTTCTATATCGTCCAGTTTTATTTGAGCCGTACCAAAGGTTTTAAAGAACGACACATGGGGTGCAGGCTGAAATTTCTGTGCCACGGCATTGGCCAGGTCTATGCCGTCGCCGATACATACCACATCCACATCCTTGGTTTTGCGGCCCAGTATTTTGTCACGCACAAAGCCACCGATTACATAGGCTTGCAAACCCAATTCATGGGCTGCACGGGCTATTTTTTTAAACAGGAAAGCTTCTTTATCGGTCAGGGGTATTTGCATGGGGCTGCAAACTAAGTTCGAATATTTTACACTGGCAAAAAATGATGCCGGATGGGGAGGATACAAATACGTCTGCCCGGCTTGTACAGGAGAGGGATGACACGAATTTTTATTGATAGGAGTGCCTGCCCTGCTATTCAGGCGGCGATTTTTTCTTTTGTTAACGAGCCGTAGTAATGCTGTTGAGCGACATTGGCGACGCTCCGTTCAGGGTTGGTAATTCTATTGGGCTTTTATCGGGGGACTTCCAAATAGACACGTCATTGCGAGGGTTCTTGCCCGAAGCAATCTCCAGGCGTCGGGAATTTTTACGTTAGAAATCTCTCAAAATAACTCCTGGAGATTGCTTCGGCTGGGCAAGAACCCAGCCTCGCAATGACCGGGTGCAAGCGCGACGTCAT
Source organism: Bacteroidota bacterium (assembly GCA_040386335.1). GTDB lineage: Bacteria > Bacteroidota > Bacteroidia > Chitinophagales > Chitinophagaceae > JAZKFT01. The sequence goes on from JAZKFT010000018.1 coordinate 30,421, forward strand.
CAACATATTTAGCAGACGAAAGGTTCAACCCCCACAATGACGGGTTCTTTATTACACCCCTCCGTTAAAAGCCCAATAGAATTGCCACTCCTGAACGGAGCGTCGCCAATGTCGATGCCATAAAAAACTAATGCTGGTTACCCTAAAATCTATTTTTAAACAGCATCCGGGATGTGTCGTATTTTCCCAATACCCTCATTTCCATTTTTTTCCTTTTTCCCCGCTGCCTATCTTTAAGCGTTCCAATACTACCTTTTCTATCTTCATCCAACGATTCAATGCACCCTATGAAAAACAAATCCATTTTCCTGGCGCAGGTTTTTTGCCTGTTGTTTTTTGCCACTACCTTATTTGCCGGGCCAACCACTACCACCACTTTTATTAAGGTGGACCAGTTTGGCTATTTTCCCAATTCTAAAAAAGTAGCTGTAATTTCCGACCCGCAGGTGGGCAATAATGCAGCCGAAGTTTTTAATGCAGGCACGGGTGCCAACCAATACCAGGTGCGCCGCTTTAGCGACGATGCCATTGTATTCAGCGGAACCATCATTGCCTGGGGCGGTGGTGCCACTCATGCGCAATCCGGCGACAGGGGCTGGTGGTTCGATTTTTCCAGCGTTACCACACCCGGCTCGTATTACATCTTTGATGTGACCAATAATGTGGGGAGTTACCAGTTTGATATTGGCGACAATGTGTACGATAATACGCTGAAACAGGCCATGCGTATGTATTATTACCAACGCCTCAGCTATGCTAAGGCAGCCCCATACACCGATGCCAGGTGGACCGATGCAGCCGCATATGATGGCGCCAACCAGGACCGTGCAGCCCGTAGCCGGTATGCCAAAACCGATGCTGCCACAGCCAGGGATTTGCATGGAGGATGGATGGATGCGGGCGATGTAAACAAGTACACGACGTTTGCCGAAAGTGCTGTTATTCAACTGGCAGAGGCTTATCGCATAAACCCTGCGGCTTTTAAAGACGACTACAATATATCAGAGAGTGGTAACGGCATACCAGATGTGATAGACGAACTGATGTTCGAACTGGACTTTCTCAAAAGGATGCAGGATGGCACCGGCACCAATGGTTTTTTTCTGAAAATAGGCGTGGATAATTACAACGAAGTATCGCCCCTGAGCACCGATACCCGGCCCAAATATTACGTGCCCGAATGTACATCGTCCACCCTGGCGGGAGCCAGCATGTTTGCCGTGGCAGGTGCAGCTTTTCGCAACCATGCTAATGGCACTGTAGCCGCTTATGCCACCGACCTTATAGCCCGTGCCGAAGCCGCCTGGGCCAGGGCAAAAATAACCACCAGCAATTTCACCGTGTACGATTTAAACTGCGATGATGGCGATATAAAATCGGGTGATGCCGACCGAACGGCTGCCGCACAACTGGAAAGTGCTTTTGTAGCCGCCGTTTACCTGTATGAAACCACGGGTAAGGCAGAGTATAAAACCTTTGCTGAAAGTAAATACACAGGTGTAAACCCCTATGTGATTAACTGGTGGGGACCTTACTGGATACCACAGCAACTCGCCCTGCTAAGACTTACATCGCTGCCCGGTGTAAACAGCACGGTTATTTCCAATATCCGCAGCCAGAAGGCGAATATGAATTACCTGCAATCGCTGAATGATTACACTGGTGCCACCGACTTGTACCGTGCCCACATGGCCGATGGCCAGTACCATTGGGGCAGCAATATGCCCAAGACAAATGGCGGGCATCTCAATCTCGATTTTGTAACCTTTGGCATTAATACCGGCAGTGCCGCAGCCTACCGGGAGGTCGCTGAACAATACCTTCATTATATGCACGGTGTAAACCCGCTAACGATGGTCATGTTGAGCAATATGTATGGCCATGGTGCAGAAAAATGTGTGAACGAAATTTACCATACCTGGTTTAACGATGGCACTGTTTGGGACAATAGCCTTACTTCGGCCAAGGGCCCCGCACCGGGCTACGTAACTGGTGGACCGAATAAAAGTTATTCGGGCACCACGGCCAATATTACCAACCAGCCAGCCCAAAAAGCTTATAAAGACTGGAATGCTGCCTACCCCGAAAACAGCTGGGAAATAACCGAGCCTGCCATCTACAGTAATGCCTCGTATGTAATGCTCGTGGCAAGGCTGGTGAGCGGTGCTGTGGCACCGCCGGATACACAGGCGCCCACGCCACCCACAAATCTTGTGGCTACCAATATTACCCAAACCGGGCTTCGCTTAACATGGACAGCTGCCACCGACAATGTGGGGGTAACTGCGTATGAGGCTTATAAAGGAGCCATCTTGTTAAATGGAAATATTACAGGCACCAGCTTTGATGTTACCGGTCTTACCTGCAATACCGCCAATAGTTTTACGGTGAAGTCCAAAGATGCTGCCGGTAACAAATCGGCGGCAAGCAATATTGCCAATGCCACTACTTTGGCCTGCACCGTAAGTACCACCGATATTGTTATTTACGACGAAGCGTTGGCCACGGGCTGGGAAGACTGGAGCTGGGGAAGCACCCGTAATTTCAACAATACCACACCGGTTAAAACAGGGGCGAAATCGTTGCTGGTAAATTATGCAGGCAATGGCGGCCTCTCGTTGCGGAAACTGAACGCAGCCCTGCCAACAGCTGCCACCACCTTGCGGTTCTGGGTACAAACCACCGCAAAGGCTAGTTTCAAAGTGTTTATTCAAACGGATGATAACAGTGCTGCGGGTACATCCTATACGGTTAACACCACGCCCAACAAATGGCAGGAAGTAGTGGTAACCATGAGCCAGATGGGCAACCCTGCACAGATAAAAAGAATTAATGTACAGAATGCTACCACCAAAGCTGCTATTGCTTATTTTGATAACATAAGGCTTACCGCCATTCAAAGCAGTAGTGTTCCATATGCCGGTTCTATTTCCGAAAATGAAACAAAAATTCAGGAGCCGGTTGGCCTGTTTCCGAATCCGGCCGATGGAAAAATACGGGTGGTATACAACGCTGAAAAGGCAGAAAAAATAACACTACAAGTCGCCAGCCCTGCCGGTGTACTACTGCATCAGCAACCAGAAAATGCTGTGGCTGGGACCAATACATTTACCATCAACAGCGGCGGTTTTACCAGTGGTTATTATTTTGTAAGGGTGCTAACAACGTCGGGCAATACGGTTAAGAAAATATTTGTGCAGCATTAGTTTAGAGATGGTTGATGAAGGAAAAATCCCGTCGCCGGTTTGGAGGTGACGGGATTTTTTATGTTTGCATGGGGCTGGAGGCTAAGTTCGAATATTTTATGCTGCCAAAAAAAGATAGCCGGGTTTTGAAGTGTTGGCGCAGGGTGACCCAGGATCAGTTTCACGATTGAGATTTAGATTGGAGCGCTATAATAATGGCGCCACCGGCCATCAGTACAGCGCCCACAATAATTTGCCAGGTAATTCTTTCTTTTAAAAAGATGGCAGCCAGGGCTATGGCAAAAATGAGCGAAACCCGTTCGAGAGGCGCTACCATTGAGGCGTTCCCCATTTTCAATGCCCGAAATGTTAGCAGGGCCGAAACCGCTGAAAGAATCCCGGCAACGATCAAATAGATCCATGCTTTTTTTTCTATTGTGTGGATGGTGTTTATTTTTCCACTGAGTAAGGTTGCTGTCCAGGCCACTATCAATATCATCACCGATTGAATGGCGAGCCCCAGGTTGGGGTCTACTTTTTCCAACCCGGCCTTTGAGAGCACCACTACAATGGCTGCTGTAAGTGCGGCCAGCAATGCAAATACGATCCACATGTTTTAATAATTTTTATAAGCCAGATAAACATCAATTTGTAAGCCTGATTTTTTTGTGGGCAGTTTTTCCCGTAATGTGTCAGCAGGCAGATCAATTGTACCATGTACTACCCCATACCACAGGATGCCGGAAAATAATTTTCATTTATCTTACTCCACTAAAATGTATTAACGATGCAACGCCGAAAATTTCTCCGGAATACCGGTACCGTAGTGGCCGGTTCTTTATTGTCACAATCTGTATTGGCTTCGCCATTTGGAACAGGGAAAAAGAAGGTAGCTATGGTGGGCACCGGCGACCGTGGTACCAGTATGTGGGGCAGAGATGTCATTGCCGAATTTAGCGATATCATTGAGTTTGTGGGTCTCTGCGATATTAACCCGGGCCGTGTGGAAACAGCTAAAAAGCTATTGAAACTGAGTTGCCCCACTTTTACCGATTTCGATAAGATGATGAAGGAAACAAAACCCGACCTGTTGATCGTAACCACGGTGGATGCAACGCACAGTGAGTTTATTGTAAAGGGGATGGAATATGGCGCCAATATCATCACCGAAAAACCCATGACCACCGATGAATCAAAATGCCAGCAGATACTGGACGCCGAAAAGCGGACGGGCAAAAAAGTGATGGTGACTTTCAATTACCGCTATTCGCCACACCGCCAGAAAATTTATGAACTGCTCCGTAGCGGCGCTATTGGCAAAATAACCTCGGTAGATTTTCACTGGTACCTCAATACTTCGCATGGAGCCGACTATTTCCGCCGCTGGCACCGCTTGCGGAAGAATGGCGGGTCGCTGCTGGTGCACAAGGCATCGCATCATTTCGACCTGCTAAACTGGTGGATAGAAAGCGATCCTGAAGAAGTTTTTGCATACGGATCCCTGGAGCATTACGGCAAGAACGGGCCTTTCCGGTCTACCAATTGCAGGCCTTGCCCGCATAAGGGGGAATGCAAATTTTACTACGACATTACAAAAAGCGAGCGCCGGATGCAGATCTATGTAGCCAATGAAAAGCATGATGGTTACCTGCGCGACGGTTGTGTATTTAAAGAGGATATTGACATTTTTGATAAGATGGCCGTGCAGGTAAAATATGCCAACAAGGTGCAGGTAAGTTATTCCCTTACCACTTATTCGCCATACGAAGGCTACCGCATTGCGTTCAACGGAACTGAAGGAAGACTGGAAGCCTGGATCAAAGAAAGCCAACCCTGGAAAGAGGAAGCTTTTGACGAAATAGAACTTACAAAAAACTTTGGTGAAAGAGAAATTATAAAGATCTCCAATGCGGAGGCAGGCCACGGTGGAGGCGATGCCCGGCTCCGCAAACAAATCTTTAACCCAGATGGCAAAGACCCGTATCGCCAGGCTGCTGGTAGCCGCGATGGTAGTATGGCCATATTGGTAGGCATTGCGGCCCGCAACAGTATTGATAGCGGAAAGCCGGTAAAGATTGGAGATTTAACGACATTAAAACCAGGGGTGCAAAGGACATAAATATAAGAAAGCGTTTATCTAGTAAACATGGTTTGTGCGCTGTAATATTTGACTACCAGTACTTATATGGAATACAAAGTGATGTCGTTTTTTTAGCAACGAAAAAAACTGCTTGATGCTGATGATAACAAAGAATTTTATCATTATACCGTGATAAAATTTTTACCCGTTTTATACTAACCCTGGCCCGATGATCAGACTTACCCTGGCTTTCGTTCTTCTTTTTACTTCGCTCTACTGCGAGGCACAGATTACAAGGTTAATGTCCCCAACAGGTGCTCTCACACCACACTGGAAGCAATTGGCTGTTCCGGTTAAGCCTGTATGGTTAAAAGGAAGGTTTTATACCAAGCTCGATGATGATACTTTTATTGCCACGAATGGAACACCCACAGGGACTATAAAACTGGTGGGGTTTACAGATATAAAAAGCATTGCCTATTATATCGCCACCTCCCGGTATTTGTATTACACAAGCTATACGGGCGGCAAGGTTCGCCTTACAAGGTACGACCCGGAAACTGGCGTGCATGCCGCACTATTTTCCGGTACCAGGCAGTTCGCCGAAAGTGACGAAACAGTTTTGATCTTTTCTGTTTTTGAAAATAAGCTGGTGGTAAGTTCCTGGTTATGGAATGCCAGTGCCAATAAAACATTTACCTACGTATATGCCATTCATGATGCCGATGCTGTACCAAATGCTTACTTATTGGCTGCCAGCACAAACGCCAATGGTATACTTGATGGTCCCGCAGGCCTAAGTGATGGCCAGGTGATAACGCGGTACGACATGAAAACCGAAAACGGGCCCTCCAACAAACAGATGTACGTTTTCGACTATGTTGACTCTGTCGCAAAAGGTTACCGTGTAAAGAAAACCTACGATTTTGCGCAGATAGGTCACGAAGTAAATTCACTGGTGACGGTTGGTAATGATGTGCTGATCATATTGGTCAATAAAAAAAAGGCACAGGAAAAATTACCCAATGCCACAAGCCTGTGGTTGCTGCGAAATAAGACGACTAAAAAGATTTGCGACCTGCCGGAGGTAAAAAGCAATTCATTTGGCGGTAGTCTACGTGCGGGTGACTACACCCTGCTTCGTTTTGACGAAGTAATATATAGTTACAACATGCGCACTGGATTGGTGAAAACAGCAGTGGTATTTAAACCCGATGAATCGCTGGGATGTATTACATCGCACGATTATCTGAAGCATAGCGGCGACAGTGTTTGGTTTAGGATGGGCACGAGGCAGGCGGGTGGCACCACGGTATACCGGTTGCAAGTGCTGAGTTTAAAAGCCAATATGGTGAGTCAGCCGGCCTTTAACTTACCTGCCCGTTTTAGCAGCAGCTTTTTGTTTATGCAACCCAATTTGCAACACCTGTATTTCTATGGTAACTACCTATATTATTTTGAAGCCGTGGATGGTGCTGACCAATTATTTCAGCTATCAATGCATTCTGGTGAAGTAAAGAAAATAGTACTCCCTCAAACCCCCACATCCAGTTTTATTAAAATTGCCGACGTAATTCAGGTGGGTGGATCATTGTTACTCAAAGCCTATTACAAAACGAAGAAGGAAACGATCCTGGAAACGTTTTTATACCAATTACCCTAAGTAGTTTTCAGCGATTGTCTTTCGCATGTTACAGACTTTTTCCGAAATTGACTCCGGACTCACAATTATCAATTGGTTGAGCCTTGCCAGACAATGGAAACAATGTCTTATTGTTTTTTGAACTCAAAACTGTTTTGTTTAAAAGCAGGCATGCCGGGAGGCAGGTCAAATCCTATTTGGTCTTCTGTTCCTGTTATGGTCAAACCATCAGCGGAGAGTGTGCCAATTGAAATATAAATGCCGCCGCCATTATGTTTCCGGCCCCAAACCAGTTCCTTTTTCTCGTTCACATACAAAAAATCCGACTTCGACTTGAACTGCTTCATCATATCAGATACCATCTGGTAGCCACCATTCACTTTTACAATTTCCCAGTCGATACTGAGATTCATACCTCCCGGTACTACCAACAAGCCCGACCACTTTCCTAAAAAGGGTTTTATGGCATCTTCACCGGGTGGCGGATGCGAAAGGTTATATTCTATCCTGTTATCTGGGCCTTTTGTTATGGCATTTGCTTTTGCCAATAGCTGCTGACTGGTGAGGTTACTTCCATAAATTTTGTCATGTTCTATGATAAGATCAACGGCTATTGCTTTTTTAGACTGGCCAATATTTTGTTTGGCACTTTCCAGCATTACCTTAAATGGAATGGGATAGATGACCCGGTATTTATTTGCCAGGGAATCGTAGTAGGAGCGAATCCTTTGTAGCGGCCAATCCTGAACAGGCGGTAAATAGTTATTGAATAAAAATTTCAAACCCTGGTAAAAACCTTGATAAGGCATGGTTTCATGATTTTCACCCGCCACTTTTATTTGTGAAAATTCCAGGCATCCATTGGCTGTATTAATGGCGTTTTCCCATCCGTATAAACTTTCCACTGATACGTATTTTGTGTTGCAGTTTTTTAATATTGCTTCTGAATAAAATGCCTCCACAGATTTGGTCACCGTCATTGGAGCATCCATGGCAATGGCAAAGGGAAAAAGCTTTGGATTCTGAACAGCAGCATAAGTAGCAAACAAGCCACCCTGCGAATGCCCGGCCAGTATGTTTAAGCCGCTGGTAGACAAGGTTTTGTTGATATAAGGAACCACTTCCTCCGACAAGAACCGATAAAAATTCTTAGCACCATTTGTTTTTTCAATTTCCTGTGGAACCGGCATATCCCTGTTCCTGTTTGTATTCACAATGCCTACAATATAGGCTTCAGGTATCTGTGGCAGGTAGCTGCCCTTATTCATAAATTCCACGGCGCCTACAGCTGGCAGGAACAATGCGTTGGCATCGAACAAATAAATGACAGGGTGCTTTAAATTCTTGCCGGGTGAATTTTTCGGGCTGTATACAAGTAGTTCCCTTGACTCATCGAGAATTTTTGATTGAATGGTGATGCGTTCGCCGATTTCAATTTTGCTGGTATTCTTAGTTTGTGCGAAACCAGGATATATAGATAAAACAAGTAGAAATGCGCAAAGAAGTATTTCTTTCATTTTCGTGATTAACAAGTTAGAAGACCGCTCAGGCGTTCATGTATCGCTGTTACAACTTGTAATCTATTTAAAGTGAGGTTATCGCCAAATCGCTATTTGACAAGCGGTTACAGCGGGTATATTTTCAGCCCTGGCAGCGTTGCTGCAGTCCCATTTTCAAAGCCATAAATAAAACCGTCGTTTTGAAAACTAAACTTCGTGACCAAAGCACTAAAAAGCTCTTTAGGATTTTTGGGTGCAACCCGCGGAGTGAGAACCTGCTATCATACACGGATAGAGCCGGGTATATCCTTAGACCCTGCCCGCAACTTGCCCATGCAAGCGATTTTGCTCAACAGTTTTATTGCTTTGTCAGCTTGTAAACATCGGTGAAAGCACCATTGTAAGTTCTTGAAAGCTCAACGTCATTACCGGAGATCGCTATTTTATAATCCCCCATTAAAATAAGTGACCAGTCGAATTCTGCTGTCCAGGCGCAGCCGTTTTCAAAACTGATACTATCTGTCCCTTTTGGATTGTAAGTTCCCTGGCATAAGGCAGGATATTTTGCAAACTGGCTTTGCCCTGTCCAGCTATTAGCCGAGAAAGTAATGGTCATGGATTTGTGACATCAAGTGCCATGTTTGTTCTAAATGTAACTCTAAATGGCACGGTTTGTAGTCAGGGCCTTTTTACAGGCACTAATAATATTGCTGTAGGTGAGTTTCCTATGTCGATGACTGTCGGTGATTTTAATAATGACGGTAACCAGGATTTTATAACTGCAAACTATGAATCAAACAATGTTTCAGTGGGATTAGGGAATGGTTTGGGTGGCTTTAGTACCCCATCAAATGTGCCTGTTGGCCCCAATCCATATTGTGTTGTAATTGGAGACTTTAACAATGATGGAAAACAGGATTTTGCAACTGCAAATGCCGGGGGCACTTTTACAAATAATGTATCCATACGTTTTGGTAATGGCGCAGGAGGTTTCAACGAAACGGCAAATTTATATATTGGAAGTACTCCACAATCACTTGCTGTTGGGGATTTTAATGGCGATGGAAAGCAGGATATTGCAGTCGCAGCCACCGGGCAAAATGTGGGAAGTCAGGTTTATATCCGTCTAGGTGATGGAACAGGAAATTTCAACGGCTCTATAAACATATCCGTAGGTGGGGGAGTATACAATGTGATTGTTTGAGATTTTAACAATGACGGTAAGCAAGATTTTGCAACGACTAATTCCAAAACTGTATCAATAAGGCTGGGCGATGGTTTTGGAGGATTTTACGGGGCAACAGAAATTAATATCGAAGAATATCCGGAGTCGATAGTTTTAGGTGATATAAACGGCGACAACAATATAGATTTTGTTGTCACAAATTTTATGGACAGCAGTATTTCAATTGGCATGGGTACTGGAACGGGTCAGTTTATAAGGACTACAGATATCAATGTTGGAGAATATCCATGCGGGGTGGATGTAGGAGATTTAAATGGTGATGGGAAGCTGGATGTTGTAGTGACAAATTTATTTAAAAAACGTACCACCATTCTTTTGGGAACAGGAACCGGCAGTTTTTCAGCAACAAAAGAATTGTTTGTAACATTTGCTGCAGATGCAGTTGCAGTTGGCGATTTTAACAGAGATGGATTACAAGATCTCGCAATTGCTAATGGAAATAATGTTTCAATCCGTTTGGGTAACGTAAATGAAATTAATGTTCTGAATAACAATACGTCAATTGCCGACGGGGACAATACGCCAACAATATTAGATTCGACAGATTTCGGAAATGCGCTAATAGGCGGCGATAATACTCACAGCTTCAAAATTAAAAACTCTGGTGCAGTAAATCTTAGTATAAGCAACATCACCTTGGCTGGTGGCGATTCCACATCATTTGTCAAGGGTGGAATTAATTTCCCCGCTACCATAGCTCCCGGCGATTCAGCCATCTTCACCATCAGTTTTTCACCGCTTACCGCAGGTCTCAAAGCCACAACCGTAAAAATTATCAATGATGATTGCGATGAAAGCATCTATGATTTTACCATACAAGGTACCGGTGAATGTTCTGACTCCGGCAACAACATCTGGCTAGGTAATACTCCTGACTGGAACCTGGCAACCAATTGGTCTCTTGGTACCATACCCATTGCATGCAGCAACGTAATCATTAATAACGGTGTGCCTTTCATGCCAGAAGTAACAGAAGCCACCAGCACATGCTTTAGCCTTACATTGAATAATGGTGCCACGGTCACTGTCAAGGGAACAGGAAAGTTGAACATTATCGGAAAGTGATAATTAAGGTTGTGATTATTTTACCCAAAAAGACTACAACCCCTTCACCTCCTCCCACAAATGCTGTATCAGCCCATCCGCCAATCCAATCTTGGGAACATAAATTTCCTTGGCTTCGGCCCAGCGCATTACATTGATGTAGATCAGCAGGGCGGGTACAATTACATCAGCACGGTCTTCGCGTAGTTTATACACGCGGATGCGTTCTTCGAGGTTTACGCTGCTGAATTCTTTATAATAATCCCGTAGTAATTCTATGGGCAGGGGTTTACCGTCTTTCTTTTTACTGATGGAAAAAATCTTGTTGATATTGCCGCCGCTGCCGATAGCCACGATATTGGTATAGCCCTTGGTGTTTTTCCGGATCACTTCTTTCATCTCGTTCCAATTGGCTTCCGTCACCTGGTCTTTCAACAGGCGGATGGTACCAATGTTCACCGATTCTTTAAACACCAACCGGCCTTTGGCAAAAAAAGTGAGTTCCGTGCTGCCGCCCCCCACATCTATGTAGAGGTAGCTGCTGTCGGTGCTCATGTTTTCGGCAATATGGTTTTCGTAAATAAGTGCAGCTTCTGAGCCGCCGCTGATCACTTCAATCTCAATGCCCGTTTCCATCCTCACCTTCCGGATAATGTCCTGGCTGTTTCGTGCATCCCGCATGGCGCTGGTGGCGCAGGCTTTCAGGTGCTGCACCTGGTAAGCATTCAGCAGGTGTTTATAGGCCTTCATGGTTTGTAGTACCATGCCAATTTTTTCTTTGCCGATCTCTCCTTTTTCAAATACATCGAAGCCCAGCCGCAGCGGTACCCGGATCAGGTTGAGTTTATTAAATTCGGGCTTGCCGTTAGCATCAATGCTGACTTCGCTGATGAGTAAACGGGCGGCGTTGCTTCCTATGTCGATTGCGGCTAATCTCAAAATAACGGGTTTGTGTATTTATTTCCAAAGATGCACAAACCCTTCGTATAGTTGGAATTTTTCGTTGTTGGTCGCCACAGGCTATCTTTAAGAACCTGCCGATGGATCAACGGACGAACTAAACCGTTGTCTTCTGCTCCGGGTGTATCCCAAATCTCGGGTGCATAGGCGAGGCCAGCTTTTTCTGGTACAGGTAATTATAGGTTTCTATCTGGCTGCGGGTTTTCTTTTTGTTCCGGGCAGCGGCTACATAATCATTGCTTAAGTGATTGTCCAGCACCCTGGCTTTTACATTGTCTTTTAGCTGGATGTTTACAATATCAATGAGCTCCTGCTTGATCTCCTCGTTAAAAATAGGGCAGGCGGCTTCCACGCGATGGTCGAGGTTTCGCACCATCCAGTCGGCACTTGAAATAAAGACTTTGGGTTTGCCTTCATTGCCAAAAACCATTACCCGCGCATGTTCCAGGTATTCATCCACAATGCTGATGGCCTGGGGTTTTACTTTAAATTTCTTTTGTTCAAACAGGGCACAGCAAATGCCACGTATGATGGCTTTTACTTCAACCCCCGCGTGGGCGGCTTCATACAGTTTAAGTATCAACTCGTTGTCTGAAAGTGAGTTTACTTTTAGAATGATGGAAGCAGGTTTTCCGGCTTTGGCGCTCTTGATTTCTTTTGCAATATGGGCGTTTATTTCCCTCCGCATATTGGTAGGACATACCATCAGTGTTTTACATTGCCGCAATATCAGGGCGCTCTGAAAAGGCCGCTCCAGGTAACGGAACATCCGGTTTACATCTGCCATAATGAGGCGGTTGCTGGTCAGCAGGCAATGGTCACCGTAAATAGTGGACGTTTTTTCATTCATGTTGCCGGTGCTAACAAAACCATAATGGATCGTCTTGTTTTTGATGCGTTTTTTAATGATGCAGATCTTCGAATGCACTTTCATGTTATGAATGCCCACCAGTACTTTCACCCCTTCTTCTTCCAGCCTTTCTTTCCAATAAAGGTTATTCTCTTCGTCGAACCTGGCCTTCAACTCCAGCATCACTTCCACCTGTTTGCCATTGCGCACGGCGTTGATTAGGGCGTTCATTATTTTACTATTGGTAGCCAGCCGGTAGCAGGTGATCTTAATATCAACAACATCGGGATCTATGGCAGCTTCCCGAAGCAAGTCTATCACCGGTATAAAGGAATGGTAGGGGAAATGCAGCATCACATCCTTTTGCATCACCACATCGGTTACCCTTTTGCCATCATCCAGGTCGGGATGAAGAAATGGCTGTTTTCTCGGGTTTCTGCGGCCGAATACGTCCGGGAAATCCATAAAATGCCTGTAGTTGTGAATACGCCCACCGGCTATCACATTATCCTTCCGGGCCAGGTTCAGTCGGCGTATCAGGTATTCCAGCAGGCCGGCATCCATTTCGCGGTCGTACACAAAACGCACCGGTTTGCCCATCCTTCTTTTTTTGATACCCTTTTCTATTTTTTGAATCAGCGATGTGGCTACATCATTATCAATGTCTATTTCGGCATCCTTGGTTACCTTAAAAATATGGGCGCTGTATTCATCATACCCAAAAAAAGAAAACACGTGCGGCAGATTGTATCGTATCACATCCTCCAGCAGGATGATCTGGTGTTCCCCGCTTTTTGAGGGTAGTAATACAAAGCGCCCCACCGCATTGGCGGGTATTTCTATCAACGCATATTTTTGTTTGTAGGCGCTGTCCTTTTTTTGCATCACCACACCGAGGTACAGGCTTTTTTCACGGAGGTAAGGCATTTGGGCGATCCCTTCTATCATCAAAGGAATAATATTGGGGCTCACTTCTTCATCATAAAACCGCTCCACAAATTTTTGCTGCTCTTTGTTGAGTTGCTTTTCTGTTACCAGGAAAATTTTCTCTGCCTTCAATTCCTTTACGATCCCGTTCCAAATTCTCCCAAATTCGGCCTGTTGCTGCAATACTATTTTTTGAATATCGTCAAGAATCTGTTCGGGAGAACTTTCGAGATGCATGGTTTGTTTGGTGCCTTTCTTCATCACTTCCACCATGCGTTTCAGCGTAGCCACGCGTACACGGAAAAACTCATCCTGGTTATTGGAATGGATACCTAAAAAGCGGATCCGTTCCCTCAACGGTACCGAGGGGTCATTGGCTTCCTGCAATACACGGCCATTAAAACTCAACCAGCTAACATCTCTTGGAATAAAACTCTTCATCTTGGCTTTTGATTTTTGCGAATCGTCAAAAATAATGACGGCTTCGTTTTTTCAATGTTAAGTTAATTCGGTTAAGTTCACAAGTTCACAAGTTCACAAGTTCACAAGTTCACCAGTTCACCAGTTCACAAGTTCACAAGTTCACCAGTTGTAACTGTGGCAATGGATTGTCGTTTTTGTACGGATCGGATTAATGAACCCGTAAACAAGTGAACAAGTGAACAAGTGAACAAGTGAACAAGTGAACAGTTGAATAAGTGAACCAATCAATGAACTAATCAACTAATAAACCAATCAACTAATCAACTAATTTGCCAGCCAATATCATTTTATGAGCGACCATTCTTTCGAAGCCAGCTTGCCTTTTGCACGGCAACTGGATGCCAACGACCCGTTGGCGGCTTTTAAACAACGATTCCATTTTCCACAACACGATGGGAGGGATACTATCTATTTCTGTGGCAACTCACTGGGTTTGCAGCCAAAACAAATAGAAGCAGCCATCGCTACCGAGTTGCAAACATGGCGGGATATTGCAATTGGCGGCTATCTCGGCGGCACCAATCCATGGTTATATTACCAGGATTACTGCAAACCGGCGCTTGGAAAGATTGTCGGCTGCGGCGAAAACGAGGTGACCGTAATGAATGCTCTCACCGTGAACCTGCACCTGATGTTGCTTAGTTTTTACAAACCTGTCGGTGCCCGGTATAAAATTATGATGGAAGCCGGCGCTTTTCCAAGCGATCAATATGCGCTGGAAACACAGGTACGGCATTACGGTTTTGATCCTAATGATGCTATTATAGAAATAGCGCCCAGGGCAGGGGAGAAGCTGCTTCATACCGAAGATATTTTACAGGCAATCAAACAACATAAAGATAGCCTTGCACTAGTGCTTTTTGGAGGCATCAACTACTATACCGGCCAGGTATATGATATGAAAACCATTACCGCCGAAGCCCACAAAGCAGGCGCCCTTGCGGCCTTTGACCTGGCGCATGTGGCTGGTAATGTGCCGGTCCAGCTTCACGACTGGGATGTAGACTTTGCAGTGTGGTGCAGTTACAAGTACCTGAATGCCGGCCCCGGTGCCGTGGGTGGTGTGTTTGTACATGAAAAACACGCAGCCAATACGAATATTAACCGCATGGCTGGCTGGTGGGGCAATGATGAAAAACTGCGTTTTAAAATGGAAAAGGGTTTTGAACCAAAACCAGATGCCAGTGGATGGTGTGTAAGCACATCGCAGGTGTTTAATACGGTTTGTTTAAAAGCATCATTAGAAATTTTTGAAGAGGCCGGGATGGAAAATTTAAGGGCAAAAAGCATTCAGCTAACTGCCTACCTGGAGTATTTGCTGCACCAAATACCCAATCTTAATTTTGAGATCATTAGCCCTGTTGATGCTGAATGGCGGGGTGCACAACTGTCATTGTATTTCCGGGAAAACGGACGGGCCATCCACGATAAAATGATTGCCAACGGCATAATTGTCGACTACCGGGAACCTGGTGTAATACGTGTGGCGCCCGCCCCGCTGTATTGCGGGTATGAAGATGTGTACCGCTTTTACGAAATATGCAAAGGGATGGGGTAGGGTGTCGTGATTGCGAATAAAAATCCCAGTCATTGACAGTGTTCTTGCCCGTGGCAATATCCTGTTATTCATCAAACGTGTAGCACTTTAATGCAGCTACTCTAACTAAATTCTGGGGATTGCCACGTCGGGCAATCCCGGACGTCCGGGACTCGCAATGACGGCAGAATTTTAAAACTATCGCCTCATGAAAAGCATCATTTTTACCTTAGCTGTCCTCTTTGCTTTTGCAGGATGCAACAGCCCCAAAACAGGAAATCCGCATGTGGAGATACAAACCCAATACGGCGATATAGAATTGGAATTGTATCCTGCCCAGGCATCCAAAAGTGTAGCGGCATTTCTATCGTACGTAGATTCGGGCTGGTATCAAAAAAGTTCTTTTTACAGGGCATTGAACAGGGAAAACCAACCTACGGGTGCGGCCGAAGCAGCGCTGATACAAGGTGGCACCTGGGCTGGCAACGACCGGCCGCAAGTGCCCGGTATTCCACATGAAACCACGAAACAAACCGGCCTGTTCCATAAAGATGGCACGTTGTCGCTGGCCAGGAAGGAGCCCGGCTCCGCCAGCACTGAATTTTTTATTTGTATTGACGATCAGCCGGGTTTCGATTATGGCGGGGATAACAACGGCGATGGCCAGGGCTATGCAGCTTTCGGCAAAGTGGTGAAAGGGATGGACGTGGTGCGGAGAATTCACCGCCAACCCGTAAATGGAGAACTGTTCGAACCAAAGATCTTTATCCGGGATATTGTGAGGTTATGAGTAAAAGCCTGGTGGCTGACACCTCTGTTATTATTTTTTTTGAAACAGGCAATTTTTATTTGTTGCCCACGTTTCCATCATTCATTGTATTGAGTTAGCCGAATTGGTAGTAATTTCATTTTTTAGTAAAAAAGAGAAACCTGCCGGTTGTTAACCAGTGAAGATTCAAAACCAAAACTACTGTATGAAGGCCCGCCTTATCTGCATTGCCATTATTGTGTTTGCCTGTACCAGGGGCCATAGCCAGTTTCGCAAATACTCCAACGAGTTTTTAAATATCGGTTCCGGCGCCAGGGGTATGGGTATGGGCGGTGCCCAGGTAGCCAGCACACACGATGCCACCAGCGGCTACTGGAATCCTGCCGCCCTTATCCGTGTAAAAGATATTCCTTCAATTTCGCTGATGCATGCTGAGTACTTTGCCGGTATTGGTAAGTATGATTTTGGTGCCGTAGCCATTCCCCTGGCAGACAATAATCGCACGTTGGGTATTTCTATTCTCCGCTTTGCGGTAGATGATATTCCTAATACCTTATTCCTCGTAGAACCCGATGGATCGGTGAACTACAATAACATTGAAACATTCTCCTCCGCTGATTACGCATTCATTGTGTCGATGGCGCAGAAAATGAAAAAGACGGATGACGGCCACCTGATGAGCTTTGGCGGTAATGTAAAGATCATTCATCGTAAAGTGGGCAGTTTTGCAAAAGCGTGGGGTTTTGGTATCGATGCGTCCTGGAGTTTCCAGGGACCTAAGTGGAGCCTGGGTGCGGTGCTTCGTGATGCCACCACTACGTTCAATGCATGGTCATTCAATTTTGCCGAGAAGGAAAAAGAAGTACTCTACCTTACCAATAACGACATCCCTGAAAAATCTACAGAACTGACCGCGCCCCGTTTATCACTGGGGGGCGCCTATCATTTTAAGCTTGGTAAAAAAATAAAGCTGAATACCGAACTGGCCCTGGATCTTACGTTCGATGGAAAACGTAATACGGTTATCAGCAGCGACGCAGTGAGCGTGGACCCAAGGGTTGGATTGGAACTGGATGTAAATAATGTTTTTTTTCTACGTGGTGGCGTGTACAATTTTCAGAAAGGTTTAAAAGATGGCGATACCACCAACCTGCAGAAAGTATGGATTTACCAGCCATGTATTGGCGCCGGGTTTAAGTTTGGCAATGTGGGTATCGATTATGCCTTTAATAACCTCGCCAACCAGTCATCACCTTTGTATACTCACATCGTTTCCCTGCGTGTAGACCTGCGCAAAAAAGAAAAATAATAACCCGTTATGCCCCAAATTATTTCATCACACATGAAGAAGCTAATATTTGCCTGTTGCTTGTTGGCCTGCGTCAGCAGCCAGGCGCAGCTCAACAACGAATGGATTGATTACAGCAAGACCTACTATAAATTCAGGATAGGGAAAAATGGGCTGGTGCGCTTAACACAACCCACTTTGCAGGCCAATAGCATGGGCTCCATTCCTGCCCAGAATTTTCAACTGTGGAGAAATGGTGTCCAGGTACCGGTGTTTACCAGCGTTACTTCCGGTGTTTTTGGCAGCTCGGATTATATTGAGTTTTATGGTACAATGAATGATGGCAAACCGGATAAATCTTTGTACCGCGATCCCAACTACCAGCTTAACGACAGGGTAAGCCTCCAAACGGATTCTTCCGCTTATTTTCTTACTTATAATACCACCGGGGGCAATTTGAGAATCACTGCAGCGGCCAACAATGTAGCGGGTAATGTGTTGCCGGCCGAGCCATTCCTAGTATATACAGATAAATACGATTTTAAGGAAAATGTGAATCGTGGCTTTGCCAATACCGGCGCGGGGGAGTATATTTTCTCCTCCTCGTATGATGTAGGTGAAATGATGAGTACTTACGAAATTTATACGGATTCGCTGATTCGTGCAGGAGCGTATATTACTCCGTTCTACAAACGAAATTTCTATCCGTATACAGGCGGCAGTAGTAGCTGCACCGTAAAAATAACGGCCGCAGGAGTGGCACCTAACAACAGGAATGCAAAGTTATTCCTGGATGCTAACCTGTTAGGCGATATACAGCTTGACCAGTTTGAGGCAAAGTCAAAAACATTCACCAATATTCCTGTAAGCTTTCTCCCAACGGGCGTTGGTTCCTATGCCATTCACAATACCTGTCCTGTTCCATACGACAGGGTTGTGTTCAATAGCATTGAGTTTACTTACCCCCGTTTGTTCAGGTTTAATAACCAACGATCCTTTGACTTTGAATTGCCTGCCAGTGCCAGCGGACAATACATTGAGATCACAGATTTTGACAGGGGGGGCGTGCCACCTGTTTTGTATGATATCACCAATAGCCGCAGGTATGTGGCTGAGCTAAATGGTGCTACCATTCGTTTTGCCTTACCCGCCTCTTCAGCACTTACCCAATATACTTTACTCAGCCAGGATAATTCGCACCTGACTGCAGTGAGCGCCATACAGGCACGCAGTTTTGTAAACTATACGGTTAACGCCAACCAGGCAGATTATCTCATTATTTCCAATAGTATTTTAGCGGCTCCGGTCAATGGAAGTAACCCGGTAGAATTATATCGGCAGTATAGAAGTTCTGCAGTTGGTGGCGGGTACGATGCTAAGATTTTCGATATTGATCAGCTGGAGGACCAGTTTGCATTTGGTATCAAAAAACATCCTTCTTCTATCCGGAATTTTCTGCGATTTGCACGGCTTCGGTTTTCCGTGCAGCCGAAATTTACTTTGCTCATAGGTAAGGGTGTTTCCTACCAGGATTATCGCCTGGGTGACACAATGCAAGGCATCAAGGCGCTGTCAGACCGGCTCAACCTGGTACCCACTTTTGGATACCCGGGCTCCGACGTGTTGCTGTCGTCGGCCGATATGAACCCCTATCCCGTAACACCTATCGGGCGGTTAAGTGTGGTACAGGGCAGCGAGATCATCGCTTATCTGAATAAGGTAAAAGAGTTCGACGCTGCACAGATAAGCGCCTCGCAAACCCAGGCAGATAAGGCATGGATGAAAAATGTGGTACATGTGGTGGGCGCCAATGCGCCCGATCTCGATCAGCTGCTATCTTTCTACTTTAGTAATTATAAAAGAATCATACAGGACACACTGTTTGGTGGCAATGTGACCACCCTAAGCAAGTTTAATTCGGGAACGGCTACCAATATCGGTACCGAAACATTGAGCCGTTTGTTTACCGATGGTATTGGACTCCTTACATATTTTGGCCATTCTTCAGCCACAGCATTGGATTATAACCTGGAGGATCCCAATACATATAGCAATCCAAAAAAATACCCAATGTTCCTGCTGAATGGTTGCAATGCGGGTAATTTCTTTACAATGGATACCACCCGGTTTGCCCTGAAAAGTACCATCTCGGAAAAATATGTATTGGCGCCAAACCGTGGCTCTATCGGCCTGATAGCCAGCACACATTTTGGCCTTACCGGTGGACTTGACGCATATTCTACGGGTTTTTATAATTCGGTAAGCAAGATCGCCTACGGCAAATCCGTCGGAAAAAATGTACAGGATGCCGTCCAATACATCATCACCAATTATGGATCGGATTACAGCGGCCGCATACATTGTGAACAACAAACTTTGCATGGTGACCCGGCTATTAAATTAAACAGTTTTGCAAAACCCGATTACAGTGTAGAGGAACCCAATATTGTCATTAATTCTAATTTTATTTCTATTGCGGACAGCGCTTTTAAAGCCAGGATTTATCATTATAATCTTGGTAAGGCGGTGGGTGATTCCATGACTATTGAAGTGAAAAGACAATACCCCATTTCGTCTATTAACCCAACAGGGCTCACCGAAGTGGTGTACAAAAAGAAAGTTCTCTCCACCAGGTATGTTGATTCAGTTGAGTTAAACCTATCGATTGTTGCCAACCGCGATAAAGGGTTGAATCGTATTATCGTAACTGTTGAAACAGAGGGCCGGATAGATGAATTAAGCGAACTCAATAACACGGCGGGTAAAGACGTGGTGATTTTTGAAGACGAAATGCGGCCGGTGTATCCCTATAATTTTGCCATTGTAAACAAACAGACGATTAAGCTTACCGGTTCCACTTCCAATCCTTTTGCGGCCAGCAAGGCTTATCGCATGGAAATGGATACTACCGAATTGTTCAATTCGCCCTTGAAAGTAACACGGAATGTGACGGCAGGCGGCGGTGTAGCTGAATTTGATCCGGGTATTGTGTATACGGACAGCACGGTTTACTATTGGCGCTTAGCGGTAGTACCTGCCAATAATACACCTACGCATTGGAACACATCATCGTTTGTGTACCTCGCAGGTGCCAGCCAGGGCTTTAACCAAAGCCATGTGTACCAGCATTTAAAGAGTGGTGTTCAAAGAATGTATATCGACTCTTTCACCCGCAGGTGGAATTACACGCCACGTAATAATAACCTCTTTTTTACCCAAAGTGTATATCCTTTCAGCGGGGATGAAGACAGCCATTTCGCGATCTCAGTTAATAATGAACTTAAAATACGAAGTGCGTGTGTAGGTCATTCAATCATTTTTAGTGTGTTCGATCCTATCACTTTTGCCATCATGCCCAATCTCACCGGCAGGTTCGGTAGCGGCCCTTACTGCGGCCCGGGCCGTGAATACAATTTTGAATGGGACGACCGAACACCGGCCAACCGCAAACTGATGATGGACTTTATGGATTCCATTCCCAATGGTAGCTATGTGGCGGTTCGTAAAGTGCTGGATGCACCGCATGTCGACGAAACCTTTGCGTCGGTTATGAAAGCAGATGAGGCCATTTTTGGAGCAGGCAAATCCCTCTACCATAAATTTAAACAGGTAGGTTTTGCGGATATTGACTCCTTCTATAAACCCCGGATATGGGTACTATTGTATAAAAAAGGCGATCCTTCATACACACCAAAATGGAAGTTTAGTGACGGACTTGAGCGTATACAAATGAATGCTTATGCACCTACTGCGGATACTTTAGGCTTTATTACGTCGCCTGTTCTTGGTCCTGCTATGGCATGGAAGAATGTAAAATGGCGTGGTGCTTCTGTGGACACCAAACCTGGTGACTATGCATCCGTGGATGTAATAGGCATTAACCGTCAGGGCGTAGAAACGAAACTATACAACCTGACCCCCGCTCAGCAGGATTTTGATATCAGCAGCGTAAGTGCTACGCAATATCCATACATGCGGATGCAAATGCGCAACTCTGATTCTATTAATGGTACGGCCTATAATCTCAGGTACTGGAGGTTATTATACGATCCCGCACCCGAGGGTGCACTGGCAGCCAACATCCTGTTTAAAACAAAAGATACATTGGAATTAGGTGAAACACTGGATTTTGCCATCGCTTTTAAAAATATCAGTGATGTGAAATTCAGGGATAGCATTAAGGTGAACGTGATTGTCCTGGACCAGGCTTATGCGCCTCATATATTCCCGGTATCTAAAAAGAAGGACCTGGCGGTGGGCGATACCACTACTATCAATATCAAACTGGATACGAAGGATTATCCGGGCTTAAACAATATTTACCTGGATGTAAACCCTGCTGAAGATCAGCCGGAGCAATACCATTTCAATAATTTCCTGTACCGCGATTTCTTTGTAAAAGGCGATAATTACAATCCTTTGCTGGATGTCACTTTCGACGGGTTGCACATCCTTAACCGAGATATTGTAAGCTCGAAACCGCATATACAGATAAAATTGAAAGACGAAAGCAAGTTCCTGGCACTTAACGACACTTCTTTGCTGAAGCTAACGCTGCGGTTCCCGGATGGCACAACCCGCACCTACCAGTTTGGCACCGATACGTTGAGATTCACCCCCGGTATCGCTGGCACCGACAATACCGCCACCATCGATTTTTACCCCAGCCTTACACAGGATAGTGAACAAAGCGACTACGAACTGGTGGTAACGGGTAAAGACCGCAACGGCAACAGGGCCGGGCCTACCGAATACAGGATTAGTTTCCAGGTATTTAACAAGCCTATGATCAGTAACCTGTTTAACTATCCGAATCCGTTCACCACATCCACTGCCTTCGTATTTACCATCACGGGTCATGAAATACCGCAGGAGTTTAAGATCCAGATACTCACCATAACTGGTAAAATAGTGCGGGAGGTTACCAGGGCCGAATTGGGGGCACTGAACATTGGTCGTAATATCACCGAGTTTAAATGGGACGGAACCGACCAATACGGCGCCAAACTGGCCAACGGCGTTTACCTGTATCGTGTAATTACGGGGCTTAACGGAAAGAAGATGGACAAGTTCCGCATCAACGATACTTTTGATCAGCAAGCCCAGGATCAGACAGATAAGTACTTTAATAAAGGATACGGAAAGATGTACCTGATGCGTTAGATTTTAGTCGACGGTCAACCATTGACCGTCAACCGTCGACCGGGACAGATACAATACTAAGCTTATGAACGTGCTGGTTTTTGCCGGCACGTTTTTTTTTAAGGGCATACAGTGGACGGCCGACGGTCAACGGTCGACAGTTTTCACCCTACATTTGCCACCACTTTAATGAAAATTTTTTATGGGAAAAATATCCATCAATATAGCCACCGGCAGTTTACAACAGAATGAAATGATCGTAGGCATCGATCTTGGCACTACCAATAGTCTTGTAGCTATCATTCACCCCGAAAGCAGGCAGGCAGTGGCTTTGAAGGAACACAACAGTTCGTCATTAGTGCCCAGCATTATCCATTTTGATGAAAGGGGCGAGGCTACGGTTGGCGAAACTGCTAAAGAATTCCTGTTGACCGAACCTCAGAATACCATTTTTAGCGCCAAACGGCTCATGGGTAAAAGCTATAATGATGTAAAACAAAACGCTTCTTTTTTTACTTACAAAATAATAGACGACAATACAGAAAGCCTGGTAAAAGTACAGGTGGGGCAAAAGTTCTATTCGCCGATCGATCTGTCGTCATTTATTTTAAAAGAATTAAAGCACCGGGCCGAGCATATCTTGAAAACACCTGTTACAAAAGCGGTGATCACCGTGCCAGCATATTTTAATGATGCCCAGCGCCAGGCCACGCGGGACGCAGGCAAACTGGCCGGCCTTGATGTATTACGAATTATTAACGAGCCTACGGCTGCCAGCCTGGCTTATGGCATTGGTACCAACACCAGCGACGAAAGAACGATTGCTGTGTACGATCTTGGCGGTGGCACTTTTGATATTTCAATCCTAAAGATCACCAATGGCATTTTTGAAGTGCTCAGCACCAATGGTGACACCTATCTTGGTGGCGACGATTTTGACCGCGCCATCATCAAACACTGGATCGAACAGGCCGGTATGAATGAGGCCGAACTAACCGGGGACAAGGAGTTGTTGCAGGCGATCCGCCTGAAAGCGGAGGAGGCCAAAAAAGACCTTTCGGTTGCTGGTGTGTTTGAAACTGAATTAAACGGCCGGTTGCTGAACCTTACGAAAGCCGATTTTGAAGGCTTGATAAAGCCTTTAATTGATAAAACTATAGATAGCTGCCGCAGTGCTTTAAAAGATGCTGAACTGGGCAAAGATGCTATCGATACGATCGTAATGGTGGGTGGTAGTACACGGATTCCCGCGGTGAAAAATGCCGTGGCTGATTTCTTTGGCAAACCTGTAAACGATTCTGTGAACCCGGACGAAGTAGTAGCCCTTGGTGCAGCTATCCAGGCGGATATATTGGCGGGCAACAACCGCGATTTCCTGTTGCTGGATATTACCCCGCTCAGCCTCGGTATTGAAACGATGGGCGGATTAATGGATGTGCTGATACCAAGGAACTCAAAGATCCCCACCAGGGCTGGCCGCCAGTACACTACGCAAAAAGACGGGCAGGGCAGCATGCGTATTTCGGTATTCCAGGGCGAAAGGGACCTGGTAAAAGACAATCGCAAACTTGCGGAATTTAACCTGGCCAATATACCTGGTATGCCCGCCGGTATGCCCAAGGTGGATGTCGGCTTCCTGATAAATGCGGATGGCATTTTGCAGGTGCGGGCCAAAGAACTCCGCAGCGGTGTCGAACAAACCATTGACATTACGCCGCAGTACGGGTTGACGGATGCCGATGTTGAAAAAATGCTGCTGGAAAGTATTACGCATGCCAAAGACGATATAGCCACCCGTGCCCTGGTAGAAGCTCAAACAGAAGGCGAACAGATTCTGGAAACCACTGAGAAATTTATTGCCAAAAACGTGGCAATGCTTACTGGCGTTGAATTACAGGATACCGCTGCAGCCATGCAGGCCTTACAGTTGTCGCTTACAATGAATGACAAGGACCTTATCCATAAAAAAATAGAAGAACTGAATGATATCAGCCGGCCCTATGCAGAAAGAATGATGGATGTAGCGGTGAGCGGGGCTTTGAAGGACAGGAAGATTTAATTAAATGTTTGTACAAGAAAGTATTGTTTTTAGCTTGAATAATAAATTTCACCTTCATGCATAGAGCCGGGTTGTTTTTTATTGTCGTATTGGTTGCTGTAATTTTTCAAAGATGTAGTACCACAAGACAGCTGACCTCAGATAGAAAGGCCCATGAGATTAGCAGTTTGCTTATTCTTCAACCTGTTGCTAAGATTGGCTTGATAAATAAAGGAAACAAGCCGGAAACAAATGTTCCATTCTCAAAAAAGGCCACTAAAGAGATTGAACTACAGGTGAAAAATTTACTTCCTGAAAATATTCTGGTTTCACAATTAAATGTGGATGAAAGCCAGGATTCTACAATACCCAATGCTATTACTTACATTGTAAATGAAGTTGAAAAGGTAAAAACATTAAACAGGATAGTAGTACCGGAAAGCCTTCTGCATTTTTTAGATTCAGCCAACCATGATTTTTGCCTTGGTATTCTGGAAGTTGGATTTGTACGGTCAAAAGACAACTATGACAAGCAACACGACCTGGGCAACATGACACAATTTGCAACATTAGGGTTATACGGTTTTGTACCCTACAAATCCTCCTCAACAATGGTGTGTTTTATTGTCGATAGAAAAAATAGAAATCTTGCTTTTTATAGAAGAGGGACATGGAAGGAAACCGATCCAACGGAAAGAATAGTTATAAAAGCTCACCTGGATGATTTGATTTCTAAGTATTTTGACAGCGCAAAATAATAACCATAGCTTATGTTTATATTGACTTTTTGCTTTGCCCGGCATGGTCGGTTTCTTAATCGGCAACAGCATTTAAGGATCTTCAGTTTCAATACACAGATTTGACATTTGAAAAGCCCGACAATAAATTTAATCTTAATGCCGGGCTTTTTTCTTTTTCCACAATAATTTACCATCATGCCAAACCGCCAAAATTTCAACACCACCAAAGTGCTTCGCACTAATCTTGCCTTTCCACAAGCGGTAATTGCAGGATCCTTTATTTTTCTTTCCGGCACCACCGGTATCGATACGGTTACAGGAAAACTAATCAGCGATAGTTATGAGGAACAGGTAATGCAGGCATTCGAAAACATTAAGTCGATCCTTGAGGAAGCAGGTAGCGGTATGGACAAAATTGTAAAGACCACCGTTTTTATGGTAACTGGTTGTGACACCGATTTTAAGATCATCAACAAAGTGTACAGCCATTTTTTTCCTGAAAATGCACCCGCCCGGAGTGCGCCGCAGGTAATGCCATTCCCCGGAGGCGTACTGGTTTCCGTGGAATGTATCGCATTGATATAATGGCGTATTCTATTTTCCAATGCAGTCGACACTTGTATCCGTTTCGGGAATGAAATGCTTACATTCTGCTACATCAATACCGGGAAACGTGGAACTTATTCCTCAATATATTTCAAAAAACCTGAAAGTTACAGTAAGGAGAAAATTGGCATGTTTTTAATTTATGGGTAATAAACCATTCATAATTTTTAAAACAGCTAACATGAAAACAAATCAGTTATTTAAAAGCCTGTCCGCGTTTGTGACATTGCTCATTTTAAGTGTCTACAGCTTTGCGCAGGATAAAAAAGTAGATATAGATATTTCTACTAACAAATCGTCTGATTGGTATGCGCAGCCATGGGTTTGGATCGTAGGAGGAGCCGTTTTTATTTTGCTGTTAGTGGCATTAATAAGGGGCAACAGTAAGAGCAGCAGTTAAATTTGCCTTTAAACTTCAGATTTCAACAATAAAAAACATGCACAGGCAACAGTCCTGTGCATGTTTTTTTAAGCCTGGCAGGAACCTGGCTAATTATCGTTTTATTTATTTCAGTGCCCCGAACCGGTGAGTTTTCACAGCAAGTGGCTTAAATAATTTTCCAGGAGATATTTATGCGAATAACTTTAAGCCAAACTATTCCTCATGCTGATCCGTCCTGCTGAAAACAAAGATTTATCTGTAATCCTTGGCATTATGAACGATGCTATTTTGAATACCACATCCATCTACGACTATGCAACCCGTGATACCACGTTTGTAGAAAACTGGTTTAGCAAAAAGCAGGAAGACCAGCTGCCGGTATTGGTTTGCGAAATTAACGGGGAGGCGGTGGCTTATGGCTCATATGGAATTTTCAGGGCATGGGAAGCATATAAGTTTAGTGTAGAACATTCCATTTATGTACAGCCGGGTTTCCAGGGGAACGGCATTGGTAAACACTTGTTGCTGGCGCTTATTGATGAAGCTAAAAAGGGTGGCTACCACACCATGATCGCCGGCATAGATGCAGCCAACCAAAAAAGTTGTGCGTTTCACCAGCGATTTGGATTTGTGGAGGTTGGAACTTTTAGGGAAGTAGGATATAAGTTTGGTAAATGGCTGGACCTTGTCTTTATGCAACTGATGTTGTAAACCGGTAATATTTGCAATTGCGTACGTGCAAATAGTAAACTTCTGAGCTGTTCAGGAATAATCCAGATCTTATCAGAAAACTACTGTAATCTTACTTAGCCGCCCTGGCCCCGATTACCAAATCCTGCAATCATGAAGTCATGCATTTTGTTTATTGCCATTTTTTTCGCAGGTATGGTCTGCGCCCCATTGGCGGCACAGCCTCAAAAGAAAATTCTAATACTCCAGGAACTTAAATGCGATGGCTACGATTGCTATTTTAAGTTTTTCGATCCCAAAACAAAAAAGGTAACAGCAGTGGCTCATGCGAATTTCGACGACAATTTTGAGAAAAACTGGCAGGCAGCGTGGAAGGAAGTACTGGAAATGGACGGTGAGCAAAGTGGAACCGATTGGTTGATCGGTAAAAAATATGCCGTAACCCTGGTGTATCGTTTTGGCATATCCAGCCACCTGGATGAAAATGCTAATGAAGTTGTAGTAAAAACCAAGACCAAAGAATGGTTTGTAACCAGTTTACGCAGGTTGCCCTGATGGAACATTGTTTCACATGTTTTGTGTAAATGAACCTTTAAACCCCACTGTTGAGGAAATTATTCCTCAGAATCTTACCAAAATACCAGCGTTTCGGACTGTTGGGATTCTGGCATGTTTTTATTAATGGTGTATTAAACATTATTAATTTAAACAACGATCATGAAAAAGACCCAATTAGTACAGCGGTTTTCAACTTTTATCACTTTAATGTTGTTGAGCCTTTACACCTTTGCGCAGGACAAAAAAGTTGACGTAGAAATATCCACTACAAAAACCACTACCGAATGGTACGCGCAGCCATGGGTATGGATTGTGGCAGGTGCAGTGTTTGTTCTATTGCTGGTAGCGCTGCTTAGAAATAACAATAGCAAAGC
This sequence comes from Bacteroidota bacterium, assembly GCA_040386335.1. Lineage (GTDB taxonomy): Bacteria > Bacteroidota > Bacteroidia > Chitinophagales > Chitinophagaceae > JAZKFT01. Next base: position 58,461 of record JAZKFT010000018.1, read on the forward strand.
TTAATCCATAAGTATTTACAAAAAATACAATTCGTATTTTACCAGGCACAGGTCCTCCTGTGCTTTTTTTGTGTTGCTCCAAACCGGGTTGTGTTTATAGGAGCTTTTCAGGTACCATAAATTTCTTGTTCAGGGCCGATGCACATATCCTATTTTAGTGCCTTACTTAGTCTTCTGAAACAAGATGCAGATACAAACCGAGACCAGGGTTGCCAGTGAATACTGGTGGCTGTTTTTTGTGATGCTCGCCGGGCTGGTGATCTGGTGTGCCTGGCCCGGGCAACTCTATTTTCTAAACGATGATTATTTGCACATTCCGAAAGCCTGCGAAGGGCAGTTGGGTCAGAATAATTCCCTGCGACCAATTGGTGACCTGTCACTTTTTATAGATTCTTTGTGGAGTGGGAAGAATGCATATGGTTATCATCTAACCAACCTGCTGCTGCACCTGCTAAATATGATCCTTGCCGTGCCAGTCTTTAAAAAAATAGCGGCATCGCTCCATCATCCTGTTGGTACATCAGTCGCAGTCATAATAGCCGGACTTTTTGGTGTGTATGCATTTCATTCAGAGGCGCTGTTTTGGATATTGGGCCGGGCGGCTTCTCTTAGTTTATGTTTCAATTTACTATGCTGGCTTTGTTTTTTTAAAGCCCTCGTTCAGCGATGGTGGCTGGTGCCTATGGCAGCATTTTTTTTGCTGGGCATCTTTACTTACGAATCGCTTTGGGTATTCCCCCTGTTGCTGCTCACATGGGTTTTCTTACTGCCCAAAACTGATGCACAGCGTAAGTTGGCGGTTTGGCCGATCATAATCATATGGCTACTGTTTATTGCTTATTTCCCCATCCGGCTTCAATTTACCGGAGCCTTACTGGGTACTTACGAAGCAAATGATGTAGAACATTTCAACCTGCCTGGCCTGGCCGAAAAAACGTTGAAATTGTACATGCGTAGTTTTCTGCCGCCTATGGCAAACACCAAATTTTTCATGGCATTAGTCGGTGCGGTGATAGTTGGTATTTTACTGTTGGGCCGCCTGCTGTATAAACGCAAACTGATCAATAAACTTTTGGTGTTTTTAGTACTGTGCTGGCTTATTTCTTACCTGCCTTATGTGTCGTTGGGCGTAAGTGTTACGGGATATGAATCCGAGCGGTATCTCTATTATCCCTCGCTGTTTTTATGCGCCGCAATAGTGTATGCAGGGGTGCTGTTATGGCAGCATAACAGCAGGAGCCTGTCCATCTATTTATCGGCCGTTTTTATGTTTCATATTTTTTTCTTTATCCGGGCATCCTCTGCTTTTAAGAAGATTAGCAGTTATTCAAGAAATGGTATGGCCGCCATGGTGCAGGTGCCATTGCAGAAAAAGATCGTCATCAAAGACCTGCCTGTGTATAGCCATGGACAACCAGTTTTTAATTATGGTTTGATGAATGGCATCAGCTGGCTTGCGCCTGGCCGCGATACTTTGCAGGTTGAGATTTTGAGTAAAAAAAGATTTGAGCAACAAAGGATTTCCGTGGCAGTGGCAGGATCCAATAGTGTCGCCGACACCATTGTTTTCTCAGGCCAATGATTTTTTTGAAAGCAGTTTTGGGGAAAGCCTTGCGGCATTTTTGTGATAATACCGGGCTATAATGCCTTTAAAACTATCTTTAGAATCTTCCAACTGAGCGTTCTATTTATGTATAAAAACCTGTTTCTTTTTGGCTTTTGTTGCTCCCTGTTCTTTTTATCGTGCAGGCAGGCATCTGACAATGGAAAAACTGTTTTCCGCTACAATGAGCAAACCGGTATCGCCACGCTCGATCCGGCTTTTGCCAAAAATCAATCCATCATCTGGGCGATTCACCAGCTGTACAATACATTGATAGAAACTGATTCTTTGCTCAACCTGGTTCCCTCGTTGGCACTACGCTGGGATATTGATGCCACTAAAACTACTTACACGTTTCACCTGCGCAACGATGTGTTTTTTCATGATAACGAAGCTTTTGCCAATGGAAAGGGGAGAAGGATGGTGGCTGAAGATGTGGTGTATAGTCTAAAGCGGGTAACCGACCCCGCCACGGCCAGCAGCGGCGCCTGGATCTTTAATAACCGGGTTGACAGCGTTGAGGCATTCAAGGCCATCGACGATTCTACTTTCCAGTTAAAACTGGCCCGGCCGTTTAATCCAATACTTGGTATTCTGAGCATGCAGTATTGCAGCATCGTGCCCCACGAAGTGGTGGAGAAATATGGTAAGGATTTTCGCCGGCATCCCTGTGGTACCGGGCCTTTTATGTTTAAAGACTGGGAAGAAGGACTGGCCCTTACCATGCTGAAAAACCCCACCTATTTTCAGCTGGATACGACAAGAAAAAGATTGCCCTATCTCGATGCTGTTAAAGTGAGTTTCCTGGATAGTAAGGCGGCAGAATTTTTAAACTTCAGGCAAGGCAAACTTGACTTTATCAACGATATCGACCCTTCGTTCAAAGACGAAATACTTACCAAAAAAGGGGATCTGAAAAAGGCCTGGGAAGGCAAAGTGCAATTGCAAAAACATGCTTATCTCACCACGGAATACCTGGGCATTTTATTCGACAGCACCAGTGAGCTTGTCCGCAATTCACCCCTGCGAATGCGGAAGGTACGACAGGCGATCAATTATGCTATCGACAAGCAAAAGATGATGCTGTACCTGCGCAACAGCATTGGTTTTGCGGCTACTTCCGGCTTTTCGCCAAGGGGCTTGCCTTCTTTTGATACCGCGGTTAGCGGTTACGATTACCAGCCGCAGAAAGCCAAACAGTTGCTGGCAGAAGCCGGCTTTGCAGATGGTAAAAACCTGCCACAGATCAAGCTGCTGACGGTTCCTATTTATGCCGACCTGGGCAGCTATATCGCCAGGCAGTTGGGAGAAGCAGGCATACCCGTCCAGGTGGAAGTGATTCAAAAAAGTTTGTTGCTGGAGCAGACCAGCAAGAGCCAGGCACTGTTCTTTCGTGGCAGTTGGCAAGCCGATTACCCAGATGCGGAAAATTTCTTTACGGTGTTTTATAGCAAAAACCCGGCACCGCCCAATTATACCCGCTACAAAAATCCTGCTTTTGATTTGTTGTACGAGAAAGCGCTAACTGAAACCAACGATTCTTTGCGCTATAAAATGTACAATGAAATGGACAGGCTGATCATTGCCGATGCGCCCGTGGTGCCACTTTGGTACGATATGGTCATCCATTTAATCCAGCCTAATGTAAGCGGGTTTGATGCCAATGCCTTGAACTTACTGGAATTGCGATGGGCGAAGAAATGATTACAGGCGTTTATACTTTTCGAGAAGTTAAGCATGATTTTCAATTAGGTCGTTAAGTTAGGTGCTCAACATCAGCACCAGCCAATGGCCCAAAGCGATTTGACCTTGTCGTCCTTGTTTAACTGAACAACGACTGCAATTCAAACCACGTTTTTTATTTGAATATCTGGGTTGGCAAAATACCTGTCCATGATTTTGGTAGCTGTTCCGGTTTTACACCTAAAATTTTTGCAATTACCAGGGCGGTGTTTTTGTTGCTATTGTACATATCCGTTATCCCATTTTTTTTAATCAATGGGCCGGTAATAGCCCAGGGTACGAGCATCTCTTCCATACTTGTGCCACCATGCCCTGTTTTCGGGCTACCTCCGTGATCTGTGATTAAAATAAAATGGGTGTTATCATACAGGTTTTCAGATTTCAGTTTATTCAAAAAAATTCCTATTGCCGTATCTGCCGCTTCTATAGCGTTGATGTACTGGGGAGACATCCAATTATGGCCATGGCCCGCATGATCGGTATGTACACTATATAAGAAAACCAATGTGGGATCTTTTCTGTTTTTTTGAATGAAGTTGAACGCCTTTTGATAGTTACTGTCGTACTTGTCATTCCATTCAAAGGACAGTTCGTCCATATACTTTGTATTCATTGAGTTAACCAACTCGGCCCAATTATAATAGTACCCGGTTTTTACGTTGGGTACCTGCTCTTTTAACACCTTAAAAATAGATGGGTAGAAACCGTTTTGATCTGTATCAATGGCTTCAAGCGGATGTTTAGCTACCGTCCAGCTATTCGCTGTTACACCGTGCTCTTCGGGCCCTGACCCGGTAAGGTGACTTGTCCAGTTCGGTAGGGTAACAGAGGGCATAACGGCCCTGGTAGTTAAAGACAGTACACCGGCAGCGATCATCGTATCCAGGTTGGGGTGCCTGGCCGTTTTAAAACCATCTGTGCTGAAGCCGTCGAGGCCAATTACGACCACCCGCTGGTTACCCTTTTGCGCAGAAACCGCTATAGAAAAGCAGCTACACATGAGTATCGTCAATAGAGTCGGCCTTACAAACTTTCCCTTCAATTGAATTAAGAAATGTAGCATTATCAGTATGTTTAGTAAAATGTGTTTATTGCATTCGTTCCATCTTTATTCAACTTTCGGTTGAATAAAGGTTAGTGCAGCTTAACAAGCTTTACACCATGCGGCGGCAACTTTACCGTAAAGTCCGCCCCGAAATTTCCTATTTCCTTTTGCGACCATACATCCCTGATAGACTTATACCCGCTGACACCGAGGTCGCTCCACTTTATGGTAATCGTTTTATAATCGTTGGTGGTATTAAAAATGCCTGCTGCTTTGGCGCCACTGTTTAATTCCTTCACCCATACCTGGTGCTCATTTGTCGCTACCACCTGTTTTGCCTGTATTGCTTTTACATCCTGGTCAATGGCAATAACCTCATCATTGTTTAAGAGGCTCAAAGTGAATTCATCGAGCTGGCCCATGTCGCAGCCGATCAGTAATGGCGACGACAATAAAGCCCAAAGACTGATGTGAAAATATTGTTCATCTGGCGTAAGGCGGGTATCGTGCAAACGTGGTCCCCAGCCAACTTTACCAACTATCAGCATGTCGGGATCAATAAATCCTGACCCGGTGGCATAAGGGTGCGATTTCGCCTGTGCAAATCCAATACGGCTCATGCTTTCCCAGGTGTCAACAATGTCGCCCGTTGTACGCCAACTGTTACCACCAACTTCAGCTCCCCATTTGTACACATCGCCCCAACCATATTGGCACAGGCTGTAGATAATATCCCTGTCCACCTGGTTCAGGGCGCCCTGCATGGTAAAATAGGGCTTCTTCAATGCGTCTAATGATGGGCTTTTGCCGGCAACGGTACTATAGCTGCACCAGTCGTACTTCAAATAATCAACACCCCATTTATTGTAAGTTTGAGCATCCTGCAGTTCATGATCCAGGCTTCCCAGGTAACCTCCACAGGTAAAATCGCCGGGCGAAGAATAGATGCCAAATTTTAAGCCAAGGCCATGCACAAAACTGCTCAAGGCATGCATATCCGGAAATTTTTTATTGGTTACCATTTCCCCATTGGCAGCCCGCTGTGGCGCTTCCCAACCATCGTCAATATTAATGTATGCCCAACCGTGCGCCGACAGTTTACCGGCCATTTGTTTTGCAGAAATCCTCACCTTTTCATCGCTTACGCTCAGCCCCCATGCGTTCCAGCTGTTCCAGCCAAGGGCTGGCGTAAATCCAATCCTGTCTCCAATTTTTACCAGGAGATTTTTTTTCACAACGCCCAGGCTATTGCTCACTGTCAATTCTATATTGTAATCGCCTTTGGTCGATACCTTACCGGTAATGATACCCGTTTTAGCGTCTACCTGTAAACCGGTTGGCAAACCTTTTGCTTTGTAAGTCAGCGGTTGCCTGCCGGTTGCCGGAACTTTATATAAAAATTCGTGGCCGGGTCTCGCCCCGTAAATTTCCACGGCATTTATTTGCGGGGTGGCTTTTTCTGCCGGCGTTAAAATATAAGCTGTGTTGATGGTTCTTATAATTGAATCCCCGGATGCGGATTCTGTAAACTTGCAATGGAGTTGGTAAGATTTTTTTTCTTTTGGCAATAGGTTTACTTCGTAGGTAAAAGGCTGGCTGCTGCTAAACAGTCCCTTGACGGTATTACTGGAAATAATCTTTTTAAACTCGGGATCAAATAATGTTACGACCAACATACCGCCATATTTTTTTGCAGTTAAACTTCTCAGTTCAATTGTTGTGGTAATCTTCCCATTAGGCGAAAGGCTGAAGGCACTATTGGAGAGCGAAATGGATTCTGAAACCGAGGGCATGGAAATGCTTGCTTTATTGCCATACATACCGCCGATACCACCACTATTGTAGATGCGGACTGCCAGCATATTTCTGCCATTCCACCGGATCGCCGGGTTATTTGCCGCAATCGTGTACGTTCTCGGCCCCCAGCCACCGTCTTTAATACCGGCGCTGCTACCGCCGTTTCTACCGATAAGCGTACCATTAAGGTATACTTCATCGCCATCATCTACCGTTGAAAAATTGAAACGGATACTATCCCTTCAAAAAAGATTTTTCTTTAAAAGAACCGGGCAAATCAAACCATTTGCGATACCATCCAAAGCCAACCTGGTCTTCGTATCCAAGGTTGTTCCAGTTCTTTTTTAAATCCACCGGCGCCCACCCGGAATCGTCAAAGCCCGGGTCTTTCCACTGCGCCACATCGTCTCCCATTTTAAACTTCCAGCCGTCTAAAATGGAAATCGGTTGTGCAGAAGCTGCACATAAAAAAAAGCCTGACAAAATAAGAATGCTGATTATTTTCATAGTGATTATTTTATAGCCTTAAATTCTAAAATATGTAATTGTCAATTTAAAAACAGGCTGTCGCCCCAAGGTTACATGTTTCGCGGGAAGGAGGACATTTTATCAATAATCGGCAGTAATTCAACCAGGTTATCGATGATGTAATCAGGGTTTGCAGATTTCAATTGTTCCGGCGTGTGTGCACCGGTTGTAATACCGATATTCAATACACAACCCGCATTTTGCCCTTCTTCGATATCTATAACCGAGTCGCCAATTTTTATCACTTCTTTCGGATACTGTATGCCAAACTGTTGCATAGCCAACAAAATCATAGCAGGGTCCGGACGGCCATTTGCAACATCTGAAGCCGTAATCAATCCATCAAAGTCCACGCCTTTTTGCCAGCCCAATTTTGTAATGAGTGATGTTGCAGTTGCCGCATTGTAGCCGGTATTCAAAATAACGATGATGCTTCTCTTTTTTAATGCAGAAAACAATTCAGCAGCATTGTTTTGGGGTAGAATTTCCGCCGTATCGTAAGCGTTGGTCAATAGCACCCTAAACTTTTGGAAGATGTTGTCTGCCAATTGTTCATCCTCGTTCCCGGCAAATGTTTTCAGTACGCTTTTAATGGCCTGTAACTTTTCTTTGCCTGCACCTTCTTCTAAAACCTGGTCCAGCGTAACATTAAAACCTGCATCGTTGATGGCCTTTTGCACTGTTTTATAAACGATGTTATCCTCATTTACCGTTGTGCCAGCCATATCAAAAACAACCATTTTAATCATACTGTAATATTTTTTATTTGAACTGTATAATGTTGAAATATTGAAGCAGAAATTTTATCCATCTATCCTGATGCCAACCCGAACCGGCTTGATGGTGCTGGCAAACGCAAACGCTTCCATTACCTTTTCCAATGGATACTCTTTCTCTACCAGGTCAATAAATGGATATTTGAGATAATGGGTTTCAATGAACGATACGGCCTCAGAAAAGTCTTCGTAATTGTAATTGTGCAATCCACGGATCTGTAATATTTTCCGTACGATTTTTTCGGCATCTACCTGCACCGGGTGCTCAGGAAAAACGGCACCTATCCAAACCGCAGTCCCACCAATAGCCAACGAATCGATGCCTGTTTTCATGGCTTCCGGGCTTCCCGTCATGTCGAAAACAATATCAACTTCCGGCCAGGGTAAATCGGCCGGGTCGTTTTCCGGAAATTTGTAAACTGCATCGGTTCCAAATTTTTCTCCCCATTGCAAACGGGTGGTATCAGTATCGGTCAATGCAATCCAGGCAGCGCCAGCTTCTTTGCACATGGCCACGCATGACAAACCCAACAGGCCGGCTCCGAAAACAATCACCTTTTTGTTTGCAATAGTACCTGCAACACGTAAAGCACCTGCCACTGTTGCATGCGCACAGCTAATCGTTGCGGCCACTTCAACGGGAATAGCAGCTGAGATTTTAATGATTTCCGTATTGGAATAAAGAATACAATAGTCCGCCAACCCACCATTAAAAACATCGTTGCCGTTGGCAAGAGCGTGGCCAAACTTAAAAAGCTGGTCACTTTTTTGGGGCATACCAGGGGCTGGCGCAGCAATGCCCGCGGGGACTGAAAAAATTGGCCAGACGATCCTGTCACCAACTGCTAATTTTTCACCCCTCGCGTCGGTACCGGGATGCAAAGGGTCGACAATCACGATTTCACCAACTATTTCATGGCCCAATACAACTTGCGCAGGGCCGTGGCGCCGACCGCAATAAGTGTGGATATCGCTGCCGCAAAGCGTGGTATAAAGGTTTTTTACAAGTATTTCGCCCGGCTTAATTGCTGGAACCTGGCGTTCGATCATTTCAAAAGGCAGGCCGGAACCGTTAAACACTGCTGCTTTGCCCGATGGAAAGCTGGGCGTTTTTTTATCCATTTTTAAATTTGCTAAGTAGATTTCAGCAAAAGTAATGTTTCTTTACAGGAAATAATATTTCTTAATAGTAAATTTATATTGATTTACCCTGTTCTGTAAAAAGATAGACAACCAGTAACCTGGCACTTTTATTTTTTTTGTTGACGGGCACGTGGCCCATATTCCCGTCAAAAAACAATGCATCTCCGGGTGTCATATCAAATGATTTGTCTTCCAGCTGGTATTCAAGATAGCCATCCAGCAAATAGACAAATTCAAAAGCTGCGGTCGTAACCTGCGGCCTGGACGAATTTGGATGGACAGTCAGAATCGAAATCTGGAAAGCGCCTCCGCTATAGTTGTATTCAAGGATGGATTGATATTGAAAACCGGTTGCGCCTTCTTCTTTTTCATATTCAGTAAAACTTTCCTTTGGCAAAAAGAAGTAACCAGGAAAATCACCATCGGTATTTAAATGCGAAAAAAAAGCCTCGGGGCGAATACCGAGTTTGTTGATTATAGTAAAAAGCGAGGGGATAGTAGGAATCATCCGCCCATTTTCTATTTTGGAAAGCATGGCAGATTTAATGCCTGTAAGGGCTGCGAGATCGAGAAGCTTCAGGTCTTTTTCTTTCCGGAATTTCCGGATAAGCCCCCCGATTTTGTAATAAACCAGTTGCCCCTGGCTGTTAATATCCTGCTCCATATCAATTAATGATTACGTAATAAACAAAGGTAAAAATTTCCGTTGAGGAAATATATTTTCGCAAAAGGAAATTAAACGCTTTTTTTAGCATCTCAATCCCCGAATAGCACACAATATCCAGAATAATGAACAACATCTATAAAAACCGCTGGAAGATGCTTTTGCTGACCATGTTTTGCTACCTGTTTTTTTATACAGGCAGGCATAATTTTGGCTGGGCGGCGAAACAATTGGCGGTGGCGCTTAATATATCCTTTGAAAAAATAGGTTGGGTAAGCTTTTCAATGCTGATAGGGTACGCGGCAGGGCAATTAGTACATGGCAATTGGGCAGACCGGTTTAGCCCCAAACATATGATCACCATCGGTGGCTTGCTTTCTGTAACTGCAAATGTGCTTATTAGTTTCAGTTCGTCTTTTACCGCTATTCTTATTTTATGGACGCTCAACGGTTATTTTCAGTCCATGGCCTGGGCGGCAGGTAGCAGGATCATTTCTAATTGGTGGCGGGATAAGCGGGGGTTGGCATTTGGAATGTACACAATGGCCGCCGGCACCTCGTCCATCCTTACCTATCTTTTTTCAATTTTGCTGGTAAATGAAGGCTGGCGTAATTTATTCAGGATCCCTGTGCTTTTCCTCGCCGTTGCAGTCATTATATTTTTCATATTCGTCCGTAACGGGCCAGCCTATGCTGAAGGCTCAGAAGAAAAAATAATTGAACAGGAGAAATTGGACTGGAAACATTCGTATGCCACAGTTTTCCGAAACAAAAAATTCCTGGTTGTGTGCCTTTCCATTGGCTTCCAGAGCATGGCCAGGTATGGGCTGATATTTTGGATCCCATTGTATTTTTTAAGCAAAGAGACCGATGCGGCCACATCCCGGGTATGGGTATCGCTATTGCTACCGGTCGGCATGGCTATCGGGGCGTTTTCCTTTGGTTATATCTCAGACAAATTTTTTAATTCCGACAGGATAAAATCGATAGCGCTCGGCATGACCTGTTGCGCAATAGTTTCTGTACTGTTGTTTGTTTTTCAATTGCAGAGCACATTTGTAATAGGCGTTTTCGTGTTTCTTGCGGGGTTCTGTTCCTACGGGCCGCAAGCAAATTTCTGGCCGCTTGCACCGGAATTGTTGGGCCAGAGATATGTTGGCACCGGCACTGGCGTCATGAACATGTGCGCCTACCTGTTTGCGGCCTTGGGAGAGCCTTTGATGGGCAAGCTGATAGATGTGACCAATAATAAAGCGATTATTTTTTTGATTGTTGCGTTGATCGCATTACTTAGCGCAGGGACTATTTTGCTGACAAAAATGTTCAAATCAAATAACAACCCCCATTCTGTTCACTTAAATCAGGCAGTCGTCTAAAAATTATGATTTGGGATTTCTTATCGGTAAGGTGCATCCAATTTTATATACAGGTGCATATTTTGCAGGATCTCACTGTACCCGCTGGTCCCTGGAAATATCAATTGATCACCCGTCTTTCCTTTTTGTAGACGGTAACACGATCCTGGATTTCTTTTTCACCGGCATGGCTTCCACTTTTTTACCGGCATTTTTTTCAGATTGATCGGTTAATTTAGCTTCATTTACCATTCCGTTATCGTCCATCAACAGGTCTGGCTGGGGCTCTTTGCCATCCACCAATTGCTCGGTAAATACCTTGGGGATATGTAGCCATTTGCCGTCTTTCCACTGCAGGCCTTCATAATCGCCATCGGGGATAAAAGTGTATTTTTTTTCGGGTTGGTTTTCTTCGCTGATCAGGTGGTCGAACATGATCATTTCCTTTTCCGGGTCGTAGTTAAGCCTGGCGCGGCCCTCCTTTTTAAACTCAATATTGAACCTTTTGGAACCCGGCTGCCAGAGTGAATCCCGTTTATCAAACACAAAAAAATCGCCACCAAAAACAGGTTGTTTGTTGTCGTCAAAATGCATCACTTCCACCCATTTTTTGGTGCTGCGGAATCCGTTTTCATCGTAGCCAAGCAGGGTGTAAAATGTTTTTCCGCCATAAGCTGTCTGAACGATCTTATAGTAAATGGCCCCGATCCAGTTTTTGCCAGCCCTGACAGAGTCATTGGGAAATTCAGCGTATTCAGAAGCGTCAAACAGTGGATACAAAACCAGGCTTCCGTCGGCAGAGTTCATCTGTATAGCGCCTTTCTGACGGAAAAGCTGCTCATTCATTTCGTACTGCCAGGTAAAGATCCGGAACGAGCTATCGGCGGGGTAAGCAATTGTAATGGTTTGAGTGGAATCGAAAGGGTAATGAAAACTGTAGGGTGTTCTCAAGGCACGTACCAAAGTACGGGTAAGCATGCTATCGCTGCGTACACGGCTTACTGCATCTATATCGTCCAGCACTTTATCTGCCAAAGCGCCAAGCGTATCTTCTACAGCGGCGAGATGCTTAAGGTCAGCCTTAGCTATTTTATTTTGTGCCGTGCCGGCGAATGTGGAAAGTATTGCGATGAAAAATAAAATCCTTTTGATCATAATGAGCGGCAAGTTACTTGCAATCGCTAAAACGGCGGAATGCAGACTTTATTTTTTAACATGCTCTTGCAGGTACAAAGCAGCCTGGTAGAGGGATGGAAAGTGGTAATCGTAGAGGACAGGATCCACCGCACTTAGTGGTTTTGTGGTGGTAAGAAGCACATTAATTCCGATCCCGGCGTTGCGGCCAAAATGCATATCGCTGGCATTATTGCCGATCATGATGCTTTTGGAAAGATCAATCTCCGGGAAAGCTCCCTGTGCCTGGAAAGCCATGCCTGTATTGGGTTTCCGGTTGGGACTATCGCTGTCCAGATCGGGACAAAAATAGATTTTATGGATCTGGCCGCCGGCAGTTTCCACTGCTGAAACCATATGGGCATGAATGCGTTCCAGCTCCGCCAATGGCGTAAGACCCCTGCCCACACCTTTCTGGTTGGTGACTACAATCGTTTTGTAAAATAATGGTGAAAGGATCGCTATCGCGGCAACTGCATCGTGATAAAATACAAATTCATCCATGCTGTTTACATATGCCTCGTGCAATTCTTCATTGATTACTCCATCCCGATCGAGGAATAAGGTCCAGTCTTTTTCTATTTCAGGATACATTTTTTGGGGTTAAGTTATTAGGTCATCAAGTCAACCGTCATTTCAGTCAGAAATTTTCGAAAATATAGCTCGTCATTGCGAGGGTTCTTGCCCGTGGCAATCCCCATGAAACAATTAGTGGGGTTGTGCCTTAGGCAAACCAATCTTTACTAAATGCAGGGGATTGCCACGGCCGGCAAGAACCGGCCTGCCAATGACGGTTTAGGCTAACTCCACCTGCGCTTTCTCAAAATCCTCCGGTATCCCAATGTCGATAAAGTACACATCCTGCACCACCCCGGTCATTTGCCGTAAACCGTAAAAAGCTTCGAGATAATCCTTTTCAAACGAAAATTTTTCGGCAAATTCTTCTTTTACAAAAGGGCCTGTGTTGAGTAAATATACACCTCCATTGATCAGGCCTTCTTCGTAAAATTGTTTCTCTTTAAAAGCCGTGATCCTGCTCTTTTCATCCAGTTCCACCACACCGTAGCGTTCAAAATTCTGCATGGGTTTTAGGATCAGTGTGCAATCGGCTTTTTGCAGGCTAAACGCTGCGCTGGCTTCGCCGATATCCACTTTGTACAATGTGTCGCCATTGGTTACCACGGCTGCTTTTCCTTCCAGCAGTCCACAGGCTTTTTTAATGGCGCCACCCGTTCCCAGCGGTTCTATTTCTATGGAAAACTGTACATCCAGTTGTGGGTATTGTTCCTGGATATGTCCAATGATCACTTCTGCTTTGTAGCCCAGTGCCAGCACAAATTTTTCGATTCCCTGCGACACAAAATAGTCGATCACATAGTCAATAAATGGCCGCCCTGCAACGGGAGCCATGCATTTGGGTAACTCGGCCACCACGGTTCGAAGCCGGGTGCCCAGTCCGCCGGCTAGTATGATGCATTCTTTCATGTGAAATAAAGGTTCAAGGTGCAAGTATCAAGGTTCAAGGCGCCAGTATAAAGTGTTTGCAAAGCGTTTCAATTTTAAAACCTGTGAACTTGTAAACTTGTGAACTTGAAACTTGAATCTTGCAAACTTGAGCCTTATGACGTAAAATAGTATTCCTCCACCAACTGGCAAATAATATGGCCGATTAGCATATGCGCTTCCTGTATCCTGGGTGTATCCGTGGAGGGAACATTAAAAATGTGGTCGCTCAGCTCTTTCATTTGCCCGCCGGTTGCGCCGGTCATGCCAATGGTGATGATTTGTTTCTCCCTTGCCGTTTCCATAGCGGCAATGATGTTTTTTGAATTGCCCGAGGTGGACATACCGATGAGTACATCACCAGCATTACCGATACCCTGCAAAAGGCGGCTGTAGATCACATCGTAACTGTAATCGTTGGCCACAGCGGTGAGGTACGATGTATTGCAATGCAATGCCTCGGCAGGCAAGGCGGGTCTGTCGATATAAAACCTGCCACTGAATTCTGCTGCCAGGTGCTGTGCATCGGCTGCGCTGCCGCCGTTGCCACAAAACAGCACCTTATTGCCGGCTTTTAACCTCGTTGTAATCAGTTGCGACACTGATTCTATCAACCCTACAAAATGTTCGCTTTCCAGCACCTCTTGTTTTACATCTATCGACGACTGAATGATGGCTTTTATCTTTTCCAATGGAACTGTTTTATGATTTATTAATAATTTCTCCTGGTCATTGCGAGGTTGGGTTCTTGCCCGGCCGAAGCAATCTCCATGGGTTGTTTTAATTTTAAAGTTGCGCCTCCTGGAGATTGCTTCGGGCAAGAACCCTCGCGGTGACTCCATTTTTTGGGCTAATTTTTAATCCAGAATCCTACACACTCCAACTCGTCAGTCCGTGTTTGGTAAAGGAAAAATTACGCACTTCGCCGCCGAAGTTATTGAGTGCATTGATAACGCTATACCTTGTATTGGCCGGGCAGTAAAAAAACATAAAGCCACCACCACCAGCACCGCTTATTTTACCGCCACTCGCACCGGCAGCTTTTGCAGCATCGTAAATAGCTTCAATGCTTTGATTACTGATATTGGCCGCCATCAGCCGTTTTTGCTGAAAGCCAAAATCGAGTATTTCTCCAATTTCATGCAGTCTTCCCTTTAGCAGGGCTTCTTTCATCATGCGGGCCTGTTCTTTCAGCTGGTGCATGGCTTCGATACTGCCCGTGTTTTTATTGACCACATTTTTTTGCTGCTCCTTAATGATCGTTGCACTTTCGCGGCTGGTACTGGTGAAATACAATACCAGGTTATGTTCCAGCTCATGCAGGTATTCGCTGCGAATGCGTAAAGGGTTCACAATTACATTATCATCTTTTAAAAACTCCATGAAGTTCATACCGCCGAAGGTGGCCGCATATTGGTCCTGCTTGCCACCGGCCAATTGCAGGTCTTCTCTTTCTATTTGATAGGCATAATGGGCAATATCGTAATCACCGAGCGGCAATTTCAGCATTTCTACAAAAGCACCGATGATAGCCACCACCAGGGTGCTGGAAGTACCCAGTCCGCTGCCGGCCGGGGCATCTACAAATGTGCTTAGACGGAAGGGCGTCAATGGTACACCATAATCTTTTTGAATGCGGTTATAAACGCCTTTAAGCAGGTCGAGATTTCCATCGGTAGGTAGCTGCGTTGTCCAATCGTAGCGCAGCTCTTTTTTTTGATCCAGGGAATTCAGGATGATACCATTTTCCGCGATGGCCTCAATGGAAGCATGGGCATAGAGGTTAATGGTGGCATTCATAATGGCACCACCGTATTCGTCGCTATAGGGGCTTACATCTGTGCCGCCGCCTGCGAGGCCAATGCGTAAAGGTGCTTTGCTGCGGTAAATCATGGGCGCAAATATAAGAGAAACGGTTTTGGAGATGCAGGTCATCAACAATGGTCATTTGTCATTGGGTCATTTGGGCAATGGTGGGTATATTGGCCAGCAATACTGACCCATATGGCCCGGCAAGAAATAACTAAGAAAATGAAATTTTCCATCTTTAATGGCAAGAGCCAAATTGAAGGCAAGGGTGCCTTTGCGGCACAAACCATTCCAGGTAAAAGAAAGATCGGGAACCTGGGCGGAGAAATTATATCCCTTCGCGAAGCAAGAAAACGGGCAGCTGCCACTAAACGCGTGGCCATGGTGGAGTTTGGCAATGGCAAAGCTTTGGACGGTTCGGTAAACCCCAACGCTTTGCGTTACATTAACCATAGTTGTGGACCTAATTGTTATATGCGGGTAAGATTTCCGCTGGTGGAGTTTTATACCCTCCGGGAAATACAGGAAGGAGAGGAGTTAAGCTGTAACTATGGTGAAACACATCATGATGGTAAACTGCCATGCCGGTGTGGGAGCGATAAATGTAGAGGGTTTATTTGAAATGACGACAGCATTTCCTGACCTGCCAAGCTCTCTCTGGCTCAGGAATGAGGCGTGGGCAAGCGGGTGGGTTTCTGTGAGAACCAGCCACCCCCGTCCGGCAAGAACCGGCCACCCCCGCCAGCGGGGGACATCGTGCAGGCAGTAAAAGAATATTTTTATGCTACAATTTCTACAGTGCTTTTCTCGGTTTTTCGTCCGCTGCTGTTTAATTTCCCTTTCTTCTTTTTCCTGATCCTGTTCAGCCACATAATCGTTCCGGTAACAGGAAAACTGGCCCCAAGCAAGGCCACAATCAATGCAAATATTTTTGAAGGAAGCCCGAAGATGGCGCCGGTATGTACGGGTCGTAGGGTATTATTGATGGTATATCCAAGACTCCGCTCACTGTAGGGCAGGGTGCCTATTTGCTGGCCGGTGTATTGATCCAGGTAAATAAGATCCGGGCCAAATTCGTGCATGGATTTTTTGGTTAGAACGGCCACCGCAATGGCTTCAGTTGAATCTTTGGGCGCATTGATAGTGTACAGTTCTGCATCCTGTGTATTTTTTTTGGCAGTTGCCAAAGCCTCGTCAAAACTGATGGTTTTATTGCCTGCCTGAAAAGTTGAATTGGGCGGTGATGGATTTTTCTCCGGCGAATTAGTCACTTTATTTACGCCCTTCTTAAACCAGCCAAAGCTCATGCCGACGCCGGTAAAAACGAACACAAACAGGAACACAGAGGTATAAAATCCAAGTACCACATGCTGGTCGTGGTTCAATCTTTTAAAGCTGGCACCTGTTTTTATTTTCATACGCTGCAGCATGATCTTCCTGGTTTTTGGCCACCAGAGAATAATGCCGGTGATAAGGATAAAAAAGAAAATAATGGTGCTGACCCCTACGATCATTTTGCCCACATCACCACTTAATAACCAGCGGTGAATGCTCATCACCGTATGAAAGAATGTTCCTTTATACGAGTAGAGTTCAATTACCTGGCCGGTGTAAGGATTTACATAAGCTATTTTTTTTTCTTCTTTTTTACCGCCTGCACCAGCTGCAGGTTGTTTTTTGTCGCCTGTACCAGGATTTTTTTCAGATTTTTCAACCTGAGGCTTTTGCCCCTTTTCGTTTTTTTGCTCCGTTGGTTTCTTATCGCCACCAGGTTTTTTTTCGGTATAACTGATCTCCGCGCTCCGGCTGGCGTCTTCGTGTATCCTGATGCTCACGATTTTGGCCCCGGGAACTTTGGCTTTTACTGCCGCCTCCAACTCCATCAACGGCAACCTGTTAGGCTGGCTTTTAACATAATACCTGCCTTTGTTAAAGCTATGGGTCAATTCGTCTTCAAAAACCAGTATCACACCGGTAAAACAGGACGTAAAT
The DNA here is from genome assembly GCA_040386335.1 of Bacteroidota bacterium. Taxonomy (GTDB): domain Bacteria; phylum Bacteroidota; class Bacteroidia; order Chitinophagales; family Chitinophagaceae; genus JAZKFT01. The sequence goes on from JAZKFT010000018.1 coordinate 75,592, forward strand.
ATTACCAGGCCGGCTGCCAGGCTTAGGTAGAGGTGTATGTTGCGAAAGAAATTTTTCATGATTCTAGTCAATAGATTCCAGCTGCAATAGCCCAAAAAGGAGCCGTCATTGCGAGGAGGGGTTCTTGCCCCGACGTGGCAATCCCCAACTATTTATTAAGGTGATATTCATTTAATACAGCCAGTCATGATGAATAGCTGGGGATTGCCACAGCCGGCAAGAACCGGCTTCGCAATGACGGCTGTTGTGCGAAGCCGGTTCTCCGCAAAGACGGAGCAAGCTTTGCCAGCTGCTTATTAATCACCTAGAACTTATAAGCAACCGTTGCCGCAAACTGTCTTGGAGCAATCGGGTTGATGCTATAGTTTTCGTGTACGTAGTAATTAAAGGTGTTGGTGAGATTGGAGAGTTTTACCAGCAGGGATACTGCTTTGTAAGTATAGCCCACACTAAGGTCTGCAGTGGTAAAAGCGGTAACTGGGATCATTCTGTCGAAAGCCTGCGCCTGGCCTTTGGTATTGTTATACCCGCCAAAACGTTTGCCTACATAATAAACCCCGGCGCCCATTTTTATACCTTTTAATTTACCATTTGTAATAGTGTAAAAAGCACTGGCATTTGCTGTGTGCGACGGGTTGATCACGAGTTTTTCTCCGGTAACAAAGCTGGCTTTTGTATCGGGTGTGCTGGTGTAGCGCATATACACATAGCTGTAGCCGGCCATAACATTAAGTCCCTTTACCGGGTGTGCCGTTACATCAAGTTCAATGCCATCGCTGGTGGTTTGGCCTGTTAAGGCTTTAAGAGCCGTGTTGGAATTGGGTGTTACACCATCGGCAAGGAACTGGGCTGTTTGCGACAGGTTGTTGTTGATTATTTTGTAGAATGTGAGGTTGGCACTCAGCATGCCCTTGAAGAAATCATTTTTTATACCCAACTCGTATTGGTCAATGATTGAAGGGGCTAATATGCCACCATAAACATCTGTACCTGTATTTACAGAGAACGAATTGGCATAGCTTACAAACACCGAAGTAGTGGGCAATGGCTTGTAAACAAAACCGAATCTCGGAGAAAATGCCTTGTCTATTTTAGTGGAACTGGCTTTGGTGTGGGAATTGGTCAACAGGTTCAGCGTGTCAATTTTTAACGCTTCCTGGAACGACCAGCGGAGACCTACCAATAATTTAAATTTCGAAGAAAGATTTACGAGGTCCTGAACATAAGCTCCAAACCTGTTAGAAGGTGCCGTAGTTTTCCTGATGGCTGCTGCGGCAGGAATATCAGTCCTTGCCACGAATTTGTTGGGGTCCAGTATGTTGATCTTGTCGTAAGTGGTGGGTTGGTTAAAAGTTACAGCTCCGGCAATGTATTTATCAGCATCCACACCTGTCAATATGGTATGCTCAATTTTCCCGGTATTCAATTTGCCTACGAGGTTCACTTGTGCATTATAGTAATTTTCAATGGTTTCGGTTTTGCTCAAAGGCCTTGTCCAGTCCCCATTTGCGGCTGCCTGTATTCTTTCTACTGCATAGTAATCCCGGTTAAAATATTGGTACGAAACCGAACTGTTCAGGTTCCAGTTTTCTGTTAGTTTATGCTTAATTTGGATCGTAGCCGTGCTCTGCCTGTTGGTAGCATATTGCCAGCTGGCTCCTAAAAATGTATTTCTTGGCAGGTTAGGGATAATGGTATTGTCAAGGCTGCCCAGTCCAAAATCAGGGATATAGTCATGTTTTAAATAATCGGCCTGTACCAGGATCTCCGTTCTTTTTCCCGCCTGCAGGAGTAAAGATGGATTAACATATATACGCTCATTGCTCACCACGTCGCGGTAACTGTTTGAAGTTTCATAGCTGCCATTGATACGATAAGCAAGCTTTGAAGAAATAGGCCCATAAATGTCTACTGAAGGTTTGTACAGGTCAAAACTGCCGGTACGCATGGCCACTTCGCCGCCAAAACGAAATTTAGGCTGCTTGGTCACCATATTTACAATGCCACCCGGAGCTACGTTGCCATATAAAATAGCCGCGCTTCCCTTAAGAAATTCCACTTGTTCCAGCGATGTTACTTCAGGCATGGCACCGGTATTTACACGGGCGCCGTTTTTGAACATATTGTTGGCCCCAAGGTTATAGCCCCTGGCATAAAAAATCTCCGCATTTCCTGCTCTTAAATCGGCCAGGTACACGCCATTTACATTTTTTACCACATCGCTGAGGCGTAACGCCTGCTGCTCTTTAATAGTGCCTTCGCCAATAGTAGTAACACTCTGGGGCAGGTCCATAATAGCAATGGGTGCCTTGCCAACTGTAATTGCTTTCAGGTTGGGGCTGCGAACCGCTTTTACGATCACATTGTCTAGTTCAGCTGCGTTTTCCTGTAAAGTAAAATTGATCCGGTTCGCTTTACCTGCCGTTACCTGTATGGCTGTTTCCTGTGTTTGAAGGCCGGTTAAAGACACGATAATGATATAACTGCCATCTTTTATTTTTTCGAAAAAGAAAGATCCATCTTCTTTGGTGGCCTGCATAAAAGGGGTGCCTTTCAATCCGATATTCACCGCTACCGCAGGCTTTTTATCACTGGTTAAAATGGTGCCGGAAAGGCTGCCGGTCTGCGCTTTAGCAAAATAGCCTGCGATCAGCAGGCAGGTACAAATCATTAATTGTGCTGTTCTTTTCATAAACTGTTAGTCTTTATTTTTCTGGTTGCAAAACAAAGACAGGATCAGTTTTTATGAATGCCGTATCGGGAAAAACGATTTACGGTATCGGGAATGATGGCGGAAAAACCGGAGGACGACAAGAAAAAACCTGATTTTATCAGGTGGTCATCACCCACATCAGCAAACAAAGCAGCAAGGTTGCAATGAAAATGAAAACGCCATTATACCTATCCCAATAACTGTTTTGGCGGCTTTTTTTTGTATGTAGATAGATTTGGCTGATGCGCTCGTTGTTGGTGCCAGCCAATAATGCCAGGCGGCTGTTTATCTGCTCCACGTAGCTGTACGCCAGCGGCCTGCTGCTTTTTAGTAATTCGTCAATGATTTGCCGGGTGATATTTTCATCCCCGTTTTGTTGGATAATGGATACATTTTTGTCCGAAACCAGGAGCATGATCTGCTCAAACAAAGCTTGCTGGCTCATGCGGAAAATGTCCATTTCGGCTATTTTATCGTTTAGTTTCCGGCACTGGTTCAAAATGCTGAAGGCGGTTGCTGGCCTGGGCGCCTGGCGGCGGTTGATCAGCGGGTAGCGGCTTTTTAAATGGTAGGTTTCCCGGCGCCCGGCGTCGCTTAAAATAAAATAGGCTTCCTGGATTTCCTTAAATTTTTCTTCCGCAATTTTATCATCATTGTTTTTATCGGGATGCCATACTACAGCCAGTTTTCTAAATGCTCTTCTTATATCTTCACCTGTGGCAGTGTAAGGAAGTTCCAGTACCTGGTAATAATCTTTTATTGGCATAACCATATTTTTTCTGTCACTTATAGCACGAATGGATGGCTTTTTTAATCCTGTATTTTACCCAGCATCTGCTGTATGCTGATCAGATTTTTTCGCAGCGTTTGTTTCAGGTTCAGCTTTACGATTTGCCCCATAGAAGTACAGCGGGTAAAATGATGATTGCCAAAGAATGCGGCAAGTTCGTGTTTCAGCTGGTATATTTTTTCGGGTGTGGAAATCACATCGTTGCTCATGATATTCAGCAATTCCATAATGCGGTAGCGGGTACTGGCCACCCTAAACGCCATGATGGTACGTTCTTCTGTTTGGTATTGTTCTATCGATTCCTTGTTCAGGAGACCTAATGTCATTTCAACCAAGGCCCTGTTCTCTTTAAAAAACTGTGGCAGGTAAAGGTTCTTTCTGCCTTCATAGGATTGCTGATCAAAGTCGATCGCCCTGATGCGATATTGAAAATCTTCTATGTCGGGCAATACTTCAAACACAAAATTGTACGAGCGCATATCGCCCAGCAACCTTACAAAACAGCGTTCATTGAACTTTACAAATTCCTTTGCCAGCCTTATTTTATTGGTAGAAGGAAGGTGCAGGTGTTCGCTGATAAACACATCGCCCGGAATGCCGGGGATATGCTCTTCCACGAGTGAATCCTGGTAGGTAAGATAGGTGATGCGTTTGGGTGAAAGTATATGCTCCAGTTCCAGCCCGTAGATTCTTGAAGCATCAGCCATCTTCACATAATAGTGATCGTAGTTGTCGTTGAATTTGTTTACGATCCGTATCCTGAAAGGGTTGCTGTTGCCAAAAGTGCAATAATCTATACGGGCCACATCCAGGTGTTTGCTAAAACTCAGGTCTCCCTCGGTTTTTAAAATGGCATAGATCTGGATCAGCCCCTCTTTTACAAAATCCCATTGGTGCAGGTCGTACGATACTGTTTCCCATAGTGTATGTTTTCCGTGCTTGTCTTTTACCGGAATAGAGTAGGTGAAATTCAATAGATCCCTATAAGCCACAGGCAACTTCACTTCCCGGCCATGATCTTTCAGGTAGTTACGCAAAGCTTTGTTTACCGGAAAAATGATCTTTTTCCGGGAAGGTTTGTCCAACTCATTTTCTCTTAGTTCATCTATGTTCATGTTATTTCAGTTGGCAGTTTTTCAGTTGGCAGTTTTTTAGTTGGCAGTTTGCAGTTGCCCATTGCCGGTATCCACATGGAGTATTGCCAACTGCCAACTGCAAAACTGCCAACTGACCACTTACATCCATCTTTTTACACCCGGAACCTGCAGCACCAGGTCTTCCCCAAACATTTCTGCGGGGGTATGGTAGCCCGGTGAGACAGTGCCTTCCATTATTTTTTTTACAATGATCAATGACGTGTGTGCCGTCATGGTATAACCGTCGGGCCCCTGCATCCTCGCTGATATTTCTTTACCTGCGGCATTGGTGACTTCGCCCCAAACAAGGCTGGTAGCATTTGCCCTGGCCTCATCTTCCGGTCCGGCTGGTTTGCTATCGATCCGCTTCTTTACACGGCTACGAATAAAATCTGTGCGTAGCAGCCAGTTAAACATCCATTGGTATTTCAGCCAATAAAAAATCTTTGGCGAAATACTCGTATAGGTTTCAATATCCGGGATGCTTGTAGTATGATAAGCAGTGGAAACATCGCCCCATGGAATGGTCATGGCATACAATTTCTTCGGTCCAAAATCTACCCACATCCCTTTATGACCCAAAGGTTTTTTTACAATTTTTCCATTGATCCTAACAGCGCCACCCTGGCCCAGGCCTTCGGCCATGGCGGTAGCTGTGCCATGCGAAAGGGCACCACCCACCGATGCAAAAGCCAATTGCAAACTGGTGGCATCGGGCATTTGTTTTTTGAGAAATAATGCCATGCAATCTGTAGGAACCACATCAAACCCAACGCCGGGCATCAGCAGGATACCGGCTTCAATTGCTTTTTGATGGTAGCTTTTACACATTTCAAAAACCGCTATTTCGCCAGTAATATCCAGGTAATGACAGCCAGTTTTCAGGCATGCGTCAATCATGGGTTTCGCCGTATGCTGAAATGGCCCCGCCGCATGAAGCACCAACTTTACCTCCGACAAAACGGCTTTGAGTTCCGCCTCGTTATCCAAATCCAGGACCCGGTACGGCATGTCAAATTCATCGGCCATTTGCCTGATAGCCGATTCATTACGGCCAGCCAGTATCGGCGACAATCCATAGTCCGCGGCCATCCTTGTAATCAGCTTGCCCGTATATCCATTTGCCCCATACAGTAAAAAATTATTCCGCTCCATCATTTGCATATTTGCACATTTTCTCATTTCCACATTTCCACATTTTCACATTTCCACATTTTTAGCTTGCTATTTCATCACCAAACAAACCGGCTTTGGAATTTTAATCTCTTCGCCCGTTGGAGTAAGAAAGCCAGTTTCTTTATCCCTTTTGAAGATCACAATATTCCCGCTGTCCTGGTTGGCTACCAGCAGGAAATTACCTGTAGGATCGATGCAAAAATTTCTGGGTTTGGTGCCTAAAACGGATTGGTAGCCTTTTAATGTCAGGAGCCCGTTCATCGGTTCTACCGCGTAGATGACGATATTGTTTTCTTCACCGCGATTGCTGGCGTACAGGAATTTTCCGTCAGGCGACAAATGGATATCGGCGCTGCCGGGCTGGCCTTTAAAATCGCCGGGATGCATGGCGATATTCTGAATATTGCTGAGTTTACCTTTTTCAAAAATGTAGCCATTAACAGCACCGGCCATCTCGTTTACCAGGTAAGCGTATTTTTTTATGGTGGGATGAAATACAAGGTGACGCGGGCCACTGCCTGGCAAGGTTTCCGCAAATGGCTCCGCTGCGGGCTCCAATGGCAGGTTGGAGGTTGCCCTGAATTTATAGACCATTACTTTATCCATACCCAGGTCCGGCGCGAATAAGAATTTTTCATCGGGTGAAAAAACCGTCGAATGTACATGTGCTTTTTCCTGCCGGGACTTGTTCGGTCCGGTGCCATAATGTTGTATAAACTGCGCCACTGGCATCAGCGCGCCGTTGGGTTTGGTTTTAAACATGGAAAGATTGCCACCTGTATAATTTCCAACAGCCACCCACTGGCCATTTTTTGTAATAGATACATAACAGGGATTGTCGCCGCCACTGGTTTGTTCATTGATAAATTTCAGCTGCCCGGTTTTCTTGTCAAATGAGAATGCATTGACCTTGCCCGGGAAATTGCCACCACTCTCCGAAACGGAATACAGGAATTTGCCATTTGAGGACACCGTTAAAAATGACGGATTGACCATGCTGTCGGTGTTACTCACCCATGTGGCTTTTCCGGTTGTGGTATTGAATTTATAGACATAGATGCCCTTGCTGCCGGTGCCGGTATAGGTGCCGATAAACAAATGCACGTCCTGTGCAAAGCTGAAAACCGTACTAAAAAGTGCTGCAAATAGCAAGCGATATTTCATATATGGCTGATTTAATAGTGTAGTGCAATATAAAGATTGAAACTGTACCCCTTACAACCGGCTGGTTTTAAGATGACTCATGTAATTACCTGGAAACACGATTTGCTTTAATTGGTTTGAAACTAATGTATGTACTCCCGCAAAAGCCGTATTTGCTCATTATCAATCTTTTCGAAATAGCAGGATTGTGGTTTTTCCGGTAAATTGACGATTGAATTAGCTACCAAAATCGCACACGATGGAGACTTTTCTCAACATGTTTTACTTGTTCTTCCAGGGGCTTTTGGTTTTCCAAACCTTTTTCTTATTGATTCTTTACCTTGTTGTACGTAAGGATGATATCCTTTTTTATTGCCTGTTTTTACTGCTTTCCACTGTTTACTTTTTTCTGAATGCACCCAATACATTTTTTGGTTTAAATGATGATGTTGTTTTTGATTCTACGTTGTACCGCTATCTCAATATTCCCATCATAATACTCGCCAACCTGTTTTACATTCTCTTTTTGAGATCCTATTTCAAGGGTGTCTATTCCAGTCCTTCAACCCAAAACGCATATCGCATTGTTCTTACTTCAATTCCGATACTTGTGCTGGCTTTTTTTGTGCTGATTGCGTTAAAACGGTCTAACCAGGTTATTTTTTATATGGTCAACTTCCTGAGTTTTAGCCTGAGCATTTACCTGGTGGTAGAAATGCTTAGAAAAAATGCACGGAATGTGGGCTGGGTGCTGTCAGGAATGATTTTCAGTATGGTCGGTACATTTCTTACGATGCTCATGATTGTATTGGACAGGTATGAAATCAGGAATATTTTCACCCACGATTACCCATTGTTTTTTATGCGGTGCGGCATATTGGCCGATATCTTATTTTACCAGGTTGCCATCATTAAAAAATGGAATTACCAGGAAAAGCAATTGGCTTTACAGCAAATGGAAAAGGAACTGGCTGTTGCAAACATCCGCAACCAGATCAGCAGCCAGCTACATGATGATATCGGCAGCACGCTAAGCGGAATATCGATGTACAGCTATATGACCAACAATCAGCTGGTAGCAGGCGATCATGAAAAAGCAAAAACCTCGCTGGGAATCATTCAGGAGTCGGCCAATGAAATGGTGGATAAGTTGGGAGACCTGGTGTGGAGCGTAAATCCCTACCAGGATTCCCTGCCGCTAACAGTAGCCCGCCTGCAGGAGTATGGCAGTAAAATGGCTGCAGCAAAAGGAATGACGTTCAAAGCCGAAGTAGCGGAAAATGCGGTACAGCATCAAATGCCCATGAAGGACCGTCAGAACCTGTATTTAATTGCCAAAGAAGCTATTAATAACGCAGCGAAATATAGTGATGGGAAGCTAATAAAATTGCTGGTGACGGCATCTGAAAACTACATGACACTCAAAGTGATGGACGACGGAAATGGCTTTGACCAGGAAACGACTAAAAAAGGGAATGGACTTTACAATATGCAAAAGCGGGCAAATGAGGTGGGTGCTGAATTTATTTCACAATCGCGGCCCGGTGGAGGGTGTACGATTTCATTCCGTCTGAAAATCGCCCACTGAGGTTTTGGCTGCCCTGATATGTAATGGATTTTATGGGCGAATAGACCTTTTTGAATCGTAGTTTTTTTTAATTCAACGAAGACAAGGTAACAGAATTAACTAGTTTGGGTTGTAAGAATCGCGGGAATATTGGCTATCGTGTTCCATACTGTCAGTACTGTAACCGATGTCATGCAAATAACAAAACTATAGAGGTTTACATTTTATAAACGCTACACTAACCACACATCTACCACTATGGGAAAAGCAATTTATTTATTTTACATTTTTTTTCAGGGTATCCTTTTTTTTCAGGCTTTTTTTCTAGTCTGCTTTTACCTGATCACCAAAAAGAAAGATAGCTTATGCTTTGCGCTTTTTCTTTTTTTTACAGGTATCAATTTTTTTATTGCTGCGCCTGAAATTTTTTATAATTCTACCGATGCCATTGCCCTTAATTCCTGGTGGTTTAAGTTGCTGAATACGCCGCTGGCCATGCTCGGGGGCTTGTGTTTTACATTGTTCTTAAAATACTTTTTTGCGGATCTTATCAAAAACCGCATGCTTGACCGGCTGCTTACTATTTCGATCTGGATCCAGCTGGTGGCGTTTGGATTGTTTTTTGTGCTTTACGCGTTTAAACAACCCACCGAATTAATATTCAACCTGGAAAATTTTGTGTTGCTTTTTTTCGGTGTAGGCATGGTGGTCATCATCGCCAGGAAAAGGATGCGGTTTTCCGCGTGGGTGGTATGGGGGTTTTCAGCCTACATCATCGGTAGTTTTCTCACTACTACCATGCTTATTCTCAGGCTCAGGGGCGTTCAGCATATTTTTACAGATAACTATCCTTTCTTTTTTCTGAAATGCGGCGTGCTGATAGAAATGACCTGCTACCTGATAGCTATTATTAAAAAGTGGCGATATACAGAGAACCAGGTGATGGTTCAAAAAATGGAATCACAATTAATGCTTGAAAAAATCAGGACTAAAATATCAGGTGAATTACATGATGATATCGGAAGTTCCCTCAGTGGAATATCGATGTACAGTTATATGGCAGATATGCAGCTACAGAACGGCGAACACGAAAATGTAAAGACAACCTTGCAAACCATCGGGCATTCGGCGACCGAAGTGGTGAACAAACTCGGCGACCTTGTGTGGTCTGTAAAACCGGGTCAGCATTCGCTGGAAAAAATGATTCAAAAACTGGAACAGTACGGCACCACTATGTGCCGCGCAAAAAATATTCATTTCAAAATACAGGCACCCGTTCACGCGGCTACAATGGTTCTTAGCGAAGACCAGCATTACCACGCCTATCTCTGCATGAAGGAGGCGGTGAACAATGCTGTAAAATACAGCGATGCATCTTTAATAGAGCTTGCAATAAAACAAACAGGGAATGCCATAGCGTTTTCATTGATGGATAATGGAAAGGGGTTTGATGAGCACGTAATAAAAAAGGGCGAAGGGATTGAGAGTATAAAAAGGCGTGCAGCAGAAATTGCTGCAGATTGCCGGTTTCTATCAAATCCGGGAAGCGGAACGACTATTAGCCTCCGGTTTGGAATTACAAAAACCAATTATTAATAAACTCAGTGGAAATGCCAAAAAACACAGTGAAGTACACCACATTGTTCTTGTGTATCCTGCAGTTGATTGCTGTTACTGTTTTTTCACAAAAAACCAATATTGATTCTCTAAAAAAAATATTAGCTACACAAAAAGAAGATACCAGCAAGCTTCATATACTGGCTAAGATTTGCACTGGCTTTTTTGAAGCATATAGCTGGGATAGTATTGCCTCCTATGCGCAGGCTCAATTCACTCTGGCAAAAAAAATAAATTCCCCCAAAGAAATTGCCGTTGCATACAAGAGCCTTGGCCTCAGCGATTATGGGATCAATAAATTTGAAGGGGCCTTCGAAAACTTTAGCATTGCGCTGCGGATGATGAAGGAGATAGACGACCCCGAGGGTATTGCAACTACTTCCTGGCTGCTCGGGAAGATCAATTACCAGCTTGGACAATATTCCACAGCACTTAAAAATGTGCGAACTGCATTGGAAATCGTACAAAGCGGTGACAACACCGCTCTTATTGCAGGGTGTTACTACGATCATGGTTTGTACTATGAAGTTTTACACGACTATACCCAGTCTTTAAAATACTATTACCTGGCATTAAGAATGTATGAAAAACTAGGCATTACACACTTTGGAAAGGACAAGTATTTTTCAGTAATGTCCAATACCTATTGTTCCATCGGAAATATCTGCATTTTACAGGATAACAGTGCGGAAGCATTGCATAATTTAACCCTTGCCCAGGAACACAGGGAACAATCATCCAGGAAAGTTGGCCTCGGCTACATTGCCAATTGCTTTGGCGAAGTATATTTTAAGCAAGGGAATTACGCTATGGCACTACAAAAACAATTTGACGCATTGGAGCTCTGGAAAAAATATGCAGACCTGGCTTATCAATCCTGGGCAATTCCCCACACTTACCGGGATATAGGCCACATCTATAGACAACAGGGCGAAGATGCATTGCAGGTGGGGAAAAAAGATACGGCACAAAAATATTTATCACTGGCGCTTGCAAATTATACAGCTTCCTTAAACGGATATACCAATGCAACTGATAAATCTGGCATCCCGGCTGCAAATGTAAACCTCGGCAAACTGTACCTTGTTTTGAAAAACACAAAGCAGGCAGGTTTCTATTTAGAAAAAGGATTGCAATTGTCTATAGCCGCCGGCGACAGGGAAAATGTACGCGAAAGTTATTTAAGCATTTCGCAACTCGACAGCATGCGGGGGAATTTTAACCAGGCCTATGAAAAATACAAAAAATACATTCTCTGCCGCGACAGTCTTGTAAACGAAGAGAGTTTACTAAAATCTGAAAGTTATAAGCTGCAGTATGAGTTTGAAAAAAAGGATGACGAAATAAAGCTCCTTTCTGCCGAAAGCAAATTACAGTCACTATCTGCAAAGGAGCAAAAACAAAAAAAGAATATTGCCTATCTGAGCGCAGCTGTATTGCTCCTGCTTGGTGGTTACATTTTTTACAGGTTTAGCAAAAGGAAACGGGCCCAAAGCATTCAGGCAATGATGAATGAACGCCTGCGCATAAGCACGGATCTCCACGATGAAGTAGGCGCCACGCTCAGCGGCATCGCCATGTACAGCCATTTAACCAGGGAACAAATCAAAGTCAATAATATTTCCGGTGTTGAAAATTCCCTACATGTAATGCAGCAAAGCAGTAGCCACATGGTGAACAAGCTGAATGACATTGTTTGGTTTATAAACCCAGACCAGGACTCTTTAAAACAATTGGTAAACAGGCTGGAAGATTATGCAGTTAGTATGGGAGCAATAAAGGGAATAAAAGTTACGACAGAAGTGCCTTCCGAATTTAATGATCTGAAAATGACAGGAGAAAACCGGCGGAACATTTACTTGTTTTGTAAAGAAGCCATCAACAATGCCGTGAAGTACAGCGATGCCACCTTCCTGGAACTAATTATCTCTGAAACCGACGGCAAGATGCAGTTCTCTGTAAAAGACGATGGTAAAGGATTTGATGAAGTGTTGGTGCGCCGAGGTAATGGGCTTGAAAATATGCAAAAACGTGCCGATGAATTAGACGCAGAATACATGCTTCAGTCAAAGCCTGGCTTTGGAACAACTATTAGCCTCAAACTTAAATACCTCAATGGGTGACTGTAGAATTAAATTGTTCATCGCATTTTTACAAAAACAAATTGCTATGAGTTTCAGAATGGCCTTGCTTTTACTGAGTACCATGTTCTTCTCGTGCAATTCTAAAAAAATACCTGCCAGCGATTTACCCCCGGGTGTATACACAGAACCTCAAATGGCACCGCTGCAATTACAAAATAAATATACCATCAACCCATTTACCGGGGATAGTATAAAACCTGACCCAGACTATCGTGAAAGAGTCAATCACCCAACAGGTATAGAAATCCCCGCGTTTGGAGAACTGATGCCCCCGGATAGTATTGGCCAGCCAATTACAGTGGATGCAGGAAACCCATTTGTGATTGCTGCCGATACCAATGTTCACATTGTTAGTCAGCAGTTGCAAACGATCCCGGTAAACGAATCGCAACTAAAGAGAAAGAAAGCCGGACCGGGTAAAACAGTTGCGGCAAATGGCATTGTTACCCCCGTCATTCAACCAGAACCTGTGGAGGCCATAATACCCGGGATAAAAGGCAATGCAAAATACCATATAACTCATATCGACGAATCCAACGGGCTTCCATCTCCCATGGTCAATTGTGTGTTTGAAGATAAAGAGGGCAATTTATGGTTGGGAATGGTAGCAGGCGGAGTAGTGAAATACGATGGCAAAAGTTTTACGCAATACAAAAGCCGGGAGGGGTTCCAGAAGAGTACCAGCACCAAACTGTTACATAATGTGCAGACTATCGCCGGCGACAGCAAGGGAAATATCTGGTTTGGTGGCCGCTATGGTATCACAAAATATGATGGAAAAAGCTTTACTAACTTTCCTGGAGAGAAATCCTCATTGCTAAGACGTACCCTCCCTGCTTTTGCGGATAGTACCGGTAACATGTGGTTTATGGCAGTGGAGGGAATCACGAAATATGACGGCAAATTTTTTACCCACTTTACGATAGACGACGGGATTCAAAACGAGATGATAAACAGCATTTGCATGGATCGGAATCGCAATATCTGGATCAGCGCCGAAAATGGACTGAGCCGGTTCGATGGAAAGGAATTCACTTATTTTACAAAAGCGGATGGACTGCCGGGTGATATCGTGTACGGGGCAAACTGCGATAATGAGGGTAATATCTGGATATCTACCAACGGCGGGCTTGCGAAGTATGACGGCAGGAACTTTACTTACATCACAAGAAAGGATGGGCTTATCAGCGAAGAACTTGTCCACTCCCTGCAGGATACAAAGGGCAATCACTGGTTTACATCCTCAAATGGTATTGCCAAATATGATGGCAAAAGCTTTACCAGTATCACAAAGAATGAAGGCCTTGCAGGCAATATGGTTTTTAACTTAATTGAAGATAAAGAAGGTGGGATATGGGTGCCTTTGCAATTTGGCATCAGCCGGATTGATGGCAGTGGCCGCACTTTCTACAATGCAACCAATCTGCCGGAGATAGAAAGTTCTGGTTCGCTGGCCGGAGAAACAAACGGCGCTATCTGGATGCGGAGCGGACTAAATGGTATTCTTAGGTATGATGGTACAAAGTTTAATCACTTTACCATAGCGCAGGGATTGTTGTCGAATAATACTGACCATATTACGATTGACGGCAACAACAATGTATCCATTATCACACCTGACGGCATGTGTTTTTTCGATGGGAAAAAGTTTAGTCATTACCCTGGCGGTCTTTTTAAGAAAAGAGTTCTTTCCACTTTGACCGATACCAGGGGCAATACCTGGTTTGGCTTTGCCAAGTCACCGGATGGACCGGGACTGGTAAAATTTGATGGAAAAAGTTATACCCGGTTCGACAATAAATCGGGCCTGATGAAGGATTTGGTCGGTTCGCTATTCGAAGACAGTAAAGGAAATATTTGGATTGCCTACGGCTCTGCAGGCGTTACAAAATACGACGGCAAAAACTTTACCCACTACACCCAAAAGGAGGGGCTGCCTGATGATAGAGTCAATAAAGTTGCAGAAGACAGCGACGGCAATATATGGTTTGCCAATTACGGGCTCACAAAATTCGATGGTAAAGGCTTTACCTGGTTTTCTGAGCAACAGGGAATAGACAAGAACTACATATCCATACTAGAGAAGTATGGCAATAGCGGTTTCCTGGTGGGTACAGAACAGGGCATGTCGGTGATTAACTTTTTTGACACGGCTGCAAGCATGGATGGGAGCAATCTTTTGCAGACACCCCATACATTTCATACTTTCCCAATACCCGGTTATTTGAAAAATTCCTCGCTGTTTGCCAGCTTGCTGCTCACGTCAGATAACCAGCTGTGGAAAGCCGATGGGCGCGACCTGGTGAAACAGGACATGAATTTTTTCGATATATCGGCACCACTTCCGGCTGCCCGGTTAAACAGTATCGGCATCAACGGGAATTTCTATGATTTCCACAATTTGAGCGATAGCTTAAAAAATGGTATCAGCTTTACTGAAACTGAAAAATTTTATAACTATCCATTGAACCCGGCGCTGTCCTTTGAAAATAACTTCATCAGTTTTAATTATGTGGCTATAGAGTGGAAAGCGATCGATAATATAAAATATAGCTACAAAATGGAAGGCCTGGACGACTCCTGGAGTATTCCATCCGATGAGACCAAAGCTGATTTCCGTAACCTGCCGTCCGGGAAATATGTTTTCAGAGTATGTGCCATTGGAACGGCACAGCAATGGGGTAAGCCATTTAGTTATGCCTTTACCATATTACCTCCCTGGTATGCTACGTGGTGGGCTTATACTTTGTATATATTAGGGTTCCTGGCCGCCCTGCTCTTGTTTTCAAAGTTCCGCACGCAAAAGCTTAAAAGAGAAAACCTGGTATTGGAAGAAAAAGTCACAATTCGCACAGCAGACCTAAAGCAAAAATCGCAGGAACTCGAAAAATCCTTACAGGAATTGCATAATGCACAGGGTCAATTAATCCAGGAAGAAAACAGCAAGGCTATTTTAAAAGAAAGAATGCGGGTAAGCTCCGAGCTTCATGATGAAGTAGGAGCAACACTAAGCGGCATCGCCATGTATAGCCATTTAACCAAAGAACAAATCAAAATCAATAATATATCCGGTGTTGAAAATTCCCTGAGTGTAATGCAGCAAAGCAGCAGCCAGATGGTGGATAAGCTGAATGATATTGTGTGGTTTATAAACCCTGACCAGGATACTTTAAAGCAATTGGTGAACAGGCTGGAAGATTATGCGATCAGTATGGCAGCGATAAAAGGAATAAAAGTTAAGATACAGGTGCCTTCTGAATTTGATGATCTGAAAATGACTGGAGAGAACCGGCGGAATATTTACTTGTTTTGTAAAGAAGCAATTAATAACGCGGTGAAGTACAGCGACGCCACCAACCTGGAACTTATAATCTCTGAAACCGACGGTAAAATGCAGTTCTCTATAAAAGACGATGGCAAGGGGTTTGATGAAGTATTGGTGCGCCGTGGTAATGGGCTGGAAAATATGCAAAAGCGTGCCGACGAAATTGGCGCAAGACTTTTGTTGCAGTCAAAAATAAATGGTGGTGTGTCTGTTTCTATGTTGTACCAGATGCCCGGCGATGATGCTTCATAAGGGCAAAAAGCGTGAATTTTAAGCCGTAAGATCAGTAGTCATCAGGTCATTTATTTGCCTGGAATCAGGAGATAGTAGCGCAATAAAATGCCCACAATTTTGAGCCTTCAGGAATAATTGCCGTATAATCAAAATCACCCAAAGAAATATTGCCGGTTTAGACCATTATCCAGAATTTTAGCGAATAACTTATGAACCCCTACCTGCATGTACTTCTAAAATTCTATTTCTTTTTGATCGGTTGCTTGTTGATGGTGGTAGGTAAATCCCAACTGCCCAATGGTTATACGCATTATAGCCAGTTAAACGGCTTGCCGGATAATAACATTAAAGCCATAGCGCAGGATAAATATGGGTATATATGGCTGGGTACGGAGAACGGCCTGGTTCGGTTCGACGGAAAATATTTTACACCATTTACGGCTTCTAAAACGCTGAGCGACCTGCCTTCCCGGGATATTTTCAATATCTGCAACCTGGATAGCAACCACCTGGGGATCGCAACCAAGGATGGTCTTACCATTATTGATATCAATAGGATGGTTTCAACCAACCTGGTGATACCAAAGGGCCCGATTCAATATGAAGCAAATGCAAATAAGTTAAGGAATATGCTTTTTGACAAGGCGGGCAATTTGTACCTCATTTCACGTTCCGGCTTTTATCATTTTAATAAAAGCAAAGCACTCGTGTTCCGGTATGATGATTATACCTCCGAAGAATCCAAAAGGGGCATGTCGTTTGGGGTATTTAGCTATTGGGTGAATGATGAAACCATCATTGTGTGTGGCGAAAAGCGGCTTTTTTTATATAACACCAGGTTGAAAAAAATAACACCATTAACAACATCAGATAAAAATTTTGTCCTTACCCGGTTGCTGCTTGGTTTTAAGCGGCACCAGGATTATTATTTGCTGCCTGCGGGAAAAAGTCAGTTTGTTATTTTAAACTACTATAGTGACACTTTGATTTATGTGGACGAGCTAAAGAAATTGGTCACTTACTCAAAAATTGATTTTCCTGTCCGCACCCGATTCTCCTGGCGAAGCGAATTGGTGGCAGTTAATGATTCTTCCTTCCTGCTCACCGGAAAACACAATGGCATTTATTCTTTGCATATAAGCAGGAAAACCGGTGCAATGTTGCTGGATACCAATGCTTTTTTTAAGGAGAAAAGATGTAACGCAATCTTCATAGATAGAAGAAATAAGTACTGGCTCGGTTTTGAAGACGGTCTGAAGTACCAAAAAAGCAGCCCGATAAATCTGCAGTTGCATCCGGATGCCGGATTGAACGAAGTAAAAGGCGACCGCAGCATGGTACAACAGTTGGCCGTTACCAACGAGCATGTGTATGCCGCGGCGAGTCTTAGCGGAGGTATACACCAATTCAATAAAGGGACCTTAGCTTTCGAACAAACCATCCCATTTGCCTTTCCGCCATTTGGAAATAAGAGCATGCATGCAATAGAAAAATGGATGGGAGATAGTCTGGTATGCGGAAGCGACAACGGGCTCTTCCTGTACGATGAGGGGAAAAATACAAGCCGGTATATTGATATGCCTGGCTTCATCCCGAGAAATCACTGGGTGGCTGATCTTTTTTTGGATAGCAAAAAAAACATATGGATTACTACCAACAAGTCGCGTGGATGTTATATCTGGAAACCGGGTGAAAAAAAGCCAGTATGGTTTGCTAATGATAGCGGAACCGGGAAAAACCTGACCGGAATTTATCATGTGGCTGAAGATAAAGATGGTAATATCTGGCTGGCAGGTCGCGGTATAGCCCGATATAACAGCATTAAAAAACTGGCGGACATTTTTGTAGACAAGTTCTCAGAAACCCAGTACCAGCCTGCGGCCATTGATGCCATTGTTATAGACGATAATGGCGCGCTTTGGATGGCAGACGCCGGTCGTGGACTGGTATTATATGAACCCGCTACCATGAAGGCAACCCAATTCACCGTAAACGATGGTCTGCCGGATGAAACGATCATCGGGTTAAAATATTACCAGGGTTTTGTATGGATCACCTCTAAAAATGGGATTGTAAAAATCAATTGTGCGTCTAAAAAGATATCGGCGGTCAGCAATCTTAAGGATGTGTATTACCAGAATTTTTATTCCAGCAAAATAGTCTTTGACAGCGCGTCATCCTCTTTTTTTACGGGATCCGGCGCATCTGTCATCCGGTTTGAGCCCGGGAAAAAGCAGTCGGTAAACCCGGACCCCAACCTCTTGATGGTGTACGCCAAAACCGGCGACGATTCTATCATATGGTTTCCTCATCAGGGTATTAAATTGTCTTGGGAAAACAGGAACCTGACCCTGTTTTACAATGCCATTAATTTTGAAGATGGTGATTTCCAGAAGTACGCGTACCGCTTAACAGAAAACGGGAAGACGTCTGGCTGGATCGGGCAGGACGACCAACGCAGGCTGATCCTGACGGGTTTGAACCCTGGCATAACTATCGTTGAAATAAAGGTATTTTCCCCACAAAAAGCCTGGTCCGAAAAGACCATTCGCTTTACCGTTTTCCTTGTGGCGCCTTTTTGGAAGACAACCTGGTTTCTATTACTTTGTATAGGCACAGCACTATTTATATGTAATTGGATTTACAGGTACCGGGTTAAGCAAACCCGTAAAATCGTTAAAATCCGCGACGATATTTCAAAAGACCTGCACGATGAAATAGGGGCTACCCTCAGTGGTATCGCAATGTATAGTCATCTTGTGAAGACCAACCTGGCCAACCGTGACTTTGAAATGGCTACGCAGTCGGTGGGTACCATTCAGCGTTCTGCAACCGATATGGTTACTAAGCTAAGCGATATCATTTGGCTGATTAACCGGAAGACAGAGTTGCTGTCGGATATGATCAATAAACTGGAGGAATATGCACGGCACATGGGGATGGCCAAAAGTATGAAAGTGGAATTTGTGTTGACAGGCCCCGCAGGCAGCTATAAGCCCTCAATTGAAACCAGCAAGAACATGTACCTGTTCTGCAAGGAGGCGATCAATAATGCGGTAAAATACAGTTACAGCGACCGGTTGGTGGTGAATTTTGCACTGCAGGATGGTTTTTTATCAATATTGATCCAGGACTACGGCAACGGTTTTGATCCCGAACATGTGACAAAAGGAAATGGACATGATAATATGCAAAAAAGAGCGGCTGAATTGGGCGCGGAATGCACCTTTCAAACGAAACCCGGCGAAGGTTGTACGGTTTGCCTTCGATTAAAAATCACCCATTGAGGTATTGCCTGTACTGAATTTTTAATGGATTTTTGCTATTAAACTATGGAAATACGCGTAGCGATATTTGAAGACAACAAACTGGTGCGGGACGCCCTGCAGGCGATCCTAAACGGTACTCCTGGCTATACCTGCTGCGGAGCCTTTACCGATGGCAACCGCTGGCTGCAGGATATTAAGCGCAGTGAGCCCGATGTGGTATTGATGGATATTGAAATGCCCGGCATCAATGGCATAGAGGTAACCAGGTTATTGACCCAATCTTTTCCAGATATAAAAGTCCTGATCCAAACCGTGTTTAGCGACAGTGAGCGAATTTTTAAGGCCCTGTGTGCAGGTGCCAGTGGCTATATTCTCAAAAACGATCCTCCCCACAAATACATGGAAGCGATCAGCGATGTCTACAATGGCAGCGCACCCATGAATCCTTCGGTAGCCAAACAAGTGCTGGGCTTTTTTTCGTCAAGGAATGTCATATTGATCGTGCCGGAAAATACGGACTACCAACTTAGCCAAAGAGAAAAGGAAATACTGCAAATGATGGTAACTGGCGAAAACCTGAAGGTAATTGCCGACAAGGCATTTATCAGCTACGAAACCATCCGCACCCACGTAAAAAACATTTACAAAAAGTTGCATGTTACCAGCCGTGGCGAGGCGATGTTAAAAGCCATGCAACAAGGCATTTCCTGATGCCCGGATTTACCCCATTGAGGTATTGTCTCTTCATTCTGTCCGCTGCATCTTGCCTCAAATTTAATCACCATGAAAAAAACACTTATTGCCATCGCATGCATGGCAGTTTCACACATGATGCTTTTCGGGCAAACAGGAAGTATTGGTATTGGGACACCTCCCGCCCCCAGTGCCATGCTACACGTACAATCGACCAGCAAAGGTTTGCTGATACCCCGCATGACCACCGCCCAGCGAAAAGCCATCAACAATCCCGAAACCGGGTTGCTTGTTTTTGATACAGACAAGAATACCATCTATATGTATGATGCTTTAAAGTGGCTGCCCTTTGTCTATGCCCAGAACGAAGAGAGCCTGCCCACGCGTATCGTAAGACCTGCGAGTAATATTGATGGCCAGGACGAGTTTGGATTTAGCGCAGATATTTCGGGTAATCATGCCATAGTGGGCGCTCCCGATATGGACCCTTCAGCAAGTACCACAGGAAATGAGGATTACGGTGGCGTACAGTTTTTTGACAAACTGAATGGTTACTGGCAAACCAATATGACCGTGCTGCAACCAAACCCAAACACAGGAGCAAAATTTGGCTATTCCGTATCCATCGATGGTGATATAGCAGTGATTGGCGCACCTTTCGCAAATGTTAGCACCAGCACGGACGAGGGTAAGGCGTATGTTTATAAGAGAAATACCACAACAAATAATTGGGTATTGGTAACCGAGTTAACAGGTAGCAGTGCCTCTGCCGATGATCATTTTGGATACAGTGTAGCTATTAGTGGCAACTTGATTGTGATAGGTGCACCTGATGATGATGTGGTCATAAACGGCAACACCCATGCAAATCAGGGCAGTGCCTACGTATTTGCTTTTAATGGCACCAGTTGGATACAAAGGGCAAAACTTTATACCGATGATGGATTGGCCGGAGATGTTTTTGGCACCAGTGTGGACATTGAAGATAAAACAACCGGCGACTTTATCATTGTAGGTGCGCCCGGCAGAAATATAGGTGCCAATGCAGACGAAGGCGCGGCCTACATGTATGTAAGTTTAAATGATCCCGTTAACTGGCTTTTGTCCGGCGCAGAGTTAACCTTAAGTATCGGTGCTGCAAACGATAAGTTTGGTACCTGTGTTGCAGTAAAAGACGGCAAATTTGCGGTGATGGCACCCTATCATAGCGGTGCCGCATATGCGGCTGTTTATGATGCGGGCCACGACGAAATTCAGCGGATTGGTTTGGGAATTGCCGCCACCGCACCACATGGGTATTCCATCGCATTTAACGGCAGCGAACTAGCTATCGGTATGAACAACAGGACCGTCGATGGCCTGGCAGACGCAGGATATGTTATTATTTATAATATCGATAATGGGCTGTTGTTATTCAAACATATTTATGACCCCACCCCGGTTACCGGTGGCGATTTTGGCTATGCGGTAGCATTGTCGGGTTATGATTTAATCTCCACCACTTTTGGAAGCAGGGAAGCCCATTTTATCCATATTGAATAGGGCAGGAGTACCAGGTGATATATGATCTCCCAAATATCAGCCCGGGTGTTTTTTCACAGTAGTGGCGGTTAAATGCTGGTAAAATGCTTGCTGTTTTCACGCAATACACCAGTTGATTTCAATTAACAAAAAATAATAAAGCACTTTATATGAAACCCGTGTCCATTATATCCTGTGCGATGATGATGATTTGCGTTGCCTGCAGTCAAAACACAGAAAAAAAAGCAGTGGATGCTGAACCAGTGTTTAATAAGGAAACCGAAACAGCCGCCATCATGCAGGTGATCGATAAGGAAACCAACTGCTTTTTCGATGGTGACTATAACTGCTGGATGACTAACTGGAGCCATGCAACATATGCCATGCAGGCCTGGAACAACGACGACGGCACTTTTGATGCGGCTATCGGCTGGGATAAAATAAATGCCCAGGGCAAAGAGTGGATAGAGAAATACTATGCCAATGGTAAGAATGTCATTCACCCACTGGTAAAAAAAGAAAAACCGCAGGTGGTGTTTTTTAATAATAATGCCGCATACCTCCTCTGGAAGCAATACAATGCAGACAAGGATAAAAAATTCTTCAGAATAAGCCAGGAAACCCGCCTGATGGAAAAGCAAGCCGATGGCTGGAAAATTGTAAATGTTAGTGCCTTTTGGGATGCCAAATCGAAAATCCCGGTTGACAGTTTGAAACTCGCAGAATAAGCACATGTAGCCTCACCCTCAATACCCGGTTGGATGCATAAATCACCCATTGAGGTATTGCTTCCTTGTTCCCCAACACCCATATTACAGCCGCATTTCTTATGTGGCTGTATTTGCTATATAGACAGGTAAGCGACAAAGCATTTTTTAAAATAGCGGGTAACATAAGTCAACCATTTGGTTTACAGCATTACCCCATTCTTTTAAAAAAAATTCTGAAATTATGAAAAAAGCTACACTCAACATCCGGCTGGTTCTTTACGTTTTTGCCATACTCTCAGTCTGCAGAACTGAAGCACAATTTTACAAAGTGAGCCTGGTAAAGGATATTAACCCGGGCGCCACGGGCTCTAATCCCGGTAATCTTACTTTTTGCAACGACAAATTATATTTCACAGCCAACGACGGAACGGCAGGCACAGAACTTTGGAGAAGCGATGGAACTTCTGCAGGTACTACGCTGGTATCAGATATTAACAATGGCGCCACGGGTTCAAACCCCATTTATTTAACAGCAATTGATTTTAATCTTTTCTTTACTGCTAATAATGGTACACATGGCTTTGAGCTATGGCGTTACCAAACTGCCGGCGCCGGCACTGGAACGTATTTAGTTAAGGATATTGCAAATGGTGCAACATCCTCTGGACCTTCGGAATTGATAAATATGGATGGGACACTGCTTTTTAATGCGAATAATTATATAACAGGAAAAGAGCTATGGAAAAGTAATGGCACTTCAGCGGGCACTGTGTTAGCGGCTGACATTTGGCCTTTCGCTACCGGTTCCAATCCACGTGACTTTATCAAGGTAGGCAATAGAATGTATTTTCATGCAGAGTACAATGAGCCTCCTCCGATACCCCCATCTGCTTTCTGGTACGATTTGACCACATTCGAGAGGTTTGGTGTTGAGATGTATCAAAGGGAAAATGTAAACGGTATCCTGTTTTATACAAAGCATGTAAGCAATCAAGGTATAGAATTACATTCCGCGGGAGGTTTGGTTAAAGATATCTACCCCGGATCTACCGGAGGGTTTGCAAATAGTTCTTCTCCAAATAATTTGACCAAATTTAATGGCGGGTTGTATTTTTCTGCCAGAACAGCTACGGATACTGCTCTATGGAAAAGCGATGGTACAGATGCAGGGACCGTTAAGATTAAGGCATTTCCTGGCAATACTTCTATCGGGAGATTTTTCCCGGTTAATGGTATCATGTACTTCACGATTACCTCCCCGGATCAAGGTAACGAATTATGGAAAACGGACGGCACTGCAACTGGTACTGAGTTAGTAAAGGATATCTTTCCCGGCACAGGAAGTTCTTCCCCTTACAATTTTTGTAATTTCAATGGCACCTTTTATTTTACGGCAGATGATGGGATACATGGCCGTGAACTTTGGAGAAGCGATGGAACGGAAGCCGGCACTTATATAGTGGAAGATATTTGGGACGGTTCCGCCGGCTCTAACCCATCCCACCTGGCAGTTGTAGATGACCAAATGTTTTTTGCCGCCGATGATGGCATCAACGGCATCGAACTTTGGAAAGTAAAGAATTGCCCCAATATCGCCCTTGCTACAGCTTCCAGCACCAACATTACACAGGATGTAATGAACCATCATTTTTTTAACGGTACAAGTTGCAACAACCTGGTAGCTTCCATTGAGCCATACGGGGGAGCCACCAGTATTACCGGTAATGCCACTGCAAGACTTTGGAACCAGGCCGTACAACCAATAGATTATGTAAAACGCCACTACCAGATTACACCGGCTACCAATGCCGCTACTGCTACGGCCAGGGTTACCCTTTATTTTACGGATGCAGAATTTAATGCATTTAATACCCAATCGCCGGCGCCAACGAGGCTGCTGCCGGTAAGTACCGCTACCTCGGTACAAATAGCAGAACGTAAAGGCTATTTGCGAATAGAAAAACGCGGTGGCAGCAGCAGCAATAGCAGCGGGCTGCCCATCACTTATCCCGGATCTGTTGAAACAATTAACCCGGACGATGCAGATATCGTATGGAATGCCACTAACAGTTTTTGGGAGGTAACCTTTAATGTAACAACGGGCTTCAGTGGATTCTATGTAAAAACCCGGACCGATATACTGCCATCCACTTACACCTTTACCGGCGACGGCAATTGGGATGTGCCTGCCAATTGGCAATATGGTGCCATGCCACCTCCAGCTTTAACGAAGGGTAGCGAAATTATCATTAACCCGGGTTCTGGTAGCTGTAACCTTAATATTCAGTACACCGTTCCTTCGGGCGTAAAAATCACTGTAAAAACAGGTAAGACGTTTCAGGTAAACGGCAACCTAACCATTCACCAGGCAGTGCAGTGAGTAACAGGGTGCATCAAATTGTAAACACCCCGGTATCGGAAATGCTGAATCATTATAGTCAATAGGGATAAAAGTGCGAATGGCGGGTAATTAGGTAAATAGTCAATAGTAAGTCTTGAAATAGTGAGGTGTCATTGCCATATCCTCAACGCCAGGGTTGGCTGCATAAATCACCCATTGAGGTATTGTTTTCATGTTATCCAACACCCATTTTACAGCCGCATTTATTATGTGGCTGTATTTGCTATTTCCAACTGAGAAATCTGCATAATCGTCTTAAAATTATTGTTATGAAAATTGATATACTCAAAATCAGGCTGGTTCTTTACGTGATTACCATTATACTCTCTGTTTGCAGGAGCGAGGCACAATTTTACAAGGTAAGCCTGGTAAAAGATATTAACCCGGGTGCTGCAGGTTCTAACCCCACAAGCCTTACCTATTGCAACGAAAAACTATATTTTGCCGCCAATAATGGCACGGCAGGTATAGAACTTTGGAAAAGCGATGGTACTTCTGCCGGTACGTCGTTGGTAACAGATATAAATGCCGGTGCCTTTGCATCCAACCCTAATTATTTAACAGCTATTGATTATACACTATTTTTTTCTGCAAGCAATGGTACAATTGACAGAGGACTATGGAGACATCAAACCGCGGGTGCAGGTGCAGGTTCGTACCTGGTCAAGGATGTATATGTAGGTGGAACAGTGGCCTCAAAGCTATCGGGCCTGACAGCTTTAAATGGCACATTGCTATTTGCCGCATATAATAATATTAATGTTGGTAATGAGTTATGGAAAAGCACCGGTACGTCGGCAGGCACTGTATTGGTTGAAGATATTAATAAAGATGCCAATTACGGTTCCCACCCCACCCAATTTACTAAGGTTGGTAACAAAGTTTTTTTTGCTGCACAACGATACAGCAATTACGATAATAATTCAATTGTCAGCTATGATCTGAATGCTGTGGATTACTACTTTGCGAGTGTGCAAAACGGGCGAGACATCGATGTTGAAGGTATGACTAACGTAAACGGAACCTTATTTATCAGCGGGAGCTCTTATGGGGTCGTTAGGCTGGGAAAAGAATTGTATAAAATAGATGCTAACGACACTATAATCAAGCTCGTTAAAGATATATACGAAGGGGAAAGCGGTGGGATTGATAATAATTCGTCTCCCCAAAATTTAACCAACCTTGATGGCGACTTGTATTTTTCTGCCACTACCGCCTCGGGCAAGGCTTTATGGAAAAGTGATGGCACACTTGCTGGTACGGTAGAAGTAAAAGCCTTACCCGCTCCTGCCGATTTTGGAAACTTTTGTGCGGTAAATGGCACGTTGTACTTTACCGCCAGAACCTACGCCAATGGCCTCGAATTATGGAAAAGCGATGGTACCACAGCGGGAACCGTATTGGTAAAGGATATTATAATTGGCACCGGAAGTGCTGCCCCTGCCAATCTGTTTAATTTTAATGGCGCCTTATATTTTACGGCCGATGATGGCACACATGGCCGTGAGCTTTGGAGAAGCAATGGCACGGAAGCCGGTACTTATATGGTGGAAGATATAAACGATGGTTCTGCCAGTTCTAATCCACTGGGTTTTGCTGAGGTTGATAATGAATTATTTTTTTCCGCAAGTAATGGCGTCAACGGTATTGAACTTTGGAAACTAAAGCTTTGCCCCGATATAGCCATTGCTACAGCTTCCAGCACCAACATTACTCAGGATGTGATTAACCCCCATTTTTTTAACGGGGTAAGTTGCAACAACCTGGTAGCTTCCATTGCGCCATACGGGGGAGCCACCAGTATTACCGGTAATGCCACTGCAAGACTTTGGAACCAGGCCGTACAACCAATAGATTATGTAAAACGCCACTACCAGATTACACCGGCTACCAATGCCGCTACTGCTACGGCCAGGGTTACCCTTTATTTTACAGATGCTGAATTTAATGCATTTAATACCCAATCGCCCGCACCAACCAGGCTGCTGCCGGTAAGCACTGCCACCTCGGTACAAATAGCAGAACGTAAAGGCTATTTGCGAATAGAAAAACGTGGTGGCAGCAGCAGCAATAGCAGCGGCCTCCCCATCACTTATCCCGGATCTGTTGAAACAATTAATCCAGATGATGCAGATATTGTATGGAATGCCACTAACAGTTTTTGGGAGGTAACTTTTAATGTTACTACCGGCTTCAGTGGGTTCTATGTAAAAACCCGGACCGATATTTTGCCCTCCACATACACCTTTACCGGCGACGGCAATTGGGATGTGCCTGCCAATTGGCAATATGGTGCCATGCCACCTCCAGCCTTAACGAAGGGCAGCGAAATTATCATTAACCCGGCGTCTGGTAGCTGCAACCTTAATATTCAATACACCGTTCCTTCGGGTGTAAAAATCACTGTAAAAACAGGTAAGACGTTTCAGATAAACGGCAATCTTACCATTCACCATATAATACCGTAATGCCAATATCAAAAGGTTTCTGATTTGTCCGGCTGACAAAACTAGTGCTAATAACAATCCCGGAAAGGTTGGTTTCTGGTACTATTTACTTCACAAGGGACAAAAACGTGAATGGCGGGTCATTGGTCATTTGGTCAATAAGTAAGTCACTGGTTCGTCTTGAATTTAAGTACAATACCCAATGACCAATGACTTATTGACCAAATGACTACTTACAGTTTTAAGCCTTGCAAAGTATAAGTAAGGCATCCTAAAAATCACCCAATGAGGTATTGCCTACACAAATAACTTAATGCAACTTGTAGCCATCAAATAATAATAAACATTTTGGCTATGATAAAGTACCTGGTAATTTTTATCGCCTTACTGTTTTCTGCTGCACATAGCAATGCACAATCTGTTTCCATTAATACCGATGGCAGCACAGCCAATGGTAGCGCCCTGCTTGATGTAAAAAGCAACGGTAAAGGATTGCTTATACCCCGTATGAATAAAACCCAACGCAATGGCATTGATGCGCCGGCCACTGGTTTGCTGGTATTTCAAAATGCACCGGATAGTATTGGTTTTTATTATTATGATGGCAGCAAATGGAACTGGATGGCAGCTATTAATGGCAATGCAGATACGCTGTCGTGGAAAAGAAACGGCAATGCAGGTACAGATACTGCCAGGCATTTTTTAGGCACTACTGATAATATGCCCATCCATTTTAAATTAAATAACCAATGGGCCGGAAAATGGGATGCGGATAAGAATAATTATTTTATAGGCAAAGAATCAGGTAAAAATACAAAGGATGTAGGAAGTCCTTTTAGAAGCAGAGATAATATGGGTATAGGCGATAGCGCTTTATTTGCGAACGACAGTGGCTACCATAATATAGCTTTGGGCGGAAAAGCACTTTACTCCAATATTGGCGGTAGCGATAATGTTGGTATAGGCAGAGATGCGTTACTAAGAAATACGGAAGGTGATATAAATGTAGCCATTGGCTCATCTCCTTTAAGGAACAATACTACCGGGCGTGCCAATGTAGCCATTGGCTTATCTCCTTTATTTAACAATACTACCGGGGATGACAACATAGCCATTGGCACAGGGGCACTTGCATCAAATACTACGGGTAGCCGGAATACTGCTTTAGGATTACTGGCTTTGCAATATAATACCAGTGGTAGTAATAATATTGCTAACGGCCAGCGGGCATTATACCTTAATACAATAGCAGATAACAATATTGCCAACGGCTTCAATGCATTATACAATAATACAACTGCAGAAAATAATATAGCGAATGGATACGAAGCACTATACGATAACACTACGGGTAACGATAATATTGCCAACGGCTACCGGGCATTAAACAATAATGCAACTGGTTACAATAATATTGCCAACGGCAACCAGTCATTATTCAATAACACAACTGGCTATAATAATATTGCAAACGGCTACCAGGCATTATTCAAAAACACAACTGGCAATAATAATATAGCCAACGGTTACCAGGCATTATATGATAATACTATCGGAACAGATAATATTTCTAATGGCTATCGTTCTTTATACAACAACACAACAGGCACCAATAATATTGCAAATGGCAACCAGGCATTACGTACCAACACTATTGGGCAAAGCAATATGGCAAATGGTTATTTTGCCTTGTATAATAATTTGGATGGAAATTATAACATCGCCAATGGTTACCAGGCATTATATGCCAATCAATCCGGCGATCATAATATTGCCAATGGCTGGCTTGCATTAACCAGTAATACAACAGGCAACAATAACTTAGCTTATGGGAAGCAGGCTTTAGAAATAAACACAGCTGGCGATTACAATGTTGCAATTGGTGTACGTTCATTAGAAAAAAATGAAACAGGCAATAACAATACTGCTTTGGGAGCATTTGCATTACAAACACCTTCAAACGGCGGCAACAACACAGCATTAGGCTACAGCAGCGATGTTACGTTAGTTACTGCCACCAATGCAACTGCATTGGGTTATAATGCAGCAGCCCCTGCATCCAATTACGTACGCATAGGAAATACTGCTGTAACCGGTATTTTTGGTGCTGTCAATTTCAATACATCCGACGCCAGGTTTAAAACAAACATACAACCCAATGTACCCGGACTGGATTTTATCATGGGCCTGCGCCCTGTTACCTATCATTTTGAAAAAGCAATGTACAGCCGCTTTATTGGCGAAAAGCAAGATGAAAATTATGTACTGAAACTGCAAAATCAGGATGCCGAAAATAAAACCAGCACAGGCTTTATTGCACAGGAAGTAGAAGCCCTGGCCAAAAAATTAAATTATGATTTTGATGGCCTGTATAAACCACAAAGCGATAAAGATGCTTATGGCTTGGGATATCAGCAATTTGTAACACCATTAATAAAGGCTGTGCAGGAGCAGCAAAGCATCATCACAGGGCAAAAAGAGGAGTTGAAACAACTAAAAGCCCTGGTACAAACATTAGAAAAGCGTTTAACAGATTTGGATCACAAATAATTTATACAGTATAATAATTGCCATTGGTTTTTTAGTTAATCCTGCTTAGATCTGTCATAGCTGGGTGGTTTCCAGAACCAGTGGAACCTATAGGTTTTATGGGTTGAAGCAAGCTATCCGGGAAGATAAAAAATGCTGAACTAGAAATACTTACAAAGGTCTCAATAGCAAAGGTGACTTTATTTGGTACATCCCGTCGCACCTTTTGCTTCATAAAAATTTCTCCGCCTCAATGGAAAATTTAAACTCCGCATCATGAAAAAATTGCTCCTCCTTTTATTATCCATTATCAGTTATAGCATTGTCAATAGCCAGAATGTGGGCATAGGTACAACTACGCCCAAGGCAAGGCTGCATGTGGCAGATAGTGCAGTACTTTTTAGCGGTCATAGTTCGGGCGATATTTTTATGGACCCCAGGCCACTTCCTATGAGTGGAACTGGTATTCGCATGATGTGGATACCTACAAAAGCGGCATTCAGAGTTGGCGCGGCAATTAGTGACGAATGGGACAAACAACATATTGGCAACTATTCATTTGCGGCAGGCCAGGGTAGTAAGGCTTCCGGACTTTCATCGACAGCAATGGGTGAAGGTTCAATTGCCACGGGAAATTACGGTGTAGCATTGGGGGGTAATAATACAGCGAGCGGCTATGCATCCACCGCTTTAGGAAACCAAACCAAGGCTTATGGCGAAAATGCAACTTCAATTGGAAGCAGCACTTTCGCAAATGGATTTTCTTCCCTTGCTGTTGGCATGTTTAACGATTCAATGGTGTTGAGACAGCAGGCAGTAACATCCACTACACCTTTATTTATTGTTGGCAATGGCAATAGTGAGAATGACAGAAGTAACGCATTAGTGGTGCTAAAAAATAGCCAGGTAGGCATCGGTACCAGCAGCCCCAAAGCCAGTGCTGCATTAGATATTAGTAGTATCAACAAAGGCTTGCTGATACCCCGTACAAGCGCCACGGGCCGTACCGGTATATCCGAACCATCCAAAGGCCTGTTGGTGTATGATACCACTCATTCCGCTTTTTATTACTATGATGGTGGCAAGTGGCGTTCATTTTACGAACAAAATTATGATAGCGCCACCGTGAATTATTATAACGTGGATGGCAATTCAGTAAACCTGCTCACGACAACAACAGGATCAGGCGGATTTGCGACTGGTAACAGCGGGTTTATTTATGATAATGGCGGTCCCGCAGCCAACTATTCCACCAACAATTACTCTTATAGGCAAATTACTTTTGACGATTCCACTATCCTGGTAAAAATAACGGTGGAGGAAATGAATGCAGAAACCTTTTTCGATAGTCTTTACATCATCCAGGCTGCCGGTGTCGATAACTATACTGACACTGTTGCATCCTTCACCGGCACGCAAACCGGGACAGTAACGGTCTATAATAATGTTAGGATTTATTTCAAAGCTAAGAATACGACCAATTTGGCCGGGTTCAAAATACGCTGGGCCAGGATGCGGCTATCAGGTGTTCAGCAAATCTCTCCACCATTGTACGGCTGGTATTTTAATAATGCTAAACTGGCTGCCATGGGTGGACTTCAAAAATATAATAACTGGCATAACGATAGTGTGGGCTTTGGCTCAATTAATTATGGCATTGGCAACAAGGCTAAAGGCTATGGTTCAGTGGCGATTGGATACAATACAACAGCAAATAAAAATTATTCAGTTGCTATGGGGCATCAGACAGAAGCGAACGGAGATTTTTCAACTTCACTGGGAACTCAAACAGAAGCTAATGGAGATTATTCAATTGCAATGGGATATAATACAAAGGCCAGGGGCTATGGATCCACTGCAATGGGATATGGGACGCTGGCACACGGATTTTATTCTACTGCAATGGGGATGATAACAAATGCACAGGGAGAACATTCAACTGCAATGGGGTACGGATCAGATGCAGTTGGAATTATGTCAACTGCAATGGGGCATAGCACGACCGCAACTGGTAGGTTTACCACAGCAATGGGGCTGTACACAAATGCAAGGGGCGAAATTTCAACTGCTATGGGGCGGTCAACTTATGCAAATGGATACGCATCTTTAGTTGCGGGTATTTACAACGATACCATACTCACAAAACAAGGTTCCATAACATCCACAACGCCGTTATTCATTATAGGCAACGGTGATACTTCGTATAGCCGCAGCAACGCCATGGTCGTCCTCAAAAACGGCAATGTTGCCATTGGCAACAATGGTAACCCCGTAAACCGCCTGCACATTACCGGCGGTACCGATCTGGATTTACCCGACAATTCCGGGTTTATGACCATCGGTGATGTAGGCGGCGCCAATATGGTATTTGACCAAAACGAAATACAGGCACGCAGTAACGGTGCTGTAGCTAATTTATTTATACAAGGTATAGGCGGCAATGTCAGGCTTGCAAATAATACCACCGGCCAGGTACATATTGGTACGGCACCGGCCGCAGGAGTTGACATTTCAGCGTTGCGCCTTTATGTAAATGGAACCGCAGGGAAATCCAGCGGTTCAAGCTGGACGGTACCGAGCGACAAGCGGCTAAAACAAAATATACTACCCTATAGCGATGGCCTGCAGCAGGTACTTAAAATAAATCCTGTACGCTATCACTACAATGCTGCCTCTGGTTTTGACACCAAACCGGAACATGTGGGCATAATAGCCCAGGAACTACAGGCAGTGGCACCATACATGGTGATCACACCGCAAAAAACTGAGACAGATTACCTGAGTGTGGATAATACCGCCATGACCTATATGCTGATCAATGCGGTGAAAGAATTGAAAGCAGAAATCGAAACCTTGAAACTACAATTGAAGAATAGAAGCAAATAAACAGGCGAAGAGTTTGGGCAGATGGAATTGGGTAATTGTCTACTGCTACAAAACCCATTACCATCCGCGTTGTTTTTTGCTGGTAACTCAGTACAACCACCCGCAGGTATACTTGTAAGTATGGTTAAAATGTGCAATCGTTTAAATGGTTAGCTTGATTTGTTAGCATCTATCAAAGCGCTGCTGAAATTGGAGTAGTGGCACTGTGGTATTATTCCACGCAGGCGGGGATAGGTTTTGCCGGAGGCAAATCAGGGGTGGGATGCGGAGCGAAACGCTGAATGATGACACATATTTATTGTGTGTGGAGTATAATTATTTTATAGTGAACAGAAAATCAATATTTATAAACTTCAAAAAAGCATACCATGCCAACAAATAAAAGAATCACCGACCTCACAAACTACGCCTCTGTACTACCATATGACAGCGGCTTGTTTGGCGTGTACCAACCGCTGATAGGGTGGAAATCTATAAGAATGGAAGAGCGTTTCAGAAAAGGATTTAATTTGGATAAGCGGGCATTGCTGGAGCGTATCACAAATAGCTTTGCCCCGCTGGTTGACATCAGCTATAAAGAAAATAATGAAATAGCCATACAGTTAAAGCCTGGCGTGTTGGAAACTGCAAAACTGAAGATTTTTGACAGTGAGGTGTTGAGGGAGTTGTCTTCTAAACTTCCTGCCAATGGCAAAAATGTTGAGCCAGGTGTTTGGAAAGAAGTTATTACACCCGAAAAGCTCAATGTGATTCTTAAAAAGAATCTTACAAAGGAGTACATGGATGTCTATAAAGATATGTACACAACATCCGGTGTACCTGCCCGTTCAAAGTCTTCAGCCGCTCATTTCAATCAGAATGACTTGCGAACCAAAGTCGTTGCTTTTGAGAACCAGCTACAGTATGAATCTTCTATGGCAGGAGCTGTTTTGTTCCTTACAAAAGAAAAAAATTATGAAGCGTTAACGCAAATATTTTATCATTCCAGTGATGACAGAAAAAAAGCTGAAAAACTGCTGCAAATATTGTCAGCACGTACCAGTGCCGATGCCTGGCTCAATATCAGCAATATAAACCCAAGAGATGCCGATCACATAAAAAGTGCTGCTATTTCACCTATTAGCGTGGTGCATCTTTTCAGGCAGTATTTTTTTGAACTGGATTCTTTTTTAGGGACGCCCGTAAGCCATGTATGGCTCAGCCCCGGTTCATCTGTTGAACTGGTTGAAATTCATACCAGGCGCACAGTTGTTGAAAAAAATCTTGAAACATCGCTGGATATATTGACAAAGTCTGAAATAACTACCACAACGGAAGATGAGATTTCTGATGCCGTAAAAGAGAATAATCAGCAGGATATAAAGTTCGGCGCCAGTGTAACGGCGTCCTATGCATCCATCCAGGCCACATCGAGTTTTGACTACTCAAATTCGCAACAGAATGCCAGGGAAACCACCCACCGCATCATGCGGCAGCAAACTGAAAAGCTATCATCGGAAATTAGAAAAAATCATAAAACCACGTTCAAAACCACTGCTGAGTTTACCGATGTAAGTAATATAAAACATATCATGGCAAATACCACGAACGAATTGATTAATTATGAACTAAGAAGAAAGATGCGGCAGATCGGCGTGCAGGTGCAGGATATCGGCACCTACCTCTGCTGGCAAACATACGTTGACGATCCTGGCAGCGATCTCGGGCTGGCAAAATTGATTCATATAGCCAAACCGGCTGATCTTGATGGCATCCCTCATCCGGAATCGGTGCCGGTACTACAGCCTTTCAAGGAAGATAGAAAAATTACCATTCCATTTATATCCGTGGCGAATGGAGCCGATAATAGCGGGGAAGTGTATTATAATGGCGTTGAAGCGAATGATGAGGAATTTATGGGCGACCTGGAAAAAATAAAGGCTGACTTTCCACAGGAGTTTATTTGCCCGAAACCTGGCCATCTTTTATCCCATGTTGAGTTCGACCCAATGGGTAAGCCGTTGCAACTTTCCAGGTTGGGCACTATCAGCAACACCAACAACAAAGCCAGCTTTACGCTGCACCTGGATATGGCGGATTTTCAGGGCCAAAATAGTATAGAAGCAAACCTGATACTACACTGGTCGCCAACAGACGAGGCAAATGCTATAATTAATGAAGAGAATGAACGGAAATTGAAAGAATTTACAGAACGTGAAAAAACCGAATACGAAAAAGCCTATGTTGAAAACGTAAAAGACAGGGTAAATAAGTCAAGTGGTATCACATCCCGGAACAGCAATGATTTACGGGAAGAAGAAAGGATTGTTGTCTACCGGAAATTAATCCAGGATATGCTGATGGACGGGGTGCCAGTTCCCGACGACAGAACACGGCATGTGGTGGCCGAACTTATCAATTCCATATTTGACGTGGAGAAGATGCTGTATTTCGTAGCACCGGAATGGTGGCGCCCCCGCTTACACCGCAGCAGGCAGCAATTGCAAGGTGGCTTACAAATCACGACAGATATTGAAGATACGGTGACAGGTGTACGGCCTGATGCAATGAGTAATGGCATTATGCGCAGGGCCAGGCAGGTAACGAATCAGGCTTCCGCGGGACTAATGGCATCAAGTTCGGTAGGCTGGGGGGGCATTAACGATTCGGTTCGGGATAACTATTTTATAACAGAAGATTCCGAACCGGCAAAAATGGGAAGTTCGCTGGGCTGGCTGCTGCAATTGGATGGCGATAACATGCGAAATGCTTTTTTAAATGCACCATGGGTAAAAGCCGTTATTCCAATAAGACCCGGTAAAGAAGAAGCTGCTATTAACTGGCTAAAAGGAGTGGAAGGTATGAATGGCATAACGGATGATGTAATTTATCATGCCAGTAATGCCAGCGAACGGGATATAAATGGCAACCCCCTGGAGGGCCAAAAAATGATGGATGTTCTTTTGGACCTGGCAAAGAAAATAAAAGGCAAGTATGAAGATGGGCTTAAAACGGGACGGTATCCTAAAGAAACTGAAATATCCGACCCGGCCCTGGTCGATGATGCAAATACAGTAACCGCAACACCCATTGACCGCGTATACGAACATGGCTTTTATCCACTCAGGGGAAGCTTTCGGGCAAATGTAGAAGGCAATTACGAGATTTTCGACCAGTGGATAGAAGTGTTGCCCACCGACCAGATTGTGCCGGTTCCTGTAAAATATGATCCGATAACGGGGAGGCAGGTAATTACTACAGCATAATAAATATCCTCTAAATATGGCTACGTTAAAAGATATGAGGCTCACTTTCTACTATGCTGATGAGAATGTCTTTGAAAAAGTAAAAAATGAGAAGAGTAGGGAAAAGCTTGTAAAATGGGCTGATGAATTTTATGCCAGGTATGGGTTCAAGATTGATCAATTTCCCGTTTGTTGGAATGAGAAATTGTACAAAAGGGATTTTTGCTTGGCAAAAACAAGCGGGTTAAAAATTATATACACTCAGCTTTTTTTACAAATGGAAATATTGATTTTAGATCTTGCCAGTGAGTCCTTAAGATTAATTGGTGAATTAAATGATATGACTTCCGATTCCACGATTGGTTCTGAGTATAGCCTAAAGAATCTGGAGTTGAAATTTGTTCAGGCCCAATTGTCCCAGGCAGTGAAATCGCAAGTGGCTATAAACTATCATAGACCATTTGATTTTCGGAAAGCTGTTTTTCTAAAAGCAAAGGAAACTAATCCGAAATATTTGGAGCGTAGGTTGGTGGTTGTGTTATGTGAGTTTCAGTTTCATAAAAAACCATTCGCCGTAGGTGAAACATTTGATGCGAATCCTAAAATTGCTATTTATTCTTTGTTTAATTCGGTTTTCCGTTTCGGTGAGGGTTTGTTTGGAGGGCCAATGGTTTTTATCGATGTTAATTTTATGCAACAACCGTATGAATTTGTTCTTGCTCATGAGATTGTCCATAGTATCAACGGCACAACAGACGATGGCGATGGTGCCGCAGGTAATATAATGATTGCTAAAGATGCAAAAGGAAAAGCTGCAACATCTGTCACTTTGGAGCCCAATGATAAAACTCGATTAGATGTTGCTTTTTTTGTAGTATAACCTACACAATTAATAAACAGTGAGTTGGAAGCCATTAAATCAAATATTTTACAAACCATACACTAAACCATCCACAGAGCACCCCATAATAAATTGACAAACAGAGAATTAAAATGCTTCCCCTTTTATCGGGCGGAAGAAATATGCTGTACTACCCAGCCAATAAAATACCACAATGGGGTATTGCTTTCCCTTTTTTGCATCCCTATCTTACCACTTAATTATTGGGTAACAATGCAGGCACGTTCCGGTTTTTACAGGAAAGTCATTCTCAGTAACCCACAGCAACTACCTGGAATTTTGGTGAAACATGTAAAAACAAGGGGGACAGAATATTCCATAAACACAAAATCATTCTACACACTTCTAACCAACTAAAATCTACACGACATGATAAATAGGTACATTAACATCTGTTTGCTTTTCTGTTTTTTGCTGCCTCACTTTTTATTGGCACAGGGCTTGAAAAAAAATCCTGGCGATAGCACCATTTCCCCCGATAAAATATGCCTTAGCTGCGAAGGCGGTGGTGGTGGCGGAAGCGGGTCGCCGGTAACCTGCGACAATTCCAAATCCACTTTGTATGTAGATGCTTCCAGGCCTAATAATAGTGGTGATGGTTATTCCTGGTCAACAGCCAAACAAACGCTTCATGCAGCTTTATATCTTGCTAACCGCTGCACCAATATCACCCGCATTAATGTGGCGGAAGGTAACTACAAGGCATCCAACACCACCACACCTACCGCCGCCACACGTGATAATAATTTCTTTATTGGCGACAGCTATAGTATTTATGGCGGTTACCCTACCGGAGGTGGCACCCGTAATTATGCTGACAATCCTACGATCCTGGATGGCGAGATCGTTGATCTGTACGAAGCCTATCATGTAATAGTGATCTACGGCGTTACCGGTGCTATTGTTATTGACGGTTTTCAAATAAAAAACGGTTTTGCCGAAGGCACCGGATCCATAGAACTCGAACCCGGTGTAAATATGAACCGGAACGATGGCGCCGGCATCTACATACGGGATGCTGCCAATGTTACCATCCGGAACTGCGCCATATATGGCAATGTTGCCAATAGCGATGGTGCCGGAATTTTTACCGCCGGCAGTGGCGTTAACCTGGTTAATACGGTCTTTGTAAATAACACTGTGGCAATCAACGGTGGTGGAATGGTGCTTACCGCCAGTTCTACCGCAACGGTTACCAACTGCACTTTTTATAATAACTATAGTGCCGGTGCCAGTACCGGCGGTACTATTTATGCAAACACAGGCTCTGACCTGACTGTGGCAAATACCATAGTTTGGGGCAATAGCTCCGAATGGGGTGGGGGAGGCACCCGTACTGTTACATATAGCCTTGTGGAGGACGGCACGACCTCCAATAATTGCCTGGTATCTAATCCCAGGTTTAATAATACGGCCAACCTGGATGGGGCCGACAATAAATGGTTTACTGCCGATGATGGTCTGTCGTTATCATTCTGCAGCCCTGCCATCAACCGGGGCAATAACGCAGCAACTACCTCAGCTACCGATATTACCGCAGATTCAAGGGTTTATAATACCCAGGTAGACATGGGTGCCTACGAAAAGCAGTCAATACCAGGTGTAAATGCCCCCACCGACCGTTCCCTGGCCGGGGATACTTCGAATACTTATGTGTATGGCGGTAGCACAGCCCTTGTTGCCGATGGGAATTGCCGCCTTATTGGAGTCCTCACTCCAAATGGGGCCAATCCCGTAACCGGCAGAATTACTGCCGAAACTTTCATCATTGGCGGTACTCCCATGTACAATGGTCAGCCCTATGTTACCCGCCACACCGATATAAGAGCTTTCTCCAATTCTGGTAGCGCCACCAGCAATATCACGCTTTGGTTTAGCAATAGTGAGTTTAATAATTTTAATCTTAGAGCTGAAGCCATATCCAAATTGCCTACTACTGATGGCATGAATAAACAAAATCTCCGGATTGTACAATATCACGGTACATCTGCCACCGGTCTGCCTGGTACTTACAGTGGCGGGTTTACCATAATAGATCCGGATGATGCTGATATTACCTGGAGCCCGGTAACATTGAGTTGGAAAGTGTCGTTTAATGTTACGGGTTTTAGCGGTTTCTTTCTTACGGCTGTAACTAAATATCGTTTTACCGGCAATGGCAACTGGAACGATCCCGCTAATTGGCAAAATGGGATGAAGCCCCCGCTGTCATTACCCAGTTGGTGTGAAATAGCTATTGCAGCCGGTACCAATTGTATTTTAAGTGGGCAGCAAACCATATCTAAAGATTCCAGGATTATAGTGGAGGCCGGCGCTAACTTACAGGTAAATGGCAACCTTGTCATCCAATAGCTGGCTATGATTTTGGCAGCTTCATGGCTGTTATTCGAATGACTTAACAGGTGATTTATATCGTCTGAAACAGGTGTTTTCATCCATTTTGCGCAAAACCATTACCTTCCGCAAAATTCGAAGTATGATTAATGATGCAATTGCCAAATTCTTAGAAGACAAACATTTGGCTGTTAACAGTGTAAAAATTGATTTTAAGAAGCGCAACGCACTGGTAGGTATGTTTTTAAAGTCCAATGATTATGAGGATCTTAAATCAAAAAATTATTGGAGAGTCGTGGTGGAACCCAACGTAGACCAATGGAAAAAAACCAAGGATAACAACCTGGCCAAGATTTTTCACGGAACCGATTTTACTAAACTTTCTGAAGTAAAAGAACCCAAGTCGTAATAGTTTCTTACGGGTGTTGTACGCTGTTTCTAATCACTTTATTTTTCTCCGCGATTTATAAAGCGTTAACATGGAAAATTTATTTGCACCATCCTCTGCGGAAAAAATTATCAGCCGCATCGGGCAACTAAATGCCGGTTTAGCACCGCTATGGGGTAAAATGAACGTCGGCCAAATGCTGGCCCATTGCCGGATGCCCCTAATAGCTGGTATCGGTGATGCAAAGTTTAAAAGGTCCTTCATCGGTTTTTTATTTGGCAGCATAATTAAACGGCAGTTCTTAAAAGGAAAACCTTTCAAGAAAAATTTGCCAACCGATAAGTCATTTATCATGACTGAAGCAAAGTTTTTTGATGACGAAAAGCAACAGTTGGTCGAAGTCATCAAACGTTTTACGGGTTCGGGCCCCGGTGCATTTAAAAATAACGTCCATCCCTTTTTTGGCCAAATGTCTGCTGGCGAATGGGGGATTCTCAGTTGGAAACACCTGGATCACCACCTGCAGCAATTTGGTGTGTAGGTCCCGCATTTCCACAATTCATACTTCTGCTAGCTGTAACGGGAAGGCATTTATCAAACGGTAGATGCCTTTTTTACGCCCGACTTGTAATTCTTCCGGTTTTCTGTACTGGAACACCCTAATCAAAAAAGGCGGCGCAGAGAATTGGTTACCCTCCCTTTTCTAATTTTTTCAATATCCCATTTTAAAGGCTTTCAATCATTGATAAGGTTCCCGGTTTGGAAAACAGGAGAAATGCTGTCTGCTAATTCATAGCCGCTCAATGCGCCACCGTATGAATTCCAAATCCGGGTTTCAAAAATTTTTGTGACATAATTCTTGTGACAATTTAAATTGTCACAAGAATTATGTCACAATATGACTCGTCCTGAAAAATGGTGACTTTTCTTGAAGATAGTCCTGGTTTGGATTTACTGGACAAAAAAGATCCTGCAGTCTACGATAGTTTAAGAATTCAAAATGGGCTTCTTGAATTGAGAATAATAAAGACACTGATCGTTAGATAAGGAACATTTTCCAATTCAAGTCTGGGAGACCCAATATAATAACGCACCAATTGCCTGCTAAGGTTTTCAAAGGTTTTTTCGATTTCTACAAAAACCGCGGAAGACTGGAGATGTCTACCGAAGAATGGTGCATTCTAAGCTTCAATCACCCGGCCATCACCTGCAATAATTTTGCGTGTAGTTTCTCCTTTTCCACATTTTCATGATTCTGCTACCCGCAATGGGAAGGCATTTGCCCATCGGCAGATGCCTTTTTTGTGTTGTCAATATGCTCCTTTTAATGGCACAGTTTTTCGGTTAGATAGTCAAACTAAAAATTAAAAATCATGGCAACAAATGAAAAATTAGTGGATGTTCTTAATGGACTTATTGAAATTAACAATGACAGGGTGGAAGGGTATAAAAATGCCGCTGACGAAACCGATACGATAGACGTGGATCTGCAGGCTGTATTTCATAAACTGGCATCAGATAGTACAAAGTTTGCTTCAGAACTGCAAACAGAAGTGGTAAGATTGGGTGGTGATCCGGCTGATGGTACTACCAATATGGGTAAAGTATACCGCGTGTGGATGGACATCAAATCGGCCTTTACAGGTAAGGATCGAAAGGCAATCCTTGCATCTTGCGAATACGGTGAAGACGCAGCTCAGAAAGCTTACGAAGAAGCGCTGGAATCTGATGCAGAAATGAGTGCAGACATACGGCAGTTGATCACCGGGCAGAAGGCTGACTTAAAAACAGCTCACGATATGATTAAAAACTATAGGGATGCACATGAGTCTGTAGAAGCGTAACCGCTCAAAAAATTAAATTGTTTTTTGGTGTAAGCGTAGCAATGAAAGGCCCGGCATAATTTTGCCGGGCTCTTTATTTAATTTCATGCAGAACTTGTTTCAGGATTAATGACGTCGTTGGGCTAATCTTGCATTTTATTTGCCAATCGTACCATGGATAAAAGCGTCAATAAATACATAAGTGACACTGGCTTTTGTAGCCGGAGAGAGGCAGACAAGTACATTGAACAGGGGCGTGTAACCATCAATGACAATATAGCTTCCAAGGGCAACCGGGTGTTTGAAAATGACGTGGTGGAAGTGGATGGGGAACCCCTGAAAAAGAAGAAAGCCACCATCTATATTGCCCTCAACAAACCCAAAGGAATCACCTGCACCACCGATCTTAAGGACAAGACAAATATTATCGACTTTGTCAATTTTTCATCCAGGATCTTTCCCGTTGGCCGGCTGGATAAGCGGTCTGAAGGACTTATATTTCTTACCAACGATGGCGATATTGTAAATAAAATACTGCGGGCCGGTAACCAACACGAAAAGGAATACGTAGTCACAGTAGATAAGCCTTTAAACCTCGATGTTATAAAATCTATGCGAAGCGGGGTAAGAATATTAGGCACTACCACTCAAAAATGTTTTGTTCAGCAGGAAGGCCCCAACCGCTTACGTATCATTCTTACACAAGGCCTTAACCGCCAGATAAGGCGCATGTGCGAAGCCCTGGGCTATAATGTGGAGTCACTAAAACGCACCCGCATTATGACAATGAGTTTGAAAGGTATTGAGCCCGGCAAGTGGCGTTATTTTACCACAGCAGAAATTGATACGCTCAATTCGCTGGTGGCTGCTTCCAGTAAAACTGCCGGAACCGGAAGCGAGGGTATGGACGAATAGAATGGTCATTTCGTTATCTCAACCACGCTCATAAAATATTTTCTTTCCCCCCGATTATTGTTTTATGGAATCAATAACACATGGCATCCAATCGCCATGCTTAGAAAACTGTTTCCTTTTTTTATTGTCGCAACTATCTGGGGCCTGCTTATCTGGGCCATTGTTTTTGTAGCGCATCTTAAGAAACCTCTTGAAAAGAAATCGCTGGGTTCATTCATTACCAAGCCTGTTTGGTATAAAACCATTGCCGATATCCCTACACCGGAGGGGTATGAAAGGTTACACTATGCGAGGGGATCTTTTCCATTCTTTCTGCAAAGCCTTCCGCTAAAAAAAGACAAAACTGTGTACCTGTTTAACGGCCATAAAAAACCCAACCAAACCGCCCAGTTTGCCGTGATCAACATGAGTGTAGGTAAAGAAAATCTACAGCAATGTGCCGATGCTGTGATGCGGTTATGGGCCGAGTATTGGTGGGGCAGGGGAGAGTTATCAAAAATTCAATTTACTGACAATAACAGGAAAAAATACCGCCTGCAATACCATGCCACCCGCCCGCAGTTCGACCGGTTTCTATCAAATGTTTTTAGCATGTGTGGCAGCTACAGCTTGTCGCAGCAATTAAAATCTATAAGCATTAGTGACATGCAATGTGGTGATGTGCTTATCCGGGGCGGGTTTCCGGGTCATGCAGTGTTGGTGGTGGATATGGCCGAACACAGCATTACACATAAGCGGATGTACATGCTGGCCCAGGGTTATATGCCAGCACAGGATATGCACGTACTCAACAACCCCATGCGGCCCGGCTCGCCTTGGTACGAACTCAATGATACAGCCACTACTATTTATACGCCACAGTTTTGGTTTAAAAAATGGGAACTGAAACGATTTTAAACCGGTTGCCAGTAAAGAGTAATGAATAATGAATAATGAATAATCAGAAATCATAGTCACCGTGGTGGTATCATTTCTAAATCTATTCCAGCAATTGCCAACCGCCAACTGCAAAACTGCCCACTTATATTATTGCCCCAAAGCCTTACCAAGAGCCTCGGTACAAGTGTTGATTATTGGTTTAAGCTTTTTCGTCAGCTCGGCATCGTTAGGGTCTTTGGTTAGTTTTTCCAGCTCTTCTACGGAGAACTGATCGATTAATTTTTGTCCTGTACATTCGCAGTAGTCAGCCACCGCCCTGGTGGTTTTTTCGTCGTTATTTGTCATTGTTTTACTTGCCTGTTCTATGCAAGACGATATAAACTCTTTCTTCATTTGATCTTTAGAAGGTTTGCAAGACATGGTAAACAGGCTTGCGCCAACTATTACTGCTACAACAAATTGCTTCATAAAAAAATAATTTTCCTAAATGTAGCAGAAGAAAACTGTGCAAAAGAGCCGGGAGGTAAATGATTTTGTTTGCCCGCTATTTTTTCTTTTTTAATGGCTGCAATAAGTATTCAAGACCATTCAGCTTGATTTCGTACATGGTGCCAAGCAGCACTCCAAGTTTTCCCGGTGGAAAACCACCTTTTGCTGCAAACCACTCAAGATAAGATACAGGCAGGTTGCACAGTATGGTGCCTTTGTATTTTCCAAAAGGCATAGGCATGGTTACCAATTCTAACAATAGCCCGGGGTTGGGCTGAGGGGTTTCAGCATTCATTTATTGAAAATCATAGTACGGTTTCCAGGAAATATTTATTGGCTTCGGTGCCCCAGTCTTTAGAGGCAGTAAGAATGGTTTTATACATGTCTTTCCTGTTCGTCTTTTTTCCTTTGGTGGGGATAGCAAGGTCTTTTGGGCCAGGTGTTTTTAGTTCCAGTTTAGTGGCAAACCAGGTAGTGTTGAGGCGCGGTAAGGCCATACCAAGAATAAGGCCGGGGAGCCCGCTGTATATTCCCGGGCCTGCAGGGACTACAATTTCTTCAGTATAAAAAGCCACCACGTACACGGTATCCATTAACCGGCCTACAGCCTTCCTGCATTCGAATCCGGCAATTTTCCTGGTGTCGTTGGTTATTTTCCACTCTATTTGTAACAGGCTATCCTGCAGCAAATAGGTTTTTTCAAAAATCTGGTTTTGCGCAATCGTTTTTGTGCTGTCGTAGTTATTGTAAATAATATCGTCGCTATTGCTTTCGCCCCACATGTTTTTGTATTTGTCATCTACTTCTCGGCCGGCTTTGTACACAGATTCTTTTTCGTTGAACACCAAATCGAAATAAGTGGTACGAAATTGCGGCATCTTACTCCGCATCTCGTCACCCCAGGTGCCGTTGCCAAACTTCTTGTGCATGTTCACCTTTTTCTCGTACTCCACTTTGCCTGCGAGGATAAACTGAGGCTGCGCCTGTACCTGAAGCAGGATGCTGGCAAAAAGCAAGCTGGTCAAAATATGTTTCTTCATACAAATTTTTTTAAAAGTCGTTCTTGGTGTGGTGTTTTTCGATTCATTGAAACCTGGAATAGCGTAACAACATAAAGTAGGCGGTGGGATCTAATTAACCAATCAAATAATCAACTAATGAACCAATCACCCAAAACCCTACCATTCATCCCCTTTCTTCGGCCCCTTATTAAAGTTCCATGTAAGTGTCAGCAGCCAAAAGCGTTTGATGACATCATAGGTTTTTTCGGACACCATGGTGCTGTTGATAAAACGGTTAAAGCCAAGGTTCTGGTTCAGGATATCATTTACCTTAAAACCAACCTTCATGTCCGTTTTTAGCTTGAGTTTCTTTTCGATGGCCGCATTCCATAACAACGCATTGTTGTTGTT
The DNA here is from genome assembly GCA_040386335.1 of Bacteroidota bacterium. Taxonomy (GTDB): domain Bacteria; phylum Bacteroidota; class Bacteroidia; order Chitinophagales; family Chitinophagaceae; genus JAZKFT01. The sequence goes on from JAZKFT010000018.1 coordinate 120,258, forward strand.
GTCGAACACCGAGGTTTTTTGTCGCCAGTTATAATTGATATCAGAACTTAATTCTATTTGCCAGGGAAGTATGAATTCCATGTCGAGTGTAGGTTTGTAAGTCCAGTATTTGGTCACAACATCCGGCCTGATGGATGATTTGCTGATATTGTATCCAACTTCATTTTGTAAAGAGATTTCAAATTTCTTTTCTACGTTTTTATTAAAACTCAGGTCGAAATTAAAATTGGTGGAATTGGTTACATTTTTTCTGCCATTTACAAAGCCATTGTTTCGGTTAACGCCGCCATATCCGCTCAGGCCAATCCTGATATTAGGTTTGGCCCATTTAAAACCGCTGTAAATATTGAGATTAACGCGATAGTTACCATCTACGTTTACGGTTTGATAAGTGTTGCGCCCCAGGCTGTCTATTTCAACGATGGTTCCGAAAGCATTGCTGGTGGGGCTAAAGGTGATCCCGGTCCAGATACTGCGATCACTCAATACCTTATAATCGTTGTAGGTAATCCGGAAATTTTGGGAGAATGATTGACGCAGGGCCGGGTTGCCTTTGTATACATTCAGGGGGTCGGTATTATCTGCTACTGGCTGTATTTGATTAAGGGTAGGGGCGGTTGTATTTCCATCGTAGTTAAAGCTGATACGGCTGTATTGGGAAATTTTATACTGGAAATTCGCCCTTGGAAACAGGTTTGTAAAATCGTATTTGCGGACGCTGTCTTTGAAAAGGTCAGTCTGTTTCCAGTTGGCTTGCGCGATGTTCCCTCCAAGACCAAAATTGATTTTTTTATCCGTGAAACGATACCCTGCGCCAGCTACATGTGTACCGATATTAAATTTAAAAGCATTGCTAAAGACTGCATTCAGGGTTTCATATTTGTCATCTTTTTTGTCAAAGCTCAGCTTCTTTGATTCGCTGTTGACAACATTATAAGCATAGCTTAATTCCACAATTCCTTTCTTACCAATAGGCTCGGTATAGGCCACTTTCGATTTAATGGTAAGCCCGGTGTAATCATTTTCCTTTTTTTGGTCTGTGGTATCTCTTTTCAGAAATTGGCCGCCGGTGTAAAACGTGTTATAGTTGAGCAGTTTGCCTTCACTATTATTGTCGTTGTAATTTTCGGAAATGCTTACAGAAAGTGTCCGGCCTTTCTTTTTTAATTTTTTCTTCCAAAGGAGGCTGCTATTAAAGCTGCCGGTTTTTGCCAGGGTATTGCTGAATCGTTCACTTTGGTTTACCATCGAACCTTTGCCTGTTAGCGCTTCACTATTGAAACTGCTGTTGTTCAGGCTTTCTCCCATGCTTCCGTTGGCCGTGAACTTAATAGTTTGGGTACTGTCCAGCGTTATTTCGTAGGATAAATTGGCTTTGTGCCGAAACTTTGAAGAGACCGATTGGCTCCGTTGATTATTAAAATATTGCGTGTCGGGCAAGATATACTGGCTGATATTGCTGCTGCCACCGGTTATCCTTTGTTTTTGGTACCGGTAACTTCCATTTACGTTTTGTTTGTCGTTGTCGAATTTGTTGCCATAGCTTAAACCGCCCATCCAGGCACTCGGCAGGCCCTCACCATAGTAATTATCCATGCCACCAAATTCATTGTCCGTGTTATTAAAATAGGTGTCACCATTATCTGAAATTTCCATTTCCATACCACCACCACCGCCACCGTACTGGCTTTCTTCCTGCCACCCGAGACCTATTTTTCCCGTATTGCCCATCACCCCAAATGCGCTCATTTTTTTCTTTTGCCTGAACTTGTTGATCATGGCCGTATTTTCCCAGCGATTGGGCAGGCCCCCTGCCAGGTTCAGTTTGCCAAAGTATCCTTTATTGGCATCGTCCTTCAGTTTCAGGTTAATGGTTTTTGTTTTAATCCCATCATCTACGCCGGTAAACGTGGCCTGGTCGCTTTTTTTATCGAATACCTGAACTTCTTTTACCACATTGGCACTTAGGTTTTGGGTAGCCAGTGTAGGGTCGTCACCAAAAAATTCCTCACCGTCTACCAGCACTTTTTCCACCTTTTCTCCCTGGGCTGTTATCTCCCCCTTTTTATTTACCTGGAAACCGGGCAGTTTTTTCAGCAGATCTTCAACTGTGGCGCCATCCCTTACCGCAAAACTGTCAGCCATAAAAGCCATGGTATCACCCTTTATGCGGATGGCGCCTCCCCCGCGAACAATAACATTCTGCAAAGCCACTGCTTTGGTAACCATGGCCACGCTTCCAACATCTTCATCTTTTTTCAGATCAACAATGTCAACATATTCGGCCAGGCCGGGGTAAGAGATCAACAAAATATAATTGGCGGGTAGGATGTTTTTTAGCTCAAAAGCCCCGTCGGTATTGGAACGGGTGAATTTCACGAGGACGGAATCTTTGGGCCGCAGCAGCGAAACCGAGCCATACCTAAGCAAGGTTTTGTTTGCGGTGTCTTTTAAAATTCCTTTCAGGGAAATGTTTTGTGAGAAGGTCACGCAGGTTATGCAAAGCATAATGGCGGTGCTGAGAATTTTTCTCATAAGGGTGTTAAATTGCAGGTGAGGTTAAGGTAACTAAGTGGTTAGTTATAACGAAACTCAATCAATATTTTTGCTTGTCAAATTATAAGATGCTAATGAAACGTGAAGGTTGTAAAAGATGGAAAAGTTTCTTTCCAACAAAACGCTGAGATTTTACAATCGGGTACCGGTTTTAAGAGCACGTGGCATTGCCGCAACTACCTTCAAAAAAAAAGCCGCGATGAATAACTCATCACGGCTGAAAATGCGTTCCAGCGGTTTCTATCTCCCTATTTCACTGTTACTCTTACTCCTTCACTATGGCTGGTAAATTCAGGTGCATACATACATTGGATGCTGGTGATTCCATTACTGAAATTGCCGCTGTGCGTTACCATTAATGTGTACTCAAAAACATAAGTACCCTTGTTGAGATAACTGAAAAAGAAATTGGTGCTGGCGTCTTTGGTGCTTTCATAATAACCCAGGCCGTCCTGGTATTTATATTGACTAAGCACATTGGTTGGCTCCATGCAGGCTGCCCGCATATCTTTCATGTGAACGTATTCCATATTCCGGTCTACACGCAATTCTATCCGCACTTTTACCTTGTCGCCTACCTTGATTATGTCGCCATCATTTACTGGTGTAAGTACCGGCCCGCGATCTGTATTTTTTTGAATGAATAATTTTTTCACCAATGATAATGGCGTAGCGGCCATGGTGATCTTATCCAGGTTTTCAAAATACTGCCAGTAAACGGCGCCCCAACTGGTGGTGGATTGGTTAGCAACGGCATCACCGCCTTTTACAGTTTCCATTTTTACTGAGATATTGCCCATATTGGGTTTCACTCTATCGCCCTCTATCCTGGTTTTAATATAACCGGTTCCGGCCTCTGCTTTAATATTATTGTCGTTGCTGCTCACCGTGTAATCTCCCAGCTTAATAGTTACCGTTTTTTCAACGTTGATCCAGTTGCTGCCCTGTAGTAATAGCGCATAACAGGCTTCAGCTGTGGCTTTGGTAGTTCTCCAGTTCTGCGTTTGTTTTTGTTTCAGCAACCATGTCTTCAGGTCGTTAATGGTAGTGATATTATTTTCAATTTCACTGAATGCTTCTATCAACAACGAATGGCTTTCAATAGGAGCCTGGTACCAGTAATAACCGCCTGTGTTGAACTCCTTCCAGTACATACCAAACTCTTCATTGGTGATACTGTTTTCTCTCAACGATTTTAGAATAGCTACAGGTGTTTTTGTATCGTCTTTGCGATTCAATGCCAATGCGATCATACCCTGGTCGTACTTACTGTTTTGCAACCAGTATTGCTTGCTTTGTTGGGTATAGTAATCCACCGCAGTTTTGCTTGCTGCAGCAATCGGGTATTCAGTAAAGAAACTGCGCATGTATAAATACTGTATGGCAATAGAAGAGAGATTGTTCTTCTTCAGATCAGCTTTATATTTGATCAGCCAGTCATAGTCTTCCTTAATACGTGCGTCGAGGTACGGTATGGCTTTGGCAATGATACTTGTTAAAGCATCTTTTTGATTAGCTGGCCATGCTTCCAGTTTCCGCAGGTGACCCATTGAAGTGATAATGTATTGTGTAATGTAACGATCGTCCGGCCCACCTTTGAACCACATAAATCCGCCATTACCGCTTTGCATTTCTTTTACTTTAGCAATAGCCTTGGCCGCTTCCTGGCTCATTTTTACGAGGTCAAAAAGCAGGGCAATGTTTTTCTTTTGTTTGCTTTCGTTTTGGGCATCTATTACCCATGGCGTTTCCTCTAATAATGCTGATTTCAATTCCTGGTTCTTCTCCAGGTTACTCATCAGTGCGGCTGTATCGCTGGTCTTCCATTTTTCAAATACGGCTTTTAGCTTAGGCATGCTGTTGGCGATTTTTGTCGCCAGTGCATTGGCATAAAAGCGGTTAAAATTCTGCTCAGCACATTCATAAGGATATTCCATCAAATACGGCAAAGCCTGTACCGCGTACCAAACCGGGTTACTGGTAAATTCTACCGTAACTGCCTGAGTTTTTAAGGTGGAGCTGCTGGCGCTATTCAATAGTTTTTCAAACTTATAATCCTTTGTGTTGGTGTTGCGCATATTGATGGGCAGGCTCTCTGTAACCAGCATGCGGTTGGTTAAAACCGGTGCTGCACTTTCTTCGCCATCGCTTACTGCGCCTGACTTAGCTATGATGCGGTAGGTGAGTGCGCTGCCATAATTGAACGGTATTTCTATTGGAAATTTTACCGCTACACTTTGGCCGGCAGCAGCTTTAAAGTTTTGCAATGAAATACTGTTTTTAAATAATACATCCACTGGCTGGTTCGTGGCAGCATCAAAAAGTAATAACTGTGCCTGGCCGGTCAATTCTTTGTCGGTTAGGTTTACCACTTTGGTGCTGAGCTCCAGTTTATCGCCTTCCCTGAAAAATCTTGGTGCATTGGGTTGCACCATCAGGTCTTTTTGCGTTATGGTCGTGTTGCTGGCCATACCGGTTGCCAGGTCTTTAGTGTGTGCTACCGTTTGTATTTTCCATTTGGTCAATGCCTCTGGGATGGTGAAACTGAATTCGATGTTGCCCTGAGCATCTGTATGAAGATCGGGAAAGAAGAAGGCAGTCTCCTGTAAGTTCGTGCGGACCTGGACTGAGGAAAGATCTTCCTCAGGCGCTTTATTTGGTGGTGGTGGTGGCGCATCTGCCTTTTCTTTACTGGCAGATTGGTTTGCCATAACTACACTTTCATTTGCAGCATATTCCCCTGCAGGCGCAGCCATTTTATTCATTGCCATGGGTGCAGCCATATCCATCTCCCTGTCTGCCTGCATACTGACAGCGCCTCTCATTCTTATCGCACCACCGCCCCTGGAATAATAGCCTCCCACAGTCATCAACTGGTCATAGGTTTTTTCAAAATAGCCCCGGTTTTCGTTATTCCAATACCTTTCCTGGCTACTTACCTGGCTGAAGGCTGTACCGCCTTCCCAGCGATTATAAAAGTAATAATATGGCCAGATACTGGGTGCATTCCAGCTATGTGGTTTAAACTGGTCCAGCGATGCATCGTACATGCTGGCCACCATTTCTGCAGCAATCTTCTCACCTTTGTAACCCTTTATTTTTACTTTCCATTTTTCTTCCTGCCCGGGCAATAGTTTGTCTCTAAACGTTTCAAAACTAATATCAAGCTGTTTATTGGTCCATGGCACGGTTATCTGCCACTGATTACTGTAAAAACGATTGTGTTTTACAAAGAACCGGTTCACTGCATAACCTCCACGGTCTGCTTCAGTTATTGGAAACTCAACAGCTACAATTTGTCTGCTTAGGGTTAAATATTCAATGGTAGCGTTACTTTTCGCCTCCGGCGTTCCGCGTCCAGCGTCCGCCGGTTTCACCGTTTCCTGCACCACCCATAAATTGTCAGCGCTTGTTCCCACAACAAAACTTGCCTTTTCGCCCGGCTCGCCGGTGCTTTTAATGGTATGGTCCCAATCATATTGTTTTGATGGAAGCTTGCCAGTTTTCAAATCGTACAGTTGTACATATTCCACCGCCTTTACTTCTTCACCATACTTATCTTTTGCCGTGGCTTCCACTATATACCATCCTGCCTGTAATTTTTGGTTAGGGATTGGTGATTGGGTACCAGGGGCAGTTGTAATGGACATACTGGCTACCGAAGCGCCCTTATTCCAGGTGCGATAATCGTCTTCTGTTTTATAAGGATCGTAAGGAAATATCCTTGCAAATTCAGATTGGCTCATCACAAATGTGTCAGGAACAGACCAGTATCTTTTACGTAGCAGGCGATCGACGTCCTGCAGCGGATAAATCTTTATGTCAGCCTTTGTGGCTTCAAATTCGCCACTCATATTCTGCGTACGGATACTGATATTTTTTAAACTATCCACTGGTAAAACAGTACCCCCGGGTATGGAGATCGAAAGCTGTAATGCTTTGTAGGCTACCGTTACGAAAGTGTTGCCGCTGCGGGTTTCACCATTGATATCGGTTACATCCGCCTCGATGGTATAGTCGAAACTGGGATCAAATTCTTTGCTGATACTCAAATCCGGGATGGCTTCGAAATTGATATCAAATTTGCCCTCTGCATTGGTGGTGGTTTCCCCATTGGTAATTTCCATTTTTCCATCTCCAGTGGGCGGCCATATACCACGGCGCCAGAAAATCCAGGGGTACAGATAACGGGTATTGCGGTACACCCGGTATTTTACTGTGGCACCGTCAATATTGTTGCCCGCATAACCTTTGGCGGTTCCGGTAACTTTAATAATGTCATTCACCCGGTAACTTCCCTTTACTTTTTCATACTCGACCAAAAACTTTGGCCGCTTGTATTCCTCCACGCTAAAGCTGTAAGTAAAGTTGTTTTTTATACTTAAAGTAAAATTGCCATTCAATGTATTCTCCGGTAATTTAAACTGGCCGAATATGGAACCGTATTCGTTCGTCATCAGTTTAATACTTTCAACTTTTTGATAGTTGGCGTTTTTCAGTTCTACTTCTACTGAGTCTTTTGGCAAATACAACTTTGGTTTTCTGCTGTCAAAATCTTTGGTGATGCCGATAGCTTTGAAATAAATGATTTGCCCTGGCCGGTAAATACTCCTGTCACTGAAATAGAAATAACGGGCGTTGGCTTCCTCAAATATTTGCGGGTTCTTTTGAGTAGGGTCTGCAATATTGTCGCCACCGTTGTAACTGGCAGATTGTGAAACATACAATTCATCATCCAATGCAAGCCGGTCATTATTCCAGGTAATATCCAGCGAAATATTCCTGTTTTGCTTGTCTTCAGCCAGCTTTACAAAACCATTCTTATCAGTTGTTTTTAACTCGCCTTTGGTCCGTAAATACTTGCGTGTGTTGTAGTCATATTGTTTGTACCAAACCTGTACTTTGGCATTCGCCAATGGTTGCCCGCTTTCGCGGTTCAGTATGTAGTAATCGGGACCACTGTGTACAAAGCTGATAGTGCTAACATAAAAGAATGTAACGGCTAAAGCATTTTTCCCTAACGCAAACTTATCATCCACACTGCTTAGTATGGCATATTTGCCCACCGGCAAACCATCCACTTTTATTTCTGCATTGTGTTGCCTGTAGTCATCCTGTTTGGGAAAAGATTGCCGCCAGGCTTTTTGGGCGGAAAGAGACACCAACTTGTTCCAGTAAGCATCGTTATTGTTGTAAATAATCTCATCCAGTTGTTTTTGTACATCCTCTGTAATTTTTATCACACGAAGGTTTAGCTGGTCAAAATTCTTATAATCCACCAACCCCCTGAAAGGCTGGTCTGGTACGTTTACTTTTTCCACCTGCATGTTCAGTGTTGGCCTTTTAATGCCGTCAAGCATATTGATCGCGTTGATACCGCCTTCACTTTTTGGAAATAATTTGACAATCGTTTCTGCAATTTCCACAGCCCTTCTTATGGCATATTTGTCTTCCGGTGTGCCGGTGCCAGCCTTATAAGCATTGCCCTTATTGTTCCACCATTGCGCCAGCAGGTAACCCGCCTGCATGGCTTCCGGGTTTGTTTTATAAGTATTAAAGATCTGCTCAACTGTTTCCTTATACAATTGGTCTTTACCGCTATACACGCTTTTACCATGAGTAAAAGTGATCCGGTTAATGTCTGCATCTATAAAAGCAGCCTTGCCGGCATCGTCTTTATGAAAGTTCAGGATGTCCTGGTAAAGTTTTACTGCTCTTAACTGTAAGCTGCTGCTGTCTTTACTTTCGTACTTGTATTTAATAAAGACCGGGGATGGGGAAACAGCAGCTGCGTCCTTTAATTCGAATGCATAAGCTGGTCTGGTAATATCCCTTTCATCGTTTTTGAAATACTCAAGTGCCTTCCAGGCCAGCAAATCAAAGAGGGTAGGGCGGAGGACACGCATGTTACCCTTTATAATGATGGGGTCGTATTTGTCCAATTTTGTCTGCTGGAGCAATTTGGGATCTTGCAAACTTGCTTCATACAAGGTTGCAATTTTTTTATGAAAGTCGGTGATGGTCCAGGTTTCGGGGTCGTCTTTCTTAAAGTTGACGGTATTGGTGCGGTTGTAGATCTGGTAACGCTTATTCTGAAAATAATGGTAATAGAGGTCGGCTGTGATGCTGTTGAGAATTTGTTTGACCGGGGCAGAAGCTGTAAGCGTTTCTGCTTCCAACGCATTTACATTTTTGATCCATTCGTTTTCCTCCACCTGCATCACCAACTGGCTCTGGAATATCAGGGCTTTTACCTGTTGGGCTTCCTGCTTGTCGGCTTTCGCCCTGGCATAAATTATTTTTATTTCGTCTAGTGCACTTTTGGGAAGACCCTTGTTTTGTAAAGCTTCCACTTTTTTCCATGCGGTATCGTAGTTGAAATTTTTTTGGGCCATTATTGGGTAAAAACTGAAAAGGGTGAAAATGAAAAAACTAATGCTAATGATTCTTTGATTCATGACCTGGGATTTGATTACAAGATAAAAATTGTTCGGGATGGGATGCTTTGTTTTTTGCCATTGCACAAGCAAAAAGACCGCCACAAATATTGTGGCAGTCTTTTAACAAACAGTTCCATGCTATTATGCGAATGTGGGTAATACTACTCATAGCCTGATACGGGCTCAGGCATTTTCACGAAGCCATTTCAGCTTTTCGCTATATTTTCCTACCGTTTGATTTATATACCACGCCATTACAAAATGACCGTCGGCTGTTTCTTTTACGAGAAAGGGCACAAAAGTAGAACCTACAAAAAATCGTTTGAATTTTTGGGCGAAAGTGTAGCCCGATGTATCAGCCAGGACAGTAACCTTTTCTATAAATGCATGAGTTGCATGGCCCGGTAGCAGCGAAATTGCCAGGTAGTTAGTAATGGTAGTGGCGCGGGTAGTGCCGCTATATGAAGTGGAAGTGGTATGACCCTGCCACCAGTTGAACGCCAGATCCCTTTTGCTCTTTGTAACAACCCTTCCTTCTGCACAATTCCAACTACAGTTTCCTAAAACTGCCAATACCGATGCAGGAATATTGTTGGCCCTGTAAATTCCAAAATCGATAAAAAACTGTTGAATGGCATTGAGGTTCTGTTTTCTATAGTAAAAAAGAATAAAAAGAAGGTAGAAAATAAAAAGCAGGAAGCTAATAAACGGGTTTACGAATATAGCCAGCAACACCAGGAATGCCCATCCGGCGATGACTATCCAGGGTGTTTTCCTAGGAACGACTGTTTTAGCATAGGTGTATAAAAAGCCGGCGCCTAGTGTGATAAAGCCAGAAAAAATGAGACAGGCAATTAAAGGGTATTTCATAAAACCAATTTACCTGCGAAGCAACAATTGTTTCTGAAAATGCATGCTACCATTTTTCAGATAAAAGTCACCATATATCAATTGGGGATGTAGACTATCGTGAAAATAAAAATACCCGGCTTAATAAGGCCAGGCATGTGTTTTATTCAATTTTTTGATTGATCTATTATCTCTGTACAGCTACAGGTGTTTTGAAAGTTGGCACTGTTACCTTATGCTGATAAGGATAAATAAACGTAGTATTTCCTTTCTGGAATGTAATCACAGAATTCATGAATGTGTTTTGGGGCGCTTTCTCTACGTTTGAAAAACTTCCACGGTATAAAAAACCGGGTTTAGCAAACAGGCTGAAATTATTGATACCCTTGAGATCGAAGCCACTGAATTTCAACACAACACCCTTTTTGCTTTTGGTGTCACCTTTCGCACCATAAAGACTAACGGAAACCATAAACACAAGTCCAAGCATACCTACTCGGAGTGCTTTTGAAATGTTATTGTATGGTCTTTGGGTAATCACGGAGTAAATTTATAAAATCTTTTAGGAAACTTCCTAATTCTTTTAAGAATAATTAACGTTGTTCCGGTAAAATTGTTACGGAAAGGCAAAAAATATTTTTTTCCAGGGCGATTTTAGTTCAATTAGAGTGGTTTTTCAGCCAATTCTGTGTGGACATGTAGATAACTGAACGCTGCCGACGTTCAATTATCGTTATAGCTTGCTGATACAATTGTTTAAATGAATTAGGTTTGTTGAAACATCTTATCATTTCTTTTTATTGCGGTAAATTGTATGTGGAGAGAGAATTAATTGTAGCTTTAAAAAACCCATTTTAGTATGAGTAATTTTTCTAGCAGGCAGGACCGGGAAGAAATGCATGAATTGATTCGTGCTTACAACAATCTTAAGATGGGAAGAACCCACTCCTTTATACAGGAGGAGGATTTTGAAAGGATCATTGATTATTTCGACGACAAGGAAGATCTGCCAGCTGCGATAGAGGCAGCAGAAAACGCCATTCAGCAATACCCCTATTCATCTGCCTTACTACTTAAGAAAGCTGACCTGCAGATTGCAGGACGTAAATACCCGGAAGCCCTGGAAACTTTAAACCAGGCCGAGTTATTCGATAGCAACGATATCACACTATATATTCTTAAAACCGATGCTTTTCTTGCATTGGATATGCACGAGGATGCAGTTCAGTTGTTAGAAAAAGCCCTGGACCGTTTTGAAGGTGATGACCGGATAGAATTGCTCTTTGAGCTGGCTGATGTGTATGACGATTACGAGGATTTTCAGAAGGTTTTTGAATGCCTGAAATGGGTACTGGAAGAGGATCCCGTTAATGAAGAGGCACTGATGAAGATTTGTTTTTGGGCGGATTTTACCGGGCGTAGTGAAGAAAGCATCAAACTTCACCTAAAGATTATTGATAACTATCCGTTTAATGAATTGGCCTGGTTTAACCTGGCTACCGCCTACCAGGGATTGAAACTCTACGAAAAGGCGATTGATGCTTATCAGTATGCATTGGCTATAGATGAGAAATTTGATATAGCCTATCGAAACATGGGCGATGCCTTTATTCGCATCAGGCGATATAAAGATGCCATAGAAGCACTGGAAAAAGTGCTGGAACTCAGCCGGCCGGAAGATGTGATCCATGAAGCAATCGGGCACTGCTTTCACAAAATGAACAATTTTGCCCAGGCCCGGTTTCATTACCGTAAGGCCAGCCATCTTAACCCGGATGATAGTAAACTTTACTACAAAATAGCGCTTACTTATTTCAAAGAAGGTCAGGTTGAAAGCGCCGTAAAGCAACTGGATTCCGCCATGCGGATATTACGTATGCACCCGGAGTATAACCTGCTGATGGGGGAATGTAAACTGGCACAGGGGAAAATAAAAGATGCTGTTATTTTCTTTAGCAATGTAGTAAGGGTGCGACCTAAAAATGCAAGCGGCTGGGAGGCATTAATACGCTGCCTGGTAAAAGCAGAATACTACGAAGAAGCTTCTGAACAAACACTTCATGCATTAGAGGCCACTAACGGAAAGCCACTGTTTCATTTCTATTATAGCGCTATTTTGTTTGCGATGGGCAAATCGAAAGAAGGAATGTTACAGTTGGAGAGTGCACTTCAGGTAAACCCCAAGCTGCTTAAAAAATTCATTGAACTGCAACCACAAATGCTGCGAAATCCCCAGGTAGTGGATATGATTGTAAAGTACAAGGGGAAAAAGGGTAGAAGTAATAAGCAATAGTCAATAAGTAAACGGCAATAGGCAAACGGCATACCCGACTAGAATCTCGGACAAAGCACCGCATTCTTAGTGCTGTTATCCCTGTCGAAAAAGGAAACATGAGTCACTGATAATTCAAACCCGCCTCTGCCCTGGCTGGCAGTTTTCAATAACGAGGTATTGATATCGTAAGAGAAAGCTATCGAAAATGGTTTATAGTCTATTTTGATCACCGGGATAATGGCATCTCTCCACCGTACAAATGCACCCAGGTGAAGATCGTACCTGGAATTTTCCAGGTCATCATCCAACGCAAATGTGTACATAGCCCCACCAATGGTTTCCCTATAATCACCCTGGGTATTATGATCAGCTTGCAAGGTAAAATAACTCCTTTCATTCAAAGCAAACCTGATACCTAATGAGTATACCCATTTAGGCTGTAACTCAATTGCAGGTTTCCTGTAGAACGAATTTTTTGGCCGGTTAAAATGGTGAAAAGCAACACCAACGTACAAATTATTGATTTCATTTTCCTGGTCACCAATTCCGGTATTAAAACTCATACCAACGCTTCCATCCCAATAACCCAGTGAATAATTGATAACTGTTTCATTAGTGCTCAATGCTGCATTAAATCCTGATCCATCGAACTGGCTATTGGTAGTGATCTTACTGGGGTCAATACTTCTTTGCACGTAGCCGCCCATAAAGCCCAGGCTCAGGTACCGGTTCTTTAACCCACTAAGTGATTTATGATAGTTGAGCGCCGGTAATACCTGGATGGTTTTAAAGTTGGTGGACCCGGCCTTGTCGTACACAAATTGGGCTCCCATAGTAAGAAAATCGTCTGCATTACCTACAGGCATTTTATATTCTGTATTAAACGAGCCAGTTTGATAAGGAACTGTGACCGAGGCCCATTGCTGGCGAATAACTGCCTGGAAACGAAGATCTCCATTAAAAATGCCCGCGAGGGAAGGGTTGCGTAATAGGGGCGCCTCAAAAAACTGGGAGAAATGGATATCCTGCGCAGCAGCAAAAAGTTGAAAAAATAAAATTGATACCAGCATTCTCACCTTTCGGCCTGAACGACACATAATCTTAGCGCAGTTTTTTTTCTTTATCTCGAAATACATGGACGGTTTTTGATTAAGCAATCCTGTAGGTCTAAAGTTATCGTTCGTCTTACAGGGCTGTCGCAGTAAATTGTTCAGATTTCCACATTGACCGTTTTGTTTTTCCTGATTATCCGCTTAATCTTCTAACAAAAGCATAAGAATCAAGGCACAATAGATCTTATCAATTATTCTAACCAGTCTAATGGCCAGGTCTAAAACAAAACGGTAAACTCCTTCAATAGCTAGTACCAAAGGGGCTTAGTGAAAACGAAAGAGTGGGTGTGATATTTCATTGGTCTGTTCGCGACCAGCAATAAGGACTTTACCTGAGTAAGGTTACATTTCCTTTTAAATTGAAAATTACATTGTTGTCGCAAATAACGTCCATAGTGTACACATATACATCGGGTGTAAGTAATTTGCCTTTATAGGTTCCATCCCACCCGGCTGTTACATCGTTGGGCTGGAAATTTGTTTTTTCATACAGCAGTTCGCCCCAGCGGTCGAATATCCTCATGGATTTTACGCCAAATAAACCTTTGCCACGCGGATAAAAGACATCGTTCGCTCCATCTGCATTGGGTGAAAATGTGTTGGGAACAAACACATTGTTATTGCTGCAGATAAGGAAGATACTCACCTTGTCCTCGGCCATACAATTTCCGGCATTGTAAACTCTCAGCGTATAGGTCATTTCCTGCCTTGGTGAAGCAATAGGGCTCTGGCAATCGGTACAGCTTAAGAATAAGGGTGGGGTCCAGCGCCAACGGTTTACATCGGCCGACGAGGTGCTATTCAATTGCACCGAATTGCCAACTACCAGCTGTATGCGGTCTTCGATAATGTTCACTTTGGGTATGGGGTACACTTTAATCTTTACATAGCCTGTATCGTAAAAACAACCCAATGTGTCGTATCCAATGATGCGATAAAGCACCGTGCTATCGGGTTTTGAAACAGGGTTTGGTATCGTAGTGCCGTTTAAGAATGATGGGGGCGACCATATATACCTTTCCGCACCAAACGCGCCCAGTCTTACCGTTTGGCCTGCACAAATCGTATCACCCGGATCCACTTTCATAACAAATGGCTGCTTAATTTTTATCAATACTGTATCAGTAGCTACGCAGCCATTGCTGTCAGTACCTGTTACCCGGTACCACCTGGTAGAATCAGGTTTCGCAATGGGGCTACTGCAATTGATACAACTGAGTGTGGTGTCTGGATTCCATGCATAATTCCGTGCACCGGTAGCAACCAGGTTTTGCGAACGGCCACGGCATATAAAGTCCCCCGGACCAGCGTCCACTATCGGCAATGGAAATACGTTCAGGATCCTGTTAGAAGTGTCGGCGCAGCCCGAACCATTCGTAACTATAGAAACGATATTGTAGGTGCCCGGTATCGTGTAAGTTTGAGGAGGCGGGTTTTGAAGTGTAGATGTTTGCCCGTTGCCAAGGTCCCATTTCCATCGGACGATGGATGTGTCGGGATTAAGCAATTGACCGGCAAATCGGACGGTCTTTGGCACACACCCGGCCGTGTCACCAGTCGTTGCTATTTGTGGGGAAGGCACAATTTTTATCGGCACCTTTAGAGTGTCGATGCTGACACAGTTAGTAACAGTTGTGACAGTAAGTGTAATATTATAAACACCAGCGACCGCATATTTGTGCGTTGGGTTTCTGAGGTTCGATGTGGTATTATCCCCAAAATTCCAAAGGTAACTTTGGATGGTGTCGTTTGTTTCGGTTGAGTCGGTAAATGAAACAAAGGCCGAATCGCAAATTAGGTATTTAGCCAGTTGCTTGATGCGGGTCTTTATGCCTTTAATGCGTATGGTATCAAGACCCAATACCGGGAGTTTACAGCCCAGTGAATCTTCTAAAATTATTTTAGGGACAAAATCTCCAAGCCTGACATAAGTATGTATGGTGCCTGTATCCCGGCCAAAGTTGGTGACACCATCGTTGTAATCCCAGGTATAGAAATAGGTGTTTTTAGTATTACTTGTAAAACTTACGTTCATCGGCGTACATCCTAACAAAGGACCATAGGAAAATGTACCGCTGGGTCCGAGAATCCTAACCTCATTGGTGGTCGTGTCTTTACAACCACCGTTTCCGGTTACAATCAACTCGACAGTAAATATGCCGGAAAAGGTGTAGGTATGAGACGGGTTTACCAGTGTAGAAGTATTACCATTTCCAAAATTCCAATGTGTCTGGCCGACATTTACCGACTGGTTGGTAAACGATACGAACAATGGGGGACAGGTAGTAAACGAATCGCTCATGGAGAAAGCTGCCTTCGCATCATACACCTTGATAAATTTCGGTTTAACAATCGTATCGCTGCAACCAATATCATCGGAAAGAAACAGTGTAACATTATACTCTCCCTCGTTGCTGTAAATGTGTGCGGGATTAGATCCATTAGATGAATCGCCATCGCCGAAGTACCACATCAGGTTTCGAAGGTTATTGCCGGAAGTAACCTGGAAAAACTGCACGGGTGAGCCCCTGCATTTTACAGTATCGGGGGAATAAAAATCAGCCTTGGGGTCGTTTACCAGAACATTGTCCGGTTTATAAATGGTATCACGGCAACCTGCTCCGTCGATAGTAATCAGGCGTACTGAATATAGCCCTCCTTTAGTATAGGTATGGGTATAGGGTGGCCCGCTAAACACCTGCAACCCGGTGCTATCGCCAAAATCCCAGATCCATTGGGTAAGTACATTAACCCCATCGGTTTTGGAAGAATCTGCAAATGTTACCAACGAATTAATACAAACATTCTGGTAAGGCCCAAAATCGGCTTTGGGTCCATATTTACTTACCGATACTGGTTTTATGATGGAGTCGGGGCAATTATTAAGGTCCGTAATTACGAGTTTCACATCATAAGTCCCTGTACTATCATAACGGTGACTTATTCGGTTGTCTAAAAATGAGTCGACACCATTTTGGTTGTCGCCAAAGTCCCATTGGTAACTTTTTATATTCCAGGGGCGGGAGATGGCTTCAAATTGTTTTACGGTACTTCGGCAGCCAATACTATCTACGATATTAAAATCTGCTTTTTCGTTCAGCACCAGGATAATCCGGCTTGCAGTGTGTTTACAAAAACTGTCCCTGACCTCCTGTTTTACAATATACCGCCCGGTATCTCTATACAAATGTGATGGGTTTCGAACCTCAGTCGAGTCACCATCACCAAACCAATATTTCCAGAACAATGCACCGATGGATCTGTCGTGAAAATAGTGGAGGTATTGATTGGCACAGGTAAAAGAATCCAGGAATGATGCGATAGGAGGCTTGATGTAAATGTAACGGGCTCGTACAACAGTATCCGCACAGCCGCTTCTCCAAACAATCAACCTTACCGTAAAAAAGCCGGTGTCGTTATAATTATAGACCGGGTTCTGATCCCGGGAGGTACCGCCATCACCAAAAGTCCAAAACCACCTGTCGGGACTATTGCCTGATTCGTCGGTGAAATAAACTTCATCCATAGCACACGCAATCCTTGGTGTGGCACTAAAAGCGGCCATCGGTTTCTTTCCTGCCAGCACGCCTTTTACCATAGTGAATGTATCCGTACATCCGCCGGCCGTGGTGATTTTCAGTTTGATTGTGTATTCGCCTTCGTCAACGTAGACACGCATGGGGTTTCTAAGATTGGACAATACACCGTAACCCAGGTCCCATTCGTAAGAAACGACGGAATCAAACGATTGGATAATAGGATTAAAACTAACCGGGAATGGGATGCAACCCTCTGCTGGTAGTGGGTCTATTCTTACAATATTTGGAGGGGCTATGGTAACGAAAGGAGACTGTTTAAGTGTATCCAGACAGCCACTTGCATTACGTATTATAAGGGTAACATTAAAGTTGCCCAATGTGGTGTAAGTGTGTACAGGATTGTTGGCAGTACTGCTGTCGCCATCTCCAAAATACCATTTTACCACTGTTCCATCCACAGAGGTGTTGGTAAAAGTGGCTGTCAGTGGTGGTTTGCAGGCTGCCACATTTACACCTGTAAAGCTGGCTGTTGGTTTCGGTAGCACCCTTATGGTCCTCGTAGTGGAGTCTTTGCACAATCCAAAATCGGCAACGAGTTTTATGGTATATGTACCCGGAGTGCCATAGGATTTTAATGGGTTAAATACGGTGTCAGTAGTGCCGTCACCAAAATCCCATTTGCAGCGGGTAAGACTGCCGAATGGCGATGAGGTATTGCGGACAGCAAAACGGGTATTTACACAAACACTATCCGGAATAGTAATACCTGCGGTTACAACACCTATATATACCAGGTTAGTTTTTATAATCACATCAGAACACCCGGATGCATTCCTGATAGTGAGTTTAACGGTGTAAATGCCCTGGGCGGTATAAGTATGCGAGGGATTTTGTAACGTTGAAATTTGCCCGTCACCGAACTCCCATAAATAACTGTTGATATTATTACCGGTGGAAAGATTTGTAAAAGTTACGTTAGCTGGTACTACGCAGGTAGGCGGGTTGGAACTTATAAAATTCGCAATGACCCCATCGTTGATCCTGATCAGGTTTGGTTTGGTCAGTGTTTTTTTACACCCGTTGCTGTTGGTGATGGTAAGCGATATGTTAAACAAGCCCGTGCCAGTGTAGGTATGCGTAGGGAATTGCTGGTTACTGATATTGCCATCGCCAAAATCCCACTGCCAATTGGTGGTATTTCCGCTACCCGCCTGCGACATGTCGAAAAATGCTACCGGCAATGGGTAACATCCAGTTTTAGGACTTGCATCGAAATTAACGGTAGGATTTGCATAAACGATCACATAGCCCACTTTGGTAACAACACTGCTGTCGGGACCTTTATATATGGTAAGTTTTACAGTGTAGTTGCCGGGGTTGAAGTAGGTTCCTGAGGGGTGTTGTTCTGTAGAAGTGGTTCCGTTTCCAAGGTCCCAATACCAGCCAGTGGGGGAGCCTGTAGACGCGTCGTTAAACATTACCCGTATGGGCGCGCAACCTGATGTGGGCATTGCGTTGAAATCGGCCGTTAATTGAGAAAAGACATTTTCGCCGCTACAAATAAATAGCAGAAAGATAGCAGTTTTAAATAAAATGATCTTACCCGATCTCATACGATTCTTACGCAAAATGTGTAGTCGTTTTACAAATATTAAACCAAATGCTTTATTACTTTTCCAGACCAGGTTGAGGGATTGGGTTTGATTATGGTTCTTTTTGACAAAAACTTATTGTAACTATCTTATTTTCAGTGCTAATTTTATTTCCACGCCACTCTCAAACCGGTTCATTTTTGGCCCCTGGGAATCCTGGTAGTAGATAGACCAGGTGCCATTGAGCATAGATAATGGATTTCCGGAAGTAAAATTTGCAGACAGTATTTTAGTATTAATATCGGCACTCCAAGTGCCAGTAACCGATGTTGCCCCTTTTTTGGCAACCATTGTATAATCGCTCTTAAAATTGAAATCGTAGCCGTCAAATTCTGCTGTAAGAACGTTGGCACCATTCAAATATTGGCCAACATACCAGGTGCCGGCAACCATCGCATCCACCAGAGCATCCTGTTTTTTTTGTTCAACTGCCTTTTTACATCCAGCGATAAAAAAAAGCGTAAAAACAAGCGATGCGAGAAGAAAATATTTAAATTTCATAGGTAACAGATTAGCCGGTCGTAAGTTAAGACCTTTTTACAAACACAGTTGCTGCCCTACGGCAGAAATTTACCCCTGGCATACCCGATAAACATTTCGCTGTCAAGCCCTTTTCCACAAACCGCTGTACACAACTCGTCCGATTCCATCAGCCTGCCCTTTGTGTGTACACTGTTTCTTAACCAGTTAAGAGCCGGTTCGAAGTTGCCAGACCGGACATCTCCCTCCAGCTCTTTTATCCCGCCCTGAATGCCATAAAATAACTGCACAGCGTACAAACTACCTAAACTGTAAGTAGGAAAATAACCAAAACTCCCGTGACTCCAGTGTATATCCTGGATGCAACCTTGCTTATCGTCAGGCACGGTTACTCCCAGGTACTTAAAATATAGTTCATTCCATAGAATTCGGATGTCTTTTACCAGCAAATCTCCTGCCATTAATTGCTTCTCTATCTCGTAGCGGATCATCACATGGAAATGATAGGTCAGTTCATCGGCTTCTGTTCGTATCAGTGAAGGCATTACAAAATTGAGCGACTGGTGAAGCTGCGCTGCAGTAACATTTTTCATTTGTTCAGGAAAATGTTCGGCTATTACCGGTAGCAACCATTCGCAAAATGACAGGCTCCGGCCGAGGCAATTTTCCCATAACCTGCTTTGGCTTTCATGTATGCTCAACGAACATGCTTCGCCCAGCGGAAGGCCGTATTGATCTGCCGGCAGGCCTTGTTCGTACCAGGCATGGCCTAATTCATGCAAGGTGCTCCAGGTCATATAACCCAGGTTGTTTTCGTTTATCCGGGTGGTAATCCGTACATCCTGCGAACTAAAACTTGTGGTAAATGGGTGCTCACTAAGGTCTTGCCGGCCGAGATCAAAATCGAAACCCATACGTTTCAAAAGATCGTTGCAAAAAGCCCATTGTTTATCTTTTGGAAAGTATTGACTTAGGGGATCAGCCACATCGGCTTGTTTAAATAAAACCTCGTCCAGCAAGGATTTCAGCGGTTGCAGCAGTTTGCCAAACACTCCATCGAGCCATTGTACATTGCTCCCTTTTTCGTAGTCGTTCAGCAGGGCATTGTACGGATGCTTTTCATACCCTAAAAGATCTACTTCCTGCTTTTTAAGGGCGATTAATTGCTCCAGTTCAGGTTGAAAAACGGTGAAACTGTTTTTACCCCTTGCGTCTACCCAGGCATGATAGCTTTTGGTGACTTGCTCACTCATATTTCTCACAAAACTTGCCGGTAGTTTTGCGCTTTTTTTATAGTCGTACCGGCTGAGTTCAATATTTCTCCGGGCAAAAGGATCCAGGTCAGTCCGCCCGCTCAGTTCTTCGAGCAGCTCGCCCATAGCTACAGATGTAAAAAACTCGTGGGCCAGTTCACTAATGGTCGCTGATTGCTGGCCACGTAAAGCAGCACCTTTTTTTGGTAAATAGGTTTCCTGGTCCCATTGTAATATTGCGTTGGTATAACGCAGGTCGGCTATGCGCCGCATTTGCTGCACATAGTCAGCATACAGGTCTTTCGAATTCTTTTGTATAAGCATAAAGCTGTAAAAATATGGGTCGTAAAACTTAAAACCGCCGGATAAAATCATCTGTTTGGTCATCCGGCGCCAATTCAAGCCGTTTACGTAACCGGGTTCTTGTCTTTTTTACGCTATCTGCACTAATACCCAGCATGTCTGCTATCTCGGCATTTTTTAAATTCAGTTTTATTAGCAGGAATAATCTTTCCTCGGCTTCACTGAGGGTGCTATAAGCAGATCTTAACCTGGAAAGGTAGCCTGGGTAAGCTTTTTCAAAATGTGTTTTAAAATTATTCCAATCTGCCTGGGTAAGTATGCGCTGGTTGTAAAGACTGGTTTCAGAAAAGCTATTTTCTAATGGGTCTTCGTTAGCAACGGCACTCTCCAAAGGTTTTTCTTTTGCAATAGCCTGATCCAATTGAAGTTCCATTGAAGTGAGCTGGCTGTTTTTT
The DNA here is from genome assembly GCA_040386335.1 of Bacteroidota bacterium. Taxonomy (GTDB): domain Bacteria; phylum Bacteroidota; class Bacteroidia; order Chitinophagales; family Chitinophagaceae; genus JAZKFT01. The sequence continues at coordinate 141,172 of JAZKFT010000018.1, forward strand.
TGAAGCAATAATTGGGTAAGTATGGAAAGGTTTTCCTGATGGTGAAGTAGTTTACGTTTCTTTTTTGTAAATAGTGACCAGCCCCATATGCTACCCATAAAAACGAATAACAGAATAGAAGTAATGGCAATGTTTCTTTTTTGTACCGAAGCGTTTGCCTGCACCAGGTTTAGCTGGGTGCTACTTAATGCCAATTCTTTTTCCTGAATATCATATTTTGTATTGATCTCGGCTATTTTAAGCTGCACCTCAGCGCCTGTCAGGCTGTCTTTTTGCAGGTAAAATATTTTTAGGTAATCGAAGGCTTTGTGATAGTCGCCTTGTACTTCGTACAGTACGGACAGGCCGAGATAATTGTGTTGAAGTCTGTCCGCCCAATTATTTTGTTTATTGATAATTAAATTTTGATGGTACAATACGGCCGCTTTATCATATTGCCTCATTTGCGTGTATAATGATGCCAGGTTATTCTGATACATCATTTCCTTATACAGATTCTTATTGGCCTTTGTAATGGCTATCGCACTGTCCAGCCATATTTTAGCTTCGCTATATTTTTGCTCAAATGACAGCAGGTTACTATAATTATTATAGGTGAGCGCCATTTGAGCCTTATCCGCAAATTTCTGCAGGCAGGGCAGTGCCAGCTTAAAATAATAGTGTGCGGAATCGTACTGCTCCAGAAATGCATAAGAGGTGCTTATTTGTTCCAGGCTTTCTCCAATGCAAAGGCTGTCTTTTGCAACATTGCAATGTTTTATCGCTTCTTTATAATGGGCAATGGCGTCTTCAAGTTTACCATCTATCACGTCGCTCATTAGCCCTTTTCTCATGCTTACCCCACCCAGCCAGCTGCTATTATGGTTTGCTTTAGCCAGGCTATCTGCCTGTAACAGATCTTTCGCTACCCCTACATAATCATGTGCTTTATAATGATCTACATAGAGGTATAGCAGTCCATAAAAATGTTGGGTGGTATTTTTTGTTGCAATGGCATTGTCTAAATATGCCTGGTGACCACGTATTTTTTCTTTTATCGTAAGAGTAGTTGCTGTATCTAACGGGTCAGCTTTTTTTAAAGCAATTTTTAAGCTTGTTTGTGCTGAAGATGGAATGGAAAGTAAAACAGAGAAAAATGAAACTAAAGATGTTTTCAAACGATTAATGGTTACGGGTGGTAAAATAACTGATACTGTTCTTCAATTTGTAAAGCTGAACATCAAATTGTACACAATAAAATGAATTATTTTGATTGTCATCTGTTTTGTCACCCACTTAAAATATAGTTCAGGCTGCATCTGACATAGGTTTGTTATGTAGTAAGTGTTTCGGGAATTTTATTACACGCTACATTATTTATGTAAATATGCATACTTCCAGTCTGGTAGCAAAACTGCTACCAGATAGCAAAACTTTTTTTTAATAACCATCATTTAATGCAAGGGAAAGGAGTATGGATGTTTACAGGATAGTTACGGGAGCCCCTTTTTTTATGGTTGGTCTCAGTATAGAAATTTTTTAAAGTTATTTTCAGATGCAGGCAATTGAAGTATCGCTCATAAGGTCATCTAAACAAACAATAAGTATAGAAATAAACCCACGGAACAAACTCAAAATGGAATTGGAACTTTATATTATGGATGAAAATGCAATTGTCCTCAAGAGGGATATTTTTGACGAGCCGAAGGTAGATATAGATGTTTCTAATTGGAAAAGCGGATGGTATCGCATCGAATTATTTTATGAAGGCTATCTACAATACTATAACCATATTAGAAAGTTGTAATCATATATTATTCAACTGTCCCCCATTTTGTCCCCTCTTTCATTCCTGCTAAATACCAGATTTTTCATAGTATTGTTTTACAATCACTGTTTAAACATTAGTAATCATTAAACCAACCTGTAAATGAAAATGCAATTCTACAAAATTAAATTTTACACCAGAAAAGCAGTGGTGTTGTTGTTATTGCTTTCTGGCTTATCTGCCAAAGGGCAAATCGAAAATGCTGTAAAGTGGCAGAAAATGAGCGACAACAAAGGAGCCACTTTTTACCAGGTACAAGAAGATTTTTACAAGTATTGGAAAGATAAAAAAGTTGAAAAAGGAAAAGGTTATAAACCTTTTAAACGCTGGGAGGATTACATGAAACCACGGGTTTATCCCAGTGGTAACATGATGCTACCTTCCACCACTTACCAGAACTTTATTACCTGGCAAGGTACTGAGACATCAGCCCCTAACGGACTAACCTCTACCGGCAACTGGACAGAATTAGGGCCTATAGGTTCTCCTTCCGGGCCTTCTCCATATAGCAGAACAGGAGCAGGAAGGCTAAATTTTGTACGCTTCGACCCTTCCAACACTAATATAATTTATGTCGGCGCTCCGGATGGCGGGCTTTGGAAATCGGTCAATGGTGGAACAACCTGGACTACCAACACTGATTTTTTGACTGTTATTGGCTGTTCAGATCTGGCTATTGATCCGACCAATAATCAAATCCTTTATTTAGCCACAGGTGATTTGGAAGGTAACAGGAGAAGTGCCGGCATTTTAAAATCAACGAACGGTGGAGCCACGTGGACTACCACCGGGTTAACCTGGACACCCCTGGATAACTATAAAATTTCCAAACTATTGATGAACCCTGCCAATCCGCTCAATATGATGATTTCAACCGACGGAGGTGTATTTAGAACTACGGACGGGTGGGTTACAAGCACCAATACTTATTGCTGCGATGATTTAAAAGACATGGAGTTCAAGCCCGGGGATCCGAATACCGTGTACGCAGCAGGTGAGAAATTTTTTAAATCTACCGATAACGGAGTTAATTGGGCGGAGATTACCACCGGTTTGCCTGCGTCCGATGTACAGCGTATAGCTTTAGGCGTTACTGCGGGTAATAGCGCTTATGTATATGCATTGATCGGAAAAGCATCTGACCAGTCTTTTCTTGGTATGTACCGTTCTACTAATAGCGGAACATCATTTTCACTCCGGTCATCTACGCCTAATTTAATGGGTTATGCTACCGATGGTATGGATGATGGCGGGCAATCATTTTATGATATAGCCGTAACCGTTTCTCCCACCAATCCGGAAATTGTAACCACAGGCGGCGTTAATCATTGGCAATCCACAGATGGAGGAACCACCTGGACCAATCATTCTTTTTGGGCTTCGGGTGAGGTACATGCGGATGTACATGAGCTTAAATATCTGGCCGGGAGTAGCAGTACCATGTTTTCGTGCAATGATGGAGGCTTATTTAAAAGTACAGATAATGGCCATCAATGGTTTGATATCAGTAACAATTTGGCTATAGCACAGGTTGTTGGCATTGGTTTATCGGCCACTGTTTCCACCACAATTGTAAATGGTGAACAGGATAACGGCACCAATTTAAAAACGGGTTCGGCATGGGCCAATATTTTTGGCGGTGATGGTGGGGAATGCTTTATAGACCCCACAAACAACAATACCATTTACATCCAATATGTACAGGGCGATTTCAATCGGTCGGATGATGGCGGTGCCACTACAACTGGTATCATAACCGGTCTTCCTTCGGGCTTTGACTTTTATAGCAAATGGATTATGGATCCTGTTAACCCTAACAGGTTGTATGTAGGTGGCATTCCCACGTTGTACACAAGCGCCAATAAAGGTAACCTTTGGACTGCATTGGGTACACCTTCCGGCACCGGCTCAATTTTAGGGATAGCGGTTGCTCCAAGCAATACCGCTGTTATTTATGCCATTAAAGAAAATAGGGTTTCCAGATCAAACAACTCAGGTGCAACCTTTACAAATGTAACGGGTACTTTGCCAGTGGCCAATGCGGCGCTATCCGCCATTGCAGTTTCTAATACTGATCCTAACCGTGTAGTGGTAACTTTCTCAGGTTATAGCTCCGGAGAAAAGGTATTTAGGTCAATAGATGGCGGTGCCAGTTGGACGAATATTTCAGCGGGACTTCCCAATTTGCCAATGAACACTGTTGTATATGTCAACGGAAGTGTTCAGCATGCAGTGTATGTAGGGTCAGATATTGGTGTCTATTATTTTGATAATTCGTTGCCTTCATTTGCACCTTTTATGACGGGGCTTCCAAATGTAGCCGTACGTGACCTTGAAATTTTTTACCCAACCAGTAAGTTAAGAGCTGGTACCTATGGCAGGGGCGTATGGGAGAGTGATCTGAATAACGCGACTATTTTACCTGTATCCCTTTTGAGCTTTGATGTAACCTTAAAAGGCAAAAAAGACGCACAGCTAAAATGGAGCACAGCTACCGAAACCAATGCAAAAGGTTATGAAATAGAGATGGACAATGGAAGTGGCGGCTATAAAAAGATGGGCTATGTACAGGCTAAAGGCAATACCACATTGACCAGCAATTACGATTTTGTAGTGCCTAACCTGGCAACAGGTACCTACAATTTCCGTCTTAAGATGATAGATATTGATAGTAAGGTTACATACTCAGCTGTAAAAAATATTAAAATAACACAGGGTGCTGCAGGTGTACTTATCTACCCCAACCCGGTAAAAAATGGTGTTGTCTATGTTGAGTTAGTGCACCAGGATTCCAAAAAAATATCCGTTAAGATTACCAATGCGGCTGGTCAGGTAGTCAGTACTGTAAATAATATCAATTACACTGGTCCTGTAAAAGTTAAAGTACCTACCACACCTGGTCAGTACATTATCCAGGTTACCAGCAGCGACAATAATTCAGTATTCAAAAAAATTATCACACTCCAATAATACTTCGTGTTGTTTTCCCCTATAAAAAAAGCTGGCCGTTTGGCCGGCTTTTTTTATAGAAGATAGTGGCACATGGCCGTATTTTGTAAAAATTGATCATGACATGCTAGTTGACGCCATTTTAAGAGAACTGGAAAGCCTTGCCCCGCCAGTATACCAGGAATCGTATGACAATGCCGGCCTTTTAACCGGCAACAGGAGTTGGGATTGTACCGGCATCCTTTGCAGCCTTGATTGTACCGAAGCGATCGTGCAGGAAGCGATATCCAAAAATTGCAATCTTATTGTGGCCCATCACCCCATTGTTTTTAGAGGGTTAAAGAAAATCAATGGTAGTAACTATGTGGAGCGAACGGTGATCGCTGCTATCAAAAATGATATCGCTATTTATGCCATTCATACCAATCTCGACAATGTGATGCATGGTGTTAATGGCCGCATAGCGGATCAGTTTGGCTTGCAGGAACGGGCGATACTCTCTCCAAAACAAGGGATTATCTACAAACTCTTTACCTACGCACCGGCAAGCCATGCCCGGGAGATCAGGGAAACCTTATTTGCCGCCGGCGCCGGAAAAATTGGGCTTTATGAGGAATGCAGTTTCAGCACGGCTGGTACCGGTACATTTAAGCCAATGCAGGGTTCCAACCCATTTGTGGGTGAAACGGGTAAAAGAGAGCATGCTGACGAAATAAAGATCGAAGTCATTTTTCCGTATTACCTGCAATCGAAGATTCTAAAGGCATTGTTTGCAGCACATCCCTACGAAACGGTGGCTTATGAAGTAATCAAACTCGAAAACCAAAACCAGGAGACAGGCAGCGGCATGATTGGCCGTTTGCCTCAAACCATGGAAGAAACCAGTTTTTTGGCGTTGGTAAAGCAAGCCTTTGGGGTTGGTGTCATCAGGCATACAGCAATGTTGCATAAGCCAGTGAGAACCGTTGCACTTTGCGGCGGCGCCGGTAGTTTCCTTATAAAATCCGCCATTGCCGCCGGTGCAGATGCTTACATTACCGCCGATGTGAAATACCATGAGTTTTTCGATGCCGACGGAAAGCTGTTATTGGCCGATATCGGGCACTATGAAAGCGAACAGTTTACCATACGGCTTTTAGCCGAATTTTTACAGGAAAAATTCCCTACTTTTGCCGTCCTTAAAACTGGGGTGAATACTAACCCGGTGGTGTATACTTAGTTAAGGTGGTTCGAAAAATTTCAAATTTTAAATTTCAAATTTCAAATTATAACATGGCTACAGTAAAAGATTTTTCGGTTGAAGAAAAACTCACCGAACTGGTGCATTTGCAAAAAACAGAAAGTAAACTGGATCAGATCCACATTTTAAAAGGCGAATTACCGATAGAAGTGGCTGACCTGGAAGATGAGATTACCGGACTTACAGCCCGCATGACCAGGATAGAGGAGGAGATCAACGGCATTAACGAATTTATTGAGCAGAAAAAAACTGGTATCAAGGAAAGCGAAGAACTGCTGAAAAAATACGAAAAGCAAACTGACAACGTAAAAAACAGCCGTGAGTTTGAAGCCATCAATAAAGAGATAGAAATGCAGCAGCTTGAAATAAAGCTGAACGAAAAGCATATTAAAGATGCGATGGAAGAGATAGGCGAAAAGGCTGTAAAGCTGGAGCGTTCCAAAAAAGATATCGCCACCAAGCAGAACGTATTAAACGGTAAGCAGGAAGAGTTAGGCAAAATTGTGGCAGAAACCGAAAAGGAAGAGAAGCATTATATTAAATTGGCTGAAGAAGCCCGCAAAAAGGTGGAATCCCGCATTTTGATCAGCTACGAGCGGATCCGCAAGAGTTACCGCAATGGGCTGGCAGTGGTACCAGTGGAAAGAGAAGCTTGTGGAGGTTGCTTTAATGCAGTACCACCGCAGCGCCAAAGCGAAATCCGCCTTCGTAAAAAAGTGATCGTTTGCGAGAACTGCGGAAGAATTTTGGTGGACAATGATCTGAATGACGCTGTAGTGATCAACTAAGTTTTATAGAAAGATATGTAGACGGAACAGGTTTTTACTTGTTCCGTTTTTTTATTTTGCATACCCATGAAGCAAATCATCATCGCAGTACTGTTTTACCTGCCTTTTTCCGTTAATGCCCAAAAGTATTATGATTTCAATGCTGCCTGTAGCCAGGCCTACAAAGAGATTTTGAGTATGCGGGTGGCAAACGGGCAGCGGCTGCTGGCTGAGGAAAAAAGGGCACATCCTGATAATCTTATTCCTTACTTCCTGGATAATTACGCCGATTTCTTTTCCCTGTTTTTTAATGAGGATATGAAGGAATTTGACAAAAAGCTGCCGCTGAAGGAAGCCAGGCTTGCTGCCATGAAGATTGGCCCGAAGGACTCGCCCTGGAACTTGTTTACCCAGTCGGTGTTGCAGGTGCAATGGGCAGCTATTCATATTAAGTTTGGCGAAAGATGGGCTGCGGGCTGGAGTTTTAAGGCCGCTTTTGATCTTGCCAAAGAGAACCAGAGACTGTTCCCCAATTTTGCGCCCAACAAAATGGTGATGGGACCGTTGCAGGTGGTTGCCGGAACCATACCTAAAGGCTACCAGTGGCTCAGCAATATGCTGGGAGTAAAGGGAAATATTGTTATTGGGATGAATGAGCTCACGGCTTTTATGAACAACCCGGATCCATCTGCCGCGATTTTTAAGGAGGAGGCCATTTTCTACTATTGTTACCTCAAATTTCATTTTGAAAATAAACCCGGCGACGCCTTGCAGTTTATCCGAACCCAAAAACTGGATGTGGTGAACAATCATTTGTTTGCGTACATGGCAGCAAACCTTTCTCTCAATAACCAAAACAGTGCCGCCACCAAAAGTTACGTGCAGAACCGCAATCCTTCGCCCGATTACATGCCCATGCCTGTATGGGATTTTGAAATGGCGCATGCCAAGTTGTTTCACCTGGAGCCGGATGCGAACCTGTATTTTGACCGTTTTTTAGCTGGGTTCAAGGGGAGTTTTTACGTAAAGGACAGCTGGTTAAAGTTAGGCTGGCATTATCTTTTGCAGGGGAATATGGCACAGTATAACCGCTGTTTGGAGTTGGTAAAAACCAGGGGTAATGCTGAAACCGATGCAGATAAAAAAGCCCTGAAGGAAGCAAAATCGGGCAAAGTACCTAATCCTGTTTTGCTAAAAGCCAGGCTCCTCAGCGATGGTGGATACACGTCCGAAGCTTATGAAACTTTAAAAGGAAAAGGAAGTTCCGACTTTGCAGCAGAGGAAGATAAACTGGAATTTGCCTACCGGGTAGGAAGGGTCTATGAAGAATTGGGGAAATACGATGATGCTATACAAGCTTACCTCACAACCATAAAAACCGGCAAGGACCGGACCGAATATTTTGCCGCAAGAGCAGCCCTGCAAACCGGCATGATCTATGAGCAAAAGAAAAAGAACAAACCCCTGGCCATCGCTTTTTACAACCAATGCCTGGCTATGGAAAATCATGATTACAAAAATTCACTTGACCAGAAAGCCAAGGCAGGGGTGGAGCGCTGCAGTGGAAGGTGATGCACTTGTACTGGCAGAACTGGCCTGGGATTGAGTTTAAATACAGCTTTTAAAAAGCTATTATTAAAGCTACATTTGTAACACACATCCCATAACCTTTCTCATGCCCGCTATTCATTGCATAATATTGGAAGATAGCCTGCCCGATATGGAACTAATGGTGCATTATGTTTCAACTCATCCAGGTCTCCAACTACTAAGGACTTTTGAACATCCGCTGGAAGCTATCTCTTATATCCAGGAACAGAATCCGCCACTCATTTTTATGGACATTGATATGCCGGTAATAAATGGTGTTGAATTGTTTAAAAAATTAGATTACGGCCCCATATGTGTGTTTGTGACAGCTCACAGCAGCTATGCGTTAGAAAGTTACGAAGTACATGGATTTGACTTTATTCTGAAACCTGTGACACCCCAGCGCTTTAATGAATCTATTGCCAGGGTGACCGAATATATGGAGGTAAAAGCCAAGGCAGAACTTTACGATGCCAGCTTTGAAGGTCATGGCATTTTACTAAAAGAAGGAACCACCAGCCACCGCGTTGAGCTAAAAGATATTTTGTATGTGGAAGCCCTGAAGGACTATACCAAAGTAGTAACCAAAACGCGCAAATACATCACCCTTAGCAAGCTGAAACATTTTATGGATAAGCTGCCTTCCAGTGATTTTATCCGTATCCATCGCAGCTATGGCATAGCCAAAAACAAAATAGAAAAAATGAGCCGGGAGGAGTTAACGATACACAATACATTATTACCAATTGGCAAAACTTACAGGCAGGAACTGAGGCAGGTGTTGGGGTAAGAATTTCATATGAGCCTGCCTATTGTTTTTCGGTTATCCAACTTCTAAACCAATTCATTGGCAGATTATTCAGGTTCGTTCATAGATTATTACTGGTAATGGCTGCTTTATAAAAATAATTTTGTACTCTTAAACCACCAACCATTACCGAAAAACATTTAACCATGGAAAATGTAATTATCTCGATCCTGTTAGTGGCCCTGGCCATTTCGGTGTACTTTAATTGGAAGAATTCCAGGAAGTTAAAAATGGGAGGGGGAGATTCCTGGGAACTGACAATATCGGATACTGATCCAAACCAGGAAGAATCAAAAAAAGCCGGCAAACCAATATTGACTTTAAATGGCATCGTAGGAGAAGAATATCTCGTTTACACAGGATATATTTCCACGGTTGAATTGGGCATCGTGAGGATTGTACCAAAACCTCCGCCAACGCCCATTCATCCCAACCCCGACTTTGATCGCATGTCAGCGGTTCTTAGGGTAAAAACTGGTAAGGGCAGATAAATTTTATTCTTTTGTTGTAAATGACCGATTTAGGGAAAAAGTGGCTATCAATAATTAGAACATTTCTAATTTTTTGTTCATTGCCGATACAGCCTCCTGTATCGGCACAAGCTATATATGAACGGGAATATGGAATGGCGGATTCTTTTTTCAAGGCGAAACTTTACGATGAATCTTTGCCAGTGTTGGATCATCTGCTTTCTAAGAAAATAGCAGATACTTTTAAAGCGGAAATATTTATCAGGAAGGCTTACATTTTCTTCACAAGAGAAAAGGACGATAGTGCAATAGGATTTTATAACCAGGCTTTGGAAATATGTACTAAACAAAAGCCTACCACAAGGTTATGCCTGGTTTATCGTAACATAGGCGACGTGCATTTCTATAAAAAAAGTTATGATGATGCACTTCATTATTATAATCTTTCCCTGGCTGTAGCCCCAACAGCCAAAGACTCACTCACCAGGTATTTTGATATCTGTAACGTGTACCAAATATGGGAGCAGTATAGTAAAGTGTACGACGTGATAGTAAACCATATTCTCAAATATGAAGATTCTATCGTGGGTGATCAAGCTTTTATGGTATCGATGCACATGGGTCTCTATTATAACAGTATCAAAAACCACGACTCTGCCTTGTCCTATTACAGAAAAGCCCGTTGGCAATGTAATACAGATGAAAACCTTGCCATTGTTTATTCCGATATCAGCCATGAACTGAGATTAATGAAAAAGTATAGCCAGGCACTTTCATATCTTGATAGTGCCAGTATGCTGATTAAAATGTCGGGCAACAACCGGGACAGTTTGGACCTTTTTGATGGTTACAGCGAAATTTATTCCGAAAACGGGGATATTGTTAAGGCATTAAAATATGCACAACTGGCGAGGAAACTTAATGACACTATTTATACAACCGACCGGCTAAATGCATCGCAGGAAGCTAAAATTAAATACGAGACTGCGGAAAAGGAAAAGACAAACCAATTGCAAGCGGTAGAGATTTCCATCAAGCAACGCAATCTTATTTTCTCCCTTGTCGGCCTCGGCCTCGTGGCCTTGCTTGGTGCTATCAGTTTTCGCAGTTATAAACAAAAGCAAAAAGCCAACTATATCCTCACAGTTCAGCGAAACCAGGTGCAGCAACTGGCAAATGAACTGGAAGTGGCCAACCAAACAAAGGCCCGGCTGTTCAGCACCATCAGTCATGATTTGCGAAGTCCCGTGAGCAGCCTCTACGCTATGCTGAAAATGCAGGAAATAAAAGGCGGTAGCACAATTGATGCAGCCACCATGAGCAGCCATACCATCAAACTCCTCGATACGCTTGAAGACCTGCTTGTATGGAGCAAGACCCAAATGGACAGATTTGTCCCCATGCCGGTGCTGCTGGATGTACGTGAACTCTACGACGAGTTAATCAGTTTTTTTTCTGCCAGCTCGGTCGCTAAAAATGTGCCTCTCATTAACGAGGCAATGCCTGGCCTGGCATTGCGTTGCGATGAAAACATACTGCGGACTATGCTTCGCAATGCCATTAGTAATGCAATCAGCCATGCCCCTTCCGGAACTTCGGTTGTACTAACTTCAGAAAATAAAAACGCCGTAATAGTATGCCTGGTAAAAAACCAATGCAGCCCGGAGAGTTTCAAAGCGTATAAACAGGCATTTGAAAATGTCGGTGTGCAAAGCGGTAGTCACGGTCTGGGCCTGGTAATGATAAAAGAATTTGCCGCAAAAGTCGATGCTGTTGTAACGCTGGAGTTTGACAATGGATGGGCTTCTATGAAGCTATCATTGCCAGGCAACGTATAAAAATTCCCGCAAATATTTTAACCACTATACCGCCTTTTTAGGGCGGTTTTTTCGTTGCACCATCCCCTTGTAGATTTTAAAAGCCCCTTCGCAGAGTTGTTTGCGTTACCCCCTTTTACCAGGGATAGTTTTGACTTATCAAAAAATTATCTCCTCACACAAAAACGAAAAACATGAAAAAGATTCTGACGGCGATTATCGCTATCGCACTCGTAACCATTAGCTCTTCAACCCCTGCCAATTGCCAGGAAACTACTTTGAACAACAACCGTGTATTAAACCTGGAAAGCCCAGCGATCCCAAAGCCTGCAAATGAAACGTTTTCACCGCATGTGGCACCCTATGTGAGCCCGAAAGCGCTAAAGGATTTTGAAGAAAACTATAAGGCACCAAACAAACCCCAATGGGTGCTTTCTGCCGAAGGTGGGTTTGCAGCATTTTTTGCTGATGCAGGAACAACCCACCGGGTTTTTTACAACTCAAGAGGCAAGTGGCAGTCCACCATTTTACGCTATGACGAATCAAAACTTGATAGGAGTGTCCTCAGATTTGTAATGCCATCTTACTATGGGTACAAAATAAATGGCGTAGCAGAAATAAGATTGCCAGGCAAACTCATTTACCTGTTATACCTGCAGGATGCTACCAATTTCAAAACAGTCAGGGTCTGTGATGATGAAATGACTGAAATAGAATGGAGCAGGAACGGAAAGTTGATGCCCCTATAGTTTCCCCTCGACAATTGTGGTGCTGCGTTCATGCTACCAAACATTCCCCGACCGGGTTGATCTGCCCGGTGGTAAAAATTTACATAATACTTTAAAACAGATTTTATGAAAGCGATAGACGGTTATTTTATGGATAATCCTGGATCAGCGAACCATGCAACTGAGCTTGAAAGTGAAAGATTAACGCTAAAAGTGGATGCTAAAAACTGGATCAGCCAATTTGATGCCTATCATATTTTATACCGAATTAATAAACACATTGGCAGTTTTCTCGATGTCGGTTGTGGCACGCATGTAATAGGTACAGCCATTGCTGAAAAGTATAAAAATATATCTGTCACCGGGGTGGATAGCAACAAGGAAAGGCTTGCTTCGGTGAAGGCAGCAGTAAGGCACTTACCTAACGTGAATGTTTGTAATGCGAGGGCTACAGGTTTGCCTTTTTTGATGAATAGGTTTGATTTTGTACACTCAAGATTCTTATTTGAGTACCTGGATACCGATGCTGAAGCGGCTTTGCAGGAAATGACCCGGGTTTGTAGGAGAGGCGGACGGGTCGTTGTTCAGGACCTGGATGAAAATATGGTAAAACATACAGGTATGGATGAAAGTTTATATGCTGATCTTATGTTTATTGTAGCCAGGTTGGCAGAGCACCATGTTTTTGACCCGTATATGGGATCAAAATTGCAAGCTATGTTTTTACGGAACGGCCTGGTAAAGGTAGAGGTTGATAAAAGGATCTATCATGATTGCAACGGCATTGCTCCTGCTGCATTCATACAACGCGAAACAAGAAAATTCAACAACCTTTTACCGGTACTGACCAATATTTTTAATGATGGGCAACGGGCATTGCAGGTCAAAAATAAATACCTGGAGCACTTGTTGGATCCTGGCACATCTACCCAATCATTTATTTATACGGTACACGGCGAAAAGCCTTCTGTTGCTGAAGAAATAAGCCGGCTCAAAGCATTTTACAGCAAAGTAAGTATGGAGAACAACAGCCATGTGACGGTTAAGCCTGACGATTTTATTGACTGGCTCTTAAAACAGGAAGAAGAAATTCAGCGGAAACTGCTTGCCACAAAATTTACAGATGAAGGCGAAATTGTTATGAGTTGCTATATCCAGCCATTATGTGAGGAAAAAAAGATTTATGCACTACGGGGTGTCGCCAGCACCATACATGATTACAAAACCATCTCCTTTGTTAACCGGTTTCTCCTTCGGAATAAGGAGCTCACTTTCATCGCAAAAGTGACGGACGGAAAAATAAATAAATCATTACAGGTTTTGGGTTTTAAAGTCTATGATGATTCCAATGGTGGATTTGCTTCTTTCAAAAAGGAGCATGCAACCTGCCTTGAGCTATATGTCAATGATCCATGGAACAAAAAAACAGAACAGGAATACCTGGAAAGTGGCGCTGTGTTTTGTATAAAGCATCCTTGCTGACCCGTTATTAAGAAGCTCCCACTAGCGGTCCTTCAGATTCCTGCCTTCTACAGAAAATAAATCATCATTTCTAAAGTACTCTTTAAAAAATCCACATAATGCATATCTCATAGTAACGATCCGCAGGTAGGTTTTCGGAATTGATAATGAGATTTTTTCTGATCGTATGCACCAGGCTTCCCGGTGCATACTTTTTGTTTTATCTTCCAAAATATTGGTTGTATTGTATTTAAGTTGGTCTGGTAATTGATTAAAAACCAATAGATTACAATAGATGGATCAATTTCAAACCTATTTTTATGAAGTCAAGCCAGGAAGAGTTAGGGTAAACATGAAAGGCAAATTTTCATAAAACAAATTTCCCCCGCTTCTGGTTGCCATATTTGCAGCTGCCCCTATATTTACCTTGCCAACACACTCTATGCATAAAAAGTCAACTTTTATCCTCTCTGCGGTGCTATTTTTAAGCTGTTTCACCGTGTATGCGCAGCAGACCCCACTCCAAAAACAGGCTATTATCTTAAAACGGGTTATTGAGAAAAATCACTATAGCCCCCGACCCGTAAATGATTCGTTTTCGGCACAGGTTTTCGACAGGATGATCAAAAAACTGGATCCCTACAAACTCTACTTTACGGCACAGGATATTGCTGCGCTGGGTATTTACCGGAATAAGATCGATGATGAGCTGATTGGCAAAGGTTGGGGTTTTACGGATGCTTTTGCCAAACTGTATAAAGCCAGGCTGCTGCGTAGCGACAGCATCCGAAACCGGTTGCTGGACAAACCTTTCACATTTGCCGCGCAGGAGTTTTTTAGCTATGCTGATAACCAGCAGCCGCCCCAGGACGATGCAGAACACCAATTGCGTATCAGTCGCTACACAAAGTGGCAGGTACTTAGTAAATTGATTGACGACAGCGTGGATGATAGTATACCATTAGCCAAAGAAAACCTGCTAAAAGAAGAACCGGCGGTAAGAAAAAAGCTGAAAGAAAGATCAGCAAAGAAAATGGCCGGATTTACTAAAGAAAAAGAAGCCTTTAATACAGCTATCGCCACCCTTTACCTGCAAACCATCGCCTCCAATTTTGATCCCCATACTGAATATTTTCCTGCCGATGAAAAGGAGGAGTTTGAGGAACAATTGAGCAGCCAGTCAATGGAATATGGTTTTGACCTGGAAGAAGATGAGGATGGCGACATTAAAATTGGCGGCCTGGTGCCTGGTGGTGCGGCCTGGAAAAGTGGCAATGTTCACAACGATGATATATTATTGCAAATAAAGCCGGAGGGCGAATCCGCAATCAATGTAAAAGATGCCAGCACGGAAGAAATATCGGCGTTGCTGGCTAAGCATAGCAGCAAAAAAATTGAGGTAACCGTAAAATCGGCCGATGGTACGGTAAAAACAATCGCACTGCAAAAAGAACAGCAGCGGAATGAAGACAATATTGTGCATGGCATTGTACTGAAGGGAACAAAAAAAATCGGCTATATTTCATTGCCCAGCTTTTATACCGACTGGGGTGAAGAAAAAGGCAGCAGTTGCGCCAACGACGTTGCGAAAGAAATAGTAAAACTTAAGAAAGAAAATATTGATGGCCTCATTTTCGACCTCAGGTACAATGGCGGCGGTAGTCTGCAGGAAGCTGTGGAACTTGCGGGGATTTTTATCGATATCGGTCCTATGAGTCTTGTACGTGGATCTGATGCAAAAACTTTCATCTATAAAGATCCCAACAGGGGCACCATTTACGACGGCCCAATGGTGGTAATGATCAACGGGCAAAGTGCTTCGGCAAGTGAACTGCTGGCTGGTACTTTACAAGATTATAAAAGGGCCGTGGTAGTGGGCAGCAATAGTTTTGGCAAAGCCACCATGCAGAGCATTCTGCCATTGGACAGCACGCTCAAATTAGATGCAACCTACAACCCAAAAAATGCACCCAAAGACCTCGGATTTGTAAAACTTACCCTTGGCAAGCTTTTTAGGGTGACCTGTAAAACGGCACAACTAAATGGCGTGGTACCGGATGTGTATTTGCAGGATGCGTTTGAAGCGATGGAATATACCGAACGGTCACTACCATTTGCCCTGCCATCTGATACGGTAATGAAAACGGTGGTCTACACTCCGTTGAAAGCCACTCCCACAGCCCAATTACAGTTGCAAAGCAGCCAGCGTACCGGCGGGGACGTTTTTTTTACCGACCTGAAAAAAATGATCGTATTACTCAAACAAATACGACAAGAAAATAAAGTACCGCTGCAATGGGAGGCCTATACGAAATGGATAAAGAGTTTTGATATACATGATGAACCGGTAAAAACCGCGGCTGGTAAGAATAAGGTGTTTACGATTGAAAACTCAGGTTTTGATAACGCAATGATGAAGCTTGATGACTACCAGAAAGAACTGAATGAATATGTTTTGGAAGATCTTGCGGACGATCCTTACATTGAAGAAGCATTTCATGTCATGATGGACATGATTGATTTAAAAAAATAGAAGAGGGTAATTCGTTTTGTGTTTGAAACTTTTTAGTACTCAATGAATAACAAAGAATTTATTTCGCTTAAGTAAAAGAAATCTCTTATGAAAAAATGGTTACTCACTGCATTGGCTGCCTGCATTTGTGTTATGATATTGCAAGCACAAACAGATAGCCCTGTCCCGCATTTTGAAGGCATTGTAAAGGCGATGCGTGCTGTAAATGAAAAATATCTCGTTTATAACAGCGCAGCAGCACACAGCAGTGTAAAAAAGGCCGAACGTAAAAGGCAGGATCTCCTGGCGCAGATAGATAAAAGTCGCTATGCCATAGCCGAACTGGGTTATTATAAGAACGATCGCGTACTGGCAAAAGCAACGACAGATTATTTTAAACTGTTGACGGATAATATGAATGACAATTATGCCAAAATAGTAAACCTGGAAGAAATTGCCGAACAGAGTTATGACAATATGGAAGCCTACCTGCTGCTGAGGAAAAAAGTAGCGGAACGCATGGAGGCCGCCGGTGACACCATGCAATCGCGGCAGGAGGAATATTGCAAACGTCATGGCATTACGCTTAGCAGTTCTGAAGATGAAATGAGCCAGAAAATGAAAAAGGCGGGCGAAGTGAGTGAGTACAATGACAACCTTTACCTGATTTTTTTCAAATGCAGTGCACAGGAAGAAGACATGATGGAAGCTTTGGAGAAAAAGAATATTACTGCCATGGAACAGATAAAAGGAGCCATGGTAAAATATGCAGATGAGGGACTGGCCAGGCTGGACACCACCAAAAGTTTTTCCGGCGACGCTTCACTGAAAGCGGCCTGCAAAAGAACATTGGATTTTTTTAAAAAAGAAGCTGATAAAATGAGTATCAGCACCGACTTTATTATGAAGCAGGAGGCGTTTGATAAAATCAAAAAGACTTTTGAAAGCAGCCCCACCGCCCGTAGCAATAAACAGGAAATAGACAACTACAACAAGGCTGTTAGCGAATTGAACAAGGCATTAAATATCAGCAATCAAAATAACAATTACTTAAACGAAACGCGTGCCGGGGTGTACAAAGACTGGAACGAAGCCACGGCAACTTTCCTGGATACGCATATGCCGTATGCGAAATAACGAAGAAGGACCCACAGGTCATTTGAAATCAAAAACGCCATTTCTTTATTTTTAGAAATGGCGTTTTTAGTTGTGGCTATGCTGCTAGTCTTATACATAAAACTGTTCTGAGGCAATCTTGCCATCTTTTACAGTGTACACGCAGAGCTCGGTCATATTCATCCGGCCTTTCTCTTTCATAGTTGCGTCCATTTGCATGGTAGCTACAAAGGAATTTGTTGCAACCAGTGGTTCGGAAACATCGAGACTGTGCATGGTTTCAACCATGGACTGGAATTTTTGCCCCTTTTCCAGGATATTGTCGAGACCTGTTGTTTCCTTTTCAAACATGGGTGACGCATAAGGCTCAATGCTCGTGGCGTCGGTTGCGAACAATTCTTTTTGGGCAGTTTCAAAATCGCCTTTCTTACAAAGTTCCACCAGGCGATCCGCTATTTCTTTCGTGGTCATGATGTGTGATTTATAGATGAAAAAAAGTTGGAGCGTATTAATTGATGAACATTACGTGACTACCGGATCGTAAATGTTTTTTCAAAAAAATCTTTTTCTACCCCGCTTGTTTGACTCCTCATATCCCGCTCAAAAAGACGGTTTAAATTGTTGCCTGCCAGGTCTTCAAGCATACTGCTTATCTGCAACCGGTATGGACCTGCTTGCCAGGGTTTCTTTGGCTGAAAAGCAAAGCCCGTGCCATTATTTATTATCCTGATTTTACCTGCAATAGCAGTTCCTTTCTCGTCTTTAATGATAATGGTTTCCTGTGCCAAATAGTAGTCCAGCGCTTCACCGAAATTGATTTGCAATGGATCCGTGCTGTTAGCCGGGGCCAATTTTAAAACCCATTTTCCTGGTATTGGTGAAATGCTATCTCTGGCACCGGCTACAAATTTCCGGGTATAAGATTGTTTCAATGGCATGCCGTAGATATCCTTCCATTGTTTGGAAACGGCCAGGGTGTAATGTTTTCCCAACCGCAGCGGGTTGCCCATTTTCTGATTAGGAATGAGGTCCCGTTTTATTCTTCCGGGGTCAAGCCATAGTGTCAAAGTTGTTCTCTCTTTATCCCAAAGTTCTGGCTGCAGGTCTAAGAAAACACCCGGTACCGTATCGTTTTGATCATTCAATAAGCAAACATGCTGCAGTGCCTGTCCTTCCTGCATGGGTGCGGAAAACTCCAGGTATATTTTCAGCAGGTTTTCAGGCACCGTGTCGTTGGATGGAAAGATGTTGATCACATAGGGTGCATTGCCAGTATCAGCCAAAGGAATTTTTATCTCACCGACCAATTTGTTTTTTAAAAGCACTTCATAGCTGCCGCCCGGCATCAGCGGGATGATAGGGCTAAACAAAATATAATCGCCTGCAGCTTTATAACTGCCCAACATAGCAGTGGCATTACCGTGTAATCGAACCTGCAGATACGGCAGTACACTGTCAGCCTTCATATCAAAAAAATCCATGGGCATGGAAATGGCGGTCGCCTGCCTTCCGGTCCAGACAATCGTAATACCTGCCTGTTTTTGCCTGCAACTTTCAGCAAAAAGGGTTGTAAAAAAAATCAGGCTAAGCAATTGGCTTAACCTGATTTTTTTACCTGTAGGGCGATTATAAAGTAGTTTCATTAGCTGTCCATAAATCAACATCGCCATTTGCTTTTTTCTGCATCATGATGATCTGTGCATTATCTAATTTGTCCATCTGCATCACATTGGTCATATCCGTGGCGGTAAAAGAAACACCGCCAGTTCCTTTAACCTGTTCTGTAAGGGTTCCTGCAAAAGACGCGATGTTTTTATAATCTACTTTGGCTACCGGGTGCTTGGTATTCGCCATCACCAGGAAGGGCTCATTATTTTTCATAAGTGTGATCATGTCAATGGGTGTATTACCACTGCCCATTTCGGCTACTGTTCTGCCCTTAACATGCATACCTGGCTTTAACTCATCCATGGGGAACAATACCAGTGGGGTGCATGTATAACTCGCCACCAGGTATTTTTTATTATCGATAGTTGCGGTAGTAAAGGTTTTAATGGGTGCAGACGTTTCGAAACGGCCATGGGCTGCATGATAAATTTCCAGGGTGGATTCATCCTGTTTACCAGTGAAAGGATACGGGATGCTTTTAAACGAAGAACTGAACTCATGATTGGATAAGCCACTTACGAGTAAATTTCCATCTGCATAACCAAGGTCGGAAATAGTGGAAATGCGAAGGCTGCGGCCCCGCCCGTCTTTTGCATCTTCTGCAGGAGAGTTATTCAATACAACAGCAGTTGCTTCCAGATCTTTTATTGAAACAGCTTCTATTTTTTCACCATCCAATCTTAATAAGGCCGGAGTACCGTCGCTGTTTTGTACAGCGATGTATAGTTTTTTACTGATAGGGTTCACCGCCATATCAGTCACCGTAATATTGGCCACCACGGTTCCCAGAGCCGCCGCTATTTTCTGGTCAATATTTTTGATATCAACAGGGCTGGCTTTCCCCTTCTTCTTGTCTTTTGTATTTACCGCAAAAACGGTTGCACTTTTACTGTCGCCAATAAACAAGATACCGTCCTCGCCGAAAGTAATGGCGCTGATAGATTTTACATCTGCTATTTCGGATGCACCTGCATCTTTAGGGGCTGGCTTAAAGGCGGTAATTAAAGCAAAACCTGCAGCAAGTACTGACAAGCATAAAAAAGTTTTTTTCATAAGGAGGCGTTTTATAGATTGATATTTTGAGACAAGCTGAATTGAAAGCTACTAAAAATAAAAAATAATCAGGTGCCGGCAGGTTAATTTGTGTTAATGAAACACCGGCCGGGAGTTTTTGTGACAATTTCTTTGTGACAATTTAAATTGTAACAAAGAAATTGTCACAAAATGTGTTTCTAAACAAAAATTCCTTTACACGCCATCCTGCTGCCATAATTCAAAACACTTTTTGCCGCCATAAAAATCAACAGTCGGCAATGTTTTCAAACCCCTACATTCGTAACACTAATTTGCACATTTGCTTACTTGCATATTTGCTCATTGTTTCATCTTCTCATCTTCAAATTATTTTACATTATGAATTGGAAAGAATACCAGGAACAACACAAAGACCGATTCCTGAACGAATTGCTGGAACTATTGCGCATACCAAGTGTTAGTGCCCGCGGGGAACATAAAGGCGACATGATCAAATGCGCTGAAGCCGTAAAAGAAAAATTGCTGGCGGCTGGTGCTGATACGGTCGATATCATTCCAACAGCCGGCCACCCCATTGTGTATGGTGAAAAAATAACAGACCCTTCTAAACCAACCGTTTTGGTGTATGGCCATTACGACGTGCAGCCCGCCGATCCGCTGGAGTTGTGGAACAGCGGCCCTTTTGAGCCTGTAATTAAAGATGGTAAAATTTATGCCCGTGGTGCCTGCGACGATAAGGGGCAGGTATACATGCATATAAAGGCACTTGAAACCATGAAAGCCTGTGGCGAATTGCCGACTAATTTAAAGTTCATTATAGAAGGGGAGGAGGAAGTAGGCAGCCCCAACCTGGCCACATTTGTAAACGAAAATGTAGACAAACTACAATGCGATGTGATCCTGATCAGCGACACCGCCATGATCAGCCTCGAAAACCCCAGTATAGATGTGGGTGTCCGCGGTCTCACCTATATTGAAGTGGAAGTGACCGGCCCTAACCGCGACTTGCACAGTGGTGTGTATGGTGGCGCTGTCGCCAACCCTTTGACTATTTTATGTAAGATGGTGGCCAGCCTGCACGACGAGAATAACCATATCACGATCCCCGGCTTTTATGATGATGTATTGGAAAGCAGCGCATCTGAGCGTGAAGAAATGGCCAAAGCGCCTTTTGACCAGAAAGAATTTAACGAAGACCTCGGCATAGCTGTAGAGTGGGGTGAAAAAGGCTATACCAGCAACGAACGCACTGGCATCCGCCCAACGCTGGAAGTGAACGGTATGTGGGGTGGCTATACCGGTGAAGGTGCTAAAACAGTTTTGCCAGGCAAGGCATTTGCCAAGATCAGTTGCCGGCTGGTACCCAACCAGAGCAGCCATGTAATTGAGCAAAAGCTCATCAATCACTTGAAAAGCATAGCACCGCCATATATTACCATTGAAGCAAAACCGCACCACGGTGGTGAGCCTTATGTAACACCGGTGGATAGCATTCCTTACCGCGCGGCAGCAAAAGCGATTGAAACGACTTTTGGCAAAAGCCCCATCCCGGTTCGCGGCGGAGGTAGCATTCCCATTACGGCCCTGTTTGAAAAAGCATTGGGGGTAAAAGTGGTGTTCCTTGGTTTCGGGTTGGATAGTGACAACCTGCACAGTCCGAATGAAAAATATGATATTGCCAATTTTTATAAGGGCATTGAAACAATTCCTTATTTCCACCAGTATTTTGCTGAAATGAATGGGTAGAGATGCGCTATTGGTAGCAAGTAAAAGCCCCGCAGAATCTGTGGGGCTTTCTATTAACTCACCGTTCAAAGTTCGTTATCGTGTTTAGTTAGGAAGATATTTAAACGATCGCCTAAATCAACCAATCAACTGATCAACCAACTTCTCTTTCTCCCAAACTTTCCTTCCATAACCTTTAAAAATATGGTTTTCGCTGTGGTAACTGCTGCGTACCAGCGGACCACTTTCTACATAATCAAACCCAAGTCCGTAGCCGATTTCACGTAGTTCGGCAAATTCGTCGGGGTGAACAAAGCGAATCACGGGCAAATGTCTTTTGCTGGGCTGCAGGTATTGGCCAATAGTGATCACATCTACATCGTTGGCCCGCAAGTCTTTCATGGTTTGCACCACTTCTTCCATTTCTTCACCCAGGCCCAACATGACGCCACTTTTGGTACGCATGCCGCCGGCTTTCAGGGTACGCAACACTTCCATACTGCGCCAGTATTTTGCCTGGATCCTTACTTTTTTGGTGAGACGTTCCACAGTTTCTATGTTATGGCTCACCACTTCCGGTGCGGCATCTATCACCCGTTGAATGTCTTCTTTTTGCCCCTTAAAATCGCCGATCAGCGTTTCTAATGTAGTGCCGGGATTTAGTGTTTTGATAGCCTTGATAGTATTGTACCAAATGGCTGCACCTCCGTCCTTTAGTTCATCGCGATCCACGCTGGTAATGACGGCGTGTTTCACCTTCATTAAATGAATGGCTTCGGCCACACGTTGCGGCTCATCCCAATCCACCGGGTCGGGTTTGCCGGTAGCCACTGCACAAAATCCGCAACTGCGGGTGCAGGTATTGCCCAATATCATAAAAGTGGCTGTGCCGGCGCCCCAGCATTCACCCATATTCGGACAATTGCCGCTTTCGCAAATGGTATGTAATTTATGGGTGTCTACCAGGCTACGTACATGCCGGTATTCTTCGCCGATGGGCAATTTTACCCTAAGCCAATTGGGTTTTTTTACTTTCTGTTCTACCATTTCTGGTTCTGCTATTCCACAACTCATTCTTTTTTGTTTATTTTTTATAGGTATAAGGTGTAAGGTGTAAGGTGTAAGGTGTAAGGTAGAAGGTGTAAGGTAGAAGGTGGCACATCGTAATTTGGGATGGCAGGTACAATGGCCTGATGCAGGAGTTAGGAAACGAGAAAATTATAACACCGGCACCTGACATTGTCCAGGCCTTACACCTTCAACCCTACACCTTCAACCTCATTTTCGTTTCCCAAACTCGATGGCTACAAAGGCATTAATGAAAAACCGCCTTTGCTTATTGTCAATCATCTGGGGGATTTTACTGGCATAGAACTCTACATGAATACCAGCTTCCAGTGAACTGGCCAGCTCATTGTATTTGCCATAATCGAAACGCAGGGCGGCTTTTGCATAAAGACCTGGTTTGATCTTCATTTCGCCAAAACCCTTAAAAATGCCTGAACTGCTGATAATTTTGGAAGGCGTAAGGAACAAGGTGTCATTAGCGCTTTTATTATCCATGTATTTGATGTCGGTTTCTTTCGAGTTGTCGGTCACCTTTAGGTAATAAGGTTTTAGCAGGCCAATACTCAATCCGCCACCATAAATGGCTGAAACAGCCACGCCATTTTTATTGCCTTTACCCCCCAACAGAAGGCTCTGTCCGACACCTAACTTTACGAAGTAGAAATTATTTTGCTTACCAAACACATACGAAGAGCCAAAAGAAAAACCGTTTTGGTCTATACTGGCGATCTTTTGTTCCCGGTTGCTTTTTCTTTCGCCGATCTCTATCGAATATAAATTGGTTTTTTCTACGGTTTTCATGATGCCTTTTTCAAAAAACGCCCCCCAGCCATCGGTAGCCAGCTTAAAGCCAAACAGGTTTTGTTTTTGGTATACCAGCGCGCCTTCTTCTTCCTGTTTGATCAGTTTATTTACGCGTTCTTTTTTCTCGGCTTTTTGAGCCGCCTTGCTTTTTTTACTTTCTGATGGTTCCTTTGGTGTTGGCTGCGCCAAAATGGTTAGCGGAAGGGCGACCAGCACCAGGCTGTGGAGAATGAATCTATTCATTGGTTATGTTATGCAGTAAATTTACACGAAAATACAGTATGACTACATCAATAACGTATGAAGGACAACTTCGTTGCACGGCTGTGCATAATCAGAGTAAAACAAGCATAGAAACGGATGCCCCTACCGATAACAAAGGAAAGGGAGAGCGGTTTAGCCCGACAGACCTCGTGTGTACCGCACTGGGCACCTGCATATTAACTACGATGGCCATCAGGGCCAGTGACATGGGTATTGAACTTAAAGGCACCACGGTGGACGTTCAAAAACATATGAGTACCGAACCTCCCCGCCGGATCGTAAAAGTTGAGGTGTCTGTATATTTTCCTGCATCTCATTTTGAAGAAAAGGATATGGCAACCCTGGAGCGTATTGGCAACAACTGCCCGGTTGCCAAAAGCCTGCACCCGGAGATCGTACAGGATATTAAATATATCTGGGGACAATAAACCAGCCGCATGCTATTCGACACGTGATATTTTCGGCACAACAACTTTTTAAACAAAAACTGCCCCGGCTCCGGGGCAGTTTTTGTTTTTGTCAATAGCCGGACCACAATTACACCCCTAGCCCTCTGATCGCATAAACTGATTGTCAGGCAGTTGAATTAGAAAAAATATTAACAATATGTTAGGATTTACAAATTATGGTGTTAAATTTAGATTGTCAGGGAACGTAAGCCTGATTTTTCCATTTCTCAACACTGTCATTTGAAACGCTTAACAAACAGGTTTAATCAAAACCCAACGGCTGCTTATTTAATCTACTCATGTACCCGAAGTATCCGGGTCCTTCAAAGAACATTTTTCGCTTACCGACAGTTACCTGACCTTACTTAAATGCGGGCAACCGTACCATCTCTGTTTGCGGTAACTGAGTTTTATTATGATCATTAAAAGTGAATAATCAGTTTTCATTCATAAAAATAAAACCACCACCCTAAAAAAATGAAAATGCAAATCAGGATCCTTGCCCAGTGGAAGGCATTGTGCTTATTTTTTCTCCTAACAGTAACAGGCGTTAATTCGTTCGCGCAAAATGTAACGGTAAATCCCGGAGCCGGCTCTTACCCGACCTTAAAAGCTGCTTTCGATGCCGTTAATGCCGGTACGCATACCGGGGCGGTAACTATTGATTTACTCCTGGGTACTACGGAAACCGCCACAGCTGCACTAAATGCCAGCGGCACCGGTTCGGCAAGCTACACCTCAGTTGTTATTACCACAACAAACGCAGCCGGTGTTGTTGTTGAAGGCAGCCTCGCTTCTGCAGCTATCATTAATTTAATAGGTGCCGACAATGTTACCATTGATGGCAGGATAAGTGGTACCGGAAGGAAGATAACCGTTAAAAACAGCAGTGCAACTGTAAATGCGACTTGTATTTGGTTGTCGCATGGCACATCTGCAACAGATACTTTGGGGGCACAAAACAATACCATCAGAAACTGTGAAATATTATGCGATTTGGCGGTGAGTGCCTCCATTAGCAATACGTTTGGCATACTTGCAGGTTCAAGTGTAATCGGTATTAGTGCCGGAAGAAACAACGACAATAACCGATTCCTTGAAAACAGGATTGTAAAATGCCGTTACGGGATATTGTTGCACGGCGGGGCGGCAAATAGTCAAAGCGATGGCAACACTATCACAGGTAATATTATCGGGCCCGATGTGGCCGGCCCGGAAAGTATCGGAAAAGCGGGCATATTCGTTCAGTTTCAAAACAATTGTCTTATCTCCCAAAATTTGGTTCAAAATGTTGGCGGAACTTTTACCGGAGCCCCTACCGGAACTGACAGGGTCGGGATAGCTGCCGGTACTGATGCCTGGTCGACAACCCCCGGCACAACTACAGGGGGTAATTATACGATTACGAGAAATAAAATTCACGCTATTAAAGACGAGAGAACTTTCTCAGCCATTGGAATCATTTGTGCTTCTACCCGCGGCGGGGCGCCCACTAATAATATAATTACAAATAATGAAATTTACGACGTACTTGCCAACGCTACTTCCCCCGATGGAGCCTGGGGTATTGGCCATAGTGGAAACGATGGTCTTGACCTGATCGCCTATAATTCGATCTATATGGTTGGAGATCTCGATCCTGCGCCAACTGCAACTGCAACACAAACACATGGTGGCATCCGGGTAGCTGTGGCGGCAGATGGATTGATTACGATAAAAAATAATTCAGTATTTGTAGATCTCACTTCCAACACTGCAGCCTTGTTAAAGGTGTGTATCCAGATGCCGTCTACCAGTTACAATTTCGGAACAGCAGAGATGGATAACAACAATTATTATTATCCGGTAACTAACCCGGAAATGAGACTGGGCGCACTGGGTACAACTTCTCTTGCCTCGTCTTTCGTTACGGATTTAGCAGCCTGGAAAACAACATTTACCCCGGTAAACCAGGATGCAAATTCAGTAAGCGCTGACCCATTATATGCACTGACCCCTCCACACTATTTAAGCCCGCTGGCTTCCTCGCCGCTATTTTTAAAAGCAGACCCTATTGCAGGAATAACAACAGATATTCTTGCTGTAACAAGGAGTGCGACAACACCGACGATTGGTGCCTATGAAACAATTTTTGTTGCCTGCACACCTCCTGTAATTTCCTGCCCCGGAAATGTAACGGTCAGTAATGACCCGGGAATTTGTTCTGCAGTAGTAGCTTATCCACCAGCCACTGCTACAGGCACATCGCCCACCATTACCTATTCACAAAATTCCGGTACACCGTTCCCCGTTGGTACTACCACGGTTACGGCTACGGCTACCAACGGCTGTGGAACATCAAGTTGTACTTTTGATGTGACAGTTAATGCTGCCGATATCAATGTAAAAGGCAATGCTGTTACGATAGCAGACGGTGATGTAACACCAGCCCTTGCCGACCATACCGACTTTGGAGATGTAAACCTTGGTGGTAATATCGTCCGCACGTTTACCATTGAGAATACCGGTACAGCTAATTTAGCAGTGAGCGGTATAACAATGAACGGCACCGATGCTTCGCTGTTTGCGGTGGGTACATTAACACCTGCTTCGCCCATTCTACCCAATGGCAGCGCTACATTTACGGTCACATTTGCCCCAACAACTGCCGGCACAAAAACTGCAGCCGTAAATATTGCCAGCGAAGATTGCGATGAAACGACGTATAACTATGATGTGCAGGGAAATGGCACCTGTGCCACCCCTGTAACCATCAATACTACTTCGCTCCCGGCAGGTACGGAAGGCAGTCCTTATTTGTTTACCCTTTCTGTTACCGGCGGCAGTGGTTCGTATACCTATATGCAGTTTGGCACTCTGCCAACAGGTATGAGTTTTGCCAATGGCACGTTCTCTGGTACGCCTACCCAAAATGGAAATTTCGGCCTTGCAGTAAATATTACGGATGATGCAGGCTGTCCTACCGAAGGAGGCAGGGAATATAATCTGTTGATCAACCCTGCTGTTAGTTGCTCTACCGTTACAAACCGTTTGTATGTAGATGCGTCGGCCGCTCCCGGCGGTACGGGTGCAGGTTGGCCTTGTGCCTTGCAGGAATTAAGCACGGCTATTAGTATGGCCAATGCCAACCCTGCCATCACCAGCATTTGGGTGGCTGACGGAACCTACAAACCAACAACAGGTACCAGCCGTACTGCCGTAATGGCGATTACCCGTGCCAACCTGCTGATACTCGGTGGCTTTGCCGGTGGTGAAGTCAACGCAGCCGATGCTAATCCTGCTGTTAATCTAACCATCATCAGTGGAGATATAGGTGTAGCAAACGATATGAGTGACAATAGCTACCGCCTGATGAATATTGGCGGCAGTCCCGTTACCCCAAATGCTTTGGTAGTAGATGGCTTTATTTTTGAAAAGGGAAATGCCAATGGCAGCGGTGACAATGCAGTGGGTGCGGCTATACTTTCTAATGCGATTCCTGTGGCTACACCGGTACAGATCAACCGTTGTACGTTCCGCAACAATAATGCTGTTTCCAACGGTGGTGCAGTGTACCTCACCGGTTCAAACCTTGCCTTTGCAGGTTGCCGTTTTGCTGACAATACAGCAGGCAATGCCGGAGGCGCCGTATTTACATTCCAGGCATCACCAACTTTCCTCAGTACCATTTTTGCTGCCAACACAGCACCAAATGGTGGTGGATATTATGGGAATTACGGTTATCCTGTATTTAGTAAAACGGTGTTTACCGGCAACAGTGCTACCTATGGCGGCGGTGTGTATCAAAACCGGATGAATGCCGATTATCTGAACTGTGTATTTAATGCCAACACCAGTTACCAGGGTGGGGCCATTTATGAGCAGAATGCCAGCTTTAGCCATATTGTTAACTCAACATTCTTTAAGAATACAGGTGTAAGTTATGGTGGTGCTATAGTACTGTCAGGTAGCAACTCAAGAACGACTACAGAGAACAGTATATTCTGGAAAAACACTTATGCGGGATCCGCGACAACGCCATGGAGCGATTTTGTGAATTATACCGCAGGAGCCAATGTTTACGCAAATAATATACTACAGTTAAATACTGCCATACCTGCTGATAATGGAACAACCCGCAGGAACAATACCCGCGGTACCGATCCATTATTTTTTAATGAAGCAAATGTGCCTGGTCTTGACGGTATCTGGGCAACAGCCGATGATGGGCTTGAACTCACCCTTTCCAGCCCTGCCTTAAACACTGGCGATAATGCATTAGTTGTGGGTACAACTGATATTAAAAACAGCCCGCGTATTGCATGTTCCGTTGCAGATAAAGGTTGCGCCGAACTGCAGAATTGCTTCTCTGTATCACCTCCGGCAACCCCGGAATTTGCATCATTGCAGGAAATTGTTACTGGTCCTGGTGCTACAGGTATCGTGGTGAACCCCTTCAGCAACGATTTGAAGATACGCTACTCGGGTGCTGAAAAGGCTGCTGTAACGGTATACAGTGTCGTTGGCAAACAGATGTGGAGCAGAAACAATATTGCCGAGGGCATTACGCATGTGGATGCAGGCAGTTGGAGCCGCGGTATGTACCAGGTGGTTTTGGTTACGGCCAGTGGTAAAAAAATGACGTTTAAAGTAGTGAGATTGTAAATTTCTCAGTTTCAGTGAATACAAACTGCTCCGCCCTGGCGGGGCAGTTTTGTTTAGGTATATGCCGTTCATGATAATTTGGGCGTTAGCCGGGTCATTTATCTTTTAAATCCTTTTTTCTGATTGCTACGTACATAAGGTTCAAGACACTGGACAATACAGGTCTTTTTGCCATAATAAAACCCCTTTTCTATCGGTTTTTAAAAAAAATATTATACCTGTTTATTATTTTCTGCGCCATGGCTCTTGCTTTAGGTAGCAGGTAATTTTATTATTCTTAAAATCTAAAAAATGAAACCTGTCCGGTAGCATTTTTAGATTGGTGATTACTGCTATTTGGTTTCTCCTGGCTGTGTATTTTATATGCAGCTCCTGTAACATGTTTTCCTATTTTTTTTCAGTTCCCTTGTTGAAAGACGGGGTAAAAATTGTGTCCTGTCTTCCTGGTTTTTCTCACTTCAATGCAGGTGCGGACAGTCATTTTTGTGACCGGCCAGTATGTGCCTCCCGGGTTGATTCATAGCAGATGATCCAGTAAATAAAAAAATAATTTTAATTTTTTTTACAGGAAAGAGGCGGCCGCTAAAAAAAATATCCATGCCCTGAAATGCTTTCTGGGTATGACTTTTACATGTTTGGTCCCGTTTCGTAAATAATGTTTCGAAACATTGATGGCCTCTTTGCCGGCCAAATCGGCGCTAGTATCAAAATCCATAGAAACCGTGCCTACGTAAGTCAATCTTTTAACAGTTCTTTTAATACTGGTAACCTTTCTATTCATACTCAAAAACACAATTTTTATGAGCCGAAAATTTAGACGATTCAGACTTGCCAAGCTATGCCTGATTTTCCTGCTGGTAACTGCGGGGGTGAGGCTACAGGCATCTTCCCACAGGGAAGCACCATTGATTTCCAGGGATCCCCTGGCGGACAACACCGATGTGTACGCCTTCCGGAGCCCGGACGATCCCAACACCATCACCATCATTGCTAACTACATTCCTTTCGAAGCGCCGGAAGGTGGACCCAACTACTTCAACTTTAGCCCGGGTGTGCGCTATGAGATCCACATTAAGAACCAGGCCGGAACACCTGGAGACGACATTACTTACCGTTTCACCTTTTCCCAAACAAACCAGGATCCCACTACTTTCTTTAACATTCGCCTGGGGGCACAAAATTTAAAAACAACGTATATCTGCGAAAAGAAAATAGGCGCAGGTGCTTTTGTTACAGTGGTAGGCAACGGTGTTGTTCCACCCAATAACATCGGCCCCCGTTCTATTGATAATGCTGTTGTTGGTTTAGGTATGCCTTACAGCACAATCATGACCAGCGCCATTGCCACGACTGCTGCCAACGAAAAAGTATTTTGCGGCCCTGTGGATGATCCTTTCTTTGTAGATCTCGCAGGCGTTTTCGATCTTGGAAATTTCCGCCCCGAAGGAAATACAGTGAATCCTACAAAGGATGCTGTGGCCCGTTTTAATTGCCATACTATCGCTATTAAAGTTCCCATCAACCTGTTACAGAAAGATGGTAAAACTGCTGCACAGGCTGCCAATATCCTGGATGCGGATTTTGTAATTGGCGTATGGGCCAGTGCCAGCCGGCAGCAACTAAAAACAATCGCAGCCGATGGAAGCGAAGCTTTCACAGGCCCGTTTGTACAGGTTTCAAGACTTGGTATGCCACTCACTAACGAAGCAGTGATACCCATTGGTATGAAAGATAAATGGAATTCTTTAACACCTTATGGCGGTAACGATTTGCAGTTTGCCGGCAATTTTTCAAATCCTGAGTTGGCATTGTATATGGCTGAAGCTCCTTATTTTGGACCAGCTGTACCGGCTCTGAACGGATTGCGTATACAAAGGCATTCATTGGGAGCTTTTGATTTTGCAAATAACAAGCCAGGCTTATGGCCTTTAAAAGGGAATCCCGCGCTGGTAGGCACCGCATTGGATCCTGCAACTTTTGGTAATATTTTGTTACCTAATAATTCAAGCCCCCGTGCTGTAGATATCCTTCCAATTTTTTATACAGGTGTTCCTAACCTGATACCTTATCAACTGGCTACAGGCAAAAATGGTAATCCGCTTGCTGCAGGTAAACCTTTTATCAATAACTTTTTACCTACACTGGGCGATATGCTAAGGTTGAATATGGCGGTACCACCAACGCCACGTAATTCTCCCGACTTTAGTTCACTGGGTATTGTAAGTGCTGCGGTTCTTGGTCTGACTGATCCACGTTTCAATGGTAACACCAACCTGGAGATGATACCTAATATGGATGGTTTTCCTAATGGACGCCGGCTGGAAGATGATGTAACCACCATTGAACTGCAGGCTGTATCAGGTGTAGCCCTTGCTGCTATTGGTTTATGGTATGACGATTATACGCCGAACGTTAGTAGCAGCCCTGTTACGACCAACCTGGTTCGGGTGCTTTCTTTCAACAGTGGCCCTACCAAAAATGATACAACATTACAAGCATCCTTCCCCTATGTACAAACTCCATGGAGAGGCTTTGACTACACAACGAAACCAAGATTTTAAACAAATCAAAAAAACATACATTTATGAAACGAATTCTAAGCAGCTTCTCGGCCATCTTGGTTTGTTTACTCTTTAATCAAACCATATCCCTGGCTTCATCGCATAGAGAAGCGCCATTGATCTCAAATGATCCATTGGCAGATAATACCGATTTGTACGCTTTCAGAAGTCCTTGTGACGACAGTAAGATCGTACTGATAGCCAACTATATTCCTTTTGAACATCCTGCGGGCGGCCCTAACTGGATCACATTTGGTGAGAATATCCGCTATGAGATCCACGTGGACAACAATCCTATGACCGTGGGTGATGATATCATCTACCGCTTTACATTTACCCACACTAACGGTGATCCCACTACTTTTTTCAATATCCGGCTGGGACAGGAGAATATTAAAACCACATACAACCTGGAGCGTAGTTATAATGGCGCTCCGTTTACCACCATTGTAAGTGGCGGTATTGTTCCACCAAATAATATCGGCCCAAGGTCTATACAAAGTCCTGTAGGTTTAAATGCACCTAATTACGAATCACTTATTACTGGTGCAGTTTCGACAGCCAGTACTGGCGAGAAAGTTTTCTGCGGACCTTCTGACGATCCATTCTTTGTAGACCTTGGCGGAGCCTTTGATGTAGGCGGCTTTCGTAAGAATGGCCGTGATGGTGTTGCCAAAAACAATTGTCATTCTATTTGCGTGGAAGTACCCATTTCCACGTTGCAAAAAGATTTTTTAACGGCTGGACAAGCTGCTAACATTCTGGATGGCAATTTTGTGATCGGTGTTTATGCTTCTGCCTATCGCCGGGAAATGACTACGCTTAGCAATATGGGTGACAAACCAGCATCTGGTGGAAACTGGATACAGGTATCCCGCCTGGGTATGCCACTTACTAACGAAGCCGTTATTCCAATTGGAATGAAAGACAAATGGAATGCGACATTACCATCAGGTGACCTGTCGTTCGCAGGTAATTTTACAAATCCTGAGTTGGGCTTGTACATGGCAGAGCCTTTGCCTTCTTATTTCGGTGCTGCTGTTCCCGGTCTTTCCGATTTGCGCATCCAGACCAATTCTCTGGGTGGTGGTGTACCGGGTGCAGGTTTCGATTTCAGGAATGGTAAGCAAGGTTTATGGCCTTTAAAAGGTAATCCTGCACTCGTAGGTACAGCTTTTGATCCGGCCACTTTTGGTGATATTTTATTACCGGATGACCATAGCCCACGCTCAGTGGATATTCTTCCTATTTTCTATACTGGTGTTCCTAACCTGGCACCTTATCAATTGGCTACAGGTAAAACCGGCGGACCACTTTCTGCAGGTAAACCTTTCATCCACAACTTTTTGCCGACATTGGGTGATTATTTAAGGCTGAATATGGCAGTTCCAGTTACACCGCGTAATTCTCCTGATTTCAGTTCATTGGGTATTATAAAGGCTGCCGTACTTGGTTTAACTGATACAAGATTTAATGGTACTACCAACCTGGAATTTATTCCTAATATGGATGGTTTTCCAAACGGAAGAAGACTTGAAGATGATGTAACCACAATCGAACTGCAGGCCGTAGCCGGTGTAGCCCTTGCTGCAATCGGTCTTTGGTATGATGACTATAATGGAATGGGCAGTCCTGTAACCCAGGACCTGGTAGATGTCATTAGTTTCCATGCCGGTGTTCAGCAGAATGATACGACATTTAAAGCTTGTTTCCCTTATGTACAAACACCATGGGCAGGTTTTACAGGCGCACAGTTTTCAGGTGCTGCTCCTTGTTTAGATCCTACAAACCGCATCTACGTAGATGCGTCAGTGCCTACCAGCGGCAGTGGTTCTACATGGGTTTGCGCTTTGAAAGAATTAAGCGAAGCAGTGCAGATAGCCAATGCTAACCCTGCTATTAAGTCTATATGGGTTGCAGATGGTACCTACAAACCAACCACCGGTACAGACCGCACCAAAGTAATAGCCATTACCCGTGCCGACCTGATGATATTGGGTGGATTTGCCGGTGGCGAAGTAAATGCCAGCGATGCCAATCCTGCTGCCAACATGACTATCATTAGTGGCGACCTGGGTGTTGCCAATGATATCAGCGACAATAGTTACCGCCTGATGAATATCGGTGGTATGCCTTCTACTCCTAACGCATTGGTGATAGATGGTTTTATATTCGAAAAAGGAAATGCCAACGGGGCAGGCGACAGAAGTGTAGGCGCAGCCTTACTTTCCAATGCCATCCCTGCTGCTACACCGGTTATGATCAACCGCAGTATTTTCCGTAACAATACTGCTTCTGCCAACGGTGGTGCTGTATACTTAACTTCCAGCAGCCCTGTATTTAATGCATGCCGTTTTGCTACCAACACATCTGCAAGTGCAGGTGGTGCCATATTTAGTTTCCAGGCTTCGCCTACCTTCAGCAATACTGTATTTGCAACGAACACATCAGGTAATGGTGGTGCATATTATGGTAACTACGGATATCCTAAATTTAACAAATCTGTATTCACAGGCAACAATGCCACCTATGGTGGTGGTGTTTATCAGAACAACCAGAGTGCAGATTATAACAACTGCGTATTTAATGCCAACACCAGTTACCAGGGCGGTGCTATTTATGAACAAGGTGGCAGCTTTAGCCATATTGTAAACAGTACATTCTTTAAAAACTCTGGTGTTAGTTATGGTGGTACTATCGTATTAACCGGTGGTAATTCCCGTACGACAACAGAAAATAGCATCTTCTATAAAAACACACATGATGGTTCTGCAACCTCGCCATGGGCCGACTTTGTAAACTATACAGGTGGTGCCAATGTGTACGCTAATAATGTACTGCAACAGAACACAGCTGTACCGGCCGATAATGGTGGAGCCATCAGGAACAACCTGCGCGGTGTAAACCCATTATTTGTTAATGAAGCCAGTGTACTCGGTGGCGATGGTATATGGGGTACTACAGATGACGGACTGGAACTGATGAACAGCAGCCCAGCCAAAAACAACGGTGACAATGCTTTGGCGCCTGTCGGCACAGACATTACCAACAGTACACGTATTGTATGTGGCGTGGTAGACAGGGGTGCTTATGAAAACCAGGGATCTTGCGGACCAATAGCCGAGAAAGAAGAGTTTGTAAATGGAAGGACAAACAATGCAGATGGTATTGTGGCCAATCCTTTCAATAATGACCTGCAGATAAGGTATATGGGTGCCGAAAAAGCCGGTATCAGTGTATCGTCAGTATCCGGCAAGACCATGTCCCTGATCGGGAACATCAAACAAGGTATCACACACATTGATGCTTCTACATGGAGCAGCGGATTATACGAAGTTGTTATAACAACCGCTTCCGGAAAACGCATGAATTTTAAAGTGGTTAAAATGTAGGATCTCCCTAAACCACAAGTATAAAAACTGTCCCGCGTTAGTGGGGCAGTTTTTTTTTGCCCGGCCAAACCATGTTGCCAAACTTAACGTACGTCAGAACGTGAAAACCGGATAGTACATGAATCCGGTATGGCTTGTGTGTTCATGGCCTGATCTTATCGATTTTATTGTTCCTGGTTAAGCTGGTGTTTTTGTAAAGGCAGCAGATGTTCAGATAGGTTTTTTAGTGGCTGACCATTTTGGTTGTTGCAGATAGCTTTTGCGATGATTATATCAGTAATCTATGAAGCTGGCCTAAAAGGTGTGAGTGTTGTATCGTGCTGTTTCCGATGTATTTCTTTCAATACCCATAACTATAAAAATTGCACAATGAAAAAACAATTGAACCCAAACCGGCTGCGAGCCAAGAACAATGTTTTGTCCACCTGCCTTTTGCCAAAAAGCCCCGGCATATTCAGAGGCATTTTTTTCCTGGTCCTTGGTATGGCTGCATTTTTTGCGTCTAATGCCCAGGTATACTCTACGGTGCTTTCCGGAGCGGCAGAAGCGCCGCCGAATGCTTCACCTGGCACAGGAACCGTTGTTGTTACCATTAATGTTCCCATGGCTACCATGCGGGTGCAAGCTAATTTTACGGGACTGACCGGCACTACTACTGCTGCTCACATACACGGTCCCACTGCAGTAGCCGGAACTTCAACTGCTGGCGTGGCTACATCCACCCCAAACTTTACCGGCTTTCCGCTGGGAGTAACCAGTGGCAGCTACGACAATACCTTTGATATGGCGCTGGCATCGAGCTATAATCCTGCTTTTGTAACCGCTAATGGTGGTAATACAGCATCAGCATTCATTGCATTAAAAGCAGCAATAGATGCAGGAAAGGCCTATTTTAATGTCCACTCCACTACTTTTGGAGGTGGGGAGATAAGAGGGTTTTTAGCCTGTACTCCGTTAATGTACGCCTACAATGCAAGCAATAAACACCTTGTTAGTTTCCTCGCATCGTCCCCCGGCACATTGCTTACAGACGTTGCTTTAAACGGCCTGGCTCCGGACGAAGTTCTGAAAGGTTTTGACTACCGCCCGGCCGATGGACAGTTTTATGGAATTACATCAAGGCAATCAACAAATATGGGACGCGTTGTTAGTATTAACAGGACTACAGGTTCCGTAGTATCAACGGGTTCTGGTCTTGTGGCTGTTCCCTTTGATAGTTTGTATGCTGTAGATTTTAACCCGGTTCCCGATCGTATTCGTTTGATCAGCTCATCGGGCCGCAGCAGGAGATACAACCCGAATGACGGGACCCTTGCTGCTACTGATGTGCCGCTGGCTTTTGTTGCTGGCGATCCGAATCAAGGTGATGCCGTAGTAGTATCGCAATGTGCTTATACCAAAAGCATTGCAGGAACCCCTAACACCACACTATTTGCCATCGACTTCAGCCAGAATCTACTGGTAAGGGTAGGAAGTATAAATGGCGCTCCTGTTTCTCCAAACGCCGGTGCTGTAACTACTATCGGTTCATTGGGAGTTGCCA
This sequence comes from Bacteroidota bacterium, assembly GCA_040386335.1. GTDB lineage: Bacteria > Bacteroidota > Bacteroidia > Chitinophagales > Chitinophagaceae > JAZKFT01. The sequence goes on from JAZKFT010000018.1 coordinate 177,590, forward strand.
CCAGCAGCGGAACCGGAGGTTTTGATATAGATCCTTCAGGAATGGCCTATGCGATAATGAACGTAGGCGGTGTTTCGGGTTTATATACCATTGATACATTAACCGGTGCATCAACACTTGTCGGAGCTGTACCAGGTGTTATTGATGGCCTTACCATCATACCTTGCAGCCCGCCGCCACCTTCCTGTACTTCAGTGATGTATGCTTATAATGCCGCCAATAAGAACCTTGTTAGTTTCCGTGCTTCTGCGCCCGGTACTTTGCTGAGCAATATTCCTTTAAGTGGCCTGGAGGCTGATGAAGTTTTAAAAGGTTTTGACTACAGGCCAGCCGATGGACAGTTTTATGGTATCACATCCAGGCAATCTACCAATATGGGACGTGTGGTTAGTATCAACAGAATTACCGGGGCAGTAGCATCTACCGGCCCAGGTCTTGTGTCTGTTCCTTTTGATAGTTTGTATGCTGTAGATTTCAACCCTGTTCCCGATCGTATCCGATTGATCAGTTCATCAGGCCGCAGCAGGAGGTATAATCCTAATGACGGTACCCTGGCTGCCACTGATGTGCCTCTGGCTTTTGTAGCAGGCGATCCCAATGCTGGTAGTCCTGTTGTTGCTCCACAATGTGCTTATACAAAAAGCATCGCCGGAACACCCAACACAACATTATTTGCTATTGACAATAGCCTGAATATATTAATAAGGGTTGGCAGTAATAACGGAGCTCCTGTGTCTCCCAATGCCGGAGCCTGTACCACAATTGGGTCATTAGGTGTTTCTACCAGCGGAACCGGTGGTTTTGATATAGATCCTTCAGGGATGGCGTATGCGATACTGAATGTAGGTGGTGTTTCAGGTTTTTATACTATTGATACATTGACCGGTGCAGCAACACTTCTTGGAACTGTGCCAGGCACCATTGATGGTCTTACAATTGTACCATGCGCCCCACCTGTGTGCGTAACCCCGGCAGCACGTATCTATGTAGATGCCAGTGTAGCTGTTAGTGGTTCGGGTTCATCGTGGAGCTGTGCCATGAAAGAATTGAGTGCAGCCATTACGATGGCCAATGCCACACCCGCCATTAAATCTATATGGGTAGCCGACGGAACATACAAGCCTACAACAGGAACCAGCCGTACCGCAGTGATGGCTATTACCCGTGCCGACCTTAGGATATTGGGTGGTTTTGCCGGTGGAGAAGCCAATGCAAGTGATGCGAATCCAAGTGTATATCCAGCTATTATCAGTGGAGATATCGGTGTTGCAGGTGACGCCAGCGACAATAGCTACCGTCTGATGAACATTGGTGGCAGCCCGGTTAGTGCCAGTGCCCTTGTTATTGACGGATTTACCTTCCGTGATGGAAATGCCAATGGAAGCGGAGACAACTCCGTAGGTGCGGCGCTGCTTTCCAATGCTATACCAGCGGCCACGCCAGTACTGATCAATCGTTGCATCTTCCGCAACAATAGCGCTTCGGCTAGTGGTGGTGCAGTGTATCTTACATCATCCGGTCCTTCTTTCGAAGCTTGTCGTTTTGCCAGCAACGCAGCAGGCAGCGCAGGTGGTGCCGTGTATAGTTTCCAGGCTTCGCCTGTATTCAGCAATACTGTTTTTGTGGCTAACACAGCAGCAAACGGAGGCGGATATTATGGTAACTACGGAACTCCGTCATTCACTAAAACTGTATTTACCGGCAACGGTGCTACCTATGGAGGCGGTGTGTATCAAAACAACCAGGTTGCTGGTTATGGCAACTGCGTTTTCAATGCCAATACGAGTTACCAGGGCGGCGCTATTTACGAGCAAAACGGAAGTGTTAGCAATATTAAGAACTCAACATTCTTTAAGAACTCAGGTGTTAGCTATGGAGGTGCCATCGTACTTACAGGCAGTAATTCCAGGACCACTACGGAGAACAGTGTCTTCTGGAAAAATACACATGACGGATCAGCTACATCGCCATGGGCCGACTTTGTAAACTATACAGGTGGAGCCAATGTGTATGCCAATAATATATTACAATTGAATACCGCGGTACCAGCTGATAACGGAACAACAATCAGAAACAACACCCGCGGTACCGACCCGCTATTTGTAAATGAAGCCAGTGTGCTTGGTGCTGATGGTGTATGGGGTACAACAGATGATGGACTAGAGCTGACCAACGGTAGTCCTGCAAAAAATACAGGTGATAATGCTTTGGCTCCTGCAGGTACGGATATTACCAACAGTCCCCGTATTGTATGTGCCATAGTTGACAAAGGTGCTTACGAAAACCAGGGCGCCTGTGGTCCGATAGCTGATGAGGTAGTTGAATTTACAAAAGCAGTAAAGACCGAAAATGCAGATGGCACCGGAGCTGTGGTTAACCCTTTCCGTAACGACCTGCAGATAAGGTATATGGGTGCCGAAAAAGCAGGCATTAATGTATCTTCTGCCTCTGGTAAAATGATGTCAATAATTGGCAGCATCAAACAGGGCATCACACGCATAGATGCTTCTACATGGAGCAGCGGATTGTATGAAGTGGTGATTACGACCGCTTCCGGCAAACGCACCAATTTTAAAGTGGTGAAGATGTAGTAATAGTAGCGATAGGTTGTTTTTTACACTGTCCCGCCATTTGGCGGGACAGTTTTTTTTGACACATAGGGCTTATTCCAAAAAAGCATCCATGTTCTATGTTAATTCTATTTTGCCTTTTGATTAATTAATTGCTATCAAAACCATCCTGAGGGCCTTTAAAACATCCGCAACGATACATTTGATTCTGTTTTCTGACAACTATACCGGAAACCTGGTTTTGAGAGATATGAGAAAAATTTGTACCATCAGTTTTTTGGCCTTTGTGGTAGTAGGGTGTATTTGTTTTTCTTTTAAAAGTATTGATGCTGTAAGTGCTTACAGTAAAGCCTACAGCAGCCGGCTCCGTGATTTTGGAAACCAGCAGCAACGGTTGCTTCAGTGCATTGCAATAGCAGACCTTGGCTCCAAACAGGATATTGAAAAAATTAAAGAGCAGATAAACCTCGCAAGAAATTCCCTGAAGCCGCTTGATTTTTGGATGCGGTACTTAGAACCAATAGCCTATAAAAAAATAAACGGCCCGTTACCCATAGAATGGGAAACTGAAGTGTTCGAAAAATTTGAGAGACCTTATAAGCGGGAAGGAGCGGGCCTTACACTCGCAGCCCTGTACCTGGAAGAAGATTCCGTAAGTAAAGACTCTCTAACTGCATTGGTACAATCATCGGTAGCAGCCTGCGCCACCTATTCGGCTGATTCCATCACCGGTGAATTAAAAAGTCACCACCATTTCTATCTCGGAAACCGGTTGTTTTTGCTGAACCTGGCTGCTATCTATACTACAGGTTTTGAATGTCCGGATACGAACAGGATCATACCCGAACTATGCCTGATGCTCAACAGTACCGAAAAGTTGTATCATTCATTTAATGAAAGTTTCCCGGCTACACCGCTTACATCCGAATACATCGCATTGTTTGAAAAAGCACTCGCATATGCAGCAGCACAGCCGTTAAGCTATACCAAGTTCGACCATTTTACGTTTATAAAAAATTACATAAACCCGCTGTTTTCACTGAATCAGCAATTCATAAATAAGTATAGCGTCATTTCCAGGAGTTTTGTGGATTATTCACTCAATAAAAAGGCGGTTTCTATTTTTGACAAAACGCTTTATAAGGGGCAAAACTCCAAAGGTATTTTCCACAGGGTAAGCGATGCCCAGGCATTGGCAAACATCGATAGGTTAGGTAAGATGCTTTTTTACGATCCTATTTTATCAGGTAATAATACCAGGAGCTGTGTTTCCTGCCACAAACCAACGGAATATTTTACCGATACTGCCAGGTCAGTCTCCCTGCAATTCAATCGGAAAGATCAACTGGAAAGAAATACCCCATCGCTTATTAATGCGGGATTCAATCATTTGCTGATGCAGGATGGAAAACATATTTCGCTGCAAAATCAAACAAAGGATGTTATTGCCAACGCCATCGAAATGGGTGGCGACGAAGAGGAAATATTGAAAAAAATCCTGAACTGCCCGGATTACAGCAAGGCATTCAAAAGTCTCTTGAAATATACACCGCAGGAAACAGGCATTACATTAGACCATATCGTTTCTGCCATTACCTTTTACTATTCGAGGTTTAGCAACTACTATGCGCCTTTTGATGATGCCATTAACAGTGACAAGGCTTTGGACCCGTCTGCAAAAAAGGGCTTTAACCTTTTTATGAGCAAAGCGCAATGTGCTACCTGTCATTTTGTACCACAATTCAATGGCGTAAAGCCACCATTTGTAAGTTCTGAATTTGAAGTGCTAGGTGTACCGGAAGATGGCGGAAGTACAACACTCAGTGGTGATAAGGGCAGGTGGCTGGTAAATGCTGCCACAGAGACTTTGCATGCCTTTCGCACCGGCTCCATTCGTAACGCAGAGCACACTGGTCCCTACATGCATAACGGGGTATTTAAAAACCTTGATACGGTGATTGATTTTTATGATGCAGGGGGAGGGGCCGGCAAGGGCCTGGAAGTTCCCAACCAAACATTATCATCCGATTCGCTGCGGCTCACCAAACAGGAGAAAGCAGATCTAATTGCTTTTATTAAATCCATGAATGAGCTGATCCCTTTTGAAGCAGCTCCAAAAAAATTGCCGCAATCAAACGAACCAGCTCTTAACAAAAGAAGAGTTGGAGGCGATTACTAAACTCAAACCATTATTGTAATGAATCGTATTGTATCCCTTGCCGCCGTATTTACACTTGTATTGTTTTTCACATCTTTATCCCAGGGTAAACCAGTTCCTGACTACGAATTTCCTGAAGCTATGCCGGAGGATGTAAGAAAGGAATACCTGAAAGAATTCAACAAAGGCAAAATACTGTACCAGATCAATTGTGGAAAATGCCATAATAAAACGGTAAAGGGCAAATTGGTCGCACCCGATTTTACACCTGAACAAGTAGCGAATTACGAAATCCGGCTGGCAAATCCAAAACACCAGGCGAGCCTTATTGAGGATAAACTGCTGCCTGAAGAGTTAGGTCAGATAACCATCTTTTTTACCTACAAGAAAAAGCAGGCCAGCCGCTGAAGTGCTGCCTGTGCAAGGCTTTTGTGCCAACAACCCCCGATTCTTTTAACGATTTTCCACAAAGAAACATTGGCTTAATAATTAGTTGACAATTGCATAACGCTGGCGGCCACTTTGCGCTGTAGACAGCCAATATATTTGGCCTTCTAAAAAGCCCTGGCCAAAGCCCTTTTACCAATACCGATTTTGACCCGAACGGATAGGAAACCAGGGTTCAAGCCGTTACGGCTATAATGTTGTCTTCAATCATCGTCAATAAATCCCAACAAATACAGGTACATGAAAACAAAAATTACATCATCAAAAAATGCCAATCGTTTTGCATGGAGGCAGTTGCCAAGATGGACGAGATCCGGATGGCAGGCCTTCGCCCCAGGGAAAATTGCGGTTGCGGCGGCCATTATTTTAGCCAGCGGAAATGCGGCACAGGCACAGATAACACTGTTGCAGGATTACCAAAACAACACCTCCGCCACTATCGGAACCTTCCAGGGCATTAGTTTTCGCGAAGCCGGTTTTTCTGGCTTGTGCCCTATTGCCAATACAAATGGTAAAGAATTCTGGACCGTATCGGACCGTGGCGTAAACGTGGATGCAGCCAACGCCAACCTGGATGGCTGCCGCCCTACGTATGACAAGATCTATGCATTTCCAGCTTACGTGCCCAAGATCCACCGGATAAGGATCAACGGCGACACCATCCGTATTTTGCGGACGATTACTATGAAGCGCCCTACAGGCACGGGAGCAAGTGGTATTATAAACCCAGCTGGTTTTGGCAGTACAGCTACAGAATTGGCATCTACCGACACAGTGAAGGACTGTGGTGTTGCGAATGCAAGATTTCTTGCCAAAACAGTTGCAAAAGATGTTTGGGGAATTGACAGCGAAGGAATCGTTGTAGATGCAGATGGGAACTTTTGGATATGTGAAGAAGGTGGCCCAACCATTTGGAAACTGAATCCAAACGGTGTGGTGATCAGAAGATACACCCCGTTCCCCAACCAGGCTATTGATGTATTAATTGACCCCATTTTTGCAAAGCGTAAAAATAACCGCGGTTTTGAAGGGATCACCATTACACCAAATGGTAAAATATATGCATTTATACAAAGCCCGCTTTTAAACCCCACACAATCCGCTGGTGAAAGCACCAGGATACACCGGATATTGGAGATCAGCCCCATTGACAATTCCTACCGCATGTTTGCCTATCTGAACCCCGGTCCTGTTGGTGTCAGTGGTTCCAACCAGCTACGGTTTCGTGACTGGAAAATCGGCGACATGGCAGCGATCAACAATACCCAGTTTCTAGTGCTGGAAGCGGCTATCAGGGGAACTTCGGATTCCCGGAAAGTGTATAAAATAGATATCAGTGGTGCTACTCCTATTACTTCAGGGGCTACTTTGTATGGTGGCCTTACCCTGGAACAATTGGTAGATGATGCAGGACTTGCAACCGGCGGCGTCACACCTGTTTCCAAGACGCTGTTTATGGATCTTTTGGCGAATGGATGGCCTGTAGCTTTGGACAAGCCTGAAGGTTTTGCTATTATCAATGCAAGCACTATTGCTATTGGTAATGATAATGACTTTGGCCAGCGTTCGCTGCCCGAAGATGGGGTGGCTGAAGCTACGACGAATAAAAGCCATGTATTTACCTACAACCTGGCAGGGGCTGATATGCTTGCCGGTTACCAGCAGGTGGCACCGGTATTAAACCAGGGCGTTACCAGCAATACTTCTTCGCAGGCTCCCTATCTTTTGCCAACCAAGCCCGGGGCAAATTTTGCCGCGATCATGACGGCCAATGATGTAACCACAGGTGGATACCGGATGGCCGGAACACCAGATGGCCTTGGCGCTTTTGACAATGGTAACAACACTTTTACAGTGCTGATGAACCATGAGTTTGGCAATACAGCCGGTGTCGTAAGGGCACATGGTTCAAAAGGGGCTTTTGTGTCCAAATGGATTGTCAATAAATCTGATCTGTCTGTTATAAGTGGAAGCGACCTTATTCAATCCGTTTATACTTGGAACACGGGGACCAACAGTTACAACGCACCCGGCACCCTGGCATTCAACCGTTTTTGTTCTGCCGATCTTCCTGAGGTTAGCGCGTTTTATAATGCAGGAACTGGTAAGGGTACACAGGAGCGTATTTTTATGAATGGTGAAGAAAATGGTAACGAAGGCCGTGGTTTTGGGCATATAGTCACAGGAGCGGATGCAGGTAAAACCTACGAGCTTCCCTTTCTGGGTAAGTTTAGCTGGGAAAATGCTGTTGCAAGTCCATTTGCTTCTGACAATACAGTAGTGGCAGGTTTGGATGATAGTACACCTGGGCAGGTATATTTCTATGTGGGCACCAAAACCACTACCGGAACCGATATAGCAAAGGCCGGCCTAAGCAATGGAAAATTGTATGGGGTAAAAGTGGTGGGTCTGTTAACAGAAACCAACGCTACCAACCTGGCTCAGGGTACGCGTTTTTCTTTGGCGGATCTTGGTTTTGTACAAAACAAAAGCGGTGGTACTTTACAAGCTGAGAGTAACAATGCAGGCGTTACTTCTTTCCTCCGTCCTGAAGATGGCGCCTTTGATCCTTCCAATCCACGTGATTTTTATTTTGCCACCACCAATGGTTTTGGAAGTCCGAGCCGCCTGTGGAGATTGCGTTTTGATGATGCAGCTAACTATACAGCAGGGGGTACCATAGAAGCTGTATTGAACGGAACAGAAGGACAACAAATGCTGGATAATATTGGTATTGATAAATTTGGACATATTAACATGGTGGAAGATGTGGGCGGTAATGCACACCTGGGTAAGGTTTGGCAATACAATATTGCAACAGACGAATTGATCCAGGTTGGCCAGCCAGACCCAACACGCTTTTTAAATGGATCTGCCAATTTTCTCACACAGGATGAAGAAGCTTCAGGTCCGATAGATGCAACTGATATTTTAGGTGCAGGCTGGTGGCTGATCGATATCCAGGCGCATTATGGTATTGCCGGGGAAGTAGTGGAAGGTGGCCAGTTGATGGCATTTTATAACCCGGCATCTATTAGCAGCTGCGAAGCACCTGCCACACGTCTTTACGTAGATAAGAACAACCCGGCGCCAGGTAACGGTTCCTCCTGGACCTGTGCGCTGGCTGAATTAAAAACGGCTGTAAATATGGCGAATGCCACCCCGGCCATTAAAGAAATATGGGTAGCAGATGGCGTGTATAAACCTACTACCGGTAACGACCGTACGGCTGTACTGGCTATTACCCGTGCTGATCTGAAAATACTGGGAGGTTTTGCCGGTGGAGAAACTAATGAAGGCGATGCCGACCCGTCGCTGAACCTCACAATCATTAGTGGAGATTTGGGTACAGTTGGTGTTTCAACCGATAACAGCTATCGCCTTGTAAATATCGGCGGCTCACCGGTTAATACGAATGCCCTCATAATTGATGGCTTTATATTTGAAAACGGAAATGCAAATGGAACAGGCGATAGGGCAGTTGGCGCGGCCATACTTTCGAACGCCATTCCGGCAGCCACACCCGTTCAGTTAAAGCGCAACACCTTCCGCAACAATAATGCTTCAAGCAATGGTGGTGCGGTGTATCTCACCAGTTCAAGCCCGGTATTTGATGGCTGCAAATTCGCTGCAAATACTGCAGGTGCTGCTGGTGGTGCCGTATTCAGTTTCCAGGCTTCGCCAATATTTTCCAATACCCTGTTTTCTGCCAATTCAGCGGTAAATGGCGGTGCTTACTATGGCAACTATGGCTATCCCAAATTCAGGAAAACGGTATTTGCCGGTAACAATGCTACATATGGTGGTGCCGCTCTGCAAAATTTTACAGATGCAGATTATATTAACTGTGTGTTTAATGCCAATACCAGCTACCAGGGTGGTGCGATCTATGAGCAAAGCGGAAGCTTCAGCCATATTGTAAACACTACCTTCTTTAAAAATTCAGGTGTTAGTTATGGTGGCACCATTGTACTCACTGGTGGTAATTCCCGTACCACAACAGAGAACAGTATTTTCTATAAAAACACACACGGTGGTTCAGCTACATCACCTTGGGCTGATTTCGTAAATTATACAGGTGGCTCCAATATATATGCTAATAACATACTGCAACAAAACACCGCAGTGCCGGCAGACAATGGCACTAATATTCGCAACAATACACGCGGTACCGACCCGGTTTTTGTAAATGAAGCGAGTGTATTGGGTGGCGATGGCGTGTGGGCAACAGCGGACGATGGATTGGGACTTACCAACACCAGCCCTGCTAAGGATGCCGGCGACAATGCATTGGCACCAGCCGGAACTGATATCACTAACAGTTCAAGGGTGGTATGTTCTGTTGTGGATAAAGGCGCATATGAAAGCCAGGCACCTTGTGGACCTATTGCACAGGAAGAAGGATTTGTAAAAGGGGCCGAAGCCGGCAATGGAACAGGTGCCGTAGTCAATCCTTTCAGCAATGATCTGCAGTTTAGGTATATGGGCATCGAAAAGGCAGCCATCAGTGTCACTTCTGCTTCTGGCAAAATGATGTCAATAATTGGCAGCATCAAACAGGGTATCACACATATAGATGCTTCTACATGGAGCAGCGGGTTGTACGAAGTAGTGATTACGACCGCTTCCGGCAAACGCTCCAATTTCAAAGTGGTGAAAATGTAATTTTCGCATTGGAAGCATTGGATAATAACTGTCCCGTCATTTGGCGGGGCAGTTTTTTTTTCATTCCATGGAGTATACGATTTGAAATTTTACAGTTTTGCAGGACACTAAAATTGGTACCTGGAATGAATCGGGGCATCGCCAGCCAACATTATTTTGAGTTAGCCCCTACTTTTTTATCTTTTGTCACCGCGGTTTCATTCGGCTTAATTCCTCATTGAATCGATCATTTTCCGTGCCTGAAAAAGAAATGCCGAATCATTTTGTATGCTAAAATTATTGATTAAGTTTGAGAGATGCCTGATTGCAGTTGTTGATTGCCCTGATGCCGTTGAGAAAGGCTAATAAATATTTGGACAGCATTATTACTCGTTTTGCCAATTTCTTCCAAAACAATAAAAACCGCCAAATGAAAAAGCTATCAAACCAAAACCGGCCAGGTAAAAGATTTTTACAGGCCATCTCACCGTCAAAATCTATTCTTTGTTTTCTTCTTTTAATTGGGGCTGGCTTTTTATCCAAAGCCCAGGTTAGTATCTATAAAACTTCCCTGTCTGGTGTAAACGAATCACCGGTAAATGCTTCTTTAGGAACCGGCAGTGCAACGCTTACGATAGATCATGTAGCCAATACCATGAGATTACAATGCAATTTCAGTGGATTAACCGGCGCTACCACTAATTCGCATATTCACGCTGCCACAGCGGTAGCTGGTGTAGGTACTGCAGGCGTAGCGACAACGACCCCCACTTTTGCCGGATTTCCTTCAGGTGTAACCAGTGGGAGCTACGATAATACGTTGGATATGACCCTTGCAAGCAGTTACAACCCGGCGTATGTTACCGCAAATGGCGGAACAGTAGCTGGAGCTTACGCTGCGTTAAAAGCTTCAATTACTGCCGGAACGGCTTACCTGAACATTCATTCCTCATTTGCTCCCGGTGGCGAAATACGGGGATTCTGGGCACCTTATGTTCAAACATTCGTTGCATCACTTTCAGGCCCGAATGAATCTCCGGCAAATACCTCTCCTGGTTTCGGTACAGCTATACTTACAATAGACCATGCCGCCAATAAAATGAGATTACAGTGTGGCTTCTCAGGATTGATAGGAAATACGACTGCCTCTCATATTCACGCTCCGACAGATGTTGCCGGGGTCGGCAATGCCGGGGTAGCTACAACTACGCCTACTTTTGCAGGCTTCCCGCTAGGCGTAAAGAGTGGAACCTATGATAATACTCTGGATATGACTGTGTCATCCAGTTACAACGCGGCTTATATTACGGCTAACGGCGGCACAATAACTTCTGCATTTGCCGCTTTAAAGGCTGCCATTATTGCTGGCAAGGCTTATCTGAACGTTCATAGTTCGGCCTTCCCAGGCGGAGAAATACGCGGATTTTGGCAGGAAGCATGCCCATCATTATTATTTGCCTACAACCGTACCAACAAGCACCTGGTTAGTTTTAGCCCTATCAATCCGGGTGTTCTGCTTTCAGATATTGCGTTAACGGGTTTAGATCCCAATGAGAATTTGACAGGTATTGATTACCGGCCTGTTGATGGTCAATTATATGCGATTGCCACCAATACCGTTACCAATGTGGGCCGTGTGGTTACCGTTAACCGAACAACAGGTGCTGTTGTATCCGTTGGCGCGGCTACTTATACCATTAACGCAGCCCCTTATTACGGTTTAGACTTTAATCCGGTGCCTGACCGTATCCGTTTAATTAGCTCGGACAATACCAGCCGCCGGTTTAATCCGATTGACGGTTCACTTTCAGGTACTGACACTCCGCCATTTTATGCAGCCGGGGACATAAACGCTGGTGACCTGATAGAAATAACAGACGTTGCTTACACCAATAGTTTTGCCGGATCAACCCTCACCACCCTTTATGCTATCGATTATCAGCAGGACCTCTTAGTGAGGGTGGGTGGTGCTAATGGTGTCCCTTCCCCTAATGGAGGAGAGACAACCACTATCGGCAACACAGGTGTAATGGCGGCAAGACATGGTGGTTTTGATATCGAAACCGGCACCAATACAGCCTACGCTGTGCTAAGTGTGGGAGGTGCATCAGGTACTTCAAGGTTATACACGGTTAACCTGCAAACAGGTGCCGTTACACTGGTGGGTGTTATCGGCGGAACTACTGTGGCTGCTCCGGCTTTATATGATGGTTTGGCGATTGTTCCTTGTGTTCCTACAGTTTGCGTGGCACCCACCAGCCGCATTTATGTAGATGCCAGTGTGGCTGTTAGCGGTTCGGGTTCATCATGGGGCTGTGCGATGAAAGAATTAAGCGCAGCCATTACGATGGCAAATGCCACACCTGCTATAAAATCTATATGGGTAGCTGATGGTATTTACAAGCCCACTACTGGTACCAGCCGCACGGCTGTGATGGCCATTACGCGTGCCGATCTTATGATTCTTGGTGGTTTTGCCGGTGGCGAAGCCAATGCCAGTGATGCGAACCCGGCAGTGAATGTTACCGTTATTAGTGGCGATATAGGTGCTGCCGGCAATGCCAGTGATAATAGTTATCGCCTGGTGAATATCGGTGGCAGCCCTGTTAGTGCCAGCCCGCTGCTGATAGATGGCTTTACATTCGAAAATGGAAATGCCAACGGCGCAGGTGACAATGCTGTAGGTGCGGCTATTCTATCTAATGCTATACCGGCCGCAACCCCGGTAAAAATAGACCGTTGCATTTTCCGCAATAATAATGCTTCGGGCAGCGGCGGGGCCATTTATCTCACCTCGTCCAGCCCTACATTCGACAGGTGTCGTTTTGCCACCAATACTGCTGGCAGTGCCGGCGGCGCGGTATATAGCTTCCAGGCTTCGCCGAGCTTCAGCAACACGGTTTTCTTGAGCAATTCAGCTCCGAACGGTGGTGGTTATTATAGCAACTATGGCGGTTCGGTATTTAGCAAAACAGTATTTACCGGCAACAGTGCCACTTACGGCGGCGGGGTGTATCAAAACCGCATGGAAGCGAGATATCATAACTGTGTATTTAACAACAACAGCAGTTACCAGGGCGGTGCTATTTATGAACAGAATGCCAGTTGGAGCCATATAGTTAATTCTACTTTCTTTAGAAATTCAGGGGTGAGCTATGGAGGAGCTATTGTTCTTACCGGGTCTAATTCCCACACGACTACTATAAACAGTATTTTCTGGAAAAATACACATGGCGGATCTGATGCTTCGCCATGGGCTGATTTTGTAAACTATACCGGTGGATCCAATGCTTATCACAATAATATTTTACAAATAAATACTGCGGTACCTGCCGATAACGGAACCACGATCGTGAACAATACCCGCGGTACTGATCCGCTGTTTGTAAACGAAGCCAGTGTGCTTGGTGGAGATGCAACATGGGCTACAGCCGATGATGGACTTGTTTTAACCAATTCAAGCTTAGCAGTAAACACTGGTGACAATGCGCTGGCAACCGGACCGACAGACATTATCGGAAATGCAAGGATTGGCTGTGGCATAGTAGATAAGGGTGCTTACGAAAACCAGAATTGCTGTACGGCAACCCTTCTTGAAACCATGGTTACCGGAAATCTCAATTTCGGAGGCAATAGTACAAACTACTTTAATTCCGCGAACGGCTTTGTGCCCGCCGGCTGTAATAATTCAGGACTAGGCAGTACAACCGTAACCATAACAGATCCCAATTCTGAATTCTGTTACTTAGATGGGGCAAACAATGATGTTGTTAATTTCACCAACAATACCCTTACCATTACTGATGTTGCCTCCACTGGGGCAGGTGCGCTTAATTTCACAATGACTTTCCAATTGACACCGGGTGCGGTGGGTGCAGTGAGCGAAACATCTGATAATTTCCCCAATGGTGGAATGAATGCCAGCCTGGTGGGTAATCTCCTTACTATCACGATGCCGGGATTTTCCGGCCCCGGAAGTTATTCAGCCTCTTACTCATTTACAGGTTGTGTGCCTGGTATAGCCGATCCTGCTATCACAAGTGCTGCCAGCAAAGGTGTTTTCAATGATAGAAATGCAGTAACGAAGGTTTCAGCATCCGCTACACCAAGTATTGCTGCTGTAGCAAAAGAAGTGGCTCCGGCTGGTACGGGTATTGTCAGCAATCCGTTTAGCAACGACCTCCAGGTACGTTATATGGGAACTGAGAAAGCTGGTATCACCGTTATCTCTAACACAGGAAAAACAATGTATACGGCTGGTACGACAAAACAGGGAGTTACTCATATAGACGCATCCAACTGGGCTGCCGGCATGTATGAAGTAGTTATTACCACAGCCTCTGGAAAACGGATGAATTACAGGGTTGTGAAATTCTAAGCAGTTAACGCCATGGTGCGTATGATAATAAGGCTGTCTCCTGCGTTTGCACAAACAATGGTGACAGCCTTACTTGTTTTTACTATTGAAGATCACGGAGCAATTTCGGTAGATAATTCTGTGAAACAGTTTAATGCTTTGTTCATTTTTGATCAACGCTGCCGGAGTCCTCTGTACGTTTTCGCCCTTACGCAAGTGGTTTTATATCATTATGATTTTATGAGGCAACTAAACTAATTTTGAAGCGGTCTCAATAAAAATGGCGTTTGTTCGTTAACACACCAACTAACTGATTATGAAAAAAACAAGTTTTGCCTTTATCCTGGCAATTTTTTTTATAGCTTCCTGCAAGGAAAAAAAGATAGAATTGACTTCGGCTCCGCTTTCCGACTATTGGAAGCCTGCAGTGGGCAAATACATTACCTACCGCCTGGACTCGACTGTTCCGACCAATTTTGGCCTTTCGCTTACCGTTCGCAGTTACCGTGTAAAGGATATAGTGGATGCTGAAATTGTAGATGGTCTTGGACGTAAAGCCTACCGGATCTACCGCACCATTACAGATACCAATGGAGTAGCACCATATAAACCGAGTTCCACATTCTACACGGTACCGGTAGGAACTGAGTGGATAGAACATGTGGATAATAACCTTCGTTACATGAAATTAAGGTGGCCGATACGGGACGGCTTTCAATGGAAGGGGCATTCGTTTATTGATGCCGGGTCTTCAAATGCAGGTCTCCAGTACCTGGCCGATTGGAATTTTACCTATGAGAATATCGGTCAGCCCTTTACAGTACTGGGAAAAACCTTCGACAACACAATCTCCGTCTTACAAATTGATGATACCGATCCGCCTGGTCCGATTTTTCCGGACCGGATTCAAATAAAAAAGTATGGGAAAGAGGTGTATGCCAAGGGGATTGGACTCATTTACAAGGAGTTTTTGTACTATACCCACCAGCCTCCCAACGGCAGCCATGCAACAGATTATTTTGAAGACGCGAGCTATGGCGTTAAACTGCGGGTGATAGACTATAACTAGCCTTCCTGTAGAACTGGTTATTTAAAAAGAAAATACGATTGCGGTCATTCCCCCGGCCTGAAGCAAGTTTTGTGCAGAAATCCTATGGCCTTGACTGGAAAACTTGCCGGTTTTACGATTCTAAAACCCAGCAATGCAGGCTGCTGTATCTGGCTGGCGACCAAAATTCCTTATTTTTGGACAATGACCGCTGAGAAAACTGCTCATACAACATCGCTGAAACATTACGAGGTAGAACCTTTTACAATACAATCAGAATATTTAGACAGGAAAGTTTTCCTGGACGCCTATTATCCCAGGAATATCAGTCAGCCCTCCACGATGACATTAATGCTAATAAACGACGGGCAGGACATGGAAAAATTGGGCCTGGCCAAAATGCTGGATGACCTGCTGGATGAAGGCGCCATTACGCCGATACTGGCAATTGGCATCCGCTGTAACGAAGATCGCAGGCTGGAATACGGTACGTCAGATATACTGGATTATAATAACCGGGGATCAAGGGCCCGGTACCACCGCAAGTTTGTACTACAGGAACTGATACCATATGTTCGCAAATACTTTTTTCTGCCAGAACTGAAAGAAATAGCTTTTGCCGGCTTCTCCCTGGGAGGCCTCAGTGCGATGGATATTGCCTGGAAACATCCGGAAATATTCAGCAAAGTTGGCGTTTTTAGTGCCTCCTTCTGGTGGCGTACCAAAGATCTTAATCATGGTTACGATGAAGCCACCGACCGCATTATGCACCGCCTGATACGCGAAGGCGAATATGCCCCCAATTTGAAATTTTTTATAAGTACCGGTACCCTTGACGAAACCATGGATCGTAACAACAATGGCATAATCGACAGTATTGATGATGCGCTTGGAGTGATAGAAGAATTGGAGAAAAAAGGCTACAGCAGTGGAAAGGACATTGAATACCTGGAACTGGAAGATGGAAGGCATGATGTACCCACCTGGGCGCTTGCGATGCCCTATTTTCTGAAATGGGGATGGGGAGTGGACGCAGAACGCTAAACGTCAGATGCTGTACGCCGAACACCGGAAGTTTACTAATTGACGCTAAACTTCTGAACTTCTAAACCCTAATCCCCAATCCCTGATGCCCAATCCCTGATTCATAATCCCTAATTCCGTAGGTTTGCACCACTAAAAAAATCACACAAATGAAAACATTTATTGTTCCTACAGATTTTTCGGAAACGGCATTGAACGCAGCCAGGTTTGCTGTACAAATGGCTGCTGGTGTAGCAAATTCGGAAGTGATCCTCTACAACGTTTTTGACGATATTAAAAGCAGCACGGTAGAAGCCGCTGTAAAATCAAACGTTATTTCAAGGCAGGAGTTAATGATGACTATACTGGAAAAAATGCAGGAGCAGCTCTCCGAATTGGCCCCGGTTCGCATACGGGTTGCTGCAGAAGCTGGTGAACTAATGAAAAACTTACCTGTGTTTGCAGAAACAGAAAAGGCCGATATGATTGTAATGGGCATTAATGGAGCAAGCCGCTTATCCCAGGTTTTTATGGGTAGCAATGCGATTAATATTATCAGCGAAACTACCTGCCCGGTGTTAATAGTGCCACCAGTGGCCACATTCGAAGGCATGAAGAAAATATTGCTGGCATCAGATTTTAAAAACGTTGCAGAAACAATTCCTGCGGCAGTTATTACCAGGTTATTAAACATGTTTATGCCCGAGCTGCACATTATGAATGTGGACCAGGAACATTATGTGGAACTGACAGAAGATTATAAGAAAGAGAAAGAGCAAATGGATACTATGTTTGGGACATTTAAGCCGGAATATGCTTTTCTCCGCTTTTACGATTTCGAAGAAGGTATCGACACTTATGCAAACGACAAGAACATCAATATGATCATCACCGTACCGCGTAAGCATAGCTTTCTTGCCAAGATTTTCAAGACCAGTCACACAAGGGAACTGGCTTTCCATACCAGTGTGCCATTGTTAGCGGTGCATAATTAAAATTCAGTCTGATTTTGGCCATTGGCCTCAACTAATACAAAAAGCGTCCTGCACTGCAGGACGTTTTTTGTTGGGTGAAACCTGGAAGATGTTCCGGATTCTAACGCCGGCAAGCCGGCTATTTACTCATAAGGGCCATCTGCCAATTGTTACAAAACAGTTCTAACGCCCATATTAATTTTACGTAGATAAAAACTAGTAACCGAACAAAAAAAATCATACCATGGAAAACGCAATCCCCGTATCAGAAATTGACGCCAACTATTATAAAGTATCTGAAATGATACACTGTTATGCCGAGTCGGTGGGGCTCGACAGGGTGAAAGTGTTTAATCCCGAAAAGAAAAACTGGCTTTGGAAGAAAGGATCTGCCAGCATTGAATTGTTTATTCAACGGCTGACTTTTGCAGATGGTTATCAGCGGGATTTTGTCAAAATATTTTCACCGGTGATGGATATGCCGCAAACCACCAGGCTATTGGAATTTTACCGTCGCCTGTTGGAACTGAACGATGAAAAACTGGGTATTAAACTCACGATGCAAAAAGGCGCGGATAAGATATGGGCCACCTTTGAAAGAGATATTAAAGGCATCGATTACAATGAACTCACCACTTTTATTTCCGACTTCGAACATTGGGCGGATATCCTTGATGACCTGCTGAAGGCAGAGTTTCCTAACCTGAATTGATTTTAGGTACTGCTTACATGTTGTGGAGCAAATCGTCGCGGTGAGGTTCTATAAATTGGCGCCTCACCCTAGCTGTTAGATATCCCCACCCGGTGGTGCAGAAATTGATTGTTGGTTATTTCCTGCACCATAAACAGCGCAAGATTACCGGCATTAATGCTGTTGCCATCTGTTGGGTAATCTTCCCTGGTAACTAAATGGCCGTCTGCCGCCTTAGGCAGGATATCGGGTGGGCATACAAATGTCCAGTCAAGATCGGAGGCGGCAAGGTATTCATAAGCTTTCAGGTGTTCATGGCCTACCGCCAGGTATTCAGAAGGGTAGTCGGGCGTATCAATCAGGAAAGTATTTTCATCAGCATTCAGCACCCCCCTGTTTCCTAAACCCACAATTCTTTTTACCCCGGCCTTTTTCATTTGTGCAATGATATTTTTCATGCCAAGGCTCCGGGTTACATCGGTACCGTCAACATTGCCACCCAGCGCGGTCAGCACGGCATCGGTGCCGGTAACGGCTTTCAGCACATCGCCTGCATCGAAAACCGAACCTTTAATGGCTTTAAAATTATCGTCCCGCAGATCTTCATCAATCAGGTCTTCTACGTTGCGGCCAAATGCCCTCACTTTATATCCCTTTGCCTGGCAGTGAAGAATGAGCTCTTTGCCTACCGTGCCCGAGGCACCAAAAATGGTTATCGTCATTGTTCTTTTCTTTTAATGTTAAGTGGTACAAATCTACAATTACGCTGAATGACAATGATGGGTACAAATCATTTTGTCCAGCAAATAGTTTTTTTCGGCAATCGCTTTCTTTCTAATTTCCGCCAGGGCAACAAAAAAGCCACGGAAAATCGCGGCTGTTTTTTAATAAGTTCGGTATTATTTTTATGACATTCCTGCCTGTTCTTCTATTTCATCCATGTTAATGCCACTATGGCTTTCATCGTACACACATTCGCCGCCCCGTATTAGTAATACCTGGGGGCTTTCGTGAAAAACATCAAAATCTGAGGCAATTTTTTGACTGATATTCCGGTGTTTGATCAAATCAAGATAATAGAAATCGATGCCTTCGGGTTGGCCCTTTCTTTCAAGCCTGTGCTTGGTAACCGAGCTGATGGAGCACCTGGTACTGTGCTTAAAAATAAGCTGCGGAACCAGTTTTGATTTTTCTTTAATAACGTTCACCTGTTCTTCCTCGTTCAATTCTATCCAATTCACACTTCAAAAATTTTATCTTTTTTATCAAATAGATCCTGTCATGTCAAGATTCCTGATTACAGTACAAAGCCTTGATTGTCAGGACATCCGGTTTTTCGGCTGGACCCACATGAACTAATCATTATGGCCAGGAAAACCATCACCAGGCAGACTGTAATCACCTTCTTCATGTTGTTTTTGTTTTGAATTATCGGCAAAAATACTTTTTGTATAGCTATTATAAGAGTATTTCTAATAGTTATTTGCTGCCTTGCTGTTAAATGGCGTGTTTTAGACTTAATTTGCCCCTCAAGTATCAATCAATAATAGCTTATCCGTTGCCGCCTTAACCGGTATATCAACACAAATTTTCCCTTCAAATGAACCTCCAGTTAACCCGCCCTATTGCATTCTTCGACCTGGAAACTACGGGTGTAAATATAGGCGCCGACCGTATAGTAGAAATAGCCATGGTGCGCATCAAGCCGGATGGCACGCAAAAAATCATGCGTAAGCTCATCAATCCGGAAATGCCTATTCCGCCTTCGTCTACGGAGATCCATGGTATTAGCGACAGCATGGTTAAAGATGCGCCTACATTTAAGCAGGCCGCCGGCGAGATTAAGCAGTTTCTAGACAATTGCGATCTCGGTGGTTATAACAGCAATAAATTTGATATCCCCGTATTGGTAGAGGAGTTTTTAAGAGCCGGTGTCGATTTTCAATTTGAAAAAAGAAGGTGCCTGGATGCCCAAAAAATATACCACCAACTGGAACCCCGGACCCTTACGGCAGCATTAAAATTTTATTGTAATAAAGAACTGGAGAATGCGCATAGCGCCGAGGCTGATGCAGTTGCCACCTGGGAAGTGCTTGATGCCCAGTTAGGTAAATACCCACAGCTAGGCAATACGGTAGAGAGTATTTTGAAAGCCGTAGGAGAAGAGGATATAGTAGACTTTGCAAGAAGAATGATAAAGGTGAACAACGTTATTGTATTCAATTTTGGTAAGCATAAAGGCAAGCCTGTAGAAGATGTGTTGAAAGCCGAACGCAGTTATTACGACTGGATGATGCAGGGCGATTTTCCGCAACATACCAAGCAGAAGCTTACCGAGATTTTGACCAAGATGTTGCTGAAGAAATAGCGCATAGGGGGTAGTTAGTAGTAAATAGCAAGTAGATGGCGGCTGTTTGCTACTAACTACTCACTATTTACCACTCGCTATTTACTATTCACTACTCACTAATTAACAATATTTCACAATTCCTTTTCATCCGCTGTTCCGGATTGTGACCGGATATTGTATTTTCGTTTCTCACAGCTATATTGATTGGAAAAGATTGTTATTATACCTACTTACAACGAAAAGGAAAACGTTGAACAGATTATCCGTGCCGTATTTCAACTACAGCAAGGGTTTCATGTGTTGATAATAGACGATGGTTCGCCGGATGGTACGGCAGATATTGTAAAAAATATGCAGCAGGAATTTGCCGGTGAATTATTTATCGAAGAACGTAAAGGAAAGCTGGGCCTCGGTACCGCATATATTCATGGCTTTAAATGGTGTTTGGAAAGAGGGTACCAGTTTATTTGTGAAATGGACGCTGACTTTAGCCATAATCCCAAGGACCTGGTTCGCCTGGTGGCAGCCTGTAAAGAAGGCGGAGCCGACCTTGCGGTTGGCAGCCGTTATATACCCGGTGGCAAAGTAGAAAACTGGCCATGGGACAGGATATTTCTCTCCAAAGGAGCATCGTTATATACCCGCATGATCACTTTTATTCCCGTGCGGGATTCTACGGCAGGTTTTGTATGTTACCGTAAAGAAGTGCTGGAAGCCATTAATTTCGACAGCATTAATTTTATTGGTTATGCGTTTCAGATAGAAATGAAATTTGCAGCGTGGAAACTGGGTTTTGAAATCAAAGAAGTCCCCATCACTTTTATCGACCGCAAACTCGGCCATAGCAAAATGAATAAGGGGATTGTGAAAGAAGGCATCCTCGGTGTTTTGAAATTAAAATGGCAATCGCTGTTTAAGAAATACTCTATTAAGCTGAAGAAGCCCGAAATGGTGTAGGATTTATGATTTCAGATGTCTGATTTTTGATGTGTATACTATGCGTTGGCCGTTTATTTATAAAGCGACGTTTTTTAAATTACCCCATTAAACTTCCCAACAACAAATAGGCCACCGAGAAATATATGACCAGCCCGGTTACATCTACCAGCGTGGCTACAAATGGTGCAGAACTTACGGCTGGATCAGCCCCCAGTCTTTTTAGCAACAGTGGCAGCATACTCCCGGCCAGTGTGCCCCATAACACAATACCTAAAAGTGTAATGCCTACCACCATGCCCACGAGCAAATAGTGAGGTCCATATACGTTAGGAAAAATACTGTTCCATACCAGCACCCGCATAAATCCTACTAACCCAAGCGTTAACCCAAGCAATACGCCACTCGTCAGTTCCCGGCGTAACACTTTCCACCAATCAGTTATAGTAAGATGACCGGTAGCCATGGCCTGTATCACCAGTGTACTTGCCTGCGAACCACTATTTCCCCCACTGCTGATAATGAGCGGGATGAAAAGCACCAAAACCACGAACTTCTGTATTTCCCCTTCGTAGTACTGCATAACAGATGCGGTAAGCAGTTCACCCAAAAACAAGATCACCAGCCAGCCAACCCTTTTCTTAAAAAGTTTTAAGATAGGAGTATCAAGATAGGGCTCGTCCAGGGCCTGCGTACCACCCATTTTTTGCATGTCTTCGCTGAACTCTTCACTGGCTACCCACAGCACGTCGTCGATCGTAACAATACCCAGCAGTTTGTTGCTTTTGCTCACCACGGGTACGGCCACCCGGTTATTCATTTTGAAAACTTCATAGGCAGTTTCCTGGTCATCGTCTGCATGAAGCGTAATGACCCGTTCGTCCATCAACTCACTTACCAGTTTGTCAGGCGACGCCAGTATAATATCCCGAATCCGGATATCATCCAGCAGCTCGCCTTTTTTATTGATCACGTAGATCACGTCGACGGTTTCGGAATTTTTGCCAAACTTCCGGATAGTACCAAATACTTCTTCTACGGTGTTGTGTTCGTACACGTACACATAATCTGGCGTCATCAAGCGACCTACGGAATTTTCCGGGTACCCCAACAGCGAAAGGGTCACTTTTCGTTCTTCGGGCTCCAGCAGTTTGATCAGTTCCCGCACCACATTGCTGGGCAATTCTTCCAAAAAGGAAGTGCGGTCATCTGCAGGTAATTCGTTTAATAATTCAGCAGTTTTAAAAGGAGGTAGCTCGGTGATAATGCGCTTTTGTTCGGCCAGGTCCAGGATCTTAAAAACGCTGGATGCCCTGTGAATACTGAGGTTGGCGATGATCATAGCCTCATGGTCCTTGTATTCATAAATCAGGTTGGCCACATCGCTGATGTTCTGGTGGTCCAGAAATTCTTTGATGGCGAGCCTGTCGTCTGTAGCTATGATCAGCTCAAACTGCTCTTCAATTGTATGCTCCTGGATCAATTCTTCACTCATGCGGGTAAAGTTACTGGCTCATGGTATAGCGAAGCACACCACTGATTGGCTTATAAGCTTTTTGGTATTATTTTTTTGTGATGAAGTCCGGCATTGGCCGGGTTACAACGTTTTCAAATATTCTATCACCGCCTTTCTTTCCTCATTGGTCAACTGATCGCCAAAATAATGGCCGCTGTTGCTGTAGCCTTTTAATGTGGTATTGTAAGTGCTGCGGGTATATTGTTTGTCTTTCGCCTGGAATTTCCATCCTACTTTTTCATAGTCATATTCCTGTATGTCAAAATTCCGGCTCCAGAATGTAGGGCGAAGTTTGCTGTTCAACAAACTTTCAAGGTTGGGAACTGAAGCATTATGCAGGTAGGGGGCTGTACACCAAACGCCATCCAGCGGTGGCGCAATATATCCTTTAAATGGTACCAGGTCGGCAGGCCTTGCGCCGGTGGTAAACCAGCTTTTTTTAAACCATTGCAAAAAAGCAGGTTCGCTGTAATTGCTCATCACCAGCATCGAGTCGGTTTTAATGATATGCGAAGGCACCAGCAGGTTTGGATAGTTTCCATTTTCGCCATATTTACCATGACAGCCGCCGCAATGGTTTTCAAATACAGCCTTGCCGCTGGCAGCCAGTTCGGCATTTACCGGCATCGGATATTTGGGAGGTTCAAGGCTGTAGAGATAGGCCAGCACATCATTAAAATGCGTCAGCACTTCTGCACTTTCGGCCGTGTCGCTTACCGTAAGCAGGTTAGAGGCCATCAAAAACCGTGGAAAATCGCCACGGCCAAAGCCACTGTAAAACATCGCATTTTTTTTCTTGAGCAGCCACCAGGCCGGAACGTCGGTGGGTATTACACCTTCCGGTATTTTCAGTTGCTCCTTTTCTATCCAGGCAAAAGTTGCAGGATTTCGGTGGGCGGCTAACACCGCCGTGAGACGGTCTGCAACATTTACACCCCTTGATTCAGCAACCAAATAGGGATAAGAAGCTTTGCCCGCCCTTATCAACGGCATCGCGGCCTCAGTTTTTTTGGGACCCATAGCCTTTACCGCCATCTCGAGTATTCCCATGGTGGCATCCTGTGGCATGGTATAATCGCTAAGCGAATTACCAAGGCCAATAACCAGGCTATCTCCAAATTTTTGGGCATGGCAATATAGACAGTTGGGCGAAACCACTTGCTCTCCATTGGGTGCTTTTACTACGGTGTAATTAAATGGGGTATTGGTATTGGCGCCGCTTCGCTGCAAATAATTTTCCTTTTCCTTCATGCCGCTCAGTTTAAAAAAACTGTAGGGAACCCCGCTTTTCAGATAGTCGCCCTCAACCAGGTACCAATAACCTTTTTTTGCGTCGCCGGGGTATTGCTGCTGCGCAGGAATAGTCACAAATTGATCTGATGTTTCTATACCAACCGATGCCTTCTTATTAAAACAGGCTGCCACAAAAACCAGCAGGCAAACTGCAAGCGTTATTTTAATTTTTTTCATGGTGTCTGATGTGTGTTTATTTTTTGTTTCTGCACCTGTCGCTGCAATATTTTACTTCGTCCCATACTTTCTCCCATTTTTTCCGCCAGCTAAATGGCCGGTTACAAACAATGCATAATTTAACCGGCAGATCTGCCTTTAGTTTCATTTTTGCCATGGTAAAATAACGCCGTTTTGGTTGATTAGTTGATTGATGGATTAGTTAATTGGCTGGTTGGCTGGTCGCGGCACAACCCATAATCAGGGCTATACCCAATAGCGCTAATAACTTCAACGGGGTGCCAATGCTATTCTATCAAGGTGCAAAAACCTGACTCAACAGGAACCTGAAGCGCAAATCGCATGCTCATACAGTGAATTAATCAACCAATCAACTAATCAACCAAACAGCCACATCGTCACTCACCCGCATTTTTGCATGTCTATGTGACCAACATAGGGCGAATGGCACTATCATTGCCAATATTTTGCCCTAACCCTTCACCGGGCTTTTTATTGACCGAAAACGATATTAAATGGAGTTTAATTTAGACAACATGTTCACCAGGCCCGACGAAGACATGGATTTTATGCCGATCATCCCCATTAACGAAGGCGAAGATTCTGACAAAGACCTGATATACCCCGATATATTGCCATTGCTTCCTCTACGCAACACTGTGTTGTTCCCAGGAGTTGTAATTCCCATTACGGTTGGCCGTGATAAAAGTATCAAAGCCGTAAGTGAAGCTTATAAAACCGATAACAAATTAGTGGGTGTAGTCGCCCAAAAAGATAGCTCAGTAGAAGAGCCCAATATCACTGATCTTGAGGATGTTGGAACGGTTGCCAAGATCATTAAACTGATCAAAATGCCCGATGGCGGCACCACCATCATTATCCAGGGCAAACGCAAATTCGAACTTTTAAGCATTACTTCAGAGGACCCGTTCTTCAAAGCCAGCATCGCCTATAAGCCGGAAGATGAGTTACCCAAAGACCAGGAGTTTGAAGCGCATGTCAGCAATATCAAAGAACTGGCCGGGCAGATCATCCAGCTAAGTCCGAATATTCCAAGCGAAGCTTCCATCATCCTGAAAAACATTGAGAATGCCTCTTTCCTCATCCATTTTGTAAGCGGAAACCTCAACTGCGAGCTTAAGGAAAAGCAAGCGCTGCTTGAAACTCAGGATATCCGCAAGCGGGCTGAGGAACTGCTAATCCTGCTGGAACGCGAATTGCAGTTTGCTGAACTTAAAAACCAGGTAACTAATAAGACCCGGACCGAAATAGACAAGCAGCAAAAGGAATATTTCTTACAACAGCAATTAAAAAGCATCAAGGAAGAACTGGGTAGCGACAATGTGGCCGAGTTAAAGCAGATGCAAAAAAGAGCAGAAGAAAAAAAATGGCCCGAAACGGCGAAAGCCATGTTTAAATCCGGCGTAGAAAAACTGGAAAGGATGCACCCCAGCACTCCGGATTACAGCGTGGTGTACAATCACCTCGACCTGCTGCTGGATCTTCCCTGGGACGAAACGACCGAAGACAGCTACGATCTTAAAAATGCCAAAAAGGTGTTGGACGCCGACCATTATGGCATGCAGAAAATAAAAGAACGCATACTGGAATACCTTGCCGTGCTGAAACTAAAGGGCGATATGAAAAGCCCCATTCTTTGTTTTGTAGGTCCTCCCGGTATTGGGAAAACTTCACTCGGACGCAGTATCGCAAGTGCCATTGGGCGTAAATACGTACGTCAGAGCCTTGGCGGGTTGCACGATGAAAGCGAGATCCGCGGACATCGTAAAACCTATATCGGCGCTATGCCCGGCCGTATTATCCAGTCTATCCGCAAGGCAAAAACCAGTAACCCGGTGATGATCCTGGATGAAATTGATAAAGTAGGCAGCGACCACCGCACCGACCCTTCAAGCGCCTTGCTCGAAGTGCTGGACCCTGAACAAAACAGCACCTTCTACGATAATTACCTGGAACTGGAATACGACCTCAGCAAAGTGCTGTTTATCGCTACCGCCAACAATATCAATAACATACAGCCGGCACTTCGCGACCGTTTGGAGATAATTGACCTTAGTGGTTATGCTATTGAAGAGAAAGTAGAAATAGCCAAACGCCACCTGGTGCCCAAGCAGCAGGAAGCACACGGTTTAAAGAAAATAAGTATTAGGATCCCCGATTCTGTTTTAGAAAAACTGATTGAAAACTACACCCGTGAAAGCGGCGTGCGGGAACTCGACCGCCAGCTGGCAAGCGTAATGCGTCATGAGGCTAAGGAATATGTGATCAACGGGAAAGTGAAACCAACGGTAACGACCAACGATGTGGCCAAAATACTGGGTCTGCCGCGGTATAGCAATGATCTTTACAAGACAGCTAACATGCCCGGTGTGGCTGTAGGCCTGGCCTGGACCTATGTGGGCGGTGATATTTTGTTTATTGAAAGTACACTGAGCGAAGGCAAAGGAGAACTCCAATTAACCGGTAACCTCGGCCAGGTAATGAAGGAAAGTGCCAGTACTGCGCTTACCTATTTAAAAAGCAACGCCAAAAAATTAGGCGTCGATCCTGAACTGTTTGGCAAGAAAAATATTCATGTACACGTACCCGAGGGTGCCACGCCAAAAGACGGACCCAGCGCTGGTATTACCATGCTGAGTGCCCTTACCAGCGCCTTTACCGGTCGTAAAATAAAACCCTACTTAGCCATGACAGGGGAGATTACCCTCAGGGGACAGGTGCTCCCGGTAGGCGGCATTAAGGAAAAAGTGCTGGCTGCAAAACGCAGTGGCCTTCGGGAAATTATCATGTGCTGGCAAAATGAAAAAGATGTAAAAGAAATCGACCCACGCTTTATTAAGGGCATGGAATTTCATTATGTGAAAACAATGCAACAGGTTTTAGACCTGGCGTTGGTATAAATGGAATAGAATCGTAATAAAAAATCCCCATCAAAAATTTTTGATGGGGATTTTTGTAGGGGGTGACCTATGTGTCAACCCTTGGGTGCCGCATTATGCGTGTGTGTCAACCTCCGCGTGTGTGTTTGTCGCCCTTTTCGTGCGTGTAACCCTCAATGGGGTATGTCTACCAGATGGTTGTTGCAATTCAGGTATAGGTGCCAAACCTGAATACCAGGTCGTCTAAATTCAGGGCAGACACGCAGGTCTGCCCCTACCTGATCGGCGTGCAAACACATCGGCCTGCCCCTACAAATGCAACCCCTGTGTATAAAAATATCCTGAACTGGCGTTATTATTGCCTGAACATTTGCCACTGTAAAAATCGCCTACAAAATGACAAACGAATTTCTCATCATACTCATCGCTTCTGTAATAGTTGCCATCCTTCTTACGCTTATTATTACCAGGTTGGTCATCCTTAAGAATCATGAACCGAAGGCTACTTTTTTGGCCATACAGGATGAACTGAATAGACTCAATACGGAATATGCAGCTACCCAATCCCGTGCTGAAATACTCCAGCATCAGCATGAAGTTGCCCATACTTTAGCCACCGAACGGCTCGGGGAAAACCAGCTTTTGAATACCCATTTTGCTACTGCCACGCAACAGGTGGAAAGCCTGAACCAGCAACTGGCAGACGTGGCCAACCAGTTAAAAGAATACAAAGGCAAATGGGAGATCAGCGCCAAAGAAGCGATTGAAAAAGGGAATAACCTGCACCGCCTCAGAGCCGAGCAGGAAGCCCAGGCACAACGCTTTCAGCAACAGGAAGCCAACCTGCAAAACATGGAATTAAAAATGGCGAAAACCTTTGAATTGCTCGCCGGGCAAACACTGGAGGCTAAGACCACATCGTTCAAAGAAACGCAGGCGGCAGAATTTACCCACTTGCTGGCACCGCTTAAACAGGAACTGACAGATTTGAAATTGAAACTGAACGAAACCCATACCAATGCTTCCAATGAACGGGTGAGTTTATTTGGACAGGTAAAGGAAATGATAGGCCAGACAAAACAACTGAGCGAACAGGCAGATAACCTTACCAAAGCATTAAAAGGCCAGGCCAAGCAACAGGGTGATTGGGGCGAATGGATTTTGGAAAGTATACTTGAATACAGCGGCCTTACTAAAAACCGTGAATACTTTTTACAGCATAATGAAAAAAATGAAGAGGGTAGCAATATCCGCCCCGATGTGCTGGTGAAATACCCCGACAACCGCTACATGGTAATAGACAGCAAAGTTACATTGGTAGGTTATGATCGGCTGGTGGCCAGTACCGATGCAAATGAACAACAGATTCTTACGGCTCAATTAGTCCGCCACTTGAAAACCCATATCGATGGTCTTAGCAGTAAGCAATACCAGCAAAAGAAAGATGCGCTGGATTTTGTAGTGATGTTTGTACCGCTGGAAGGCGCTTATATTTCAGCCATGCAATTTGAACCCGACCTCTGGAAATACGCCTATGATAAACGCATCTTTTTACTGAGCCCCACCAACCTGGTGGCAGCATTAAAGCTGGTGCACAACATGTGGCAAAAAGATGCCATCAATAAAAATGCAGAAGATATCGCCGCCCGTGCCGCACTCATGTACGATAAGCTCACAGGCTTTGTGGAAGTGTTTGAAAGAGTGGGTAAAAATATCGAGCAGGCCGGTAATGCCTTTGCTGACGCCCGTAAAAAACTCACCTCCGGTAAAGGGAACCTGATCAGCCAGGCCGAGCAAATGAACCTGCTCCAAAAGCGGCAGGCGTCAGAAAAGCAATTGCCGGAAAAATTACTGGATGATGCATTGTTTGAAGAGGGGCATGTGAATTAGAAACGTAGCTAATTTTATTCAGCTTCGGGAAATGCAATAATGCATTCGGAGTAGAGAGGTTTGCCCATGATTGCTCTCAGACAAGTTTAATTTGCAGTTCTGACAGCAGCCAAAAATAATATTGTGCAACTTATTCCCTACCATAAACGATGCTACGACACCCGGCTAAGACCTGAGGAAATAAGGAAAAAAATAGTAGCATCTGTATTAAAACCCGATACAAATTTTACGTTTGGAAAAGCTGCTTCATATAAAATTTTTGAAGGCACAGCTTTTGAAAAGACATTTATCGTCTCATTCGGCAGGTACATATTGACAGTTGGAAAGACCAGTATTAGTACGTTAATGTACGGAAAAGTCGAAAATCAGCCTGGACAGACCTCAAAGGTTTACATAGTTCTCAGGCTAAGATTAAGTGTCATGGCATTCTTATCTATGTTATATAGCGTATGCTTTATCTGCATCTATTTGTCTGTTGGAAAAGTTAATCTAAGTGGCATCATCGTTCCTTCTCTATTGATTGTGACCACTTATTGCAACATTTTGTTTGAGTTTAACCAGAAAAAAAGAAAATACATTGAGTTTATCGAAGGCAAAATACTTGGCGTAGGCTTGTGGGAGGAAATAAGGATTGCTTAGTTGGATTTTTCCCCATTATTCTTGAATAATTGATATATCGAATTATCCCCAAATCCCCGCAACTGTTCACCAACGCCCATCCGTTTTTCAAAACCCTTTATTTTTGTTCGATAACAATTAATTAATGTCCTATCCAAAAGGGAAACTGATAGCTATTGGTGGTGCCGAAGACAAAGGGTCCGATCTTGACAATGGCAACCTCCATAGCAATAACCATAATTTTTTCGAATTAGGTATTCTTCGCCGCATTGTGGAAGAAAGTGGCGGCATTCATGCCCGCATAGAGGTCATCACCACGGCCTCCACCATTCCGTTTGAAGTTGGGGACAATTATATGGATGCATTTGGTCGCATAGGATGCGTCAATATTGGCACGATGCATATCCGCAACCGCGCCGATGCACAGGAACCCGAATACCTGCAACGATTAAAAGATGCCGATACGCTCATGTTCAGCGGCGGTAACCAGTTACGGCTCAGCACGATCTACGGCGGTACCGCTTTTCTTAAATTCATCCTCGACCGTTTTCAAAACGACGCCAACTTCACCATTGCGGGTACCAGCGCTGGCGCCATGGGCATGAGCAATACCATGATCTACGAAGGCAATGCCGCCCGTGCACATCTGAAAGGCGAAGTAAAAATGACCACTGGCCTCGGCTTTATTGACGATGTGATCATCGACAGCCATTTTGAAAAACGGGGCCGCTTTGGCCGCCTGGCACAAGCCATTGCCAGCAATCCGCAATGTATCGGCATCGGCCTTGGCGAAGACACCGGCATGCTGATAACGGAAGGCAATAAAATGGAAGCCATCGGCAGTGGCATGGTCATGATCATCGACGGCCACGATATCGCCCACAGCAATATTGCCGACTTACCTGATGGCAACCCCATCAGTGTAGAAAACCTGCGGGTGCACCTTTGCGCACTGGGTAACGGTTACCTGCTGAACGAAAGGAAATTTGTAGAAGAAATGGGTAAGATCAACAGGAAATATGTGGAGGTGGAGTAAGATAATATCTACTCCAAACATTGGCAGGTTTATGCCTAAACTTGATCTACAAACTAATATTTTATACCACCCTTCCTGGCCTTGCGAAGGAAAAATAATATAATTAAAACTGTAACGACACCAAAAACCAAAACCCACAAATAAGGTGACGTTTTTGTCATTTGACTTTTCTTCTTCTTAAAATTGACATTTGAAAAACTGGTTTTTTCTGGCTTTAAGTATTCAGATGGGATTGAGTTAATTTCTGAAACCACATTCTGAAAAGTCTCACCCATGTACATACAACCGCTACAGGTAGAGACCGTTCCTTTTTTTTGTTCAACTATGGAAATTATTCTATTTTCTTCATCAGTCAGAGCATAACCTTGATTAACTAAAATTCTATAACCCTTAATAGCATAAAGTTGCTTTTCTGCGTTTGCTGATTTTAGCCACTGTCTTATTGCGTTGATATTTTCATCTTGAAGAAATAGGTTAAGTTGTTCCATGTGTTCTGGATTTATTCCAGCAATGCCACAATGGCTCCCATAAACTATAGATGTTAGAAAAAGGTCAGAATGATTTAATGTATCACCATAAGTTTGCTTAAACAAGTTTTCGAAAGAAAGATATTCAAAATGGTCTTTCGCGCTATCTATCGTTTCCTCACTGCGTTCCCATTCGTCAGCACCTTTATTTTCGTATACAGTCTTGATGAATTTGTAATAAAAAATGCTGTCTTTTGTCGAAAGCAAATAAATTTTATAATTGTTAATGTTATTTGCACCAGTGCCGTCATTAGATGGGCTGGTCTCTTCAATATTGGCAATACCTTCCTGGTAAGCACCTACAACCGTTCTGAGCATGTCCCAATGAAATTGTACATTACTTTTCTGAGGTCTGTCAATATAATTACTGAAGGAAATGAAGTTTTTGGTTTTAAGCAGCTGCTTAATTTTTTGAACAGGTTGCCCTGCCACTTGGCTTGGTAAAAATAGTGCTATG
This sequence comes from Bacteroidota bacterium, assembly GCA_040386335.1. Lineage (GTDB taxonomy): Bacteria > Bacteroidota > Bacteroidia > Chitinophagales > Chitinophagaceae > JAZKFT01. The sequence continues at coordinate 209,202 of JAZKFT010000018.1, forward strand.
AAAAGAGTAATGAATTTCATATACGGCGGCGGATAACACGTCAATAATAAAGCATTTCCTGGCAATTGAATTTGCCCAATCACAAAAGGCTTAATGACTATTGATACACTGACCAACTATTGTTCCTCCATCTTCGATTTTTTGAAAGGTTGTTTTTTCCAATAAGTAAGACTTCTCCATATCCATTCTAATGGGCCAAATCTAAAATGGCGTAGCCAAATATGACTCCAAATAATCTGGAGCACCCAAATAGCAGCTACCACGTAGTAAATTTCGTAGCGTTGCAATTTTCCGTACATACCAAAGCCATAGCCATAAAAAAACAGGGAACAAATAATTGATTGGGTCAGGTAATTGGTAAAAGCCATTTGTCCGACCGGCCTCATAAGTTTAAACAACCAGTTAAACCAGCCTGATTTGTAACAGAGCATGATCAGTCCGAAAATGCCCAACGAACGAAATGTCCGGGATATCTCGTAAAATTCGAAGCTGGTGTTTTTAATGATCTCGTACTGACTAAATTTATAGGTAAACAGTGGATGCAGCCGGTAATATGAAATAAAAAGGCCTGCCCCCAATCCAATTATGGTTATCCATAAATAGGTTTTTACCGGTGCCTGGCCTGTAAGTACGCCCGTCTTAAAAAATGCCATACCCAACAACATAAATATCAACACATCCCAGATACCATAGTAGGTATGGATGAACTCCAGTTTTGCACTCGCGTTACTAAGGTTTTCATAGACCTGGACCCACGATCCCCTTACCTGGCGTTGGTTTCTTTCCATGTCTTCACGCTTGCTTTGGATACTTTCTCTTTGTTTAAGACCTGTCATTGCACCCAGGTCATCCTTTTGCTGATCGGTCAGTTTTACTTTTGTGGTATCCAGTTTTTCGATGGCCTCTCCTTTACTGATGACACCTTTTTTGTGGTACAAATCCCGGTTTTCACGAACGGTCATCAATACCAGGCTGATGCATGCGGCTATTATCAGAGATTTGGCGGGCAAGCGACGAAATACAAATACGATGATACCGATGATGCCATATTGGAAAAGGATATCTCCGGGCCACAATAAGACAAATGCATTAAACAATCCAAATACAACCAACCATAATTGCCTGCGGATAAAATATTCCGCTGTCATCAGGCCATCTGTTCTTTTTTGAAGGCGTCCAATAAACAAGAGGATGCCGGCGCCAAACAGCAGCGAGAAAATAGCCCGTTGGCTGCCTTCCAAAAACCAATTGATAAAATGCCAAACCTGTTGGTTGATCGTACCTAACTCGTTTCGCACCACAAGATTTTCCGCAGCTGGAAAGGGCAATCCAAAATATGGGATGTTCATCATGAGGATGCCCAACAGCGCAATACCCCGAAGGCTGTCAATAATGGTGATCCGGTCGGATTGGCTTACCGGTGCGGGTTTAGATGGTTCGGCGTTGTGTTCGTTCATCGTGACTTTATGGGTTTGAAAAGTAATAAATGCGCCGAAAAAGTTAAATCGGAGAAACAGGTAAACAAAATAGCTTGCATCTTTCACCTCTGCAAGCAAAAGGATTTATTTTTTCGGGACGTTGACGCTCTGCTTGCAGGTTCAACATTTTGCGAATAACAAATATTGGCAAAGAAGATAGCAAGGGCATTAGGGCCTGCTTATCTTTGGTAACATCCTCCATCAACACCAACCTTTCATATGTGCCATCTGAAGTTCACCCGATTTATTAGAAATGCGTTCATTATTTCTGCCGCCGTTTTTTTATTGTCTGCCTGCGGCAAAAATTCATCACCAGAAGGCAGAATGTCAATAAAAATGGAAAGCCTCCAAAAGGAAATGGACTTACTGAAACAGCAAAATGCGGTAGTCATGGATAGCCTGGCAAAAATCCTCGCGGAACTCAAGGAATTAAAGCATTCAGTCAAATAGGCATTGCACCCCCAGTTTTAAATGATTCCCGCAGGTCTTGTCCGTCGGTTTTCAGTTCCTGCCAATCGTTAGCATGGCTTATCTTTGCAACGCTGCAGGCTGAGCTGTCGTGTTCACGCAAGTGGGCAAGGAAAGTCCGGACAGCAAAGGGCGACGCACCGGCTAACGGCCGGGTATGAAATGGATGGTTCGTGGAGACACGAACCATGGCGTTTCATAACAGAAAGTGCCACAGAAAATAACCGCCACGATTTAAAACCGGGGTAAGGGTGAAAATGTAGTGTAAGAGACTACGGCAATACCTGGCAACAGGTATCGCGGGTAAACCTTGGGTGCTGAAATGCCACGTATAGGAAACCATAAAAGCGGCCCGCTATGAGTCCTGAGCCTCGCGGACAGGTTCCAGGGTAGGCAGAAACAGGTAGTGAGTAATTACTATCGCAGATAAATGACAGTAGCCGGCGCCGTTGTTGGTATTATTACCAACAACCTTCCGGAGACAGAATCCGGCTTATGATGTTTGCAGCATTTTTAAATCCTGTGAGGTTGCAAAAACCTCACAGGATTTTTTTTAGCCTGACTGGTTGCAGGCAGGGGAAATCGTGTTAACGCATTTCCTTCGCCATAAAGGAGTTATAGATGTTTGATTGCAATAAATTCCAGCACCGCTTCAATCATTTTCTTTTGTTCAGCCACATGATTTTCCTGGGCTTCTATGTTGATATAGGGGATATTGTTTTTACCTGCGTACACTGACAGCGAGCCATCATCCAGTACATTTTCATTATCCTGCAAAGCCACATTAAAGCCTTTCTGTTTTAGAAAATTAAAAATGCTTTTTTCCGTCGTAAAGAAAAAATCATCAGGGTCCTGCTGCAGGTTCATATGCACATCCTTTGCGTTTTGAGCTTCGCTGCCACTTTTATAACTAATAATGCTAAGCGGTTCACCATCGGTGTTATTGTGAAGTGCCACCACCAGGTTTTTATGGGTGATAAAACTATCTGTGTAATTACCCCCAAGCCGATTCACGGCTTTCAATGCCCCGGCAAATATGGCTTCGCTGCAACCGCCGCTATTTTTTTTGAGTGAAGCAGCAGCGCCTTTCGACGTAAAGATCCGGTTAGGGTCAACCGTAAAATGTTTGCCTTTATGAGTAAAACTGATGAAACGGATATGTCTGAATTTCAGTTGAACCAGGCAATATCTTTTAGCGGCAGCCAATATCTCTTTCGCGGCTTTAACCGAGGTATTTTCGTTTTCATGCACATTAATAAAAACAATACTGCTGTCTGTTTTTCCAAAACAGGTTGTATGATAGGTAACGGTGGAAGTTCCTACTGTGTCTTTTTTAATGCTAACAACAGGCTGGGCCGCTGTGCCTAATACAAAGAGTGTGAAAAGAAGGAAGAAAATAGGATTCATGTGTTTATTGAATTTTCGTAAAACGATTTCACCTGGTGGGTTAAAACTATTGAAGCAATGAAAATAAATAAGTACAGCCAATGTAGAACGAACAAGGAAAACTTATAGTGCCAATTGTTTCTGAAAAAAGCGATAAAACCACCTGTTTAAAATTCCATTTGGCAGGCTTTTCCATCATTACGCTTAAACAACTATTTTCGCAGCTATGACAGCAGAACAAATAAAGTATATGAAGGACCGTGTAGTGGTCTTGAGGGGGTTTCTTTGACGTCGCTCACAGAGAAGCTAAAATAGCAAACGACAAACAACTATCCATTGCACCCGGTTTTTGGGATGATAATGTAAGGGCAACCGCCATCTTAAAGGAGACTAAACAAAACGAGTATTGGGTAAATATGTACTACGCCGTAGAAACGGCAGTGGACGATTTTGCCGTGCTGTTTGAGTTTTGGAAAGAAGGAGAGGAGACGGAAGAAAATGTACGCGTGGCCTACGATGCTGCTCTTGCAGCCATCGAAGACGCAGAGTTCAAAAGTACCCTGAACCAGCCCGAAGATGAGATGCCTGCCGTGTTGCAGATCAATAGTGGCGCCGGCGGAACGGAGAGCCAGGACTGGGCCGAAATCCTGCTGCGGATGTACCGCATGTATGGCGATAAGCAGGGCTGGACCGTGAAGGAAGTCGATTTCCAGGAAGGTGATGGCGCCGGTATTAAAAGTGCTACACTGGAATTTGAAGGCCCCTTCGCCTATGGGTTTCTTAAAGCCGAAAGTGGCGTGCACAGGCTCGTTCGCATCTCCCCGTTCGATAGTAATGCCAGGCGGCATACGTCTTTTGCCAGCGTGTATGTGTACCCGTTGATTGACGATACCATTGAAATAGACATTAACCCGGCCGACGTAAAAATGGAAACCAGCCGTAGTGGTGGTGCCGGCGGGCAAAATGTGAATAAAGTGGAAACCAAAGTGCAGCTCACCCACTTACCCACAGGTATTGTGGTAGTATGCCAGCAAGACCGCAGCCAGCTAGGCAACCGCGAACTGGCCATGCAAATGCTGAAAAGCCGCCTCTACGAAATAGAACTCCAGAAACGCAACGCCCTTAAAGATGCCGCCAATAGCAGCAAGAAAAAGATAGAATGGGGCAGCCAGATCCGGAGCTATGTTTTCCACCCTTACAAAATGATCAAAGACCATCGCACTGACTATGAAGTAGGGAATGTTGGCCCGGTAATGGATGGAGAACTGGATGGATTTATAAAGGCGTATCTGATGAATGCGAAGGAAGAGGAAGGGGTGAGTTAGGAATTTTGTTGACCAGCTTTTGTGCTACTATGGAACGACATTGGCGACGCTCCGTTCAGGTGAAGGAATGCTATTGGCCTTATTTGAAAACAGCAAATTGTAATTATAATATCAAATTGCTTTTATGAGAATTGAACACATCTTTTTTTCTGATCAGGCTTTTCTTGGTATTAACGAGAAGTATTCTTTAGAAACAGACGCTTTGTTTATAATGCAAAGAATATTTACCCTTGGCTCTATAGATGACATAAAAATTTTAGATTCTTATTATGGTGAGAAAAGAATTAAAAAGGAAATTGTTCAGGTGCCTTATCTAAACAACAGGATTCTCAATTTATGCTGTGTGCTTTATAATTTGAAAAAAGATGATTTTCTATTTTACAAAAATATGAGCCAGGTTCAACTAAATGTTTATAAAAAAGGCACCCGGTTTCTTTGGCCAGGAAAGGATATAGATGAAGCTTACTGCGAAAATTTTGATGAAATATTTGCTAAGCCAGTACAAGTTCAATTGATTTAAAACTAACATAATTATACAAACCATATGCAATACGGCGATTTCTATTACCCCATTCCGGCTAACGAACCGGTACTCAGTTATGCACCGGGCACCAAGGAAAGGGAGCTCCTCAAAAACACCCTGGCCGAACTGAAAAGTCAAACCATCGATGTGCCCATGTACATCGGCGGCGATGAAGTGCGTACCAGCAATAAAGTGGAAATGCACCCGCCACATGAACGTCATCATGTCCTGGGCCATTTTAGCATGGGCGATGCCAGCCATGTAAAAAAAGCCATAGCTGCGGCATTAAAAGCCAAAGATGCCTGGGCGAACATGAGTTGGGAAAACAGGGCCAATATTTTTCTGAAAGCTGCCGACTTGCTGGCCACCAAATACCGGCCTTATCTTAATGGCGCCACTATGCTGGGCCAGAGTAAGAATGCTTACCAGGCGGAGATTGATAGCGCCTGCGAACTGATTGATTTCCTGCGTTTTAATGTACATTTCTTAAGTAACATTTACAGGCAGCAGCCTATTAGCAGCCCGGGTATGTATAACCGTATGGAGTACCGTCCGCTGGAAGGATTTGTGCTGGCCATTACGCCTTTTAACTTTACCGCTATTGCCGGCAACCTGCCGAGCAGTGCCGCCATGTGTGGCAATGTAGTGGTATGGAAACCCGCCAACACCCAGGTGTACAGCGCCCAGATGATCATGAAGATTTTCAAGGAAGCCGGATTGCCTGATGGCGTTATCAACCTGATTTATGTTGACGGCCCCACCATTGGACAAATCTGTTTCAACCATAAGGATTTTGCCGGCGTGCATTTTACCGGCAGCACCGGCGTATTCAACAACATGTGGGAAACCATTGGCAAGAACATGGCCATGTACAAAACCTACCCCCGCATTGTAGGCGAAACAGGTGGAAAGGATTTTGTAATTGCCCACAAATCCGCCGACCCGGATGTGGTAGCCACAGCATTGGCACGTGGTGCTTTTGAATACCAGGGGCAGAAATGTTCAGCGGCTTCGAGGGCTTATATTCCCAGCAATCTTGCCGTTAAGATCAAGAAGAAGCTGGTGGCACAGGTAGAATCCATGAAGATGGGAACTGTAGAAGATTTTGGCAATTTTGTTAACGCCGTGATTGATGAAAAGAGTTTTGATAAACTCAAAAAATACATTGACAAGGCAAAGAAAGATAGCAAAGCAACGATACTGGTAGGCGGTAATTGCGACAAAAAAGAAGGCTACTTTATTGAACCAACCGTAATAGAAACCACCGATCCCAAATATGTAACCATGTGCGAAGAATTGTTCGGCCCGGTACTGACCATTTATGTGTACGATGCCAACAAATTTGAAGAAGCACTGGAATTGGTGGATAGCACATCGCCCTATGCATTAACGGGTGCCGTTATTTCCCAGGACCGCGCCGCAGTGGAACTGGCGACCAATACATTAAGAAACAGCGCCGGTAATTTTTATATCAACGACAAGCCCACCGGGGCAGTGGTAGGCCAGCAGCCATTCGGCGGAGCCCGTGCCAGCGGTACTAACGATAAAGCGGGCTCTATCTTAAATCTCTATCGCTGGTTAAGTGCCAGAACAATCAAGGAAACGTTTAATCCCCCAACCGATTATAAGTATCCGTTTATGGAGGCGGAATAGCTGGTATAAAAGATTGTAAATAAGAAAGAGCCCCACCAAAGTAGGGCTCTTTCTTATTTATGATTATAGACCAATGACCTATTGACCATTGACCAAAATAATTACCAGGTCTTCTCACCCTTCTCCATCTTCTCAATAGTGGCGGCATAATCTTTTCCGTCTTCACCTGCTTTTATGGCAAGGTCTTTTGCTTTGGCTTCCCATACCAATGCTTCTTTGGTTTTACCACTTTTATGTAGCAGATTGGCGTAAGTATCCATAAACTGGTGGTTATTGTCTTTGGCAAAAGATTGTTTGCTCCACTCAAGCGCATTGGCCACACACGACATGTCTTCGCAATTTTCAAACACAGTCCACGCAAAGGAATTCATTTGGTTAGGGCTGGCCGTGCTGCCGTAAGCCTTCATATAATCAACTACAGCCGGACCGAAATTTTTCCAGTCACCTTTTCTCTGGAATGTAGAGATCTTATAGAAGGAGATAGCTTCTGCGGCATGTTTGGGATATTTAGCACTGGCCGCGGCCAGGGCTGCATCCCAATCCGGATTGGCGGCAGGCTTTTGTCCTTTTGGAAACAAAATGGGCATAGCCTCTTCCCTGTACACGATATTACGGATAGTAGACTGGGCGTAGCCGGGGCCAACTACTTTATCAAAGGCTTCCGGGTTGTTGAGCAATTCATTAAAACCCTTGTCTTTACTGGTGCTGATAGTATTGGCGAGGAACTCAATATTTTCTTTTGTCAGCAGGTTTTTTTGGGTGGCGAGGTATTCATCTGTCACCAGTTTTGAAAATGGCTGATCGTATGCATCATTTGCAGCTTTAGCCAACGTGTAAAGAAATTTCTCTTCTTTTTTGCCATTCTCATACAGCCGCTTCATACCATAGTATTGCTTGTCAGGGTTGATAGCATCTGCCCCTTTTGCCAAAAATTTAGCTGCGTCTGATGAACCTACGGCACGGTGTACAATTTCTCCGTTCGGGTTAAACATCAGGTAGGTAGGATAGGCGCGTACATTGTATTTGGTGGCCAATTCCTTTCCGGCTGCAAACCAGCTTTTTACGTCGTCGTTATCATCTTTGGTGGTGTCGAGCTGTATTTTTACGTTGATAAAATTGGCATTGTAGAATTTTCCAACTTCTTCCAGCGGAAAAATGTTTTTACTCATCATCTTACAAGGGCCGCACCAGGTAGTAAAAGCATCCACAAAAATAAATTTGTTCTCTGCTTTGGCTTTGGCCAATACTTTTTCCCAGCTGGTATTGTGCTCAAAATGCATGCCCTTTTCCTGGGCCATGGCAAATGCTGCAAAGGCACTCAACAGCAGGGTACACGTTATTTTTTTCATGTTGATTTTTTTGTGGTGACGAAGATAAGTATTCAACTCTTTGATTTTGTCAGCGTCCTGACAATGATTGATAAGCGGTTAATTTTTTAACAAACGGGCTTTACGCTGAACGCTTGACGCTAGACGCACGAGGAGGTACAAAACTTTTTATTGGCTTCAATGTCTGAAAATGGCCTTAATCTGATCAAAAGTCTTCATTGAAATCAAAGGCCATGTGCATCTGCGTCGGCCCTACAGCGTAATGCCTCCGGCGTAAAGCGTAAAGCGTCCAGCCTTCAGCGTATAGTATTATCTTGCCAGCCAAAACAACAGGCTTTGAAGACCATCATCAACGATAAACAACTGGCCCTTACCATTGGCCGCCTGGCCCACCAGATAGCCGAGAACCATGGCGATTTCAGCGATACTGTGTTAATAGGCATCCAGCCCCGCGGCATTGCATTTAGTAACCGGCTGGTGGAAGTGCTCCGGCAATTGGCGCCTGCTATTCAATATGGCAAACTCGACATTACCTTCTACCGCGACGACGTGCGGAAGCAACTCCATATTGCCAACGAAACCGATATCCCGTTTTCCATTGAGAATAAAAAAGTGGTCATCATTGACGATGTACTGTACACCGGCCGCACCATCCGTGCTGCGCTGGATGCACTGCTGGACTTTGGCCGCCCCGCAAAAGTAGAATTATGCGTATTGGTAGACCGCCGCTTTAGCCGCGAACTTCCCATCCAGCCCGACTATACCGGCAAAATGATCGATACCATCATCTCCCAAAAAGTAAAAGTTTTATGGGCAGAAAAAGACAGTGTTGATGAGGTAGTGTTGATAGATTAATATTCAACAATGTGGAAATGTGGGAAATGTGAAAATGTGGAAATTTCCAGACCATGGTTTTCCGTGTCCTATTTTTGATAGCCTTCAACTAATGCATTTTCACATTTCCACATTTTCCACATTTCCCACATTTCTCACATTTTCCCATTTTCCTTTAGATTTGTTTTTTAATGAGCCTTTCCACCAAACATCTCCTTGGAATTAAAGACCTTCTGCCAGCAGATATTTCTTTGATTCTTTCTACAGCAGAGCAATTCAAAGAAGTTTTACAGCGACCAGTTAAGAAAGTCCCCTCGCTGCGTGATGTAACCATCGTTAACCTTTTTTACGAAAACAGTACCCGGACCAGGATTTCTTTTGAGCTGGCCGAAAAGCGTTTGAGTGCCGACAGCATCAATTTTGCCGCCAGTGGCTCCTCTGTTTCAAAAGGGGAGACCTTGCTGGATACAGTTAACAATATCCTGAGTATGAAGGTGGATATGGTGGTGATGCGGCATAGTGCCAGCGGTGCCCCGCATTTTTTGGCAAAACACATTGATGCAGCGATCATTAATGCAGGTGATGGCATCAACGAGCACCCGACACAGGCCCTGCTCGATGCCTTTTCAATCAAAGAAAAACTTGGAACGCTGGAAGGAAAGAAAATTGCCATTATCGGCGACATCATGCATAGCCGGGTGGCACTTAGTAATATTTACCTGCTTACCAAAATGGGTGCCGAAGTAACCGTAGCCGGACCACCCACATTGATTCCCAAATACATAGCCGAAGCATTGGGCGTAAAGGTGGAATACGATGTAATGAAAGCATTGCAATGGTGCGATGCGGCTAACGTTTTGCGCATCCAGCTGGAACGACAAAACCAGGTTTTGTTTTCATCATTAAGAGAATACAACCTGGCGTACGGTGTAAAAAAGAAGATGCTCGATAGCCTGGATAAACAGATTTTGATCATGCACCCGGGCCCGATCAACCGTGGCGTGGAGATAGACAGCGATGTAGCGGACAGCCAACACAGCATTATCCTCGATCAGGTGCAAAATGGAGTGGCGGTAAGAATGGCGGTGCTGTATTTGTTGTCGGGAAACAAGTGATGAGTAATGAGTGATGAGTGATAAGTGATGAGTAGTAAGTAGCCAAAAGTTGTTCTGTGGCGTCCAGCTTCAAGCGTCCAGCGTCCAGCCTTCGGCGTTAAATCAAATCATAAATCCTAAATCCGAAATCATAAATCGAGTTTATGCGTATAGCCCTCTTCCCCGGTACATTCGACCCCATTACCCTGGGGCATCTTGACATTATCGACAGGGCCATGCCATTGTTCGATAAACTGGTAGTCGGCATTGGCCGCAATGCCAATAAACAACCCATGTTTAGTGAAGACCAGCGGTTACAATGGATACTGGACTGCTACAAAGACAATCCTAAAGTAGAAGCAGTGGCTTACGAAGGACTGACGGTAAAATGTTGCAATGAAGTAGGAGCCAATTTTATCCTCCGTGGTATCCGCTATGTAAGCGATTTTGAATACGAAAAAGCGATTGCCGACATGAACCGGAGCCTCGATAACCATATCGAGACTATCTTCCTTACCTGTTCGCCACAATACACTTCTGTGGCTTCTACGCTGGTGAGAGATGTGTTAAGAAATGGGGGCGATGTCCGGCAGTTTCTTCCGCCGGAAGTGATCGCCAGTTTGAACCTGAATGAAAAAGAAGCATTATGATCTGGTTCAATAAAAACCTGCAACTCACCGATATCCTGCATTTTGGAAATGGCAATATGGGTGAACATATTGGCATACAGTTTTCCGAAATCGGTGAGAACTTTCTGAAAGGCACGATGCCGGTAGATCACCGCACCAAACAGCCTTATGGCCTGCTTCACGGCGGTGCCTCCGTGGCCCTGGCCGAAACTTTGGGCAGTGTAGCCAGCGCCCTGGTAATAGACCATGAAAAGTTTATGTGCGTAGGGCTTGAAATCAATGCCAACCATATCCGCAGCACCAGGCAAGGTTTTGTAACAGGCACCTGCACGCCCATCCACATAGGTGCCCAAACGCATGTGTGGGATATAAAGATCCACGACGAAACAGGAAAGCTTTGCTGCATCAGCAGGCTGACCGTGGCCGTGCTGAAACGCAAGGGTGCCTGATGTTTTTTTGAAGAATTCGCAGGCTCGAAAACGCTGTTCCTGTTTAATTTCCAGGTGTAGGCAGATGATGGCCGCATATCAAAAGAATGCACCCAACTCCCTTCTTCTGGCTTTTGTATTCTATATTGCCTCTCTAAAAGACAATTCTTTATTAAATACTTTTTATGAAGAAAATTATCCCATTCCTGTTGCTGTTCGTAGCTGGCTCTGCCGCAGCGCAAATACCGTCGCCTGCAGCATTTCTGGGGTATGAACCCGGCAGTCATTATACCCCTCATTATAGAATCGTGCAGTATTTTGAGGCGGTGGCAAAAGCTTCACCTGCTACCATGAAACTGGAACAATACGGTACCACCAATGCCGGACGGCCACTGTTAATGTCGTACATTTCTTCTGCAGAAAATATCAGCAACCTGGAGAACATTCGCCTCAATAATCTTAAGATTGCGGGGCTGGAAAATGGTGTCGCCGATATGGCCAATGCGAAAGCGATTGTGTGGCTGAGCTACAATGTGCATGGCAACGAACCCAGCAGCAGCGAAGCAGCAATGGTCACTTTGTACGAGATGGTTACTTCTAACACTACCAACGCAAAAGAATGGCTGAAAAACACGGTGGTTATCATTGACCCCTGTATCAACCCCGATGGCCGCGACCGTTATGTAAACTGGTTTAATAATGCCGTGGGAGCCACCCCCAACCCCGACCCGCAAGCCCGGGAACATATAGAGCCCTGGCCACAAGGCAGAACAAATCACTACAATTTTGACCTCAACCGCGACTGGGCCTGGCAAACCCAAATTGAAACCCAACAACGCGTAAAAAAATACAATCTCTGGATGCCGCAGATTCACGTGGATTACCATGAGCAGGGTTATAACGAGCCTTATTATTTTGCGCCGGCTGCCGAACCTTTTCATGAAGTGATAACGCCCTGGCAGCGTGAATTTCAAACCAATATTGGCCGCAACCATGCCCGGTATTTTGATGCCAAAGGCTGGCTGTATTTTACCCGCGAACGGTTCGATTTATTATACCCCAGCTACGGCGATACCTGGCCCACTTATAATGGAGCGGTGGGCATGACCTACGAACAGGGTGGGCATAGCAAAGGCGGCCTGGCTATCGTTAACGAGGACGGCGATACACTTACTTTACAAGACAGGGTGATGCACCATTACACCACCGGTATCAGCACGGTGGAAATATCCAGTTTAAATGCCACAAAGCTGATTGAAAACTATAAGAAGTTTTTTGACAATGCAAAAGCAAGCGGTGTAGGCGAATACAAAACATTTGTAGTAAAAGGCAAGGGAAACGAGGGTAAAATAAAAACCATGACCGAGCTCCTGAAAAGGAACGGAATAGATTTTGGCTATGCCAATGGTGGCACCGCCAGCGGCTTCAATTATTTCAACACAAAAACCGAAACCTTTAACCTGGAAAGCGGTGACCTCGTGATAAACACCACTCAGCCACGGGGTAATATGGTGAAGGTTTTATTTGAGCCAAAATCAAAGGTGACGGATAGTGCGACTTATGATATCACAGCCTGGGCCATCCCTTATGCATATGGCATACAGGCATATGCTGTTAAGGAAAAGCTGGCCTCTGTGCCTACATACCTTACACCCTTTTTAACCGCCATTAATAAAGGCGAAGTGTATGGATTTATAAAACCCTGGGAGTCGCTGGACGATGTTCGTTTTTTAACCGCCCTGATGAAAAAGGGTATCAAAGTGCGGCAAACGGGAAAGGCTACTGAAGCCAATGGAAAAAAATATCCGGCAGGTTCGTTAATTATTATCAGGACTTCCAATAAAAGCGTTCCTGATTTTCAAAATGTTGTGGTAGATGTGGCTGCAAGATTGAATGTCCGTTTGGATGTGGTGGGCACAGGATTTATGGATAAAGGTGCCGACTTTGGCAGTCCCGAAGTGAAAACGCTATGGGCCCCCAAAGTGGCCTGCCTTACCGGTGATGGCGTTAGCAGCGGAGGCGCCGGGGAGGTTTGGTTTTATTTTGAAAAGGAAATCAATTATCCCATCACGATGATCAATGCCCGCGATGCAGATGGTGTGGATTGGAAAAGATTTGATGTATTAATTGTACCTGACGGCAATTACCGGAATTTATTTGCAAAAGATGGTGCGTTGAAAAGCTGGGTACAACAGGGAGGCAGACTGGTTACCATCGCAGACGCCGTTACCCAGCTGGCGGAGGCAGATTGGGGCATAAAATTAAAAAAAGATGGTGATGAAAACGATAAGGAGAAAGAGAAGCCGGGATATGACGATATCAAATTTTTTGCCGAAAGCGAACACGACGATCTGAAATTGAGCAACCCCGGCAGTATTTTTAAAGTGGCAATGGATAGCACGCACCCGCTGGCATATGGCTTTCCCGGTTTTTACTACACGCTTAAAGGCGGCACCGACGTATTCGAGTTTTTGAAGGAAGGCTGGAATGTAGGTACCATTAAGAAAGACTCACAGGTAGCAGGTTATGCCGGCATAAAAGCCAGGGAAAAGCTGAAAGACGGAACCCTGATCGGGCAGCTGGATATTGGCCGCGGTTCGGTGGTATTCCTGGCCGATGATCCGCTGTTCCGCAGCTTTTGGCAAAATGGGAAATTACTATTTTCCAATGCTGTGTTTTTGGTAGGCCAGGGAGGCGGATTTCACTTGTAAGCAAGTTTTTTTGCACGAAATTTAAATCTGTTTAGTGTAGAAAATATTCAATAATCAACGTTCAATTTTCAATATACAAATACGTGGATCCAGGTGTTTGTAATTGGTAAGCATGATCCCTGTTACCCTTGAGTACTTGAACATTACTTTTTAGGATATTGAACTTAACAATCATTGACTCATCACTCATTCCTCATCATTCATAACTAATAACTGATAACTCATTTTGAACACGTTCGGACGCATATTCAGAGTACACATTTTTGGCGAAAGCCATGGCGAATCTGTAGGGGTAAATATTGATGGTTGCCCGGCTGGTCTGCCACTTACAGAAGACGATTTACTTCCAGACCTCGAAAGGAGGAAGGGCGGAAAACAAAAGGGCACCACGCCACGGCAGGAAGCGGATTATCCCATTTTTAAGAGCGGAACTTTTAATGGAAAAGCTACGGGCTTTCCCATCACCATATTGTTTGATAACGCCAATACCCGTAGCGGCGATTATGAAAAGCAACGGAGCTTTCCCAGGCCCGGCCATGCTGATTTTACAGCCCACGTAAAGTTTGGTGGCCACGAAGATTTCAGGGGTGGCGGACATTTTAGCGCCAGGCTTACCACCGGTTTGGTGGCTGCGGGTGGCATAGCAAAAAAGCTGATGCCCGGTGTAACAATTACAGCAGCTGTTACTGAAATCGGCGGCGAAACCGACCTGGAAAAAGGCCTTCAAAATGCGATTGATGCCAAAGATTCTGTTGGTGGAATCGTGGAATGTAAAGTGAGTGGCTTACCCGCGGGTCTTGGTGAACCCTATTTTGATTCAGTGGAATCGGCCCTTGCGCATATCATCTTCGCCATTCCCGCGGTTCGGGGAATTGAGTTTGGAACCGGATTTGCCGCTGCAAAAATGTTTGGCAGCGAGCACAATGATGCTATCGAAGACATGACAGGTAAAACCACTACCAACCACGCAGGTGGCGTTGTAGGTGGGATTAGCAATGGAAATGAACTGGTATTCCGGTTGGCGATAAAACCCACCTCATCTACCCCCAAAGAACAACACAGTTTAAACTGGGAAACGGAGAAAATGGAAGATTTTGCGATTAGGGGCCGCCACGATTTGTGCGTGGCACTAAGAGCACCCGTAATTGTTGAAGCTGTTACTGCCATGGTGCTGGTAGATTTTATGATGTTGGAACAGAGGATTCCGAGGGTGATAGAGACATTATAAAAAAAAGGGGTGTCCCAAATTTGAAATCGGGAACCTGATTTCGGGACCATTAAAATCATCATTTAATTACGCGTTATGGAAGAGGAAGAAAAATACGGTATTGACATTGACAATGCACACCAAAGGGCCATTGAACTAATTCCCGAGGAGTTTTTTTGGAGTTGCGTTGATGAACTGGCTCCCTTCGGCTCTGATGAAGGTGATACGGCTTTAGTGGAGTTTAGGGATTGGCGAAAGGCAAATCCGGATGTGGCCACTATTGATTGTTTAAAATGGGTCATAGAAAGTGTTGGGGAGATGGAGTTTGAAGAATATAATATTGAAATGCTTTCAAGATCTACAATAAAGTCTCAAATTGAAGATGAGAATTTTGATGACCAGCAATATATCTATACACTGGACAATACTGTAATTGCAACAGGATTCGCTCAATTGGTAGACGAAGGTGTTATTGAGCCTGATAACAAAAAGGTTATTCAACTTGCCATTGACAGGCAAATTATTTGGGCTGAGATATCAGAAGATTGGGCGTATTCGCAGCAGTATATTTCAAATCTGAAAGTACTTGACAGGGCGTTAAAAATTGCGTAATGCCTGCAGCCGGATTTCATTTTGAACTAACGCAAACCAAGGTAAGAAACCCGGGAATCCCAAAGCATGCTGACAAATGGAGCGTCGCAAACCGTTTGCACGGGATCATGAAATCGAAATGCCGGCCCCCAAAATCAGAATTTATGCAGCATCTTGCAGCCAATAAATCATTATAGCGTTCATGCAATCATTCGAAGCATTATCCAAACAATTCCAGGAGCATTTTTCGGTAGAACATTTCCCGTTAACCACGCCTTCGCTGTACGATCCTAACCGCTACTTTTTGCAAATGGGAGGCAAGCGGATACGGCCGGTTGCGGTATTAATGGGTAATGAATTGTTCGATGAAATAAACCCCGATGCATGGCATGTGGCAACTGCTATAGAACTCTTCCACAACTTTACCCTGATTCACGACGATATTATGGATGAAGCCCCGCTAAGGCGTGGCATGGAAACCGTGCATCAGAAATATGGCAAAAGCACAGCCTTGCTCGCAGGCGATGTCATGCAGGTGCAGGCCTATGATTATCTCAACCGGATCAGCACCGATTACCTGCAACGGATCAATAATATTTTCGTGATCACCGCCCGCCAGGTTTGCGAGGGCCAGCAGCTGGATATGGATTTTGAGAAATCAGATGCCGTTTCGCTGGATGAATACCTGAACATGATCGCCATGAAAACTTCGGTATTGCTGGCCGCCAGTTTAAAGATCGGTGGCGTATTGGGCGGAGCCAGTAAAGGCAATACGGAGCACCTGTATGAATTTGGAAAGAACCTGGGCGTTGCCTTCCAGGTGCAGGATGATTACCTCGATGCTTTTGGTGATCCGTCTAAATTTGGCAAACAGGTAGGGGGCGATATTTTAGCCAATAAAAAAACCTTCCTGCTGATCCATGCCCTGGAAGTGGCTACCGAAGAACAGAAGGCTGAATTGAGGCAATTGATGCAGGAAAGCCCGGCTGATAAAGTGGAAAAAGTGCTGGCCATTTTTAAGGCTTGCAGGGTAGATATCTGGGCCAATGAACTAAAGGAAAAGTATTACAACGATGCCATGTACCACCTGGATGAGATAGCCGTAATGAGCAACCGGAAAGGCCAGCTAAAAGAGCTGGCGCAGTTTCTGATCCAGAGAGAGCATTAACAGGATATTGGTGGCAATTTAAAACCATCCTTTACTCTACTGCAACGTTTACGCCATGGACGCTACAAAGCCAATAGCCTGGACTGGGAATTTAGATGATGATTGCATTGCAAAATGGAACGGGTTAATTTTAAGAGCAGAGAGGATGGATGAAGATGTAGGGTGGTGGGCTGTGTCTGAAGATAACGACAATCCAATGGATCAAATAGATAGTTCCAATAACTATGACGATACATGTTTTAGTGGAAAAAGAGCCCGACAACTCGCAGAAATGGCAGCAAAAAAATTTATAAATAGTAATGGAAAATCCCAGTAGCTGGTTTGAGTTTATGAATTTGGCTCAGAGTTTATTATTAAAAGGACAAGTTATTGACAACTACAAACCAAATATTCAAATTGCAGTTGAGCCATCTTTTGACAATAGTATTTTCCTCCAAATTGTAATAAATAACGAAGAAGTTCAATGGTACAGGACAACCTGGATGAGATTTGTTGACTTGCCTAAGTTTTCAAATCCAATAGAAGGTCTAAAATATATTGGTCAGGTGATTACACCAACTATCATTAAAGAAA
The DNA here is from genome assembly GCA_040386335.1 of Bacteroidota bacterium. GTDB lineage: Bacteria > Bacteroidota > Bacteroidia > Chitinophagales > Chitinophagaceae > JAZKFT01. Next base: position 226,598 of record JAZKFT010000018.1, read on the forward strand.
GTGGGACAACTAATATAAAGAAACTTAAAGGGATTATCGAGTTTGCGAAAGGTCTTTCAATAAAACCGAATTTTGAAAAATGGGGTGGTATCATTATTGACGGTACTTGCTACACATTGGTAATTGGTGTTGAAAGTACCCAAACAACTTACAAATGGCATTATCTACCTGATAGTTGGATAGAATTGGAGAAAATGGCAGATATGCTTGAAGAGCTAAACAGAGACCTGGTATAGTAAACACGCCGACGAAGAAATTGCTGGCTGTTTTTTTATCCCTCGCTAATTTTACATCGCATAGTATTTTTTTGTTTGATTTATTGTAACCGGCCTATCTTTCACATCTATACACTAAACCCAACTAAATATCCCTCACAATGAGTCCTGTTAAACCCACACGCACCAAAGGAAAACTAATTACCCGCGGAAAAGAGAACCTTGAAGTAAGGGTATCTGCCGGAAAAGGCCGGGGCGTTTTTACAAATAAAGCTATCGCCAGCGGCAACCTGGTGGAAGAGTGTCCAATTCTTATGATAGAGATCGAATCGTTGTCGCAGTTTGAAGGATTCAAGTTGGGGTTCTATATTTTTGGTTTTGATAATGATCCAATGAAAGCCGCCATGCTACTGGGTTTCGGCTCTCTCTATAATCATGCGTCACCCTCCAATGCAGAAGCATATTACAACGAAGAAAAAATGACTTTTTCGATTAAGGCCATCAGGGATATAAGGAAAAACGAAGAGATTATGATCAATTATAATGGAGCGTTTGATCATCCGGGCACGATGCATTTCCTGGAATACCTGGAAGAAGTGAAGTAATAATATTGCGGTCTCTAAACTAACAGCCCCTTTGTAGTTTTAAATGAATCATGTATTTTGACGGTTCATTACTTAAACCAGCCCGAATGTTTAAATCACTTTTCCGTACAAAAGATATTAGTAAAATCCTGGCCGATTCGGAAAAGGAAGAAGGCCATGGCACTGGTCTTAAAAGGGTGCTTACAGTGCGTGACCTTACTTTTTTTGGCATTGCTGCCATCTTGGGGGCCGGTAGTTTTAGCAGCCTTGGTGGTGCGGTTTTCAATGGAGGGCCGGGTGTTGTGGTATTGTTTGTTATAACGGCCATTGCCTGTGCTTTTACTGCATTTTGTTACAGTGAATTTGCCAGCCGCATTCCGGTGGCAGGTAGCGCTTACACGTATGCGTATGCAAGCTTTGGGGAGTTGTTTGCCTGGATCATTGGCTGGGCATTGATCATGGAGTATTCCATTGGTAATATTTATGTGGCATACAGCTGGAGCGACTATTTTACTTCGTTTTTAGATAAATGCAATGTGCATATTCCTGGTTGGTTAAGTACCAGTTATATGGAAGCCAAACACGCGGTAGAAGGCGGCAGCACCAATAGCGAAATCATCGCTGCATGGAACACAGCTCCCACCATTGGGAATTTCCGCATTATCCTGGATCTGCCGGCTTTTATCATCAATATTTTAATTACCTGTCTTGTGTACCGTGGTATAAAGGAGAGCAGAAATTTTAGTAATGTGATGGTGGTTTTGAAATTACTGGTGGTCATGTTGGTAATACTGGTAGGCGGGTACCTCGTATTTTCAAATGGGCTCACATCTAATTGGTTGCCGGCAAATGATGCAGGGGTTAAGTCGTTTATGCCCAATGGGTTTGGTGGTGTTATGATGGCCGTAAGTGCTGTATTTTTCGCCTATATTGGATTTGATGCCGTAAGTGTACTGGCTGAAGAAAGTAAAAATCCTCAAAGGGATCTGCCAAGGGGTATGATCACTTCTTTGGTGGTTTGTACTGTTATTTACATATTACTGACCCTGGTGCTGACAGGCTCTGTAAACTACCGCAACTTTGATGGTGTGGGTGATCCCCTCGCTTTTATTTTCGAAAAGCAAAATCTCAATGTTGGATGGATGCAGTTTCTCGTAGCCATTTGTGCTGTAGTGGCCATGACCAGTGTCTTACTCGTTTTCCAAATGGGCCAACCCCGGATTTGGATGAGTATGAGCCGCGATGGCCTAATGCCCCCTATATTCCAGAAAATTCATCCGAAATATAAAACCCCGTCATTCGCTACGATCATTACCGGCCTTGTAGTGGGTGTGCCTATATTATTTACCGACAAAACTTTTGTCCTGGATTTTACCAGTATTGCAACGCTTTTTGCTTTTGTGCTTGTATGCGGTGGTGTATTATTATTGCCCCGCAGGGAAAAGGAGAAAGGAAAATTTCATATACCATTTATTAGCGGGCAATTTATTTTTCCGGCGATTGTGATAGGAGCTATGGTGATGGCGTACTTGTTATCCAAATCCTATTTTGCGGATATGTTCCATTTCGATTTCAGCGATAATAAAGATTATACGGAAGGAAAAATTGGATACATGGCAGCGGCGATCCCGAAAATTTCACTCATCGTTTTTTGGATTGTTTGCCTGGTGCTGGCTGTTTTCGCGTTCATGAAAAAATATTCTCTAATTCCGCTAATGGGCCTTGCCACTTGCCTGTACTTGCTCACCGGGATGACCGCTGCCAACTGGGCCTGGTTTTTGGCCTGGCTTGCAATCGGGTTAATTATCTATTTATTATACGGTTACAAAAAAAGTAAACTGGCCCAGAAAGTTTGATGTAACTCAATTTCACCGGGAACCGGTAACGGAGATTTAAAATGGGATTGACTGGTATCAGGCTATCAAAGCCATCACAAATTTCCACCAGCGGCAAACAAAATACCCGATCTGGAGTTACCTTTAAACAAATCATTTTATTATGAAGAAAATATTTTTTGGCCTCGGCCTCGCCACGCTTGCATTCATGGCATTTAAACCGGCAGAAGAACTGACCATTGGAAGCAGTATGCCGAAAGGGGATCTAAAACTGAAGGATGTTTCCGGCAACGAGATTAGTTTAAAATCCGCCGCAAAACAGAATGGTTTACTGGTTATGTTTAGCTGCAATACCTGCCCTTATGTGATTAAAAACCAGGCGCGTACGGTAGAGGCATGTAACGATGCTATAAAAAACGGTATTGGTGTAATAGTTCTGAATAGTAATGAAGCAAACCGTGGCGGCGAAGACAGCTATGATGCCATGAAAGCCTACGCCAAAGAGCAGGGCTACAAATGGACCTATGCCGTAGATAAAAACAATGAATTAGCAGACGCCTTTGGTGCCAATCGCACCCCTGAATGCTTTCTTTTTAACAAGGAAGGCAAACTGGTATATCACGGCGCTATAGACGATAGCCCCAGCGATGCTTCAACAGTGTCAAGGCAGCACCTGAAAGTAGCCGTAAGCGAACTCAACCAGGGTAAGGATGTTAGTGTGAAAACCTCACGGAGTGTGGGTTGCAGTATTAAAAGAAAGGTGTAATATTCACTTAATAATGGAACCTTATTATAACGGGCTGCCGACTTTTAAAGTTGGCAGCTTTTTTTTATACTTGTGTTTTTTAGACGTCGGATTTTTTTTGATTATCAAATGGTTAGTTTCGTTTTTTTCTAAACACCAAAACCTAACCTGCATTGAATAGAGTATGGGTCTTACTGCTATTGGTTTTCACAACTGTTAAGTTCACACATGCCCAGGCACCTAGCCTGGGGACTTATCCTGCAAATACTGTTATTACGGCCGGAGGTAATACTACTGTGATTCCATCTTTATTTCCAGCTAATGCGACAGCTACTTCTGCGCAAACATCTACAAATTTTAAGGGGCTACTCCATGTAAATCCGGCAACCGGCATTGTAAGTGTCACAGATGCACATCCTGCGGGAACCTATACGGTCACCGTAAATGCATTTAATGGGATAGGCACAGCAAGTGCTAATTTTCAATTAATAGTAAATCATACCCTTTGCAGCCAGGGGTTATTCGGAACAAACATCAATTTACCATCCGGCACCGGTCCTTTGTCGGTGGCTGTAGCTGATTTTAACAACGATGGACGACAGGATATCGCATGTGCAAATTCCGGAAGTAATAGTGTTTCCATTCGTTTGGGGAATGGAACCGGCGGCTTTACTAACGCATCAGATGTAACTTTCAGTGTAAACCTCAACGCTTCTTCGATTGCGGTGGGTGATTTTAATGGCGATGGAAAGCAGGATTTCCTGGTGGCAGATGGGGGATACCCAGGCCAGAATGTTCTGGTAAAATATGGAAATGGCACCGGTGGTTTCACAGGAAATACCATCGTGCAGGTGGGGCTTTCACCAACTTCTATTGATATCGGAGATTTTAACGGTGACGGAAAACAGGATTTCGCAGCGGCCTGCTATTGGTCTAATTCAGTTTCTATTGGTATAGGCGATGGCAACGGTGGTTTTAACACGATGCCTGGGGTAATGGTTGGTGCTAACCCTCTTGCCGTAAAAATTGGCGATTTTAATGGTGATACCAAACAGGATATAGCTGTTGTTAACTATATCAGCAACACTGTTTCAATAAGGTTGGGCAATGGACTGGGCGGCTTCGCAGGATCTACAGAAATAAATGCGGGTACCAATCCATATTCGGTAGCCATCGGAGATTTGAATGGCGACGGCAAACAGGATTTGGCCATTGCTAACAAGACCAGCAATAATGTTTCTATCAGGTTGGGCGACGGAACTGGAGGTTTTATCCAAGCCGCGGACATACCGCTGTCCAACTACGCTCCGCAGGCAATCGTAATTGGCGATTTTAACGGCGATGCCAACCCTGACATTGCAATGGCCGATGGTATGTACAGCAGTGCAGCCTACTACTATATATCGGTACGGTTAGGCAATGGTACAGGCAACTTTAGTGGAACCACAGACCTGGTTGTAGGAAATAATCCTTTGGCACTCGCTGTAGCCGATTTCAACGGTGATGGCAGGCTAGACCTTGTGACAGCTAATAGAGGAAGTAATAATATTTCTATCCGTCTTGGGGGTGCCGGTGCTATTAGCGTTAAGGGGAATAATGTTGCGATTGTTGACGGGAGTAATGCCCCTGAAACAAATAATCATACTGACTTTGGCCTTAGTGTAGCACGCAATTTTACTATTCAAAATACCGGCACCGGCGGCCTTACAGTAAACAGTATACATGTAAACGGCGCCGATTCTTCATTATTTACCATTAGTGGCATTACATTGCCTGTAACAATCGACGGGGGTACATCCACCACATTTGCTATTCGCTTTTCACCTACAAGTGCCGGCTTAAAAACAACCACGGTAAATATTGGTACAAACACTTGCTATCAACCCATATTTCGTTTCGCGGTTCAGGGTACAGGCGCACCAGCTACATTGGGTAATTATCCGGCCACAACCATTAATACTGCCGGTGGCAATGCTGTTGTAAATCCATCAACAATACCTGCCCATACCGCAAGCATCGCCGCCTATACAACCGCTGATTTTAAAGGAATGTTGTATGCCGATCCTATAACGGGTGTGGTCAAAATCACCAATGCACATCCCGCTGGTATATATACTGTAACAGTAAAAGCATTTAATGGAGTGGCTGCTTCTACAACTACTTTTAAGGTAACTGTGAACAATACATTGTGTAGCCAGGCACTTTATGGTGGAACGACAAACGTTGCTGTGTCAACAAACCCACGATCACTGGCTGTTGGCGATTTTAATGGTGATGGCAAGCAGGATTTTGCGGCTGCAAACTTTGGCGCAAGTACAGTCTCCATCCGCCTGGGCGATGGTGCAGGCAGTTTTTCGGGCAGTATAACGGTTGCCGTAGGTACTAACCCTTACGGTATCGCGGTTGCGGATTTTAATGGTGATGGCCACCAGGATTTTGCCACTGCAAATTTTAATGGCAGTTCTGTATCAGTGCAATTGGGGAATGGTACCGGCGGCTTTAATGCAGCTGCCAATATTGTAGTAGCCGGTAACCCAAGATGTATAACCACTGGTGATTTTAATAATGACGGTAGAACAGACTTAGCGGTAGGTCATTATGCGGGTTCAGGAACGGTATCTATCTGCCAGGGCAACGGAGATGGAAGTTTTGGTACACCCAATAGTGTAGCAGTTGGAGCTTACCCAATTAGTGTTATAGCCGCGGATTTCAATGGCGATGGAAATCCCGATTTTGCTGTAGCAAATAACCTATCCAACATAAATGTGTCCATTCGCATGGGGGATGGAACGGGGAGTTTTACAAACGCACCGGACATTGCAACAGGCAGCAGCCCATATTCGGTAACCACCGGCGATTTTAATTCAGATGGCAAGCAGGATATCGCTGTGGCCAACTATAACAGTGCGACAGTGTCCATTCGTCTTGGAAATGGTGCCGGCGGATTTACCGGAACTACTGATGTGCTTGTTGGGACAGGCCCCGTGTCGGTAACTGCCGGCGACTTTAATGGCGATGGCAGCCAGGATATAGCAGTATTACTCAACAATACTACTGCTATCGCCATACGCCTGGGCGATGGCGTTGGCGGCTTTACTGCCAGTACAAGTGTGACTGTAGCTAGTAATCCTTATCAAATGGTGTTGGGTGATGTTAATGGTGATGGCAAACAGGATTTTTTAGCGGCATGCAATAGCAGCAACTCTGTCTCCATTCGCATGGGAAGCCCTGGTTTTGCAGAGATAAACGTACAGGGGAACAACACGAGCATAACCGACGGTGATATTGCACCTTCTGTTACCGATTTCACCGATTTTGGAAATGTAAATACCAATCTCGAAAGAATTTTTACGATACAAAATACCGGATCAGGCAGTTTGTTGATAAAGAATATCAGACTGTCAGGGTTAGATTCTTCTATGTTTTCGGTTTATGGAATTACAATTCCTGTGACCATTGCGGCTGGCACATCAGCCCAGTTTACAACAAGATTTTTACCGGGGTCTGCGGGGCTAAAAACTGCAATCATTAACATCGTAAGCGACGATTGTGATGAGGCTAATTACGATTTTTCTATTCAAGGCACAGGAGTTGGTACTTCCCCTGGACTTGGTAACTACCCGAATTCAAGCATTGCTAATGCCGGAAGAAATATTTTTATAACACCCACTGCACCACCCACCAATGCATCGGGTGTAACCGCATTTGCTCGAGGTAATTTTAAAGGAGTATTGCATACGAATCCCACTACAGGCGTGATCACCGTTACAAACGCTCACCCCGCAGGTATTTACACTATTACCGTTAATGCTTTAAATGGATTTTCCAAGACCACTACCAGTTTTACATTAACTGTGAACCAAACCCAATGCAGCCAGGCTCTGTTTAGCACAGCTACCAATATTCCTTTGGGTAATAGCCCGCAGATGGTTGCAATCGGGGATTTTAATAATGATGGCAAGCAGGATTTTGCTGCGCCAAATTCTAACAGCAATACCATTTCAATACAATTAGGCAATGGTCTCGGTAGCTTTAGCAATACGAGTGATGTGACAACAGTGCATAGCCCGTCTGCTGTAAGCATAGGGGATATTAATGCTGATGGCAAACAGGATTTGATAGTAGGGAATAACGGTAATAATAGTCTTTCCATTTACCTGGGAAATGGTGACGGAAGTTTTTCCTTTTTAAATACAGTGTCGGCAGGAGTGAATCCCTGGGCTGTTTTGTTGCACGACTTTAATAGTGATGGCAGACTGGATATAGCTTCAACCAATGCAGGCAGCGATAACATTTCTATACGCCTGGGAAATGGGCTGGGTGGGTTTATTGCGTCAAGCGAGGTTGCAACCGGCAGCGGTCCCAGATTTTTCGCAATCGGGGATATAAATAATGACGGCAGGCAGGATTTTGTGATACCAAATTATTTGGATAATTCGGTTTCCATTCGTTTGGGAGATGGCTTGGGTGGTTTTAGCATAACCGCTGATATGAGCCTGGGTACCAGTCCATCGTCGGTGGTAATCGACGATTTTAATAGTGACGGTAACCAGGACATAGCAGTGGCACGAATTGGAGGTATTTCCATCCGGTTAGGTGATGGTACCGGTAACTTTAGCGGCGCCAATGAAATTACCGGCTCACCAGTATCGCTGGCGACCGGCGATTTTAACGGCGATGGTAAAGCGGATATCACAGCGGCCAATTATAATGTGAGTACAGTTGCTACCTATCTCGGCAATGGAGCAGGCGGCTTTACATCCAACAGTAATTTAAACCTCGGTTACAGCCCATATTTTGTATCTGTTGCTGATGTAAACAATGATGGCAAGCAGGATATTCTTTCGGTAGATGGAAACACTCCAGGTAGCGTCTCCATTATTTTGGCAAATCCTAATTCCGCTGAAATTAACCTGCTTGGCAACAATACAACCATTCTACAGGGAGACAATACACCTTCCCTATCTGATTATACAGATTTCGGAAATGTGAATACAAACCTTATACGAAACTTCACCATCCAAAATACAAGTACTGGCAGTCTTAAAATAAATAGTATTGGTACGCGTGGTTCAGATTCATCATTGTTTAATGTTAGTGGAATTATTTTTCCGGTTGTCTTAGCTTCAAATGCATCCACAACTTTTACTGTAAGTTTTGTACCCACAACTCCCGGCTTAAAAACTGCTGCGATAACTATAAATAATGATGATTGCGACGAACCTGCATACAACTTTTCTATCCAGGGTACTGCAGTTGCTCTATTGGCTACTCTTGGCAATTATCCTGCAAACACAAATGTTGTCTCAGGTAAAAATATTAATATAACACCTTCGGCTACGCCCACTAATGCCACCAATATCACAGCCTATACTTCAGGTAATTTCAAAGGCTTACTTCGGGTGAATCCATCCACTGGAGTAGTTGCTGTAGTAAATGCGCATCCTGCAGGGGTGTATAACGTAACCGTGAAAGTCAATGGAGTTGCAACATCCTCCGCATCATTTGTTTTAACTGTTACTAATCCCATTTGTAGCCAGGTATTAACAAGTTCCGCCTTCACTTCAGTATCCCAGGTAAATGGCATCCTTGCAGCTACAGTTGGTGATTTTAATGGAGATGGAATGCAGGATGTAGCTACCGCCAATTATACAAACTCGACAGTTAACATACGGCTGGGTAATGTAAATGGCAGTTTTACTGGCAGCACAGATATTGCCGTTGGAAGTAATCCGTATAGTATCGTCATAAATGATTTTAATGGTGATGGCAACCTTGATTTTGCTACCGCTAATTATGGAGCTAATACCGTTTCTGTTCGTTTGGGTGATGGTGCCGGTAATTTCCCTGGCAGCACTATAGTGGGTGTAGGTGCAGCACCTTACTCAATTGCAGCGGCAGATATAAATAAAGATGGTAAGCAGGATATTATTACCCCCAATTATATGGGTAATACGGCGTCAGTCCGGCTGGGTGATGGCACAGGTGGTTTTTATGGTTCATACGAACTGTCTTTACCCGCCGGTCCTATTTCTGTAGCCATCGACGATGTTAACGGGGATGGCAATCCCGACATTGCTATTGCCAATTATAACAATAACAGTGTTTCAGTAAGGTTGGGTGATGGCTCCGGGGCATTTTCCGGATTACTGAATATTGCTGTAGGAGCCAAGCCAAGGGCTGTCGCGATCAGTGATTTAAACCAGGATGGGAAACCAGATATCGTTGCTGCAAATCAAAATAGTGCTTCCGTGTCGGTAAGCTTAGGCGATGGCACTGGTGCTTTTGCCACACCTGTTCAGATACCGATAGGCAGTAATCCTTACGGCTTGGCAATCAGCGACTTTAATGGCGATGGCAAACCTGATATTGTTGTGCCTAATTATAATATCGGAACTGTTTCTGTTCGTTTGGGTGATGCTCTGGGAAATTTTAGTGAATTGGTTGAGCGTTATGTAACCACAGGTATTACATCACTGGCAGTGGGAAATTTTAATGCAGACAACATAATGGATATCGTTGTAACAGGCAGGTCATACAATTACAGTACCGGCAATACTGATAATTATCTTGTAACAAAAATGGGTGGAGTGGGCGACATCTCGGTAACTGCAAATTCCAGCAATATATTGGATGGCGATACAATACCGTCTATTGCTGATAATACAGATTTTGGCACGGTAGCAACAGATACCACAATGGTTAAGAGCTTTTATATTTATAATTCCGGTTATGCTGAGCTTAAGGTCAAAAACATTACTGTTACTGGACCCGATTCTGCTTTGTTTAAAATCGGGGAAATTACTTTTCCAAGATTGTTGCAAGGAAATGATGTCAACTGGTTCACAATTTCTTTTAAGACAACTTCGGCAGGTTTAAAAAAAGCTACTATAAATATCATAAATGATGATTGTGACGAATCTATTTTCGATTTTGCAATTCAGGCCAATGGAACTGCAGCAGCACCGGCGCTGGGCAGTTACATGAATACCACCATCGCCAGCGCAGGTGGTAATGGCATTGTTACACCCTCAGCCCCACCCGCAAATTCAAAAAAGATAACCGCATCCGCAAATAATAATTTTAAAGGAAATTTATTGGTAGATAGTGCAACGGGAGCTTTAAAAATCAGTAATGCTCATCCGGCAGGATCCTATACTGTTACAATAAAGGCGTTTAATGGTACAGCCATAAGCCTTAAAACCTTCACTTTAACCGTGGTTGATACCAGATGCAGTCAAGCCCTTTTTAGCAGCAACGCGAATGTTGGTGCGGGTGTTGGTAGTAATACGGTGGTTGTAGGCGACTTTAACGGGGATGGAATGCAGGACATTGCTGCGGCTAACGCTGGGAGTAGTGATGTTTCCATTCGGCTGGGTAGCGGGTCGGGTGCCTTTAGTGGAGTCACAAATGTGCCTGTCGGTGCCCATCCGTCCGCATTGGCGCTAGTGGATTTTAATGGCGACGGTAAGCTTGATTTAGCCACAGCAAATAGCTTTGATAATACCGTATCTATCCGGTTGGGTAACGGCGCGGGAGGCTTTTCGGGGAGTACTAATGTGTCCGTAGGCAGCAGTCCCAAATCTATTGCTATTGGAGATTTTAATGGTGATGGTATTACTGATTTCGCTACGGCAAATGACAGCAGCCATAGCGCTTCTATCCGGTTGGGAGACAGCACAGGTGGCTTTCGCGGAACTACCGAAATACCGGTGGGATCGAATCCTGTTTCCATTGCCATTAGTGATGTTAACCGTGATGGCAATTCTGACATCGCTACCGCAAATTATGGCAGCGGCACAGTTTCTATTTGCCTGGGCAACGGGTCAGGTGGTTTTGGGGCGGCCACCAATCATACAGTAGGTGGGCAGCCCAGGTCTATCAGTTTTGGCAATTTTAATGGCACTACCAATGGCAGCATTTACCAGGATATCGCCGTAACCAGTTCAGATTACAACGGATCAGTTACTGTTCGCTTAAATGATGGAACAGGCAACTTTGGAACATTACGGTATACAATTTTAGGCACCATCCCTTATGCTGCGGCTATTGGTGATTTTAATGGCGATGGCTTGCAGGACTTTGCCACTACAAATTTTAATTCAAATAATGTTTCGATGCGATTGGGCGATGGAGCCGGCAATTTTAATGGTAACATAAATGAAGCAGTCGGAGCAAACCCATCTGCGATTGCTGTAGGCGATTTTAATGCCGACGGACTGCAGGATTTTGCTACGGCCAACCAGGCAGACAATAATTTTTCCGTACGCGTTGGTGGAGCCAATGACATAAACCTTAAAGGTAACAACACCAATATCACAGATGGTGACAACATACCTTCGATAACAGATCACAGCGATTTTGGAACTGTTGGAAGCATTCTCACAAGAACTTTTAGCATTCATAATTCCGGCTCCACAAATCTTACAATCAATAATATTGCCATAAGTGGTACTCATACTTCATTGTTCCAACTAATAGGGATCAGCGTTCCAAAGTCAATTGCCAGCGGAGACTCTGCCGTTTTTAAAGTAAGCTTTGCACCTACCAGTTCAGGGCTAAAAACTGCCACCATTAGTATAACAAGCGACGATTGCGATGAAGCCTTATTTGATTTTGCCATCCAGGGAACCGGGGTTTCAAACTCGGTCACTATTGGCAGTTATCCTTCAACCACCATAGTCACATCCGGAGCCAATGCAATAGTAGCAGCTTCCGCGGCCCCCACAAATGCAGCAGGTGTTGTAGCTACCACATCTGCCAGTTTTCAGGGGTTGTTGGTAGTAGATCCTGCTACGGGTACAGTAACGATAACAAACGCGAGGCCTGGAGGAACATATACCGTTACTGTAAAGTCATACAATGGTTCTTCAACAGCAACAACCACTTTCATTTTAACGGTCAGCAATGCGTTATGCAATAAAGCCCAATTTGGCAATCCTATTGCGATACCAACAGCCGCAGGCCCTAACATAATTACGTTGGGTGATTTTAACGGAGATGCCAGGCTGGACCTAATTGTTAACACAGGTATTTACTTAGGCAGCGGCACTGGTAATTTTAGTCAGTCCGGAAATCTTAACCTGGCCGGTGCGTCTTCAATTGTGGTAGGCGATTTTAACGGCGACGGCAAGCAGGATATTGCGGGAGGAATTGCTGGTACCGGAAGGGTCGGTATACGATTTGGTGATGGTACTGGCAATTTTGGCGGAAATGCGGAAATTAATGTCGGAGGTAACGGCGGTCCTGTCATAACAGCAGATGTAAATAACGATGGAATATCAGATATAATTGCAGGTAATGGAAACACCAGCCTCGCGGTTCGCTTGGGCGATGGTTACGGTGGCTTTTACGGAAGCTTTAGTGTGGTGGTGCAAAGCGCTTCCTACGCTCTTGCAGTAGCAGATTTTAATGGTGATGGCAAAACAGATATTGCATCGGCAAACTTCAGTGCCAAGACCATTTCAATAAGGCTGGGCGATGGTATGGGAAACTTTACAGGGACCAGTAATGTGGTAGTATCAGATTATCCATCAGTTCTTAAGGTGGCCGATTTTAATATGGATGGAAAGCCTGATATGGTCGTTGGTTTTAACAACAACGTATCTGGTGGGGTTTCGGTATTGATGGGTGACGGCACAGGTTTATTTGCCGCTCCTGTCAGCCTTACCACTATTGGTGCCACGCAATCTGTAGAAGTGGCGGATTTTAACGGCGACGGTAACCAGGATATTGCAAAAGTGGATTACCAAACATCCCTTGTATGGATATACCTGGGGGCCAACAATGGTATCTTTAACCAATACAGTTTCATCAATAATCCGGGACCACGGCCGCTGGTAGCCCTGGCCGGAGGCGATTTTAATAATGATGGCTTATACGACTTTGCCACTGCTAACCTTGTAGCTAACCAGGTAAGCATAAATTTAGGCAGTACCACTGAAATAAACCTGCAGGGCAACAACACCGGTATACCTGATGGCGACAATATTCCCTCAATAACAGATGGCACCGATTTTGGGACAACTAATGCGGGTGGCACTGTTGTTCGTAATTACACTATTCAAAATACGGGGGCAGTCAATCTTACCATCAGCAATATCAAAATAACCGGTGCTGATTCCTTAATGTTCACTACGGGAGGTATTACCCTCCCGGCTAGCATTATTCCAGGTGCTTCACAATCATTCACCGTAACATTTAACCCATCAACGGCGGGTTTAAAAGCCGCGATAGTTAACGTTTATACTGATGATTGTGACGAAGCGAACTACGATTTTGCCATACAGGGCGGCATTGCTGGGGAAGGATTAGATTTCGATGGCACCAACGATCACATCACCATCAACAACACTGCCGGAAATTTTGGTTTGTCAAACGCTACCATTTCAGCCTGGATCAAAACAACGGATACGTCAGCCTCTTCAATTCTTAGTAAACGAGACGTTTGCGGCCAGGGCAATTTTATTGATTTTGGTATTTCCGCTACCGGCCGTGTGTTAATTGAATTGGAAGATGCGGCCGGGTCTGCTAACCAGGCACTCAACAGTAAAAAAATTGTAAATGATGGTCTGTGGCACCATGTAGCCGCTGTACGAATTGGCACGACGCTTAGCCTCTTTATTGATGGGATGTTGGATACCACAACTACGAGCATAGCCATTGCTAATATTAATAATACAGCCCCGCTGATGATCGGCGCATCCGGCTGCAGCAACAGTGCAATTAATTTCTTCAGCGGCCAGATGGACGAACTCAGATTTTGGAACACAGCACTCACCAATTGCGAAATTCAGAATGGTATGCAATGTGAACTTGTCGGATCTCAAAGCGGACTTCTTGCCTATTACAAATTCAACCAGGGTCGTGCATTGGATAATAATGAAGCCGTTGTTGTATTGCCAGATTCCAGTGGAAACGGCAACGCGGGAACACTTAACAACTTCACGCTGGCCGGCACTATCTCTAATTGGATTTCGGGTAGTGCTGTAACCGCAGGTGTGTCATGTAACAACACCAATACCTGGCTGGGATTATCTGCTAACTGGAGCCTGGCCACCAATTGGAGCCGTGGCTTTGTGCCGCTGGAATGCACCAATGTGATCATCAATAACGGGGTCGCATTTATGCCTGAAGTGAGCGATCCGGCAAGTACCTGCTACAGCCTTAAGTTAAATAATGGGGCAACGGTAACAGTTAAGGGAAGTGGTAAGCTGGATATTACCGGGAAAAATTAGAAGGATACCAACCCGGGGAAGGCTAAAATCTCGGGTAGTCATTAGTATATTATGTAGATACCTGATGAGGTGCCATGCTCATTATCAAGATTAAGCAAAGGGTTATTGACAACGACCTAATGACCTGTCATTCATGCATTTACCCTTGTAACCGGAGTCATCTAAAGATCAGCCCTGCAGGCAACGCAGGATTAATATATTTTCGCAACTAGCCATCACACAAAACCCCTGCTTTTGAAAACCAGATTTTTCCTTTCAACCCTTTTCTTATGTACCATCATACATAATGGAATCGCCCAAACTCCTTCTCTCGGCAGTTATCCAAATACTGTATTGGCAAACACGGGGGGTAACGGCCTCATAGCGCCTTCCACTGCGCCCGGAAATGTAATGACTATTACTGCGTCCGCACCCGGCACTTTTAAGGGACTATTGCAGGTAAACCCGGTAAACGGCGTTGTCAGTGTTACAAATGCACAACCAGCAGGTACCTATCAGGTTACGGTAAAAGCGTTCAACGGATCTGCTACGGCAGTAACCAACTTTTCTCTTACAGTTAATAACGCCAACTGTAGCCAGGCATTATTTTCCAGTGGAGGAACCGTTCCTGTAGGTGGTGGTGTCCGGGCTTCAATAGCCATTGGTGATTTTGATGGCAATGGCAAACAGGATGTGGTGACCACGAATTACGATGCAAATAGTATATACATCCGTTTAGGCAACGGCACGGGAGGCTTTACCGGATCCACCAATATTGCCATTGCCGGTAATCCCGCAGCTATTGCCGTTGGGGATGTAAATGGCGATGGCCGGCAGGATATTACAGTAGCCAGGTACACAGGCAACGCCGTTTCTGTTTTGCTGGGCGATGGCGCAGGCAACTTTACAGCAACTACATCCGTGCCGGTGGGTACAAATCCAGGCGAGTTGGTGCTGGCCGACTTTAACAATGACGGCCTCCGGGATATCGCCACAACAAACATGGGCAGTAATACCGTTTCCATACGCCTCGGTACCGGCTCGGGTAGTTTTGTCAATGCACCTGATATTACGTCGGTATCGAAGCCCTATGCGCTGACTGTCACCGACTTTAATAATGACGGCCATGCCGATATTGCTGTGACCAATAACCTTACAGCATCTGTGTCCATTTTATTAGGAGATGGTGCTGGTGGCTTTGTGGCTGCGGCTTCGGTAAGCGCAGGGGCCAACGTACAGTATGTGGTTACCGGCGACTTTAATCACGACAATAACCAGGACCTGGCGGTGTCAAACAACTATAGCACCAACAGTATATCGGTCCGGTTTGGTAATGGGGCAGGAGGTTTTACGGGACCTATGGAAATCCCAATCAGCAGTCGTCCTTCAAAACTTGTGAGTGCTGATTTTAACGGCGACGGCCATTTGGACATTGCGTGCGGTAACGGCGATGGAAGTTTTGTGAGCATTCTATCCGGAAATGGCGCGGGTGGATTTACAAGGGCACCAGACGTCGCATTTAATTATAGTACGTTTACGCTGGCCGCCGGTGATTTTAATAACAATGGCATCCTCGATTTTATTGCTTATGGTGACTACAATGGTGCCGGTGTGCGGATGGGATCGGGAACTGACATTAATGTAGAAGGCAATACAACGATCATCACAGATGGCGACAACACACCGTCTACAACAGATTCTACTGAATTCGGCAACCTTAGCGGCACAACAAAAACCTATACCATTCAGAACCTGGGTTTTGTTAACCTTACCATTTCCAATATTACCATCACCGGTGCTGATTCTGCCAGCTTTAGCCGGAACGTTGTAACCTTTCCTTTCACCCTTGCACCCGGCGGCATCAAACTTTTTACCGTAAAGTTTGCGCCAGCTTCTACCGGTCTTAAAAACGCCACCATTAATATTTTTAGTAATGATTGTGATGAAGGGGTGTACGATTTTGCCATACAAGGTAAGGGTACTATACCGGCTATCGGCACCTACACGGCAGCTACAGCAGCAGCGGCAGGTATGAACATAAAAGTTGCTGCATCATCTCCTCCATCAGACATCACCAGCATTACTGCTTATACCCACACCAGCTTTAAAGGGGTATTAAAAGTAGATCCGGTCACAGGTACGGTGTCAGTCATAAATCCTTACCCGGCAGGTACCTATATCGTAAATGTGAAGGCTTTCAACGGAATATTCTCAACGCTTAAGAATTTTACCCTCACCGTTAATAATACCAATTGCAGCCAGGGTGTTTTTGCAGCCTCTTCCTTTTCAAACCAGTATGCTACGCAGCCGGCATCCATCGCCATTGGAGATTTCAATAATGATGATAAACAGGATTTCGGGGTGGGGTATTCCGGCGGAAGCGTCTATATGCACCTTGGTAACGGCCTGGGAGGTACCGACATGTTTAACGCCATATCGACACCGGGATATGTGAAAGATTTGGTAGCTGCAGACTTTAACGGTGATGGCTACCAGGATTTTGCAGCCACCGGTTACAATCAGCCCAATGTAACCATTTACCTGGGCAATGCAGGCGTAAACTATGCCGGCCTGAGGAGTATAACGACCACCGAAGTGGCATCCTCGCTGGCAGTGGGAGATTTTAATAACGACGGCAAGCAAGATCTCGCGGTCCCATTCAGAGAAACCAATTCCTGTGGTATCTGGCTGGGGAATGGTTCCGGTGAATTCGTGTTTGCGATTACAATCAGCGTTGGCGCCCGCCCCAATCACATAGCAATTGGTGATTTTAATAATGATGGCAACCAGGATTTTCTTACTGCAAACACACAATCTGCAACAGTCTCTGTAAGGCTGGGAAATGGTTTGGGTGGCTTTTCAGCAGCAGCGGACGTGGCTACCGGCTACAATACCCAGCGAATAGTGATCGCTGATTTCAATAAGGATGGCAACCAGGACTTCGTTTCGTCCAATACCGGCTACCCTGTTTTGTCGGTGCGTCTGGGAAATGGATCCGGCGGGTTTACCAATGGTACCGACGTGGTTTTTGGCGACTATCAATATGGCATCCAGGTAGCTGATTTTAACGGCGATGGCTTTGAAGACATAGCGGTGCCAACTCTGTCTCCTAAAATTGTCATATGCCTTGGCGATGGTTCCGGCGCATTCCCTCAATTGCAAGAAACTGCCATTGCCCAAAGAACGGATTACCTGGCAGTAGCCGATCTCAATAACGATGGCCGGCCAGACCTTGTTGCTTCCGGTTCACAGCTGGGTACCATTTTTATGCTGACCAATGTAACCAACGAAATCGAGATTTTGGGTAACAATATCATCATAGCAGATGGCGACACCATAGCTTCTGCGAGCGACTTTACAGACTTTGGCGGTGGTGGTACGGTTGCACGCACGTTCACCATCAGGAACACGGGGGCAGCCAATCTCAGGATAAATAATGTTCGTGTTAGCGGTATCGATTCTTCGTTGTTTACCAGGAGTGGAATCACTTTACCCGCTATTGTGGCGCCCGGTGCAACCACCAGTTTCGCCATCACTTTTACACCTGCGGGCAGTTTTGGAATTAAGAGCGCAGTAATCAGAATTGACAACGACGATTGCGATGAAGGCGTATACGATTTTGCGATAAAGGCTACTTATATAACACCCCCTGTTGCCGGTAGCTACCCGGCTACTTCAGTTGTTGCCGGCAGTAATGCCACCATCGCCAGCGCTTCACCGCCGGCTAATACTTTGCGAATCACGGTTGCTACAACGGCCCAGTTTAAAGGGCTCTTAACAGCCGACCCGGTTACCGGAACTGTGATGGTCTCCAATGCCAGTCCCGCAGGTATCTATCCCGTTAAAGTAGTGGTATTCAACGGTAATGTCGGTGTTGCAACCACCTTTAACCTAACTGTCACCAACACGGTTTGCAGCCAGGGAATGTTCGCCCAAAATTCCCTCGTAACTGCAGGGGCCGATGAAAGAGAAGCAGTGGTGGGTGATTTTAATGGTGACGGATGGCAGGATCTTGCCATTCCCAACTATGCCGGCAATACCATTTCTATACGGCAAGGTGATGGCAGCGGCAATTTTAGCGGCCTTACAGATATCGCTACCGGATTAAACCCATGTGCTGCCGCTGCCGGCGATTTTAACGGCGATGGAAAACAGGACCTGGCAGTGGCCAACTTTACTTCTGGCAATGTCTCTATTTTATTGGGTAACGGCAACGGTGGCTTTTCAGCGGGTATGCCGGTAGTTACCGGAACCCAGCCCAATGGAATTACTACAGGTGATTTTAATAATGATGACCGGCTGGATTTTGCCGTCTCCAATGGTGGCAACAATACGGTTTCCATTCGTTTGGGAGACGGCACAGGGTCATTTACCGGCACCAGCAATATAGGAACACCGGCCGCACCTTTCTCGATAGCCACGAGCGATTTTAATAAAGATGGCAAGGCCGACCTTGCTGTGGCCCTCTTCGCCAACAATGTTGCATGGATCCTCTACGGCAATGGCTTCGGTGGTATAAGCAGCACTTCGAGCCTTACAGTAACGCCCGGCCCAAAATCTGTGGTTGCGACTGATATTAATAATGATGGTGCACCAGATATCATTACAGCAAACGCCATATCTAATTCAGTTAACGTAGTGTTGGGAAATGGCGCTGCAGGATTCTCCACTGCCTACAGCATTGTCTTAGGAACTGCTCCGCAAGGACTGGCTACCGGTGATTTTAATGGGGATGGCAAACAGGATTTTGTAGTGGTGGCAGATACCAATAAAGTGGTTTTTGCAGTTGGAGATGGAAGCGGGCACTTTTTGGGTATCGAACAGTCAGCTGTGCCCGGCAATTTTAGCCGCTCGTTAAGTGCAGGCGATTTTAACAGGGATGGCAGACTGGACCTGGCAATTCCTTATAGCAATACCACGGGGATTTTACTGGGCGTTGTTAACGAAATAAATATCCTGGGCAATAATGCAAGTATCTCAAGTGGCGACACCAGCACTACTTTGGCTAATCATACCGATTTCGGATCCACCGCTCTTGGTACACCTCTTACCCGAACCTTTACCATACAAAATACCGGGGCGAACAGACTTCGGATCAACAATATTACTGTTACGGGAGCCGATTCGGCATCGTTTGTAACACCCTTCATTTCAGTTCCTTACCACATTATGGCAGGTGCGTCCAGAACATTTACCATTACCTTTTCAGCTAATACACCCGGTCTTAAAAAAGCAGTTATCAGGGTGTCGAATAGCGATTGTGATGAAGCAATGTATCGTTTTTCTATCCAGGCGTTGGTACCACCAGGCGCAGCGCTGCACTTCGATGGCATAGATGATTACATATCTGTCAATGATACCACCGGAAATATAGATACCGGGCGCATTACCCTGTCGGCATGGATCAAAACAACTGCTGCAACTCCTGCCAGTATAATCAGTAAAAGAAATGCTTGTGCCGGGGGCAATTATTTTGATTTTGGCATCAACGCATCTGGCCATTTATCCTTCGCATTGGATGATAACGGCTTGGTCAGCCAATTGCTTACTGGTTCTTTTTTGGTGAATGATGGTCTGTGGCACCAGGTGGTGGCTGTTCGGAAAGATTCGGTTTTAAGCCTGTATGTGGATGGGGTTTTGGATAGCACTAAAATATTCCAGGGCATCCCATCTATTCATAACAATGCCCCGTTGCAAATAGGCGCCAACGCCTGCGGCGGAACGGGCAATTTCTTTAACGGCGCCATGGATGAAGTGCGGCTTTGGTCAAAAGCATTATCGCCTTTGTCGATTCAAAACAGCCTGAATTGCGAACTGGCAAACGGCCAATCAGGGCTCCTGGCATACTATAAATTCAACCAGGGGATAGCAGCCGATACGAATACAGCCGTGACCACACTTGACGATTCCAGCGGAAATGGAAATAACGGCATACTGCATAATTTTACGCTGAACGGATCGTCGTCCAATTGGATAGCACCTGGTGGTGTAGTTACCGGAGTTGCCTGTGCCAATATCAATTCCTGGTTAGGCGCCAATCCCGACTGGAACAACGCCGCCAACTGGTCGGGTGGGTATATTCCCACCGACGAAACCAATGTGGTGATCAATGCCGGCATGCCGTTTATGCCGGAAGTATCCAACCCTGATGCGGTCTGCTTTAGCCTCAGACTCAACAACGGGGCAACTGTAACGGTAAAAAGCTCGGGTCGACTGAATATTGTCAGGAAAAACTGATAATAAAATTTTGAAATAAATTCCCGATATATCTTGCATCCGTCTCAAAGAGGCATCCACCCAAAACCATCACTGCATTGAAACAATTACGGCTGTTCCTCCTCATTTTTACATTCACAATCACACAATCTGTTTTTGCACAGGCGCCGGTATTGGGTAGTTATGCGGCCGCTAATCTTGCAACAGGCGCTAATGCCGACGTATTTCCTTCGGTGATACCAGGCAATACTTTAAGTATAACTGCAACAACTTCGTCAAATTTTAAAGGTAATTTAAAGGCAAACCCAGTTACTGGTGTAGTAACCATTACCAATGCACGACCGGCCGGAACTTATAATATTACCGTAAGGGCATTTAATGGTGCGCTCACTACCACCACTTCATTCCCGGTAGTGATCACTGGTAACACGCTCTGCCAAAACCTGCGTACAAGTAGTATCAGCACCATCAATCCTGGTGCTGCAATTGCAGCAGGCGATTTTAATAATGACGGCAAACAGGATTTTTTAGCAGCTTCGAATATAAACTCCGTAGTGGATGTTCGTCTGGGCGATGGATTGGGCGGATCAACCAGCGCTCCCGGTGTTCCTGTAGGCATTCACGCTATCGCAATAGGCGTAGCGGACTTTAACGGCGATGGGAATGAAGATTTTATTACCGCCAATGAAACGACATTTTCGGTGCGGTTGGGGAATGGTACAGGAGGTTTTACAGGAACCAGCAATATAATAACAACCAGTAACGCTGTGGGTTTAGCAATAAGTGATTTTAATAACGATGGTAAATATGATTTTACGATAGTAACCAGCACAGGGCCTTCTATTTTGATGATGTTGGGTGATGGCGGGGGCGGTTTCGTTCTGGCTGATACCAGGAG
Organism: Bacteroidota bacterium; assembly: GCA_040386335.1. GTDB lineage: Bacteria > Bacteroidota > Bacteroidia > Chitinophagales > Chitinophagaceae > JAZKFT01. The sequence goes on from JAZKFT010000018.1 coordinate 248,307, forward strand.
CGTGCTGACAAACCCTGAAAGTATTATTGTTGCGGATTTTAATAAAGACAACTTCCCCGATGTGGCCATTACAAACAGAGGAAGAGGATCGGTATCTGTGTTGCTGGGTAACGGTACTGGTGGCTACCTCAGTACGATCAACTCAAATGTTGGGCTGGAGCCGAATGAGCTCACTACCTGCGATTTCAATAAAGACGGCAATCTTGATCTTATCATTGGAGCTTACGATTCTCTAAACCTGTCTATATGCCTGGGCAATGGAAGCGGAAATTTTACTTTCGCCAGGAAAATCACAACCCCGGCAGGACTAACCCAGGTGAGTTACGGCGATTTTAATGGTGACGGAAATCCTGATATCGTCGCATCCACCTGGTATGGTTATCCCGGCATTCTTATTTATTATGGCGATGGAAATAATAACGTTACAGGCACTTCCATAATCGAGTTCGAAAGTGGTGCCAGTTCCAACGCCTTTCTTGTAGGTGATTTTAATGCCGATGGGATGCAGGATATTGTCAGTTCTAATTTTTCCGGTACTGCACGTATTCTCCTGGGAGGGCAAAATCAGGTTGCCATAACTGGAAACGGCATTTCCATCCCGGCTGGATCAACCACACCTTCACTGTCTAACCACACAGACTTTGGAACGGCCGGAAAAGTTGTTCGGAGCTATACAGTGAACAATAGCGGGACAGGCGGCCTTACTATTGGCAAAATCAATATCTCCGGACCTGATTCATCGTTGTTTACAGTTAGTGGAATCAATCTTCCTGCTGAAGTAAAAGCGGGAAGTTCGCGTACCTTTTCCGTCACTTTTGTGCCCACCACACCCGGCATCAAATCAGCCACCATAAACCTGGTTCATGATAACTGCGCTACATACAACTATAGTTTTGCCGTAAGCGGCATAGGCGCAGCTTCATCTGCAGGCAGTTACCCAACTGCTACCGTAACGGCTTCCAATCCCGGAACCACCATCAATCCACTGGTGCCGCCTGCTAACTATTCCCGTATTAATGCCACTACCAGCGCTGGTTTTAAAGGCATTTTGCAGGTAAATCCAGTCACAGGGGCTGTAAACGTTACAAATGCGCAGCCTGCCGGCACTTATACAATAAAGGTGAAGACAGTAAATAGCTTTGGAGAAGCTAATACCAGTTTTGTATTATCCGTGAGTAACCCGGTATGTAGCCAGGGGCTCTTTAGTGTAAAAAGCGATACCACATTCTATAATCCGCCTTCGTCTTTGGCAACAGGTGATTTCAATGGTGACGGAAAGCAGGACATCCTGTATTCCACCGCCAGTAACAATACCATTACCTGCTTATTGGGTAATGGGTCGGGGTCATTTACCCAGGCCTCAACGATTTCAATAAACGACGTACCAGCGGCAATTGTTGTGGCTGATTTTAACAGTGACGGTAAACAGGACATTGCCGTAGGGTCCGGATCCTATCCCTCTGCATCTATTTACATCCGCTTCGGAAATGGTGCAGGTGGCTTCACCGGCACAGATGTTGTAGGTGGTGGCTTCGGCGCCTCCTCTATCGCCGTGGCTGATTTTAACAATGATGGAAAAATTGACCTGTTATGCAACAATTACTGGAGCAATGCCGTCGCTGTACTTTTGGGAAATGGCTCAGGCGGATTTGAACCGGCTGTGGCATGGCCGGTGGGCAATTATCCCATTGCAGTCAGCGTTTCCGATTTCAACAATGACGGCAACGCGGATTTTGCGGTAGCCAATCTCATGGATAACAATATTTCCATTCGCCTGGGAGATGGTACTGGTAATTTTAGTATTGGAGCAAATGTTCCAGCGGGGATTAACCCCTCGGCTCTTGTTTCAGGCGATTTTAATAACGATGGAAAGCAGGACCTGGCTGTAGGAACAAACGGGGGTAGCAATATCAGCACGCTTTCTGTGCGTTTGGGAAATGGAGCAGGGAGCTTTAGCACCACTTCCGATTATTCAAATTATACCCCTGTTTCAGGCCTGGTTTCCGGCGATTTTAATGGCGATGGAAAGCAAGATCTCCTTTATACAAGTAACAGAATTTACATTGCGTTCGGCAATGGCGCAGGGGGGATTTCAAACACTATTGTTGCCCGTGAAGGTTATGGCACTTCTTATGTTACGATTGGAGATTATAATGGCGATGGCCGGCAGGATTTCGTCAGTACCGATGCGTACTATAAAAGGTTGTCAGTAAGCCTGGCTGCCATCAATAATATTTCGGTAGCAGGAAATAACACCATCATCGCCGATGGGGACAATACCCCTGCCACCACTGACCATACAGATTTCGACGGAGCCACAGTGCGCAGGTATACAATCATGAATGCCGGTACTGCGCCTTTGATTATTTCAAGTATCAATATTATCGGTGCCGATGCCGCATTGTTTACCAGGAGCAGCGTCACATTTCCGCTAACCATTAACGCCAGCGATTCTTCCTTTTTTACCGTAAGGTTTGCTCCATTGACCACCGGTTTAAAAACAGCCACCGTAAATATCACCAGCAATGGTTGTGGCGATGCCTTGTACGATTTTGCCATACAGGCCACTGCGGCTACACCAATTGCCGGCACCTACCCTGATGCCATTATTGCTGCCCCGGGTGGCAATGCCAACGTTACACCATCTGTCGCGCCGTTGAATGCGGCCGGCATGATTGCATCCGCTTCGGGCAATTTTAAAGGAACGCTGCAGGTGGATAATATTACAGGCGCTGTAAAAATCATTAACGCATACCCGGCCGGTACTTACACCATCACCGTGAAGTCTTATAGTGCGCTGGGTGCTGCCAGCAGCAGTTTTAAAATTACGGTAAATAGTGCTGTGTGTAAGCAGCCATTCTTCAACGCAGCCAGCAATGTAACCGTCGGCTCCTACCCAAGGCATGTGGCAGTTGGCGATTTTAATAATGATGGCAAACAGGATATGGCCGCCGCCAACTACCTGGGCAACAGCGTCTCTATAAGGCTGGGTGATGGCGCTGGTGGCTTCACCGGCGCGACGAATATTACTGTTGGCACCAATCCTTATGCCGTATTAATTGGGGACTTCAATGGCGATGGTTTTGCGGATTTCGCTTCCGCAAACAGTGGCAGTAATAACATTTCCATACGGCTGGGAGATGGCACCGGCAACTTTACAGGCACTACCACCATAGCGATCTCCGGTACGCCGTCCTCCATAAGAATGGCAGATTTTAATAATGACGGATTTCCCGACCTGGCGGTGCGTAGTGCTACTATTGGTTCGGTTACAATATGCCTGGGAACGGGAAGAGGAAATTTTAATATTTCCAACACACTAAATTATGCAACGCAGGTACGGGATTTCGTTATCGGCGATTTTAACAATGACTCTAATGTTGACATAGCTGCAGTTAGTAATACGGAACCCTGTTCCGTTATTTTACAACTTGGTGATGGTGCAGGGAATTTTTCGCCTTTTACGGATATCGCCTCGGGCAATTATCCTGGTTACATGCTTGCAGCTGATTTTAACAGGGACGGCAATCTCGATTTTGCTATCGCCAGCACATCTGTTCCGGCAATACTGTCGGTAAGGTTGGGCGACGGTTTTGGTAGTTTTACCAGCCCTGCCAGCGTTACTATTGGGGCGGGTCAACTTTCCATTTCTTCAGGTGATTTTAACGGTGATGGCATAGAAGATATAGCAGTAGCTGTTAATTACACCAATTCCGTTTCCATATTTGCGGGCGATGGCAGCGGCAGGTTTAAATTATCCGGGGCTGTTACTGCAGGTGCAGGGCTTTTTTACATTGCTACCGGCGATTTTAATGGTGATGGCAGGCAGGACCTGGTAACGGCGAACGAAACCAGTACTTCATTGTCAGTATTCCTGGCTAGCCCGGGCATCGCTGAAATTGATATTAAAGGAAACAACACAAGTATTGCCGATGGCAGCACCACACCAGCACTTGCCAACCACACCGATTTTGGAAATGTGTCCAGCAGCCTCACAAGGAATTTCACCATACACAACACCGGCAACGGTAATATAAAAATTGATACGGTCTTTATAGCCGGGCTGGATACGACATCATTTAAAATTTCCGGCATCATTATGCCGGCCACAATTTCAAGCGGTTCATCATTGTCTTTTGCTGTAAAATTTACGCCACCATCAGCCACCGTAAGATCTGCTATTATAAAAATTATCAACAACGACTGCGATGAGGCCGACTATGATTTTGCCATCCAGGGCACCGGCGTAGCGCTGGCGCCGGCGCTGGGTAATTATGCTCCCACAACTATTGCTTATGCCGGAGGCAATGCAAGCATTGTTCCGTCGGCAGCGCCTGTTAACGCATTAAAGATTTCAGCCATAGCGTCAGCTAGTTTTAAGGGCCTGCTTTCTGTAAACCCTGCATCGGGTATTATCACTTTAACCAATGCACACCCTGCAGGTGTACACCAGGTAACGGTCAGGGCTTTTAATGGCTTTTCTGTTGTCAGCACGGTTTTTAATCTTACCGTAAACAATCCACAATGCAGCCAGGGTTTGTTCAATGCCGCGACCAATATCACATTGGCAAACGGCTCGCAATTTGTTGCTATCGCCGATTTTAATAATGATGGCAAGCAGGACATGGTAGTCGTTAATAACTTCGGCAGCACCTTCTCTGTTGCACTCGGCAACGGCACTGGTGGTTTTACTGTTAGCCCCGCGATTGGTACGGGTGTGTACCCCGGATCCCCGGCGGTGGTGGATATTAATGGTGATGGAAAGACTGATATTGTTATACCAATCGGCAATGGCAGCAGTCTCTCTGTTTACATGGGTGATGGAGCAGGAAATTTTGTTGCTTCTGCCAGTGTTCCAACAGGCAGCGGCCCGAAGGCTGCCGAATTTGCCGATTTTAATAATGATGGCAAGGCAGACATCGCAGCCGTTAACACAGCTTCAAAAACCATTGCTATCTTTCTTGGAAACGGGGATGGCGGATTTGTTGAAACCACACCATTGTCAAACGGCATCTCCCCACAGGCTTTTGCGGTTTGCGATTTCAATAACGATGGCAACCAGGATATTATCCTGTCAAATAGTGTGACCAAGACCATGTCGGTTTTTTCAGGAAATGGCTCGGGCGGCTTTGTACCGGTATCCACGATCACTTTGGCTAACCAACCCTTCGAATTCACTACCGGTGATTTTAACAGGGACGACAAAACGGATATAGCGGTAGCTCTTTACAGCAACAGCCTGGTAGCTGTTAGGTTAGGAGACGGTACTGGCAACTTTACTGCGGCGGCGGATATAACCGTTGGTGCAAATCCCGCGATCGTAAAAACGGGCGATTTTAATGGGGACGGCAATGCAGACTTGGCAGTCACTAATTATTCAGCTAACAGCGTCTCTATCCGGTTTGGTGATGGCTCTGGAAGTTTTGTCGCAGGTGCTTCCCTTATAACACCATCCAATACCTGGGGACTTGCTGTTGGAGACCTTAATGGTGATGGCAGGCAGGACCTGGTAACGGCCAACCCGGTAACTGCCGGAACAGCGTCTGTGTTCCTCGCTAACGCCAATATCGCTGAAATAAATGTTCAGGGCAATAGCGTATCAATTCCTGACGGCAGCACCACGCCTTCATCCACAAACTTTACCGATTTCGGTAACGTAAGTACTAGCCTCAGCCGCACCTTCACGATTCAAAATACTGGAACGGCGAGCCTTACGATCCGGAAAATTACCGCCAGCGGTGCTGACAGTACCCTGTTTACGGTGGGAAGCAGCACATTTCCCGCAACAATTGCAGCCGGGTCATCCCTGTCATTTACGGTTGGGTTTACTCCGGTGCTTGCAGGCCCGGCATCAGCTAAAATCACTATCACAAACGACGATTGTGATGAAGCCCTTTATGATTTTGCCATTGCTGGTAATGGTGTTTCATCCATTAGTACACTAGGAAATTACCCGGCAACAACGATAGCCAACGCCGGTGGAAATGCTGTTGTAACGCCTTCCGCAGCACCTGTCAATGCACCTAATATCAGCGCCTATACGTCACATGCGTTTAAAGGGACCTTACATGTAAATGCGGTAACCGGTGTTGTAACTATTAGCAATGCACATCCGGCTGGTGTTTATACCGTTGTGGTGAAAGCCCATGGCGTTTCCCCCGTCACAACCACTTTTTCTCTCACTGTGAACAATCCTCAATGTAGCGGAGCAGTGTTTACCCAAACGCCGAACGTTGCTGTAGCAAATGGGCCTATATCGGTAGCTATCAGCGATATTAACAATGATGGTAAACAGGATATAGTAGTAGCTAATTATCTCGCTTCCACGGTTTCCATTTTGCAGGGTAGTGGCACCGGAACCTTCACCACAACATCCCTGGGAAGCATCGGTCTCAACCCGATCGGCGTTGCTTTCAGCGACTTAAACGGTGATGGTAAACAGGACCTGGCCATTATTAATGCGAACGACAGTACGGTAGCTATCAGGTTGGGTAACGGCACCGGTGGATTCACAGGCGTTAATAGCTTTATGGTTGGCAGCAATCCCTATTCTATTACCACAGGTGATTTTAATGGCGATGGACAATCGGATATCGCCACCGCCAATTATGGTTCGAAATCAGTTTCTGTGCGGTATGGCGATGGTGCGGGATACTTTACCGGCAATACCACTTTGGCGGTTGGCAACAACCCGGTTTCAATCATCAGGGGGGATTTCAATATTGATGGCATTTCAGACCTTGCTGTGTCCAACCTGAACAGCAATAACGTTTCGGTAATGCTGGGTACGGGATCTGGTGGATTTAACCAGGCTCTTACAGTAACGGCCGGTACCAACCCGAGAGGGCTTACTACCGGAGATTTTAACGCGGATGGGATGCCGGATCTTGCAATCGCCAACTCCGGGACGAATACCGTTTCTGTGCGGCTGGGTAACGGTACAGGCAGCTTTACCGGCACTACCGAAATTACGGTGGGAGCAGGCGCTTATGCAGTAACTACGGGGGATTACAACGGCGATGGCTACCTGGATCTGGTTGCGGCCAACTACACGAACAATACCATTTCCGTCAGGCTGGGAAATGGCACCGGCAATTTCAGCACGTTATTTGACTACGGCGCCGGCACCAGGCCATCTTCCATTGCAACGGGCGATTTTAATAATGATGGTAAACAAGATTTCGCAACAGCTAACTATGGAAGTAACAATGTGTTCATTCATATGGGTAGCACCGCAGATATCAGCGTGAGCGGTAACGAAGTGACTATTGCGGATGGTGATGCCACACCATCTCTTGCTGATTTTACAAATTATGGAAGGGGAGTGGTCGCCACCGACAATTGGCGCATATTCACGATCCGTAATACAGGGCTGTCAGATTTAGTGATCAATAGCATCACATTTAAAGGTGCAGATTCTGCTATGTTTTCAACTTTATTTTCATCATTTCCAAGAACGATTCCAGCGGGTTCCAGTGGCTCACAATATACAAATTTCAAACCCACGAGCCCAGGCCTCAAGTCGGCAACCATCAACATAAATACCAATGATTGCGACGAACCGCTGTATAGTTTTGCTATTGCAGGAATGGGGATGGATACCCCTGTACTGGGTACGTACAGAGACACATTAATTGCTATTGCGGGCGCTAATATAAAAGTGCCACCCTTGGCACCACCTGCCAATACTGTTTCTACTACAGCCTCTACTACCACAAACTTCAAGGGCCTGTTGGAGGTGGATCCGGTGACGGGCGTAGTATCTGTGACTAACGCGCAACCTGCAGGAACTTACCTGGTTACTTTAAAAACAACAACAGGCGTTATTACAGTTACCAAGACCTTCAACTTAACCGTAGGAAATACCTTGGCCGGCCAGGGTAATTTTGTTGCAGGTTCTGTAATAAATGTTGGTACAAGTTCAACCCATGTAGCCATAGGTGATTTTAATGGCGACAGCAAACAAGACCTGGCGATAGCAAATGATGTCCTGAACAATGTGGCGATCAAACTCGGCGATGGCCTGGGAAATTTTACCGGGAACAATCTTATTGCTGTTGGAAGCGCACCCCAACATATTGCTATTGGGGATTTTAATGGGGATGGCAAACAGGATTTTGCTACAGCCAACACTGGCAACGGTACAGTTTCTGTCAGGCTCGGCGATGGTGCCGGCAATTTTACTGGCAGTATAGAAGTGCCAGCAAACGCATCGCCTGTTTTTATCGCCATAGCCGATTTTAATGCCGATGGCAACCAGGACCTGGCCATAGCAAATGGAAATAACAACTCGGTTACAATCCGGATGGGGGATGGCACCGGCGCTTTTTCCGGCACTACGGGCGTATCTACTGGTACCAATCCGAGATCTGTAACCATATGGGACTTTAATGACGATGGAAGGCACGATTTTATGTCCTTAAATAATGGAAATAATGGGACTATCGCGTATTACAGCTATAGCACTGGAGGCTTTTACTCGGGTAGTGGGAACACGGTGGGGAGTAGCCCGGTCGCGATGGCTACCGCAGACTTTAACGGCGATGGAAAACAGGATTTTATTACCGCCAATTTTGGCAATGCCACCCCGGCAGCGGCATTATCTGTTCGCCTGGGTGCCGGATCAAGTGTTTTTACGGGTACCGCCAATACCAATGTGCCGGCTTATCCGAATTCCGGTACCACCGCCGTGGCGACAGGAGATTTTAATGGTGATGGTAAAGCTGATATTGCTGTAACCCTTCGTAGCGCTGGTGTACCCACCATATCTGTTTTGATGGGCAATGGAACAGGAGGGTTCATTTATAGCTCAAGCCTGGTGATGGAAGCAGCAGGTCCCATTGCCGTGGGGGATTTCAACAATGACGGCTACCTGGATTTCGTAACAACAGCTAACGGCCTGGTCGTGCCACGTTTTGGTGTGGCCCCAAGGATAAGCGTTACCGGTAACAATATCCCGATTGTCGACGGGGCCACTATACCGCTGCTGGCAAACCATACAGATTTTGGAGTAGTTCCCGCCGGAGATAGCCTGACACGGATTTTTACCGTTAAAAACATCAGTGCCACAAACTTCGTCATTGATTCCATTAACATTGATGGCACTGACCGCAGTCTATATACGTTGTCATCCGGCGCGCTGCCAATAACTATTGCTCCTAATGATTCCGCGGTGGTGAACTTGAAATATAAACCAACCACCATCGGCATTAAAAAAGCCAACGTGCATATTAAGTACAATGGTATTGGTGACAACAGTTTCGATTTTGCAGTGCAGGGCCTGTATTTCCTTCCGGGTGAGGCGCTCAATTTTGATGGTGTCAACGATTATATTGTTGTGCAGGATACCGTTGGAAATATTGGAACCGGTGCTGCCACCATTTCGGCCTGGATCAGAACAACAGCATTGACTGCATCTTCCATATTAACAAAAAGAAGCGCATGTACTACGGGAAATTATTTTGATGTAGGATTAATTGCCTCCGGCAAACTAAACGCCGATTTTAGTGAATGGAGTGGCGGTGTAATTGTAAACAGGCAGACCCTTACCGGGAATATTACGGTAAATGACGGGCTCTGGCACCAGGTCGCTGTTGTAAGGAAAGACTCAACTTTGAGTTTATATGTAGATGGTGTATTGGATACTACGAAGACCGGTATCACCATTGCGACAATTAATAATTCTGGGTCATTACTGATTGGCGCCCCGGTTTGTGTAACCAATGGAAAATCTTTCAAAGGAGATATGGACGAGCTAAGATTTTGGAACCGGGCTTTATCACAGGGATCCATACAAAACACATTGCATTGCGAACTGGATACCACGCAATCAGGGATTTTGGTCTACTATAAGTTTAACCAGGGCCTGGCTGTTACTGACAACAGCACCATTACATCATTGAAAAATTTTCATGCCAATGGCAAAAATGCCAACCTGGTTGGGTTCACTTTAAATGGGAGTACTTCTAACTGGATAGCCCCCGGCGCAGTTGTGAGCGGAACTATCTGTAACAACGTGAATATTTGGTTGGGTAATACGCCCGATTGGGGCCTTGCCAGCAATTGGTCTCTGGACCAGGTGCCTGTTGAAGAAAGCATTGTTATCATTAATGCAGGCGTGCCGTTTATGCCGGAAATAACAGATCCGGCAAGTATTTGTTATAGTCTTACTTTGAATAACGGAGCTACGATCACAATAAAAACTGGCGCAAACCTGCAAATCCTTAAAAGGAACTAAGCTCATAATCTACATGGGTTACCGCACTTTAAAAATCGAGAACGAAGTGGAAACGGCCAGGTTTCCGCCACGCAATACAGAACCACCAGACTCGATGCGGGTTACAGCCAGCGACAGCGTTTCTCCCTGGATTACTTTTACCAGCACGCTACCCACGTAGTTGGTGAATCCGCCAAGACTGGTGCCGGTAACCTGGTGATGATAAGATTTAAACGTGACAAGATTTTTTTGCACGTTGATATACACTTCTTTATCATCACTGGAGCTTTCGTAAAATGCGATGTTGTAGGTGACATGGTACAAACCGTCTTCAGGTACTATAAACCTTCCTGTGACAGGATTAAAATTTCCCCCTTCGTCAAATTCCTCATTATAGCCCGCAATGTTGGTGTTCACATTGTTTGCCAGGTTCTGATCATTGGCAAGGTCTGCAAAAAAGCCAATAGGCCCCTGCCAGTTAGCGTGGCCAGTGGCATCGCTGGTAAGCAATTTACCTTCGGCGGCACCATTGCCACGCAACCGAAAGCCACCATTCACATCCAGTTGAGCCGTAGGAAAAGGTGTTCCAATGCCTACAAAGCCTGAAGAATGTTGTATTGTAATCCTCGCACTGCTATTGCCGGTTGCAAAACTGAGATTGGTGGGCGACCAGGTTTGTACAAAAGCTGCATTGCTGTTGGTGTAAAAGCCCACTTCTACAGCGCCTGTCTTTTGAATGATGCCTTTCGCCGTGTCGTTAGCCACTACAGTGAGTGGGGCAGTAGGGGAGTTTGTGCCAATGCCAACGTTCTGGGCTTCCAGGTTTCCTGCAAAGGCGAGGACAAAAATGCAAAGTATCGATTTTCTCATGATCATTTTTTTAATATGTTTCGGGTATCGCAGCAAATTACTTATTTGAAGAGGCCAAAAGCTGTCTCGTAACCGCTATATTTTTATGCGGTTGCTTTCGCTGAGAAAACGGTTGAAAACCAGGGTATTATAGGGATGGGCAATGCAAATTAAAAGGGGATAGGCGCGGGTATGCTGGTGACATCGCTGACGCTGCCAGGTGAAAAACACCTGGATCCGCGCATTTTACAATTGATTATTGAGCGTTGATTGTTGTATATTTTTAATGCAAGAAAAAAATGGCCGACACTAAATCATAGAGCTTTCACCTGGCCCAACCTTCCCGCCAGCCAGCTATCCTTAACCGGTATCATGCATTTCTCCAGCAAATCCTTTTTGTTGAGACCGGTGTTGTTGAAATAGATGGTTTCGGGAGTAATGAAGCCATTTTCAAGGGCATGATTTTTTCCGCCACAAGTCTTCGCCGACCAACTTCTCAGGCGATGTCTCTGCCTTAGCTTTGTGCGCTGGCCGCAGGACCTCGCCGGATTTTTGTAGGAGACTCCAACCAGCCCTCTTTCCACCACGAGTCTCTGGTAATCAGTTTCCCTGGCAAGTTTCCTTCCGCCACGCGTCTTCCATTATCAGTTTCTAAGGCGATGTCTCTGCCCTGGCGTTGTGTGCGGGCTGCTGGACTCGCCGAATTCTAATCGGATACCCAAACCCAACTGTCTGGGAGACGGATTGCATCAGTTGGAAATACCTGATTAAGTAATACATCACAATTTTGCAAGAAAAGTAACGCGTAGGCACAAGCCAGAGTCTTGCACCTACCGGGACAAGCGTAAAAAATGCAGGTTTCGTTCATTCCGGCGGCTAATTGGAACCTGATGTTCGCCGGAACCTGGCAGCACCTGTTTTTTGTTATCTATGGATGTATTATTGAAGGGTCGTGTTGTCCAGGTGTCCTTTTACCAGGCATGCCCCTTGCGGTTAACAATCAATCGCCGGTAAAATAGTTAATAGGTGAGAGCCGCCATTCACCCTTCCAATGCCGCCGTTGCCTGTTTGCAACTTTGAATCCACAGGTTTACATCCTTACTTTAGGAAACAGCAACACGCCACAGCCATCACCTGCACGACAAAGAGGGGCCGGGCCTGTGCTATAAAAGTCTGTTTAGAATTGCCAGGCGCATATCGTTAGCCGATAGTGCCACATGCGTTTTCAGGAAAAAGAATGGAGCGACTGTGCTGGAGCAGTTCAGGGTGACGGGCCACCTGGATATAAAAGAAAGCAATAACTCAATACCACCCGAAAAGCGGTGGCTCAACCATAATATTATGTATACTATCCGACTTTTTCTTCCTGTGGTTCTCTGCATCTGTATGCAATACTATGTTCAAAGTCAATCTGTGGGGATCGGCACCAATTCGCCCAGCAGTTCTGCCCAATTGGATATCAGCAGCAATTCTAAAGGAATTTTAATTCCACGATTAACTACTACTCAACGAAACCAGATCTCAACTCCGGCAAACGGGTTGATGATTTACAATATCACGGATCAGCAATTCAATTTTTTTAACGGCACTAACTGGCAAACCGTAAATGGTTTGCCTAAAGGATCGATCGTGCTTGGGAAGAACTTTAATGACAGCACGATGAAGAAAGAGGGGTTTAGCCAAAAGGGATACCTGACGCTTAACATCACGGAACAAACCACTGCCGACACCGTGATGCCAGCCAATAGCTGGTATGCGGGAAACAGGCTGGATGCTCAAAACGCTACGGCGCCCCAATGTGGTCAGCCTTTTTTTGCCGGCTATACCGGAACCGAATTCTTTGTGTTCACTTTTAGAGGCGTATTTTCATACAACCTGCAAACTGATAAATGGGTTAAAAAAAATGCCCAGCCGGATGAGGCTACAGCAGCGATAGAAGGCGATGGAACAATGGTTTGGACCGGTGCAGAATTCCTTTTTTGGGGCGGAGGTTACGATTCTTACTTCTCGGGCACTTTTCCAAACTGGGTTTTTCATCCCGCTAACTATGCAAGCCAGGGTATCCGTTATAACCCCGCTGCCAATAGCTGGATACCCATCAGTACAACGAATGCGCCAACTCCGCGGAAAAAACACAAGGCTGTCTGGACCGGTAGTGAATTGGTGATATGGGGCGGTTTAGACTCCGCTGGTATCTACAAAAACACCGGTGCAAGGTATCATCCAACAACCAATACATGGAGCACGATGCCTGTTCCTGCAGCGTTTTCCGGAAGGTCAGATTTTACGATGACTGCGGCCGGAGCCAATATTGTGATATGGGGCGGAAAATATTCAGAATCCCGAACCAGGACTTTTACCGATCCGTGCAGCCCGCCCAATACCGTTACGCTTACATATGATTCTGTAGCCAATCTCCGGGACGGGCGGGTCTATAACCTGGCGGCCAATAGCTGGCTCACAATGCCTTTACTGGATGCTCCTGCTCTAAGGCATCATGCCGCCGCTGTATGGGATGGCTATCAGCTCGTTGTTGCCGGGGGAACGTTTACAAAAGTGCCCGAATTATATTGTGGTAGCTGCCCTGTTCTGGGCTTTCCCTTTGGTAATCCATGCCCCAAAATAAGAAACGTAGACTCGTCGCTTGCATCCGGTGCAACGTATAATCCCGCATCTAATAAATGGACACCTATACCCGGCGCACCAAAAGCTTTTACTAATGCCACCGGGCTGTCGGATGAGGAGCAATTCATGCATTTTTTTGGTGCCGACACTATCTTGTCCTACGAGCCATCTGCAGGCGATTGGTACAAGAACTTAATTCCGCCGCTGTCCCTGTTTGACAATGCCAACATCAACCAACGACAGTATGTATGGAAAACATCTGCGCCCGGTAGCCCTATAACGGACCTGGTAGCAATACCCAAAGCAAGCTGTGCCAGTCAGGTGTACGTTCTTTCAAGTGTACCTGTCTTACTACAAGAAGTCCGGAACACCGTCAACAACCCCAATGCACTGTTCTATCTATATCAAAAAGAATGAAAACCGTAAGCCGGGGAAATCACTCTTTCCGCCACGAGTCTCTGGTTATCAGTTTCCCTGGCAAGTTTCCTTCCGCCACAAGTATTCCATTATCAGTTTCTCAGGCGATGTCTCAGCCCTGGCCTTGTGTGCGGGCTGCCGGACCGAATTTTAATCGGACACCCCAAACCCAACTATCTCGGATACAGATTGCATCAGTTGGAAATACCTGACTAAGTGATACATCACAATTTTGTAAGAAAAGTAACGTGTAGGCACAAGACAGAGTCTTGCACCTACAAGGCGAGTATTTGCTATTGTCTTACTTTGAATAACGGAGCTACGGTCACCGTAAAAAGCCCGGGAAACGTACTCATTATGAAAAAGAATGAAGAGCAATTCAGACCGGTATAAACAGAAACTCCATTTTTTGAAAAAATGGAGTTTCTTAGCTTACTAGCTGTTCTGTTGCAACAAGCGCCCCTTCAGCCAGCTATCCTTTACCGGTATCATCCATTTCTCCAACAATTCTTTTTTGTTGAGAACGGTGTTGTTGAAGTAAATCGTTTCTGGAGTAATGAAACCATTTTCCAGGGCATGATTCAGATGGGCAAGTGGTAACACTTGTACTTTGTCTTTTATTGCAAAAGCCAGGTTCATGCGGTCGAACATGGTCACTTTAAAGTTGTCTTCTATTTGCTTGATCAGCCTTACAGAACTGTCGGTACTGCAACCGCTAACACCGGTTTGGGCTTCGTCGGCAATCACTACCACAAACTGGCCAAACAGCAGGTTGGCATAACCTTTCACTTTAGCTCCATGGCTCAGCCAGCCGGCTACAAAATCTTCCATCATGGTCTCTATTTCCAAAGCTTCACTCATAAAAAATAAGCGGCTGCTTTGATAGATCCAAACCCGGCTGCTATCGCTAAAACCGGCAGGTATCAGGTGTTTCCAATTTTCAAACATGATTGTTGGTTGATTGGTTTATTGGTTGATTAGTGATTAGTTGGAGATTCGGAATATGGAGTTGCAAACAGGAAAAGGCTGGTTTACAGTTAAGTAGTTTACTAATGAACTAATTAACTAATTAACTAATGAACCAATCAACTAATTACTAACCTCCGCTTTTAATTCTTCGGATAAAGTGACTAATAGTTTATCGATCCGGGCGCCATCCATATCAATGATTTCGAACGAAAAGCCACGCCATTCAAATACATCGCCGGTGGCAGGTATGCGTTCCAGGTGATGGATCACAAATCCGGCAAGGGTATCGTAGGTCTTTTCATCATCCCGCCACTCTTCCTTATGAAAATTAGCAAGGAAGTCGTAAAATGTCAATTGGGCATCTACGAGGTAAGTGCCGTCTTTGCGTTCTATGATTTCGTAATCATCATCGCCCTGTTCTGGTATATCGCCCACAATAGCCTCAAGAATATCGTTCATGGTGATCATGCCCTGCAGCGTTCCATATTCATCCACAATAAAAGCTGAATGCACTTTGGTTTGTTTAAATTTCTCCATTACCTGGTAGGCACTGTTATTATCAGGCACAAACATGGGTTGCTTCATAAAGTCTTTCAGCGGTTTGTCTTCCGGGGCAAATACAATGTCTTTTAATTGTACGATGCCCTTGATATTGTCAATTTCATTTTCGCTTAGCGGGTACACACTATGCGGGTAAGGGTCAATTTCCTTTCTAAGGTCGCCAATATTTCCATTGTAATCCAGCCATATAATATCGCTGCGGTGGGTCATCAGTGACGTAATCGTACGGTCTCCCAAATGAAAGACCCTTTCGATGATTTGCTGTTCGGCCTCATCTATTTCACCATGTTCTGTTCCCTCGCTGATCATCGCCTTTATCTCTTCTTCGGTCACCACACTGTCTTTGCTGGTTTTGATGTTGAAAATCTTAAAAATCAATTTGGTGATGGTATTCAGCAACCAAACCACGGGGAAGGTAGCGATAGCAAGTATCCGCATGGGCCTTGCAGCAGCCATCGCTATTTTTTCGGCCCTTAATAAACCGATCCTTTTGGGTAGCAGTTCTCCAATAATAATGGATAGAAAAGTCACGATCACCACGATAAGTATGGTAGAAACTGTTTCAGCGTAAGGTTTCAGAAAAGCGATCTTTTCAACATAGGGTTGCAGGTCGCCACTAAATTTGTCACCGGAATACAAACCGGTAAGGATGGCGATAAGTGTAATAAATATCTGGGCAGTGGATAAGAATACTTCGGGGTTTTCGGACAGTTTAACGGCGGCTCTTGCGTTGCTGTTGCCCTTATTGGCCAACTGCTCCAGCTTGCTTTTACGGGCACTCACCAGCGCTATTTCGCTCATTACAAAAAGCCCGTTAATAACCATCAATAAAAGCACAATAAAAATCTCTGACATTAAATTCTATAAGTTGATTTGGACGCAAATCTAACTATTATGAAACAGATGCCTGTTTGTAATGTACGAAGCCGTTATTTTTGGCCCCTCTCAATGGAAAAATCAAGTCTTAAGAAAACAGCAATAATAGGGGCAGGGCCGGCAGGATTAACAGGGGCTTATTTGCTTACAAAGGCCGGTCATGACGTCACGATTTTTGAAAAGCATCCGCATTATGTAGGGGGTATTTCAAGGACTGAGTCCTATAAAGGCTACCATTTTGATATTGGCGGCCACCGGTTTTTTAGCAAAAGCAAGGAAGTAGAAGATTTTTGGACCGAGATACTGGGCGATGACATGCTGGACCGGCCACGGAGCAGCCGTATTTACTACAACAAGCAGTTTTTCAGTTATCCCCTGGTGGCCACCGAGGCCTTAAAACGGCTGGGTGTTATAGAATCAGCCCGCTGTGTACTAAGTTATTTGCAGGTAAAAGTCTTCCCGATAAAAGAGCCAAAGAATTTTGAAGAATGGGTAACCAATAAGTTTGGCAAAAGGCTGTTTAAGATCTTTTTCAAAACTTATACCGAAAAAGTTTGGGGTATCCCTTGTAAAGACATTTCCGCAGATTGGGCGGCACAGCGCATCAAGGGCTTATCGCTCAGCAGTGCTATAAAAAATGCCGTATTTCCACCAAAGAAAGGCGATAAGGGCAGTACGATTAAAACACTGATCGATACTTTTCGTTACCCAAAACTGGGGCCAGGGCAAATGTGGGAAACCTGTAACGAAAAAGTACAGGCCATGGGCGGTAAGGTATTGATGGGTAAAGCCGTTACCGGTCTGCATTACAATACAAATGATAAAACCTGGGACCTCAGTATAAGCGACGGGTCGGTACATGCTGGCTTCGACCATGTTATTTCCGCCGCCCCGCTTCGCGAATTGGTGAGGGCAATTACCCCTGCTGTTTCTGCACCCACTTTGGATGCCGCCAATCAGCTTGCTTACCGCGATTTTCTCACAGTTGTGCTGATCATGAAAGACAAGCAATTATTTGCCGATAACTGGATCTACATTCATGATCCCAGCGTTAAAATGGGCCGGGTTCAGAATTTCAAAAGCTGGAGCCCCTTTCTCGTGCCCGACCCCACTATGGCTTGTTACGGGTTGGAATATTTTTGTTTTGAAGGCGATGGTCTTTGGAACAGTACCGATAAGGAACTGGAGGAATTGGGTATCAAAGAACTGGAACAGGTAGGCCTTGCTCATGCGGCTGATATTGTAGATAGCTATGTGGTTCGTCAACCAAAGGCTTACCCGGTGTACGACCATTTTTATGAAGGCCATGTATTCAATATCCGCGAAGGATTAAAAGATTACCAGGGCCTCTACCTGGTAGGGCGCAATGGTATGCACAAATACAATAACCAGGATCATAGCATGATGACCGCCATGCTGGCTGCCCGCAACATTATTGCCGGCGAAGAACTATACGATCTCTGGCAGGTAAATGGCGATGCGGAATACCACGAGGAAGGCGAAAGGGGCGTGGAAGGAGGGAGGCTGGTGCCGGAGAAAGTGAGGTAACTACCGAAAAAAAATTTTCAATTTTCAATTTTCAATAGGCAATAAGCAATTGAAAAACACCTGGCTCCGCGTATTTGAAAATTGATTGTTGTTCGTTGATTATTTCCTTAAATCAACGGCAAGTGTTTGCAGCATAAAAAAGACCGGGCTCATATTGAACCCGGTCTTTGTATTTTCTGAATCGCCTGGTCTAGTGCAGCGTCAGGTTTCCCTGGACGATAAAGTTTTTACCGCTGATCATCTTTATTTTGGCACCGGTAGCGATCGTTACCGGAACATTTAAAATAGCTGTGCCGGATGGATTTACATAGATCTGGGTTCCGGCAGGTAATGGGGTAAGCGGTATCGGGTTATTGCTCCAGTTACCCGCCACAGTCCAGTTTCCGTTGCCGTTAAATACGTAGGCAGTAGCCGATAATGCCCCAATTTCATTAGCCCCAATCGTGGGTGACGTATTCCTCACGTTGTCGTTAATATCAATTGAGATTTCCGGCATGGCGATACCCTGTCCTTGAAACCGCTGCCAGCCTGGAGATGACGGTCGGTGCCAGACATAAACAAAGGATCTTCTGAAAACGAATTCGCGTCCTTTGATGCGTTTGTAATCCAGTTAGCCAGCGTGGGGGATTGTATGGCATTGTAAAAGCCAACCTCTCTGAAAAGTTAAAGGGTGCTGCTGAAAAAAATGCTGCAATGAAATACACAACAGAAAACTGGCTGAAGCCTGTTATATCAAAGAAGGTTTCGGCTACTCAGAAATCAGGTGAGGCACTGTCAGAGAAACGGCGGCCTTGGTATCAGCCTCCATTCAGTCGGGTGTTGATGGTAGAAGGAAATAGCAGCCATTTTTCGGTTTTATAAACAGGGCTCTAATTATAGAAAATAAAGCCTTTGGCGTCTTCACCTTTTTTTGAACCTGGCGGCTGCAATATTTAGTATCGTATCCGTTTGATTTGCTTCTCACCGGCACATGGTCTACTTTTAATTAATCAATATTTCTCTTTCCAATATTCTTTAATATGAAAAAGCAGCTTCCTATCCTGGTTATTCTTTTATGGTTAATGTGCAGCCAAACGATGGCTCAAAAAATTCTGTTGAAAATAGGAGCCCTCACGGCGCCCGGCGGTGAGGAAGTAAGGGCCATTGACTTTAAAGTGGATGCCACAACCACTTGGGTATTCGGAGGGGGTGCCAGTGTTGGCGCCCCTAAAGTGCATGAATTGCTGGTAAAGAAAACCAACGGTACTTCCACCAACGAGCTCTTTAAAAAGATTCTTACCGGCGGTTCCCTCCCCGAGGTAGTGCTGGAGTATTACGACGCAGCTAATGTGATGTATTTCAGGATCACACTGAAAAGCGTGTTCTTATCGAATTTTTTCTGGCTTAGCCCGGAATGTCCCACCTGTCTCAAACTCGAACACCAGGTGGCATTTGTTCCAAAGCAAATTGAAACTTTTGATGTGTCAACCGGTGTCACACTTGGTTTTGATGTAACCAATCGCATGACTTATTAATTGCACTATGAAAAAGCGCTTCCTTACCATATGGGTCCTTTTTACAATTGTTCATTCAGCGCAGTCGCAAATGGGCACCACTACTATAGGCACAAGTATCATCGGAAAAGATAGTCTCGGCACACCTGGCATTGGATTCGCTGCCACACCGGCCTGCACCGTACCTGGTCCCTGTGGAGCATCATGTACGGTATATCGTTTTACCGGCACCGGCAACTGGAACATACCCGGCAACTGGGAAGCGAATTCAATGCCCCCAACCACTATTACCGGTTGTTCTCAAATTCTGATAAATCCAGCGGGTAACACAGAATGCCTGCTGAATATTCCGGTACAAATCATTTCACCTAGTGTTAGTATCACGGTAATGCCCGGTAAAAAGTTCAGAATTCCCGGTAAACTGTTGATCCAATAAAGGGGAAGCCAGTGACCGGTAACACTACATTGTCACATAAGCCCTTACCAGGTTTACAGTAGCCGGCCCGATACCGGGAACATTATCCAATTCATCCACTGTTGCAAAAGGACCGTGGCTGTTTCTATAATCAATAATAGCCCTGGCTTTTGTTTCACCAATTCCAGGAAGGGTGAGCAGCTCAGATATGGTTGCTGTATTAAGATTCACCAAAGCCGGTACCAGTTTCGATAATTTTTGCCAGAGCCCGGCAGCATCTGCTTCCAGCACAACGTGATTGTCCCAGCCGGTAGCATAAATAGCCTTTGATACCAGGTAATCCACAAATGTTCTTTTACTCGTACCTGCCTTCACATTGAGCGCCGTACGGGTTTCCGTAAGCTTGTTCTGAAGTTTGTCTAAAATGCCTTTGTTGGGATGGCCATAATCCCATGCTGTGAAACTGAACTGGCGATCGGGGTTGCCTACCGCGATCAGCGCTATTTTTGGGCTGATCATATTTAAGAATTCCGAACTGGTTCCATTTTTTGAACCATGGTGACCTACCAGGTAAATGTCCGAATCGAGAACCCCGGTACCCGCGTATTTTGTTACCAGGCTGCGCTGTGCTACGTCTTCCAGGTCGCCGGTGATTAGGAAGGAGGCGCTGCCATATTGAATTTTTATGACCAGCGAATGATTATTTTCATCATCATAATGTCCATCGCTCCAGCCTGGGTTGGTTGCGGATGTGCCCCAGAGAATTTTGATGACCGGGTTTGTTCCCTGGCAGCTAACAGGGTCAATAACAGAATTGGTAAATCCTGAACTGCCAATTTCATCGTTGGTCACCGCTTCGAAACCAATATCATCAGCTGTGCTGTCATTTTCCTCTGCCGCCTGCACGGCCCGGTGTAATTTAATTTGGCCCCACCTGCCGGAGCCACGCTCAAGACCGTCGGTTACTGCATTTTTAATGGTGTAGGACGAATCTAAAACAACGGTGACCCCATTCGTATGATCCTTGTGAGGATGGGTAAGATAGACGCATTGTAATGTTCGGTGGAGATCTGTTCTGATGTCAAAGAAATCATCAAGGTACGCTTTCAGTGAATCAGATGAGTGAAACAAGGAATCTGTTTCGCCACCGGTATCCACAAGGATAGCAGCGCAAGGAAATTCGATCAGGGTGGCGCAGCCCTGCCCAACATTGATCAAATGCACACGCATCTGCGCCTTGAGATGCACCACAGATATTAGCAACGCCAGCATAAATAGTGAAAGCGTTTTCTTTTTCATTGGATTGGATTTTTGTGAGCTGTTTTATGCCTGCCGGTGTATCGTTTTCTGCATACCAGGGATCGTAAAAAGGTACGGCATAACCACTTGCTGTTTAGCTTTTTTTAGCCGTTGCAATCGTTTCCACTATCTGGCCCAGGTTTTCAGAACTTAGAAAGGTAAAGATGAAGACATTGTCGCCGACGGAGAATTTTATTGCAGGAGTAATAAGCCATATCTTTATTTTTTCCATATTTTGAATGAACTCAAAAGGGAAACTCAAAAAGTCTGTTTTGGTTAAAAGGGTTTTTACTTTAGACAAAAAAATAAGCCGATGGGTGGTCAAAACCACTAACCCATCGGGTCTGTCAAATTTATTCTGTTGATTCCAGAATTTTCCGATCTTCTGGACCAGCACCTTTTCGGCAACAATCGTATTATTGGTTTGTATGATTTTTTTTGTGTCTTGTTTTGAAAGCTCCACTTTCAGGAGCAGCTTGCCAAGTTCAAAAACAAAGCCCGTCATGCCTTCCATATACATTGGTTGTTTGAGATTAATAAATAGTTGATACAGGTTAGTGTATGGGCAGTTTTGATAATGAGTTCTGACTTGTTGCCGCTACCGGTTCTTTTGGGCAACTCTAATATACTGCACCCGGGCTGAATATAAAATAGCATACTGTTTTACACTGCATTGGCTCTTAATTGTATTCAATTGGTAATGATAGAATCTTTGTCGATACAAACCCGCCTCGTCCCGTGAGGGTATGACCTTAGTCAATCTCAACTGCCGGAAAATCTTCGTGAATATTTTTTTTGGTTTACTACCTTTCTAATCCCATTCCCGGTGGCGCTTTTTCAGCCACCATTACCACGGTAAATCGGGTCAATCGGGTGTACGAAAAGGAAATTGCATTGTGTATGGTTCTTATTGGAAGCGGATGGCCAAAATAGCGGCGGCACCCGGAAATTGAGCACTGTAGATAGTGAAGATGGTGATGGCGGCACGCTCACTGGTTGGGGCCTTAATGTTTGCCGCCTTTTCCCACGCCTGTGACTTTTACATTTACAGGCAATGGTAATTGGGATATACCTGCCAACTGGTCCAATGGCATCTTTCCACCGGCTAAATTGCCGGCCAATTGTTTGATAGAAATAAATCCGCCCCGGGCGGCCAGTGTGTGCTGAATACTCCTGCACAATATTTTAACCGGAACCAGCCTTACTGTGAAGGCTGGTTCCGGTGATTGTAATTCCGGGGTCTGTAATTGTTTAGTAAAAAAACTGTTTTCAATTATTGCGACTCAGGCAATTGCATAGAGGGTTTAGGCTTCGGCCAATGCTTCGTCCAATTTATTCTCTTTGACAAACGCGTCTCTTACAACTGTAAAATCCGTTTGAAGGACTGTTACATCTGTTAATGCGGCATCTATTTTTTCATGAATATCTGGTAGCATTTTCTCCAGGAGGCTATTGTTCAAATTGAAATTTTCAGCTTCCAGCTGGGCGATTTTTTTAAGCACTGATGTTTGACTGTTTGTAATGTCTTCCAGTTCACGGATCATTTTGTCCATCATGAGCTTCTGTTCCATTTTTTCCATAAGAATAATTTTCTTCTATGCCTGCTAATATGGTGCCTGAGATTGGAATCGTGTTTTTACCCCGGTCTTGTTCCCGGGCAGGGGCAATAACCCGGTGTTAACACCCGGAAAACCAGCTCTTATGCAAATTGTAAGCGATTTAGCGTTGACCGTATATCGGGACTGTTATTCAATGCGAAGTATATGGAATAGGCTGGAGCTGCCTCATGTTGTGGTATGAAGTTCCCGGAATGGCATATCAGGGCTATAGCTACAGGACGGAGAATTAGGTATACGAGGTAAAAATTTAACGCTGCCAACGGGTTAAATAAGCATTTAAATTTGTTGATGATAGTATTTCCCGCAGAACCTTCTTCACCCGTAAACGATTGTAATGAGCTTTAAAAATAAAGTTGCCATAGTAACCGGTGCAGGCCAGGGTATTGGTTTTGAAATATGCCGGCAGCTCGCCATGCAAGGTGCACAGGTGATTTTAAATGATATAGATGCTCCATTAGCGGAGGAAGCTGCGAAACGCATCAATGGGGATAGCGGTGAATACTGCATCGCAATGGCTGGCGATTCCAGCGATCTGGCGTTTATCCAGAAGATGGTGGATACCGCAGTAGCAAAATTCGGTCACCTGGATATTGCGATTGCCAATGCCGGCATTACTTTATTTGGAGATTTTTTTACATATCCGCCGGAATCATTTTCCAGGGTAATGCAGGTGAATCTTACAGGAACTTTCTTCCTGGCACAGGCGGCAGCCAACCAAATGAAAAAACAGGATTCGGGCGGGTCTTTGTTATTTATGTCTTCTGTAACCGGTCACCAGGCACATAAAGACCTTGCAGCTTATGGCATGAGTAAAGCAGCCCTCGAAATGTTGGCTAAAAATTTAGTAATAGAATTATCGCCATATAAGATCAATGTCAACACCATAGCACCGGGAGCTACACTAACAGAAAGAACATTGAACGACCCGGAATATATGGCTACCTGGTCGGGCCTAACACCGATGGGCTGTCCCGCATCCGTAGAAGATATTGCCAACACCGCACTATTTCTTGTTTCCGATAAAACAAAGCATATTACCGGGCAGAGTTTGATCATTGACGGTGGATGGACTTGTGTGAGCCCTTCGCCATATAAATAAGTTTACCAGACCGAAGTTTATCCTGGAATGAAAGTATAAGTTCAAATAGTAAGACCCGCATAAAAGCGGGTCTTACTAAAGATGATTTATTTATTTTATATCCCAAACGCCGTCTCAATAATCTCCTCCTGTTCCTGCTTATGCACTTTGGCATAGCCCGTGGCAGTGGCGGCACTTGGGTTACGGCTGATGATGCCGTAGTTGAGCGTTTTTAAATTCATCTGTAAATAGGACGCGGCACCCATATTCAGTGGCTCTTCCTGCACCCAGAACCAGGTGGCTTTAGCGTACTTGGCATAGAGCGCTTCCAGTTGTTTTACCGGCAGCGGGTACAATTGTTCGATCCTGATAATGGCCACATCTGTAATGCCTTCTTTCAACCTTTTATCCTGCAGGTCGAAATACATTTTACCGCTACAGAACAATACCTTTTTGATATTGGCCGGTACAAAAATGCTGTTGTCATCTATCACTTCTTTAAAGCCACCTTGTGCAAAATCGATAATGGGAGAGTAGGTGCCCGGCAGGCGAAGGTTTGCTTTTGGACTAAATACAATCAATGGTTTGCGGAATGGCTGGGCTAGTTGCCTGCGCAATGCATGGAAGAAATTAGCAGCCGTAGTAATATTTACCACCTGCATATTCAGCTCTGCACATTGTTGTAAAAAACGTTCCATCCTGGCGCTGCTATGCTCTGGGCCCTGGCCTTCGTAGCCATGTGGCAGCAGCATGGTAAGACCATTCATGCGTTGCCATTTTTGCTCGCCGGCAGTGATGAATTGGTCAATCATGGTTTGGGCGCAGTTTACAAAATCACCAAACTGGGCTTCCCATAATACAAGGGCGTTGGGGTTAGCCAGGCCGTAGCCATATTCAAAACCCAGTACGGCATATTCGCTCAACAGTGAGTTAAAGATGCGGAATTGTCCCTGTCCTTCACCGAGGTTGGTGAGGCGATTGTAATATTTGTCATTTTCTTCATCTCTCAATACAGCGTGGCGATGGCTGAAAGTGCCGCGTTGTACATCCTGTCCGCTCATGCGAACATCTTTACCTTCCTGTAACAGTGTGGCATAGGCCAGTAATTCTCCGGTAGCCCAGTCAAACTTTTGTTCTTCTTTAAACAGCGTGACCTTGTCCTGTAAGATCTTATCCACTTTTTTCAGCGGCTGAAAACCTTCGGGCAATGTCATGATGGAATTGAACGCGGCTTTCAGCCTCGCTTCATCCACTGCGGTTACAGGGCTTTGTTCAAAATCTTCCGGGGCAGCCTTACGTAAACTGCGCCAAACCTGCTCAGGTTTTTGATAGGTATAAGGCAGCGGATGTTGTTTCACTTCATCCAGTCTTTCCTGTAGCTCGGCCCAGAATTTTTTCTCCATTTCCTTCGCCATTTCACGGGCATCGCTTTCACCTTCGTTAATGAGGTATTGGGTGTACACTTCACGCGGGTTCGGATGCTTGTCGATAAGCGCATACAAACCGGGCTGCGTGAATTTAGGATCATCGCCTTCGTTGTGGCCATGTTTGCGGTAGCACACCATATCAATAAACACATCGCTGTTAAACTGCTGGCGATAGCGGGTGGCGATCTCCACACATTTAACAACGGCCTCAGGGTCGTCGCCATTCACATGAAAAACCGGGGCCTGAACCATCGCGGCAATGCTGGTGCAATAATCACCACTGCGGGCATCGTCAAAATCAGTGGTAAATCCGATCTGGTTATTGATCACAAAATGAATGGTTCCGCCTACGTAGTAACCTTTAAGGTTGCTCATCTGCAGCACTTCGTACACGATACCCTGGCCGGCTACCGAAGCATCGCCATGGATCAATATCGGTAAAATTTTATCGTAGTCACTTTCGTAAAGAATATCCGCCTTGGCTCTCGCAAAGCCCACTACAACCGGGTTTACAGCCTCCAGGTGACTGGGGTTGGGTGCCAGTTTCAGGTTGATGGTTTTACCGCTGGTAGTTTCCAGCTGGCTGCTGAAACCTAAGTGGTATTTTACATCTCCGCTACCCATGGTGCTGTCGGGTATCGATTTGCCTTCAAACTCATTAAAGATATTTTCATAGGTTTTACCCATGATATTGGCCAGTATATTCAGCCTTCCACGGTGGGCCATACCCATCACCACTTCTTCCACACCATTAGCTGCGGCAGTATTAATGATGGCGTCCAGCGCGGCGATCGTTGTTTCGCCACCTTCGAGGCTAAAGCGTTTCTGGCCGATGTATTTGGTATGAAGGAACTTTTCGAACATAACTCCTTCATTCAGCTTTTGCAGGATGCGTTCCTTCTTTTTCAGCGGGAAAGGGGCCAGGAAATCCTTTTCCATTTCACGGGTCAGCCAGTCCACTTTTTCCTGGTTGCTGATATATTTAAACTCAATGCCTACATGATTGGCATAGGTTTTTTGCAGGTGCTCGAGGATATTGCGAAGGGTAGTGGTGCCAAGGCCGATCAGGTTTCCGGCAAAAAAGGACTTGTCCATATCTGCCTCGGTAAAGCCAAAGAAACTCAGCACCAGGTTGGCACCGCGGTCTTTACGTTCGCGGATAGGATTGGTTTTTGACAACAGGTGGCCCTTGTTACGGTATCCCAGGATGAGCCGGTATGCACCCAATTCTTTTTTCCAATCCACGCCATCGGCGGTAATGTGTTCAGTCTTGCCATTTGTGGCTGCAGCCGTGGCCGGAGTCGTGGCTGCAGGCGCAGTAGTTCCGCTTTGTTGTTGCGCAGTGGCAAAATCAAAACCCTCAAAAAACTTCTTCATTTCGGGGTCTACTGTATTGGGATCTTTTAGAAAATCGTTGTACAGGTTTTCTATAAAAGATGGATGTGCATTGGTGATGTACGAAAAGTCCTTCATTTGGAATACAATTTATTAATACTGTTGGGGCAGCAAATATCGGTGAAAACAGCAGACATTTCGGGCTGGAAATATGGTGTTGATAAGAATTATGAGTTTATAGCAGGGTCGTGCCTGAGAAACGCCACTTTTTCAAAAAATGGCGTTTTCTGGTGTTGTCTGCTACCGTTGAAAGATCATGATGGAAGGTTGTTTTCAATCCCAATGACCAGCCAAAAAATGAACGACAGCATAAAAAATGGTAGTTTTCCATAACCCCACCCTTTGAATCATCATCATTTGCAAAAAGTTACCATCGATCACACTTTCAAAACACGACTCAAAAGGATGCAGTTAACAACTTTACGCCAGTGCCGTTTCCTTATTTTTTATGTGTTGCTGTCTGTATCATCACTTACTGCCGCAGCTCAAACCGACAGCCTGGAAATTCAAACCGACAGCCTCGATATCAAGATAGGGCAGATGATATTGTTTGGTTTTAGTGGAACAAAGGCCGACACCACCACGAATTTTTACCGCGAGATCAGGGAGGGAAAATTGGGCGGGATATTGATCTACGACCGAAATATTACTCCCGCCAATACCGCCGGCAAGCTGAAAGAGCTGATCGCAAGTTACCAGCAGGCTGCTGCTATCCCATTGTTTATTAGTATCGACCAGGAAGGTGGGCTGGTAAACCGGTTGAAACAGAAATACGGATTTCCGCCAATGCCTTCCCAGTCATGGATGGGGGCGATGAACGACACAGCGCTTACGTCGTCGATTGCTTCCAATGCAGCAAAGGCCATGACCGGCCTCGGTATCAATCTCAATTATTCCCCGGTGCTGGACGTAAAAGATGCCTCCAACCCGGTGCTGGGTAAATTGAAGCGTTGTTTTTCTTCAAAACCATCCGTGATCACAAAGCAGGCCGCGGCGATGATCGATGCCTACCACGCACTGGGCCTTTTGTCGGTCGTAAAGCATTTTCCGGGGCATGGCCGATCCACGACCGACAGTCATTTGGGCGTGGCCGATGTAACGAAACGGTGGCGGCCAAATGAACTGGATCCTTACACCGCCCTTATTGCTTCCGGCAGACTGGATGCGGTGATGACAGCACATATTATCAACCGCCAGCTGGATGCGGAAGGATTGCCCGCCACCTTATCCCACAATATCATTACAGGACTGCTTCGGGATAGCCTGCATTTTGCGGGCGTTGTGATCAGCGACGATATGCAGATGCATGCCATCTCCAAATATTTTGGGTTAAAGCAATCTATCAGATTAGCTATTGAAGCCGGGAACGATATCCTTATGTTCTCCAACCATATTGCTGGGGCTCAGATGACGGGCCCCACTGCCATTTTTAATATCATTAAAACAATGGTACTGAATGAAGAAATCAGCCGCGAACGTATTGACCAGTCTTTTGAACGCATTATGCTATTAAAGCAACGAATAGCCTTGCAAACCAATTAAGAGCTGACTGTAAAAAAGAAACTCCATTTCTCAAAGAAATGGAGTTTCTGATCGCGGACTTTCTAACTTTTTTTCTACAGTTTAATATTCAATGCTACCATGAAATTCCTCCCGGCCATTGGAAAATAATAGTTTTCGTACAGGTAGCTGCCGCCACTGATATAGCTGAAAGTATAACCATTGGGCTCATATTTCGCATCGAACAAATTGTTTAATTGAAAAGCCAGCCTTGCTTCCTTCACCCATTTTGTTTTTAAAGTGTAAGCGGCCCGAAAATCGTTTACCACAAAGGCGTCCAGGCTACGGCTGTCACTGCTGGTGTTGTCCAGGAATTGTTTGCCCACATGTTTGCCCAGCCAGCTTAGCTCCAGGTTTTGTACAGGTGACACATTTATAGTAAGATTTTGTACAATGGATGGTGCATAGGAGATATCGGTAGTTCCGTGGTTGATTACTTCCTGCCCGCCATTGTCGTAATCATCTACGTATTCAGTAAAATTTTTGATCTTGTTTTTGCTCAGTGAAATGCTATAGGCGGCATTCCAGATGTTGGCCCTGTAATTGGCTTCCAGTTCTACACCTGTACGAAAACTGTTGGGGATATTGGTGCGGGTATAGGCGCCTACATCATTGATTTTCCCGGTCAGCACCAGTTGATCTTTATATTGCATGTAATAGAAAGTGGCGGCGATATCCAGCCCGTCAATCACATTTGTTCTTTTACCATTCAACTCAAAATCGTTAAGCTGTTCTCTCTTGGGCTGCTGGGCAATGCCGGCCTCAAAATCGTCGCGGTTGGGCTCTTTATTGGCCATGGCATAGCTTACAAACCCACTCCAGTTATTGCTGCGGAAACTGGCCCCGATTTTTGGATTTACAAAGTTGTATTCATTGGCAACTCTTACATCCGGATTGTTTCTAAAACCGTTGATGGTATAATCTACAAAACGGTATTGCAGGTCGGCAAAAAGTTCCCAGTTTTTGTTTAGCTGCTGCTGCCATTTTGCATAGAGGTTGGCATCTGTTTTATGAGCTATCAAATCGTAGTATTTGGTGTAAAGTGAAGGGAGAACCGTACTGGTGATCACTTCCCCGAAATGGCGGCCATTGTGCCTGTTCCAGCCACCTCCAATCGTAAACTGGTGCTTTTCTTTTTGCTGTTGAAAAGAAAATATCTGGCCAAAGAAATCGCTGTCCAGCCATAGCTTCCTTACCAGGTCAGTCCGGGTATAAACGGTGCTGCCAACTGTTATTGGTTGCAGGCCATAGTTGCTCAGTTTCTGATCTGCTTTATAATTCTCATAGTATCCATGGCCGGGGGTAAAAAACAAAGCTGTATTAAATTTCCAGCCGTTATTGATCTCCTGGTTCCAGAAAAGCTGGAAATGGTTTTGCCAGTAATTGTCCGTCTCGTTGTCGTAGGGTGTACCCGGCTTATCGGTTCCGGCGCTATTCCCGGTACGGTTGGTTTGCAGGTCGCTTTGTGGTATGCCATTCCACGCCTGGTAGGTTTTCTCTTTGCCCAGCATTACATTGAAACGAATGGCAGTTTTTTTACCCCAATATGCGGCACTCATATAGCCTGATTGGAGATCAGATGCTGCCCTGTCAATGAAACCATCACTGCTGACGTTCGAGAAACGGGCATCGAAGGTGAAATGTTTTCCCAGCAATCCACTCCCTGCTTTGATCGTGTTTTTCCAGCTGTTGAAAGAGCCGTAGCTGTTGTTCAACTCTATGTATTGTTTGTCGTTGTATTCGTTGGTACTAAAGTTCATGCTGGCACCAAATGCGCCGGCGCCATTGCTGCTGGTACCCACGCCACGCTGAATCTGGATAGATGAAACGGAAGAGGCAAAGTCCGGCAGATCCACAAAAAAAGTGCCCTGGCTTTCCGCGTCATTATACGGTATGCCGTTGATCGTCATATTGATACGTGTAGCGTCGCTGCCACGTATGCGGATGCCGGTGTAGCCGATACCATTTCCTGCATCGCTGTTAATCACGACATTTGGCGTTTGGTTGAGAATAAAAGGAAGGTCTTGTCCAAAGTTATTTTTCTCAATAAAGGCCTTGTTTAAATTGGTTTTTGCAAACGGGGAACGTTCGCCAGCACGGATGGCATTCACCTCCACGGGTTGAAGGAGCAATAACTTAGGGTCCAGGTAAATGGTGATGATACTGCCGGAAGCTGCCACGGCAGTGTCTTTTGCTTCGTATCCCGTTGCCGTAATTGAAAGGGTAACATTGCCCTGGAAATTTTTGCCGGCAAGCGAAAAATGACCGGTTTCATCTGTAACAACTGTGCCTTTATTGGCAACGGTCACTGTTGCGGCCTCTACTGGCTTGCCGGTTTGCCGGTCGAGTACAACTGCTCTAAAACTCTGTTGCGCATGGGCAAAAAAAGCCACTGTTACAAACACTAAAAGACTAAAAAACTGTTTCATAAGTTTTATTGGTTTTTGCAGACCATACTTATGCAAACGAAAGAGAAGAGGTGAGCCTTACGAAGCTTCCTTACCATCCCTTCGCAGGCATTATCCTGATCAGGTTCTACGGGTATTTCTCAGTCCCTTTCGGAACACCCCGGGTAAATATTTTGAAATGCAAATCTATAGCCACAAAGCGCAAACGACCAAAACTTTTATGAAGTCTGTAACTTTTCTACCAAAGCCTTCGTACTAAACCCAAATTCTTAAAAATGAAATACTATAAATTTTTGTTGCTGGCTGCCACTGCTTTTTTGATCAATAGCGGCCAGGCCCAAAAGACGGTTTACGATGCCAATGCAGAGACAAGGAATGTCGGTTCTTTTACAAGTATTGAAGTGTCCAGTGCCATCGACCTCTACCTATCTATGGGTTCAGCAGATGCGGTAGCGGTCAGTGCCAAAGACAAAGAACATATTGCTTCTATTATAACTGAAGTTAAAAACGGGACCTTGTATATCGGGTATAAGGAAAAGGGGATCGGCAACTGGGGTGCCAAAAACATGAAAGCCTATGTTTCGGTGAAAACGCTGAACAGGCTGAAAGCTTCCGGGGCATCAGATGTGTTGGTGGATGGCACTATCAAGGCAAGCGACCTGGTAATAGACCTGAGTGGCGCAAGCGATTTCAAAGGCGCGGTCAGTTCACAAAACCTGCGGTTAAACGCCAGTGGCAGCAGCGATTATTATATTACCGGCACCGCCACCAATGTTAAGATAGACGTAAGCGGCAGCAGCGATATAAAAGGGTTCGAGCTGGTTACGGATAACTGCGATGTGCATGCTTCCGGTTCATCAGATGTAAGCATCACAGTAAACAGGCAGCTAAAAGCGGAGGCCAGCGGTTCCAGCGATATTAATTACAAAGGAGAACCCACCGTAAAGGATGTAAAAAGCAGTGGATCTTCTGACATAAAGAAAAAGAGCTAGGCGTAAATAATTTAAAAATAAATGTTGGCTGGTAAGAGCGCTGCCCCTACATTTGCAATCCAAATTTGAAAAGAACACCAGATGTGTCCTGGTAAAAAAGGGTCGGGATTATCACCCGAAGGTTTGTAAAAACCGCCGCTGATGCAACATTCAAAAAATGGCAAACCGCGAAGTAGAGCAGCGGTAGCTCGTTGGGCTCATAACCCAAAGGTCGGAGGTTCGATCCCTCCCTTCGCAACAAAAACAAAAGTTAAGCTGATAACATCAACTTAATGACAAAAACAAAAGTCCCGCAGAGGCGGGACTTTTGTAGTTTTAGGCATTGACGGGAAATCAGTCATCCAATGAAGTTTTTCTTCTGTGAAAAATTAACTGGGGTGTCAGGCTGAGCTTGTCGAAGCCCTACTTGTCGATCTGCTATGTCGATCTGCGTGAAGCCCTTCGACAAGCTCAAGGTGACACTTTTAAGTAAACGTCATTGAATAATCAATAAATAATGTTCAGAGGGAGCGGAACAGGTTGAAAATTGAAAATTGTTTGTTGATTATTGATTATTAAAAATCCAGCCGGTCATCATCAGTCACCCGCATTATTATGGCTTTTAAATCTGGTTATGTAAGCATCTTCGGCAAACCCAACGCCGGCAAAAGTACCCTCCTGAATAAACTAATGGGGGAGAAGATGGCTATTGTAAGCCATAAAGTCCAAACCACCCGCCACCGCATTAAGGGCTTTTTAAACGATAAGGATTACCAGATCATTATCAGCGATACTCCCGGCATCATCGATCCTAAATACAAGCTGCACGAAAAAATGATGCAGCACGTAAAGAATTCGATGGAGGATGCGGATGTGGCGGTGTTTTTATACGATCTCACGTCGAACGAATTGGCGGAGGCAGACGAAATATTTTCTAAGCTACGGGTAAAGGCGCCAGTGATCCTGGTGTTAAATAAAATGGACGCGGCCGGCAGCGAAAAAATACAAGCTGCGATTGATTTTTTTAAAGAGCGGCCTTACGGTAAACAAATCCTGGCAGTTTCCGTTACGAAAAGCCAGCATGTAGAAAAGCTGATCCCCATGTTGCTGGAACATATGCCCGAAGGCGAACCATTTTTTCCGCAAGACGACCTGAGCGATATGCCCACCAAATTCTTTGTGAGTGAGCTGATCCGGGAAAA
Organism: Bacteroidota bacterium; assembly: GCA_040386335.1. Lineage (GTDB taxonomy): Bacteria > Bacteroidota > Bacteroidia > Chitinophagales > Chitinophagaceae > JAZKFT01. The sequence continues at coordinate 281,235 of JAZKFT010000018.1, forward strand.
GATCTATGAACTATACCACGAAGAAATTCCCTACCACACTTCAGTGCTGATACAGGAATTTAAAGAGAAAACTACGCTGATTAAAATACAGGCCGATATTGTGGTGCACCGGGACACGCAGAAGTTTATCGTTATCGGCGAAGGGGGCAGTATGATCAAAAAACTGGGCACCGAAAGCCGCAAAACCATCGAAGAATTCCTGGGTTCAAAAGTGTTCCTCGAACTCTTTGTAAAAGTGAAACCCAAATGGCGGGATGATGAGCTGCGGCTGCGGGAATACGGCTATAATTAAGCGATTTCGGATTTATGATTTCGGATTTATGATCGAATACAAACGATCGGATCCAAACAAATCATAAATCAAAGATCATAAATCATAAATCAAAATGAGTTTTACATTAGCAATAGTAGGCAGGCCCAATGTGGGCAAAAGCACATTTTTTAACAGGCTGCTGGAACAACGCAAAGCCATTGTGGACGATGAAAGCGGCGTAACCCGGGACCGGCAATATGGCGTGGCGGAATGGTGCGGTAAATCGTTTAACGTGATCGATACCGGTGGTTTTGTACCCGATAGCCAGGATATATTCGAAAGGGAAATAGCTAAACAGGTAAAAATAGCCGTGCAGGAAGCCGATGCCATGCTTTTTATGGTGGATGTAGCCACCGGTATTACAGACCTGGATGAGGTGATGGCCGATGTATTGCGCCGTACCACCAAACCCGTTTTTTTAGCGGTGAACAAGGTAGATAACAGCCAGCGCCAACTTGATGCCACCGAATTTTATTCCATGGGTTTTGAAAATACTTTCTTCTTGTCGAGCATGAGCGGAAGTGGCACAGGCGAAGTGCTGGATGCCATTGCAGAACTGATAACACCCGAAGCAAGTGATGAAGTGCTGGACCTGGATAGCCTGCCCAAATTTGCAATTATGGGTCAGCCGAATGTGGGCAAGAGCAGCCTGCTGAATGCATTGATAGGGCAGGAGCGGACCATTGTAAGCGATATCGCCGGTACTACCCGCGATACGATCCATACCCATTACAACCTGTTTCAAAAGGAATTTATATTGATCGATACAGCGGGTATCCGCCGTAAAACAAAGGTGAATGAAGACCTGGAGTTTTACAGTGTGATCCGTGCCATTAAGGCGATGGATGAAGCAGATATTTGCCTGTTGCTGATAGACGCAGTTAAGGGACTTACCGCCCAGGATATGAACATTTTTAGCCTCGCTGAAAAGAAAGGAAAAGGCATTGTGGTGATCGTAAATAAATGGGACCTGGTGGAAAAAGTGACCAACACGGCCCGGGATTACGAAAAGGAATTGAAACAGAAATTTGCCCCTTTTACCGATGTGCCTGTTTTGTTTGTATCCGCTACGGAAAAAACGAGGATTTTTAAAGTAATTGAACTGGCGCTGGAAGTGTATGAGAACAAAACCCGCAAAGTGGCTACCAGCAAGCTGAATGATATTATGCTGAAAGCCATCCAGGCTTATAATCCACCAATGGTTAGGGGTAACCTTATTAAGATCAAGTATGTGGTGCAGCTACCTACCTACGTTCCGTCTTTTGCCTTTTTTACCAATTACCCCGACGACGTGAAGACTCCCTATAAAAATTATCTTGAGAACAAGCTAAGGGAAAATTTCACCTTTACCGGTGTGCCGATCAGGCTGTTTTTCAGAAAAAAATAATGTTTGAAAATGGCGGGTGTCGCTTTCAACAAAAGTCTCAACTTAGCCCAAAAAGTATCAATTTTTGCCGATCCCCTCTGAAATATTGGAGGGGATTTTTTTTATCTCCGGCCGATTGATGTTGGAACTGCTTTTATCCTTACCTTAACTTTTTGTTCACACCCCTTAAAACGTACTCCTTTCCTAATTTTTTTACCAAAACTCTTATTATGAGAAAAATCAACCTATTAATTTTATGCTTGGTTTGTAGATTAATTTCGGGGGTAGCGGCTGCGCAAGTACTGCTGACCGAAGGTTTTGAAACAGGCGCTTTTCCTCCAACTGGCTGGACAAGAATTAATGCTGGTACCGGCAATAATTGGCAAAGGTCCGATGCTACTTTTACAGATGGTCCGTATACGGCCCGAACCGGCGCAAGAGCAATGATCTATGAGTACTCGGGTGCCAGCGCAGCAAATACCTGGATGATGACGCCGGCGCAGGCGATGGTTGCCAGTAAAACTTACACGATAAGCTTTTACTATCGTATAAGGAGCAGTGCTTACGTGGAAAAGATGAAAGTTACCGTGGGTACAGCGCCAACCGTTGCAGCCCAAACTACTATAAAATGGGATAACAACGGTGCTGCAGGTATAACGAATACCGTGTATACCAAAGGGAGTTTTAGCTATACGCCACCCGCTGATGGTAATTATTATTTTGGTTTTAATTGTTATTCTATAGCCGACCAATGGGCAATGCAGGTAGATGATATTGTGATAGAGGAGCAAACTACTCCACCACCTCTTTGTACTACCAATACTGCTCCGGTAGATAATGCCACAGGAGTGACAAGCGTTAAAACCGGCGTTCAGCTTACATGGAATGCGGCAGCAACTGCCACCAGCTACGACATCTATTTGAGTACAACGAATCCGCCAACGACATCGCTTGGAAACCTTCCCGGTGCGACTACCGTTCCAATTACAGGTCTTAACTATGGCACCAAATATTATTGGTATGTAGCACCGCAAAACGCTGGTGGAACTGCTTCCGGTTGCGTTTCAAGTACCACATCATTTACTACTGAAGATGCTCCGCAAAATTGTGCAAGTGTATACCTGACAGGGTGCACATTGGGCGATTCCATAAAAAATGTAAAACTAGCCGGTACTACAGCCGCGCAAAACCTCGATAACACTTCAGGATGCGGTTCGGGCGGTTACCAGGATTACTATGCCACCCAAACCGGATTACCGGATTTGAGTTCCGGCCTTTCTTATAACGGCTCTGTGACGACCGGTGATCCGGATGACTATATAACCATATGGATAGATTTCAACAATGACGGATATTTTACAGTTGCTGAAAGATTGGTCAGTAATTTACCAGTGGCCGGAGCGAACGTTGCCACGCCATTTACCTTAAACATTCCTCCCGGTTCGGCACTTGGCAATCACAGGATGAGAATAAGGGCAGTATGGTTTATATCACCCCCTACGGCACCTATTGATCCATGTAACCCCTACCGCTATGGTGAAACTGAGGATTATAAGGTGAATATCATTGCTCCGCCTGCCTGTGCTGCGGTAACCGGCTTAACCGTGTCTACCCGTACTCCGGCATTTATGGAGCTTAACTGGAATGCTTCAGCGGGGACTACTGGCTATGAATACGTTGTTGACGAACTTGCTGCCGACCCTGTTGGTGCGGGAACTGCAGAACTGGGAAATAGTATGGTACTTGCCTTCGGAACTTACGATCCCGACAAGATTTATTATGTTCATGTCCGCTCCAATTGTGGCGCCAGTGGCTATTCAGCATGGGTTAAATACGCATCTGTTCCTTGTGTTACCAACCTTTCCCCAATACCGGGTGCTACCGGGGTTTCTATAGCGCCTACTTTTAATTGGACGCCCGTTGGAGGTGCCGCCAAATACGGCATTTATATCAGCGCCAATAGTGGTACTAACTACGTTGGTCCATTTATAGTGACCGCACCTCCGGCTCCGTTTACCGGTTTTGCATATAACACCACCTACAAATGGTTTGTAAGAGCCATCAACGGTTCTGATAGCTCTGCTTTTGCCTGCGAGGCCACAAATGGTACCAGCTTTACTACGGAATTACCGCCACCGCCACCTGCAAATGATGCCTGCGCGGGGGCAGTGAACCTTACAGTAAGTAATGGTTTTTGTGAGATGCCTGCATTGGGTACGCTTATCTCTGCTGATTCAACAACAGGTTTAGGTACGGCCAGTTGTGCGAGCCTGGGTCTTAAATACGATGTTTGGTATAAGGCTACTGTTCCGGCCACAGGTAAATTAACTGTTCAAACCTCTCCCGTAAACGGGCTTGTAGAAGACCTCGTGTTACAGGCGTATTCAGGTGCCTGCGGCTCTCTTGTGCCTATTGGTTGCGACGATGACGGCAATTCGCTACCAGGTGGAGCTGCGTTTGGTATACATTCCAAACTGGGATTAACCGGCAGAACACCGGGTGAGGTAATATATTACAGGGTAATGGCCTATGATGAAGCTTCCCGTGGAGCATTTGCAATATGTGCCTACGACACTACAAGTTCTGTAATGCCTGCGGTTTCCGCAGGTGCCCCAAATGGCTGTATTACAGCGAATACCGTTGTAATTGACAGTGCCTGGAAATATGCCTGGGTGACACTAAGGGATGTAAGTGGAAATGTCATTGGCCAGATCTATCCAAACGGCAGCAAGCTGGGCAGTACTACCGCTTCAGTGTATGTAAACAATGGACCGGTAAGAAAAGACGTAAACAACCTTTATTACCTCGACCGGAACCTGACCATTACGCCACAAACACAACCCCTTGGCCAGGTAATTACCCGTATGTTCTTTACAGCCGCTGAATTGACAGCATTAGGCAGTGTAACCGGTGGTGCTACCAGGGCACAGCTAAACAGTTCTAAAACCCAACAAACATGTGCCACGTCTGCCATTGCTGCTGACGGAACGCTCATTAGCCAGTTTGGTAGCGCAGCATACGGGACCAATCACCAGGTGGATATTGTTAATACGTCTTACTCTACCTTCTACTTCCATAAAGGAAATATTGCTTTGCCTGTAAACTATGCAGAATTGAGTGGTATCCGCAACGGTGGAAAAGTGGATCTTTCCTGGATTACCCGGTCTGAGATCAATAATAAGTCTTTCGAAATTGAGCGGTCTGCAGATGGAAGAGGTTTTGCGAGCGTAGGAATTGTATACAGCAAAGCACCGGGCGGTAACAGCACGTTGCCTATCAGCTACAGTTTTGCTGATCTTCAGCCTTTGATCATCAGCAACTACTATCGTATCAAACAAACAGATATTGACGGTAAAGTAACGTACAGCAATACTGTATTTGTGAAGGGACTTAAAGCATCGGTGTTTAGTCTCAATACGATATTCCCGAACCCGGCCAGGGAAAGGATCACAGCTGCTTTACAATCACCTTTTGCTGATAACATCACGCTTGTTGTTACTGATATGGCAGGCAAGGTTATCAAACGCCAGGTGGCTAATATGGCCGTTGGAGATAATAATGTATCTGTGGATGTTGCATCCTTACCAGCAGGTAGTTACCTCCTTAAGGCAGTGTGCAACAATGGTTGCGAAACTGCCGTGAGGAAGTTTACCAAGCAATAGGATCTGATAGGAATTAATAAATTATACAAAGAGCCGGTCATTGAATTGACCGGCTCTTTGTTTTTGCAAACCTGACAGGAACAACAGTAAACAAATACAGAACGAAATACAAATAAAAGGTACATGTTTCCCCGGTTCATACAGTACCCGACATGCATTCTAAAAATCAAGGAAATGTGCTTCAACCCGTAATTTAAATTTTACGTTAGCTAATACCTCCCTGAAGTAGTCTTTCGGGGGATCCCAATGCTATCAATTTAGTGAAAATTGATTTTAGTAAGCAGTTGGACGTTGTGTACTTATATCGGACTCGATCGCATTAACTACCCCAGATTGTAGTGTATTGCAAACATGGACCAGGCCTGGATTATTAATTTAATAGCATGGGTGGAGACACGCACCATGGCATTCAAAATTTGCACATGGGTTTGTTTTAGCAAAGTTTGTTGCCTGTTTTGTGTACGTTTTTATGTGCACAAAAAACGTACACACGATAACGTGCACAAATTGGATTCTAACAATTGATTAGAAATGTCATTTATCAAAGAGATTTGGAAAAATTGCGTCTAACCGGCCCGGATTTTACTGAATTGAGCAATTGCGCGAGGTAACATTAGTGGCGACCAGAATCATGCTTTAAGGGATGTATTGTACTTAAAAAAATCACGGTGATTCGTTTGTCTTGTTAACCAAGTTTTTTACCTTACTATTTACTGTTCTACGCTACTGGTATATGGGCCTCGTTACACACTTAATTGAACCACCCATCCATACTTATCACTAAAAAAAAGTTCATGAAAAAAAATTTCCTGCTTGCCGCCGGTTTTTTATTGCTTTTCCTGGATGTAGCGGCACAAACAAACTATTACTCCAAGGCGGCCTCCACAGATTTTACTGATATAAACTCCTGGGGTTCCAATACTAACGGAACTGGTGCAGCCCCCGCCAGCATCAGTAATGCCAACAACTTTATTATTCAAAACGGTTCTGTGATGAACCTGAATGCCGGTAGCGCAACTGTAAGGAGACTCACCATCAACACAGGCAGCCTGGCAGTTTCCGGCAATACACTAACGGTGACCATAGCCGGGCAAAACAATACCGAGTTGAATGTGAGTACGGGAGGCACGCTTATATTAAATGGAGGCAACATTCAAGTAAACGGTGCTGTTTATTTTGCAAATGGCGCTGGCTTTACACATAGTTCAGGAACCATGATCGTAGATGCCAACTCGGGAATTGCGGCCACCAGCATTGCTGGGGCGAGTGGCACACAGGTTTTATTTGGCTTCGGATACTCCGCAAGTGGCGGCTCTTCTTCCATAAGTTCTGCTGCGAATGCTTTAAGATTTTCGCTGACCGGTGGTACTGTCAGGATCATAGACCCGTCATTTAGCAGCAACCCGGCTTCTTATGCATTAGCCAGTAATTCTGCCAATTTCATCCATATTAATGCTGCTGCTGCGCATAGTTTTGAATTCGGCGATGGGGTAAGTACCACAGCAGGGGGAAGCACCAATGGATTTGGAACAAATCTAAATGTTGGTTTAGGCCGGTTATATGCAGGTAGTTTCCTGGTAAACGCGCTAACATCCGGTAACCGGAAAATATCCACAGTAAATTATCATGGTTTCGCGGGTAACATAACTATCAATTCTGGGAGTGAGATGCAGGTTACCAATCAACTGTATATAGCAGGTAATATTGTAAATGATGGCACGTTGACATTTATCTTCTCCGCTGAAATACATTTTGAAAGTTTTGCCAATGGCGTTACCGGAACTGTATCTACGCCACAATCAGTAAGTGGAAACGGTATTTTCAGAAATGAAATCGTTTCTACCGCCAATTTTGGCCAGATGACCATTAATAACTCCAGCCCGACAGGTGTAACTTTTGCGAGTGCTAATTCATTATTGAGTGGCGCCAATACGGGAACTGTCGAATATTCGCTTGCCATTGTCAACGGAGTGATCACGACCACCGGGGCCAATGCTTTTGTTTTAGGTACCGCAACCAATAATGTTGGTAGTCTCTCTGCAACTGCCGGAGGCTTTGCCCCGGGCTCCACGTTTGGAAGATGGTTCGGTTTTGAGTCAGTTGGCGCCAATATCTCGGCAGGTATTGAACCACCGTCCGCTGGCAATGGCTTCTATCCTTTTTTAACAGGTGGCAGTAAATGTCATTTCTATATCAGAAGGCCGGTAACTACTGGCGCTACCGGTGGCGTTATTAAAGTAAAATACAACCATGCCTTGGCTCTGAACCAATTGGGTGTGCCTGTACCAGATGGAGCCTATAGTATTACCCACCAGACAAGTGCCAGCTGGGAGGTAACAACATCTCATGGCTTTGCAGCTGGTAGTGGTACTTTTATTTATGCGGCGAGCGGACAAAGTTTATTTTCAGTAAATAACGGCAATACAAGGGTGATGAAGGCTGCATCAGTCCCTGGCGCCCACCAAAACGGAACAATTCTTCCCCACGGTCAACGTATTAATATCGCTGCTGCTGATCATACGGGAACTTTTCACCTGGGCATCAATGCTGCAGATCTGCCATTTTCAACAGCCAGGTCCGGCCCCTGGGAAGATCCCAACACCTGGTTGGCGGCAATAGTGCCCGGATGTGGCGTAAGTATCCATATCTTGAACGGTCATGCAATAACAGTAAATGGGGTGGCAGCCAATGTATCTAACGTTACCATTAATTCCGGTGGTACACTTAGTGTTACCGGCAATACCCTAACAGTAGGCTGCGTTGATAACAATAATTCCTTAACCAATAATGGCAAATTAAGTGTTTCGGGGGGAACGCTGTTAGTAAATGGAAATGTAAACAATCCTATAGGTTCTACTTTCTCACAAACAGGTGGAACAATTATAGTTGATGGGAATAAGGCGGGTGATATTTCCAAATCGGTAGCAACCGGTACGCCGTTATTCTTAATTGGAACTTCCAGTACCACTTTAAACGGGGGTGTGTTAATCTTCCGTGATCCACATGCAGGTGCCTCATCAAGTGACGATGTATTGAGGTATCATTCCAGTATCAGCATTGCAGCTACCACCGGGCACACCTTACAATTAGGTGATGGTATATCCACAGAGCCAGGTGGCAATAGCACAAATGGTATGAGTGTGGAACTACTATCCAGTTTCGGCAGGTTGATGTTAGGGAATCTGATTGTAAATACCATTTCCACCGGCACTACAGGAAACCGTTTTGTAGGACATAGAAATGCTACTGTTCAAATACTGGGGAATCTAACCATTACCAGTGGCCGGTACGCACCCAGGAATATCAGCATAGCCATCGCAGGCAATATTATAAACAACGGGGAAATGATTTCCACAGGTAGTATTTTATTTCAAAGCGGCACCGGCGCATCGGCTTTTGTTGCCTCCACCAATTCACAATCAATCAGTGGCACTGGTATTTTCGCCAATAACCCAACAATTGCATCAGCAACCGCAAATTTCTTTTCAATTGTATTCAATAACCGGAATGCTACAGGTATTACATTTAATTCCCTGAATACAATTCCCGGCAACCCGGTTAATACGATCAATGTTTCTAATAACCTGACATTTACTAAAGGAAAGATCAATATTGTTTCCGGAACAACACTGTTAATGGGAACGGTAGCCGCCGGGGCAAGTGGTAATCTTACAGTAACTGAAGGGGGCATTACCCCAGGAAGCAGTTACGGGAGGTTTTGGAGCGCTGCCCAAACCGGCGCAACGAATCCCGGTGGGCCAGAAAAAAATATGGTTGATCCTAATCGTACACCTTTTATTGATAGTAAGGGAGTGGACCGTTCATTGCATACGGAACGGGAATTGCCAACTGCTCCTGGCATCACTTCAGCAATCTATACCCATGTTGCTACCACAGCTGATTTATTAGTAACCATACCCGATGGTGTTTACCTTATAGATTATCAATACGGAAGTTATTGGACCATCAACACATTGGGCACAACTCCAAGTGCTGCGTCTTTTACAGTGACAATTTCGGCACCTGGTAGCCTGGTGCCAATCGATGGCAATGGCGATACAAGAATTATGTATCAGAATGGCGTCATCGGGTCAAGCACCCATCAAAGCGGCAATGATATGCCAACGGCTATAAGGACGGGTCTTAGCCTGGCTGATTTAACTGCCGGCTCACTTTATTTAGGTATCAATAGCCTGCATCATAAATTCACATCAAAAACCAGTGGACCCTGGGATGCAGCAAGTACCTGGCTTAAAGAAACCGTTCCCACATGCAGTGATGAAGTAATAATAACAGGAGAGGATATCGTAACTATAAATACACAGGGCAATGTCTGTAAGCGTCTTGAAATACAACAGGGTTGTGAAATGGAGGTTACAGGTGGGGAAGTAACGGTTGGTTGTACCAATAATAATAATGCACTCCTCAATTATGGAAGTATCGTAATATCCGGGGATATGGGAAATCCGGGAATTGTGAATATTCAGGGTTTTGTGACAAACCATATTTCAGGCGCTGTCAAAATGGATATATTCGGTTATGTGGGAATAGATGGCAACGATAACGGAAACGCCGCGACAAGTGTGCCAGCAGGCACTGCATTACTGACCATCGAAGGAACCCCTGAAAATATCCATTTAAATGGTGGAACTATACATGTAAAAGACCCGCCTGTAGGCAATGACGTGAAAACATTTGTGATTCCTCATTTACTTGAATCATCGGGCACAATTATCCCTGACAGCACATTCGTCATGCTCTTTGGTAACGGTGCTGCTACCCAGGCAGGCTCTCCACAAGGTTTTAAAATTGATATCTTTTTGTTTGATCAGGCTCCGGCATTTGAATTTAGTAACATAATATTGGATTTTAATATACCGTCATTGTTTTTTCAGTCACTCGGACCAATGGTGGTAAGAAATAATATAACGGTGAAAAACGGAGCACACTTAAAACCAGGCAGTTCTTCAACAAAGGTAGGCGGTACATTGGATGCCAAACCCGGCAGTAAAGTTACTATTGAAGGATCTTTAAAGGTAGGTACGCTGCAATAGAAATTTACTGCCATACCCTGTATCGCCAGACCACTAGCGGTAGGTACAGAACGCCAATAAGCCCCTCTAATCAATGGAGCAAAAAATATAGGGTAAGTATTACAACAAGGCCGTCTCAATTGTTTGAGACGGCCTTGTTGCTTATCGTTTTCAAAATAGCTTTTACGCTATAATTTATATTCCATAAATCCTTTGTTGATAGAATTGATCTTACGCACCCGCTTGTAAACCCCGCTTCCTTCGCGGCTGCTCTGATCGTTGGTATTGCCTTCAATGGTGTTGATAAATCCGCCGCTAACAGAAACTACAATACCGGTATGACCCAATCCACCGCCATAGTCCATCACGAAAATATGACCTGGCTTGATGAGTGCCGGATTGTTTTTTGCTTCGACAGCAGGTATCTTTTTACCCTTGTTTTCGTTCCAGCTACGCATTACACCGGCCGTTTTTACAAGCGGATTTTTTTTGCCTGCATTTTTTGCTGCAGTGTCAAAACACCAGTACACAAAAGCAGCACACCAGGCAAAACCACCACCTAGCCCTGTAGAAGCGAGGTATTCTTCTACCCTTGGCCCGCGGTTACTGTTCAGCGGTTCTTCCTGCGTACCTACTTCCTGGGTCGCTATTGCAATAACATCGGTAAGACCTACTGTTTTTGGCAGGCTCAGTTCGGGCAGTTTTTCATTGCCAAATAATGCGGCCCAGGAAATGGGGCCTAACTGCCCATCGGCTATCAGGCTGTTGCCCTGGGAGTCTACAGAGCGGCTCTGGAAAAGTTTTACAGCAGCCACGGTTTGGCCACCATAATCACCATCTACCCCCAGCGGGTTTTCAGGGGGATTTACTTTTAATTCGTTCAGGCGTGTTTGGATGGCCTTTACAATTTTTTTGTCGGTTTCGCCTTTTTTGATGATTCTGCCGGGGTACTTCATAGGTTAAAATTTTATCAGGTTAAGAATTAGGAGACAATGGAGGAGAACTGGAAAAAGGGAGTTTTGTTACCTGTTAAGGTTTAGGGTTTAAGGTTTAGGGTTAAGTTGTTAAGGTACTTCAGTCCTTTCCTGAATAAGATGTAGAAGTTAGATCCAGTGAGCACATCTTAGTGTTTACAGGGATACTAATTTTATTTTAGAATAATATTTAGAACAACCTCCGATTTATTTCATGGCAATATTATCGTTGGAACAAAGGCTCAAACCCTATACCCTAAACCCTATACCCTAAACCCTAAACCCCAACGCTAGTTCTTCTTAAACGTAAACACACTGATATTACCCGTTACATATTTGCATACCCAGGCTTCCAGCACTTTATCGTCTTCGTATATATCCACGCCTACCGGGCTTCCCTTGCAAGGCAGGTCGGCTACTTTTTCAAAACGGTCGCTATAAATTTTAAATACCTGCACGAGGTTGCTTGAATAGCAGGTAACAAAGACGAACTTAAAATTTTTGGATAGCATAATGGTACGGGGCTGGCTGCCTGTGTGTGCCGTAAATAGGGTATTTCCGCTGGCGGCATCTATGCAGGCAATGCTATTCAATGCATTAAAAGAGATGAAGATCCTGCCGCTGGTGTCTATCACAATATGTCTCGGGTTTTTTGAAACCGGTAATGGTGCTTCGGCCTGCCACTCGTTATGGTTGATCACCGTTATTTCGGCGCCGCCCATTTGGGCTACATAGGATTTTTGCATTTTATCATCAACCGCTATACCACGGGGAATGGTGGTAACAGGGATGTCTTTTATTTTGGAAGCATAGGGTGCGATTGTGGTATCCGTTTGTAAAATGCTGATGTTGTGGCTATGCCAGTTGCTTACCAGCAGGTATTTATCATCAATGGTTTTTGAAATGATCTTTGGGGTCTTCCCGGTGTAAATAAGCGGCACCCACATGCTGTCTTTTGTCTTAAGCAAATAGTCGTGGACATACACTTTTTTAAACGAAGTGTCTTTTGCGGTAGGGGAGAGTCTTTCTTTATTGTCGACACCTAAAAATATGGGGACTATGCCATCTGCATTGTGCAGCGACACCCAAAGTATTTCATTATTGTGGGAGAGGCAGCCTTCCACCGGTTTTTCCTGGAAAGAGGGTATGGGCCTGTTTTTGGCATAGTTCCAGCCGGTGCCTTTTGTAGGTTTGAATTTAAATACACGTTCCACTTTGCGCGTAGCCTGGTCAAACTCGAAAATGCTCATTCCCTCGAGATTCATGGCATACAACTTACTGCTGTTACTATTAAACAACACCGATTTGGTACCCGGGGCTGCGTTCAGTTCCTCAGTTTTTTCCAGCGTTAAACTATCGTATGGTGCCAGTGCGGGTTTTACCTCGGCGGAGTCTGTCTTTGGGAGGGTATCCTTTTCAACAATTGGTTTAGAATAGTTCTCAGGAGAACCTGAAACAGCCTGGCCACATGCAACCAATAAGGATAGAAATGGCAGCAGATATATCCTTAACATGGTTATTGCGGGCGACGGCATGTGTGCTTTTTTATTACTCTAATGTAGTGTGGTTATTGCTTATTTCAAAATGATGGCTGATGCACAAGTTTTTAAAGGCGACAATGCGTAAACCATTTTTACCTCCCTTCAACAAATATGGCATGCGCTCCGTAATTGATTGCCACCTGATTTTTTATTGAACCAGGACCTGGAATGGATAAACGATCGTGGCCTCATTTGACAGAACCGACTCCAATTCACGACATAAATAAGGGACATCATTGGCTTCTTTATTCTCCAGCACCAGCTTTATTTGAATCACCCTCGAAAATCCTTCTGAAGCAGAACTGCCAATGGCAGTGGCTTTCTCCACGCTCACCTGTCGAAGGTTTTTACCAAAGGTTTGGTGGCAGAGCATTTTTATATCGTAGGCACTTACTATTTTCCCTTTCGAAATAATCTGTTGTTTTAACAAGGATCTTTTTTCATTCTCAAGTGTGCGGTCTCTGCCCCCATTTGCTGTAGTGACAAGGAATGTGTCTTTGTTGCTTGTTTGGGTATGGCTGACAGGTACCAGGTTACCGCCTGCATTTACCTGGTTGGCCATGGAGCCATCTGTGGACCAATACCGGATGGCAATGGTTTCTCCAATGGTTTTTGGTTTTAGCAACAGGTAATGTTTTGCATCTTTTAAGTCTTTTGACTTCTGCATCTGGTCGTCCAGCCGGGCTAATATCATGGATATTTCCCTGAGACGTGAGGAGATAAAATCGTTGCTGGTTTCACTGAAGTAGGCACTTTCATCCCTGATGGCGTCCATCAGGTTGGTGATAATATCCCTTACTTCTTTCGAATTGGTTTTGCCTACGCCACTGCTTCTTATCAGCGCTTCCCCATCATCAAGATTTTGCTGTTCAGCCGATGCCTTGAATTTATATTTTCCACCGGCCCCTGATTCAATCGATTGTATATCCAGGAAATTTCCTTCCATCTGCAAGGGGACTATATTGATCCAGGGGTCGGTACGATAGTGAATGGTATGGAGTTTCCTGTTGACCACCGGAAAGGCATTGATGTTCACAGAAAGGCCGTCAAGATCTTCCTGGGTAAAATACCTGCTCAATTGTATTTTGATATACACCATTGGCTCTGCCGCCATTTTTGCAGCCAATGGCTTTGGTAACAGGCTGTCCAATGCTGCCGGCAATAAAGTGGGTTCTATTTTGATGTCGTTATCGATATGCAGGAATTGCCGGCGATACACGGAAGCGATTTGCCGGTTTATTTTATTGGCATAGTCGTGGCCGGTAATGAGCATTTCTTCCGGGTTCAGTTCAAACTGATCCGGGTAAAAATACCCGCCGGATAATGGCAATACTGTATCGCCGATATGCGCCGTTGCCAGCGGAAGGCTGGCATACAATGCCGGGGCCATTGAATGTGTTCTTAAATCGAAGTAGATACTGAGACCTTTTAAAGAGGCCAGGTTCTTATCAGGGCTGATTCCCAGCCATATCTCATTCACTTTGGCCTGGTTGGTTGTGCCTGCATTATGAATGAGTTCCCTTTTATTATTTCCAGTGATCTTGTAAAACTTTTGGCCGATTACAATGGCGCCCAGCTGCGCCTTGAGCACATTAAAATCGCCGATGGGTGTAAAAGAAAACTGGTAGCTAAAGGCTGTATTGCTCGTATAATTAAGCACTGATTGGGGTAAATAAAAACCGGTTTGCTTGTTAATGGTGGCTGTAGTATCTGTTGGCGTAGCAACAGCAATAGCCGATGCAGGTTTTGCGCCAACAACTGCCTCTGGCACGATCAACTCGGCCAGTTTTTCCAAAAGCCGTTCGTGGCTGTTGTTAATGGCATGCCCTATTTTTTCCATCTCGGAGGCACATGCTTCTATGAGCATCATCACCAGGGGATCGAAATTGGTTTCAATTTCATTATCAGGAATGCCCCACAGCCGCGCAGCCGTTTTTTGCATCCTGTCTTTTATCCTTTCTTTTTTTAATGCAGCCATTTTTAGGGATTAGGGGTTGGGGATTAGGGACAAGGGATTAGCAGATTGGTAAAAGGTTATTTTATGGTTTTACGCAAATAATTGATGTAGCCGTTAAGCAGTTTAGCGACTTCTTCTATTATATTTTTAAAATACACCAGCTTTTCATCAGCTATGAATTTGCAATCAAATGCGTCAATCAGGTGGTTGAAGGTTTCGTATAATGAACCCCTGGCGATGATGCAGAAATGCAACTGGTCCTTAAAAGTAAATCTTCCATAACCTTCTGCAATCATGGCATTTATACCCCTTGAACAGCGAATCAATTGATCGGTCATCCTAAATTTCTCTTCTGTGGGAAATAATGCAACCAGGTCTTTGATTTCATTTTTCAAAATCCTTGCCTTTTTCCAAACTTCAAGTTCCGTAAAGTTTTGATGTATTGGTTCTTCCATGTTAAAATAGCTATTTGTGACTAAACTAGTCCCTAATCCCCAACCCCTAATCCCTAACTAGTCAAAAGCCAACGGTCCAATAAAAAAGCCCGTCTGGAACTTAAAGGGTTCGTTGCTTCGGGAGATGGCCGCGGTTATGATAATCTCTATCCTGCGTTTTATTTGTTTGCCCGCACCTACTGTTTTTTCTGTTTGTTTTACGTTTACTTCCAGCGTTACATTATGAATGCGTTTTTCGTAATTCGCTATCTGTTTCTTAAGGCTGGAAATAATATTTTCCCGGCGGCTGTCTGCCGAAATATGTATGTCGAAGTCCAGGTCCCAAAACTGCGAGCCATATTCCCAATCCAGTTTGTTTTCTCCTAATGCCGTAGTAATGAGCAGGTGAAGGTTACTAGCTATGGAATGGTTAATAGGGCAGGTGTTGAGCCTGCTCTTTTGGAAAAACTGTTCAAACCTCAGTGGCAGTCTTAAATAGTTTTGCATGACTTTTTGGGTTTACAGTAATCCCTTTTTATATTTTAGGTAGATAAGGTCCACACAACGGTCAGCCTTTCTATTGACCCTCACATCCCAGATCTTGTTGATTTTTTTATTCTTGTAGAACAACTGGCAGAGGCCGGCCACCGTTTCCCAGCGGTTGCCATCATTTTCCACCAATACCCTTGTGGCGCCACCTTCGCACAAAATGTCATCAAAACCGGCGACGTTTAATTCTCCTCTTACCACTGACTCAAACCGCATCCTGAAAACTTCGTCTGCTACCAGCAGTTTTTCCTTTGGTTTCTCGATTGGTTTTTCTAATGGTTTTTCTGTAACCGGGTCCGGTTTCTTTGCTTCCTCTCTTTTGCTCATATCTACGGGTATAACCGGCGGCAAATCGACGGGCAAGACAACCGGTGCACCCCCACCTCCGCCTTTGTTGTCACGGGGATTTGGAACAACAGAAGGTTGTATGGCAGCCAAAACATTTATCTGTTTGCGAAATACTTTTGTAGGATCGCCATCGAGTTTCAGCTCCAATATTTGTGGTCCCGGTACAATGAAATTATAGGATGCAGATTCGGTATTCTGGCTGGGGTAAATCGGGGAATTGAGTATTGACCACTCATACATTTTAGCCTTTACCGTACAAATATAGGCGGCCATAGTACCTGCCGTTGGCGCATCCTGGCCCATGATCGGGTTGGTCTGGATTTGATCGGCGGCATCGCCGGGATTCCTGATTTTTACAGGTTTTACATGCAGTGCCAGGGTTTGTATGCAGCGTCCGTTTACCGTAGCTGTGATGGTGTAATTACCGTCCCGGGTATAAATATGCCTGATGGTATTGCCAAGATCGTCTGGCGTATGATCGCCAAAATCCCAGGCCACCTGGTCATCGCTTTCTACAACAGCAGTGAAATTTACAGGGTCTCCGATATAAAAATCGACCGATTTACCGGAACTGATAGATGCCGAAGAGATGGTAAAGGGTTTGCAGGTTTCTTTTTTACTTAGTTTAAATGCCAAAAGACCAGCTGATACAACGATCAGTACCAGCATTGTGGTCACTACGTTTTTGTCGATACCAAAACGGGTATTGGCCAGGTATTGATTTGACTGTTTCATCGGTTGCCGTATTAAATGACCCAAATTTTTAGAGAATGGTGTGGGTATCTGTTATTGTTTTTACCTGCCCTGGCTTATCTGCACCAATTGTACTCTTAGAGTGCTAGCCTCATTCTGGGCGCGGAAAAGTTCATTTTTTAATCCTTCGATCTGCTGTACATATTTGGTCATATCCAGGTTACTGCTGGTGGCATCCCTCAATTGCTTTTTTGCAAACTGAAGTTCTGTGAGGTTCTGAATAATGTCAGTGTAGGTTTTCTTATTAATCGTAGTGTCGGCATTGATCATGGCGCTGAGTCCTTTTATGCCATCAGTAATTCTTTGATCCAATAGTTCAGCCTGTATACCGGCTTTATTGACCGTGTCCAGGATCCCTTTGGTTTCAGCCATTTTGATAGAAAAATTCTCTGCAAAAGTCTTCTCATTCTGCAGCATTCCTATTTTTTGCTGTAACTGCTGGTTTTGTTTAAAAGGAACTTTCATCCCAAAAAAAACGGCTAACGCAATAATGATTACTGTAATTCCAAAAAAGAGCAGGAAATACATGTATGCAGATTTTCTTTCTGCAGAATTGATCGGTTTCATTTCTTATAATTATTTGTGTTATTAATTCTAAAAAGGTCACTTGTCATCAAGTCATCAGGTCCACAATGATAACCTGAACTTCTAAACCCTAAACCTTCCACCCTAAACCTCACCACCTAACCAAAAAACCTTCTCCTTGCTTTCTGCTCTGCACTGCCCTGGTTGGTGTTTTGCTGTTGCTCTTCTTTTACGAAGAATCCTACCTCTTTACGCTTGCCTATAAATTCCAGGTTACTCAGAGACTCAAACAGTTTCCCCGTCACTTTTACAAACCTTGCTATCTGTCCTATGTTCTGATTAATATCGTTATGATCGTAGCGAAGTGTTGCCAGGTTTCCAAGCATGCTTTCCAGTTCCCCTTGCTTCAGCTCGCACCATTCGCTGAGGTAATTCATCAGTTCATCTTTGCCGGAACCGATCCTCAGGTCAATGGTGTTTTTCATAACCCGTGCCAGCGACACTACATGCGACAATAAAATGGCCGGCGGCTGGTGCATGACAAACCAACGCAATTGCGTGATCGTAGGACCCAGGTACATCATAGTCCGGTCGCACAGGTACATCACCAATTCTGACAAATCGTTCTGCTGGCTTTTCTTAAATATTTTTTGCACGATGGCCGAGCATTTCATTTCCAGCTGGCTAAAAAAATGATCTATTTCACTTAAGAGATTCACCAGGTCGGGGTGGGCACTTATGGTAAGGCAGGGCGGTATATAACCTTCGTCGTTGCTTACACTGTTTCCATTAACCAGCACCTTGCCGATGGCCAATGCATAGGGATTATTTGCAAACTGTTTATACTGGCTCTCGCTGATCACCTGTAACTCATAGTGCGGCTGCACGCTGGGAAAACGTGGCGGAGTTTCTGCTGTATTGGGGCTACCAACCGGCTGTTTATTGAATGGGTTGGTTAATAAAAATATCCACCAAATCCCCTCACCGGATGATGCGGCAAATTCGAAACTCGTTGCCGGTACATTGTCAGATCCAAGTTGGGAGCCAATTCCGGGGCCGGGAATATTGATCCTGACACCGCCGCTGGTTACCGCCTGGCAATGCAGCATCGTAGCCCGGATCGTGTTTTGATTATCCAGCGCAATTTTTACATTAAAGGTTTGCCCGCCCTCAGCCGAAGGTGGCAATACACCAAACTGAACTGCCGAAAGCTGCAACGCTGCAAAATCCTGCATGGATCCCAGGTTGGCATTGTCCTGCGCGATAAAAAGATCCTTATTAATCTTCATGCCATCCACCCAATTCACCGGGTAATATTTAAGGTTATCCCTCATTAGCTTTCGTCGTTTGGCTGGTTATTAAAATGTTCGCAAATAATCACCGAATTTTCCCTGACCCTGTTTTCCCTGATGGTAATGGCAGGGTTCAACACTTTACTACGCTGGTACCATTTTGGTTTCAGCCTGAAATACCAGATCAAAGGCAATTTGTTTTCGCCTATTACTTCCACAGGCGTTTCGCTTTGTAGTTCGTTATAGTCATTGATGAAATGATAAAATAAATCGCCCAGCGAAATGGATTCAGGCGTTTTTGCCCTGAAATAAGTGCGTTGGTTGTCCCTGGCTTTTTTAGGTATTTCAAACCCGATCACCAATAATCTTTCGTTGGGGTTATCATCCGGCGGATCAATGGGGGCATCTACAGGATAAACCCAGCTTTTATAAATGGGGTAGGGGATATTGTAAGCAGCTTCAAAAGTGGAATTTGCCAGTATGGGAACGATAAAAAATAAAGCGGATAGCAATAGTGGATAGAACAAAAACGTCTTATCGATCACGAAAAATTGTAAGGCTGCAAAAAGTATGGTAGCAAGCACACCCATTGCCAAAACAAACAGCCATTCGGCAATAACAACTTTACTTTTTTCTTCTTCAAGCTCGTAAATAAATTTTTTGTGAGCAAAGGCCTGGTGGATGCAGCCAAACAGCAGGAAAATAGCTGACATCGCCCAAAAAAGAATAAACAGGTCATCAATCGCAGAAACGGCCAGGTAAACAGCTCCGGCCGTAAGAATGGCCGTAATGATACCCACCACAATCGGCTTTTTGCCAAACGATTTAAAGCTCTCCGAAAAACTTTGAGCCATGGTAATAAGGCCTATGCCGGCAACCAGGCCACTGGCCATTATGATCGTGAATATTTTTGCGGTCGTTTGCATGTTGCTGCTAAAGGTTCTTATAGCACAAAGCCATATCCCAAAATAGGATCAGCTTCGCCAGTTTTAGAGTATTCTATTTCGTATTCAAATTGCACATCCATTTCTACCGGTAAAAAAATATCAGTAAAAAGATCAAGCATCTTGCTAATATACCCTTTACCGGTATACAACTCCATTTTGTGCGGTGGTATTTGGTGGATGGTAAAAACCCAATAAAGGCCACCTTCACAAAAAATATCCCCCAATACCGAATCTTCGCCCAATATCACTTCATCCATCTGGCCCGGCCCTGACTGCACCTGTTGGTATTTTTGCCATTTTTCAGCAGTTGAAACCGTCAGTCCCACCAGCATTTGTATGGCTTTGGCGGTAAGTTCCAGGTTGCCTTTAATAAGATAAGCCCATGGCATGATCCCTGAAAGTACAAATGCTTCATGCTCTGGAATATCGGCCGGAATATCCCAAAACTGGTAAGGATTTTCGGCAAAATTACCCATAAGAATTTTTTGCATCAGGTTACGCTCTTCCTGTTCTACCTGCGTGGCGTAACCTACCATTTCCTGGTCGAATGGTTTAAAAAAAAGCCTTGCCTTTTTTTCTTCTTCTTTTAACCGCCGGCTATCTGCCACCATTCGGTTCAGCTCGGAGCCGCCGCTGTTACTTAATGGCTGGTGGAACAAGCCCTCTGGCAGCAGATCGTAAATGCTATCCCTGTTTATTTGAACAGTTACCTGTCTCCCCTCATGCTCATCTGCATCGCTGATTGATACCTTGTCAATGTCCTTTCGGTACAATTTTCTAAAACTGCTCTGTTGCGTTATTACGAGTTGCTCCGGCGTGCATCCATTGGCCAAAAGCTCCGACAGCAGCGATTCTGCATTGATTTCGGCGTACTTTTCAACCCTTATGTTTTTGCTGGCTTGTGCCATTTTTTAGTTCAATATTAAGATGCGCTACATTAAATTACCCACCTAAACCAGTATAAAACCGTACCCTTTTTCTTTTGTTACTCCTCAAGATACCCGCCCTTATTTCCACTGGGCGTTTTCATCAAATATGTCATTTTTAAGCAATACAGGTTCTCCTTTCTTTAGCCTTGTAAAAAGTATTCCTTTAACGCTGCCTGCATCGCAAAGCGTTACATCGTGCCCATAACCAAGATCCACATAAACCCTGTCGTCTATGATCCAGCCAGCGCCTTTTAAAACGGTTTGTTTTTTTGCGAAACCACCTTTTACAAACAAGTCTTCAACAAGGGTGATCGAAACAAAATCACCATCACGAAAGTTCTTGTATTTACCTGTTATATAGGCAGCTACAAATTTTGACGGAGTCTTTTTTTCGACCACGTTACTTAATACCTGCACTTCCATATTTTCAAATACTTTTTCATCGACCGCAACATCTTTCAGGCTGGGAGTTTTCTTTTGCGGCGCCGTTGAAAAAACATTGTATCCAAATCCCTTCATGTATAGCTCGGGGTATTCGAACAACTCTTTTACAGCAATAATTTTGTACACATACACAGCCGTTTCCGGGTTCAGGTTCATGGCAAAATAATCACTCCCCTGTTTTTTGATGGCATTCGATACATTGCCGATACCAAAATTATAGGCAGCCGCCGTCAGTACCCAGGAAGCCACTTTATTCAACCGTAACAGCGTGGCGTAATATTCCTTAATCAGTTTGCAGGCAGCGATAGTCGATTTTTGGAAATCATCCCTGTCGTCGTAGCCACCATTCACCGCAAGTCCTTTTTCCCGACCCGTCTCTGACATGATTTGCCAAAAGCCCCTGGCTCCTGCCGACGATACCAAAAGATTGAAGCCGCTTTCTACCACCGGCAGGTATTTAAAATCTTCGGGCAGGCCCATCAATCGCAAATAGCCGGCTACATATGGAAAATAGGTTAAGGCCCTGTTACGCAGCGATGGCAGGTTTACATTGGGTATTTGCCGACGGATAATGTCCATTAGTTTTTTGGCGACAAAGTCGTTCGATACCGGTATTCGTTCTCCACAGAAAAATATCTCGTGCTGCTGTGCGGCAACTTTTTGCGGACTGGCTGTGAACAATGTAAGCACCAGTAAAAGGGCTATCGTTTTTGGGGCTCTCATGGCTCAGTCCGTGTTATTCATTTTTTTAAGGTATAGGTCGGTAGGCACTACTAACTCCAATTGAATTTTCTTTAGGCGGTCGCCCATCGTTAAGATCAATTGGTCTGCTTCTTTTACGTTTGCAGCCGGTATCGCATATATCATGGTGTTCTCGGTTTTGGGCGCCAGCACCGGGAATTGGGTTACATACACCGGGTATATTCTTAACATGGTGGTGTCGGCTGCCCGGTACCACTTAAAGTTGATGGGCCCCACCAGGTAATCACTATCCGAACGGTTGTTTACATGAAGTTTTAGAAAACAGTTTACTCCGCTGAATTTTATGTCTTCCAGGGTGAACGAAATATTTTCCATCACATCCGACTGAATTTTTAAGGTCGGCTTTTGTAAAAGCATAGGGTAACTCACCATACTATTTTCAAGCGTGTCTTTTGTATTCAGGTACTTGGCATGGAGGCTTTGCCCGGCTGGTGGCTGACCAAAAACAAATTTTGGATACTTCTTCCACAACTCAATATGGGTGTACACTTTGGGCAATGCGGCTATCGAATCGGCAATTCTTTTTTTACGGTCGGCTTCCGCTTTTATAGCCAGCGCAATTGCTTTTTTCTCTTCAATTTCCCTCAAACGTTTTGCTTCTGCAGCTATTCTTGCTTCCTCTTCCTTTTGAGCCTTTAAAGCTTTGGCTGCGGCTATAGCAGCTTTCTTGTCGTCTATCTCCTTTTGGATACGTGCTGCTTTTGCCTCTCTTGCCAGCCGTGCATCCTCATCTTTTTTATCCTGTATCGCCTTAACAGCTGCAGCGGCTATTTTTGCCTTTTCCAATTCTTCAGCCCTTTTTGAAGCCAGTGCCAGTCTTGCTTCTTCTATTTTTTGGGCTTCCAGTTTTCGTTTCGCTTCCGCTTGGATCTTTGCATCTTCTATCTCCTTACGTTGTTGTTCGGCCTTCGCCAGTCTTGCCGCTTCAGCCTGTTGTGCTTCCAATTGTCGCTTTGCTTCTGCCTTCAATTGCGCTTCTTCCAGTGCCTTCCTCTCTTTTTTGCTGATGTCCAGTTTGGCAAGCCGTTCCTTTTCTGCTTTATCTGCAACCAATTTTTTCCTGGCGTCCTCTTTTATTTGTTCGTCTTCCAAAGCCTTTTTCGCTTCCAGCTCTTTAGCAAGCTTTGCCAGTCGCTCATCTTCTGCCTTTTGTAGTTTTATTGCTTTGGCTGCCTCTTCGGAGAGTTTAGCTTCTTCGCGGGCCTTATTCTCCCTGGCTGTTTTTTCTGCTAAAGCTATTCGTGCAGCTTCAGCTTTCTCTGCCTTCAACGCATTTGCCTTTTCTTCTTCGGCTTTTAAACGATCTATCTCTTTTTGCAATTTGGCAGCATATTCGGCTTTTGCCAGGTTGGCTTCGGCTTCTTTTTGAATTTTTAGTGCTTTGGCAGCTTCTTCTTTGGATGAAGCAATCTGGCTGGCAGTTTGTGATTCTTTATTCTTTTTGTCTTCTTCTGCCGCTTTTAGCGCTGCTGCATTTGCCGCAGCCTGTTTTTTGGCTTCTTCTTCCGCTGCTATTTTATTGGCCGCCGCCTTAGCCCTTTCGGCTTCCAATGCTTCTATTTCTTTTTCCCTCTTTTCCAGGTCCTTCTTTTCCGATTTTGATAATTTATGGGGTTCACCTGCAATTGCAAGGGCCTCATCTGGAGTTGTGCTGGGAGCAGGACCCGCAGCCACTATCCTTTTGAGTTCTTTCAAATCAGAAAAATCGTAGAAGAGTTTTATTTTATTAATGTCAACTTTTTTAATGAACTCAATTACAAAGAGGTGCGCCCTTTTTCCTTCAGTGATGTAGAGGTTGGTATTGAGTGGTGCGTCGCCAATGGTTTTGATAACGATTGAATTATCGTTGTCGCGTAACTGGCAGGTATAGCTGTCTCTTGTTCCAAAATCATATTGGCTAACCGGGGAATTGAATTTTAGCACCGTCAATGATTCTGCTGATACCTGTATTCTTTCACCGTTGATATTTTGACCATACAAGTAAAAAAAACTACTACTCAGAACTGCTATTGCGAGGAAGGTTACGTATGATCTCTTTTTAGCCATTTTTTGGAATCTGCTCGATATTTTGTAAAAAACAATGGTGGCAGTTTTGTTTTTACTGCCACCGTTAGTTTGTATATATTAAATGGTGGTTCTACGCTTTTTGTTGATCATAATCCGTATCCCAGCTATTTCCATCGTCGCCCTTTTGACCTTCCATTTTGATCATAAAGTTCTTGGCAGGGAAATAGGGTTTCATATGGATGTCCAGGTGGATCTTATCTTTTTGCACCGGATCCTGTTCAAAACGCCTGATGGTAAAATCTTCAATGAGCTTATCGGGACCTGTAATGCTGTCAAGGAATTTTACGATCTGTCCCATCAGGTCTTTACGTGTATTGGCATTAAAGTTTTCAAATGCCCGGCGATTTAAAAAGTCCATCATTACTTTGGTTACATAGTCGAACACCCGCACTACAGAATAAGTTTGTAAACCAAGGTTGTCGCCATTGAACAGGGTTTTTGCTGAGAAAGCCATCACTTTACCATATTCCTTCACCATGGGTACCAAACCCATTTTTTCGATATTGGCGATCTCGCTTTTTTTCATGTCAAATTTCACGCCGTCCACCTCGTTCATGCTACCGAATTTTTTACCTGCGGTAACCTGGCTCATCAGTGTTTTGTAAATTTTACCGCCCAAAGAGCCAGATGCCGGAACATACAGGTCGTCTTCTTCACCCAGTTCATCAAACTTACCGCGGCCTACCAGCCAGTTGCAGGCCATCATTACATTGCTTTTATATTTATCGCCGCTGGTAAGGTTTGCCATTTCAAACATTTCCATTACATCGTCCGGCGTATCCAGGTGTTCAAAATCTGTTACGAGCATCACCTTATTTTCGTGTGCCATTTTAGCCCATTTTTCTACTACTTTGTTGGAGCCGAGATACCCTGGGAGTATCATTAAACTATAGTTGTTTCGAAGATCGAGCCTGTCGTAGCTCATTTTCAATTCTTCCGCAACGGTGTCAATAAAACGGGTGTTGTCCAGGTCCTTCATCTGGTCCAGTTCACAGTTGATAAAAGACACATTTTTCAATTTATCGCTTTCCGTGTTTTTGAAAAACAGGGCAACGTTCCTGTAGGAGCGCTCCAGGTCCAGGGATTCTGATACGGCTTTGGCCAGGTTTTGTTCCAACACCCTTTGACTGGTAGCCGCCTTTTTCTCACATATGTCCACCATTTCAGAAATATCGCTACTTGACTGCAATACATCTGCCCATACAGCAAGCGCTTTTTGCAGCTTTTCCCTTTCGGCTTTTTTCTGCGATTCGCTCAAAAATATATTACGCCTTGCTTTACGTTCAGGGTTCAGGTTCTGGGTGCCTTCAATCGATGCTTCTATCAGGTCGAACCCTCCGAATTTTGCCAGTTTTTCAGCACTTGTTTTTAAATGTTCAAGAGGGTTACCAATCGGTTTTGCTTCCCTTTCCATAGCCTGTTGTTCCTGCTGAGCACCTTGTAATGATTGTTCGGTCATAAAGTAATTTTTAATTGGTTTTGGGAATGTTTTCTTATGGAATAAAACTTTGTATCAGATTTTCGGCCTCCGGTGCCACTTCGGATAATTTATCCTGTGCTGCCTGTTTTAATTCTTCCGCTTTTTGTTGTGCGGCATCCTTTACCTTGTCTTCGGCTGCTTGTTTTAGTTCTTCGGCTTTTTGCTGGGCTGCCTGCTGCACTTCCTGTGCTTTCTCTTGTGCTGCCTGTTGTGCTTCCGCAGCCTTTTCCTGTGCAGCCTGTTGCACTTCTTGTGCTTTTTCCTGTGCCTCTCCGGCTTTTTCCTGAACGGCTTGCTGCGCTTCCTGTGCTTTCTCCTGTGCAGCCTGTTGTGCTTCAGCGGCTTTTTCCTGAGCGCCCTGCTGCACTTCCTGGGCTTTTTCTTCTGCTGCCTGTTGTGCTTCCGCCGCTTTTTCCTGTGCGCCCTGTTGCACTTCCTGGGCCTTTTCTTCAGCGGCTTGCTGTGCTTCTGCTGCTTTTTCCTCAGCACCTTGCTGCACTTCCTGTGCTTTTTCTTCGGCCGCTTGTTGGGTTTCTTCTACTTTCTGCTCAGCTTCCTGCTGAACTTCTTCGGCTTTTTCTTCGGCGGCTTGTTGTGTTTCCTCTACTTTTTGTTCAGCTTCCTGTTGCACTTCTTCTGCTTTTTCCTCAGCTGCCTGCTGTGTTTCTTCTACTTTTTGTTCAGCCTCCTGTTGCACTTCTTCGGCTTTTTCCTCAGCTGCCTGCTGTGTTTCTTCTACTTTTTGTTCAGCTTCCTGCTGTACCTCTTCCGCTTTTTCTTCCGCAGCTTGCTGTGTTTCTTCTACTTTTTTCTCAGCTTCCTCCTGCACTTCTGCTGCTTTTTCTTCTGCTGCCTGCTGGGTTTCTTCTACTTTCTGTTCTACTTCCTGCTGTGTTTCTTCTACCTTTTGTTCCACCTCTTCTTTTGTTTCTTCCACTTTTTGCTCCACTTCCTGTTTCTTTTCTTCTATTTCTTTTTCGGCTTTATCTATCTCTTTTTCTACTTTTTGCTCCACCTCTTTTACTTCTTTTTCCACCTTGTCTTTTGCTTCATTTACTTCTTTCTCCACCTTGTCAACTTCCTGCTCCACTTTTTCCTTCGCTTCGTTTACTTCTGTTTCCACCTTGTCCTTCACTTCGTTTACTTCATTTTCCACCTTGTCTTTTACTTCATTCACTTCTTTCTCTACTTTATCTTTAGCCTCCTTGATTTCTTTCTCTGCCTTATCTTTTGCGTCCTGCACACCCTGTTCCACTTTGTCCTTTACTTCATTGGCCTTATTCATGGCATCGCTTGCCAAAGAACTGGCACTATCAAAAAGACTGGAAACCCCCAGCATGGCGACGGCATCTTTAGCCATAGCTGCCACGGATGACCATGGATTTGAAATGGAAGTGTTGTTGAGTTTTAATTCGCCGGCACTGATCCTGATCTCAATCGTCATCGGATGTTCGGTAACGGCATTGAACCGTTCTTTATAATACACACAATAGGCGTCATTAAAAGCCATGGTCTTCATAGACGAATTGGCATCTCGTTTGAAAAAAGTGATCTGACCGCTTTTTTTCATGGTCGGAGAAATCATCCATTCGGCCAGGTCGTTTTTGTTACTGGACTCGATAGTGACGTTGATCATGCCACCCCTTGGTTTTCCATTGGGTTTTCCCTGTTGGTCTACCGGCTGTACAATATCGTAATCAATGCTGATGATATTGAATTCGGAACTCCCCAGTACCAACTTTGCTAAAAATGACATGGCTGCAAAATTTAATGTGCGTGTTATTTATTGTTTTTTAACTCAGCTATCATACCCTGAATGGAATCCAGCAAAGCTTTTTTAGCTTCAGGATCTGTAAGGGCTGCTTTGAGTATTTTATTCGACTTCAATTGCTTGATGATCTTAAAATATTCTTCTTTTTGGTTGGCATTGTCTTTTAGAAAATCGCTTTGCTCCGTAATGCCCTTTACGCCAAAATCTCCAAGGTTGGTAAAATGGAGTGCTTCTTTTTTGGTAACACCATCGGCATCCTCGAAATCCACTTCTACTGTGGGTTTATACCGTGCAAACACTTGTTCCACCGTTTGAAGCCCGTGAACGATCTCAGGTTTCATGGGGGCATCCTTTGTAAGCTTTTCGGCCATCAGGGTGCGGTTCTGGGGTATATCGGCAAACGCTTCGCTGGCATCAGTTGCCACTTCATTGCCGCCTATTCCGTAATTGTCTGGCATAGTTGTAGGTTTAGTTGGTTAGTTGATTTGTTGATTAGTTGATTGGTTCCTTAGTTTACCAGTTCACAAGTTCCATAGTTCCCCTGTTTCCCGATCCTTGCCCGTTGTCCATTGGCAATTCCTTATTGCTACTCGCTATTCACTACTCGCTAAATTAATGTCCCAAATTAGTTCTTTATTTTCATTCAGTTTTGCGGTAACGGTACTTCCCTTTGATATTTCGCTGTTGACGATCATGCGGCTGAGCGGCTTGCGTAATGACGTGCGGATAACGCCTTTTAACGGCCGCACCCCGTACTTGGGGGTGAAGCCTAAATTGGCTAAATGTTCTTCGGCTTCGGGTGTAACTTCAAAACTAATGCCCATTTGTTCCAGCTGTTTTACCAGGGGTTTCAAATGTATGTTGAATATGCGCACTACGTTCTCTTTACTTACCGGTGCAAACGGCACGATCTCGGTGACCCTTGCCAGAAACTCTGGTCTGAAATAGCGGCTCATGATATCCAGCATATCTTCCGATTTTGGAACAATGCCTTCGTTAAAACTGGTAATGATATGCTCCGATCCAATATTGGATGTGAATAAGATTACAGCATTTGAAAAGTCTCCTTCCTTGCCCAGCCGGTCATGCATTTTTCCTTCGTCCAGGATTTGAAGGAAGATGTCAAAAACAGATGGGTGGGCTTTTTCTATTTCATCAAAAAGCACGATCGCATAGGGTTGCTGGCGGATTTTATTTACCAGCATACCGCCTTCTTCGTAGCCAATATAGCCGGGAGGCGCACCATACAAAAGCGCTGCCGAATGTTCCTCCTTGAATTCGCTCATATCGAAACGGATGATGGAATTTTCGTCCTGGAACAAGAATTCGGCAAGCGATTTTGCCAGTTCTGTTTTACCGGTACCTGTTGGGCCAAGAAAGAAGAAAGAAGCAATTGGCTGCCCCGCTTTATTGAGTCCTGATCTTGATTCGAGTATGGCGTCGGCCACAGTTTTTAATGCATGATCCTGACCGATAACACGCTGCCGCAAATGGTTCTCCATATTGATCAGCCGCTGTTGTTCCTTGGTTTGAATTTTGCCCAAAGGAATTCCTGTTACATTGGCAACCACGGCACTAAGGTCGGTAGCATCTATGTCTTTTCTTTCTGCCGAGGCAATAGCCGAAAGGCTCTCCAGCGTAGCGACAATATGTTGTTTTTTTTCTTCGGCAGTGATGATTTTTTTAAACTCTTTCTCTTCATTGTGTCTTGCCAGCAGCACCGGGCTCAGGCTGGTTTGCATTTCATGGTACAACCAATTCAGATCTTCATCCGTTGGTCCTTCTCCCATCTCTGAAAGCTTGAGGGTGAAATTACCTACATCCTGCAGGGACGTGTCAGCGCTCATGCGGCTTACAGCCATCGTTCTGTCGAGCAGGTCTATGGCAGAGTCGGGCAATTTACGGTCTTTGATAAAACGTTTAGCCAGGCGAATTGCTTCAGAGAATACACTGTCGGCGATGGTTAACCGGTGATGGCTTTCGTAATTAACCGCCTGGTTACGGAGCATTTTTTCGGCAATGGTGCTATCGGGTTCTTCCAGTTTTACTGTTTCAAAACGGCGGCTAAAAGTCTCATCTTTTTCAATGCTTTTCCGGTATTCATCCAGGGTAGTTGTACCAATAACGGTGAGGATGCCTTTGGCCAGTTCTGCCTTTAAAATACTGGTGGCACCACCGTTCGGGTTGTTTTTATCTATCAGTCCATGTATCTCATCAATAAATAATACGGGCTTTTCAAGATTGGCCAGTTCCATCGTTATTTTCCGGATGCGATCTTCTATTTCACCTTTGTAGGAGGCACCTGCCAGCAGGGCACCGTTATCAATTTCGTAAACGGAAATATTGCTGAGATGCTGCGGCACATGTCCCTCGGCAACGGCGATTGCAAAACCATTGAGCAAGGCTGTTTTCCCAACACCGCTTTCGCCGGTAATAATCACATTGCTTTTGCTTTTGCGGCTGATGATTTCACAAATCTGCCTTATTTCCTTGTCTCTCCCAATTACAGACAGCAACTTGCCGGCTTTCGCCTGCTCCAGTTTATTGATGCAATATTTTCCAAGGGCCTCGAAGGTGGCGTTCACCGAAGGTTGAAACGAACCGTTGCTCTTACCCGGGCTTGCTACCGGCGCTGTTCCGGTGGCCGCACCCTCGTACCATTGCAATACCTGGGCCGATGAAACCGGGTAAGTTTTTAATTGTTCATAGGCAAATGAAACACCTGGCGTGCTTAAAGCGATCATCAGGCATTCCGGTTCTACCTGGTTGTAATGAAGCTTTAATTTAATATGGTCTGCTTCGGTAAACAGGGCTTCGCAGGATTCATCGGATGTTGGTTCGCCGGCAGCTTTTCCACTTCGTGGATATTGCTCAATCCGTATTTCGGCCCACTCTTCGAGGTAGTACACATCTACGCCTTTTGCTTCTAAAAATTTAAGTAGCGGCAAGTCTTTGTGCAGCAAGGCTTTCAGCAAATGCGCACCACCAAAACTGCTGTGCGTATTTTCTTTGGCCAGTTGACCAGCAATATGCAAAGCCTGCTGCGAAGCCGGTGAAAAAGGGTAGGTGGTAATAGCCATTGGGTTAATCTTTATTTATTGTCATAGTTAGCTTAATAAAACTAATTGCCTGTAATCAATGTATTCACTGGAAGCCGTGCTGTCAAAATTCAATGATCGCTATCTTATTGCGGCAATATCTAAAATCAAATTATGTGCGGCAAGGCTGGTAGTAGCGATCTGCTGATTCATCCACAAAGCAATTTTTTCAGAGTTGTGTGTGTCTTCTTCCTCCGTGATGATCGGTGCCAAATGCGGTAAATAGGTAAAGCCTGAATCGCCCCTTCCCCTTGGAGTGTGAACACTCGAGGGATCCACAACCGACCGTTCCGGGTGGTCACCTGTCCATGGGCAGCCTCCCATACCCGCGTGTGTGCAAAAAAAGTGGCGTTCCCTATAGTCGATACTATCCGCCGGATTTGAAGCACAGTTGCCAAAATACCACCTGGATGTAACTCTTGGATCTCTTTTGGCATGAAAACACTTTTGTACAGTTGGCGGAATGTACTCTGTTTCTTCCAATGTTGACGACCTGTTTACTGCATCAAATAATAATAGTAAAGGAATATCAAAACTGCCGTTAACATCAAATGCAGGCGGATATAAATTTTGATGATGTAAAAAATTGGCTACAGAAATAGCGATGGCAGCACCCCTGCTATAACCAGCTATTACCACCTGGTGTGCCGGTCCGGTACCCCTGCCACTCATTAAAAATGCAACCACTTCATCCCTGATGCCCGCACTGTCAATATCAAAGGTGATAGGGCCGCGCCAATATCTCACTTCTCCATGCCCCGTGAAATTTCGCTCCAGCCTTTTCAAAAATCCATTCTGAAAATCACTCCGGTAAGTTGCATCATCAAAAACGCCTGTACCATCTATTAAAACAAGTATCATACTTAAACTATATTTTGATATACTGCTCTTATTTTTTCATCGCTATCCAGGATAATTTTATCCATCTGCATGGCCTTTTTCTTATCGGCATCAGGAGCATACTTCCATTTAAGTCTTGCGTCTTCCATCATCTTTTCCAGTTTTTTATCGGCCTCCTTATTATTACCCTTTTTATGTGCTGTTCCTTCCGGAAAATTCATTTTGGCAGCAGAACCCTGCATTCTGTAAGCATAGAAAAGCAGGGCGGTGTCTTTAGAAAAAATTTTAAGCCTTTCTGCAGTTTCTTTGGCAATGGATGCTGCTTTTTCGGCCAGTTGTTTGGCCATTATTTCGTCCATATCATATTATTTTATCCGATCATTACCGTTGGCACGCCCATTATAATACTGCCTCCGTGGGCCGTGCTGCTGCCCATTTGTGCCGCGGGTTTGCCACCGATCAGCACCGTGGTGCTACCCATCAGTATGGTATCCGGCGGACCTACACAGAGGCACATATCGCCCACACAAGCCGCAGGTAGTCCGCATATCAATACAGTAGGGCAGCCTGGTGGCAATATGGGCCCGCCCACATGTGGTATGGGTGGCAAACCGGGTGTCTGCATTGGGCATACATGCATGCTGGTTGTCGTGGCTGCTGGTGGCATGTTTTTTAATTAATTTTTACTAATGAACCTTTGACTTCTGTCATGCCGGAACTTTCCAAACTGGCTATTGCGGTACCGGTAACTTTGGTAGTAGCTCCTTTTGCTTCAAATTGTGTGGTGCCTTCCAACTTCATATTGGCACTTGCTTTTGCTTCAATATTCATCCCTTCAATTTTTACCCCCATGGTTCCCTTAATCTTAACTTCCTGGGTGGCTTCCAGTTCTATATTCTCAGTAGCCTTTAACTTAATGCTCTTATCACTTATTATTTCAATGTTACCAGTGGTTTTTATCTTCATGGCAATGCCGGTAGCAGGGGTATCAGTGAAAGTTATTTCTGCTTCATGTCCACCCACTTTTAAGCTAAGCTTTAACTCTTTTTCGTTAGTAAGATGTATTAACCCACCGTTGTCTTCACGGGTTAAACTGCTCAGTTTTACATGTTGTTCTGCGTCCTTTCTTTCAAAAAAAACTGCATTTCTTGGATAGGTAGGCCCGTTATTGCTAATGCCATTATCCACCATATTAAATGTGCCGAGGTCGTCGTTAATTTCTATGCGCCGTTGGCTGCGGCTACCGATAAGTTTTAAATTATTGGCTGTTTCATCCAGGTTGGACTTGTGGGTATTGTCAAATACGGCACCTAACACAACCGGTCTGTCTACATTATTATCCAGGAAGCCAACCATTACGGTTTCATCTACTTCCGGTAACCACCTAAACCCTTTGTCGGGGCCTGTATGTGGGGTCAGCATTTTAATCCACCTGGTAGTCGTGCCCCGGGCCATCCACGGAAACCAAACTTTAATGCGGTCCAGTTTATCGGGGTCGGCATTATCAGTCACTTTTGCACTTTGGGTACTGGCACTTCTAAATAACCACGGGTTGGTATAATGAGGTACTTCCGCTTCGGCCGGGATGGCCATAAAGTTATTAATGTAGCCATTTGCCGAATTGCCAATGTGCTGGATCTCAATGATAATAAATTGCTTGCCCGATGTATCCCGGGTATCTGTAATATTAATCACTGAACCAACTGTGAGATTGCTTTTATCCGTTTGACCACTCACAAAAACCGCATTTGCAATAGTAGCCTGTTGTTGCAACCTGTTAAAAGCATCAAGTCCCTCCTGTGTAAGACTGCTGGGGGGAAACGAACCGGTGCCGCAACTGACAAATACGTTTGAACCTGCAGAGCCGGCTGCCGTTAAAAGACCGGTGCCACCCGGTGTGGATACTACCGTGGAGGCCGAGGTGGCTTCAGCGCTTCTTCCGTCGTAACCCGTGGCACTGGATGTGCCGCTGGATACCTGTGTATTAATGCTTAAACTGGAAATATCAACATCTAAGGCCAGATTAACGGGTGTTCCGGATGGCCTGCCCCCGAAAACCAGGCTGGAACCATTATAGTACATCCATTCGCCATATCGCACGGCCATCTGTTTTATAAACTCGAAGGCAGTCTGGTTATACTGAGCAGTATAATATATATTGCCCGAATTGGCAGGCGTGCCGGAAACAGGTGCACCGGAATTGTTTAATGCGGTAAGGATATCAGAGATTGTTTTATCTAAGAATGCCATACAACCCAGCCTGCTATCTATTTTGCAAAGAAGGCCCTTACCGGAAATCTGGTACATATTGTGCTCTTCATCGGTGCTGGCACTGTTAATGTTCAGGATAATGCCCTTGAACAAATGTTTTAGAGCCCCGCCTTCATCGCTGAATTTAATTTCGACGGACTTACCCAGGTTGGCTTCTTTAAAGGCAATGATCGTCGATAAAGAAGCATCTCCGTCCTCGTCTGTAGCTGTAGAAAATGAAAAATGGTTAACATCAAGCATTTTTTCAGTGAGCGAAAGGCTCCTGATATTCTGTACCGAAGCTCCCTGATCAATCCTAACATCAATTACTGTCATTATCGGGCTGTTTGTATTTTTAAAGACTCTAAAACTTTTTTTTCCGGTTAATATTGGGCTTTTAAAAATGGAAAGCAGGTTGTGGCTCTATCCTGTAGGTATATACATCTGGCAGGCATTAACCTGGCCATCGCCTGCTTTCCGGTCTGTAGTTTTTTATACGGAATTATACCCATTCGTTCTTGTGCGTGCCACTACCCATGCTTATTTCCATGGCCGAAAGTTTGAACACCGTTCTCAGTGGCTGGTTGTCTGCGGCATTAAAAAGTTCGCTATGTTCAATCACATAGGCCTTTTTAAACTTCAGTTCTTTGAGCGTCGCATCAGAGTCTCTTTTAATGTACACGACGCTGCCGTCTTTTTGTTCAAAGTTGTTGCACATCCACTCGAATAATTCAGTACCGGCGGTGCTTTCTACGGTAAGGGTAATCTGGCCACCGCGGGTGATGGATGATGGGCGACCTGTTGGGTCTACTTCCTGTTTGAGGGAATAGCTGCAATCCAATACATTGTATTCTTTGCCCCCTACTTTTAATTTGGCTTTAAAGCTCATTGTTTTGTTTTTTATTGGTGATAAAATGGTTTCCGTTTCTGTTAATAAACAGCCACAAAACGTAAATACCCGCCGGGTTAAATATTGTTACCCAAGATGGCAATTTTTTAATTCAAAATCAAACAGTAATCTTCCATGCCAAATATATTCAGTCCGCGGTATTAAAAAGCCCCCATTTAGTAGATGGGGGCTTTGGGTTAGATGAACTGTTGATTTGAATATTTTACGGTTAGAATTTTCAGCAAAAAATCAGAGTTTTTCATACGTAACATAAAAGTTCTTATCCCATATGTCATTTGTTGAAGCATCGAGGGATGTTTTTACAGCGCTCCAGCCGGCTGCATTTGCCTTGATCGTGGCTGATTTTCCTGTGGCATCGGTGAAGCGGATGGGCATTTCGAATCCGTTAATAACATTGCTCCATTTTGCCTGTAGCTGACCATCGGCGTATTTCCATTGCAGTACCGGTATTTGTGTGGTTCTAAGGTATTGGTCAAATATTTTGGAAAGATCCATGCCGCTTTGTTTGCTGATATAATCCTCCACCTGTTTGGTGGTAACAGTCTGGTGGTAAAAATTACTGTTCAAACCCCGGAGTATGCTGCGAAACTTTTCGTCATTATTCACCAATTGCCGGATCATATGTATCAGGTTGGCTCCCTTGTTATAGATATCTGCTCCTTCTTTATTGACACCATACGGGCCAATCATTGGAGATTTGTTGCCAATACCCCTTCGTTGCGACTGCAGGTATTTGTTAGCGGTGTCTTTACCAAACCAATAGTCCAAATAAACGGTTTCGCTGTAACAGGTAAAGCTTTCGTGCACCCACATATCAGCAATGTCTTTGGTGGTAATATTATTGGCAAACCATTCATGGCCGCTTTCGTGTACAATAATATAGTCGAACAGCATAGCAGTGGAAGAGCCACGGCCCTGGCGGCCATTTAAGAAATAGTTGCCATAAGCAACAGCGCTTTGATGTTCCATCCCCAGGTGAGGTGATTCTACCAGTTTATAGCCATCTTCATAAAAAGGGTAGGGGCCAAACCAATGTTCAAAAGCCTTCAGCATTTTTGGCACCTGCTTAAACTGCTCTTTTGCCTTTTCAAGATTATAATCCAGCACCCAGTAATCACAGCTTAAGTTCCCTTTTTCGCCTTTATATGTTTCGCCGAAATGCACATATTTACCAATGTATGGAATGATATTATAGTTGTTGATAGGGTTTTTCACTTCCCAGGTGTAAGAGGCTATGCCATTGGATTTGGATGAATTAATGAGCCTTCCGTTGGCAACTGCCATAAATGAATCAGGAACATTCATTGTCAGAGACGCCCCATTATCGGGTTCATCGCTCTGGTGGTCTTTGCAGGGATACCACACACTGGCACCAAGGCCCTGGCAGGCAACACTCATCCATGGGCGGCCCTGGCTATCTTTTTTCCATATCCAGCCGCCATCCCATGGTGGGCGGATGGCTTCACGGGGTTTGCCGTGGTAGGAGATTTTAATTTTGGTATTTTCTGCGGTATTAAAATTGTGTGTGGAAGTGTTTACAATGATCGTTTTACCATCTCTTATAAAATCAACTGGGCGAGTTACAATTGATACCTTTTTGTCAGTAAGCTTTGCCCTTTGAGACTCTATTAAGGCTACCTTATCAATCTCATATCCTTCCTGTAAGTCAATCTGCATGGCCTTGCCACCCTTTTTGATAACTCCAAATGAGATAGTGGTTTCCCCTTTTATGGTTTTGGTCTCGTAATCTGGGCTGACATCAATATCATACCGTAACACATTCCACCAATCACGGTTTTCGTTGATGCTACCCCGAAGTGTATCAGCATGGGTAAACCCTTCAGTTTTTGGAACAAGCAGTTGTGCGTTTGTTGAAGTGTTTACCGATAAAGCTGTCAATAAAATACAAGTGCCGGCAGAAAACGCTCTCGCAGTCATTGCGAGTCCCGATTTTTTCGGGATTGCCCGACGTGGCAATCCCCGGGAATTTTGGGAAAGGGGTTGTACTAAGCGACAACGAGTACTACTCATGGTTGGGGATTGCCACGGGCAAGAACCCTCGCAATACCGGTCACTATATTTGGAATTGCCGACAATAACAGCATTGCTTGTTGCGATCTCAACTGTACCCGCGGATATTTTCATTTACCTATAATTATTTTAGCAGGCTAAAGTAGTTTTTAGGCACGAACAAAAACCTTCCGCTTATACTTTTATTAGCCAAAATCGAATGCCCATTGACCTTTTGCCTTAATTCCTAATCCCTAATTCTTAATCCCTAATCTCCAACAACTACCTCCCCTCCACCATCGGCACAAACCTGAACTGGTGGAAGAATTCTTCTTCCGTAGTGCCATCAGCCTGTTTGGTCAGCCGCATCATGCGCTGGGCATCGCCTTCATCAACGGGGATCACCAAAAAACCACCTGGTTTAAGCTGCTGCAGCAGGGCAGTGGGCACATAAGGCGCTGCTGCGGTAACCAGTATTTTATCAAAAGGGGCTTCAAAGGGCAGTCCGGCAAAGCCGTCGCCAAAATAGAACCGGATATTGGGATACCGGGATTTGAAAATGTAGTCCTTGTTTTTATCAAACAGTTCTTTCTGCCGTTCGATCGTGTACACTTCGGCTTTCATTTCGGCCAGCACGGTAGCCTGGTAAGTGCTTCCCGTACCTATCTCGAGTATTTTCTCCCCTGGTTTTACCTGTAATAACTCTGTTTGGTACGCCACGGTATATGGTTGGGAAATGGTTTGCCCGGCGGCTATGGGAAAGGCCCGGTCTTCATAAGCGATATTATCCAGGGCCGGATCCATAAAAAAGTGGCGGGGTATATTCATAATGGCATCCAGTACTTTGGCGTCTTTTATGCCTTTTTCCTTGATGGTTGAAATTAGTTTTTTACGCAACCCTTTGTGGCGGTATGTGTCTTGGTATTGGATCATAAGCAGTGGTGCAAAATAAGGTTTTTTTACGCCGGAAGCTTGACGCTTAACGCATAACGCTGAACGCCGGAGGCATGAAGCTGAATGACAGCCTGCGTTTGAAAAAAAACATTAATTTTCCCTTTTCATTATTTTATAAATCCAAACTGCAAGTGCAGGCTTATTAATTCCGTCAGGGGATGTGCGTTAAGCGTCAAGCGTCTGGCGTATAGCTTTCTCCCATTAAATTCGTGTTGCCACATCAATATTTTCCCTTACTTTCGCCGCCCAATTAATTATTCACCTAAAGTAAATTGTTTACATGAACAACTACGAATTGATGGTGATTTTTACCCCGGTTCTTTCAGAAGAAGAATACAAAGGCATCCAGAAGAAATTTACCGACATGGTAAAAGACGCTGGCGGCGAAATCGTTTCTGAGAACGCATGGGGCTTAAAATCACTGGCGTACCCCGTTCAGAAGAAGACCACAGGCTTGTACTGGGTTACTGAATTCAGGTCGCTATCCGACTTCAATGAGAAGCTGAAAATTCAGCTTCTACGTGACGACAATGTTATGCGTCACATGATCACCAAACTCGATAAACACGCCGTCGACTACAATGTCAGGAAGATAAGTGGTGTGAAACATTTTACGTTACCTGAAAAAACGGAGGCTTAATCATGGCAAAGAACGAGATCAAATATCTGACCGCTATTAAAGCCGACAAAAGGCAGAAAAAATACTGTCGTTTCAAAAAAATGGGGATCAAATACGTTGATTATAAAGACGTTGAGTTCCTCAAAAAATTTGTAAACGAACAGGGTAAATTACTGCCCCGTCGTATCACTGGTAACAGCCTGAAGTTTCAGCGTAAGGTTTCTGACGCTGTAAAGAAGGCCCGCCAGATGGCACTATTGCCGTACGTAACTGACCTTTTAAAATAGGAGGACTCCATCATGCAAGTAATTCTTATACAAGACGTTAACAACCTTGGCGGAATCAATGAACTGGTTACAGTTAAGAACGGTTATGCCCGTAACTTCCTCATCCCTCAGAAACTGGCTATTGAAGCCAGCAAAACCAACATGAAAGTGCTGGACGAGAAGGTGAAAGTACAGGCTAAGAAAGAAGCCAAACTGTTAGCTGCTATCAACGAAGTAATCAACAAACTGAAAGAAGGTGCCCTGAAAATTGGTGCTAAAACCGGTACTTCCGGTAAGATCTTCGGTAGTGTTACATCTGTACAGATCAGCCGCGCCATTCGCGAACAAAAAGGTTATGAAATAGACCGCCGCCGCATCTCTATCATAGATGATGTGAAGGAACTGGGTACTTATAAAGCTAAAATAGACTTTGGAAACGGAAACGAAACCGAAGTTGAATTTGAAGTAATAGCTGAATAAGGTTCAAGAATCAAGAATCAGGATACAAGGGCTTAAGCCCTCAAAAAGTCCTGCCCGTAAAAAGGCAGGACTTTTTCTTGGATGGTATTTAAAAAGTTCTATTTTTGATGGACCTTAATGAACGTTGCTGGCTTTAGGTACGTAGTGCAACGTTAGTTACCCCGGTTCCTATTCACGATGGTTCATTACAGGTATTTTAATTGTTTCACTTTAAAAACGTAATGTAATGAACATCTATGTTGGAAATCTCTCCTGGACTATGACAGACCAGGATCTTGCTGATCTTTTCAGCCCGTACGGCGACGTAACTTCTGCCAAAATTGTGGTAGACAAATTCAAAGGAAACCGTAGCAAAGGCTTTGGTTTTGTTGAAATGGCTGATGATGCAGCTGGTCAGTCTGCTATCGCTCAATTGAACGACAGCGATCAGAATGGTCGTAAGATCATTGTAAATGAAAGCCAACCACGTCCTGCAGGCGAACGCCGCGAAGGTGGTGGTGGACGCGACCGTGATGGTGGCGGATACCAGAAACGTTCTGGCGGTGGTGGATATGGCGACCGCTCTGGCGGTGGCGGATATGGTGGTGGCGGCAGTCGCGGCGGAAGCGGCGGCGGTGGCGGATACAATCGTTATTAATATCGGTTAACACCTCTATCAAATAATAAAAGCCTGTTGTAGATTTTACAACAGGCTTTTACTTTTATGGTCATTGAGTCAATGGGTCAATAGTCATTTCATTTGGAATCGGTTCTACCAATGACGACAAATTACCCCGACTTTTATCTGCGAATCCAGCTTTCAGGATTAAGATAGGTTCCTTTTTCATTGGTGATTAACAACTCCATTTCACCTTGTCCGTCATCGTTTACACCTGCTTTACCAATTACCTGTCCACGACTCACTTTTTGCCCCTTGCTTACACTGGCGCTGCCCAAATTACTGTAAGCT
The DNA here is from genome assembly GCA_040386335.1 of Bacteroidota bacterium. GTDB lineage: Bacteria > Bacteroidota > Bacteroidia > Chitinophagales > Chitinophagaceae > JAZKFT01. Next base: position 320,758 of record JAZKFT010000018.1, read on the forward strand.
GTAAAGTATTTCCCGTGTTTAATTACAATCAGTGTTTGGTCGCCCACGTTAGAAACCATTGATACTTCCCCGTCAAAAATTGTTTTTACCGGGGCGCCAATTCCTGTCTCCATTGTTACCCCATCGCGGTTTTCAATAATATCCCTTGGTTTGGCCGGAATTCTATTAGTGCCAAAATGAAAGGTTACAAACTTTTGATCTACCGGCCAGGGAAGGCTTCCTTTGTTTTTTTCAAATTCTGCGGAGGTAATTAGACCTTCAGGTGTATTTTCCAACTCACTTGGGGGTCGTTTAGTTTTAGGGGGAAGCTCGGTTGGTATTTTTACAAGAGGTGGTGTTGTAACCCCAGTATTTTTACTAAGAGCCGCTATTGAATCGTTGTATTTTTTTAAACGGGCTGTTTCCTTTTTTTGTTGTTCTTGTAGTAGCTTTCTCGCTTTAGCAAGCTCGTCATCAATTATCTTTTTTATGGCCTTTGCTGTTTCCTGTTTTTGTTTTTGCTTTTTTTGCATAGTGGCACTCAACTCTTTCTCCGTTTTTTGAAGTGCCGTTAATTGGATATCCTGCTTTTTCTTATCTTCTGCAAGTTCATTCATTTGCTTTCCCTGCTCAATTAATGCCTTGCCTTTGTCCTGTCTCTTGCCAGTTAGGGACTCCACCTTTTTCTGTAATAAATCATTCGTCTTTTTTATCTGTCCTGCCTGCTGTTCGCGGTACTGGCGATAGTTTTTTAAATACGCAATTCTTTTAAGTGCATCGTTAAATGTACCTGCTGAAAAGAGAAAATTCAGGAAATCATAATTACTCCTGTTTTTATAGGCGTACACAATGCTTTTAGCGTATTGGGCTTTTAATGTATCGAGTTCTTTTTTTAGCGTATCTATTTCCCGGTAATTACGGATGATATCTTTTTCGATGTAGTAGACTTCACCTTTTATATTATCAATGATCTGGTTACGGGCCTCAATTTTGCGGCTGAGTAACATCCGGCTTCGCAGCGTTTCTTTTTTATCATTACCAGTTTTCGCCAGACTTGCGCGTATCTCATCTATTTCTTTATTTAACTGCTGGGTCTTACGTTGCAGATCTTCTTTTGTAGGCTGCTGTGCGATCGCACTTATTGAAAAAAATAAAACAGAAAATATGAATAGGATTTGTTTCATCATGGTGGGTTTATGGCTACAAACGAATTTTTCGCCGGTCTATTATTTTACCACGTAGGTTTTAGGAATTGTAAAGGGAAAGGTTTGCGGTTCATTAAAGGTATACTGCTTAAAATTGAGGTGAATATCAAGCTTAGATTTCTCTGTAACAGTAATATCCCTGTCGGTTGAAAAGAGCCTTCCTTTATTGTTTTCATATTCATTAAAAGTAATATCACAAGTCCTGTTTTTAGTGATATCTACATCATCGAGTTTGCTGTGCAGTATGCGGTTGTTGGTGGTGTCTACGGTGATGAGGTGTTTAAACAATGTACCTATACTCAGCGCCTGCACTTTTTGATCAAAGTTTTTATACGACACTACATTTTCTGCAAAAAAGATAGGGTTTCCGAGTATCAGATCCTGTAAGGTATTGAAATCGAAAGGCAATTTAGTGATCTCCTGCAGGTATGCGATAGAACGGTATTTAATTTCCTTGTCCTGTTTATTTAGAATTTTTACGCTGTCTTTGGTAGCCAGGATCCTGAGTCCTTCAAAATCAATCCCCAATACTTTTTTAGTGATCGATACCCAAATCACACTGTCTTTTTTAATCCTGATGCTAACATTAAGATTATTGTTATCGCCGCTGTTATCATCGTAATCGGCTTTTATTTTATTAGCCGCAAACCATTCACAATCCACACGGTTTGCGTGTACTTTTTTTAGTATAGCCAGTTTTAAAGCCGCGGAATCTACCTTAGGAACACTATTGATAATTACCGTGGCCGCTGTGTCTTTTGTGGAGATAGCCGTAGTGATCTTTTTCGTGCTGCGGCACGACGCAAGACCAATAGCAACTGCTATAACGATACTGAATACCTGTAATACTTTCATTTTTTACTGTTTACCTGTGTGACCAAAGCCGCCTTCGCCCCTGTGCGTGTCGGATAATTCCGTTCTTTCTTCCCATACCACTCTTTCTACCTTTTGAAATACCAGCTGTGCTATCCTGTCACCCGGGTGAATGGTCTGGGGCTCATTGGAAAGGTTTACCAATATCACTTTTAGCTCCCCACGGTAGTCGCTGTCGATCGTTCCCGGAGAATTAAGACAGGTGAGCCCCTGCTTGATGGCCAAACCGCTGCGAGGCCGCATTTGGGCTTCGTAGCCTTCCGGAATCTCGATAAACAATCCTGTTGGTACCATAAAGCGTTCCAAAGAATTCAAAGTAAGCGGTGTATCGATCCAGGCCCTTACATCAAGCCCTGATGAGCCATGCGTGGCGTAAGTGGGCATTGCATTGTCCGAAATATTTCTAATGCCAATTGTGATATCTCCCATACTGGTAAAAATAAGGTTTGAATAAAAATGATTGCTGTTAACGGTCAGCCAAAGGGACTATTTTTTTTGCAGCAACACCGTGGCGTAGGCTACCAGGCCTTCTTCCCTGCCTACAAAGCCCATCTTCTCCGTGGTGGTAGCCTTGATAGACACATCACCGGTTGTTACCTCCAGAATCGCTGCAATGGCCGCCTGCATTTGCTGAACATAAGGTTTAATTTTCGGTTCTTCCAAACACAGCGAAGCATCCACATTTACCAGCTGGTAGCCTCTTGACTTTACCAGGTCATAGCTGCGTTGCAGTAGAATCTTGCTGTCAATATTTTTAAAGTCAGCTGATGTATCGGGGAAATGTGTCCCGATATCGCCCAGCGCCAGCGCCCCAAGCAGGGCATCACAAATAGCATGCAGTAAAACATCTGCATCACTATGGCCAAGCGCCCCCTTGCTATGTGGAATTTTAATGCCACCAAGCCAAAGTTCGCGGCCGGTAACTAATTGATGAAAATCTATACCAGAACCTATTCTGTACATATTTTAATGGGTTATTTTGCTGTAGCTCTATAGAAACACGCCTCAAGGCGTGTGTCTATAGAGCGTGTTCCTACGGGCGTAAACGAAAGAGGCGAAGGTAAAACCTTCGCCTCTTTAATATGAACTGGTTGTTTATTATTTATTTGTCGCCATCAAAATTGAAAACAAGGCTGAAACGCAATGTGTTCGATAATGGGTTGCGGTTAACACCATTGCCTGAAGGAATCAGGTAAGAGAAATTTAAACCAAATACATTGTACACGATACCAACACCTGCAGTGAAGAATTTACGATTACCCTTTGTTTTGTCTTCGTAGAAATAACCTGCACGAACAAAGAACTGATCGTTGTAGCTATATTCAGCACCCAGGCCCACCTGGTATTCAGCTAATTCATCTTTAAACGAACCAGCATCACCAAATGATGAAAACCAGCTGTTTACGATACCTTTTCCACGATAACTAGATAGTGCATTTGCGTCTGTTGCGCTATCGCCTGTTGCCAATGGTGGGGTAGGAACCATCAGTTTGTTAGCTTCTATACCAAATGATATTTTATTGCTTTCGTCAAATGCACTGGTATAAGTAAAGCCTATACCCAGGTTAGCGGGAATATAGTCTTTCTGTTGAGCATCATTGGTATAGGAAATTTTAGAACCCAGGTTGCTAAGTGCAATACCCGCACGGAAACCAGCTCCTGTTTCTTTGGTATTGTCGTAATAGAGCGACAGGTCACCGGCAATGGCACTTCCAGCCTTATAAGTAACACCATTTGAAGCGGCATATCCGCGGGTAAGATTACTATTGATATAACGAAGTGCAACACCCAAAGCAACTTTATCAGATACTTTGCGGCTATAGCCCAAATCAAAACTTATTTCGGTAGGTTTTCCTGTAGAGATATCACGACCACTGAAATCGGTAAACTGGATAGAACCCAGGTTAAAATAACGCATGGAAGCAGATACTGCAGATTGGTCATCCAGTTGGTAATAACCAGCCAATGAAGCCAGGAATACGTCGTTCACACCCAAATCTTTTAACCATGGAGTGTAAGTGAGTGAAACAGCAGATTTGCTTTTGGCAAACGGTGTTTTGGCAATATTCCAAAAAGATGAATTAGCATCGGGTGAAGTAGCTACGCCCATATCGCCCATACCACCACTGCGGGCATCAGGTGAAATACGGAGAAAAGGAGTTGCAGAGGTAACTACGTTAATTGGATCGGCCTGGGAAAAAGCTTGTGTAGAAAGAGTGACAGCACATAGCAATGCGGCAGTTTTCAGTTTTGGTCTCATTGAGTCAGTATTTGTTTTGTTTACAACGAATCGGTGGCTAAAATAGTATTTTAATAGACACCTTTTAAAAAAATGGAATAATAAGCGGGTAGAAAATGGGGCTATAACAAAACTGGTTTAAATGAAATACGGAACTAAAGTAAATATAGTTTTTGAAAAGACGATTTTTTTTCTCCATTCGCTGCCTGTACAATGAGTTCGTACACATATACTCCCTTTGCAAGTTTGCTGCCAAATTGATCCTTTCCATCCCAAAAAATATCAGTCATTCTCGTGCCTGTGCTGAAGAATGGCTGAACAATTTCCTTTACTATTTTACCGGCTAATGTAAAGATGCGAATCCGCACATTTAGCTGGCTGCCAGGCTGGTTGTGTTCGAACCAAAAATTAGTGGAAGTAGTAAATGGATTAGGGTAGTTAAAAACATGGGCAATAGTGAGTGCTTTGGCGGGCCTAACCGTAAAATCAATGGTGGCTGTACCAGAGTTATTTACCACATCCCAGGCCTTAATGTTGAGGCTGTGCGGGCCTTCTTCCAGTTCAGGCAATTGGAACCTGATGGTGCCTTTTTGGTAACTGCCGGTTTCGCCTTCGTAAAAGTCGTTCAGTACGATCGTGTTCCGGGGATTGTTATCAATAATAGCAGTGATATCATGACCAATGCCAGTGCCAACGGTATTGATACCACTTGAATCAGCCAATTTAACCAGTAACAAAGGTTTTTCTGCAGTAATGCCGCCATTTACGAACTTTTCGTCGTTGAGGTAGGGTTTTATTTCGGGGCCTGTATTATCGTTGATAGTAATGCTGCTGTTGCCCCCAACGAGGATATCCGAATTTATTCCGTTGGCATCCTGCTGCCCGTCACCTGCATATAAACTGATGCGGCTTTTTCCAAACTGGTAATTGATGTCTTTGGGTACTATAAACTGGAAATTAAATGTACCATTCTCCACTTTCACTTTGCCCTTGTACACGAGGTTGTTTTGCGATTGAAAACTGGCCATATTACTGCCAGGATCATTGGCCAGGGTGGAGATGGTTTGGGGTTTGTCAAAAATGGATGCATATAAGGTGCCGTTAAAACCAGTGAGCAACTGGTTTGCCGCATCTCTTACTTCGCCGCCAAATGTATACCTGCCAAGGGCTTTCAGCGAATCGTTGCCCGAAATGATGGGCTTATTATCCAGAGTGGTCAAGGCTAGTTTTTGGGTGGGAAAAGCAAGTCGTAAAGCCGGGTCGCCCAGCAGTGTAAATTTCCTGTTATTAAGAATATCCCCGCTAAACTGGTAGGTGTAATTTTTAGCCTGTTTCGTGGCATCGCCCAGCCTCAGGTATTGCCCGGCAACAGGCTGCAAAGCAATACGCAGGTAATTGTCATTCATCAGTTTATTACTATTGGCAAAAACCAGGCGGGTAGTGGTCATCAGGGCAATGGCGCCTTTGGCCGAACCGTGTAGTAAATATTCGCCAATAGAAGGCTGTGCAGGATTATCATAAGGAGCAAAATCGCAGGTGGCGGTGATAAACAACGGCAGTTTATTTTCATTATTGAAACCATCTGTCATGCTTTGCTCCAGCACGGCCTCATCTGCCAGGCGATTGTAGCCGCCGTGGCCATTATAATTCCATATCAGGTTGCCATTTTGCATCTGGCTGGTGATGGCCTGGTTTACGAGCGGATAACGGCTACCGCCGTTACCACTTTCCTGCCTGTACGCATCTAAATAAATCTTGTTTTGATTGAGTAATCTATCCGTCGCGGCAGCTGTGGCGCTGATGGTTTCCGCATCATTGAAATGCAGGTTCGCATCCTCGTCGTCAGCAACAAATGTGATCGCATTTCTCCAGGGACCATGTGTGGCGGGGGAGGTGTAATGGATGATCTTATCTACCATTATTTTGGCTTCGGCATCTGTTGTTACCGGCAGGCGGCCAATGCCAATATCCAGCAGCGGGGCTGGGGCTACCTGTGCTATATCGTCCAGGTCATCCAGGTAACCAAAATAGTCATCTGTTGTATGGGTGATTAACGGGTCGCTGCTGTTAACACTTTCGTAGGCTGGCACCAGGTTGGTATTATTGCCGACCCGGTTTTTATAATCGAAACTGGCATCGCCAAACAGAAGCAGGTATTTGGGTTGCCTGGTGCTGTCACCAGCTGCACGATCATAATACATTTTTACATAATCACGGATGGCGGTTGGGTCGCCGCTACCGCTGGAAAATTCATTAAATACCTGGCTGGTGGTCACAATCAGCGTTCTCAAATTATCTTTTGTGCGATGATGCTGCGCCAGGCGGCTGGCTTGCGGCAGTAATTGCGGTGGCGTAATGATGATAAAGTCAACAATGGAAGCCGCATGTAGGTTTTGATTTTCAACCAATCCAAAATTTTGTGGGGCTGGAATATTGTTGCCGGTAAAAGCGATGAATTCGTGCAGCCTGTTGGTGGGGTGAACGAACCGGTATTCGCCACCGACAGTACTACCCTGGACGATATATGGCTGCAAAGGATCGGTAATATTCCAAACCTGCAAAGCAGCAGTGAAATTGGCAATAAAAAACTCACCCATATTTGGTGTTCCGACAGAAGCCCAATCACGGAATAGCAGCTGGTCGGTGGACTGCATCGATAAATTCCTCCTGGCAAAAACTTCAAACCAATTAAGCCATCCCTGGGCGTTCATATTCCCCGGTGCGAAACTAAAAGAGAGATTGACCGTTCCAGAAGCTGACGGACCGGAAACGATTTGAGTTGCCTGTGTAATAAAGGCATCCAAAAAGCCGCCGGATACTGCAATGATATTGCTTTGCCCAGCCAGCTGGTTATTGATCCGGACATCAAAGCGACTGGGTACGGCCACACTGCGGCCGGCCAGGCTGTATTGCAGGCTTACCGGTGCATTCGGAACCAGGTTGCTAAGCGGGGTAGTATATGTACGGGTCAACAAATTGCCCGGGGTATTGCTGAATTCGTCGCCAAACCACTCCCTGCCGCTGTTTAAAAAATTGATGCTGTCTTTCTCAAAAAAATACCGGTCGTCGAAAGCACGGATCGTTTGGTTTGGCGAGGCTGTGAAATTACTGGTGGCCATTCTTTTACCTGTTCCTCCAACGGAAATAAAATAGTAAGCCAGGTCGCTGTAGAGATTTTTGGTATGACTAAACCGCCGGTTGATGGAATCTCTTTGCCAGCTATCTGCCCCGTTGCTATAAAACAAAAAATAATCAGCTCCATTAAAAACACCATCGCCGCCATCATTCATCAACAACGCATTTTCCTGCAGGTCGTCGTACCGGGGCAGGGCATTGTTTTCGGGCAACATGCCACCGCCATTACCATAAAGACGGATAGCAGAAGAAGCAATATTTGTGGCATTAATGCCCAATTGCCCCAACTGCGGAACCGTGACCTTGTACACGCCAGCCTCTTTTACACCAATTTTATACCATTGGCCGGTAGCCAAAACGGACTGGTTTGTATATGTCCTTTGGGCATGAAGACCCATTATGAGCATTGAAAAAAAGGTTATGAGGGCAGTCAGACGCATTAGATTCAAACCTACATCATTAAGTTATTCGGCTGATGGTTTGGCTTAAGAAGAAATCGGATTTATGTTGTGGATACTGAACGGTTTTGAATGCCTGTCTCGAAGTTTGTAACCAGCTTTCGGGCATAAGCAACCTTCAGAAGGCTTATCATTTAAAGGCCATGCAGGTGGCTGCTCTTAAGCAGCCGATCGATATTGCCAATGACCTCTTCAAATTTGCCCGGGCAGATTAGTTTGAAGTATTGATGACGTAGCGGGATGCCCCGGAAGCGAAGTTGGAACTGGTGGAAATAAAGAATCAACAATTAAATGCTGCCGTGAATATCTATCGGGACCTGGGGGTGGATGGAAGTAGCAACAGGATCGGGCTTCGCAAAGTAGCAGGCAGCGTGTTAAGGAACTTTCAACCAGGGAAAAATCCCTTAAAAGCAGGAGACGGGAAACTGGAATCCTTTTTACCTTCAACTTGTGAAAGCCTTTTTTACCTTTTGTCTGCTGCTTATCATTCAGATAAGTTTTTGCCAGGTAACGAATGTGAAAGTAGGGCAGTGGAGTGACCCAACTGTTTGGAGCAACAGTACCGTTCCCACCGACACTACGCGTATTATATTAAACTTCAATATCCAGGTAAACGTAAATGCCTTTTGCAAGGCTTTAAACACAAATGGACGGCTTGTTACCATTAATCCGGGTATCAACCTGTTGGTTTCCGGGGTGGCTCCACCAGTTGCCAGCTTTACTTTTACCGGGCCATTTGTTGTTCCTGCAACGGTAACCTTTACCAACACTTCTACCGGGGCCACCAGTTATTTATGGAATTTTGGTGACACGGCCAGCGGGGTTAATAACACCTCAACATTAGCCAACCCAACGCATTTCTATCAAAAGCTTCCTTTCCAGGCAAATACCATGGTAAAGCTAACCGCCACCGGGCCGGGAGGAACATCCGTAGATTCACAGTATATCCCTCTCAGCTGTGTGCCGCAGATCGTAGAAGTAGGTTTCACGATCGATACCCCAACCGTTTGGGACCAATGTCATATTTATCACTGTTCAAAATTTGTTTCGGTGAATGCGCCACTTACAATTCTCGGGGCCACCGTCACATTCGATTTGCAAAAGGGGATGATGGTTGGTGCCGGTGGAAAAATCACTTCGACAAATGCCGTATTTACTTCTTCAGCAGCTTCGAAACAATATGGCGATTGGGCATTCATTTCTTTTGGCACCAGTTCCGGCAACAGTATCACTGGTGGCGCTATACAGTATGCAGGGTATGCATCCCTTAACCAGGAACGGGCTTTGAACATGGGTTCCGGAACAAATAATTCAGTGACCAATGTAATTTTTGAATATAACGCAGGTACGCTGAATCAGCGAACGGCCACATTAGATATGTCCCTTGCCCCGCAGAGTTCGGTGGCAACCGGTAACCTGTTTTTTTCTAACTCAGGTCATCCTGTGCTTATAGGTATCGCAACAAACTTTGATAACAGCAACCTATTTAGTTTTAACCAGACTAACGCCATCTATGTTGATTGTGCGCATATAACCCAGGCTAACTCTTTAACGTGGACCAACAAACAGGTTCCTTATGTACTTGGTGGCTGGCACAGCAATTCCTGGTCGTTTGGTAGCAACAAAATTTTGATACTCGGCGACAGCGTTGTGCTGAAATTTGCCCGTTTCACTACACCAGGGTTTTCTATTTTCATACCGCAAGGCACCAGCCAGATTCAAAACTTTAATGGACCAGGTGTGGTATTTACTGCTTACACCGATGATAGTCGTTTAGGCGACTCCAATGGCGATGGTGCTTCATCCGGAACTCCAGGTTATTGGGAAGGTATTCAAACAACCGGACCCATTTGGTATAGCTGGCCGAATATGTTCTTTTCAGCGCATTGATGGAGCTTAATGATCAAATACCCGATGTTATATTTTGAATTTTAAAGGAATGATGTAAGCCCGGTGGTCTTGCATCCCCGTTAGTATCATTGTGATGAACGTACTTTCAACAGGTTATTGATCATACCGTTAAATATGAAATAGTGGAAAGGAAGCACACTATACCAATAGAGCCTGCCCAACAGGCCTTTCGGTCTAAAGGTGGCTGTTTGCCGGAGATGATACAAGTTGTCTTTCTTCATGATCTTAAATTCCAGCCAGGCTTCGCCTGGTACTTTCATTTCTGCAAATAGCAGCAGGCGTTTGTTCGGTTTGTCTGCTACCAGCACGCGCCAAAAATCGAGGGCGTCACCGGTGTTAATTTCATGTGCATGCGTGCGGCCACGCCTCAGACCCACGCCGCCCACAAATTTATCCATCAGTCCACGGACTTTCCAGAGCGCCGTGCCATAATACCAGCCCCTTTCGCCCCCGATGCTCCAGATATTGGCCAACACCCCGTTTACGTCAGTTTCTATTTTACGCCATTTTGTATCTGTGAAGCAACCAAATGCCGGCACTTCCACATACTTTAATAAATCCTGGCTGGCACCGCTGCTGCTGAAAGCATCCTTCCAGCTACTCAGCACCATGTGTTGTTCAATTTTTTCAAAGGCCAGTTGCACGGCACTTTTATATGGCAGCAACGCTATATTTAATTCTTGTGCCAGGTTATTGGGCCGGCACACCACATTTATCTTCATACTGTTTACAAGATTTACTGCCAACGGATATGAAGTGGAGGTAACGAAATAGAGCCAGTAGGATGAAAGCCTCGGGGTCATTATCGGTATGGTAATTATCCAGCGTTTTAATTTCCTCACTTCTGCAAATTTCAGCAACATCTGCTTGTAGCTAAGCACTTCAGGGCCACCAATGTCAAAACTTTGGTAGTAGGTATTTTCTTTTAACAGTACGCCACTTAGATACTGCACCACATTCCGAATGGCAATCGGTTGACACAGTGTATTGAGCCATTTTGGCGTAATCATTACCGGAAGCTTTTCAACAAGATCCCTGATTATTTCGAATGAAGCACTGCCGCTACCGACAATAATACCTGCACGCAAAACCGTGAGTGGCTTTTGACCAGCGTTCAATATTTTTTCCACCCGTAACCTGCTTTGCAGATGTTTGGACAAATGGGTTTCATTTGTAATGCCACTCAGGTAGATAACCTGTTGGCAATTTGTTTTTTCAACCAGTTTTACAAATTGTTGAGCGGTTGCAGCTTCCTGTTCTTCAAACTTACCACCGTTGCTCATGGAATGGATAAGGTAATAGGCCACATCAATCTCAACGGGAAAAACAGTGAGGATTCTTTCCTGCAAAAAGTCAATTTCTATAACCTGGATATTTTCATGTCGGTGCTCCTCTTCAAACCGTTGGCGGTTACGCACGCAGCAGTATAAGCGATGGCCTTCGCTGAGTAGTACCGGTATCAGCCGTTGGCCAATATAACCGTTGGCACCTGTGAGCAGGATATTCATGAATACGTAACAATCCTGTTGACGTTAAGTTTACATGTGAGTACATATAGGCAGGTATTTCGACATCATACCAATGGCAACATACGTTGTTTTCTGTGTATGCGAATACATCTATAAAAGGATATAAAAACAGTATTTACTTATCCCATTCTATTGGTCTATCATTTTTGCAAGATAATTTTCCAGTTTTTTTACATTCTGTTTCAGGCCTTCATCTGCTTTAAATGTTTTGACTACAATCTCAAACATCTCTGGTGTTTCAAAAAGCAAGGTCCAGTCCAATTGTGTTTTATCATCCTTTGCTTCAAAAATTGCGGTTGCAATAAAACCAGGATTAAAATGTTCGTACACAATTTTTTTAAAAGGAATTATTTCTCCGAAAATGCTCTTGTTGGGATAATTCTTGCCGTCCGGTCCGTGAAGGGTCATGATCCATTCGCCACCTGCTTCTACGACCATTTGATGAATGCTGGTTGTAAACCCATCCGGCGCCCACCAATGTACGATCTGTGCCGGGTTTGTCCAGGCTTCCCAAACCAGCGAGACGGAAGCATTGAGTGTTCTGGAAATTCGGAGCGTTCTATTTTCAAGGGTTTCTTTAACCATAACGGGCAAAGTTGGTTCAAACGGAAATATCTACCCAATTCTTTAAGCAGCTAAATGCGGCTACTTTGTTGTCTTTAGGCTCATCTTCTTACCCAGTTTTTCATATTCGTCATCGTTAGGCTCCCACAGTTCAATTTTGTTGCCTTCCAGGTCAAGAATATGAATAAATTTCCCATAGTCTGCTGTTTCGACGGTGTCGGTGATGGTTACTCCTTCTTTTCTCAGCTGCTCAAGTAGCCATTGCATGTTCTCTACCCGGTAGTTGATCATAAAATCCCTGGTGGAAGGTTCAAAGTACTTGGTGGTTTCGGCAAATGGGCTCCATTGGCTAAATCCTTTTTTTGTACTGTCTGCACCCTGGTACCATTCGAAAACGGCTCCGTATTGGTTGGTGTTTAGGCCCAGGTGTTCCTTGTACCATGCCCTCAGTTTTTTGGTGTCCTTGCATTTAAAAAAGATGCCGCCGATACCGGTAACCCTTTTCTGCGATGGCTCATCGTAGCTATTGGTAGTAATGATGGACTTGAAAGCGAAGCCGAGGCCAAATGTTGCAATAAACAGGAAAGTGAAGAAGATTCTCTTTTTCATTATAGTGGTTTAAGCAAATGAATGGTTGCCTGTATGGCTTCATCAAAAATAGGCGAATGGATTGTCGTTTTTAAGTATAAATCCGGGATTGGCGCATGAATGCCCGGTACGTTACCAGACGATTTTGATTTTAATCCAGCCGGCTGGATAATTGTGCAGTAAAATTAACAGGAATCAACCCACGTGATTTAATGGCGTTATTAGTTAAGTACCTTTGACTGGGTGATATAATCGGGATGATAAACAAATAAACAAGACCCTCCCTTGATGGTGCTAATTACAGGACGGTTGAATTCTACGGGCACTGCCGGGCAACCATGGCTTCTGCCCACCCATCCTCGGTTATTGGCCAGTTCTTGTGACACATATTCGGCACCATGCATAACGATACCCCTTTCATAAGCTTTGTCATTGATACCAGGTTCAAGGCCCTCGAGTTTGAGAGAGTAACCGTTACAGCCTTCATATGTTTCCATGGTCTTGTAGAAGCCCAGGCTGCTTTTATGAGAATCATTTTGGTTTGAAAACGAATTCGCCCATTCACGACCTGTATTTTGTCCATGCGCTACCAACGTATTAAAAAGCATCCTGTAGTTTTTCATGTCCAAAACGAAAAGTCTTTTCACGTTGCCTGGCTGACTGAAATCAACGATCGAAATGATGGAATCATTGAATAATTTGCCTTCAGTTACCAATTTATTGAAACCCTGCCTGGCAACGTCAAATGCTTGCTGACTCAACCCTTTCAAACTAAGGTGGAGGCTATCATATAAGGATCGCATGACAGGAATCTGTGCCCCTGCGGGTATCACCTTTTGCTCTTTCAACCTGTTGCCTGTTACAAATTTGGCAAATGCAAAAGGGATATGCAGGATGGTTATCACTATACATGCCACAAGAAGATAGAAACCGCTGAATTTTTTCTTCATCATTATTTGCATTTAATCGGGGCCCTAACTGCGGGATTAACCAATTTGTATTAAAAACCGTTAGGAAAATGTTTCATAATGGCTGTGATGCCCATTGAACCATGTCAATAAAAATGCCCGCTGGAATTACTTCACAGGGGCAGTTTTGGATTTTGGCGAAACTACCGAAACGGATTTCATATGAGTCCCATGCAAATGTTATTTTTTGGCAACATGGCGTTAACGGTCCGGCGGACAATTGCACAATTAACAGTTTTCCTCTTTTTTTTAATATAACGGCGATATTAGAACCGACTATTTTACTTCCTGATAAATCCGATCCCTGCGCAGGATTTGCAGGCTACCATGATCTCCGATTTCCAATGAGTTTCAGGATTTTTTACCGCCCAGCCGCCGCCGATAGATGTGTGACCAGAATTCCCGCCCACGTCAGAATAAACAGTCGCTGGCATTGTAGCCCTTCCTTCGCAAACCGGGCATACCGAAAGAGGACCATAGAGCTTTCTATAAAGTTTTAGTTTTTCAACAGGCAAATTGGTACTAACAGTTCGAAGGTAACCAGTGTTTTTGGTGGATTGAAACCAGCTTTGCATAGTCACCGGAAAAGACTTTGTATAGAACTCGTAGGGACCGGTGATCAATATTCTAACCGGGTGAGCACCCTCGCCAAGCTGGTAAAGGTCGCCTACACGATAGTCATACTTACTTGCTTCTTTAGCGTATTCCGATTCTCTTTTTTCGTATTCCTTTTTATTGGCCACGATATCGGCTTCCTTTTTGGCAACCAGTGCAACTACCGAATCGTGCCGGTGCTTCATCATTGGAAGGATCGCTACAGATTGGCCCTTCATCGGTGCAAAACAATAGGTGGCGGTCGGTAAAGCCTCGAAACCGCGGGTAAACCATGATACATAACCCTTAGTTCCCTCCATTGCCAGGTAATTTTGATTGTTATGCATGTATTGTAAGTTGGCAGCTTCTCTTTTTCCTTCCCAGTCGTTGATATATGCCCATCCATCCGCAGTTTCTGTCTTAAAATATCCAGGTGTAAAATAACCCTCTACCTGGTAAACAGGAGTTCCCTTGTCATTATACTTTGTCATTTTAGCACAGGAAGGTTTCAGTTGATCGTCTTCAAATTCACCCGAAATAGCGGTTGTGTAATTCCGTGTATATTCTGTTGGCGTTGCCGCCCCGGTATTAGCAGATTTAATTTCCACGACATCGCGTACACGAATACCCGTCGAAAGATTTCCATTTTTAAATATACCTGTACGATAGGTGTCCCAGCTTTTTCCTGCGTCAGAGTTGGGTGTAGGTTGTTTTGAAAACCATATACCCGGTCCATTTAAATTTCCGCCTTCTGCTTTGCCGAAAAATATATCGTCGGGATAGAACGCATATACCCAACCGCCTCCTGCATCTTTCACCTGTGACCATGTATACCCGCCAAACGACATCTTTCCGAGGGTCGGAACATTTTCAGAAATGGGCTCAAAGATTTCTTTGGGCAAACTAACAGGCATTGCTACAGCCAGCGAATCCAGCATCCATATTCCCTCCTCGGGTTTACCGTCCTTCCCCGAATAACGACCCGGCCCGAAGCGGTCGCCGGTATGCAGGAAACCCTCATACATACTACCATCGGGATAACGTAATCGCCCGCAGATGAGATCACCACCAGGTAAAGTCCTGCCTTCTATTTCAGTATGTGGGCCACCAGGTGCGTATTGAATTTTTATATACACTGCACCTTGTTTGAAATACGTTTTCGTGGAAATAACCTGGCCTGCAGCAACAGCTACACCTGCCGGCACCGCTGTTTCCATCCAACCATTCCATTTATAATCAAAACCATCGTGACGCATGGTTCCCGTTGCCACTTCAAATGATTTCCAAAAATTTTCATCCTTCAGGTTTTCTTTCACCTTAGGTACAAGGCGTGGATCATCTTTTTTGTACACCACATCATATGCAACTTTTCGGGTGTAAACTTTACCCTCGAAATCTTTTCCGTCATTACTAAATTGGCCTTTGAACATTGTCAGACTTACAGTTGGGTCAATCTCCATGAATCCCAGGTTGGCATCAAAGGTTGTGGCAGCTTTTAGATATTCACCTTCCCCTGATTTACAATTGCCGGAGACACAACCACTCACGCCATGTGAGTTGATCGTATACAATCCTTTCTTTCCACTCCGTGGGTTTACTTCTCCAAGTGTTGGATAATACCAGGACAGCTTGCCGTCCTGTGCAAGCAGCTCTTGATAGAATGACATACAAAGAAAAAAGAGAAGGAATTTTTGCGGTATCATAAAATGCTTTTAATCTGATGAAACAGTTAACAATGTAGCACATTGCACTTCGCAGGTAATACCCGCAACAAGGTATTTTTTTTTGATTTTTTGGATCAATACCATGACCATAAAAGGTCTTCTCAGGGATTTTCAGAGGCATCAATGAAACTATAGCATTACACACCTCGTATTTTTTCGCCACTAGTGTCATGCCTTTCACTTCCCGTTTGCTTAGCCAACGGGCTACCAAAGAAAGCAGCCGGTAAGAAAGCACGCTATTCGTTAAATCTCTAAATTTGGTAATACTATATGTGTAGTGTGTTCAAAACAAATACTTTATTCCAAAATTTAACTGATACCTAATTTATAAACCACAAAAATTCCCCTTATGAAGAAGCATCACCTCTTTCTCCTCCTCGCAACATTGATCTGGAAATTATCGCCCGCACAAAACGTGGGCATTGGCACCACCTCCCCTCAATCCAGCGCAAGGCTGGATGTTACCAGTACAACTTCCGGTTTCCTGCTCCCCCGGATGAATTCGGGACAACGCACCAGTATCATTTCACCGGTAGCTGGCTTGCAGGTTTATGACATTACCACTAACAGCATTTGGTTTTACAATGGTTCCGGATGGACGGAAATGACCGGCGGTGGTGGAGATGCCGGCTTCTGGAGCCCCGGCACCGGCGGCAGTATTTATAATAATAATCCCTGGAGGGTAATGCTGGGTACTTCCGAACTTGGCCCGGGTTATTTAAATATTAAAGTCCCGGTAAATGGTACCGGCCTGTTTCTGAGTGAGACCGGCACCACTGCAGGGGACTTTTTTAACATGGCGGTTGGTGGAGGTGCGGGCACACCCGCTACCCGGTTAGGTATTATGTTGGGTAACTTCGGGAATGGTATGCTGATCGCCAACCAGGCAAATGCGCCTATTTTTTTTCAAACATTCAGCTCCGAAAAAATGAGAATTACCCCCGCCGGTATGGTGGGAATTGGTACGATCAATCCCACTTCCCAGCTGGAAGTGCAATCCGCTACTGGTGCTGCCGGTATAACGCATACTAATGGAACAATCCGGCTTTCAACAATGATGAACAGTGCTACCTCTGCGGCAATTGGTACGACCACTAATCACCCTTTATTTTTCTATACCAATAATACGTTCCCGCCGGCCGTAACGATATCCACAGCCGGGAACCTGGGCGTAGGAGGAAGTATTGCGACCGGCTCTTCAAAGGTCGAAGCGTTTACCGCGAACGATACGTATGGCTTTCTTCAAAGTTCAGCAGGCGGCGTAAGGGTAGGTACTTATGCCAATGCCAGTGGCGGGTATTATGGCACCTTAACCAACCATCCGCTTTACCTGTTTTCACAAACCGGTAATGCAGCTATCGCTTTATTACAAAACGGAAATGTGGGCATCGGCAACAATTTACCCTCCGAAAAACTCACCGTTCAGACACCTACAAACAATTATGGCCTTAACCATACGGACGGAAACGTTTCACTGGTAACGTTTGTGGGAGGATCGGCAATAACCGCAGGATGGCTCGGTACAAAATCCAATCACCCGATCGGATTTTTTACCAACAATAGCGGCGCCCAGATGGTCATACAACAGAATGGCAGTGTAGGTATTGGCCCATTTGCGCCAACCAACAGGTTGCATGTTTCCGCAAACAGCGCGTCCAATGGTTATGGACAACTCCTTTTGGAAGAAACCGAGAATGACTTTGCAAGACTGAATTTCAAATCTACCAGTACTCAAAATAGCGGTAATAATTTCTGGAGTATTGCCGCTATAAATAGTAATACGAGAAGCAGTGAAAGACTAAACTTTTACAATTTTGCCAGCGGCGATATCATGACGCTTACCGGGGATGGAAATGTGGGCATTGGGACTTCAAGCCCTACCTATAAGCTTTCGGTTAACGGCAATATCCGCAGTAAGGAAGTAGTAGTAGAAACCGGTTGGGCCGATTATGTGTTTGATGAGGATTACCAGCTGGCCCCGCTGGAGGAAGTAGGGAAGTTCATCAGGGAAAATAAACACCTGCCTAATATTCCTTCAGCAAAAGAAGTGGAAGCAAAAGGCGTTAACCTTGGAGATATGCAAAAAAGAATGATGGAAAAGATTGAAGAGTTAACCTTATATGTTATCGAACTGAAGGCCGAGATGGAAAAGTTAAAAACAAACCAATCAACATCATTAAAATAAGAGACATGAAAACGCTAATCGGAGTAGTGTTTTGTCTCCTGATGTTATATGCAGGTAAAACACAAACTTTATTTATCTGGCCTGTTAAACAAATGCCTTCGTACGGTGAGGTACCGGGCTTTTATACTACCAATAATTTTGTTGACAGTAATAATGCCGCGATCATACAGGACTGGAACTGTGGTAGCCGAACCTATTCGGGTCACCGGGGCATTGATATTGACCTATGGCCTTTCACCTGGAGTATGATGGATGGAAATTATGTGGCCATTGTTGCTGCTGCCCCGGGGCGTGTAGTGAGTGCAGTTGACAATTTGAACAACGAAAACAACTGCGGCCAGCCAGGTGCGGATCTGAATTGGAATTATATTGCGATACGCCACGCGGATAGCAGCACCAGTATCTATGGGCATATCCGTACCAACAGTGCTCAGGTAACTGTGGGGCAATTGGTTACTGCCGGGCAAACCATTGCTTTTGTTGGAAGCAGCGGCAACAGCAGTAACCCGCATCTGCATTTTGAGGTAAACCGTAATGCTGTGAACAATTCCCAGGCAGCAGGATTGGTGGACCCATATGCCGGCCCTTGCAATAACCTTAACATGAATACGTCCTGGTGGGTAGCTCAGAAACCCTATTGGGAATCAGCTGTTGTAAGAGTAATGACCCATGGCAGCCGCCCCGCCATGGGTGGATATAATTCCAGCTCAGACTTCTGCAGAACGGGAGAAGCAAAAAATGACAGGGCGAATTTTGCGCCCAACGATTCGATCTTCTTTGGTGTAGCTATGCGGGATTATCTTCAAACCCAATCGTATAGCCTGTCGGTATTTCGGCCCAATGGCACCCTTTTTTATTCTGGTGCCCACACAAACTCCGGAGCCAACCTGGCAAGAAGATATTACCTTTTTAATGCAAAATTGCCGTCCGATGCTGCTTCTGGTACCTGGCAGGCGTCAGTTACTTTTAATGGAACAACTACTGACCATTTTTTTTCAGTGAATTGTGCTGCTACGCAAAATGTGACAGGTGCGGTAACGGGTGTAGACGGATATAAAACTTCCAATTCTATAACGAGCACTGCGACTGTAAATAACGCCGGCAACAAGTTGTTTTTGCAGGCGGGGGCAAAGATTACGTTGTCGCCGGGTTTTAGTGCGAGGAATGGGGCGGGGTTGAAGGCGAGGATCAGGGAATGTAATTATAGTGAGTAGGGATTGGAGAATGGGGATTAGGATGTGTCACCATTGTTTGTGCATTTGGAATGTGACACCTGGATGGAGTTAGCCTTTGCGGATGCTTTTTTATAGGGGCGGAGCATGTTCTGTGAGGACACAAACCATGGCAACCGGGGACACGGTCCCTGGCATCAGATTTCCGTCGTGCATTATCGGGGCGGAGTATGGTTCGTGAGTCAAGAACCATGGCTTTAGACCACGGCAACCGGAACTCGAAACCTTGGCGCCGGGAACCCGAAATCCCGACAACAAGTGAGATAACAAATCATTCACAATCATTAAAAAAATGATATGAAAATCTTAATCAGAATAATATTTTGCCTCCTGGTGATCAATGCAGGCAAAGCACAAGTTTTGTTTACATGGCCGGTTAAACAAATGCCATCGTACAGCGAGGTGCCGGGCTTCTATGTCACTAATAATTTTATGGACTTAAATACGGGTGCAGGGCTGCAGGACTGGAACTGTGGAGCCAGGACCTACGAAGGCCATAATGGTGTTGATATTGATCTCTGGCCTTTCACCTGGAGTATGATGGATAATAATTATGTGGCAGCAGTGGCCGCCGCAGCGGGGCGTGTTGTTACTGTTGTACATACTATGGGCAATGAGAGTAATTGTGGTGCGCCAGGGGAAAATACGACACCAAATTATATTGCCATACGCCATGCCGACAGCAGTACCAGCTTTTATGTGCACATCAGGGACAATAGCGCCCAGGTTGCGGTTGGACAAATGGTTGCTGCCGGGCAAGTGATTGCTTTTGTGGGAAGTGCCGGAGGCAGCAGCAATCCCCATATGCATTTTGAAGTAAACAGCACTGCGGGAAATACCCTTCCATCGCCCGGCGGAATTATTGATCCATGGGCAGGCGGATGCAGGGCAGGTGCTTCGCGGTGGGTGGCCCAGGTGCCTTACCGGGAACCAGCCATTGTGAGGGTGATGACCCATGGAAACATGCCAAGATTAACAGGTTTCAACAGCAATTCAAACTTCTGCAGAAGCGGAGAAGCTAAAAATGCAAAAGCGGAGTTTCAACCCGGTGATTCGATTTACTTTGGCGTAGCCATGCGCGACTTTCTGCTGAGCCAATCGTATAGTATATCTGTATTTTATCCAAACGGCACGTTGTGGTTTTCCAGCTCCGCCACGGCCTCCGGCGACTTTACAAAAGGTTATTATACTTTTAACAGGCAATTGCCAAATAACGCCGCGTCTGGCACCTGGCAGGCAACCGTGTCCTACAACGGAAACAGTGTTGACCATTTTTTTTCTGTGAATTGTGCAGCTACGCAAAACGTAACGGGAACTGTAACCGGGGTTGATGGTTACAAAACGTCCAATTCCATCACCAGTACGGCCACTGTAAACAACGCCGGCAACAAGCTGTTTTTGCAGGCGGGGACTAAGATTACGTTGTCGCCGGGTTTTAGTGCGAGGAATGGCGCGGGATTGAAGGCGAGGATAAGGGACTGTAATTATAGTGAATAGGCGTTGAGGAATGGTTGGGGACTGGTTGGATACGCAGATACAGTTAGTATTACGGTACTGGTGTCTTATTATCAGAGCGGATTGTGGTTCGTAAAACAGGAACCCTGGCTTTAGTATTTCCGTCGTGCATTATAGGGGTGGAGTATGGTTCGAGAGACACGAACCATGTCTCGAGAGTTACAGCATCTGGTTGATTTAGGCACCGACGCCTGAACCATCCGGCTTCTTTCATAGCCTCTTTGTCAAAAACAAAAACTTTTGTTTGTTCCAAATAAGTTTGCATAATTTTTCATGATTTTTATTTTATCACAAAAAAGCAATGTAACATGGAAAATGACAATCAGATCCCCGAATCATTATCAGATATGAAAGGAGCATTTGTTGGCTCACTTTTAAGGAATAACAAGAAAATCAGGGATGACAGGGCGATCGCTATTGCTGAATCTGCCGAAATGCTTTACAAAAGGCAGGTAGAAGATATTGAACTCCAGATTAAGCAATTAAAAAGGGACCGGGAGGCGGTACTGGACCTTTCTCCAACGGATGCACAAAGCCTGGTGTTGGCTTCTGATTTCGACGCTAAGAAATTTGTCGAGAAAGATATACAGATGGGTGTTGCCATCAGGAACCTGGAGATCACTTTGGAAATTGCAAAATCAAGATACAATCACCTTTTTCAAAATTAAGTAACTATGGGAAATTCAAGTTATTCAATGCATGACCGGAGTTTGAGAGCAAAAGCTGCTGGATATTCGAGTAAATCGGTCAATGAAATCTTTACACAAAATGTGGAGCATAGAATACACGAACAAATGAATCCGAATGGAATTGTTTTTCGTGAAAGTTGTGATTCTGCGGCACATCCTAACACCATTCCGATCCAGTTCTATTTGGATGTTACAGGCAGCATGGGACATATTCCGCATGAAATGATTAAAAGCGGCTTACCCACACTCATGGGCACCCTGATTCAAAATGGTGTGCCTGATGCGGCATTAATTTTTGGAGCAGTAGGCGACCACGAATGCGACCGGTTTCCATTACAGATCGGGCAGTTTGAATCAGGGGATGCTGAACTGGATATGTGGCTCACCCGAACCTATCTCGAAGGTGGTGGTGGTGGCAATGAAGGTGAAAGTTATTTGCTGGCCTGGTATTTTGCAGCGAATCATATTAAAACAGACGCCTGGGATAAAAGAGGAAAGAAAGGTTTTGTTTTTACGATCGGCGATGAACCATGCCTGAAAAATCTGCCGGTAAATGCGATAAAAGTGATTATGGGTGCTACTACAATTGGGCAGGCCAATTATACACGGGAGGAATTATTGGATGCAGCGCAAAAGAAAAGCCATGTATATCATATTCATTTAAACCATGGTGGCCGGGAATGCGATGACACCTGGAAGCAATTGCTTGGTAAAAACCTGGTGGAAATCACAGACCATACAACGGTAAGCAGGGTTATTTCTGATATTATTCTTGCTGAAAACCTGAAGTCAGGCACCGGATCATTTGGCAAACGGGATCATCCGGATGTGTCGAAAATTGAGAATCTGCTATGATAGTGGTTGGTTTGGGCTTTGGAGATGAAGGCAAGGGGTTGACCACCTCTTTCCTTTGTTCACAAGTTGAAAATCCGCTGGTGGTAAGGTTTAACGGCGGGCACCAGGCCGGGCATACAGTGGTGTTTGAAGGAAAGCGCCATGTGTTTTCCAGCTTTGGCTCCGGATCGTTGCAGGGTGTGCCTACCTATTGGAGTGCTTATTGCACTTTTTATCCATCCTCTTTTTTAGTGGAGTACCGGCTACTTGACAAGCCGGTCATTTATGTGAACCCTCTTTGTCCGGTAACTACACCATTTGATGTCGACTATAATCAGTTAACAGAATCTGCCAAAAAACACGGGTCTGTAGGTGTGGGCTTTGGTGCAACCATACAAAGGCAGGAGCAGTACTACAAACTATTTGTTCAGGACTTATTCTTCGAACCCGTGCTAGTGGCTAAATTAAAAAACATTGCAGCCTGGTATGGTGCGGTTGATATCGATGAACAAATCAACTTTTTTTTGGAATCTGTGAAACAGGTGAAGGGTATCATACAAATTGCAGACGATTCTATTCTACAACAATACAATCCCATATTTGAGGGCGCCCAGGGAATTTTGCTGGACATGGATTTTGGATTCTTCCCAAATGTAACAAGGTCCAATTCCACAACAAAAAATGCGTTGCAAATGTATCCGGCTAAGGAAGTGTATTATGTAACGCGGAGCTATCTTACCAGGCATGGCAACGGTTTTTTGCCCAATGAAAAAAAGTTGGAGCTGGTCAATAATGAAAAGGAAACCAATAAAACTCATGAGTACCAGGGTGCATTCAGAACCGCTGAGTTAGACATATCGCTTTTAAACTATGCATTGGGATGCGATCATCATTTCTCCAAAGGGCTGCGGAAAAATCTGGTTATTACTTGTATGGATCAGTATCCAATTGATGTGGCGGCGCTATTGGATAATCTGGATACTGCTTTTGATAAAGTGTATATCTCGAATGGGGATTCGCTTAGTAATGTTTCATTGTTTAGATAGAGGTCTTTGAACACATGCCTGGATCAACTGCAGGAAATCTCATGTATTATATTGGTATCCGCTAAAAGCCCAAAGCCCCCGTTAGCATAACTACTAACGAGGGCTTTGGGTTTATCTTACCAACTTCAACGGGTTGTCTTCTTGTTCATCACCGCAGTGATATTCGATTTTTGCAGCATCTCGTTAGCCTTCGCAAGTTTTTCGGGAAAAAGAACTACGTTATTGTATTTATCCAGGGATGGGTCTATGCGAACTGCAGGAACTTTTTTTTCTTTTATTTCAGACATCGTTTTCATAATTCAAATTTATCTTTTTTTGCTTCGTAAAGCAAAAACGATTGAACCAGGTTGTTTTCTTCATTAAGTGGCTGTCGAGTAATTCATGGCTCATGGAATGGAAATATCTTCTTCTTTTTTACTGGAGGGTGGCAGCCTCCTTGCCCATGTTGGTGTTTCAGAAAAAGCAGGCTCTACGCATTTCAAACCCACCGCCGTTGTTGTGTGTTGTCACCAACAACTTCCAAACCCAAACAAAACCAAGCGGTATTTTACTCTCCCCATTGTGTAAGAAAACCAAAATTATCTACACCAGTTTTATAGAATTTGACTGATGAGTAATAGCATTCTTCTTGCCTATATTGTTGTTTCAGAAAAAGCATGCTCTACGCATTTCAAACCCACCGCCGTTGTTGCGTGTTATCACCAACAACTCCCATGCCCAAACAAAACCAAACGGTATTTTACCCTCCCCATCGTGTAAGAAAACCAAAATTATCTACACCAGTTTCATAGAATTTTGCTGAGGAATAATAGTATTCTTCAGGCAACGCACAGAGCCCTGCTTTTACCGGGTTGTAATGTATGTATAAGAATTTTTGCTCAAACACAGAACGGGTGCGTAATTCAATACTTAATGAATTGCGTTCCCAAAACTGATATTCCCTGTCCTTAGCACCTACCTTAAATTGTTCTAAAAAAGTAGTATCGTTTTCCTTCAAATTAAATTTCATTTGCTGGCCGGTATATTTTAGAAAATCTCTTTGAACTGCGTCGGGTGTATGGCCGGGGAGTACCTGCCATATTAGGTGGAGATGGTTGTTCATGATCACAAACGCATAAACTTTTACACGTTTGTTCTTTACCAGGAATGCCAGGCTGTCGATGATGATTTTCTTGTGGCTGTCGGCTTGCATTAATGGCAGCCAATTGAGATTGGTTGCAGTGAGAAAGGTGGGCCAGTATTCAGGGAATTCCATTGCGTGTGTTTGGTTTAAAAGTAGGAAAGTTTTTGGGTTTGAGTGGTTGCCCGAAGAACGCTGTGCATGGTTGATAACGCGCAACCACGGCACGGGTGTGCTATGCGACGCCACTACTTCTTTCTTTGGAAATCGTGTTATTGGCGTATTTTGGGTTTGGGTAGTTGTTGGTGATAACACGCAACAACGGCGTGGGTGTGGTATGCGACGCCGCTACTTCTTTCTGTGGAAATCGTGGTATTGGCGTGATTTGGGTTTGGGTAATTGTTGGTGATAACACGCAACAACCGCACGGGTGTGCTATGCGACGCCACTACTTCTTTCTTTGGAAATCATGTTATTGCCGTGTTTTGGGTTTGGGCGGTTGTTGGTGATAACACGCAACTACGGCGTAGGTGTGATATGCGAAGACACTGCTTCTTTCTGTGGAATCGTGTTATGCTATGAAGTACAATAATTTAATTCCCATTCCCCGCCCTATTAATCTCATCCGTAGCACCTCCTTCAGATCGTTTTACCGCTTTCATAGCCTTACCAAAGCGCCAGCTAAAACTCAGCCGCGCCACCCTGGAATCCCATTTTATTTTAAAGGGTTCATAGGCGTTCTGAAATGTAGAACTGCCGGAATAGTTCTGGAAATAAGTGATATCGCGGATGCTCAATTTTAGTGAGCCTTTATTTTTCATGATTTGTTTGGAAATGCCGAAGTTCAGCTCGCCTTGCGGCTCCAGCCATTCCTGCAGATCTACCTGGCTCCTGGTTTGATAATAGCCGCTGAGCTCAAGTCCCCAGCCTTTTTTTAGCTGGAACTGGTTGTTGAGGCTCACATTTAACTGGGCCACTTCTGCCCTGATCGGAGCCCATACTACGCCTTGTATGATCTTGTAGTTGAATACCGCTACTGCAGTCAGGCTCCACCATTTGGTGATGGGCGATTGAAAGGTTTCAGTGATGCCGAAGTTCTGGAAGGAGCCGACATTTCCCCGCGTGTAGATGATGATATTTTTATTGACATTGCTGCTATTGGAATCGATAATGAATATCTGTGAAAAATAATCGCGGAGGTAACTGTACGAAAATTCTGTGGTCAGCAGCTGTTTATACGTATGGGCCAATGCAAAATTCCAGGTGTATTGTGGCTTGATAAAAGGGTTGCCACCTTCATAGGTGTACTTGTTCAGTGTGGTGAGGAAAGGATTCAGGTTTTGAAAAGCCGGCCGGTCTATCCGTCTTCCCAAACGGAATGTGAACATGTTATTGCTGTCTGCCTGGTGAGAAATAAAAGCAGTAGGGAACAAGCTGCCATAGTTTCTTTTGAAAGCCGAATCCTTCACAACAGCATTACCCAATTGATGTGCCTTATAAGAGGTGAGTTCATACCGGAGCCCCGCCTGCCAATGCCATTTGCCTTGCTCTGCATCCATACTTGCATAAGCCGCGCTGATCTTTTCATCATATAGAAAATGGTTGCTCCGGCTCAGGTCTGGTTTCCAGTTGTTATTATCCTGGTAATAAAAATCAGCGAGGTTGTCCGTTTTATTGATGGCGGTTTTCAAACCCGATTCCAGGAGGATTTTTTTGAATCGTTTTGAGTAATCAATCTTCGCTGTCACGATATCGAGCTTCGAAGGGAAATTGCCTTTGGTAGCCGATACGATGCTGCCCGGTGCTGTCAACTGGGTTTGATATTCCTGGTCGCCATTGATGATAAACCTTACATAATCCAGGTCGGCGCTTATTTCACTGCTTTCATTGATCTTGTGTTTACCATTTACATTCACGCCTCCTTTTTTGAAATTCCGGTTATTTTCTCCCCAGGTATTAATGGATGAATCGACCTGGTAGTCTGGCCCCATCCAATCTATGATGGCTAAACTCCGGGCCTTTCTCTCAAAGATCCCACCTGTGAATACAAGACCCAGGGTTGTTTGCTTGCTGACAAAAAAATCAAACCCGGTTTTAAGATTATGTCCAACAATCGAATTTTTGGAAAAATTGGGCTGCTCCAGGAAGATAGAGTCTTCATTATTCTTATTGACATATTTACGCAACGTATACATATCCTGCTTCTCTGTACTTGCCCGAATGCCATAATTCAGGAACCAGTTCACCGCTCCATCCCGGTAATTCAGGTTGATCGAGTTGCCTGTTTTGGAATAGATTCCCTGCCCTGCACTTAAGTTCATGGAGCCATTGAATCCTCTCAGCCGGGTGGATTTGGTCTTAATATTAATGATGCCGGCATTACCCGAAGCATCGTACCTGGCACCCGGGTTTTCAATCAGTTCCACTACATCCACCTGCGAGGCGCTCATGCCCGAAAGAAACGACTGGAGGTCTGCACCGCTGAGTTGGGTGGGTTTACCATCTATCAAAACTGTTACAGCAGGTTTCCCTTTCATAATGATGGAACCATCTTTTCCTACTGTGATACCTGGTGATTTTTCCAGGATATCCATCACCGTAGCTCCGGCATTGGTAATATTGGCCTCGGGGTTGATGACTGTTTTATCGGGCAGGAATTGGATGAGAGGTTTTTTCGATGTAACGGTTACATCCTGTAGCAAGCCGATTTTGGGTTTCAGTATGATAGTATGGGAAAACGAGTCATTCTTTTCCAGATCGATCCAGGGGCTGAAGCCGTCTTCAAGGCCTGTCTGGCTGGCGCGAACGCGGTATTTACCGGCGTTAAGCTGAATAAATTCAACAATGCCGGATATATTGGCTGCTCCCGATTGAACAAGCACGGAATCAGCGGTCAATAAATAAACAGTGGAGCCTGGCAGTGCACTTTTCAGCTCGTTCACAACGGTAATGCGAATGCTCCGCTTACCCGGCTGAGCATGGACATGGGCGGTAAAACATATTAACAGGAATGTGAGAATGATTTTATACATGGGCGGGGGGTAGCACCGAAAGTATCCAAACAAGTAAAAAATAGCTGTACTTATTGTTTCAGTGGTAAGAATCGTGGATGAGCTTGTAGTGGGAAGGCAGTTTGCAGGTGATTATTGTTGTGTTTGATCTTCCCCATGTGCCCTGGCCCGTGTCTCCATGAACCATACTCCGCTCCGATAAAAAAGCAACCGTATTTGAAGCCTGTTTGAATAATAAGTAACGCGATGCCTTAACATCTGGAGGCCATAGTTCGTGGATTAATCCATCGCACTAAAGACGTGATTAGTGGTCGTTGAAAGGCAATTTCATTTTCTTATTTTCTGACAAGTCTCGCAGTTTTTTATCGGAGCGGAGGGTGTTTCGTGGGGACACGAACCACTGCCTCCCGGTGATTAGTGGCCGTTAACAGGCAAACTCATTTTCTTATTTCCTGACTGGTTTCGCAGTTTTTTATCGGAGCGGAGGGTGTTTCGTGGGGACACGAACCACGGCCTCCGCGAGATGAACCACGGCATCATGGTTTTTAGCAAGGGTACCCCTGCAGTCCTGGAGATTGCTTCGGCAAGAACCTCGCAATGACCGGATGCAAAAAAGTAAAATAGTACAGCACAAAAGTGTTTTCCTGCATTGCTGTGAGTAGATTTATAGACCATTTTTATCCATTCAAATTTCTGTTATGCCATCTCTTGAAAAAAAGTTTGTCCCGGTGATGATTACGCCTTTTAACCTGAAGGCAAAAGTGGATTTTGATGCCGTATCAAGACTCGTTGATTTTTACCTGGCTGCCGGTGTAAAAGGCTTTTTTGCCAATTGCCTCAGCAGCGAAATGTATAGTATCAGCGAAGACGAAAGGCTCGAATTGACACAGCATATCGTCAATTATGTGCGGGGCCGCGTGCCGATCGTAGCCACGGGTTCTTTTGGCCTGACCATCGAAGACAAAGCCGAGTTTACAAAGAAAATTTACGCCACCGGTATTGATGCGGTGATCCTGATCACCGGCCATTTTGCCAATATAGACGACAGCGACGAAGTGCTGCTGAAAAAATTCAATAAGATGCTGGCGCTAACACCCGGTATACCATTAGGCATGTACGAATGCCCGGCTCCCTACAAACGAATACTCACTGCCGATGTGTTTAAAACCTTGCTGGAAACCGGTCGTTTTGTGTACCATAAAGACACCTCCATTGAAAAAGAACAGGTAAAAGCTAAACTGGATATTCTAAAGGCCAGCGGAAATACCAGCATGGAGTTTTACGATGCCCACAGCCCAAATGCTTCTTTTTCCATCCGCTCGGGTGCGAAGGGGATGTCGTCTATCTCCGGAAATTTTTACCCGGAAATACTGGTCTGGATGTGCAACAATGCCGCCAACCCCGATATGGCAGAAAAGGTAGACTGGCTGCAGCAGGAGCTGATAAAAGTAGACCCACTGATTCACCAGGCTTACCCGCTGAGCGCTAAATATTTCCTGGGCAAAAGGGGATTGCCGGTTCGTACCATCAGCCGCGCTCATGCGCTGGAACTGACGCCACAGCAAAAGCAAACGCTGAACGAAGTTCATGCGGCTTTTCTTGGCTGGTGCGAGACGCTTGACATTTCACCTGTAGACATTAAAAAAATAATGGAGCCTAAAGTGCTGCTGGATTCACCTATTTAATTGGATGGGCCACTGGTATACGAAAGGGTTGTGTAGTAGTATTCATGACCGCCCGTGGCTAAATTATTTTATTCTAAACGATGCCGCTACCACTCAATATTTTTTTTCCGGGCAAACTGGTTTTTGCCAACGGTTGCCTGGATAATCTTGCCGATGAGATCATACAACTGAAAGCAAAAGCGGTGCTGATCGTGACCATCGCACCATTACTTTCCAAACTGGATGGCCTTACAGCTAAATTAGAAGCCGCCGGCATAACGGTAAGCTCAGATGTTTCCATTGTTCAGGAACCTTATTTCAGCGATTTCGAGAAATTGATGGAGAACCTTGGCCCGCTAAACCCTGATGTGGTAGTGGGTATTGGCGGCGGCAGCGTGCTGGATATCGCCAAGCTGGTAGCCGCCCAATTGAATAACGAACAAACACTCAGGGATTATGTGGGTATAGGTTTGCTGAAAGGCAGAAAGGCCAAACTAATTTGCGTGCCCGCTACTTCCGGCACCGGCAGCGAGGCCAGTCCAAATGCGATACTGGTAGACGATGTGGACGGACAAAAGAAAGGCATCATCAGCCCTTTCCTGGTGCCGGATATTGTGTATGTAGACCCGCTGCTCACAATGAGTGTGCCGCCTGCGATTACTGCCGCTACCGGACTGGATGCGCTTACCCATTGCCTGGAAGCATACACCAACAAATTTGCCCAGCCATTTATCGACATGTTTGCCTATGAAGGCATGAAACTGATTGCCGCACATATTGTAACGGCCGTAAAAGATGGCCACAACGAGGAAGCAAGGGAGAAAGTGGCGATGGGCAGTTTGCTCGGCGGCTTTTGCCTCGGGCCGGTAAATACAGCTGGTGTTCATGCTTTATCGTACCCGCTGGGTAGTATGTTCCACCTGGCGCATGGACTTTCCAATGCATTATTGTTGCCATACGTGATGGAATACAATATTCCGGCTTCACCAAAAAAATATGCCGAAGTAGCGATAGCCCTGGGTTGCGAAAAAGGAGATGATGACCTGGCCACTGCGAATAAGGGTGTTGGCAAAATAAAAGAACTGATCGCCGCCTGCGGAATTCCAGCCAGGCTCCGCGATGTGGGTGTCACCGAAGCTGCCATCGAACAAATGGCTGCCGATGCGATGAAAATACAGAGGCTGCTGAAAAATAATCCGAGGCTGATTGAGGAGAAAGATGCGGTGGAGATTTATAGAGCGGCTTATTGATTGACATCCGTGTTCCTACCAAAACACCAAATAAATCACGTCACCAAATGACCATAAAAAAGAAATATAGCGGTGTGGTAATCCCCGCTGTTACACCGATAACGGCCACCTACCAACTGGACGAAGGCGCAGTGGAAGCGATGTTTGGCAATTTTTACAAACACAATGTGTCGCCTTTTATTTTGGGCACCACGGGAGAATCGGCTTCTTTGTCCAACCATGTAAAGACAGATTACCTGCAGGCCGCTTCTAAGTTTAAAAAGGAAGGATCCATGCTTTATGCCGGTATTTCTTCCAATTGTTTTGAAGAATCGGTGGACTTTGCAAAACAGTGCCTTGACCATGGTGTCGATGCAGTGGCAGCAACGCTTCCCAGCTACTATGCCCTTAATGAAAGCCAGATGCAACGATATTTTGAGTTATTGGCAGACGCAATTCCAGTGCCGCTGATCATCTACAATATTCCGGCTACCACGCATATGAGCATCCCACTGGCTATCATCGATACATTGAGCCATCATGAAAATATTGTAGGGACAAAGGATTCAGAACGAAGTGATGAACGGCTACAACAATCCATTGCTTTGTGGAAGGACAGGCAGGATTTCAGCCATTTTCTGGGTTGGGCCGCAAGATCGGCGAGGGCCATGATTGACGGCAGCGACGGGCTGATTCCCAGCACCGGAAACCTGGTGCCCGGTATTTATAATGATATGAAAAAAGCCGTGGAGGCCGGTGATGAAGAGAAGGCTTTTCAACTGCAGCATGCCTCTGATGTCTTTGGCAATTTGTACCAGGGCGGAAGAACGCTGGGCGAATCTTTATGGGCATTGAAACTATTAATGAGAGAAGCCGTGTTATGTCAACCATTTGTGATGCCACCGTTACAATCCGGCAGTGATGAAGAAGCCACAAAATTAGCTGCAGACTTAAGAAATCTGCTAGTCAACGAAGGCGTAGCATTGTAGACAAGGATTTTATTGAAACACGGATGGCGCGGATGGAGCGGATCAATGCGGATTTTCTTCTGTAATGCAATCCATATTCATTCAAACTCTTTAAATTATTATTCAAAAAATCCGTGCTGATCCGCTCCATCCGCGTCATCCGTGTTCCTATCAACTCTAAAAGATAAAAAAATGTCATACAAACCAATTTTAGGAATCACCATGGGCGACCCCGCCAGCATCGGCCCGGAGATAGCCATTAAAGCATTGTTGCAACCCCATATTTACGAGATCAGCAGACCCTTGCTGGTAGGTGATGCAGGTGTGTTCAACCATATCATCAGCCTGCTGAAACTGGACGCCACTATTAACCCCATTGCGCATGTAAGCGAAGCCAGGTTTGAATTTGGCGTGATAGACGTACTGGACCTGAAGAATGTAGATATAGACGCACTGGTGTTTGGACAAATAAGTGCCATGGCCGGCGAAGCCGCTTTTCAATCAGTGAAAAAAGTGATCGAGCTGGCTATGGATAAAGAACTGGATGCCACCGTTACCGGCCCCATCAACAAGAAATCCATCAACGAAGCAGGCCACCATTTTGCAGGACATACAGAAATTTATGCCACCTATACAGGTACTAAAAAATACGCCATGTTGCTGGTGGAAGACAAAATGAAAGTGATCCATGTATCTACGCATGTATCGCTGCGACAGGCTTGCGATCTTGTGAAGAAAGACCGCATAATCGAAGTAACCCAACTACTGCACAATGGCATGATCAGCCTCGGCGAAACCAACCTGAAAATTGGTATTGCAGGCCTCAATCCACATGCAGGAGATAGCGGCCTCTTCGGCACCGAAGACGACCTGGAAATATTACCTGCCGTGGAAGAAGCAAAACGACTTGGCTATGATGTAGAAGGTCCTGTGCCACCCGACACCATGTTTGCCAAAGCTGCTACCGGCTACTATGGCGGTGTAGTGGCCATGTACCACGATCAGGGCCATATCCCTTTCAAATTATCCGGCTTTAAATGGAACACCGAAAAGAACCAAATGGATAGTGTGAAAGGCGTAAATATTACTATGGGTCTGCCCATCATCAGAACCTCCGTAGACCACGGAACCGCTTTTGAAATTGCAGGCAAAGGAATTGCCAGTGCCGACGCGATGGTGTTGGCCATTGAGAGTGCGGTTCAGTTGAGTAAATACAGAACGCTGAACGCTTGACGCTAAACGCCAGACGCATTACGCTCAACGTTACACGCATAACGCCAAACGAGAATGCATACTCAGTAACCCCCAAGTTCTCTAAACCTCTAAACTTCTAAACTCAAAAATGCTTGCCGTTATCGCAGACGATTTTACCGGTGCAGCCGAAATAGGCGGCCTGGCATTGCGATATGGTTTATCGGTGGAAATAGCGACAGCAGTTCCTGCTGCATCGGCAGTTGAGGTGTTGATTGTGTCAACTGACAGCCGGTCGATGAATAAGGAAGAAGCCTGGAAAATAACGGCTGATACGTTGGATAAACTGCTGGCGCTGAAGCCGGTTTTTATCTACAAAAAAATAGACTCTGTATTGCGGGGACACGTGCTGGCTGAGTTAAAAATACAATTGGCAAAAACGGGTTTAGAAAAGGCATTGATGGTGCCTGCAAACCCTTCGTTGGGTAGAACAATTGTAAATGGGCGTTACTATTTAAATGGTATGCCAATTCACGAAACCAGTTTTTCAAGCGACCCGGAATTTGCGATAAAAAGTTCTTTGGTAACGGATATGGTAAATGATGAGCAAGGTGAAGTGATTGTTTTGAAACCTACAGAACCTTTGCCAGTAAAGGGTTTTGCAATAGGGGAGGTTAATAATGATGAACATGTAAAAATTTGGGCATCCAGGACAGGCAACGAAACATTGCTGGCTGGTGGTGGTGATTTTTTTATGGCAGTGATGGAGGCTAGGGGCTTTAATCAAATCGAACAGGGTTCCGCAACAGAACTGGTGTTGGGCAGCCCAACATTATTGGTTAGCGGCACCAGTTTTACTAAAAGCGTGGCGGCTATCAAAGCGCTGAAAAACAATGGCGGCCCGGTGTTTTACATGCCTGTACATGGTTTGGAAAACGCCGGACAGGAAACTGAGGCTGATGAAATTTCAAAGCATTTGACTACGGATCAAAAGGCCATAGTTGCAATCGACAACGAAGCAGATATGCCGGCATATACTTCCGCTTTATGGCTGCGAAAAGCGATGGCCAAACTGGTAGCTGCAGTTTTTAAGAAAATAGCTATCGGTGAGTTGCTGGTAGAAGGAGGATCTACAGCCGCTGCAATTATTGAAGAACTACAATGCAGCCGGTTTTACCCCACACATGAATTGCAGCGTGGCGCTGTGCGGATGCGGATGAAATATTTTGAAAATTGCCATATCACTATAAAACCCGGCAGTTATGACTGGCCGCCACAGATAGAACGATTGTATTTATAACGATTGCACCCTCATAAACGATTTGCTCAATGAATCATTTGCACCTTGTGGATTATATTATCATCCTTAGCGTTCTCTGTATCACTATATGGCTTGGGTTGCGTTTTGCCAACAAACAAACTACTACCGAAAGCTATTTTCTTTCCAAGGGAAACTTTCCTTCATGGGCTTTGGGATTGTCGTTATTGTCAACGCTCATAAGCAGCAATACATTTTTAGGGTATCCTGAGCAAGGTTTTCAATCTAACTGGATTTATTTGCTGCAAGGCTTTATGGTGCCTATTGTATTGTTGGGTACCATATGGTTTATCGTACCGCTGTTCCGGCGGGTTATTGGCCTTAGTACCTACGAGTATTTTGAAAAGCGGTTTGGAAAATTTGCCCGTTATTATTCTTCCTCCTCTTTTATCATCAGGCAATTTGCGGGTATGGGCTCGGTTCTCACGCTGGTGGCATTGGCCATTTTTAAGTTAACCAATATTGAACCGGTTATTATTTTATTATGCCTTGGAATTGTGCTTACTATTCTAAATTTAAAAGGTGGTATGCAAGCCGTTATCTGGCTCGATGTTTTCCAGGGTTTCATGTTGTTTGCAAGTGGGTTTATTTGCCTGGGTATTTTGCTGTTTTCAATAAAAGGAGGCGTTCCGGAAGCCATAAAAATTGCTTCCGAAAACAACCGTTCCGGCTTTGGTCCCTACGATTTTAAATTGGATAAACTTAGTTTTTGGGTGCTAGTAATTAATGGTGCATTCTATGCCATTCAAAAGTATGCCACCGACCAAACGGTGGTGCAACGCTACCTTACAGCCAAGACTGATAAGTCGGCAATAAAGGCATCGCTAATGGGTATTTTTTTAACTGTTCCCATCTGGACCATTTTTATGTTTATTGGTACTGCCTTATTTGTTTTCTATAAGCAAAACCTACTCCCAGCCGACGTTTCGGCCAAAACGGTATTCCCCTATTTTATGATGACCAATTTGCCAACCGGTCTCATTGGCTTTATTGTCGCCGCTTTAATAAGTGCCGCAATATGTAGTTTAAGTGCCGATATAAATTCTAATGCTGCTGTGGCTATGGAAGATTATTACAAGAAACTTCGCCCAGGCAAATCCGACAAGGAAAACCTGTTTGCTGGTAAAGTAATGGTGTTGCTCTCCTGCTTTTTTGCAATAGGCATGGGTTACTTTTATTTAAAATTCAGCAGTGGCGGTATCATCGATTTAATTTTTACAGTTTACGCTATTTTCTCTGGCGGTATTGTGGGCATTTTTATGCTCGGTGTTTTCAGTGCCAGGGCCAACAGGCAGGGTGTTAATATTGGTATCGGTGTTTGTATTTTGTTTACTGCCTATGCCTTTTTTACTTCCACCGAAATTGGTTTGGAAGGGCATAAAAAAATGCTGCTGGATTTTGGTAAATACAATTTTACACACCACAAACTGATGCTTGGCGTGTATAGTCATTTGATCGTAATTGGAGTTGGTTACGTAGCGAGCCTGTTCTTTCCCAAACCTGTACTTGATAAAAATCTATTGTACAGTGGATGGCTCGCAGCCAGTCGGCAACGGAAGAAGGATGGGGTGGAGGAGTAGGGCTTTTTGGTCACCAGCCAATGACCCTGATGAGGCATTTGTGGCGACGCTCCGTTCAGCTATGTACTACTATTTGGCTTTTCCACGTTCAAAAATCTTACTATTTATCTAACAACCCGATTGCTTAAATTTAATAACCGCAAGCTTTACTTTCAAACCTTGTAAGATTAAAAAACCATGTTTAAAAAATCAGACTTTTTAAAAAATATAGGATCGCCATTGCGAGGGTTTCCCGGCTGGTCGGGACAGGCTTTGCCCGCGGTAATCCCCGGAAATCGCAGGAGATTGCTTCATCGGGCAAGAACCCTCTTCGCAATGACGGTGGGGGTGGTAGTAATTTCAGTCATCGCTCTCTGGTGCATTTGTAGCACATCTTTTGCCCAGCAGAATTCAGACGAAGGATATAAGAAGCCGCTCAAGGAAGTGTTGCAAAACATCGAACAGAAATTCGGGGTTAAAATAAAATTTGATGAATCGATGGTGGCGGGTAAAACCGTCGCCTATGCTGACTGGCGGTATCGCAGCGATGTGGAAGAAACTTTGGATAATGTATTGAAGCCACTGGATATGAAGGTGAAAAAGGAGAAGGATAAACAATACAAACTTAGTGTGTACGAATACTACCGCTGGAATGTTCCCGAAGGTTGGGCAGAACTGGATCGCATTGCCTCTCAATACCATAACCTGGAAGAGTGGGCGGCAAGAAAAAAACTGCTCAAGCCCTGTTTATTGGAGGGCCTGCAGTTGTCGCCCATGCCCGCTTCGCCGGATACCAAACCCATTCTTACGCCGCTAAGAAAAATGGATGGTTATAACGTTCAAAACGTCGCCATCGAAATACTGCCCGGAGTATATCTGAATGGTTCCATTTACCGTCCTTCAGTTATCAAAGGTAAAATTCCGGTTATATTAAACCCGGATGGTCATTGGGAAAAGCAACGCTTTAGACCCGATTGTCAGTACCGTTCCGCAGCCCTTGCCAGGATGGGTGCTATGGTGGTGAGTTATGATCTATTTGCCTGGGGTGAATCGATGTTGCAGTTTAAATATGAAGACCACCGCCGAAGTCTTTCCATGACCATCCAGGCACTAGGCAGCGTCAGGATGCTGGATTACCTGTTATCGCTTAAAGAAGCGGATGCAAGCCGGGTAGGCATTACCGGCGGCTCTGGTGCCGGCAGCCATACTGTGCTGCTTACGGCGGTTGACGATAGAATCACGGTGTCAGCCCCGGTGGTGGCAATAAGTTCCTATTTCTATGGTGGCTGCCCATGCGAAAGCGGCATGGATATACATAGTTGTGGTGGCCGTACCGACAACGTAGAAATAGCCGCCATGGCTGCACCCCGCCCGCAATTGCTGGTAAGCGATGGCGGCGACTGGACGGATAAAATGCCGGAACATGATTTTCCTTATCTACAAAAGATGTATGGCTATTATGGTAAAACATCCAATGTAGAAAACGTGCATTTGCCCACCGAAAAGCACGATTTTGGGATCAACAAAAGAACGGCTGTTTATCATTTTATGGCCAAAAACCTGGGCCTCAATTTAAAAGCCATCCAGGATGCTGCGGGCAATATCGACGAATCGAAGATCACCATCGAAAAAGAACAGGCCATGTTTGTATTTGGCGACAAGGGTGAGTTATTACCGGCCAATGCTATCAAGGGTTTTGAGCAGTTGGAAAAGCTTTGGAATAATTTAAAAAACACAAAATGAAAATGAAAAGAATCTGTCTTTCAATAGTTCTTGCAGCATTGCTTTTGCCCATGGTTTCTTTAGCACAGAAAGAACAGCGTTACAAAATAGGCCTGATCGATTTAATGTTGTTGAAACGCCAGAAACTTGGCGCCATCGCCCTTACAAAACAGATTGGCGCCGATGGGGTAGAAGTGGATATGGGTGGCCTCGGCGCCCGGCCCACTTTCGATAACCAATTGCTGAACGACACCATCAGGCAGCAATTCCTGGATAAGGCCAAAGAACAAGGCGTGGAGATATTTTCGCTGGCCATGACGGGTTACTATGCCCAATCGTTTTGCAACCGTTCCGAATACCGGAGATCTATTGAAGACTGCATCAAAACCATGAAGCTGATGAACGTGAAAGTGGCTTTTCTACCATTGGGTGTTCAATGCGATCTGAAGAAAAACCCGGGCATAAGAGATTCGGTGGTGGCCCGTTTAAAAGTGGCTGGAAAAATGGCCGAAGAAGCCGGCGTGGTGATTGGTGTTGAAACGGCCCTATCTGCCAAAGAAGAAGTACAGTTGTTGAAAGAGATCGGATCTAAAAACATCCAGATCTATTTCAATTTTTCTAGTCCGTTGAAAGAGGGCCGCGACCTGTGCGACGAATTAAAATTGCTGGGCCGCGACAGGATCTGCATGATCCATTGCACCAACAAAGACAGCCTCTGGTTGCAAAACGACCCGCAAATAGATATGCCTAAAGTAAAGAAGACCTTAGATAAAATGAAATGGACCGGCTGGCTGGTTATTGAACGCAGCCGTGACGCTAAAAAGGGGAGTGATGTGAAAGGAAATTATGGGGCTAATACAGCTTATTTGAAATCTATTTTCCAGGCAGGGTTCTAGGGCACGATAGACAGACTTCATTTTACTTGAAACCAATCCGTTCATATCTGGCTTTCAGCGAATCACTGTTTAAAGTACTGACAAAAATTGTTCTCCCGGTTTTACAGGGACACGCCAGGCACAATTCAATAGGACCATCCAGCTTTATGTTTAGGCTGGCAAAATAAAGTTGTACACCATTTAAATAATTCGCCACATTGACAAGGGTCAGGCTATCACTGCTTGTGTTCATCCATGGGTCGGAACAGGAAGTTTGCTTATACGAAAGGGTCACATATTCGTTCTCACCAATTGGTTCGTCTTTAGTACAGGCAAACACGGTGACTATCATGAAAATTGCAAGAATGGATAGCGTTCTCATCATCTTTTTCATTTGTTGACTGCTTCTAAAAACAAATCATTGCATTTGACCATTACAAATTTTAAGGGTAATTTGTTATCAGTTCCCTTCACCTAATTATCCAGTTTCACCTCAAACAATTTCGGCCAGTTTTTTCCCGTAATAAAAACCCGGTTGGTGATAGAATCGTAGGCGATGCCGTTTAATACTTCTGGATCATTTTCACCTCCCTGGCCGAGGGCCGGGAAGCCATATTTGCCACGCAGGTCGCCCAGGTTGGCGGTGCCAACGATCTTTCCAGAGGCAGGGTCAATTTTAAGCAGTATGTCTTGTTGGTAAAGATTTGCGTACACGTATCCTTTGATATATTCCAATTCGTTGATAGCAGCAACTGGGCCATATTGATTGTACACGCCGACTGATTTGATGGTCTTAAAAGTTGCCGGATCTACAAAATATAGATTACTGCTGCCGGTGCTGATGATCAGGTTTTTCCCATCGGTGGTCATACCCCAGCCTTCGCCAAAATTGTAGGTAAATGTGGTCAGTTGCTGCAGCGTTTTGGCATCGTATACAAAGGCGGTATTTTCCTGGTACGTGAGTTGGTATGCCTTGCCGTTGAGTACCGTCATGCCTTCGCCAAAGTATTTATTATCTAGTTTTTTTGATTGCAACACTTTGCCAGTAACCGGATCGGTAATACGGATATCACTTTCACCATAATTGCCGGCGCTTTCATAGAGTTTGCCATCCACATACTGCAAACCTTCGGTGTAGCTACCGGTGTCATGCGGATAATCTTTAATTACCTGGTAGGCGATATTTGCTGGCGCATTATCAACAGCGGGTGGGTTGTCTGTATCAGGTGGTTTGGGTTCGTTGTTGCAGGAATTGCCAACTGCCAGCAAGCATATGGCACCAGCAAAAAATAAAAATTGTTTCATGAATTTTTTTTGTGAAGAACCAAAGATAACGGGATGGATGTTTATGCTACGCTAAAACAGCATCTGCCAGTTGTTCGGCAATAATAGGTGTAAGTGCCACACCCATTCCGTTGCAACTGATAGCTGCCCACACATTGTTTTCGACTTTAGTTACCTGTGGTTTTTTGTCTTCTGTAAATCCCATCAGGCCGGCCCATCGGTGTTCTATTAATCCTTCAGAAGGCAGGTTGTAATTCTTTAAAATGTGCTCAGCCAGGAACCGTTCCAATTCTGCCTGAATGGTCGTTGAGACCTGCAGGTTGTCGGTCTTTTCCTCGTCGATCGCCATGTTACGGGCGCCTCCTAACAGAACACGGTTTTCCAGGTGCCGCCAGTAATAATAACCTTCATCAAAATGAAAAGTGCCTTTTAGTTTCAGCCCTTCTATGGGCCTGGTAACGATCACCTGGCCACGGGCAGGTTCTATATTCAACGATGGTAACAAACTGCCTGTAAAACCATTGGTGGCCACGACCAGTTTTTGCGTTTTAAAATAATGACCGCCGGTTTGCACTTCAATGGCATCCCCGTGATGTTGCCATGACTTTACTTCTTCCCCCATCATAATCTGAACCCCTTTCTCCTTCACCAGTTGCATCAGCGATTGCACCAGCATGCCACTATGTAAAGCTCCTTCAAAGCGGGTTTCAATAAGGGTTTCAAAACCGGATAATCCAAATGCCGAAAGCTCCGTTTCGTTGATGCGGAAAGAGTTTGAGCTGCCTGTAACCTGCTCCAGAGTAGCATTCAGCCATTCCACCTTACCTTTTAAATGTTTAGAATGGGCATATTCTTTTCCAATGCATTCGTAGCCGCCGCAGGCTTCAAAACCAATGACGGTGTCACCTAACACATGCCTCATCTTTTTAATGCCACGATACCTGGCATTTACAATATCCAGCATGGCAAAGGTGCCCATTGTTTCAGCATTGTGCAGCAATTCTGTTGGACTACCAAAGCAAGCGAAGCCGGCGTTTCGGGTGGAAGCTCCCATAGGTATATTGTTCCTGTCAAGTATCAATATCTCCAATTTTGGTTCCCTGCTTTTGAGTTCATATGCTGCCCATAACCCCATCAGGCCGCTTCCGGTAATGATAATGTCGACAGGTTTATAGAACGATTCTTTTTCCCAGATTGAAAGCATTTCTGATTTAGGATTTGTGATTTCTGATTTCTGATTTGTGTTGAGATGCGTGAACACGAATGTAAAGTTTATACAGTGCTTTTACCCAGGCACCTATTTATAAAGATTCGCGTTATCTACTTTCTAATCCAGCGAAAGCAAAAAAGCTTTCAAATCGTTTCTTTCTTTTTCGTTTAACCTGATGGGCTCCCGGTCGAGGGTTTGGTTAGGCACATCAAGACCAAAGCCCCAGCCGCCACCGCCGCCTACATTGTAAAATATTAACAGGTCGTCCAGGTTTTTTAAAGAGCCATTGTGCATATACGGGGCGGTCTTTTTCAAGTGACGGACAGTGGGCACTTTAAATGAATTGCGGTGAAGCTCCATTTTCGTAACAGCAAAAAGGCCTTCGTCTTTGTCCAGGATCGGGTTGTCAAAATCATCGTCCTTTAGCACGCCGATCACTTCATTGTCTTCCTTATTGGCATAGGGTGGCATTACACCATTAAATACCGGCATAAAATGGCAGGTGCCACATTTTCCAGCGCCCATAAACAAATTAAACCCACGTTTTACTGAAGTAGTAATGGTTTTTGTTTGGTAAGTCATGTACTGGTCAAAACGCGAACGGAGACCAGATAGGGAGCGGATAAATGCCTCGAGGGCGTCCAATGTCATTGAATAGCTGATGCTGTCTTTTGGCACACCATAGGACAATAGAAACTGTGCCGCCAGGTCAGTATCGGCTTGAATGTTTTTGACAAGGTCGATATCTGAAATATTGCCCATTTCGATATGGCTTCCCAGCACTTCCCTAAACTGGTCCTGCATAAATAGTGCATGCCCGTCCATTTGGAAACGGAGATGGTATTTTGCGTTCAGGAGGCTGGGCGTATTTCTTGTAACCGTATCGGTAGAATGCAGGCCGGTATTGCGTTGTACAGTATCCGCAAAATCGAGACCGGGTTTGTGGCAACTGGTGCAACTGAGTTGCCCATTTGCAGATAAGGCGTTGCTTTCAAACAGCGCTTTTCCCAGGGTTACCACCGCTGACGGGTAGTTACTTGTTTGATGATACAACTGGTCAATATAATCTTCCTGGAAAAAGGATTGAAAGACGGGTGTGGTGCTGCTTTGCAACAGATCCTGTTTTACTATTTTATCGGCCAGGGAAAAGATCGGCTGCAAATGATTCCGGATAAATGCCAGCCGGTCGAAACTATCAAAATTGGTGGTAGTGTTTCGTATAAATTGCCTTGCAAGAATTAGTTGCACTTCCAGTTTTTTTAAATCGGGAATGGTGAGATTTGCTTTTTGATAAATTGCCACCAGTTCCAACACGCCGTTTAGCGAAGCTGTTGTTTCTGGGATAGCGTCTTCCAAAACCGGCTTATCGAAACCGGTGATACCAAGAGCCGCGATACGGATCATTTCGTCTGTGGCAGCGTTGAAAAAACCGGTGTCGGTATAAGGCTTTGTAAAATGATGCACTTTTAAAAACCGGGCGGTGCTTACTGCCAGGTTTATTTCAGATTCCATTGCCGGGCGGCTGGCTTTAAAGGTGGAATCATCTTCCAGGTAGGTTTCCATCACCTGCAGGCCACGTGGTTCGGCTACGTATTCATAGGTGCCCTTGCTGAGCTCCACTTCCTGCTTCACACGGCTGTTGATACCGAGGTACAGCCTGGCATCAAAATAAGAAATCAGCATTTCCATTTTTTTAAAGGCACGTCTGGACTTTACAAACTGTTTTTGGAAAACCGGCAGACCACTTTTAGCCACATGTAATTTTTGTAGCACCAGCAATTGAAGGAGAAAGCTGTCGGCCTGTGCGGTGTACCAGGTGTTAATGGGTTTAAAAGTGGGTGAAGGAGCAATCGTTGGGTCATTTTTTTTTGAAAATGACAACTGGACGAAAATGATGCAGAGAATTGCGGTAGATGATATGATGATGGTTTTCTTCAAATTGGTTTTCGTTTGCGCTTCCGTTGACTTCAGCCAACGGTAATGGATGGTGTTGGTCTCAAATAAATTGATACTGATTTGCGTTTGCAAATAAAATGCTTATGAATTGATATTATTCCTTTAGGTAGTTAAAGATCCACTACAACCATTGAAATAAAAGATGGCAATTTTATACCCGCAGGCTTTAACTTTATATTATCCTACACATGAAAAAAATATGCTTGATACTGGGTTGCCTGCTGTTGCAAAATTGGCTTTTAGCACAGGATACCACCAGTGTAGTGACCCGACAATGTTCTGCGATACGCGAGCTGGTATATGCCGGATCTCATCAGCAGTTTGAACTGATAAGAATGGATGAAACCCGTACCAGCAATGGCTTTACCAAAAGTGGCAACTGGGAATTTTCCACCACCCGCTACCAGACCAAACTGCCCTGGACCGACGCCACCGTTAGCTATATTGAGCACTGCGAGGAGAAACTGGATAGTGTGCGTACCAATACCTGGCAGTATATAGCAGAGTACAGCAATATCCCCAACCTGCTGGAGGCTGATAAACTGTATCGCTATCTTAACGGGCAGATATCGGGCTGCAGCTACCAGCTTTCTGATACCGCCGAAATAAATTTTCGGCCGCTTTCCGCGGATAAACTGCCAAAAGACAGACCCTCCGCCCTGGAAATTGCCAGCCTGTACGACCTGCCTTCCAATGCTGCTGATCCTAAAAACCTGCCTCCGCCCATAAGCGTAATGGTAGGAATGGAAAAGCGAAAAAACAGCTACCGTGTAAGCCTGATTGTGGAGAATATGCAGATGGAAAAAGCGGGGGGCAGGAATTAGGGACTGGGGATTAGGGATTTGTTACAAGCCGTGTTTTTATAATCCATTTTCTAAAATCTAAAGTAGGGGTTGAGATATCCAAAATCGGGACTTACCTCATAGATGAAAAGCTGGTGGAACAATAAGTTTTAACCACCAGGCCTAACTCCAGACTTATACGCCCTTATATTCCTTATATGGATAATTCAACCATATAAGGAATATAAGGGCATATAAGTTTAATGCAACAGGCCGGTTATTTTCCTGTAAACACCGCCCTTCTCTTTTCCAAAAATGCAGCAGCACCTTCCTTGGCATCGGCTGTGTCGAACAGTTCGCCAAAGGCGGTGATTTCCTGTTGCAATCCGTCTTCGCTGCCGATAGCCGCAAGATTGGTAAGGGCTATTATTTTGCTGATGGCCAAAGGTGCTTTTGTAAGGATGGTACCCAATTGTTTTTTGGTTTCTTCCATTAGTGTTTCGGGGCTGGTAACGTAATTCACTAATCCCAGTTGCAAGGCCTCTGAGGCA
Organism: Bacteroidota bacterium; assembly: GCA_040386335.1. GTDB lineage: Bacteria > Bacteroidota > Bacteroidia > Chitinophagales > Chitinophagaceae > JAZKFT01. The sequence goes on from JAZKFT010000018.1 coordinate 364,466, forward strand.
TTAATGAGGTTACCGGTCATCATCAGTTCCATAGCCTTGCCTTTGCCGATCAACTGGGGGAGGCGTTGCGTGCCGCCGTAACCGGGAATCAGTCCCAGGTTTACTTCTGGCTGGCCAAATTTTGCATTATCCGAAGCCAGCCTGAAATGGCATGCCATCGCCAGTTCGCAGCCGCCACCGAGTGCAAAGCCATTTACCGCAGCTATTATCGGCTTGGGACTGTTCTCAATTTTATTAAAAACAGTTTCCTGGTTTTTGGCCGACATAGCCATCCCACCTGCTGCATCCAGGCTTAAAAATTCGCTGATATCGGCACCGGCCACAAAGGCTTTTGGGCCGGAACCGGTGATGATGGCGGCTTTAATTCCAGGGTTGCTATATAATTCTTCCAACGCTGCCGTGAGGCCGGCCATTACATCTTTATTCAGGGCATTGAGTTTATCGGGGCGATTAATGGTGATGGTAAATATGCCATCGTGCAGGGCTGTTACAATCGTTTCGTTCATGAGCTGTTGTTTTGGCCAAAAGTAATAGAAAGGCCACCATCAGTAACAGTGATTTTAATTAAATTAAATCGGCCTTATTTGTGGCGGGCTCGTTAAATTTATACTTTCTACACCTTGACCATTCACCAGTACCTTTGCGCATGGCCTCAAAAACATTTGAACACATTAATTGCGAAGATTGCGACAAGCGGGCCGACTCCGTTTTTTGTAATACCCATCCGGAAATGCTGACGGAGATGAGCGATGCAAAATCGTGTACGGTGTACAAAAAGGGGGAAACCATTTTCCGGGAAGGATGCCATCCTTTTGGTGTGTTTTGTATCCAGGAGGGTAAAATAAAACTGGCTATGCAGGGGGAAGAAGGAAAGGAACAGATCCTGCGCATGGCGAAAGCAGGGGATGTGATGGGGTACCGGTCACTATTGGTGGGCGAGCGTTATAATGCCTCTGCCACTGCCCTCGAAGAGTCGCATGTGTGCTTTATACCCAAAGAAAATTTTCTGAAAGGGGTCAAAACCGATGCGAATCTGAGTTTTGAAATGATGAAACTCCTCAGCAGCCAGCTTAAAGAGGCAGAAGTGAAAATTACCCACCTGGCGCAAAAACCGGTGAGAGAAAGACTGGCTGAAACACTGTTGTTTTTAAAAGAAACTTATGGTTACGAACCGGGTACCAATATTATAAGCGTACAGCTTTCAAGGGAAGAAATAGCCAACCTGGTGGGCACTGCCACAGAAACCGGCATCCGCCTCTTAAGCGAATTCAACAAGGATAAAGTGATAGAACTGACCGGTAAAAAAATAGCCATTCTTGATACAAAGGAATTGGCCAGGATTGCTAATGTAACGGATTAGTTTGCTGCAAGGCCATTAAAATTCTTGTTGACAAAAGACTACATGCAAAAATTCATAATTGGGATAGACAACTTTGGCGTTGGCAAAGTAACATGCAAAATCGACAAAAATAGTCTAATCATAAGTGATTTGACAATTACTGGGGACCAAGACACTTATGATAAATTATCATCGGGTGAAGAAAGTAATTGGAATTGGACTTTATATCCACCAGAACTTTATTTGAGGGGAATTTCCTATCAGCTACAAGACGAGAAAATTCACATAGAAATTTCTAGGGATACCCCACTTGATGAAGTTGAAGTTGCGCTATACTTAATGGAACATAATTATTTAGAAGGCAAGTTTATGATAGATGAAAATAGAACGCTTTCCTTTGACGGAATAGCAGATATTTTTGGTGAAGAAATGAAAGTTCAACTTAGAGTAAATTTGGACATTGAATTTTATTGAGATCTATATACTACTTGTAAGGAATACTCTTCACGCCTACGGTAAGCCTACCTGTAAACGGCACGCAGCATCACCTGCATGCAATTGCCATCACCACCAAACCTGATATAAATCATCTTTTCCCTTGACGCCAGTCATTTACGGGTGCATGCATGCCGGGTAGTTTTGCTTAAAATCTACATCCCACATGCAAGCTTCTCATTTAGTAAATGTGACCGAACTGGAACCCGCCGACCTGTGTAACTACCTGGAGCACAAATGTTATACCGGCCTCGGGCAGTCGCTTCAGACTATCACCCATTACATTGAAGATTTGTCTGCCGAACCTGAAGGTGCGGAACAGGTGCATTTATGCAGTTTGCTGTTTCAAAAACTAAAAGATGAAACAGGGCAGTTGATAAGAAACGATACGCTCATCATTTTCCCCCTCATCAGGAACGATAAGGGCACCAAACCTTGTACGGCCCGTAAATTGCCGGTTGAGCTCATCCGGTCGATGCACCAAAAAATAATGCAATTGCTGGAAAGGATAAGGCACCAGAACAATAATTATATCAGCAAACCCACGTGGAGTAATACTTTAAGAATTTGCACCAACGAATTATTCCAGTTGGAGCAACAACTGCAGCAGGTGATTTACATGAAAGAAAATACGTTGTTGCCCAAAGTGGAGAAACTGTTTAACCAGGAATGTGGGGGCGGATGCAAGCACAAAGACTAAGAATTTCCTGTTCATCAACCGAATCTCCCAATGCAAAAAAGTATAAGCGTTTTAAATGGCGGAATAAACACCTTAACCGCAAAAAAAATGGTCACCTCCTGCTATCATTGCGGTGAACCATGCGTTGGGACCAAGATCGGAATTGAGGAAAAAAGCTTCTGCTGTTTTGGCTGCAAAATGGTTTACCAGTTATTGAATCAAAATGGTTTATGCCAATATTATGACCTTAATCTGCAGCCCGGCACCAATCAGCGTACCCAACCACGTGAGGGTAAATTTGCTTTTTTGGACGATGATAAAATAGCCGCCAAACTCATTGGATTTTCCGACGGTAGACAAACGCAGGCAGACTTTTACCTGCCACAGATCCATTGCAGCAGTTGTCTTTGGCTGCTCGAGAATTTGCAGCAAATGAACGCGGGTATTCAAAGCAGCCGGGTAGACTTTAATACAAAGGAGATAACGGTTTTATTTGCCAACAAAAAGATTTCACTACGACAGGTCGCTGAAACACTTGCGGGTATTGGATATGAACCACATATTGGTCTTCATCAATTAAAAGATGGTAAAAAAAAGGTATTTGATAAAGCGAGGATTTACAGGTTGGGGATTGCAGGTTTTTGTTTTGGAAACATCATGTTGCTCAGTTTTCCTGAGTACTTTTCATCGAATGTGTTTGAGTTAACCAATCTCTTTCGATACCTGAATTTACTGTTGGCCTTACCCGTCTTCTTTTATAGTGCAGGTGAATTTTACAAAACAGCCTGGAAGGGCTTGCAACATCGGTTTTTAAATATAGATGCGCCTATTGTGCTGGCCATTTTTATCACATTCGGCCGCAGTTTGTATGAGATTATTGGTGGTAGTGGTGCCGGCTACCTGGATAGCATGACCGGCATCGTTTTCTTTATGTTGATAGGACGTGTGCTGCAGGATAAAACGCACCGGTCGCTTTCTTTTGATCGTGACTATACCAGTTATTTTCCGGTGGCGGTAAATAAAATTGTTGATGGAAAAGAGCAGCCCACCAGTTTGCCGGAGCTTAAAACCGGTGACAGCATTATAATACACAGTAATGAGATCATTCCGGCAGATGGTATATTGGTAAGAGGACATGCGGCTATCGACTACAGTTTTGTAACGGGTGAAATGATACCGGTAGAAAAGCAAATCAGCGAAATTATTTACGCTGGTGGCCGGCAGGTAGGTGGCAACATTGAATTGTTGTTGGTAAAAGATGTGAGCCAAAGCTATCTCACCAGTCTTTGGAACAAAGCATCCATGAAAAAAGAAACGGAAGATGATCAATCATTTGTTCATCGTCTCAGCAAATATTTTACGATCATTCTCTTTGCCATCGCCGCAGGTGCAGGGCTGTATTGGTGGCTGAATGATCCATCCCGGATTTGGCCGGCCATTACCGCAGTATTGATCATCGCATGTCCCTGTGCATTGCTACTCAGCAATTCATTTACCAATGGCCATATTTTGCATTGGTTCGATAAAGGAAAATGCTATTTGCAAAATGCGATGGTACTGGAAAAAATGGCAGGAATAGATCATATAGTTTTCGATAAAACAGGAACCCTGACTACCAATGGACAGTATGACATTAAGTACACAGGTGATCGCCTAACGCCCTGGCAGGAGCAATTGATTGCCTCTGTTGCAGAACAAAGTTACCATCCACTAAGTAAGGCTGTAGCTGCATTTCTTAATATGGAAACGACTGAAGTTACCTCGTTTGTAGAAACTGCGGGGCAGGGGATCGAAGCATGGGTTGATGATCATCATGTAGTATTGGGTAGCCCCGCATTTGTGTTTGGTAAAAATAACCTCGGAGCTTCTGGAAGCGCGGTGGCGTTCCGGATTGGGAATGAAGTAAAGGGTTGTTTTATTTTGAGAAATCATTTTAGAAAAAACCTGGGCCAGCTTATTAAACGATTACAAAAAAAAGTACAGGTGTCAGTTATCAGCGGCGACAATGATGCTGCGAAAGAAGCCCTGGAAAAATTGACCGGTACAGATGCTACCCTGCTCTTTTTCCAAAGCCCGGAAGACAAGCTTCACCATATTGAAAAGTTGCAAAAGCAGGGCCACAATGTTATGATGATTGGCGATGGCTTAAACGATGCCGGTGCTTTAAAGCAAAGCGATGTGGGCATTGCGCTTACCGAAAATACCAACAACTTTTCGCCTGCCTGCGATGCTATTATGGAAGCGGGCAGTTTGCAGAAACTGGACAGGTTCATAAGCCTTGCGAAAAACTCCAAACGCATAGTGGTAGCCTCTTTCATTATCTCCATATTGTACAATATCATTGGTTTGTCATTTGCCGTGCAGGGAACTTTGCAACCTGTGGTTGCTGCCATACTGATGCCGGTAAGCAGTATCAGCATTATCGTATTTACCTGGCTTGCTGCCCAAGTGGCCGGTAAGAAATTATTAAAATAAGCATTACTCCTATGAAGCCAGTTTTCATCCAGATCGTGGCCGCAGTGCTCTTACTTTTTAATGGTATTGGTGCATGTTATGGTGGCTACCATTTGATGATGCATCCTGATGGCAGCAGTTTGGAAATGTCACTGAAATACCTGGACGATACGCCGTTCGGCAGCTACTTTATACCCGGCATTGTTTTATTTATCTGCAACGGCCTTTGTAGTTTTTTCGTGTTGCTGGCTATGTTATTGAAATTTAAGTCTGCTGCCATCCTTACAGTTTTTCAGGGTGCTATTCTTATAGGCTGGATCATCATCCAGGTTATCCTTATCGGTACGCTGAATCATCTTCATATGATACTTGCGTCCGCAGGTGCGGGCCTTGTCATCTGTGGTTTACTCTTGTTAAAATCAGAAAGTAAAGCCTACTGGTAAGACGAACACACCAATACCTGATTTTTATCATAAAACACAATGAGTAGCATCATTGAAGCCCATGGGATGGTCTGATACTTTTGCGCTACAAACATGATATACGATGTCCGTTATCCTTCTCCTCATTATTGCAAGCATCCTGGTAGCCAGCGGATTTTTGACGGCTTTTTTATGGAGCGTAAAAGATGGTCAATATGACGATAATTATTCACCGGCCGTAAGGATTTTGTTTGAAGATGAGCCGCCCAAAAAGAGTTGACTTTTTTCCTATACAGCCCCGTAAAACAAAAGGGCATTTAGTTCCCAAACCAAAATAAACATCAAAACAATTAACAGAGATATGCAACAACTGATTGACAATATTGAGGATGCTCCGTTGGTAACAGAAACGACGAATATTGGCCAGCAGATGCCAAAAACCGTTGAGTCATTCTATTACGACAATAAAATTGTAAAAGCATTTGCCTATGCCACTATGTTCTGGGGCCTTACAGGTATGTTATTGGGTGTTTTGGCGGCCTTTCAGCTGGCCTTTCCGGCGTTGAATTTTAATTTTGCACCTACCACATTTGGCAGGGTACGCCCGGTGCACACCAATGCAGTCATTTTTGCATTTGTGGGCAACGGTATTTTTATGGGTGTTTACTATAGCCTGCAGCGGCTGCTCAAAACCCGGATGTTCAATGATAAACTTAGCTGGCTGCATTTCTGGAGTTGGCAGGGGATTATAGTAACGGCAGCCATTACGTTACTGGCGGGCTTTACCACGGGTAAGGAATATGCAGAACTGGAGTGGCCCGTCGACATTGCCATCACGCTGGTTTGGGTCATATTCGGTGTCAATATGTTTGGCACCATACTGAAAAGAAGGGAAAGGCACCTCTACGTTTCGATATGGTTTTTTATTGCCACCTGGGTAACTGTCGCCATGTTGCATATCGTAAACTCATTTGAACTGCCGGTTTCTTTTATGAAAAGTTATAGCTGGTATGCAGGCGTGCAGGATGCGCTGGTGCAATGGTGGTACGGGCACAATGCGGTGGCATTTTTTCTTACCACGCCTTACCTGGGGCTCATGTATTATTTTGTTCCCAAAGCTGCTAACCGGCCGGTGTATTCGTATCGCTGGAGTATCATTCATTTTTGGGCATTGATATTTTTATACATATGGGCTGGCCCCCACCATTTATTGTACACAGCGTTACCCGATTGGGCGCAATCACTCGGTACTGCCTTTAGCCTTATGCTGATTTTACCCAGCTGGGCGGGCATGCTCAATGGCCTGATGACGCTCCGTGGTGCCTGGGATAAAGTACGGGAAGAACCGGTGCTGAAATTCTTTGTAGTGGCGCTTACCTGCTATGGTATGGCCACATTTGAAGGACCCATGCTAAGCCTGAAAAGTGTGAGTGCGATTGCACACTATACCGACTGGATAGTAGCCCACGTTCATATAGGTGCACTGGGCTGGAACGGCTTCCTGACCTTTGGTATTTTATACTGGCTGATTCCCAGGATATTCCAAACACCATTGTATAGCAAGAAGATGGCTGCCACCCATTTCTGGATAGGTACGCTCGGTATCGTATTGTATGCTATTCCCATGTATTGGGCTGGCTTTACTCAGGCTTTGATGTGGAAAGAGTTTACACCGGATGGCAATCTTAAATACCAGTTTCTGGCAACGGTAACCAACATTATACCGATGTATATTTTACGTGGTGTTGGTGGCTTATTGTATTTGGGTGGAGCCGTTATGATGGTCTATAATATTGTAAAAACAATTAAGAAAGGAAAATTACTGTCTAACGAAGCTGCATCAGCTCCGGCGCTGGAGAAACGATACGAGCCCGGATACAAAACTACCTGGCACAGTGTGATAGAGAGGAAACCCATCCGGATGCTGGTATTTAGCTTAATTGTAGTGGGTATTGGCGGAGCCATCGAGATCATTCCTACTTTTTTGGTAAAAAGTAATATTCCCACTATTGCTTCAGTGAAACCCTATACGCCGCTTGAGTTACAGGGCAGGGATATCTATATCCGGGAAGGTTGTTATACATGTCATTCGCAAATGATACGACCTTTTAGAGATGAAGTGGCGCGATATGGTGAATACAGTAAGGCGGGCGAATTTGTGTATGATCATCCATTTCAATGGGGTAGCAAGCGTACCGGACCCGACCTGGCAAGAGAAGGTACAGGCAATCTTAAAAAATCGGACGGATGGCATTATAATCATATGGATGATCCAAGGTTAATGTCGCCAGGAAGTATTATGCCAAGGTATAGCTGGTTGTTGGAAAATGACCTGGACACAGCCTCTACGCCTGCAAAAATACGTGCGATGCAAACGCTGGGTGTTCCCTACGAAAAGGGTTATGATCAAATAGCGAATGCGGAACTGATGGCACAGGCTACTGCGATTTCAGCCAATCTGAAATCTGAAAAGATTAATTCCCCGGCTAACAAAGAAATAATCGCCATGATCGCATACCTGCAGCGGTTGGGCAAAGACATCAAAGGAGATCAAAAGCCAGCTATAAAATTTAAATAATTCACCAGTTAATTGTAAAACCAGGAGGCGTCCAAAATGAAATTCATCAACTATTTAAAAAGCATTACCGGGGTCAGTATTTACCCGATGATATCGCTGTTCATCTTCATCATATTCTTTATGGGCGTGTCATGGTACGTGTACCGAACGCCTAAGAAAGTAATGCAGGCAAAAGGACATTTACCACTAGACTAACCCACCTAACAAAACATTTATTTCTATATGAATATCCTGTTTAGAAAATACCATTTTTTAAGAAAGACATTACTGCTGTTAGTGACAAGCTTGCTTAGCCTGCCTGCCCTGGCACAGCCACCGGTACGTGACACTTTGAACAATCCGCTGGCCCAGGTTCTTGTTATTATTATTGGTGTGCTTGCGGTAGCTATTGGAATACTGGCGAACGTGGTGAATGGTGCTGCCAGTGTTTTTCGGGAGAAAATGCGAAAGGAAAAAGCGGAAGCGTCCGCCGCGGCAAGTATACCTAAAGTTTTATCGTTGCTGATTTTGGGCGCACTTTGTATTGCCGGATCACCTGCCATGGCCCAGCAGGCAACCACTAGTGCAGCTCCAGTGATCAATGCTTCTGTTAATGGTTTGACACCATTTAGCTTTTACCTGCTGGTGACGGTTATTGGAGTAGAAATATTGATAATGCTGGCTCTTACGTACCAGCTAAAGTTTCTCATGGGACTCGAAAAGGTTAGGGTTGCTAAGCCTGAAGCCGAAGCTGGTCCTGCGTTTAGTGAAAAACTGCAGGCTTTCTGGGATAAGCTGAATCAATCCAAATCTATGGAGCAGGAGGCGGATATCGATCTCAATCACGATTACGACGGTATACGCGAGCTGGATAACAAGGTGCCACCATGGTGGCGTTGGGTATTCATTTTTACCATCGTTTTTGGTGCCGCTTATCTATGGCGATATCATGTGGGCAAAACAGCGCCGCTTCAAAATGAGGAGTTTACGATAGATATGGCCAGGGCCGAACTGGAAAAAGCAGCATACCTGAAAATGGCGGGTAGCAAGGTCGATGAAAGCACTATTGTAATGCTGGATGAAAATGGTGTGCTTTCGGGTAAAGCCATCTTCTCTCAAAACTGTATTGCATGCCATGGACCGGAAGGACAAGGCGGTACGGTGGGACCCAATCTGGCTGATGACTACTGGATACATGGTGGTAAAATAAGTGATGTATTTAAAACTATAAAATACGGCTGGCAGGAAAAGGGTATGAGGAGCTGGAAGGATGATTTTAACCCCGAGCAAATGGCGCAGCTATCCAGCTTTGTAAAGAGTTTGAAAGGCGCTAAACTGCCTAATCCAAAGGAGCCACAGGGAGAATTATTTGTGGAAATGGCGGGTATTGACAGCAGTAAAATAGCAATATCAGAAAGCCCGGAAAAATAGCCGGTAGCAAAACATGAAATTGAAGTAGCGTGATGTGTTATTGTTCCTCACTGGCGGGGACAGGTTTTGCCGAAGGCAAAAACAGGGGTGGAATGCAGTGCTGGGTGGTTGAAAGTTGCACACGTTAACGAAGCCGTGGATAATGCGGGATAATGCAAAATATGATGATGACAACATTGAACAACCCAATAGATGAAACCACCTTCCGGGACCGGATGCCAATAGTGACAGAAGAAGGCAAACGCAGGTGGATGTACTTGTGGCAGCCTAAAGGAAAATGGTACACAAGGAGGAGTATTTTGAGCCTGTTATATGTGGTTGTGTTTTTTTCGTTGCCCTTTGTTAAGATTAACGGCAATCACGCCATGATGCTGAACATCGTGGAGGGAAAATTCTCTATCCTGGGTATGGTTTTCTGGCCGCAAGACTTTTTTATTTTCGGCCTGGTGATGGTGGCATTCATTGTGTTTATCGTTTTATTTACCATGATTTTTGGTAGAATATTTTGTGGATGGGCCTGCCCCCAAACCATATTTATGGAGATGATTTTTCGCCGTATTGAATGGTGGATCGAGGGTAATCCCAATCAGCAGCGGGCACTTAACAAAGCACAGTGGACAACCAGCAAGATTTTAAAAAAAACGCTGAAGCATGTTTTGTTTTTTGTATTGTCGTTTATTATTGCCAACACGTTTTTGTCCTACATCATCGGTACAGAAAAGTTATTTGAAATAATGACAGAACCTGTAGCCATGCACGTGGGCGGCTTTATTACCATCGTTGTTTTTACTACAGTTTTCTATGGTGTATATGCCTTTATGAGGGAGATTGTGTGCACGGTAGTATGCCCATATGGCCGTTTGCAAGGTGTACTGTTGGACAAGGATACGATTGTGGTGGCTTACGATTATATCCGAGGCGAACCGAGGGGCAAAGGAAAACGTACAGAAGAACCGGTTCTTGGTGATTGTATTGAGTGTCACCAGTGCGAAGTGGTGTGCCCAACAGGTATCGATATAAAAAATGGTACCCAACTGGAATGTGTTAACTGCACAGCCTGCATCGATGCCTGCAACCACGTGATGGATAGCATCCACAAACCGCAGGGCCTTATCCGCTTTGCATCCGAAAACCAGATTGCCGATAAAAAGCCTTTTAAGTTTACGGCCCGGATGAAGGCCTACAGCAGTGTTTTGGGGTTGCTGATCGCTGCGATCGTTTTTATGCTTGTTACCCGCGATGATGTACAGGTTTCTGTGCTGAGGGCTAAAGGACAATTGTTCCAGGAAGTTGGAAAAGACAGCCTGAGTAATTTGTACACTATTAATCTAACCAATAAAACCCACCGGGAAATAGAGCTGGTTTTAAAGCTCGAAAGCATGAAAGGTGTGATACAGTATATTGGTCATAATCAGCATATAGAAGTGCCGAAGGAAGATCAGCACGAAGCCATGTTTTTTCTAACCATTAACAAACATGAACTCAAAAAAAGGGAAACGGAAATGAAGATTGGTATTTACCAGGATGGTAAAAAAATACGAACTATCAAGACCAGTTTTCTGGGGTATGTGGAGTAGGCTTTCACTGGTCACCATGTCATTAGGTCAATAAGTCATTGGTCAATACACCTGGCGATTTGATCTGGGATATTCTTAATTTTTTTAAACTTATTCTGATGCAAATAAACTGGGGGAAAAAGCTCATCATTGTGTATTGCAGTTTTGTTGTGGGCATGTTATTTATGGTGTATAAAACAACCCGGCATAAATCGGAAATGGTGACGACTGAGTATTACGAAAAGGAACTGAAGTACCAGGAAGTGATCAATGGACTGGAGAATGCAAACGGCCTGGCGACTGCGGCGAAAGTAGTGGAAGACGGCGATTTTATCGTACTATCTATGCCTTCGGAAGCCTTGCAGGCAAAGGGTTTAGTAGAGTTTTACCGGCCAAGCGATGCATCTAAAGATTTTTCTATGCCTTTGGTAGCAGGCGCCGATGGCAAACAATTATTTGATAGGCAAAAATTCACCCGTGGTTTGTATAAAGTGAAAATCACCTGGAACAAAGACGGTAAGCAATTCTTTGCGGAGCAGTCGCTTTTCATTCAATAATATTCATGACCCTTCAACTAGTAATAGCAGCATTTGTTCTTGGCTTTACCGGCAGTTTTCACTGTGTGGGTATGTGCGGGCCCATTGCAATGGCCATGCCAAACCAAAGACGCAGCCATGCAGCCAGGTGGTGGTCTATCATTAAATATTTATCTGGCAAAACGATTACCTACACTTTCGCAGGTTTGCTGGCCGGATTGTTGGGCAGGCAGTTTGTTATCAGTGGTTTTCAGCAGGGTTTATCGATAGTGTTGGGTGTTTTGTTATTGATAACGGTTGGTGTAATCTTGTTTAAAAATAATGCCTGGCATAGTAATTTTTTGCAACGCGCCATCAGCAATAAACTCATCCCGGTTTTTGGCAGGCTTTTACAAAATCCTTCCGGGGCAACTCCTTTTTTCTTAGGTATGGTCAATGGATTACTGCCCTGTGGCCTGGTATATGCGGGGCTGCTGGCTGCTACTGCTACGGGAAGTGCTTTCTCCGGCGGATGGTTTATGATGTGGTTTGGAATCGGTACGATGCCCGTGATGTTTTCCTTTTTGGCGCTGGCCAATCGTTTTGGCTTTTCTTTCAGGCAAAAAATAAAAAAGGCCACCCCATATTTTATAGCCATCGCCGCTTGCATGCTTATTTTAAGGGGTATGAACCTTGGAATACCTTTTCTCAGCCCCGATTTTGATGCCGCCCGGCAATTGGGAGCAGAAGCCATTTCCTGCCATCCATAGTTTTTCCCGATCCCAGGTTCTATCATGCGTTTAATGGTTTGATAATCCAAGTCCTGCTTTCTCAAAGATTTCATTTTACTTCACGGCCTCAAATCAGAAATCAGAAATCAAAAATCATACATCAAAATGCGTGTTGTTGTTCAGCGGGTGAGCGAAGCAGGAGTAACCATTAACGGGATCGTAAAAGCATCCATTGGCAAGGGATTGTTGGTGTTGGTGGGCATAGAAGATGCCGATAACACAGATGATATCGAGTGGCTCAGTAGTAAAATTGTAAACCTCCGGATCTTTGATGATATCGACCGGGTACCCAATGTTTCGCTGAAGGACGACGGTGGAAGCATCTTGCTCATCAGCCAGTTTACCTTACATGCGGCCGTTAAAAAAGGCAACCGCCCTTCGTACATCCGGGCCAGCAAATCGGCCGTGGCCATTCCTATTTACCTTCAATTGATAACACAGTTGGAAAAAGACCTGGGCAGAAAAATCAGCACCGGGGAATTTGGAGCCGACATGAAGGTGAATCTTGTAAATGATGGCCCGATCACCATTATTATTGATAGCAAAGTAAAAGAATAGGCATGAGTGACATCACGATAAAACAGGCCCAACAACAGGTGGATCAATGGATAAAATCCGTTGGCGTCCGTTATTTTGGCGAACTGACCAACCTGGGTATTTTAATGGAGGAAACCGGCGAGTTGTCCAGGCTGATGGTGCGCATCTATGGTGAACAATCTTTTAAAAAATCGGATGCTGCCCCGCAATCAGATGAGCAAAGAAAGAATATGCTTTCTGATGAAATGGCGGATGTGTTATGGGTGTTGCTTTGCCTGGCAAACCAAACCGGTGTGAATCTGACTGAAGCTCTGCAGAAAAATTTTGAGAAGAAAAATATGAGGGATGCCACACGCCACCTGGATAATGAAAAATTGAAATGAGTTATCAACACCTGCCCTTAAAAGAGAGAAAAAGACTTGCATCGGGATATGCTGTAATCCTGGCCAGGGAAGGGTGGTTGGAAAATGATATTGTTATTCAATTAGGTACGATGTATGCCCTGGATGTTGAAACAGCCAGGGAAGTTTACAGCCAATCCAAAGACGAGTACAGTGAACTGCATTGTGAAGGCCGGAAGTCAAATGTGTTGTACACTTTCATTAGTCTTGTGATAGTGATTGCTGTTCTGGTCATGTATTTTGCCTTAATTACCAACGGGTATACGATGAATAGCGGTGCAACAGCCTTCCTGGTTTGTTTAGTTGCCTTGTTGGTAGTGAGTGGACTTGCTTACATGATAAAGAAGTCTGAGGCCAGTTTCCTTAAAACCTATTTTGCCACCAATATTTTTTCTAAGTTTTTGATAATTACTCCAATTTTATTTGTGGTATTTGCCTACAAATATTTTAATAAAGATTAACTCGTAAATAAGAAGAGGCTGGCAACTGTAAAAAATCTGGTGCTGAGCGATGATGTGTATTTAGAAACAACCGGGACCCGATCGAAAACCCATTACCTTATTTACCCTCTGGCTGGCTTCAAGACAAAATTCAGTTTTTATGGCATCGACTATAAGTATTCTCACCTGCCGGTAAATGAGCTTTACTTACATAAAAATGATAGCCTGATGATCCAGGTTGACAGGGTAGATTCACTGGTCATGTCTTATAATAAATTGCCTGATTACAAAGATGTGGAACCGGAACAAATCAGGGTATATAACGTTGGCGTAAATGGACGTTTGTGCATGGATATCGATCGGAGGAATGCTTTGAAAACAGAAGAACATAAGTTTCGGATGAACTTGTTTCTGAGCATGGTTGTATTAAATATCCTGATGATTCCCTTTTATAACTTTTTGAAGAATAGATTGTGAAGAGCCATTACTTCTTGCCCATCCACTGCCTGATCAAACTAATGGTGAGCCTCAAGCCACCTAATAAAGCCAGCAAACCAATAAAAGTAGAAACACCCCAAAATCGCCCGTAGTAGTTGGTATAGAAAGTCACCCCTGCAATTATCAGCAGGGTAGGGCCCAGCAATAACCTGATAAAAGGATCCCTGCTTGCTTTGGCCTGCATTTTTGATTGGGCGTCTTCATAAGCCTTTTCAAATTGTTCACCGGTGAAGCCCTTAGAAATGGCATCGGCTTTAATGTATTTGATTTCCTCTTTTTCCTTTAACCGGGCTATAATATTCTCAACAAGGTCAGTTTCCGTCATGGGTGGTCTTTGGCGCAAAAATAGCATCAACGGGCTAACGTTGTTACCACGGTGTAATACAGTCTTAATTAATTTTCATGACGCCCAGAAATCCACCGGCAATTGTAAAATGTCCGCCATTGAGCGCTATTGAATGACACCACGCTTTGGTGGTCACAGTAACGCTATGTGCGAGAATTACCTTATTAAAATACTGCGGCACTTTGCCTCCGGACCATACAGTCGGGTCTGCCCAGTTGCCATTTTTAACGGTGGTGTAGGGGGGATAAAATTCAATGATAAATGTACCAAGCGTTTTGCTGGAATGTTTTGGTACAACAGGAGAAGTGCCAGTTAACGGAGCCACGGCAGTACGGTTCATTTTTAATGGAATCGTTTCGCCACCAAAATTACCTGTGTCAACTGGCGCTTTTATTGAATTCTGTACATCGAAAATAGCATACGAAGTGCCATTTAAGCTGGCATTGTTCAGTGGTAAGGCTACCGTGTCGTTGCCCGTATAATTCTGCACGGTTACGTAATATTTATGTGGTTCAAAGCGATTTTGCCTTACAAAATAGTGGTTACTGTCAGGGTGGGTATTGTTGTATGTGGAATTAGAATCGACAGCATAAGTGCTTTTCCAGGTTGCAAAGTTTTTATCGTTATTAAAAGGCGAAGTGTTCGAAGGCTGGTTCGTACGGTAAGTATTGAAGTTCCAGTTGGTAATAGGTGCTGCGGCAAAAGGCTGTTCCAGCAATAATGCGTTTAGTGTATTGTTGCTTTTATAGGCATAAATAAAGTTGTTTCTAAACGAACCGGTATCCCACCTGTGCCACAAGAGCGGTGTGGGGTCGCCATACAAAAGGTTATTATTGAAATTTACATTCACATCCCATACCGCTTCGCTTTCGGTACCCAATTCTACATTTTTCCTAAGACTGGAATAAGGTATGATGGAGGTTTGACTGTTATCGGTAGTGTCCCGGTAAAAAACGCTATTGGTTACTGTAAGATTACGGACCCGTACACTACTCCCGCCCGCCAGGAAGTTCATCCGTCTTTGCTGGTTAGCGGCGGTATTCGCTCCGGAATTAAATACGGTAGAACTGTCAATGGTAAACCCGCGCAACACATCGCTGGAGGTGGTAAAAAACTGGATTCCAAGACTAAAGCCGTTGAAGATAAAACTGTTGACAACACTCTTGGGCTTGGTTTCATCATTGTTTTGCGCATAAATGCCAGGGCCATGTCCCCTGCTGGTATTCGTATAACCGTTATTAAACACCATGCAGCCATAAACTTCCGCATTTAATGCCTGCTTCCAAAAACCAATGCCACCTCTTTGGCAATCGTGGATGTTGCAGTTGATCAGTTTTACAGATTCTCCATAAATGTATACGCCGGTTGCAGTGTAGATATCGGGCGGTGGGTCCACATTACCGGTGGAAATCCGGGTGGTGGCGTTGGTGGTTACTTCCAGGCCCATAAAATAACTGAATTGTCCGTTGATGGTAAGGATCACTTCGTCTGTTATGGCTACAGCATTGCCCATCAAAACCGGCCTTTCGTGCGGAAAGTTTCTTACCCAAACGGGCGCCACCGCAGAGCCACTAATATTACTGGTAAAGGGACCCATATAAGTTCCGCCTCTTATCCAGATCGTATCACCCGGCAAAACAATATTGGACGGCCTGGTAAGCGCATATCCAAGTGGCCAGGGACTGGTGAAAGTTCCCGGGTTAGTATTTAAACCATTTACAGCCACATACCAGGAACCAGCGGTTACCAAACCGGGTAACAGGCATAGCAATGACATGAATGCAACGACCGGAAGACGCATTTTCATAGAGATGGATTTTACTGCGGCTTTCAAAAAAAGACGCAGCAGGGCACAAATGTAATTTTTTAATAAACGGAAACAACACAACCGACCTCCAAAAATATCCACCTAAATAACTGGTGACTAACACCTGGAGGCCGATTTTTTTCTTTCTTTTCTTTTAACCTATTAACCCATTCTAAACACGTTAAATTTGCCGCTTACTTTTATGCTTGTTGATAATGAATATTAAATCACTTCTGGCAAAACCATTCGCCTCTTACATACACAAACAGATCAAAAAAAGCATGACCACGGCCCTGGAAGACCAGGAAGCCATTTTTAAACAGCTGGTAAAAACGGGCCGGGTTACAGAATTTGGCAAAGAGCATGGTTTTGATAAAATCACCAACTTCGAAGAATTTGCAAAAGCTGTGCCGATAAGGGATTACGAACAATTTAAGGGCTATATAGAAAGGATCAAAGAAGGCAAACACAATGTATTGTGGAAAGGACAGCCTATTTATTTTGCCAAAACCAGCGGCACCACCAGTGGAGTAAAATACATCCCCATTACCAAAGACTCTATCCCCAACCATATAAATACGGCCCGCAATGCACTGCTCTGTTATATGAGCGAAACGGGCAACTACGATTTTGCCAGTGGAAAACTCATTTTTCTTAGTGGCAGCCCGGTGTTGGAAAGGGTAGGAGGCATACCCACCGGCCGGTTGAGTGGTATCGTAAACCACCACGTACCCAAATACCTTCGTGCCAATCAATTACCCTCCTACGAAACCAATTGCGTCGACGATTGGGAAACCAAGCTGGATAAAATTGTAGACGAAACCATCGCCCAAAATATGACGCTGATCAGCGGTATACCACCGTGGATGCAGATGTATTTCGACCGGCTTACGGAGCGCAGTGGCAAAAAGATCAAAGACCTGTTTCCGAATTTTAGCGTGATGGTGCAGGGCGGCGTAAATTTTGAGCCATACAAGGCGAAGCTTTTCGAAAGTATCGGCAAAAAAATTGATTGCATCGAGCTTTTTCCTGCTTCCGAAGGTTTCTTTGCTTTCCAGGAATCGCAAACGGCAGATGGATTATTGCTCAATACCAATAGTGGCATCTTTTTTGAGTTTGTGCCTGCGGCAGAAATTTTTAATGAAAACCCCGCCAGGCTAACTCTCAAAGACGTAAAAATTGGCGAGAACTACGCCATGATCATCAACAGCAATGCCGGGCTATGGGGCTATAACCTGGGTGATACAGTGAAGTTTGTAAGTACCAATCCATACCGGATCATTGTGAGTGGCCGCACCAAACATTTTATCAGTGCGTTTGGCGAACATGTGATAGGTGAGGAGGTAGAATACGCATTGCTGAAAACGGCCGGAGAAGAAAACGTGCAGGTGACTGAATTTACCGTAGCGCCGTTCATAGCGCAAAACAAAGGTCAGAGTTACCACGAATGGTTTATTGAGTTTGAAAACCAGCCCTCAGACCTCGCTGCTTTTTTACAGAAAGTGGATGATAACCTGCGTCAGAAGAATGTATATTACGACGACCTGATCGCGGGCAATATTTTAGAACGTTTGAAAATTACGACCATCAAAAAGAATGGTTTTATCGACTACATGAAGAGCATCGGAAAACTCGGCGGACAGAATAAAGTGCCACGGCTTAGCAACGACAGAAAAATTGCGGAGGCACTTCAACCTTTTGTTGAACAATAACCGGTTATGATTATTTCCTTCCTGCCGATCCTAAAGTGCTCTCATCACAATTTTTTTAACATCCGTCCATAGCTTCTCACGGTTCACCAATCGCTACATTTGCCCTCCTTATGCAAAAACGCATCGCAATCTTTGGCTCTACAGGCTCCATCGGCACACAGGCCCTGGAAGTAATAGCAGCCAACCCGGAAAATTTTACCGCAGAAATACTTACTGCCCAGAACAACGACGAACTGTTGGTGGCCCAGGCTTTAAAGTTTAACCCCAACGCGGTGGTAATAGGCGATGAAACCAAGTACCTGAAAGTAAAAGAAGCCCTCTCCGGCACCGATACCAAGGTTTTTTGCGGCGAACAGTCGCTGGAAGAAGTGGCATCTTTTGACAGTTACGATATGATGCTTGCAGGAATTGTAGGCTACGCTGGTCTGAAACCCACATTAAAAGCCATTGAAAAGGGAAAGATGATTGGCCTTGCCAATAAAGAAACCCTGGTGGTGGCTGGCGACATTGTAATGCAGAAAGCCATGGAATACAAGGCTGCCATTATACCCGTGGACAGCGAGCATTCTGCCATTTTTCAGTGCCTGGTGGGTGAAGGGAAAAACAAAATAGAAAAAATCGTCCTCACTGCCAGTGGCGGTCCTTTCCGTGGTAAAAAGCCGAACTTTCTCGTAAATGTAAAACGCGACCATGCCCTTCAGCATCCCAACTGGACAATGGGTGCCAAGATTACAATCGATAGTGCTACCCTGATGAATAAGGGGCTGGAGATGATCGAAGCCAAATGGCTCTTCAACCTGCGGCCCGACCAGATCCAGGTTGTGATCCATGCGCAAAGTATTATTCATAGCATGGTGCAGTTTGAGGATGGCAGCATGAAAGCACAAATGGGTTTGCCCGACATGAAGTTGCCGATCCAGTACGCCATGGGCTTTCCGAACCGTATTAAAAACGATCATCCGCGCCTCGATTTTCGTAAAATCGAAAACCTTACGTTTGAAGATCCCGATACAAAAACCTTTCTCAACCTCGCCCTGGCAACGGAAGCATTGAATAAAGGGGGCAATCTTGCCTGTATTATGAATGCTGCCAACGAAATAGCCGTATGGGCATTTCTCCGCAACCGCATTGGTTTTCTCGACATGATGGCACTGGTGGAACAAACCATGCAGAAGATCAGTTTTATAGAAAAACCCACCCTCGATGATTATTTTGAAAGCGATGGAGAGGCCCGTAATTTCGCCGCGTCGCTGATAAAGTTGTAGAACGCGGGACGCTATACGCACGACGCCGGACGCTTTGCAGTGATGAGCGCAAGGGCTGGGTCAAAAAGCGTCAAGCGTACAGCCTTCAGCCTCCAGCGTAATCAAATCATAAATCCTAAATCACAAATCATAAATCAGGTAATGTTTTTAGCAATTGTTTGGTCAGAAGTAGGAATGGTAGTGGCAAAGTTGCTGCTGTCTTTATCCATATTGGTCGTCCTCCACGAATTTGGTCATTATATCACGGCCCGCTGGTTTGGCTGCAGGGTAGAGAAATTTTACCTGTTTTTCGATCCATGGTTTTCCATTCTGAAAAAGAAAATAGGGCAGACCGAATATGGCATAGGCTGGCTGCCATTGGGCGGTTATGTAAAAATAGCCGGTATGATAGATGAAAGCATGGATAAGGAACAGTTGGCCCTTCCTCCAAAACCCGACGAATTCCGCAGCAAGCCAGCCTGGCAACGGCTGATTATTATGTTGGGTGGTGTTACGGTAAATGTGCTGGTGGCGTTTATTATTTACGCCGGAATACTCATGGTATGGGGCGAAAAGAAAGTGCCCATCGCAACCATGAAATATGGTATTGCCATACAGGACAGTGTGATGTACGATATGGGTTTTAAAGACGGCGATAGAATACTGGCTGCCAATGGCGAAAAGATTGACGATTATTATGACATCGTAAAAAAAGTCATCGTCAGTGAAAATGTAACGGTTGAAAGAGATGGCAAGGTGCAGATCCTGGAGCTCCCGGTAAATTTTATTGGGAAACTGGTCGAAAAGAAAAAAAGCAATACCCCCCTGATTTCTCCACGTATACCAGCGATACTGGGCGAAGTGCCGGACACGATGTCGTCGTATAAAGCTGGCTTAAGAACTGGCGATCTCATCGTGGCTATTGACTCAACCCCGGTTCTGTATTTTGATATGCTGCGGGGTTTACTTAGGTCCAAAAGCGGTACAACGGCAGCTGTTCAAATTAAGCGGGACGGTAAGGATATGATGGTGATTTGCCCCATTTCAGATAAGGGAGCGTTGGGGGTTTACCCGCTACTTAGTATGAAGGAAATGGAAGATGCCGGGGTTTTGAAAGTGGAAGAAAAAAAGTATGGCTTTTTTGAAGCCATACCTGCAGGTATCAGTCTGGCAGGCGAACAATTGAGTTTCTATATCAACCAGTTCAAAAAAATCCTAAGTCCCAAGACAGAAGCTTATAAAGGGCTCGGTGGTTTTAAGTCGATGGCCAATATTTTCCCCAAAACCGAGTGGGATTGGGAATCCTTCTGGAACATCACCGCCTTCTTCAGCATCATTCTCGCTTTTATGAACCTGCTTCCAATACCTGCATTGGATGGTGGTCATGTTTTGTTTACCCTCGTTGAAATGATCACAGGCCGCAAGCCTAATCCTAAGTTCCTGGAATATGCCCAGATAGCTGGAATGATATTGCTGCTGGCCCTTATGCTCTACGCCAACGGAAACGACTGGTTTGGTTGGGGAAAGAATAGGTAACAGCCAGCCCGAAAGTTTTACATGGAATCTTATAAAAAAAACAAATGCCCGGTCAAGAAGATCGGGCATTTGTTTTTTGATCATATATCAAGCCTATTTCAGTTTAACTACAGGCCTTAGTTTGTAACCGTTCGGTTCCAACTTAATAGATAAGGCTGCATCAAAGTCAATTAACAGAGTTTCAATAGGAGCACGTAGCTGTTTGTCAATTTTAATTTTTAAACCCGATTCTGATCCGCTTGGGATCGTAAGGGGAAATACCTGCCCATTTACTACTACCGTGTTATTACTTCCTACAATCAGGCGGATTTCCTTTACAAAACGAACCACCGGGAACACGCCGTGGGCTATCAAAGTATCTACACCGTTTTGAAGGGCCAGCAAATTGTAGATACCAGGAAGCGTGGTCAATGGTAGCCAGTCGCTATCCTCTTTGTCAAATTTTACCACTACACTCTGCAAATCAATATTTACGGCGTCCACATCTAAAGGAGCGTCGGTCATTCGAATCCGGAGGTTTGAGTTTTCGGCATCGGCCGAATCTTTTTTACACGCAACAAATGCGATGCTTGCCACTAAAAAAAGGCCCATTAATCTAAGTTTCATACTATTTCATTTTTCTAAACTTTAGAAAAAACCGTGCCACTTATCAACCATGTCAGTTCTTAACAGGGCATTAAACAGCCTGCAAATGCCATGCGTTTCGGCATTTTTACCGTAATTTCCGTGGATTAACGCAGCATTCATCGCCTTCTTCTGGCTGAATTTTTGCTGTTACACTGCATTCAAAATTGACCTATGAGAAAAACAATAGCCGTCCTGGTGCTGGCCCTGTTATTATGTGAAATAAGCCTGGCACAGGACGTAGGCATAGGTATCGTTACCCCATCTAACAGGCTGCACGTTTTCGCCACCACCAACCCAATCAGGCTGGAAGGGCTCGCAGGCGGAACCACTACCGATAGCCTGCTTACAGCAAATAGTACAGGGGTGGTGAGAAGAAGAACTGTTGCATCCGTGGTCAGCGGCAGCGGATGGGCACTGGCAGGTAACTCAGGCACTACGCCCGCTTCCCAGTATCTGGGCACTTCAGACCCCGTTTCACTGGCGTTCCGCACTTTTAACCAACGCAGCGGTTTTATAGATTTTGACAGCACCCGGAGAAATAACAGTTTTGGTAACCGGGCCATGAGCAGTACCATTACAGGCACAGGTAACAATGCATTTGGTTACCAGGCACTAAGATCTGTAACCGGGGGCAGTAACAATGTGGGATTGGGCGATTCTGCAGGTTTTACTGTCACTACCGGTGCCGACAATGTTTTTATTGGTACAGATGCCGGAAAGGGAGTTACCATCGGTTCTCAAAATATAGCTATCGGGAGCAATGTGCTCAATGTAGAAGGGGCTGGCAGTAACAATATCGGCATAGGTTACCGCAGCCTTGAATCGGCTTTTGCCTCAGATAATATTGCGATAGGTGTTTTGGCGCTTAGCAAAAGTATTGTTAGCAATAATTGTATTGCCATCGGCAGCAACGCGTTGACAAATTTTACCGGAACTTCCTACGGCATGGCCATTGGCAATGATGCTTTAACTGCCCTTACAACCGGCACTGAAAATATTGCCTACGGTTATAGGGCCGGATATACCCTGAGTACGCAAATTCAAAATACCCTGATAGGCAACTTTACCCTTGGAAATATACAGGGTACCAACGGCGCTAATTACAACACCATGGTGGGTCATACAGCCGGTGGCAATATCAATGCCGGCAGCAACAATGTGGCAGTTGGCTGGGGGGCATTAAGCACCATCATTACCAGCAGCAACAATACATTTGTTGGCTACAATGCCGATGTAGCGGTGGGTAATACAGCGCTTAGTAACTCCGGAGCTTTCGGTAGTAATGCTGTGGTTTCTTCCAATAATACCTATCGCATAGGCAGCCCAACCGGCGTTAGTTCTATCGGCGGGCTGGTGGGTTGGACGACCGTTTCTGATGAACGGGTGAAAATGAATGTGCTGGAAAATGTTCCGGGTCTTGATTTTATTACCAAATTAAGACCGGTAACTTATAACTACGACCTGCCAATGATTGAGACCATTGTACGACCAAAACATCCTTCGGCCGTTTTTAATACCAGCAATAGCACCACCCGGTATTCAGGTTTTTTGGCGCAGGAAGTGCTGCGTACCGCTAATGAAACCAGTTATGATTTTAGTGGCGTAGATAAACCTCAAAACGAGCAATCCTTATATGGTCTTCGCTATGGAGAATTTGTAGTACCGCTGGTAAAAGCTGTTCAGGAACTGAACGCTATTGTAGCGCAGCAACAAATAAAGATCCAGCAACTCGAAAAACTATTGCAACAAAAAAACTAACTTTCTCTTTTCCCGGCGGACTACGTTTATCAATTGCTTTTTTAGACAAATTACTAACCTTCAACCTGGCCGTCATCCAACGCACCTTTCTTAAATCACGCATCACAAATCACACATCACAAATCACACATCCGAAATCATAAATCCGAAATCATAAATCTTAAATGCCCCGGTTATGGACAGAAAAGCCTTTCTAAATACCCTGCTGGCCCCGCCATTTAAAAAGAAAAGCGGTGCCGGGTCCGCGATTCCTGCAACTCCGGCCAGGCAAGAAGAAACGCCATTGTACCTGCGAAGTGGGGTGACACCTTATCCCGGCAGCTGGACGGAGAATGAAGTGATCCATTTATTGAAACGGCTACAGTTTGGAGCTCCAAAAGAAGAAGTGGATTATTTTAAAACGCTTACCTATACCCAGGCTGTGGATCTGCTGCTAAATACGACCAATCCCAATCCCGGGTTTCCTATAAAAACCTATACTCTTGACCCTGTAAATACCCCAAGGACAGATCCCGACTGGAGCATTTCCTCCGGCAATACCTGGGTGAATATCCAAAGTAATGATGGCTCGGTCAATAGTGGCAGGCGGACCTCTTCAAAAGGGTGGTGGTTCCACCTGATGATCAACCAACCCAGGAGTATTGAAGAAAAAATGGTGTTGTTCTGGGCGAATCACTTTTCGGTGGAGTTTGATACCGTGAACTATGGTACTTATATCTATAAACACCTGAATACCATCCGTAACCACAGTCTTGGCAATTTTAAGGCACTTACAAAAGCCATTACGCTGGAAGCTTCAATGCTTACCTACCTTAATGGTTATCTGAATACAAGGACGGCACCAGACGAGAACTATGCCAGGGAGTTATTGGAATTATTTACCCTTGGCAAAGGTCCGGGAAGTCAGTATACTGAACAAGATGTGCAGGCGGCAGCGAAAGTGCTGACGGGATACCGGATTACAAATGCCACTTCTACCTATTTTTTCGACAGTAGCCGGCACGACACAACCAACAAACAGTTCTCAGGGTTTTTTAATGGTACCATCATCAATGGGATTGCCGGTGGAGGTGGAGCGACCGAACTGGACAGTCTGCTCAACATGATTTTTGAACAGGAAGAAGTGTCAAAGTTTATCAGCCGCTGTCTCTATCGGTTTTTTGTATATGGTAATATTTCGGCAGACGTGGAAATAAATGTGATCACGCCGATGGCGGCTGCTTTTAGGGCGGCCAACTACGACATAAAGCCTGTGCTGGAATTGCTGTTTAAAAGTGAACATTTCTTTGATGTACTTACGCAGGGCGCCATGATCAAAAGCCCGCTTGATTATATCGTTGGCCAGGTACGGGAATTTAAACTCCGGTTTCCACCGGCCAGCAATGCAATTGTGTATTATAAAATGTTAGGATACCTTCTTGGCAACGCCGCCACACAAGATCAGAACCTCGGCGATCCGCCCAATGTAAGCGGATGGGCCGCCTATTACCAGGATCCTATTTATGATAAAAGCTGGATCAATACCGACACATACACCAAGCGGCTCCTTCACAATACCAGCATGCTGGGCGGCTACACCAATACCAATCAGAAAATACAACTGGACTGGATCAGTTTTGCCAAACGTATGACCAACCCCGGAGACCCGAATATATTGGTCCAGGATTTTGTTACCTACCTGTTGCGGATGCCCTTATCGCAAGCTGCAAGGGACAGGATTAAAAGCGACACATTGCTTACCGGCCAAACTACCGACTCTTATTGGACCACTGCCTGGAACAATTATATCACCAACCCCGGAAATTCATTGAATTTCAGTGATGTTAACACCCGGCTCCTAAGTCTTTGCAAATACATTATCAACGTAGAGGAATATCATTTGATGTAAAAAATCCATTTGGTCATTGGGTCAATGGTCATTAAGTCATTGTCCAAAATCTATATCTAAATAGAAATGACCAGTGACCAATGACCAATGACTTAATGACCTGTCCTATAAGAACATTTTAAGTTTAAAACATCGCACTATGCAACGCAGAAAATTTATACGAAATTCCGCCGCCACCGCAGCTGTTGGGTTACCGGTACTCAATGGTTTAACCATGCAGGCTATGGCCGAAGGAAGCTGGTTGCATGAACTATACACAAGTACGGTGCAAACGGATCATATACTGGTGGTGATTCAGTTAAGCGGCGGCAACGATGGCCTCAATACTGTTATTCCACTGGACCAATACAGCAGCTACTATAATGCAAGGACGAATATCGCCATAGCACAAAACAAGGTGCTGGCGCTCAATGGCACTTCTGCTACCGGTCTCAACCCTGGTCTTACGGGTATTCGTGCGATGTATGATGCGGGCCATGTAAACATTGTTCAGTCGGTGAGTTACCCAACCAACAGCTATTCGCATTTCAGGGCCACCGATATTTTTATGACGGCTGCCAACTACAACGAATACCTTTCCGATGGCTGGCTGGGCCGCTATATGAACATGGAATATCCAGGCTTCCCCAATGGCTTCCCCAATGCGACTTACCCGGATCCGCTGGGTATTCAGTATGGTTCCGGAACATCACTGATTACCCTGGGGCCAACCAGTCAAATGGGTTTTACCATCAGCGATCCCAATAAAGTGGTAACAGATTTAGGCGCAACCGGGGATGTTCCACCTGCCACGCCTGCCGGTGATAAACTCACTTATATCCGGTCTATTTCCGCACAATCAGATGCTTATTCGGTGGCCATTAAAACTGCGAATAGTGCGGCGACCAACCAGGTAACCTATCCTGCCAGCAATTCCCTGGCCGATCAGCTAAAAACTACGGCACGACTGATACACGGCGGCTTGAAAACAAAAATATACTGCTGTAGTTTTGGCGGCTTTGACACCCACAGTAATCAAACGGCCGGTGGTGATAATGACACCGGCACCCATTTTAACCTCTTGAAAAAAGTGGGCGATGCCATCAAGGCTTTTCATGATGATCTCACTGCAATGGGGAAAGCCAACCGTGTGATTGGTATGACGTTCAGCGAATTTGGAAGGAGGATAAAAAGTAATGCCAGCACGGGGACCGATCATGGCGCAGCCTGGCCGATGTTTCTTTTTGGTTCGCAGGTAACAGGTGGTATTACCGGTTTTAATCCAATTATCCCCGCAATAGCAGGCGTTAACGATCAGATTGCGATGCAAACGGATTTCAGAACCATTTACAATTCCCTGCTCCAGCGCTGGTTATGCCAGGACAGCCTGAGCGCCAACACAATATTGAATAATCCCGGTGGTTATCCATCTATTGATATTTGCAGCAATACAGAATGTACGCCTGTTGTTCCACCAACTGTTGAATACAGCCTGGTACGCAACTATCCCAACCCCGTGATCAACTACACGACCGTGGAATTCAAGACCGACGGCGGCCATACACTCATGCAGCTCGTAGGGCCAAACGGTCGATTGATCAGCACCATTATGGAACAAACATTCAATGGCCCTTATACCGGTACAAAACGGGTGGATATGAGCGGTTTGCAGACAGGTATGTACTATATCCGCTTTCAGAATGGGAATAAGAGCCAGATGAAACAGGTGATGAAGTTGAAGTGATTGTGGTTAGTTGATTGGTTTACTGGTTGCTTAGTTGATTAGTTTAACCATCACTATTCCGATATTCATTCCGAATTGCTAAAAAACCAAAGTCCCGGGGAGTAGGCCCGGGACTTTGGTTTTTTATTGTAACTGGAAGGTGATCGTCTGCACAAACCTGTGCTTAACCTTTCTGCCGTTTTGTTCCGCAGGTTTCCAATTGGGGCCCTTCCTAATAATTCTTTCTGCTTCCTGAGCAAGGCCATCTCCGGGGTCGTTTAGCGCAGCAACTTCCGAAAGTGTTCCATTACTTTCTACAACCACTTGTACTTTTACTGTACCTTGGGTTTTATTTTTAGCTGCTTTTTTAGGATAATTTAAATTGCGTTCCAAATACCTTCTCCAACCATCAAGGCCACCTGGAAATTCAGCAGGCACTTCTACTTTTATAAAAGTTTTATCGTCGTAAGTTGAATCTGCTTTTTGAAGAACTTTCAAACTGTCGGTTTGTTCTTCAAAATCTTTTTCAACGAAATAAATATTTGTTGCTTTTGACTTTGTATAGTTCAACAGTACCAGGCCAATAATAAGAGTGGTTGTCAGGACAGCCAGCAATATTTTTGCATGTCTTTTGTTCTTTATTCTTGCAAGCATTTTTTCTATTTTGAGAATGCAAAATAGGAAGAATAAATGTACTCCCAAATTGCTGCTAACCTTAGAGCGCAAAATCCGGCGCAACAAACACGCTCATAATTACATTTAATTTGGTAACGACTTAGTCGTTTTGTTTTTCTCTGCCTCCTTTATGATGTTAAGGGTTACCGGCACTTTTGGTGCCTGTTTACTGTAAATTAAGATCACGCCATTTTTTCCTCCGTCGCCGTATAATTTGGTAGCAGATTCGCCTTTAAGAACCGTGATGCTTTCAATATCGCCGGGGTTCAGCTCGTTTAATAGTGTCTTGTCTTTGATTACGCCATCAAGCACATAAAGGGGTTGCACTTCACTGTTGATATCCAGTCCTTTCTTTTCATGAAGTTGAATATTGACATTTGTGTTGGCGTTGAAATTGGTGTTGACATTGGTATTTACGCTGGCATTTACTTTGGCGTTCACGTTAACATTCGCGTTGGCGTTAATATTCGGATTTGCGTTAACATTGGTCTGGACATTGGCGTTAGCGTTGGTATTAACCATTGTCTTAATAGTAGCATGTGCATTTGCGTTAACGTTGGTATTAACGATGACGTTTTTTACTTCCCCATTTACATTTTCATCGACAGTGACGCTAATGGTTTTCGGAAAATTTTTCTCCACGATGCTGTCTTTTGTTACCTGTATTTTGACAATTCCGCTTGTTTTTTTCTCCACCAGTTTCAGCTTTATAGAATCCCCATAATACTTACTAAGCGGAATTTCTTTCAACTCTACTTCCTGCAAATCCAGGGCTACTGTCTCCTTTGCTTTTTTACCATGTTTCGCCAATGCGTTCAAAATGTCTTTGGCAAGAGTTTCCTGGTTTTTAGGCTGCTGCATAAAGGCGGCATCCACGGGATTGGTGATATACCCCAGCTCCAGCAAAACAGATGGTACGGTGTTTTGCTCCAGGACATAAATGTTCTGCCCACTTCTTGTTTTTAGAATACTGGCAACCGGAAGGCCATGCCCACTGATCTCGTCCAGAAAACCAGAAGCGATCACCCTGCTTTGTTTGTTCAGCATAGAATTGTTATTGCTTACAAACGCTTCAATGCCCCGTTGCTTTATGGCAGCCTTACTATCGTCGCTGTTCATGTGCAGGCTGATAAAAAAGTCGGCATTGTTTTCTTTGGCAAGATTGGTACGATAACGCAGGGCAGCATCCTTGTTTGTAGTGTTACCCGGCAGCGAATCAGTGTTCCGTGTAAGGATCACATTAATGTTGGTGCCTTCAGAAAGTGCTTTGATCTTTTGCGCCAATTGCAGCGAAATGGCGTCTTCTTTGATACCATTTGCGGTTACTACACCGTTATCGGCGCCACCATGGCCGGCATCAATGATCACAGTTAACGGCTCAGGTGCATTTAAGACGCCCTGTTCACGCAGCTCTTTGTATTTAAATGAAAACAGGAACAATGCAAAGGCGGCCAGCGGCATTACCATCAGGCGGCGCACATAACTGAATTTTGGATTGGTGCTTGTTGTAAGCATGGCAAATCTTCTTTTTAATTGTGAATGAAAAAATGGATTGGCGAGGGCAAACTGTTCGTGGCCCATGGCCTTCATCAGCAACAGCGATGCGTACTGCAGGTTCTCATCGCCGGCCGATGCTTTTTTGTCGGCTATAAATTCATGTATAACAGATAACTCTCTCCTTATAAAATACAACACCGGGTTCCACCAGGCTAATGCAATCAGCACTTCCATAAAAACCTTGTCGGTACTGTGTTTTTCGTTTACGTGGGCCAATTCATGGGCCAGCATCTGCTGTCCTTTTTCACTGTTAAGTGCAATGCGTTTGTTCCAGAAAATCGTCCTGAAAAAAGAGAAAGGTGTTCCCTGCTCCTGTGTGTTGTAAAAGGCGATGCCATCGATAAACTCGCAGGGATACCGCAGTTTCAGCTTTTGTATTTTAATAATATTTTTTACAAACACCATGGCCAAAAAAACCACGACCAATACATAGAAACCGGTAACCGCAAACTGCCAGGTAAACTGGAACCGGTGCGTTGCATTCAGTTCAGAAATAAACAGATCGGGCATGCCCACCATTTCCACGCCCCTCACCAGTAAAGGCGTTTCTTCTGCCGTGGAAAACGGGATAGATATTTTCATCAAAGGCAATACAAATGGCAACACAGTCGCCGCCAAAAGATAATACCGGTTCCACTGGTGAAAGCGGTTATTCCGCAATGCCAGCCTATAATAACCCAACAATACAGCACTGCAAAAAATTACTTTGAGGCAATAGTATAGAATCGTCAGCATAGCCTTATTATTTACGATTTACGATTTCGGTGTGTTGCAACCCTGACAGGGCTGGTTTTTGCCCCCGACTAAAGTGCGGGGCAAGCTCTGTCAGGGTTTTATGAGCGTTGCTATTTATTATGAGTATTGTTTTGAAGAGTAATCAACCCTACATCCAATTCTTAACCCTCAAAGCAAGAAGCTCAATAGAATTACCATATTCGAACGGAGCGTCGCCAATGTCGCTCATTCAAGGCGGAAAAGCCTGGCCCCAAAAACTCCTTTCCACATTTCCACATTTCTCACATTTCCACATTATTTCTTCTTCCGCTTCAGCTCCTCCAACATCTCTTCGAGTTCCCCGATACTGATGTTTTTTTCCTTTACAAAAAACGACACCATATTGCTGAAGGAACCTTCAAAATATCCTTTTACCACCTGCTGCATGGCACCCTTGCTATATGCTTCTTTACTAACCAGCGGGTAGTATTGGTGATTGCGGCCCATCACCGTTATACCTACAAACTCTTTTTCTGTCAGAATTTTTAAAATGGTAGCTGTCGTGTTCTGATGCGGTTTCGGCTCCGGCAGTGCATCGATGATCTCCCGTAAAAAAGCCTTGTCCAGTTTCCAGATCACTTGCATGATTTGTTCTTCGGCCCGGGTTAATTGCTTTTGCATAAAATCATTTTGATGCGCCAAATATATAACTAACGAATTAGTTACACAACTATTTTTTTAGTTTAGAAAACTTTAACGAATGCGGCAGTGGCGTTTGTGTAAAAAAATGATTTGGTTAGCGGGATACGGTTATTTTTGTCCGATACCCAAAAAGACAAACAATGGCTGAGGCAATCGTATCTCTTCGACACGTAAACATATACCAGGGCAATGCTTTAATACTGCAGGATGTAAACCTGGAAGTCAATAAAAATGAATTTGTGTACCTCGTTGGTAAAACAGGAACCGGCAAATCGAGCCTGCTGAAAACGCTGTACGGCGATTTGCAACTTACCGAAGGCGAAGGCAGTGTTGCAGGTCATAATCTGCGCGATCTTACCTGGAAAACAGTTCCCTTTTTACGCCGTACCATGGGTGTGGTGTTCCAGGATTTTCAGTTGCTCACCGATCGTAACGTACATGAAAACCTGAAGTTTGTATTGCAGGCGACAGGCTGGAAGGACGAGAACATGATAGAAGCCAAAATAAACGACGTATTGGATAAAGTGGGCTTAAAAAGCAAGGGTTTTAAAATGCCTTTTGAAATGAGTGGCGGCGAGCAGCAACGTGTGGATATAGCCCGTGCACTGCTTAACAGTCCCAAAGTAATATTGGCCGATGAGCCCACCGGTAACCTCGATCCCGAAACCAGCGATGAGATCATGCAACTCCTGTTCCAGATCAGCAAAGACTATGGCACCGCCGTAATTATGGCCACCCACGATTATATCGTGATCAATAAATTTCCTGCGAGGATTTTAAGAACGGAAAGGGGTAAGGTTTGGGATAGTGCGAATCGGGAGCAGGTTAGTTAATTAGTTGATTAGGTGACTAGTTCATTTGTTGACTTATATGTGATTTTTTATTTGATTTTGGATTTAGTTTGATAATTTGGTAGAAGGTTTCACATTGCCTCTTTGTGAACTACATGATATTTTGCCCCGAGGAGATGGGAATGAACCAATTAACTAATCAACTAATCAACTAATCCCCCATGGATCAAAAAGTCATTTCCCTTTACGACGAATACACCCATAAACCCCTTAGCCGCGGTGATTTTTTAAAGCGGTTAAGCATGCTGGTTGGTAGCACAGCAGCAGCCATGGCCCTGCTACCCATGCTGGAAAACAACTATGCCCAGGCAGCCATTACCAATGAAGACGAGTTGTTTACCGAATACGTTACTTTCCCCGGCGTGCCAGCCGACATGAAAGCCTATGTGGCCCGGCCAAAAGAAGATAAAAAGTATCCCGCTATTATTGTCATCCATGAAAACCGTGGACTGAACGCACATATAGAAGATGTGGCCCGCCGTGCTGCCAAAGCTGGCTACCTGGCTATAGCACCCAACGCCTTAGCGGCGCTTGGAAAAACACCTGCCAACGAAGATGAATCAAGGGCATTTTTTGGGGAATTGAAAGCAGAAAACAACCTGAAAAATTTCATGAATGCCTACGAATACCTCTCTACCAGGAAAGACTATAATGGTAAAGCCGGTTGCGTAGGCTTTTGCTGGGGTGGTGCCATGGCCAACAGCCTTGCCGTAAACCTGCCCGGGTTAAAAGCTGCCGTTGCATTCTATGGCCGCCAGCCGGAAACTGCAGACGTGGCCAAAATAAAAGCTGCTGTTCAGCTACATTACGGCGGACTCGATGAAAGGGTAAATGCCGGTATCCCTGCGTATGAAGAAGCGTTGAAAAAGAATGACATCACCTATGAGCTCTATATCTATGAAAATGTAAATCACGCCTTTCATAACGATACATCCGGCGCACGGTACAATGAAGCAGCCGCCAAACTCGCCTGGCAAAGAACGATGGAGTTTTTTGGAAAATATGTGAAATAGGCTGGACGCTTTACGCTTAACGCTGGACGCTGGACGCTTCCAGATTCATTTTATGACCATTATCCAATCTTGTTATCTTGATAGGTTATGCAGTAGGTATTGAAGCGTTCCACGTTAAGCGTCCAGCGTCCAGCGTCTAGCGTTTAGCGTTCCGCACCTGCTCTTCATACGCCTTACTTCCTCCCTTCGGAACACTTAAATTTTTCCAGTCCTTATCCTTTACCATCTTGGCAATGAAAACGATCTGTCCTACATGATAGGGATAATGGGCCAGTTGCCGGAGGATAGCATCATACACCAATAATTTCTCCGAACGGATGGTGATGGATTCCAGCAGGTCGTCGGGCTGCAATGTTTCAATGGTGTTTAAAACCTGTGCCCAGCCTGCATTCCAAAAGTCAATAAGATCCGTTTTAGTAAGCTCCATCGGTTCAAATTCGGCGTCTCTTTTCCGCCATTCCTTTTCGCCATCTTCAGTAAGGAAGTTGGTAAAACGGCTCATCATGTTGCCATACATATGCTGAATGATGATGGCAATGCTGTTACTTTCTTCCGAAGGCCTGTAATGCATATCGGCTTCCGTAAGTTGTTCAAAACTCTTGTCGCCAAGGTCTTTGTAATAACGAAGCCTTTTAACGGTGTCGATAATAAATTGATCGGCGAGTTCCATAAGTGTTATTTTAAAATATGGTCATAAAAACGAACGAGTAAGGTCTGCAGGTCTTCCAACTCGTAGTTGGGCAATGTGGCGGCCACATCCTCTACATCATGGTAGCATTTTCGCTTGCCCAAGGTATAAATGAAAAACGACGGCACTCCCTTTTCAGTAAACCAGTGATGATCGCTGTTGGCGGCTTTGCCACGGCTGTTTACGGCTGCCAGCAAATTGCCTTCGGTATTTAGTTTTTGCAGCAGCGCAAAGTCTTTGGTGAACTCTGTTGCGTTCACAACTGTTACACCTTCTTCGCCATTACCCATCAGGTCCAGGTTAGTCAGAAAACGGATCTTTTTAATATCAAGCGGCGGGTGCTCCACAAAATATTTCGAGCCGACCAGTCCTGCTTCTTCTCCGGCGAAAGCAATGAATACGATCGTATACCGTTGCGGGTGTGCGGCATAATATTTTGCCAGGCTTAGCATTAGTCCTATACCGCTGGCATTATCGTTGGCGCCGGGGAAATAGGTGTCCTTTCCCATGCCTCCCAGGTGATCGTAGTGGGCGGTAAATACCATTACCGAATCAGTACCGGATGTGCCTTTTACCATTGCAGCTACATTGGCTGCGTCAAATGATTTTAGCAACTTACTATCCACTGTGGCAGCAAAAGTTTTTGGCGCATCGCCAAGCGCTGTCTTCAGCACTTTAAATGAAGTGTAGTCTGCTTGTTCCCTGTCCACGTTCCAGGTCAGTTTGTCTACCAGGTTGATCACGATCCGTTCCTGCGGGTTTACCCAGCTTACACTATCAGCCTGGCCCACACTTCCTTTTGCCTTGCAACTTTTGCTTTCATTGCCCACTAAAAAATCCCGCCCGGGTTTCAATTCTTTGTCGTTAATAGTGAGCGCCATTTTGCCAGGAAAAGTATTGACGGGGTACGAAAAATGTTGCTGGTATTTGCCCAAAAAAAATGGCATGGTTTTTAGCATCTCAAACTCGTGTTCGATATATAGAGCGGTTTTTTTCATGCCGTCTTCTGTATAGCCACGGCCCCAAAAAAACGGGGAGGAGAGTGTGTCGATAACCCGCCTGGCGTAACTGGTATCGCTGGCATTTGTTGCAGAACAATAGAGCAGGAGTAGGGTACCCAAAATGATTGACCGCATAATTCAAGGTAGGGATAATGGTTCTAAAATAATCTTTGAAAATTACTTGTAAATGCCGGAAATAAATGCCTAAATTTCTGTTGCCAAATGAACCTGTTGCAGCAGGCAACGATATTACTGCCCCGGTTCGTGCCCTACGAACCAAAACACGCACACCAACTATGAGCATGTTTCATGACCTCAAGAACCATAACACTCATCACACTGGTTCATATCCTCCACGAACCAACACCAAAAACATGATTGCTTCACTTAAAATGAAAAAACATGATAGCAGCTACAGAACCACAGGAGCTCCTCTCGGAGTGCAGTGAATGGCGTAACAACCTCCGCCATTACCGCGAACAGATCAACGGCCTCAAAAACCAACTCTACCAATGGGCCGCCGGAAAAACGGATCATGATCTTCTCAAAGAAGTGGAACATTTCCACAACCAGTTTCACATTCAGCTCATCAATATTCATGATGTGAAACACGCCATCAAAGAACACATTCACCAGGTAGAACACCATCCGAATTTTGGCCACAAAATTCCCCATCATCATCTCCGGGACCAATATCGATCCTTAACGGCCAGCCTTGATAAATTACAAAACGATTTTCAGAATTTTATTTCGTCGTGACGCTGATTCGTAACAAATGAGTAGTGATCTGATTAATAGTCATTAGGTCATTAGGTCATTGGTCAATAAGAATGTTTTTTGTGAACCAGCAGTAGTAATACTAATGGGCAGTGTTGGCGACGCTCCGTTCGTCAATAGTGCTTCTATTGAGCATGAATAAAGGCTGAATTCGACATGCGACTATACCGCCTTTTTTTTAAGGTAAATATTAAAATAGAATGCAATGTTCGTTAAGCCCTGTCAGGGCGAAAGCCGAGCCCTGACAGGGTATGTAAGCCGCTAAATCAGACATCATAAATCATACATCATAAATCCTAAATGCTATGCCAGCTTTTGATACCAATCACGTAAAAAATATTGTGCTGCTCGGCCATGCCGGCAGCGGCAAAACCACCCTCGCCGAGTGCATGATCTTTGAAGCAGGCCTTATCAACAGGCGGGGAACAGTGGAAGAACAAAACACTGTTAGCGACTACCACGAACTGGAGCAGGAACGTGGTAGTTCTGTTTTCGCTTCCCTGCTGCATACCACCTGGAAAGGTTATAAAATCAATATCATCGATACACCCGGCTATGACGACTTTGTGGGTGAAGTGATTAGCGCATTGCGGGTAGCGGATACCGGGGTTCTGTTACTCAATGCCGCTGCCGGCGTAGAAGTAGGGGCCGACCTGATCTGGGATTATACCGAACAGTTTAAAACCCCGATGATCTTCGCCATCAACAAGCTCGATCACGAAAAAAGTGACTATGAAAAAACCGTGGGCGATGCAAAATCCCATTTCGGCAGCAATGTGGTGCAGGTACAATATCCCATGAACCAGGGCAATGGTTTTGATGCCATTATTGATGTCCTTCACATGGTGCTGTACCAGTTTCCACCGCAAGGAGGCAAACCCCAAAAACTCCCCATTCCCGACAGCGAAAAAGAAAGGGCAGACAACCTGCACAAAGAACTGATAGAAGCGGTGGCCAGCAACGATGAAACGCTCATGGAGAAATATTTCGACCAGGGCGAACTAACCGAGGACGAACTGAAGGCTGGCATCAAAAAAGCCATGATC
Source organism: Bacteroidota bacterium (assembly GCA_040386335.1). GTDB lineage: Bacteria > Bacteroidota > Bacteroidia > Chitinophagales > Chitinophagaceae > JAZKFT01. The sequence continues at coordinate 400,225 of JAZKFT010000018.1, forward strand.
AACCACGACCTTTTCCCCGTGTTTTGTATTAGTGCCAAACAGAATATGGGTAGTGGAAGGCTGATGGGCTTTGTAGATGTAGTATGCCCCAGCGCTAACGAAATGCCGCCACAAATAACAAAGGCCGGAGATCCATTGCCCTGCAAAGAAAATGGCCAGCCCTGCATCTTTGTTTTTAAAACCATTACCGAACCCCATGTGGGCGAACTGAGCCTTTTTAAGGTATTCAGTGGCACCATTAAAAGCGGTATGGACCTGGTAAACGAAACCACGGGCTCCTCTGAGAAAATAAACCAGCTACTGATCGTTGAGGGCCATAACCGCAGCAATGTAAACGAGTTGGCCGCCGGTGATATCGGGGCCACATTAAAGCTAAAAAATACCCATGTAAATAATACGCTTCACGAAAAGGGCAAGAACATCGAATTGAACCCGATTGTTTTCCCTTCACCCAATATGACGGTAGCGATAGAGGCCATTAAAAAAGGGGAGGAGGAGAAATTGTCCCAGGCCCTGCATGCTATCCAGGAAGAAGATGCGACTGTAAAAGTGGAAGTGTCTTCCGAATTAAAACAGATATTACTGCATTGCCAGGGAGAACTGCACCTGGCTGTTATTAAATGGAAGATAGAGCACCTGCACCGGCTTGAGGTGAAGTTCGAGAGACCCAAAATTGCCTACCGGGAAACCATTCGCAAAATGGCCGAAGCCAATTACAAACACAAAAAACAAAGTGGCGGCGCCGGCCAGTTTGGCGAAGTGTTTTTACGCGTAGAACCCTGGTACGAAGGCATGCCCGAGCCACATGGCGTAAACGTACGTGCCCGTGATGAATACCCGCTGGATTGGGGCGGCAGGCTGGTGTTTTATAACTGCATTGTAGGTGGCGTAATAGATGCCCGGTTTATCCCAGCCATTTTGAAAGGTGTGATGGAAAAAATGATGGAAGGACCGCTGACCGGCTCTTATGTACGGGATGTGCGGGTATGTGTGTACGATGGTAAAATGCACGCCGTAGATAGCAACGATATTTCCTTCCGTATTGCCGGGCTCAAGGCTTTTAAGGCCGCCTTTACCAATGCCGACCCACAGATACTCGAACCAATTTACCATGTAGAAGTGCTGTGTCCGGACGATATCACCGGAGCCGCCATAGGCGACCTTCAAACCCGCCGGGCCATTGTGGAAGGGATCGATACCGAGAAGAATTTTCAGAAAGTGCTGGCCAGGGTACCACTGGCAGAAATGCATGATTATTCCTCATCGCTTCGCAGTATTACGCAGGGCCGGGCCAAGTTCCGGATGCAGTTTCATGAGTATGCTTCAGTGCCATACGAATTACAGAAAAAACTGATTGATGATTATAGCCGGCATGATAGGGATGAGGAGTAGTTAGTTAGTTTATTGGTTGATTAGTTGATTGGTTCGTCTGTTGATTGGTTTTTTTTGGTGCATATGAGATACTATCAGAGAACATTATTGACTTGTTTTCTTCACTGGAAAACAGGCCAATAAAGTTTTTTTTATGGAGAATATCCACTTGGTGCTTAGGTGTAGAATCCGCATTCTTACAGGATTACAGCCGTTTCTTCAATGCAATAAATGGTTTTTCTATGAAGCGGTAGGATAGCCAGGAAATGACCAACAGGAGTGAGCAATCGATTAGGAGAAAGTTGGTAATATTAAGGTGCAGGTATTTATTGATCAGTGGATTAAATATGGCCGGGATGATATTGTGGTACAGGTAAATGCCATAGCTTATTTTTCCAATGAAGATTAGAACCGGGCTATTTAAAAAACGGATCAACAGGTTTTTTGTAGCGTGTTGGTGCTCCAGGATAAATGTTAGCAGGCACACCGTTGCAATAGAAACAATTGTTCTTAGCGGCACTATATCCCAATTTTCCGTCAGTGACTCAAATACAAAAATGCCCACTACCAATATGCTGATGACTGCGATCCATTTCGCGAAGACCGGCAGTTGAGATGGGTAATAATGGCGGACCCAGGCTAACAAAGCGCCCATGCCAAGGGCATCGAGACAGGTGATGGTATGCAAATTGAACAATGGCATGCCGCTCAGCAGGTACTGGCTGCTAATACCCAGGACAATACAGGCTGCAATGGTTATGCCCATATACTTTTTATTAAACCAAACGATCATCCACGGCCATACCAGGTAAAATTGTTCCTCTACCGACAACGACCAGAGGTGGTTGACCAGGTTTCCGAAATCCCCCGTGTAAATAAAATAGTAGTTAACAGTATAGGTGGCCAGGTAGCCAAAAGCTGGCTTGATATCAAATCCAAAATGAGGTTGAATAGCCAGTAATCCGAAAATAGTTAGATAATATATTGGGAAGATCCTGAGCACACGCCGCAGATAGAACTTCCTGACCAGCATCCCTTTGGAAAGACCGCCCGATTCGGCCTTCGTCTTTTCGGCAAGTAAAATGTTAGTGATCAGAAAGCCACTGAGTACAAAAAATATGTCTACTCCCATGGGCCCCAACGACTGGTTGGTGAACCTTTGCAGCATACCGTTTTCCGGTCCCCAATGGTGCACAATTACCATTATAACGGCAATCGCCCTAACGCTATCAAATTGTTTAGTGTATTGCATGGATGGTGATGTGCCCGATAAAAATAGGATAAAAAGGTCCTTTGTAGAGACGGCCATTTATGGCGTCTCCATCATGCAGATAAATGACAATCGGGAATCAATCTTTTGTGTCGCGGAAGGTTCCACGTGGAGTGAGACGCCATAAATGGTCGTCTCTGCATGCCGGAAATCATACATCACAAATCATATATCATAAATCATATCAAACCCTCTGTCAGCGCAATTCTCACCAGTCCTGCAGTGTTTTTTGCATTCAGTTTTTGCAGCAGGTTGTTGCGGTGGTTTTCTACCGTGCGCAGGCTGAGGTATAACTTTTCCGCTATTTGCTGGTTAGTGTATTGGTTTACGATCAATTCAAGAATTTCCTTTTCACGTCGGGTAATTATGGGCTGACTTTTGGGGTCGAAAATATTATTGATGAGTTGTTTTTGCAGGTCTTCGTACAAAAACTGCTGGCCGCTAAATACCGTTTCGATGGCCAGTACCAGTGTGTCGGGGCTGGTATCTTTCAGCAGGTAGCCCATGCAACCCTGCTGAAGCATTTTTTTTACCTGTATCAGGATATCGATATTGGTAAGGGCAATGATCTTTACCGAGGGATATTTTTTGTTGATAATGCCTGCCAGTTCGATCCCGGTTTTGCCGGGCATTTGTATATCCAGCAGCAGTACGTCAGGAAGCTGCTCAAGCAGGCCTACCTGCAAGTCATCGCCATTGGAGTAAGTGCCTATAAGTGTAATATGTGGGTAACCGCTCAATATTTTTTGCAGCCCGTTCACCACAATGGCCTGATCGTCTGTTATTGCTACCTTGATCATGTTGTAGTTGTGGGTTTAGGAGGGTTTTCAAATGCCAGGTTGATACTTGTACCATTGCCGTTTTGGCTATAGATATCCGTTTTGCCATTCAGCGACTTCGTGCGTTCAATAATATTCTTCAATCCCATGCCTTTGCTGTTCTTCACGGCGTCTTCCGGTAGCCCTTTTCCATTGTCTTCCACCGTAAAATCGACATTGCCATTTTCGTGGAAACTGATTTGGACCAGGGCGGTGCTTGCGTGGGCGTGTTTCACAATATTATGTACTAATTCCTGTATGATGCGGTAAAGCGACAATTCGAAGTTTTTCTCATACCGTTTTTCGTCGCCGTACATCTGGAAGGTGAGCTGGGTCGGGCTGTTTTTTCCAATGGTTTTACAAAAATGCCTGATAGCTTGTGGCAGCCCGTTTTGAAGCAACAGGTCTGGCATCATATTATGGGCTGTTTTGCGGAGTTCTATAGATGCCTCCTCCAACAATTTAATTCCGTAATTCAGGTCTTCTTTTTTTGATGGATTGTCCTCTTTTTTGAGCAGTTCAAAGTTCATTTTAGCGGCTGCCAGCAAGCCTCCGATACCATCGTGCAGGTCACGGGCCATGCGCTCCCTTTCCCTTTCCTCGCCGGTGATGCTGGCATTCAGCCTGGCGATCTCCATTTCTTTCTGGAAATTATTTATTCTTGCCTGCTGCAGTTTTTGCTTATGGATATTTTTCCTTCTCCAAAGGGCAAAAATGCTGGCTGTGAAAAATGCCAGCAAGGCAATGCTCACGATCCAGATGTTCCGGGTACGCACTTTGTTTTGCACAGCTGCAATGGTGAGTTCTCTTTCGGCCAGTTCCTTGTCTTTCTCCGCAATACGGTATCGTATTTCCAGGCCATGGATGATGTCTATCTTCTCCTTTTTATTGAGACTGTCGTGGAGCGTGATGTAAATGTTCTTGAAGTCCAATGCATCTTTATATTGTCCCAATGCTTCGTACGAGTTTGCGGCGATGTTATATGCTTCCACCACTTCATCTCTTAAATGTTCGCCGGTGGTTTTTAATTTTTTGATGGTATTATCGGTAAGCGCTATAGTGGCAGCATATTTTTTTTGCTGGTAAAACGCCTTGGCCCTTTGTAGTTCGTTAAAAGCCATATAGAAAACCAGGAACTTGTTTTGCTCCGGTATGTTACCGATTTGTGCCACTTTGTCTATATACACCAAAGCCTTGTCCGGCTTGCCTTCCTGCAGGTAGGTGTCGGTGATATTTGTAAAAATTGAAATTTTTCTAGGCAGGGAAAGTTTCTTTAATTGTTCCCTTTTTTCATAATACGTCAAATAGTAAAACCTGGCACTGTCAAACTGTTTGGTTCCATGAAAGTAAGCACCCTGTAAAAAATAGACCACCGACCTTGCGTCGACACTGTCTTTCATCTGCCCGGCAGCAGCCTTGGCTTTTTCCACATATTCACCAAGGGTTCTTTTGTACTCTTCGTTGGTGCTGATATCGTAATTAAAATTGACCCAAAAAATGGTGAGCTTGGTAAAAATATTGATCGTAAGGGTAGGGTCTGTAATGTTTTTATCTTCTATCTCGCGGCCCAGCAGGTAATAAAAGAATGCTGCTGAGTCTTTCTTTCCCTTTTCGTCATAAGCTTCTGCCAGCGTGAGGTGCAGCTCGGCTTTCATTTCTATGTCGTTCAGTTTTTCTTTTTCGTACACCTGCAGGCCCTGGCTGGCTTCATCAATAGTAGCATTGATATTGTTTCCAAAATGCCATACACTGATTCTTGTAAGTGCCAATACAATGCCTTTGGGATAATTGGTCTCATAGCTTTTTTTGAGAGCCTCATTAAAATAGGGAAGCGCCTTATCCGGCTCGCTGGCATTGAGTTCCTTACCTTTTACGATCAGGTTCAGGATGGAGCTGGTATCCTTAAAACTGGTTTTTTCTACGTCGGGTTTTGGCTGGGCTGTTAGAAAAAAACTATACAAAATCAATAACTGTAGCAGCAAAAATGCCCTTTTGATCAGTGCATTTTTCCGCCGGTAGCCTGCATAACAGGCTGTGGTAAAATATGTTCGCAGTGTTTTTTGCATATTCAGACAGCGGTTCAGTTTTGGTTGAATATTGTGTAATGCTACGATAAACGCAGTTATCCTCACAATAATCGACGGAGCGGGTGAGTGGTTGACACTTTAATTGGTCAAAAACTAAAGTTAGAAATTTTAAGAATTTCAAGAAGCTAATCGTTTAAAATGAAGAAAATGTCGGCAGAAAATCGGGGATTTCTGTCCTTAAAAGGGTAGATGTTGAATAATGATCCTTGAGAAAAAGGGGATTATACCCTTGGTTCAGAAGTTCCCGGGCACAAAAAAAGGGGACAGCTTTTGCTGTCCCGATTAATTTGCTTTACACAGGCAAATTGGATTTCAGACCCTCACTACTATTTTATTTCCCGGCAAAACTGTATTTGATCAAAAATTCGTGTGCCATAGAGCCATTGGTCATGGTGCTTAGTGGCGCATTGTAAATATCAAAAGCATAGCCGAGTGTAAACTTGTTCATTAAATTAATACCGCCGCTGAACATAGGGCCCTGGTGGATACGGTAACCCACACCAAACCATATCAGTTTGTTATGTTCTAATTTGGCACCCGCCTGGAATTCCGTGGGGGCATTGGGCATCATCGTTACGAGGAAATTGGGGGTAAGGGTGGTAGTACCATCAAAATCGATCAGGTATTTGCCATGTACATAGTAATGGCGGTACAATTTGGCACTTTCGCTGCGGCTAAGATTGCCGCTGTAAAAATCCAGCTTGGATTGTGTCAGCTGTGAAACCGAAGCACCCAGCTGAAATTTTTCGTTTGTGTACGACATCCCAAAACCGGCGTCAAATTTTGTGTTGTTGCTGTTGGCACCCAATACCGGGTCATTGCCAAGGGTTTGGCTAAGTTTGGCTTTGTCGATGGCAAACTGCAACACCCTTGCTTCGATACCCAGGGATAAATTGGAATTGTTGGCAAAAATGATGTGTTTTGCCACAGCTAATTGTAAACCAGTACGGCTGGTAGGCCCGGTTTTATCGCTGTACAAATAACCACTGACACCCATTTTGTATTGTGGCAATTTAAAGGAACCAAACACCGTAGCTGTTTTCGGACTTCCGGTAATACCGCTCCATTGTGTGCGGTAAGAAAATCCGACGAAATTGTTTTTTTCTACACCCGCCATAGACGGGTTGTGAAATACACCCTGCAGATCGTAGAGGGATGAGTTTTGCAATTGCTGTGCATTGGCCGAACAAATGGTGATCAGCGATGCAGCGGTCAATATAAGATATTGTTTCATGATACGTTTTTTTGGATGATTATCTTAAGATGGTAACGTTGCCTTTGGTCCTAACCGTAGTGCCGTTAAATAATTTGTAGGATATTTGATAGTAATAAGTACCGTCGGCTACTGGTTTGCCTTCGTAAGTACCATCCCAATTGTTTTGGTAGCCATCGTTTTTGTATACCAGTCCGCCATAGCGATTGTAAACTGCCACTGCCATTGTACTGATACAAGCCGTTCCGTTGGTCACGAGCCATTTGTCGTTGATACCATCGCCATTAGGTGTAAAGGCATCCAATGGTTTCACGCAGTATGGTATTACGGTTACCACTGTGTTATCAGTAGCAGTACAGTTGTTGGCATCCCTCACCGTTAAGGTATAGGTGGTGGTGGCATTTGGTTTTGCAATAGGGGTAAATGTATTGGCTCCGGTTAGAGTGGCTGCAGGTGTCCATGTTATAGAAGTAACATTTAAATTTCCACTACCATCCAATTGAACCTGGTCACCATCGAGGATGGTTTTATCTCCGCCTGCATTTACAGTTGGATTTGGTTTAATGGTAATGTTTGAAACCTTCGTTTTTACACAAGTACCAAGGGTTGCTGTTACTGTATAAGAAGCATTACTGTTAACGGTTGCAACGGGATTGCTGATAGTGGTGCTGCTAAGTCCGGCCGCTGGTATCCATGAATAGGTTGCGCCTGCAGCGCTTGTGGCAACCAGTTGAACCGGTGCACCTGCGCAAACTGATGTATCTGTTGGTGTAGAATTAACCGTAAGGTTGTCGGTGAAACCTACATTCACTGTTTTGGTGATCGTACCGCAGAAATTATCTTTGATCACGATCGTTTTAGCACCCTGTGTTAAACCGGTAAAGGAATTGGAACTCTGGAATGCACCTCCGTTAATGCTATATGTATAGGGTACGAGACCACCCGTAGCGTTAACAGTAATGGAACCTGCGGTTAAATTGGTACAGGTAGCATTTACTACGGTCTCTGTTGCGTTTACATTTACATTGGACGTATCGCCAAATTCCATAATGCTTGTAACGCCTCCGGTAATTCCAATCGTACCTAAAAACAGCTTCCTGTTGGCAAAAGGAATACCGGCAGGCACTGTGCGTGGCGCAAAACCCATTGCGTTGTGTATGTTGCCATGAGGAGCGGCTTCCATAGTCCAGCTGGTTCCACCATTATTGGTAATGTACATCACATTGCCGCCCGCTACATAGCCATTGTTGGCATCAGAGAATAACATTGTAGTCATATTGCCTTGTCCGAAGGCTGGTATATTACCTGTTATATCTGTCCAGGTAGTTCCGCCATCTATTGTTTTATATACTCTCTTTACTGCAGCGCTGGTAAACATATTACCAATTACAAACACGGTATTGTCATTTAAAGCACAGATGCTGGTATAGGTAACAGTAGTATTAGGGAAACCGGCAGGGCCAAAATTTAAAGCCGGGAAGGGACTGATATTGGTCCAGGTGGTACCGCCATCAGTTGTTTTGTAAACTGCATTCCTGCTGCCGGACACATAGCCGACCTGCCGGCTTGGAAATGCCATCCTGTTAATGGTAGGTGCCGTAAATGCAGGAGTGGTAGTAGTAGCGGCTATATCAATTGCCTGCCAGGTAGTACCCGCATTTGTTGAGCGGAAGAAGGTAGATTTACGGCTGGCAGTGGGAACAGAGAATTGGCTGTAACCGACTGCATAGATCGTATCATTTCCGATACCCACTACATCGTTCATCTGGAAGTTGAAATCAGAGTAGATCGGGTCTAAAGTTGTAGCCTGGTCTGCTGAGCCGTAGATCGTACCATTGCTCACGGCAAAATATGCTTTGTTGAGCCTGGCATAAGAAAACCCGCTGATATTATAAAACGAGTTGATAAAATCAGGACGGTCTTTAGCTACCCAGCTATTTCCACCATTGGTAGTTACTGCAATAGATCCGCCACCCGTTACGATACCATTATTACAATCTACAAAATCTACTTTATTTCCACCGGCGGCCGTATATACATAGGTGCTGGTAAATGCAGGGCCGCCAGGTATAGAATCGGCTGTAACACCGCCCTGGCCCATCGTGATGATTTTGCCATTTGGCAATATATCCATCGCCCATGTTGAAAAGGCACTATAGTTTCTACCCTGTGGAAGACTTTTCTCCTGAACCCAGTTTCTGCCTGTATCAATGCTAGTCCATAAATTTCCGGCACCTGCAGATGCGAACAGCTTACCATTAGCGGCACGCTTCATGTGATACGGATTGGATGCGGCCAATACTTGCACCAGCGGAACAGATGGATAACCAAATGGCGTTCCACTGAAGCCTGTATTCAATATTTCAAAACGGCCTTTTTCATATACAGCAGGTCTGTTGATATTCTGGGTGCTGTCATTTTTACCTGTACGTATTCTTACTACGACATTGTTATTAAATGACATCATTACGATCAATGAGTCGTTAATGATATTTAAGGCACGAAACTGCTGAACCGTTTGCGTAACGTTACCATATTTTTGAGAACAATTAAAAGGTGCAGCTGCCGGATAGCCGGTATATCCCAGTCTTTCTTTACTGATAGAATAATCAGTAAGGACACCATTTTCAAATTTCCATAAAAGGCTGGCATTATGAGAAGTAGTAGTAAATGCAGTACCGGTTCCTACACAATTCGCAGTTGTGGCATTAGTAGGAATGCCCAAACTTGGAAAGTGGCTGAAACCACCTCCACATATATAACCTACACCTGTACTGGAGAACTGTATTTTCTGAATTTCTTTTACTTTGGCATCGATGGCCATATCAATAGGAGGATAGTTCGGATTGTTGATATATCCAACTTTTGAGCTTCCGTTAGAAGCTGGTGCAGCAATTGAGTCCCATGTAGCACCGCCATTCCTGGTGCGGTATAATTTAGGGATTGAGTCCAGCGTGTTCCATTGGCCCCCGATATAGCCGGTGTCTTTATTCACGAACCAGCAGCTGTTGATGTTTCTTGAGCCAGGAAATAATGGAGTGGCTACAAAGCTCCAATCCTGTCCGCCGTTGGTAGATTTCGCCATCATTCCATTGGACCCCACTGCATAGGCAACTGTCGAAGTGGCTACATGCACATCATTGAAACTGCCTGAGGTAATAAGACCTGCAGGGGAGAGGAACGTAAATGGGCCATAGATCCATTTTGCCCCGCCGTTAGTGGTCCGGGCTATTCCACCATTGGCACCCACTGCAATGCCAAAGTTATTGTCGAAAAAATGCACATCCTGAACGGTAAAACCGAATTGTTTGGGGTCACTGAACCGCCACTTGTTGGTATTGTACCCCTGCGCGTTGGCAACTGTACCAATGAGCATCAGCAGAATGCCCAGGCTACATGTAATTTTGTGTCTCATAAACGTTTGGCTTGTAGTAAATTGGTTGAAAAAAGCAGTAAGTCTCCAGTGTTTGGCACTTAAAAAAATGGTCTTTTTCAAAGGCCTGATTTCAGGGTATAAAAGTATTTTAATTGTTGGTTTTTACAGCATCTCCATCCACTCATTTACTAAAATGAGTATTTACACTCAATTTTAGCGAAGTGGCTAAAAATCAATAGAACAGGCCCGTAAAGCCGGTATTTATTGATTTATTTTGTGCTGCCAAATTTTTGCACTATATTTCTTAAGCCTCATATTTTTACCATGTTAAGGCGCATTTTCATAATATTTTTTTTCTTCATTTCTACAAGCCTCCTGGCCCAGGATAAATCGAACCGGGGAAAGGAGTTTTGGCTGGGTTATGGATTTGACTACAGTTTCTTCCACGAGTCGCCGGTAAATTTCCAGGAGTTGGCTATTTATATCAGCACCGATCAGCAACCAGCAAATGTTACCATTACCATCAATGGCACATCCTATATCCAAAACTTAACAATACCAGCCAATACTGCCGATGCAACGATCCTTATTCCTAAATCAGGTATGAATGACGCCCGTGTATTAACGGACGGGCTTTCTACCAAAGGCATTCATGTAGTAAGTGATGTACCGGTGGCGGCATATTCTCATGTGTACTCCACACAGGTATCCGGCGCCACCATGCTGATGCCGGTGGATACTTATGGCTATCTCTATTACTCAGTGAATTATAACCAGTCAACGTCGAACTCTTCTTTACCTGCCATAAGCCCTACGACGGCAAATGGAAACGACTGGTATTCCTGGTTTTACGCCATTGCCTCAGAGGACAACACGAGGCTTGAGATAACCCCGGCTGATTCTACAAAGAATGGATGGTTGCCCGGGCAAACCTACACGGTGAATCTCAACAAAGGGGAAATGTACCATGTGTTTGGCAAACTCATTAACGGATCGAGCCAGGCCTATGCTGCCAGTAAAGACATGACAGGTAGTAAAGTGCTTTCGGTAGCAGGATCGGATGGCAGGTGTCACCCGATCGGTTTGTTTTCCGGTTCGGGTGGTATGCGTATTTGCCGTGGTGATGGTGGTGAATTTATGCAGCAGCAGGTATTTCCCGCGCAGGCATGGGGCACCAGGTACCTTACCTATCATACTATTAATAACATCAACACCGATATCAACGAAACCAACAGGAACTATTATCGTATTTGCGTGCAGGATCCGACAGCTGCTGTAAAGAGAAATGGTGTGCCGCTGACCGGTCTTACACGGAATTTTTACTACGAAATAATGGATTCAACAGGTGGTGACTATATCACTTCTGATAAACCCATCCTTGTATCGCAGTACACGGTTAACGACAACCAGTGCTGGCGCTTTCCCACAACAACGCCCTCGCCGCCGTCTTATGGCGACCCGGAGATGTTTTTCCTGAGCCCCATAGAACAGGGACAGAAATCGGTTTTGTTTTATGTTAGCCGTAAGTCGTTCATCGATTATGTGTATGCCAATATCCATTTTCCAACTGTCGCTGTCGGTTCCTTATTGGTGGATGGTGCTCCGGTACCAGCCGCGAATATCAAAGCCCACCCTAATCTACCTTCGTATTCTGTTGCGCTGGTTCGGTTCACCGGGGCGGCTGCACAGCACAGGATCACCTGCGATTCTACGTTTACATCCACAGTGTACGGACTTGGTAATTATGAAAGCTACGGATACAATACAGGTACACTTATCAATAACCTGAATGCATTGCCAAAGATTGCCAATACTTTAAACAGCAATGGTAAATTAGACACATTTACCTGCCCCAAATCGCCCACCCGGTTATTTGTGAAAACGGCATACAGGGCCACTACATTTAACTGGTTGCTGAGCCAGGCAGGCGGCGGAATGGCACCTAATACCGATTCTCTAATTAACAACCCGGTTATTGTAGATTCTAACCTGGTGAATGGACGCAGGTATTACAATTACACGCTTCAGCAGGATTTTACCTTTACTACTCCCGGCACCTATTATATTCCCGTTGTCTATACTTCACCGGAAATTGACAACTGTAACCATACCGATACTGCCAGGATACAGATCATTGTTAAGCCTGGCCCGGTGGCTGATTTTACCACCAACACCGTGCTTTGTGTTCAGGATACGGCCCGCTTTACCGGTACATCTATTCCCGGTATTTACAATATTGACCGCTGGCTCTGGACTTTTGATGACAATACCACCGCCAATACGGTTAACGCCAAGAAGCGTTTTGTAACGGCGGGTAGCCACGATGTGAAATACCGCATCATTGCCGACAATGGTTGTGTGGCAGATACCATGAAAACATTTTCTTTCCTCGGTAGCCCGGTTGCCAAATTTGGTTACGACAGAAATATTTGTGTAGGAGACTCTATAAAATTCAGTGATAGCAGTACCATCGCTGTGGGTACTATTGCCAACTGGAAATGGAATTTTGGTGATGGCAATTTTGCCAGTTATTCCAACAATAGTTCTTTTTACCACCGCTATATCCTGGCGGGAACTTATGTGGTTTCACTGGTTGCCACTTCGGCCAGCGGTTGCAGTAGCGATACATTCAAATTAACTGTTACGGTGAATTTTAAACCCCTTGCAAAATTTGGTGTGCAGAACGCAAATATCTGCCTTGGCGATTCCATCCGGTTCAGCGACAGCAGCTCCATAGCGCAGGGTTCCTTAACCGGCTGGCGCTGGAACTTCGGCGACGGTAGTACTGCCAATTATACCAATGCAAATCCTTTCTATCATCCTTATGCATTACCCGGCAGCTACACCGTGTCTCTGGTGGTAAGCCCAAGCAATGGTTGCGTAAGCGATACATTTAAATTACCAGTATCCGTAGGAGTGAAGCCGGTGGCAAAATTTGGAATCAACAATATCAGCATTTGTCAGCGTGACTCAGTAAGAATCAGCGATAGCTCCACCGTAGCATCTGGTACCATCAGCAGCTGGAAATGGAATTTTGGGGATGGTATTACCGTCACTCGTTCGAATAATACAACGTTTTTTCATCCGTACGCTTTGCCTGGTGTTTACACCATTTCACTGGTTACTGTTCCTGCCGTGGGTTGCGTAAGCGATACTTTTAAAAGAACGATTACGGTTAGTGTAAAGGCCAATGCCAAATTTGGTATCCACCTCAACAATATCTGCCTGGGTGATTCCATCAGGATTAGCGACAGCAGTAATATTTCCCAGGGTAACATCACCAGTTGGCGCTGGAATTTTGGTGACGGCAATACCGCGGTCAATTTAAATAGTAATCCTTTTTATCATCCATATAGTTTACCTGGGAGTTATTCTGTTTCATTGACGGTTACTTCAGGTACGGGTTGTGTAAGCGATACTTTTAAATTACCAGTTAGCGTAGGAGTGAAGCCGGTAGCAAAATTCGGTATCAACAATGCTGTTATCTGTCAGCGCGACTCTATCAGAATTACAGATAGCTCCAACGTAGCATCAGGTACCATTGCCAGCTGGAAGTGGAATTTTGGAGATGGTAATACGGCTTCGTATTCAAATAATAATGCATTTTATCATTCCTATGCTTTACCCGGAACTTATACGCTTTCACTGGTTGCCGTACCTGCTGTTGGCTGTGTGAGCGATACGTTTAAAAGAACGGTAACAGTAACACCAAAACCCCTGGCTAAATTCGGTTTCGACCGCAATATCTGCGTGGGCGACTCGATCAAATTCAGTGATAGCTCAGTTTACAACAACGGTTTCATCACCAACTGGCAATGGAATTTCGGAGATGGCAATACTGTAAACAAAACCGATAAAAGTCCTTTCTATCATCACTACACGACAGCAGGGCCGTTTACCGTAACGCTGGTTGTTACGCCGAATACCGGCTGTACAGATACCTTCCGCCTGAGTGTTGGTGTGGCACAGAAGCCAACAGCGTCTTTTGTATATACAGGTATACCTTGCGAAGATTCGGTACTGCGGTTTACACCTACTTCGGTTTCCAATGGGTATGGCTTACAAACCTGGTATTGGGATTTTGGCAACGGCCAAATCGTGTCCGCAACCAATCCTAACCCTGTTTTAACCCCATACAATGCGCCTGCCAGTAGCGTAGTGGTTAAACATGTAGCTGGTATCAGCGCCGGTTGCATTAGCGATACGGCCTATCAAACCTTGGTTATCCATGCAAATACCGTAGCAGATTTCTCTATGACCGGCGATACCATTTGCGAGAATACTGCGCTGCAATTTTTAAGTATTGATAATCCTGCTGATAGTATTGATAATTGGGCCTGGAGTTTTGGCGATGGTAGTTTTGCAAGTAGTGATTCGCTGAGCAAAAGTTATAGCCAGGCAGGCACGTACAATGTGTCGTTACGTGTAAAGAACAAGTTCGGCTGCGGGTCATTGCCGGCAAGCAAACCGGTTACCATCAACAAAATGCCGGTGGTCGATGCCGGTCCGTCTTTCGCTGTTTTCACAGGCACCACGGTTCGTTTCGCTCCTACGGTGAATGACTCTTTGCTTTTTAGCTTCCGTTGGGAACCTTCGTTCACAGGATTGATAGATCCCGATAGTTTGAGGCCGTCTTTATTCGTAGACCAAAACCAAACCTTTACCCTTACCGCTACCGGCGCCGGAAATTGTGTGGCTTCTGATACCATGCAGGTTCGTGTATTGTCTGCCCTTAAAATCATAAACGCCTTTTCGCCCAATGGCGATGGCATAAATGATGTGTGGATATTGCCCGGGCTGGAAGATTACCTGCAGGCTACAGTAAGGATATTCGACCGCTATGGCCGCATTGTTTATAGCAGCACAGGTTACCCCAAACCATGGGATGGTAAAGTGAACGGCACCATATTACCGGTTGGCACTTATTACTATATTATTGATACCAAAACAGATTTTGTAAAACCATTTACAGGTGCTGTTACCTTGCTGAAATAATGTCGTGGTGCCTTTTATTCCGGCCTTTTCCTTGCAGTGCTGAAGAAGGAATTTTTTACCTGTTCCACCCATCTTTTGAAATCCTGCTTTCGCAAAAGGGAAAGTTTTTTGTCCTGTTGAACCAACTGGCCGGGGCTGTTTTCGCAAAGGGATAATTTTCAGCCCGTTTGTTTATTTTGACAGTCGTTCGACTATTTTGCGGGTATATATCAAATCAACGCAAAGAATATGGCAACCAGGCCGACTGTAAATAATACGATGAGAGTTTATCACCGCTATCTTGGCTTTTTCCTGGCGGGAATTATGGCTGTATATGCATTAAGTGGCATCGTTCTCATTTTCAGGGATACTGGTTTTTTAAAGCGGGATAGTATTGTTGAAAAGAAACTGTCGCCTGCACTAAGCGCCGAAGCCCTCGGTAAAGAGATTCGCATAAGAGAGCTCAAAATCACGGGTGAAACCGGCGACATTCAATCTTTCAGCCAGGGAACTTACAATAGAGTAACCGGTGAAGCGAAGTACACGGTAAAGTCATTACCCAAAATCATACAGAAGCTTACACAGCTGCATAAAGCCAGCACCAGCCAGCCGCTGTTTTTCCTGAATATATTCTTCGGCGTTTCATTGTTGTTCTTTGTTATTTCCTCTTTTTGGATGTTTATGCCAAAGACCGCTATTTTCAAAAAAGGTCTCTATTTTACGATGGCAGGAATTGTGCTCACCATCATTTTGCTGTGTGTATAATAACGCATTGAACAGGTTTCATGGCGTTTTGACTACACTATCAGCCTCTATTGGCCTTAAATACTGTTGGTGTAACTCCAAACTTCGCTTTAAAAACCGTGGCAAAATAAGCCTGGGATGAAAATCCTACTTTATATGCAACTTCAGAAATTGACAGGTCTTCATTAAGGAGCAGGTATTTGGCTCTTTGCATCCGCACATCCAGGATGTAATCATTCACCTGGAAACCAAGCACCGCCTTCACTTTGCGGTAGAGCTGCACCCTTGATATACCCAATTCCCTGCATATATCATTTACGTTGAAATCTTCATTGGCTATATTGTTTTCGACGATGGCGTAAAATTCATTTACAAATTTCCGGTCAATCTTTTTGGTCGCTGCGTTGCGGTTGAGTTCATTGGGTAGTTCGCTGGTATAATGACCCCTTAACATCTCCCGGCTCCGAAGCAGGTTCCGGATGGTCTCTTCGAGGTAAGCCACATTGAACGGCTTTACGAGGTAGGCATCAGCATTTATTTTTAGTCCCTCTATTTGCTGCTCCACGCTGCCCCGGGCTGTCAAAATAATGATCGGGATATGCGATGTGCGGATATCGTTTTTTAATATCTCCGTCAGCTGCATACCATCCTTGCCCGGCATCACGATATCGGAGATGATGATATCCGGCACCATGTCATACGCAAGGTTCAGGCCCAGGTTGCCGTTTTCTGCTTCGATGATCTCATAGTTTTTCTCCAGCTGGCCTTTTATAAAACTTCGTATTTCATCATTGTCTTCAATCAACAGGATGGAATGATCTTTCACCACTGCCGTAGTTTCTTCAGGGGCAGGTATTTTAAACACATCGGTTTCATTGGTATAGACCCTTGCATCCTCGTAGTTTAATTGATATGCATTTGTATCGGTCGCTATTTCGCCGGGTGCCAGGTGTGAATTACCCAGCGGCAGCCGTATTTCAAAAGTGGACCCTTTCCATTTTTCACTTTTTATATTGATGCTGCCATGATGCAGCGTGATGAGCTCTTTGGACAAAGCAAGTCCCAGGCCTGTGCCCTTATACCGGCCTTCGTTGCCCTGGTAAAACAGGTCAAATGCGTGTTCCAATATTTCAGGGCTCATACCGATACCGCTGTCGGTCACCCGGATGATCGCATTTTCATCTTTCTCATCGGTCGTTAAGATCACGCTGATGCTGCCATGGTCGTTTGTATATTTAAAAGCATTGGATAGAATATTGAACAGCACTTTGTCCAGCATATTGGTATCAAACCAAACATTGGGCCCCTTGTCTTTTGATTCTACGCGAAATGCAATCTTTTTCCTCGCGGCTATTTCGGTAAATGCATTGGTGATCTCGGTTACAAAAGCAGCGAGGTTATTCTCGCTGGCGTGCAATGCCATTTTGTTTTCTTCAATTTTCCTGAAATCCATCAGCTGGTTCACCAGCCGCAGCAGGCGCATGGCATTCTTCTTTACCATTTCCAATTGGCTGATTACCGAATAATGCAGTTTTGATGACGTCACTATTGCTTCCAGCGGACCCAGGATAAGGGTTAGCGGTGTTCTCAGTTCATGAGAAATATTGGTAAAGAAATTGAATTTGGCATCCGTTGCTTCTTTGGCTTTTTTACTCAATTCGATCAACTGGTTCCGCTGGCTGATGATCTCTTCATTCTGTTTGGCAAGCCGCCTGTTGATTTTCCGGTTTTCCCGTAAAAAATAGAAAAGGATGGCGCCCAGTATCAATGCCAGGATCAACGTAACGGAAATGGTGACGATAATATTGGTTTGGCTTTTTGTGATCGCCATTTGCTCTTCAATCACCCTCCGCCTCTTGTCGATATCCTGTTGCTGGGCCAGCACCTTATCATATTGTAGCTGCAGGATACGGACATTGGTGGAATCGATGATACTGCTTGCGAGGATATTTTCCTTATTGTAAGGTTGTCGTTCGAGTATTTTCATTGCGGTAATAATCGCCTCTTGTCCGCCGGTAGGGTATAGTACAGTGGCGGCAAGCAAATGATTGGCCACCATGCCCATGCCCAGGCTATCCACCGGCAATCCATCCACACCGATGATTTTGATTTTTTTCTCAAGCCCGGCTGCCCGGCATATTTGGTAAACGTCCCTGGCTATATAGTCCGACTGCGCAAAAATGAGGTCGATATTTTGTTCCGTCCGCAGGGTATTGGCTATCTGCTCCTTATAATCCGGGGCATGGTCATCCAGGGTTTTAAGGTAATTGATACCCGGCTGCTGTCGCATGATATCCATGAAGCCCTTGTGGCGGTCGATAAAGGGTGAAGCATCAGGCAACCCCATTACTTCGATCAGATCTCCTTTTCCTTTTAACAACGATACGGCATACCGGCCGGCATTTTGCCCTACTTCGTAATTAGAAGCACCAACAAACGCGGTGTACTTTTTTGAATTGATACCCCGGTCCACCAGCACAACAGGAATGCCCTGGTCAAATATCTTTTCAATAGCTGGCGACAGCGGCTGGACTTCGTGAGGGGAGATAATTAAAAGATCCACCCGCAGTTTTACCAGTTCGTCAATTTGCTCCAGTTGCTTTTTGCTGTTGGCCTGGGCCTCCCGGTAAATGAATTCTACATTATCATGAAAGGAAAGCTCCCTTTTCATCTCGTCCAGCATTGTTTGCCGCCAGTAGTCGTCACCCTGGCATTGTGAAAATCCGATCCTGAATTTTTTGCCTTTTTCCGGCGATGAGCAGGAAATCACTAAAAACACCAGGAAAAGGAAACAGGCAAGGACAGCGGTTTTTTGAAAAAGATCCTTTTTTAAAACGGAACATTTTATGGGCGGCAAGGCAGGCATAGCAGCAAGGTGGTCATTTTTTTTCATTGGCGTTTATAAAAATCGCTCTTATTCTTTCAATTCCGTTTCAGACCCGACGCAAGCCAATCTGCGCTGAAAATCTAATGGCATGATTTCGAAAATGTCTGCTACAATTTTAGAAAATCCGGGGTGCCGGCAGTCGGTTTAAAAATAATAATTGTATGATAATCAACTATTTGCATGCGAATTAAAAGAAAATACAATTTTAGAGAAGATTGAGACAATACCGGAAACAATTGGGGATGGCCCGCAGCTACTTTTACTGCATAACGAAATGCCATATGAACAAAAGCAAACTTTTCCAATGGTCCATTGTGGCCGCCTTAGCCGGTTTTATTTTTGGGTTTGATACGGTGGTGATCTCCGGCGCCAACCTTCCTATTAAAGAGTTGTGGCACACGTCGCCATTATTCCATGGCTTCTTTATTATGTCGATGGCCCTTTGGGGCACCCTGGTGGGTTCAATGCTGGGCGGTATTCCCACAGAGATATTTGGCCGTAAAAAAGTGCTGTTCTGGATCGGGATCCTGTTTGCGCTTTCTGCATTCGGCTCGGCCCTTGCCCAGGATCCTTACAGTTTTTCGTTTTTCCGGTTTATCGGCGGGCTGGGTATTGGAGTGTCTTCGGTAGTGGCGCCTACCTATATATCAGAGATCTCAACGCCGTCTACCCGCGGTAAACTGGGAGCCATGTACCAGTTCAATATTGTCTTCGGCATTTTGATCGCTTTCTTATCCAACTACTTTTTACAGGGGGTGGGTGGTGCCAACGATTGGCGCTGGATGCTCGGCGTACTCGCCATTCCGTCCATTATCTATACGGTTATGGTGATGGGTGTACCCGAAAGCCCCCGCTGGCTGGTGACCAAAAGGAATGACCTGGCAAAAGCAAAGGAGACCCTATTGCTGATTGGTGTGGAAGATGCCGATGCAGAAATTGCATCGATCATCAAAAGCAATTTACACGAATCGCCAGGCGGCAAAACCACAGCTTTCTTTAGCTCCAAACATAAAGTGATTCTCTGGCTGGCGTTTTTGATCGCCTTTTTTAACCAGCTCTCGGGTATCAATTTCATACTGTATTATGCGCCGGAGATACTTTCCAAAATTGGCTTAGGAGCCAAAGATTCGCTGCTCAATTCGATCGCTATCGGCGGTACCAACCTCATTTTCACATTCGTAGGACTGTATCTCATTGACCGGCTGGGTCGGAAGAAATTACTGCTGATCGGTTCCCTGGGCTATATCATCAGCCTGGCTATGGTCGCGGTTTGTTTTGCTACCAATGCCAGCCCGGTATTGCTGATGAGTTTTCTATTGCTTTTTATTGCTGCCCATGCTATAGGGCAGGGGGCTGTTATCTGGGTGTTTATTTCCGAAATCTTTCCCAACAAAATACGTGCAACCGGCCAATCCTTTGGGGCCAGCGTGCACTGGGTGTTTGCAGCCATCATCACCCTGGTGACGCCTTATTTTCTCGACGATACCAACGGCGTTTTTAAAGACAACCCCTGGCCCATTTTCGCATTCTTCGCCGTAATGATGCTGTTGCAGCTGGTATGGGTCCTTACCAAAATGCCTGAAACAAAAGGCGTTTCCCTCGAAGACATTGAAAAGAAATTAATCAAATAGAAAAGCACCAATTATGAATAACGCATTGCAACACCAGGTGGTTTGCTTCGGAGAAGTATTGTGGGATATTCTTCCATCAGGCGCCGTTCCCGGCGGGGCCCCGATGAATGTGGCTTACCATTTACAAAAACTACAGAAAAACCCGGCCCTTATCACACGGGTAGGCGTCGACGAACGGGGACAGGCATTGATGAATGTGTTTACCGGTCAGAACGTCTGCACCGATTATTTCCAGGTGGATGACCGCCATGAAACCGGGAAAGTGTATGCCCGGGCTGATGAATACCATGAGATGGTGTATGAAATCGTAAAGCCGGTAGCCTGGGATTTCATCGAATGGGATGATGCTTTGGCAGATCTCGTAGCGAATGCCGGGTTCTTTGTTTTCGGCAGCCTCGCCGCCCGTAACAAGCCGTCTAAAGAAACCTTGTTCAGGTTGCTGGAAACAGCAAAAAACAAAGTCCTGGATATTAATCTCCGGGCCCCGCACTACAATCGCCGAATTGTAGAACAGCTATTGCGCAAGGCGGATTTTGTAAAAATGAACCTGGCCGAACTGGAACTCATCACCGGTTGGTTTTCCAACTATACGTCTGTTGAAGACCGCCTCCAATCCATCCGCGACAAATTTTCCTTGACTAAAATGGTGGTGACGATGGGTGGTAACGGGGCTTTATTGTATATGGATGGCCATATCACCCGCCACCCTGGTTTTAAGGTAACCGTAGCCGATACGGTAGGGAGCGGCGATGCATTCCTTGCGGGCCTGTTGTCGCAATTGCTGGATGGGGCTGATCACGAAACAGCACTCGAATTTGCGAGCGGGCTTGGGGCATTTATCGCCACCCAGCGCGGTGGCTGCCCGGATTACAGCATGGATAGTGTAAATGACCTCGTTCATCGCCAATCCATCGAATTATAAAATTTTAATACACATCAAACTGCCACTTCTATTTTATCCAATTTTTAAAAACAACGATTATGATAAGATTTTTCTTTCTGCTGCCATTTTTGCTGATGGGTATGATTGCCCTTGCCCAGCAAAAAACCATTACCGGTGTGGTAACCGGGAAAACAGGTAAAGCACCCTTGCCAGGTGTCACGGTTTCTACAAAAGGCAGAAGCGTGACCACAGATGAATCGGGGAAATTTTCCATTCTTGCCGCTGCAGGAGATATTCTTTCATTTTCCTATGTGGGCATGAAACCGGTTACGGCCACCATTTCCGCAACTGGCCAGGCTATCACGATTGAAATGGAAGAAGCCATCAGGGAAGAGGAACAGGTAGTGGTGGTGGGTTATACCTCTCAACGCAAAAAGGACCTTACTGGCGCCGTAGCTGTTGTGGACATGACTCCGGTAAAAAATAACAGCTCGGGCAATACCATGCAGGCTTTACAGGGCCGGGTCGCTGGTTTGTATATCGAAAAAGATGGTTCCCCCAACGGTTCCAACGGCAGGATCCTGATACGGGGCGCTAACACGCTCGGCAACAATGACCCGCTGTATGTTATCGACGGTATCCCCACCACCAGGCCCGAAGTGTTTCAGAACATGGATCCCTCCAGTATTGCTTCCGTACAGGTATTGAAAGATGCATCTGCGGAATCCATTTATGGTGCCCGGGCTTCGAATGGGGTGATCATTGTTACCACCAAAAACGGTGGCAACACGAATGGTAAAGTGGATTTTCAATTTAACAGCAGCACGTCCATCCAGTCGGAAAAAGCATCACGGTTCACAATGCTAAATTCAATAGACAGGGGCCGGGCCCTTTGGCAGGCTTCTGTGAACGACAAACAAGACCCTGCCGCGGGCTATGGAGAAATGTATGCATTCAATTGGAACAATGATTTTAATAACCCGGTTTTAAATGGTGTTACACTCAAGCCTTTTGTAGGTGGTGATCCTAACACGCCTGCCGGCAATACCGACTGGCAGGATGTGATGTATAAAACCGGCCTTGTAACCAATAATAGCCTCACGGCTTCCGTTGGAAACAAGAATTCGTCTGTGGAGATCAACGTTGGACACCTAAAGAATACAGGTATGCTGCGGTTTACGGGCTACGAACGTCTGAGCGGCAGCATCAATGCATTAACAAAATCATTCAATAATAAAGTGCTGTTTGGTCTTAATCTGCGGGTGGCTAACTCCAACGAAACGCTTACTGCCAGGGATTTGGGCGGTGCCACCACCACCTTTTTAGCAGTGACACTTGCACCAACGATTCCCGTTTACCAGAAAGATGGCGCTACTTATGCAGGCGAACTCGGCGCAGGCTATTCTGACAGAAATAACCCGCTTCACATGCAGGACCTGGCCAAATGGAACAATGCCAATCGCTTAAGTGCCTTCGGTAACCTGTTTGTTGAGATTCAACCCATTAAGAACTTATTTATTAAATCGAATATCGGGGCCGATAATGCTACTTTTTCCAGCAAGGTGATCACCCCAACATTTACCGAAGGTGCCCTGAGCCGTACCACCAATAGCCTGTCTTTCGACCAGAATCATTTTTTAAGCCTTACCTGGTCCAATACCCTGCGTTATAACTGGGATCTCAATAAAAACAACAACTTTAAATTCCTGCTGGGTACGGAGTATATCAAAACAGATATTGATTTCAATTACACCAAAAAGGAAGGCTATGCCCTGCAAACGGAGGAGTATTTTACCCTGAATGCCGGTACCGGTAATACCATCGCAACAGGCGGAACAACGGGCAACCGCTTATTCTCCCAGTTTGCCCGCGTGGACTATAATTTCTCTGATAAATACCTGGCGGCCGTAACGGTACGGCGTGATGGCTCATCACGTTTTGGTATCGATAACCAGTATGGTATTTTCCCTGCGGCCTCCCTTGGCTGGAGGATCGACAAGGAAGCTTTTATGGAGAAGAACCGGATCTTTTCAGAATTAAAATTAAGGGCCGGTATTGGCAGGGTAGGGAACCAGCAAATTGGCGACCTCGCCCGGTTCGGCTTGTTTGATACACGCTATGGCACCAGCCAGAACCAGCTCTCACCGGGCTTCTGGGAGCAGTATATGAATGTGGGCACTGCTTATTCATTAACCGGCTCCAATACAGGTACACTGCCCTCGGGATTTGTGCAGACACAGGCGGCCAATTCAGGTCTTAAATGGGAAACTACCGACGAGATCAATGCTGGCGTCGATTTCTCAATACTCAAAAACAAGGTTTATGGTTCCTTCGATTATTTTTCGAGGAAAACCACTGGCATCCTAATCACACCGCCAGTAGCTTCGGCTCTCGGTGAAGGCCAATCCAAAGCTGTCAACGGTGCTTCCAAAAGCAACAAAGGATTTGAATTTACCATCGGTTACCAAAGCGAAAAGATGGGTGACTTTAAATACAATGTGCGGTTGAACTTCGCCCGTTTCAGAGATAAGATAACGGAGTTGCCGGAGAACGTAAGGCCGGCGTATGCGGGCAACCTGGTGAGCACTATCATTGGGCACTCACAATTCGACGTGTTTGGCTATAAAACCAATGGGCTCTTCCAGTCGCAGGCCGAAGTGAATTCCGCCCCCACGCAAATCGGTGCAGGTCCGGGCCGTATCCGCTACGTAGATATCAACAACGATAAAGTGATCAATGATCTCGACCGCACCTGGATTGGTACCACTTTACCGGGCCTGGAATATGGCGCCCGGATTGACCTGGTCTACAAAAACTTTGATCTATCCACATTCGGATCGGGTGTGGCAGGCAGAACCGGCTTCGATGTGTACACCCTTTTCAATAACCTGATGAGAAGCCGTGAAAATGTTGGCCCGGGTGTATTCAATGGCTGGACACCCACCAACACCAGTACCAATGTGCCGGCGCTTACTTTAAAAGACAATAACAATGAGGGCCGCACTTCCGACTATTTTATTGTAAACACTTCCTATTTCAAAATGCGCAATATCCAGCTGGGCTTTAACCTGGTTCCCAAAGCGGTGTTTTCAAGATTACGCATTTTTGGCATGGCTGAAAACCTGTTCTGGTTCAAAAGCAAAAGCTACCTGAGCCCCGACCCGGAAAGGATCGACCTCGACCCGGTTCCGATTCCTCAAACATTTACCATTGGTGTTAACGCTTCTTTTTAATACAAAAAAATACGAGCAATATGAAAAATATAAATATGCTGACATGTGTAACCGCAGGGTTGTTGTTACTGGGTTCCTGCAAAAAATCACTGGATTACAAGCCCACGGGTGTATTGTCATCCACCGATCTCACGTCGCCCACCGCGATCGAAGGGCTTGTTACTTCAGCCTATGCCGCCATCGGCAACGGCGATATGATTGGCCCGATCTATAGCAACTGGGCCTATGGCAGTGTGCGCTCCGATGACGCCTACAAAGGTGGCGGCGGTACCCGCGATGTGGGCGAAGTTGACGCCCTCGAACACTATAACCTGGTGACACCCACTATGGGCGCTTTTGTAACGCGTACCTGGCAGAACCTGTTTAAGTCCATCTCCAGGGCCAATGTGGCATTGCGGGCTGTAAATACCTTGAGTGAAACCGCCTTCCCCCAAAAAAAGACACGCATTGCCGAACTGCGTTTTCTGAGGGCGCATAGCTATTTTACGATGAAGCTGTTGTATAAAAATATTCCCATATTCGATGAAAACGCCACGGACCAGGATATACTCGCCACCTCCAATACGCTCAGTAACGAAGAGTCCTGGAATAAGATCGCGGCGGATTTTCAATATGCAGTAGACAACCTGCCGGTAACACAACCCGAGATTGCGCGGGCCAATAAATTAACCGCCCAGGCTTACCTGGCTAAGTTACGACTGTACCAGGCTTATACCCAAGGTACCAATCACCAGGTTACCGGCATCAGTACTACGAGATTGCAGGAGGTAGTTACGTTAACGCAGGCAGTGATTTCGTCTGGCAAGTATGCGCTGAGTGCCGACATCGCCAATAACTTTTTGCCTGAAACCGAGAATGGTCCCGAATCAGTTTTTGCGATACAATTTACGATCAATGATGGAACAACTGCCGGCCGGCTCAGTTACGAAGACGGACTAAATTATCCGCATGGTGCACCACAATATGGTTGCTGTGGTTTTCATGCCCCCAGCCAGAACCTGGTAAATGCACATACGACCGATGCTAATGGTTTGCCCAACTTCAACACCTTTAATAACAGCATCGCAAACCTCGCCACGGCAACAGTTGATCCACGCCTGGATCATACGGTAGGTATCGATGGACACCCGTATAAGTATGACAACACAAAACCATTCAGTAACAGCTGGGTCCGTGATGCGGGCGTGTATGGTAATTTTCACAGCATGCGGTACCAGCAACTGGCCACCAGTTCCTCATATTTTAAAATGGGACCATTTATGGGCACAGCAAAAAATTACGATATCCTTCGCTACGATGATGTTTTATTAATGCAGGCAGAAGCCTATATCGAACTGGGGCAGCAAGCCAGTGCGCTGCCATTGATCAACCAGGTAAGGGCAAGAGCGGCAGCCAGTACCGCAAGATTGAAGAAAGCAGATGGCAATTTTGCCTCCATTTACAATTGCAAACCGTATACCAGCACAGGCTGGACCCAGGCTTATGCACGTACGGCCCTGCAATGGGAACGCCGCCTGGAATTTGCCACCGAAGGCGCCCGCTTTTTTGATCTTGTAAGATGGGGTATTGCAGCCCAGGTGCTGAACGGCTATATCGGCGTTGAAAAAACAAGAAGGCCGTTTTTGGCAACCGCCGTGTTTACTTCAGGTCGGGATGAATACCTGCCTATACCGCAGTCTGAAATCACTTTTACGAACGGGTTGTACAAACAAAATCCGGGTTATTAGAGAACAGGGTTCAAAAAAAATGTCACTTTTTTTCTTATGGCAGGCGTTGTTTTTTAGCGGGGGGAGGCTTTCTCCTCCTCCAGCTTTAAATACCCTGTCCAATTGATCACTCAACGCATCCCCCTAATAATACAATAATGAAAAGCAAGTTATTCTTCCAGCTGGTTTTTGCTATCGCTTTGCAGCTGAACAGTTCCGTGATCATAGCACAGTCGCTGCCCGGTGATGGGGGAGAGGTGCACCGCCCCAAAATTCATTTTACGCCGGCTAAGCATTGGGTCAATGATCCCAATGGTATGGTCTACTACAATGGCGTCTATCATTTATTTTTTCAATACCATCCATTTAGCTCGGTTTGGGGACCCATGCATTGGGGCCATGCTACCAGCAAAAATCTTGTGACCTGGAAGCATGAGCCGATCGCTATTTACCCCGACAGTATCGGCACCATTTTTTCCGGCAGCGCCGTGGTGGACAAAAACAATACATCTGGTTTTGGCAAAAGCGGACAGCCACCCCTTGTGGCCATTTTTACACAGCACGATGCCTTGAGCGAAAAGGCCGGGCACAATGATTTTCAAACTCAGAGCATTGCCTACAGCAATGATGCTGGCAAAACATGGATCAAATATGTCGGCAACCCGGTGGTGAAAAATCCTGGCATCACCGATTTTCGGGATCCCAAAGTGATGTGGTACGAAGCTGGGAAAAAGTGGATCATGACCCTTGCAACGAAAGATCGCATCAGCTTTTATTCTGCCCCTGATCTAAAAAACTGGAAAAAAGAAAGTGAATTTGGCGCAAGCCTGGGTGCTCATGGCGGTGTATGGGAATGCCCTGATCTACTCCAGATGGACGACAATGGGAAACAGCGCTGGGTATTGCTGGTAAACATAAACCCCGGCGGGCCAAATGGTGGCTCCGGCACCCAGTATTTTATCGGCGACTTTGATGGTAAAAAGTTTACAACCACGCAAACAGCCACCAAATGGATGGACTTTGGACCGGATAATTATGCCGGCGTAACCTGGTCGAATACCGGTAAGCGATTTATTCTGATTGGCTGGATGAGCAACTGGCTGTATGCACAGCAAGTGCCTACCGAAAAATGGAGAAGTGCTATGACCATACCCCGGGAACTGCGGCTGCAACGTGTTGGTGGTGATGTATTTCTTGCTTCCAGGCCGGTGCAGGAATTGGCTTCAATCAGCGGAAAGGCTTTTACCACCCAGGGCCTGAAACTGAACAAAACAATAGACCTGGGCAAACTAGCAGGAAAAACAACCTTGCCCGCCCGCCTGAAGATGACCATTGATGCCGCAAAAGATTTTTCGGTCGTGTTTTCCAACGCAATAGGTGAAGAACTGGTGCTGGGGTACGATGCCGGCCAACATCAATATTTTATTGACCGCACCAAATCGGGCAAGACTGACTTTCAGAAGGACTTTTCCGGGAAGCATGTTGCGCCACGGCTGTCGGCTAATCCGCAACTGAGTGTCGATGTAATAATCGACGTGAGTTCCATCGAGTTGTTTGCAGATGACGGACTTACATTGATGACCTCGATCTTTTTTCCCAACAAGCCATTTGACCGGGTGCAGATTAACTCCACAGGCAATAGCACCATCAAAAAACTGGATTGGATTCCTTTAAAAAAATAATCATGTTTAATAAGATACTGATATCTGTATTGTCCTGTTTCCTGCTGGGTGGAATAATAGCCCAAACACCGGTGACTACCATTCCGTCATTTAGCTTTTCACGGCTGGATAAAACGGCTTTCACCAATAAGGATCTTGCTACAGGCAAACAGGTATTCTTTGTTTTTTTTGATACCGAATGTGACCACTGCCTGCATGCCATTCAATACCTGGACCAGCATTACCAGGATTTTAGAAAGGCAGCCATTTATATGATCACGCTGGACGACGCCGGCAAACTCGGCAGGTATATAGAGAAGCATGCGCCCGGCCTAAAACTTAGGAAGAACATCAGTTTTCTACAGGATGTCAACAGCGAGTTCATTGCAAAATTTCAGCCCCGTAAATATCCTTCACTGTTCTTGTTTTCAAAGAAAAGAACATTACTGCGCTACGGTGATGATGAACAGCATTTGCCGTTATTTACCCGGCTTATGCAAATTGTTGAATAAATGCCGGGGCATTTTCGGCAAATAATTTTCTAACACGCTCTTGCAACCGGCATCTCCACGTGGAAGATCGGCGTGGAGGGAGACGCCATAAATGGTCGTCTCTACGTGTTGAATTTGTCGTTATCCCATTTTTGGGATTAATTCCACCATTGGGCCCTGGCAAAAGGAAAGCGGTACTTGTCCCGAAATTTTTCGGACATCGTTGTATAAATTATGAAAGACCAATCACGAAATGGTAGAGACGGCCATTTATGGCGTCTCCATCTTGCCGATAAATGCATTTGAAGAAACCCCATTCTCGTCTGTGGAAGGGTTTCCCGCTTACCTATATATTTACCGGAAGGAAACTGTGCTGTAACACCCACGTGGACGATCGACGTGGAGGGAGACGCCATAAATGGACGTCTCTACGTGTTGAATTTGTCGTTATCCCAATTTTTGGGATTGGTAATGATATAATTTTTTATGTTTTGATACATCACGTCATCCTTTATAATACTGTCATGAAACCGGGCTTGTCAGCACAGAATTTGGTTGCACTTCGTACATTAAACTTCACCCTGCCTTTATACCAGTTTATTACCCTCGATAGATTATCAGTCAACATTGGGTTTTTATCTCCGGCAAAACCTCCTTTTTTCACAGAACCCGGGGGCAGAGGAATCACTAAACCGTCGGTGGGAATATTTCTTGTCGTCATATCCGCATTGGGACCGAAGTCGGGCTTTTTATCTATTGTAATGATGCCATGGATATGGTTGGGCATCACCACGAATTCTTCCAGTAGCACATAAGAAAATTGAGTGGGAATATGATACCAATATTTGTGTGCCATTTTTCCGATTTCAGATAGTTGCATTTCATCATCAACTATTTCGTCAAACGAATGTTCCCGGTTTTTGGTGCAAATGGTAACGAAGTACGAGCCATTATCTCCGTAATTCCACCATTGGGCCCTGGCAGATGGAATGCGGTATTTGTCTTGAAATTTTTCTGGCATCATTGTATAAATAATAATAAGATTGTAGAGACGGCCATTTATGGCGTCTCCATCTTGCCGGTAAATGAAAATGGTACATTCAAATTTATGGGGTAAATGAAAATGGCGCATTCCCATTTATAAGGTCGCCATCTAGCCGGTAAATGGGTCTGAACAATAATACCCACGTGGAGGATCGACGTGGAGGGAGACGCCATAAATGGTCGTCTCTACGTGTTGAATTTGTCGTTATCCCAATTTTTGGGATTGGTAATGATATAATTTTTTATGTTTTGATACATCACGTCATCCTTTATAATACTGTCATGAAACCGGGCTTGTCAGCACAGAATTTGGTTGCACTTCGTACATTAAACTTCACCCTGCCTTTATACCAGTTTATTACCCTCGATAGATTATCAGTCAACATTGGGTTTTTAATCCCTGCAAAACCTCCGGTTTTTCCAGAACCTGCGGATAGAGAAGGCGACAGATGGGTGGCAGGTGTTTCCATAATGGCGGCATCTGGATTGGAATCGTTGTCAGGCTTTTTATCTATAGTAATGATGCCATGGATATGGTTGGGCATTACCACAAATTCATCCAGCAGCACATAAGAAAATTGAACGGGAATATGATACCAATATTTGTATGCCAGTTTTCCGATTTCAGATAGTTGCATTTCATCATCAATTATTTCGCCAAACGAATGTTCCCGATTTTTGGTGCAAATGGTAACGAAATACGAGCCATTATTTCCGTAATTCCACCATTGGGCCCTGGCAGATGGAATGCGGTATTTGTCTAGAAATTTTTCTGGCATCGTTGTATAAATAATAATAAGATTGTAGAGACGTCCATTTATGGCGTCTCCATCTTGCCGGTAAATGAAAATGGTACATCCAAATTTATGGGGTAAATGAAAATGGCGCATTCCCATTTATAAGGTCGCCATCTTGCCGGTAAATGGGTCTGCACAATAACACCCACGTGGAGGATCGGCGTGGAGGGAGACGCCATAAATGGCCGTCTCTACCTTTTGATACCATACATTGTGAAATATTTTTTGTGCTTGTATAAAAATCTTTCTCTTGGGGGTAAATTTTTTCAAAGAAAAGCCCTACTTTCGCCGCCTCAAATTATTGACAAGAAATAGGTTTACTACAAAAAACAAACTATCGGATGCCTTACTTAACTACAGAAAAAAGAGCTGGAATTTTTCAAACTTACGGCGGTGAAGCCAAAAATACAGGTTCTATTGAAGGACAAATCGCTTTATTAACAGAGCGTATTTTATCTATCTCCAAGCACCTGCAAGCCAACAAAAAAGATTTCAGCACACAACGTGGACTGATGAAAATGGTTGGACAACGTAAGCGTTTACTGACTTACCTCAGCAAACATGACCTTACAGGATATCGTGCACTCATCGAAAAATTGGGATTAAGAAAATAATTTCCCAATTATGTTATATTATTGAGCTTTTCCCAATCGAAATTTTATCGGTTGGGATTTGCTTTTTTGTATGTACTGAAAAGGTTTAGAATTTAGGGGTTTAGCGTTCCGAAGTTTACAAGTTCCAAAGTTCACGAGTTCATGGGATTGTGGGTTAGCATGTTACGAGAGGGCTATGTTGTTTGCCAAATAGTAGTCATCAGAAGAACGGAGCCCCGAAATAATCGGGGGAGCAGTTCGCCAATGTTGCTCAATTGGGATTCAAAAGCTGGTCTCAAAAAATGCATTTCCAATATAGCGTGGTTAGAAAATCCAAAGCATTTTGCATTGATAAAACTGGTGAACCCGTGAACAGGTGAACTGGTAACCGGTGAACCCGCGAACAAAAAAGAGAAGAAACAAGAATCAATCATAACCGTGTGCTGTAATCCGCAGCCACAAAACAAGACGCAAATTTTATGCTATCACAACCGATTAGTAAATCCTTTGAAGTAAATGGTCAAACCGTGACCGTTGAAACAGGGAAACTGGCCCGTCAGGCAGACGGCGCCGTTACCGTAAAATGCGGTAACTGTATCATACTGGCTACAGTATGTGCCACCAAAGAGCCAAGAGAAGGCCAGTCATTTTTCCCCTTAAGCGTAGACTACCAGGAGAAATTTGGCGCTGCAGGCCGTATCCCAGGCAGCTTTTTCAAAAGAGAAGCAAGACTGAACGACTACGAGATCCTTACCAGTCGTTTGATCGATAGGGCGCTTCGTCCATTGTTTCCTGAAGATTATTTATGTGATGTACAGGTGTTGATTTCTTTGGTGTCCAGCGACCCTGAGGTAATGCCTGATGCGTTGGCTTGTCTTGCCGCCTCTGCCGCCCTGGCCGTGTCGGACATTCCAATTAATGAAATTATCAGTGAAGTTCGCGTAGCCAAAGTAAACGGTGTTGTGGTAGTAAACCCAACCCGCAGCCAGCTCGAAACTGCTGATTATGAATTCATTATCGCAGCTACCGAGAAGAATATCATGATGGTGGAAGGAGAGGCAAATGAGTGCAGCGAAGAAGACCTGATCATTGCGATCGAAACTGCACATGAAGCCATTCGCGTACAAGTAAAGGCCCAGGAAGAGCTGCGCGATGCTGTTGGCGTTACAGGCAAAAGGGAATATAGCAAGCCTTACCGCAACGAAGAACTGAACGAAAAGATCATTGCCCTGGCAAAAGATAAAATGTATGCTATCGCAAAAGGTGCTTCTGCCAAACACGACCGCAGTGATGCTTTTGCAGCCCTGCACCTGGAAGTGAAAGAAGCCCTGGGCGAACTGGAACCAGCTGATGCCAAACTGATTGGTCATTATACCGGCGAACTGCAATACAATGTGGTACGCGACATGGTTCTGAACGATCGTGTACGCCTCGATGGCCGTGGCCTGGAAGATGTACGTCAGCTGGCGATGGAAACAGATCCGTTGCCAACACCACACGGTTCGGCTTTATTTACCCGTGGTGAAACCCAATCATTAACTACTGTTACTTTAGGTACACCATTAGATGAATTGCTGGTAGAAAGCGCTGCCAAATCTGTCTATTCTAAATTCTTCCTGCACTATAATTTCCCGCCATTTAGCACCGGTGAGGTGAAAATGATGCGTGGCCAGAGCCGCCGCGAGGTGGGTCATGGTAACCTTGCCCAGCGCAGCCTTAAGAAGATGATGCCCGGCGAAGATTTCGCTTACACCGTTCGCGTGGTAAGTGATATCCTTGAGTCAAATGGTTCTTCTTCTATGGCTACCGTTTGTGCAGGTTCACTCGCATTGATGGATACTGGTGTTCCTATTCCAAAACACGTTAGTGGTGTGGCTATGGGTCTAATCACCAACGGAGACAAATTCGCTGTATTGACCGATATCCTGGGTGATGAAGATCATTTAGGTGATATGGACTTTAAAGTAACTGGTACCCGCGATGGTATTTGCGGTGTGCAGATGGATATTAAGGTTGACGGATTAAGCATGGACATTATGCGCCAGGCCCTGAGCCAGGCAAAACGTGGCCGCCTGCACATTCTCGATGCCATGTACGATTGTATCCCTAAACACCGTGAGGATTACAAACCTCATGCTCCACGTATGGTGAAGATCTTTATCGATAAAGAATTCATTGGTGCTGTAATCGGGCCAGGTGGTAAAGTGATACAGGAAATGCAGAAAGTTACCGGTACTACCATCAACATCGAAGAGAAAAACGAGCGTGGTGAAGTATCAATTTTTGGTGCCAACAAAGAAGGCGTTGATAAAGCATTAAGCTGGATCAAAGGCATCGTACAGGTTCCCGAAGTAGGTGATGTATATGAAGCCACGGTTAAATCAATCATGCCTTATGGTGCGTTCGTAGAATTTATGCCTGGCAAACAAGGTTTACTCCACATTAGCGAAGTAAGCTGGAAACGCCTGGATACATTGGAAGGTGTATTGAACGAAGGCGATATTGTAAAAGTAAAACTGACCGGAACAGACCCTAAAACCGGTAAGTTCAAACTCAGCCGCAAAGCTTTGTTGCCGCAACCGGAGCAGGCTCCAAGGCCACAGCAGAACTAAGCGATTGGCAATAGACAATTGGCAATATGCAAGTTGTTACGAAATACAAAAGAGGAATCAGTTAATCGCTGGTTCCTTTTTTTATGGGTTGCTTTTGCATTTCGTTAAGATTTTCAGTTATGCAATAGGCCTGGGGCTGATATCTAACGGGCCTAAAATTAATTGAAATGAAAAAATTACTGATCGTACCAATGCTCTTGCTTGGTACGTTTTTTTTTATGCAATGCCAGTTAAGTAGTACGACTCCCTCCAAAAAGTTGCCACCCGAAACGCCTTCAGATTCAGTAGCAAAGGGTTCCGAAAAAGATATTCTCCCCCAAATATTATCGCTTAACAGCAACGAAAAATGCTACCCAAAAAAGGATTTCAGAAAAGGCGTGGTGACACCCTCCAAAATTGCCAATTACCTTACTAAAACAGCGGATGGTTATTGCATCCAGTTGCCATCCAGTACCAATATTCCCACACCGGCAGTTATGGATGGCACCGTTTACCTGAGCGGTGGTTTTGGCAGCCGCCAGTATTATGCCTTCGAAGCCGAAACGGGGAAAGCGAAATGGGCGGTAAACCTTGATGATGATGGTCCTTCCTCACCCGCACTTGAAAGCGGCATTGTGGTTTTCAATACGGAATCATGCACCATTTTTGCCTGTGATATGGTTACTGGTAAGCATATTTGGTCTTACTTTTTGGGCGACCCTTTAATGAGTATGCCCACTATTGCCAACGGCATTGTATTCACTTCTTACCCGGCCCGCTATGAAGGCCAGGTAAACGATCAGCGGAAATTAAATGATAGTGCTATTACGATATTTCCAAGCCATGTGCTGATTGCCATCGAACTAAAAACGGGTAAAATACTATGGCAAAAATGGATCGATAGCGATGTAATGAGTGCGCCGGTGGCAAAAGATGATTTGCTGTATCTAACCACTTTTTCAGGTGCATTGTACAAAGTAAAACAACAGAATGGTCAGTTTATTGAAGCCAAAGCTTTAAGAGCTACTTCAGCCCCGGTATTCTCTTCTTTGAATGAACTGGTGGTAAGCCGTCGCAGTGATACTGGTCAAGCACAAGCGGTTGGCGAATCTGTTGTAATTGGGTATGGTGCTAAACAAAAAGCGGTTTATAAAAAGGATGCTACCTATTTGGATAAAAAAGTTCAGGATAAATCCAGACTGAAAGGTGTAGCAGTTATGGCCGATGCTGGTAACGGCTTTACGGCTGGCGCACCGGCCAGTGCCAATTCTTCGGCGGCTTATGAAAATATCGGCCAGTCGAACGTATCGTCGCTGCAGGCATTCCAGGGTTCAAGGGGATTGTATAAAAACGGCAGACTTTACAATACCATGGGCGATGAAATTGTTTGCACAGACAGTACCGGCGCTGTGAAATGGAAACACCAGTTGGATGGTGATTTAAAGGGCGAAGGCGGTTATATGGGAACGCCGCCGGTGTACGCCAATGGTTATATTATTGTAGCCACATTAAAAGGCGAAGTGCTGGTATTTGATGAAAATAAGGGAACGGTCAGCAAGAAATACCAGGTAAAAGACGCGATCCGCTATCAGCCCGTAGTGGACAACGGCTGGATATTCGTGACCACCGTAAACAGTAAAATGTATGCCATCAATACTGCAAATCCTGCTATAACAGGCTGGAATATGTGGGGTGCCAACGCGGCCAGGACCAATGAATTCAAGGCTAAGCCGTAGCAGGTGCTTCGCATTTTACCCTGTTATTACCAACTTAAACTGGTGCAAATTGCCTGGATGTTTCGGTTTGTTCAATTGTTTGGCTGTAGAATGTGAGTTTTTCTATATTGGGTCGTTGCCTGTATATTTGCCCCGCAATAAATAATACATTCTGCAATCAATTTATGACAGACACGACTTCTAAGGATAAAATGCTGGAAATCAATAAGGAGCAACAGGCTTTTTATAATGATATACAAAAAGGAAAGAACAGGGCTACACGTGTGTGGGCGTATTTTCGTGAAACAGTATTGAAAAGTTTCCGGAAAGGATGGAATACCGACGCAAGAATCTATGAACTGCACAAAGAGTGGTTTGGTGATCTGGCGGGAAAAAAAGTATTAGACCTCGGCGTATTTCATGGCAATTTTTTAAGTATGTACCTGGCTGAAAACTCTGAGGAATATGTAGCCATAGACCTGAGCCAGCCGGGGATAAAAAGGGTTAAAGAAAAACTGGCTGCACTGGGCAAGCCAAATACCTCCGCTACTGTAGTTGATTTTTTGAGCGATGATTTTAAACACCGGGATTTTGATGTGATTTATGCAATGGGTGTATTGCACCATTTTGGCGACCCCAATGAGTTGGTAAAACGCATCAAACAGGTATTAAAGCCTGGAGGTATTATGGTTTCTTACGATCCGCTGCAGACAAGTTTGCCAATTAAATTTTTGCGTACGATTTACCGTCCTTTTCAATCAGATTCGAAGTGGGAATGGCCTTTTACCCGTAAGACCATTCGTATGTTCAAAAAGGAATTTGACGTATTGGAGCGGAAGGGTGTTTTTGGAAAGTCAAAGTGGGCTATTCTTATGAGATTATTGCCTTTTTCAAAAAGCTATAAAGAAAGAAAAGCCCAGGAATGGGTGGAGCATGATTGGAATAAAGCTTCCACCAGCGACAGCGCCTTGTTTGCCTGTATGCACGTTTCGTTGTTAATGCGGAATCCGGCGAACAAATGAGTAATGAGTAATGAGTAATCAGTAATGAATAATAAAGGAGCAACGAAAATTGCTCCTTTTATTATTTTATGAAATGCTTATTGTCTTTGCAGATATTGTAAATGCGTCAATTGCTCCAGGAGATGGTAGCCATCCCAATAGTTATTAAATGCAAGAGCCTGGCCAATGGGCACAATTCTGTCGAGGCCTTTACCTGCTCCTATTTTAATTAGTGCCAGCAAGTCATCTTCTTCCAATCCGAAATAACCTGCTGTTTGTATTTTTTTGGAAATAAAGCCTTTTAGTTCACTGATGCTTTCTATATCTTTTACATAAAAATAGCCGCCACCACAGCTATGGGTTTCGCCGGTTGGCAGGCTTTTTAATTGGGTAAATACCAGCAGGTTACTGTCTCTTTTACTGCCGGTGATGGTGTCGTTAATAGCGTCATTTGTAAGCTGGTTCAACTTTAGCGAAGCCAGTGCGGCTGTGTCTCCCGGGTATTTTTCTTTGGCCCAGGCATGCAATCCATCATAGATCAATTGAGTTGCCTGGCGGGCAGTTTCTTTATCACCCAGGAAGAAAATGACTTGTGGAGAGGAACAGCCAAGCTGATCAAAAACAAAGGCATCATTATATAGCAGCCTGCAGGTTTCCTTAAGTTCCACTTCCCCTGATTGCAAAATGCTTGTAGCTTTTATAATGCTAAACGATAGCCGGTCGGGGAAAGCAATATCGCGGCACCTGGGCGAAGTAGAAAATGCTTTAAAAAGCGCTACCGTTTTGTCTCCGCCCCAAAGAATCCTTGCGTCGGCATGGCTGCTCATGTAGCCGTTGATATTCTCATCGTGTCCATAGGCCACCACCGTTATGTACGATTGAAAAATACCTGCTTCTTCAGATGCGATAGCTTGATTGATGATCTCAAACAGGATATCCAGTGCATGACTTTCCATGCGGTTGCTAACACGCAACACATTCTTATTACCCGCCAATAAGCTAATCGCAAGGCTATATAAAAAAATGGTATCCACATTGCTGGGGCACACGTGAAAAACGACACCTACCGGTTGCCGGATGATAACTTGTTTATTGCCGATATCTTCCTGGTCGGCATTGCGGAGGGTTTCAATATTCGCTTTGCGAAGCCAGTAAGCCAGGGCCACAAATGCAGGCAGGCTGCGGAGTTCAGCATGCTTTAGTATTTGCAGAGAAAGGCTGTTTAAAAAACCAACTGTCTTCTCATCAAAGTATTGCAAAGGAAAATCAGCGTCTGTAAAACATAACAGTTCCTCCACAGTTTTTGCGGGTGAATTGGAAGGGCATATTTGTTTTAAGTTCATTTTTTGTTGGTCGTAGAGACACCATGATGGCGTCTCCGGATTTGAACGTGGTATAATTTGATTTTTATCGGTGGGGTGGAGACGCCAGCATGGCGGCTCTACAGCAGCGACACGTTTATTTGAACGTATCGCTGCAACCGCGCAATTCCGCCTTTGCGGCGCGGCCCAATATCGAAAAATATTTCCCTTTCCAACCATTGGATGCATTATCCTCGCCATGACAAATACCCATATCCTCGGTGAGCAATGAAATACCAGGGTAACTTTCCGGTAACACACTGATCACCTGTATCAGCCCTTTTTCACCATGTGGCATAACGCTAAAATCCAAAGGGTTACGGATGATCACGTCGCTGAAAGCGGAGCAATGCAAATGGCCTTCCGAATTTTCAATAAACACCGAGCCTACCTGCTCCACCATGCCATAAAAATTATGTGCCCGTTTCAAGCCAAACTTCTCGTTGAGTGTTTGCTTAAAGATTTCATTGGTCACACTCATCTCAATCATTTTTTTCCAGCCGCCGCTATGGAATAAAATGGCCTGGCTAAGATCAACCTTTCTTTTTTCAGCCAACTGAAACATGAACTGCCAAACCATAAATGTAAAACCAAACAGCAGCATGGGTTTGCCATTATTTACTTCCAGAAATTTATCAACTTCGGTTAAGTTTAGTTCATAACTGTCGTCCAGCAGGTAAGTGTGCTGCTTGCCAAAAACAGAAAGCCCCAATATACCGGCACCACGGGCCGAAAAACTAGCCCTGTCTCTCAAAACACTCTTGCTGTCGATAATCAACATTGGCAATCTTTCCTGCCCGATCACCGAAGTGACAATATGGGCCAATGCCTTTGTTTGAACATTAGCCGTGTCTTTATCCAAAAATATTTTACTGGGTATTTGTCCTGTTGTTCCACTGCTGGTAAGCACTTTAAAAACATCTGCTTCGGCGATGCTTTTTAACTGGTGGTTTTTAAAAACGCTTACCGGCAGAAACGGGATGTCCTCCATGTTGTCATAACCTCTTTGTTTAAATCCAGCAGCCTGCACATATTTACCAAAAGGTGGACAGTATTCTAAATGGTGCTGAACCAATTCATCCAATACCGGCAGCAGGGCAGTTGCTTTTTCAGTCTTGTTCAATGAGAAAGGTGGTATGGTAAACAGCTTATCTGCCCTCATAATCTTTGATAATTTGCTGGTAATCAATTTTACCGTTTGCTGTTAAAGGTAATGCTGCCAATGCGTTCCACCTGATGGCGGTAGGGTGGATTCCAAATCCGGTAAACAAGAAGGCAGTAATGACTTTTTCATCAACAACTGAACTGGTATGGCTGATCAGTAAGAATTTATCTTCCACGCCATTGCAGCAAACCGGCTGCATGCCAAATGTGTTTTTTATAATGTCTTCCATCTCATCAAGCCCTATCCGGTTGCCAAAGAGTTTTACAAAGCGCTTCATCCGGCCTGTTATGTACACAAAGCCATCTTCATCCATCGTGGCCACATCTCCCGTACGCAAAAAATCTTCCGGTTCAAAACTGCTCAGATCGGCCTTTGTTTCGGCGTAGCCGCCAAATACATTTTTACCGCTGTACAACAATTCGTTGGTTTCACTGTCAACTGAAAATTTTCCACCTGGAATAGCAATCCCAATACTGGTGGGTTTTGCCAGTGTTTCGCCGGGGGGAAGCCAACTCATGCGGGCGGTCGCTTCCGTTTGGCCGTACATGACAAAAAACTGCTTGCCGGTTTCAGCTGCATAGGTGGCGGCTTTTACCACTAAATCTTTATTGAGTTTGCCTCCGGCCTGTGTAAAATATCGAAGTGAGGGTAAGTCTTTCTTAAAAAATCCAAGTCGATTCAGCATTTCATAACTAAAGGGTACACCGGCAAGGGAAGTAAATGCAAATTGCTCCCATTGCAGCCAGAACTCTTTTTGAATAACATCGGCCAAACCGCAAACCATGGTGCCACCTGCGAGCGCATGAGTGGTTAATACACTTAGGCCATAGCTATAATAAACGGGCAGGTTCAGTGGCGCAATATCCGATTCCTGTATCGGCAGAAAGCCCAGGATGGAGTCTGCATTGGCCAAAAGATTTTCCTCGCTCAGCTTTACCAGTTTTGGTGAACCGGTAGTGCCGGAGGTACTTAGCAGAATTTTTATTTGAGTAGCGATGGGTGATTGGTGACCAGGGATTGGTGATTGGTGCCACGAAAGAAGGCCACTTGTTTCTGAAACATAATTATTGATAGTGGGTCTTGACTCATCAAAAATAATCAAGGGATTGTAGGTGGCTTCTAAAACATCTTTTCTTTCCTGCTGTAGATTTTTGGGAAGTAAAGCAAGCACCGCGCCGGCAACATAAAATTGAAAAAATGCGATCAGGGAGTTTGCTGAATTATCAACGTAAAGAAACGCTGTTTGCCCATTTAGATTCGGTAATGATGCTGCATTAACTACGTCATTCCATAAATATTCTTTACCGGTGGCAGCATCAATAATTTTGAAGTATTTGTTTTGCCCAACCCGTTGAATAAATGCTGAAGTAGTATCCATGCAGTAAAATGTTTGCCGCTAAATGGCACTGATAAACACGAATAAAGGGATTACAAGACCGTGGCTAAATAAGCAACCCGCCATCCACACCGATCACTTGCCCGGTAATGAACGCGGCATCATCGCTGCAGAGAAAGGCGGCCAGTTTGCCCACATCTTCAGCACTGCCGAGTTTGCGGAGCGAGGTTGCCATGCGCATTTTTTCATTATGCACCTCATCATACTGTGCTGTCATATCGGTCATCATGTAGCCTGGCGCTATCGCATTTACACGTATGCCCAATGGACCCAGTTCCTTGGAAAGGGTATGGGTTAAACCAACCAATGCGCTCTTGGTGGCTGAATACACGGCCTGCCCAATGCCGCCATTTACACCCACAATTGAACTCATGTTGATGATACAACCTTTCCGTTTTCTGACAAAGTGTTTAACTGCAGAACGGCTCATTGTCAATACAGTACGAAGATTAATGGCCAGCTGATCGTCAATCATTGCATCCGTGGTTGTCATCAAAGTAGCGTTCTGCATGATGCCTGCATTGTTTACAAGTATATCTATCACCACATTGTTTTCCTGTAAAAAAGAAAAGATCCCCGCTGCAGCATCTGGTTGCAGCAAGTCGGTGGAAAATACCCATGTATTTGTTTCGAAAAGTACTGAGAGTTCGCCTGCGAGTTCGTGTAGCAGGGCTTCATTCCGCGCTACCATCACGAGGTTATACCCTTTGGAGGCCAGCTCCGTAGCGATAGCCTTACCAAGCCCCCTGGAGGCGCCGGTTATTAATGCTATTGGTTTAGTGTCGCCCATATGATGGTTATGAAAAGCTGATGCCGTGTTTGCCAATAATGTCTTTGGCAATGGCCACGCTGCTCATGCCTATCACATCGTCTGTGCTGAGACTTATTTTATAGGCATCTTCAAGATTGGTGATCAATATCATGTGACTGATGGAATCCCAATTGGGTATGGATTGGTATTTAAGTTCGTCGGTAACCTGTTCTTTTTCTATCATCAGCGCATCGGCAAATGCATGCACTAGTTTTTCCTGCTCGGTCATGGAGTTGTGTATTTTTTATAACGGTCGCAAACCTACATGAAAATGTTTCGGTATCAAACAGGCAATCTGTTTTCAAAAAACTGAAATACCGTAATCTTGCAACTTCTTATCCCTGACCCTATCCTTTTTTTCACATTAGAGGATATTAATTAAACAATGACAACAAGAAAGAAAATTCTTACTGTAGTGGGCGCCAGGCCCCAGTTTGTGAAGGCAGCCGCATTATCAAGGGAAATACTTAAACATCCCGAACTCGAAGAAAAAATTATCCATACGGGTCAGCATTTTGACGATAGCATGAGCAAGGTTTTTTTTGAAGAGATGGAAATTCCGGAGCCCCATTTCCGTTTTAACATTAATAGCATGACCCATGGCGCCATGACAGGCACCATGCTGATCGAAATAGAAAAAGTACTGATAGCGGAAAACCCGGATTTGGTTTTGCTTTATGGCGATACCAACTCGACCCTGGCCGGAGTTTTAGCTGCCCGGAAGCTAAATTTTAAAATAGCCCATGTGGAATCGGGGCTACGCTTTTTTGAGAATACTATACCTGAAGAGGTGAACCGTTTGGTAGCTGACCGGTTGAGCGATATCCTGTTTTGCCCTACACAAACCGCCATGGACAACCTTTTGAAAGAAGGTTATGAACAATATGGCATAGACCTCGTACGTACCGGCGATATCATGTGCGATACCGTTTTTTACTATCGTCAAAAAATGCGTCAGCAATCATTCCCGGACCTGGAAGCCATCATTAATAATGAGCCATTTGTGCTGCTCACCTGCCATCGCGAAAACAGCACCAGGGAAGAAAACCTCCCTAAAGTTGTAAATGCTATCAACAAAATAGCCGCTACCACAAAGGTTCTTTTCCCTGTTCATCCAAGAACGAAGAAGAAACTGGAAGAATGGAATTTAGAATTCAATGACAATGTGGTGATGATAGAACCGCAGGGATATTTCTCCATGCTGTTCCTGCTGGATAAATGTGAGACCGTGGTGAGCGATAGTGGGGGCCTTCAAAAAGAAGCCTACCTGATGGGAAAAAAATGTTTGTTCCTGCATCCGTTTACACCTTGGGTAGAGTTGGTGGAAAATGGATTTGTAACCTGCACATCGCTTGAAGAAGACGAAATATGGAATCAATACCAGGCCATGTTGCAGGCTTCGCCAGATTTCTCCATTCAACTGTATGGCGATGGTACTTCGGCCAAAACCATCACCGAATATATTTGTACCTACTTAAACCTTGACCCTAATGTTTAACGGAATATCAAAATGCCTGGTTTTAGCGCCACATACAGACGACGGGGAGTTGGGAGCAGGAGGCACAATTGTAAAACTGCTGGAACAAAATGTGGAAGTACATTATGCTGCATTCAGTACCGGTGAAGAAAGCCTGGCTGAATTAGGATTGCCCATCGACCAGACGAGGACAGAAGTAAAAAATGCAACATTAAAGCTGGGCATACCGGCCGAAAACCTGCACATTTTTAACCACCCGGTGCGCAAACTGAATTATGTGAGGCAGGAGATCCTGGATATTATGGTAAGGC
Source organism: Bacteroidota bacterium (assembly GCA_040386335.1). GTDB lineage: Bacteria > Bacteroidota > Bacteroidia > Chitinophagales > Chitinophagaceae > JAZKFT01. The sequence continues at coordinate 442,832 of JAZKFT010000018.1, forward strand.
TTAAAAAGGAAATAGCACCCGACCTGGTGCTGATGCCATGCCTCCGGGATATCCACCAGGATCATACAACTATAGCTACTGAGGGACTGAGGGCCTTTAAGCAAACTACCATGCTGGGTTACGAGCTAATCTGGAATAATCTGCAATTCAACACGCAATGTTTTATGAAGCTGGAAGCCCATCATGTAGAAAAGAAACTGGAAGCTTGTGAGGAATATATTTCCCAAAAATTCCGGGGCTACATGAACCGTGAGTTTATTTTCGCCCTCGCCAGAACCCGTGGTGTTCAAATAGGTTCAGCCTATGCTGAAGCATTTGAAGTGGTGCGTTGGGTAATGTAGATGAAGGCTGAACGCATTACGCATTACGCTGAACGCATTACGCTAAACGCTACACGCTTACTAGTCCCTAGTCCCTAATCCCTAATCCCAAACCGACTGATCACCAACACCTAATTTTTAATCCCTGATTCCCATGCCTTCAATAGCTGATTTAAAAAAGGTAGTCAGCCCATTGCGCTATGCCGGCGGTGATGCCGCTGCATTTAACAGGATCATCCAGTTTGATGTAAATAATACTGCGGCTGATGTGCTGATGTGGGTGGGGCCGGCTAAAAACAGCCAGCTCAGCGAGGTTAAAGCAGGAACCATTTTGTGTGAAGAGACTGCAGAACTGCCCGTAAACGATAGAATCAACCTGGTGGTCGTTTCCAATGCCCGGGCCGCGTTCCGGCAGGTATTGGAAGCGTTTTACAAAAGACATTCTAATCCGGGTATCCATCCTACGGCTGTTATTCATAGTAGTATCGTTTTGACGGCCGACTGCAGTATTGGAGCTTATGTGGTATTAGATGAAGGATGCACCATTGGGCGTAGAGTAAGTATTGGCCATCACACGGTTATTGGGAGCGGCACGGTAATTGGCGACGATGCCATCATCGGCACCCATTGTAGCATTGGGGGCGATGGTTTTGGATACGAAAAAGACGAAGCGGGGCACTATATGCAAATACCCCATATCGGGCATGTTTTCATAAAAGACCATGTGGATATAGGTAACAACGTTTGCATCGATAGGGGTACATTGGGCGCCACAACCATTGGCTCATGGAGCAGGATTGACAACCTGGTACATATAGCCCACAATGTGCAGATTGGTACGGACACTTTGGTAATCGCCCAGGCCATGATAGCCGGAAGTTGTGAAATAGGTAATGATGTTTGGATAGCACCCTGTGCTGCCATCCTCAATAAAATAAATGTGGCAGAAGGAGCCAGGGTGGGTATGGGTGCCATAGTTTTTAAAAATGTAAACGAGGGTGAAACGGTAATGGGTAACCCGGCGAGGGTGACGAAATCCAGTTGATCAGAAATTAGTTGATTAGTGATTGGTTGACCGAAACAGGAAAAATGGGCGAATTAGTATGAAGAAAAAAGTAGTTTGGTGTATTTCAAAATATGCGTTGCCACCAAGGTTGGGTGCACAGGGCCGGCTCTTTTTTTTAAGCGATGAGTTTGAAAAAAGAGGGTACAAGAGTTATGTGATCACCTCATCTACCAACCACCTTACGAGGGAAATGCCAAGGCAGATAGAACGGGTGCATGTACATAAAGTAGGGCTTAGTGACGCTGTATTTTTAAAGGGTGTTCATATCGATTCATCAGTGTCGTTTCAGAGAGTGGTATCCTGGCTGGTATTTGAATGGCGGCTGCTGAACCTGATCTTGTTTCGCAATAAACGTATTGAAAAGCCCGATGTAATTATTGTATCATCCCTTTCACTGGTAACCGTACTTAATGGCTACCTCGCAAAGCGCCTTTTTAAATGCAAGTTTTTCTTTGAGGTAAGGGATATCTGGCCATTATCTGCCATTTCAGTAACCGGGTTTTCAAAAAATAACCCGCTGATCATGCTGATGAGGATGGTAGAAAAATTTGGGTACCGAAAAGCAGATGTCGTAGTATCTCCGATTCCTAACCTGAAAGAACATATCAGCGAAAGCATTAAAAAACCTTTTAAGTTTTGTTATATACCCCAAGGTTTTGACCCGGCGTTTATGAGCAGGCAGGAGAAATTACTACCGGAGTTTGTCAAAAAATACATACCCGAAGGGAAATTTATTGTGGGCTACATTGGCAACATTGTACTGGCATATAACCTTGATATGATGTTGGAATGTGCCAGGAAACTTCAACAAACCCACCATGATATTCATTTCCTGGTATTGGGCGACGGTACTTATAAATCGGCCCTTATGGAAAAGGCCAAAGATCTGCACAATATCACTTTCATACCGAGGGTGCCTAAGACCGAAGTGCAGGATTTTTTGTCGCATTGTGATGTGGTCACCAATTTCTTTTTACCGGAAAACGCTTTCAGGTTTGGTATTTCGCCTCAAAAACTGGTGGATTACATGTATGCATCCAAGCCCGTACTGATGTCATTTTCAGGATATAAAAGCATTGTGGAAGACTCCAATTGCGGCAGGACTGTTCCCGCCGATGACGTTGAGGCTTTTAATGAAGTCCTGCTCCAAATGAAACAGCTTTCCAAAGAAGAACTGATGAGCATGGGCAAAAGAGGTAAGGAATTTTTGTTAACACGATTGGCCTGGGGTACACTTGCCAACCAATACATTGAACTATTTTAGCAGCTTATGAACAGTACAATAGATTTTGCTGTGGTCGGGTTTGGACATATCGGACGCCGCCACGCCACCATTATTAACCAACACCCCGAATGCCGATTAGTAGCCGTTATAGACACCGACCCAAACGTACAGTCGCATGAATTATACCCGGCGGAAGTACCGTATTTTCCCTCAATGGATGCTTACCTGGAGGCGGGCATCAAAACGGATGTCGTAAATGTGGCATCCCCCAATGGGTTTCATTGCAGGCACACCTTGATGGCACTGCGGAACCACAGCCATGTGGTGTTGGAAAAGCCGATGGGTATCAACAGGGCTGAGTGTGAAGAGATCATTTTCACTGCCCTTCAATTTAGCCGCCAGGTATTTGTGGTAAAACAGAACCGTTACAGCCCGCCGGTTAAATGGATGAAAGAAGTGGTGAACCAGCGCAAAATAGGCGATGTGGTAATGGTGCAGATCAATTGTTACTGGAACCGCGACGACCGCTATTACAAACCCGGCGGATGGCGGGGTACATTAAAACTCGATGGCGGCACCCTCCATACGCAGTTCAGCCATTTTGTGGATATTATGTACTGGGTGTTTGGTGATATTGCCAATATCCAGGCCCGGTTTAATAATGTAACCCACGAGCACTCTATTGAATTTGAGGATACAGGTCTTATCCAGTTTGATTTTATAAAAGGGGGGTTTGGAAGCCTCAATTATACCACCGCAGTATGGGACAAAAACCAGGAAAGCAGCATTACAGTGATTGGCACTAACGGCAGCTTTAAAATAGGCGGTCAGTATATGAACGAAGTGGAGTATTGCCATATAAAGGATTACGTGATGCCAGAGCTGGCCCCCACCAATCCTCCAAACGACTACGGCCCCTTCAAAGGCAGTGCTGCCAACCACCATTATGTTATAGACAATGTGGTAAAAACATTAAACGGCACCGAGCAGGTAAGCACCAACGCATTGGAAGGCATGAAAGTAGTGGACATTATCGAACGTATTTATCAACTTAGAAAATCATAAAAACCGATATTTAAAAAAATGGAAAAGGAATATTATGCACACCCTACGGCGGTGATAGACGAAGGCGCACAAATAGGAAAAGGAACCAAAATCTGGCATTTTTGCCACATTATGCCCGGAGCAATAATAGGGGAGCGGTGTAGTTTAGGCCAAAATATTGTGGTGGCTGATAATGCCGTGATAGGCAATAATTTTAAGGTGCAGGCCAATGTGCTTATTTGCGCCGAAGTGTATATAGCCGATGATGTTTTTTGTGGCCCTGGCGTAACATTTACCAATATTACCAATCCGCGGAGCGCGGTCAACCGCCGTGGGCAATATCTAAAGACACATGTAGGGCAGGGTGCTTCTATCGGGGCAAATGTAACCGTAGTGTGTGGTCACGATATTGGAAAGTTTGCTTTTTTGGGCGCAGGCGCAGTGGTCACTAAACACGTGCCCGACTATGCTTTGGTGGTGGGAAACCCGGCTAAACAATTGGGCTGGATGAGCGAATATGGCCACCGCCTGACTTTCGATTATAATAACGAGGCAACCTGTTCGGAGAGCGGTGAAAAGTATAAACTGGAAAACGGGAAAGTGGCAAAAATGTGATCAGTGATCAGTGATGAGTAATAGTTAAAAGTTTATGGTTAAGGGTGCAACTAAATGAATGATAAGCCAGAGCATGGCAGGCTGAAAAACGGCAACCTGAAGTAATTAAATTGAACACGAATCTGTATATGAGCGAACCCGGTAAAGTAATCTGGATCATTAATCAATTTGCCGGAACACCCGAGTCGGGGTGGGGCGAAAGGCATTATTACCTGGGGCAATACTGGAAAAAACAGGGGTACGAGGTGAAAATTATCTCGGGCTCTTTTAACCACGTATTCAATAAATTTCCTGAAACAAGTGGCCGTTACACAATGGAGGAACAGGATGGTATCAGCTTCTGCTGGGTAAAATCACCTTCTTACCAACCACTGAGCCTGATGCGGTTTTGGAGCATGCTTATTTTTGCTTTCCGTATTTACCGGCTGCCTGTGGATACGCTCAAGAAACCTGATATCATTATCGTTTCTTCAATGCCCATCTTTCCTATTCTTCCGGCTTATCGCCTTAAAAAGAAACTGAAAGCGAAGATGCTGATGTTTGAAGTGCGGGACCTCTGGCCTTTGACCCCACGATACCTGGGCGGTTATTGGGCCTGGAACCCTATGATACTGATGCTGAAATGGTTCGAAAAATTTGCCTACCGCCGGTCGGACAAGATAGTTACGCTGATGCCCAACCCCGAGCACTATATCAACACCATTTCCGGGAATCCGGAAAAGTTGTTTCATATTCCCAACGGCATCAACCAGGAGGTATTACAAACAGAAACGGTGAAACAGGAGGTGATTGACGCTATTCCATCAGATAAATTCATTGTAGGATATGCCGGTACCCTCGGGTTGGCCAATGCTATGGAGTATTTTATTGAAGCCGCAGGCCTGCTCCAGGATCACCCTGAAATTTATTTTGTTATTATAGGCGATGGATACCTGAGAGAAACATTAATAAAACAGGCTGCCGCATTGGGTAATATCAAATTCTTGGAGAAGGTGCCGCGTAAACAGGTGCAGAGTATTATTAAACACTTTGATGTAGGATTTATTTCCAGCCGAAACCTTTCGCTGTATTGTTATGGCGGGGCTGCTAATAAATTTTTTGACTATATGCTGGCGTCCAAACCTATCCTGGCAGCCTATGTGGAAAACAACGATCCGATAAAAATGAGCGGATGCGGATTGCGCGTTTCGCCGGAAGACCCCAATGCCATCAAGGCGGGTATTTTACGGTTGTATCATATGACACAGGCCCAAAGGGACGAAATGGGCGATAAAGGAAATGCGTACCTCTTACAAAAGCATGATATCAGCATACTTGCATCGCAGTTTACCGATATTTTTGAAAGTAAAACTGGGACCCCGGCGCAGTAGTCCTGTTGATGATTACGAAGCCAGCACGCTACTTCCTTGTTTGTTGTCTTCCTGTTTAAATAAATCCCATGTATTCATCTTATCTACTTACTGGTGCAGCAGGCTTCCTGGGAAAATATATCGATGATTTTTTAAGAGGAGCGGGCCATAGGATTACGAGGATCGGCAGGTCAGCTTCCAGCGATATTGTCTGCGACCTTGCCCTTGAAATACCTGTTGTCAGTACTTCTGCAGATGTGGTAGTGCATGCGGCAGGAAAGGCACATATGGTACCCAAAACAGCGGCAGAGAAAAAAGCTTTTTTTGACGTGAACCTAACCGGTACCAAAAATCTTTGTACGGCATTGGAAGCCTTACCAGTGAAGCCGAAGGCATTTGTATTTATCAGCACTGTTGCTGTTTACGGGGTGGATGCCGGTGAAAATATCGATGAACAACATCCATTAGGCGGTACCACACCTTATGCACAAAGCAAAATAGCCGCAGAAGTTTTTTTGACAGAATGGTGCGAAAAAAATGGTGTGCTGTTAAGTATTTTGCGCCTGCCCCTGGTAGCAGGAAGCAACCCGCCTGGAAACCTCGGTGCCATGATAAAGGGCATCAAGAGTGGTAAGTATTATAATATCGATGGTGGCCTTGCAAAAAAATCGGTAGTCATGGCCGGCGACATAGCAAAATGGATACCCGTAGTTGCTGAAAAAGGTGGCATTTATAATTTAACGGACGGTGATCACCCATCCTTTGCAGGATTGGCTTCGGTCATCGCCAGGCAATTGGGTAAACCATCTCCAAAAAATATACCCGGGTGGATAGCGAAGGGCATTGCACTGGTGGGCAATATGCTGGGCAGTAAGGCGCCCATAAACTCAGATAAATTGCAAAAAATTACTGCCACACTTACTTTCAATGATGGCCAGGCCCGCAAGGCTTTTGGCTGGAAACCTCAACGGGTATTAGATGTTTTTACAATTTCGTAACCTATGTTGTACTTGCTGTTTTTTATTATTTTGTTGGCGGCAGAACTCGTTTATTTTGCTATAGCAGATCGCTATAATATCATCGATCATCCAAACGAGCGAAGCAGCCACAAGCGTATCACGCTACGTGGCGGCGGTATTATTTTTTCCATTGGCGCGATTGTGTTTTTTCTTACCAATCATTTTCAATACCCTTTTTTTATGCTGGGCCTGGTGGCCATTACCACCATCAGTTTTGCCGATGATATAAAGCCACGGAGCAATAAGCTTCGTGTATGGATTCACTTTGTGGCGGTGGCTTTACTTATGTACCAGCTGGATCTTTTTGTATATCCCTGGTATTGGTGGCTGCTCGCTTTCGTGTTGTGTATCGGCATTATAAATGCCTATAATTTTATGGATGGGATCAACGGCATTACAACGGGCTATTCATTTACCGTATTGGCTGCGTTATATGTCCTCAACCTCGAAATGAAGGTTTTTAACGACAACCTCCTCATTTGCCTTGCGTTGGCCAACCTTGTTTTTTCTTTTTTTAATTTTAGAAAAAGGGCTAAGTGTTTTGCCGGCGATGCAGGCAGTGTAAGTATGGCTTATTGCCTGTTATTCCTTACCACCTGCGTTATTCACAATGCCGGGGCCATCTTTTTTATCCTGCTTTTTGCTGTATATGGTGTAGATACTGTGCTTACGATTATTCATCGGCTTATGAAAGGCGAGAATATTTTTAAAGCCCACCGCCAGCATTTATTTCAGTACCTGGTCAACGAAAAAAAATGGTCGCATATTTCGGTTAGTGCCCTCTACATGGCGGTCCAGGCTGTTATCAGCACCGGCGTCATCCTGCTTTGGAAAAAAGAAGTAACTACACAGTGGTTGTATGCAGCGGTGGTATTGTTTACGCTGGCCCTGGTGCATATTGTTGTGAAGGGAAGGATATTGAAAGAGATTGCCAAACCAACCGCCGGTTTGGCAGTTAAATAAGAAAAATCGGGAAAGCGATTCAATACAAAAAGCTATTTGCTGTTTTTGAAGATTTCGGTTATCAATTCATCTGTCAAAGTCCGCTCTTTTATCTGAGCCCACTGCCCATTCGTTTCAGGAAATCCGTTTCTGCAATACCCGGCGTTATTTTGAAAATCAAAAATTGCGTGGCAGTAATGGTTAATCAATAGTGAAGCAATTTGTCCATCATCCGTCCATGCGATTTGAATTTTGGATGGCTTGTCTTTATCAATAACATCTGCATCATTATACACATGTAGTGCATCAAGTACCAGCATGTTCTTCTCTCTGTCGACCGCATAGAAATAGCCGTGGTAAGGTCATCCTCAAATATTACCGCAAAGGATGAAGTCGGCGAAGTACTATCAAAAAAGTTTTCCTGCCCTACTGTAAATGTTTCCTCCAGATCTAAGATCATTGCCTGTTTGGTTAGTGTTGTTGATTAAGGACTCCGATACTTCTGTTGCGGCGGGCTTTTCGGGTTACAAATCAAATTTAATCCCCTGTGCCAGCGGCAAACTGTCGCTATAGTTGATCGTATTGGTTTGCCTGCGCATATATACTTTCCAGGCGTCGCTGCCACTTTCCCTGCCGCCGCCGGTTTCTTTTTCACCACCAAATGCTCCACCTATTTCGGCGCCGCTGGTACCAATATTTACATTGGCGATACCGCAGTCACTGCCCGCCTGGCTCAGGAACTTTTCAGCTTCCCTCATATTTAACGTCATGATGGCGGATGACAAACCTTGTGGCACCCCGTTTTGCAAAGCGATGGCTTCATCAAGTGTTTTGTATTTCACCAGGTATAAGATAGGAGCGAAGGTTTCATGTTGCACAATGCTGTAATGATTCTCTACCTCTGCAATGCAAGGTTTCACATAACAGCCACTTTCAAAACCCGCACCTTCGAGAGCGCCGCCTTCCACGGCAAAGCTGCCACCCTCTGCTTTACAGGCTTCGATCGATTTAAGATACATAGCTACTGCATCCTTATCGATCAAAGGCCCAACATGATTGTGTTGATCCAATGGATCGCCGATACGAAGCTGTCCATAAGCCTTTACCAGTTTGTTTTTGAAACTATCGTACACATCTTCGTGAATGATCAAACGCCTTGTACTTGTGCAGCGCTGACCTGCTGTGCCTACAGCGCCAAACAATGCACCGATCAGGCTCATATCCAGGTCAGCATCTTTTGAAATAATGATCGCATTGTTGCCTCCCAGTTCCAGCAAACTCCGTCCCAGTCTGCTGCCGACAGCTGCACCTACTGCTTTGCCCATGCGGGTACTCCCGGTGGCACTGATCAATGGTATCCGCGTGTCGTTACTCAGCCATTCACCTACCTCGCGGCCACCCTGTACCAGGCAACAAACGCCTTCCGGTACATTGTTGGCTTCAAAAATTTCTGCAATTATTTTTTGGCAGGCGATACCACATAAAGGCGTTTTCTCACTGGGTTTCCAAACAGTTACATCGCCGCAAACCCAGCTCAGTGCTGTATTCCAGGCCCACACAGCTACCGGGAAATTGAATGCTGAAATAATGCCAACAATTCCAAGTGGATGGTATTGTTCATACATGCGGTGGCCGGGTCTTTCACTGTGCATGGTAAGGCCGTATAACTGCCTGCTGAGGCCAACAGCAAAATCACAGATATCTATCATTTCCTGTACTTCACCGTAACCTTCCTGTAAACTTTTGCCCATTTCGTAACTTACCAATTTGCCCAATGGCTCTTTGTATTTGCGCAAGGCATCACCAAACTGGCGTACCACTTCGCCGCGTTTCGGGGCTGGCCAAAGGCGCCATTCGGCAAAAGCTTTTTGAGCCGTTGCAATCGTTGCATCATACTCGCTGTGGCTGGCTGTTTTCACTGTTCCAATCAGTTTACCGTCTACCGGGCTGTAAGATTCCATTGCGGTCTCGCTGCCTTCTACCCATAGCTTGCCTGTAGAAATGGCTGGGCTGATTGCCGCTATATTAAGTGCATTTAAGAATTCCATATGGAGTAATTTTTCTGAGGCGTAAATGTAGGATAAAGAAGGTTTGCCAGACTCTGAAAGGCCTGATAACGGTAGCTCAATAATCTATGGTTATACCCGAGGTTGGCTAGTGTTGAGGGAATAGTGCGGGTAACAGTTGGTATAAGTAACGAAAATAGATTGGGGGTTTCACAATTATCTATACAATGCTGGCATGTGGAAATGCCGGGTCGGTTGCTTATTGTTATCCTTTGACTACAGACAGTTGGGACTTCTGTTTTTTTGCGTTATTTTTTTCGATAATTGCCAGCATCGCCAATCGATCTTTTTCACTAAATTTTCCTGCAATCATCATACCTCCCTTGCCAGGAAAATTTGTTTCGTCATATTCTATTTCGGGTTTTTTGACCTCTTTTTTCATACAATAAAATTACTGTTTTAAAAGTGTTTGGCAATGATTTTTTGGGCTGTGCTTTCATCTATAAACATGGTATTGCTATCACCTATTCTCTGAGCTCCAAATCGCCTGTAATAGTTAAAAAGCCTGTTTTTTGCGAGAAAAGAAATATAGCCACCAAACCCCAAATCGTGAGATATTTTACAACATAACGCTATCATCAATTTTCCGACACCGCTGTAGATCGCCTTCCCGTGTTTATTCATTTTGTTGATTTCCATGTTTTCGCATTGCAGGAAGCCGGTGCTTATGCGAAACGAAAACAGCCCTTGTATTATATTGGGCTCATCTTCCAGATGCAATTTATATACAGTAAAGGCAGGTATAAGTTTTACGAAATCAAAGCCAAAATAACTTTTGTGTTTTAATAGTTCTGCCTTACTACATTCTGCTGCAACGGCATTGTATTTATTGCCGGTTACGTTGAGCGTAATTGCGTTGAGTATCTTGTAAGTGGTATTCATACCTTAAGAATTGGAAATGCCGGGGGGTAAAGCGGCTGAGTTAATTGCTTTTAAAATTGCACACGGGTGATTTTTTAGAATGGTGAATGTAACAGAATTGGGGATTTTGGTTGCAATGATCTGCCAGATAAAATGGAAGAAGGAAACCGTGCCGCACATAAATTTATACATACAAACAACCTTTTGCAATATCCTGTATACTTTGTTAATGGTAGTTAACAATTATAAACCCGACCGAAAAAATATACATTCGTACCGAAACAGGAACTTACATGAACAGCAACCAACCCGGCACACATATTATTGCAACGCTACAAACCACAGCTACAGAATTACTTGAATCTTTTGAGGGTTGTCAATCAGTTATCAATGATCTGGTAGCAACATTTCAACTTTCAAACCTGGGTGATATATACCATAATTTTTCACCGGCAGGTTTTACAGCAGTCGTATGCCTGAGCGAAAGCCATATAGCTATTCATACCTGGCCGGAAGAGGGCAAAATAAATCTCGACATCTATCTTAGCAATTTTGAGAGAAATAACGATGGTACGGTTCAGCAGATACTGGATCGCCTTGTTAGCTATTTTAGAGCAACTATTACTGCTAACCAAATTTTAATACGCTAACAGATGGGCAATATTTCCGGGTTTTATCAATGCCCTGCCTGTAGCAGTCCTGTTACATTCAGGCACGCTGATACAAATTATATTGCCTGTAAGCAATGTACCGCGATCCTGCACCGTAAGGATGGACAAGATTTACGGGCAGTAAATTTCGACCGGATCCCGGATCAGAATAGTGTCATTAAAACAGGTTCCAAAGGTGTTTGGGAAGGAGTTGCATTCGAAGTGTTGGGCAGGGTACGGTTCTGGATGACCGAATCTGTTTGTAACTACTGGACCATCAGTTTTGCAAATGGAAAATTAGCCATGCTGGCAGAGGGCTACGGCATGTACAGCATCCTCACACCCACCACCACAGATAAGCACGTAACGAAGGGGTACCTGGATGGCATAAAACCGGGCATGCAACAGAGTTTTGAATCTGGCAAAACACATATTGCCGTTAGCAAAGACGAGGCTAAGAGATGCGAGGTGGAAGGAGAGTTTCGATTGCCTGGCTGGAGAGGTTCCATGTTGTTTTTCGAATATATGGGCACTGATGGAACCGGGTTGGAACTTCACCTCGGCGATGCCTCCGCTGTTACAGCTTACAAAACGATTGCAACCAGCCATAGCATTTTACAATTAACCAATACACGTTCCACACCCTATACCGATAAACGTACTACCTGCTCCATTTGCAAAAAAAATAACGTTTTAAAAACTTCACCCTTTGCACAGAGTTTTGGATGCAGCGGTTGTAAAACGAGATATATCGTCAATTCAAAGGAACATGTGATTATTAGCGGCACTAATGGAATTTCAGCCGATTTTGATTTGGATATTGGTCAGAAGGCGAACTTGTTTAATGTCTCTTACGAATTGGTGGGCTGTTGTTTAAAAGAGGAGACCGGCCCTTACAAAAGTCAATGGAAGGAATATACACTATACAATAGCCTGGATGGCTTTGCTTTTTTAAGCGAATTCCAGGGGCATTGGACTTTTGTGCGGGAGCAAAAGGAGACGCCTGTACTGTTAAAAGACGATTCCAACAGCCTTGAACATGGCGGAGTTGAGTTCCATATATATAATGATTACCGCTTCAGGATACTGGACTCAAGAGGGGAATTTCCTTACAATATCTACGATAATGAATCGACACATGTAAGGGAATTTATTGCTCCGCCGGAAATGTGGATACGGGAAAAAAGCCGCAACGAAGGCATTAGCTGGTATCATGGCAGTCATATCGGGAAAAATGAAATTGAAAAAGCCTTTGGCAAAACTGTGCCGCAACAAATTGGCATTGGCGCTATTCAACCCGGGGGGATGGTTGACCGCAGGAAACTAAAACTGGTGTGTATCGCTTTGGTAGTAATGGCTTTTGCTGTTCACCTGGTACTTTCAGCCTTTATGCAGGAAAAGGAAATTCTAACAAAAACGTTTACCATTGGTGATACGGCAGCAAGCGCGCCGTCAGTAACGCCTCAATTCACATTGACCAAATGGAGGAGTAATTTAGAATTTCAACTGGCGGCACCGGTGCAAAACAGCTGGTTTTCGCTGGATATCAATATGGTGAATGCGGGCACTGGTGAAGAGTTTTCTATAGATGAAGGGGTTGAATATTATTCCGGTTATGAAAGCGGCGAATCCTGGGCCGAAGGAGGAAAGGAAACTTCAACCTATCTCAGCAGTATACCGGCGGGAACTTATTTCCTGAAGCTACAGCCATCAGCAGATCCAAACCGCCCCATACCGGGTTTTAGCCTGCGGGTAGTAAACGATGTGCCGATGACGCGAAACATCATTATTATTATGATATTGTTGCTGATATTGCCTGTAGGCACCTATATACGCAGCTGGCTCAGCGACAGAAAAAGATGGGAGAACAGCGATTTTTCACCTTATAATTACGATGAATCATGAAGCAACTTTTTGAACAGTACCGTTCTGTAAAATGGATACTGATAGCAGGTGCCATTTTAATTGGCTGGCTTGCTTATGCTGATTATACTGGTTGGAGAATCTTATCATTTAACAGCCAGCAGCAATGGGGCGCCAGCGGCCCTAACGGACATAAATAATTCACCCTTAAAATTCGTTATATGCAACATTATATTTTAAACTCACTCGCTTTTGCCGGCCTTGGAATTGCCATCCTGTTTGTCGCGTTCCTTTTGCTGGAATTGTTAACACCAAAGCACAACCTGCGAAAAGAGATACTGGAAAATAAAAATATGGCACTGGCCATCCTGGCCGGCTTTTTTATGCTGGCAGTTGCCATCATTATTGCGGCAGCCATACACGGCTAATTTCCATCTATGCAAACAAAAAAAAGTAACCCGCAATTACTGTTGCTCCTGGCCGTATTTATTATTGCCACCTGTGGATTGATTTACGAACTGGTGGCAGGCACCCTGGCCAGTTACCTGCTTGGCGATAGCATTACACAATTCAGTATTATTATTGGCGTGTATTTGTTTTCGATGGGTGTGGGTTCCTACCTCTCTAAATTTATTAACGGAGACCTGCTTTCATGGTTTATTAAGATAGAATTACTGGTTGGACTGGTAGGTGGATTTAGTGCTGCTATCCTGTTCCTGTTATTTCCGGTAGCAGCATCTTTTCGGATTGTTTTATACGCGTTGGTTTTTATTACAGGTATGTTGGTAGGTGTTGAAATTCCTTTACTGATGCGGATCTTACAGGATAAGGTAGCATTTAAAGACCTGGTGAGCCGCGTTTTTACTTTCGACTATATTGGCGCTTTACTGGCATCGCTCATTTTTCCCCTGGTGCTGGTACCGCATCTTGGTTTGATACGTACTTCACTATTCTTTGGTATTCTTAACCTCCTCGTAGGTCTTTACCTGCTCCATTATTTCCGGCACGAATTAAGAAAAACGGCGGTCATTCGATTTTCAGGTATCGCCATTTTGCTGGCAGAAGTCCTGGCATTTGCGTTCTCAGAATCTATTATGAGTTTTAGCGAAACCATGGCCTATAACGACAATATCGTTTATGCCGGTTCTTCTCCTTATCAACGTCTCGTGATTACCCGCAATAAAAGAGAAATGCGGCTCTACCTTAACAATAACCTGCAGTTTAGTTCGGCGGATGAATACCGTTACCATGAAGCATTGGTGCACCCTGCAATGACGGCATCTCATCATCCCAAAAAAATACTGGTGCTGGGTGGGGGAGACGGGCTGGCGGTGCGGGAAGTACTAAAATACCCATCGGTAGAATCTGTGCTCCTGGTGGACCTGGATCCTAAAATGACCCGGCTTTTTTCTACACAGGAAGTGCTTACATCGCTGAACAAAAACTCTTTAACTGATAAAAAAGTCACCGTTCTAAACGCTGACGCTTTTACCTGGCTTCGCGACAATAAACAGCTTTTTGATTGTGTTATTATCGACTTCCCCGATCCCTCCACCTTTTCTGTTGGTAAACTGTATACGACATCGTTTTATCAATTACTAAAAAAATCAATGCAGCCGGATGCTGTAGCGGTTGTTCAAAGTACATCGCCCTTTGCAGCGCCAAAGAGTTTTTGGTGTGTTAGTCAAACCTTACAGGCTGCCGGCTTTAGCACGGTGGCCTATCACAATTATGTGCCCTCTTTTGGAGAATGGGGTTATGTGATGGCCATGCAAAGGGCCTATGCACTCCCTGATAGTTTTGAGATACCGGTAAGGTATATGTCAAAAGATGTATTACAGCAAATGCTCAATTTTCCGGAGGATATGAAGGCCCATGTACCCATTGCCGTTAACCGGTTGAATAACCAGGCGCTGGTGAATTATTTTGAAGAAGAATGGGGAAAATATTTAGAACAGTAACAACATCATTGTCGCCATGGCGAATATGCGTAGAAGAAAATTTCTCCAAATGACTGCCGCCATTGCGGGCGTCTCGCCATTTCTACATGCCTGTGATAATAAGCCCCGGTCGAGAGGAAAGATTGTTGGGGCTTCTTCTAAATTCGGGCATTTGCTACGGGATCAGAAGTTTGCTAAAAGTATGGCCCCGCCCGTGCAGCACGATGTAGTAATTGTAGGTGGTGGCATCAGCGGGCTATCAGCTGCCAGGTGGTTACATAAAAATGGTATTACCAATTTTATCTTGCTGGACCTGGAACCGCAAATGGGGGGTAACGCCGCTTTTGGACAAAATACAATCTCACCTTATCCATGGGGCGCCCACTACATTACGATACCGAATAACAACCTGCAGGAATACGTTGATTTTTTAGTGGAATGCAACGTGATCACCGGCTACAACGAACAGGCACTTCCAATGATCAATGACTATTACCTGTGCCAGGATCCGCAGGAACGCCTTTACATTAACGGCCAGTGGCAGGATGGGTTATTACCACAATTTGGTGTACCTCAAAAAGACCGGGATGAGATCCATCGCTTTATGCAAATGATGGATATGTACCGAAAAGCGACCGGCACCGATGGCAGGGATGCGTTTGCTATTCCAGTAGATCATTCCAGCAAAGAAGGGCAGTTTACCATACTCGATACTATCACGATGAAGGACTGGATGCTGCAACAAAATTTTACAAGTGAATACCTTCGCTGGTATGTAAATTATTGTACCAGGGATGACTTTGGAACGGCATTCGACGTGATAAGTGCCTGGGTAGGAATTCATTATTTTGCCGGAAGAAAAGGACGGGCGGGAAATGCCGAATCCCATGATGTGATTACATGGCCCGAAGGTAACGGATGGCTGAGTGAACAGCTTCAGGCCCCGGTAAAAGAACATTTAAAGACCAATGCTATGGCCGTAAGCGTAGTGGCTGGTGCAGAAAATGTACTGGTCGAATACCTGGATACGACGACTCAGCAACTGCATTCCATCAGTGCGAAACAATGTATCCTGGCTACACCGCAATTTGTAAATAACCGCCTGCTGCAGGCAACGATGACTGAAAGGGCGGCATTGGTTAAGGAAAAACTCCACTATGCACCCTGGATGGTGGCAAACCTGTCGGTTAAAAACCTTAAAGAACGTAGTGGCATGCCGTTAAGCTGGGATAATGTACTGTACAACAGTCCCTCTCTTGGTTATGTGAAAGCCAACCAGCAACAGGTTAACCAGGACAACGGACAACATAACCTTACCTATTATCTGCCATTAACCGATGAAACCCCAGCCAGTGCCAGGAAGCATATTCACCTGCTAACCCATAGCGATTGGGTAGCCCGGGTATTTAAGGAGCTGGAAGCAGTGCATCCTAATATAGATGCAGCCACCCAAAGTATAGATATTATGCTTTGGGGCCATGCCATGCCGCAACCTTTGCCCAACCTCGTTCATGGTAACACGAGGCAACAACTGCAGCAATCTGTTGGGAGCAATATTCACTTTGCGCACAGCGACCTGGCGGGGATCAGTATTTTTGAAGAAGCGTTCTACCAGGGCATTGCAGCAGCAAAAAAAGTAATGGGACAAATATTATGAATACGGGAGCAACATACCGGCAGCCATGGATTGGAAAGGCTTGGACAGATATATTATTTATACTGCTGCCACCGTTCGGCTGCCTGTTATTTATTGCCTGTTACCCACAGCTTTTTCAAAATAATGCTGAACTCTCCGACAGTTGGTGGATTTTGCTGATACTACTTGTGGATGTAGCGCATGTGTACAGTACACTTTACAGAACTTATTTTGACGGGCAAACTTTTCAACGGCAAAAAGCCTTATTAACCAGCATTCCATTTTTTGCTTTTGTGGCCGGCGTTGTGTTGTATTCAATAAGCAGCATTTTTTTTTGGAGACTGCTTGCTTATACCGCCGTATTTCACTTTATCCGCCAGCAGTATGGGTTTATGCGGATTTACAGCAGGAAGGAAAACATACCTGCATGGTGTAAAAAGGTGGATATATTCACCATTTATTACGCGACCATTTTTCCGATTCTTTATTGGCATCTAAGCAGCCCAAGAAACTTTAACTGGTTTATCGCCGGCGATTTTCTACAGGTAAAATCCGCGTTTTTATTAAACTGTTTTTATGTCGTTTACATTGCCATGATTGTGGTATATGTGATTAAAGAATTATGGCTGATTGGCAAAACAAGAAAGTGTAATGTACCCAGGATAGCGATCATTACCGGCACCATTCTCTCCTGGTATTTTGGCATTGTGTATTTTAACGGGGACATGGCATTTACGCTGCTCAATGTTGTAAGTCATGGCATTCCGTATATGGCATTGGTATGGATTCACGGTATAAAAAACAAGGAGGCTTTACCGCGGAAATCCTTTCTTAACCGGGTGTTCAGCCGGTACGGTATTATTCTATTCCTGTTGATCATTTTCTTGCTGGCTTACCTGGAGGAAGGGCTTTGGGACATGATGGTGTGGAAGGAGCGGGATACTATTTTTACCTTTTTTGCCTCACAAAAAATGAACGTTAGCAGCACGTTGCTTAATATCATTGTACCACTGCTGGCTTTGCCACAAATAACCCATTATGTGATTGATGGTTTTATATGGAAGATAAAACAAGACAATTTTAAATGGAATAATGAAGTGGCTCAACCAGGGAAGCCTATTTGATAGTTGGATTTTTTCTTTCATTGAATACACCATAGTTGGGAAAAGGCAGACAGTCCTGTGTTTCTTTAAATAGCGAGTGGATTTCGTACCAGTCACCTGCTTTGTTATTGCTATGGCCAATTCTGGGAATCCGGGATTTTCAAAACAGGGCATAATTTTCCCAACTCCTTCTATATCAACAGTGATTCTGTTTAAATCCTTTTTTCAGAGTATCAACCCGTGCTAAACAAAACCTCCTTTTTTTTATCTTTTTCGGCATGGCATGGCCTTTGTTGAAATTTTGTTATAATTTTTAACAATTAAATCCTATGCTGCCACACAATACTCTTGAAACCAATCGTTCTGCCGAAACATTATACGCCAACCATGGTGCCATAATGTACGGTATTTGTTTAAAGCTGGCCGGAAATGAGAACGTTGCCCATGAAATATTTCAAAAGGCTTTCCTGGAAATAACGCGAAAATCTTTAACAGGTGAAATGGCTGATGCATTTACCTCATCACAACTTTGTATTGTTAAACATACCTGTAAAGTGGCGTTGCAATACCTCAATGCGGGTGATTTAAAATCTATCACCAAAAAAATATTTTCCGCAGGATGAAGTTCGTCATGCTGCAACTGATATGAAATAGATGAACTCATTATGTTTTAGCGTTCGCTGCTATGTGCAACGCGAAAGCCGCAAGAGCCGTGTCTTTCAGCAGGCTGATAAGTGCAATATGGCGGTTCTCGTCACTACTGCCATTAATGAAGTTGGGCAGGTGTATGGTTAAAACAAAAATGAATAAAAGAATGGCCAATAGGTAACCAGCCAGTCTTACCTGTTTGTTGATGATAAAAGCAATACCAGCCAAAATAAAAGCCCCTCCAGGTATATAAATCCAGATTTTACCCGGTGGTAAAAAATCCGGCAAATAACCGATAAGGTTTTGTGGATATTTAAAATGATAAATGCCAAATGCGATCATGACGATGGCCAGCAATGAGATGGCAATGCGGGAAACGGTATGTTGATTCATGGCAAGTGATTTTATACCATTAAGTTAAACAATCGTTTGCTGATGGCAATGAATGTTTTTTATCATGTGCAAAAAATGTGCCTGCACTTTGAATCAGTTGGTTGAGCTAAACTAATGCCTGTTAGTTCCGATCAAGACACAATATTTTTATTTTTTAATAACCTTGCGATCTTTGAAAGCAGGTCGTCTGTTTCAAATGGTTTGGAAATAAAATCGTTAGCACCCGCGAGGAGACAGATTTTTTGTGCGTCGGGATGCGCCGACATCATAATAAGCGGAATGCCTGCATAGTCGGTATTGCTTTTAATTGCGGTGCATACATCCACACCGTTTACACCCGATAAAAGCATATCCATAAATATCAGGTCGAACCTGTTTTTGCGGAGCGTTTCCTCTACCTGGCCGGCATTATCCAATAATGTTACCATATACCCTTTATACACCAGCATCATTTTCATCATGAGGCCAATATCGGGGTCATCGTCAATTACTAATATTCTTTTGCCGGTTTCCATTATGGTAAATTGTTTTAAGATGCAATTGGTAAAGTAAAAGTAAAAACTGCACCTTTTCCTTTTTCACTTTCAATATTAATAGAGCCATTGTGTCTTTCAATAATTTCATTGGCTAAAAATAGCCCGATACCAAAGCCGGCATAGGTTTCTTCCAGCTTTCCATTCACCCTGTAAAAACGTTCAAATATTTTTTTGTGCTCCTCTTTATCAATCCCTATCCCATAATCTTTGATGCTCACCTCCACCATGTTGTCATTGGCCTTACGTATCCAAATATCAATTTTGTCGCCATTAGCTGAATACTTAATAGCATTCGTAACAATATTAATAACCACCTGTTCTATCTTGCCCCTGTCGCCATAAATATTACAGGGGAATTCGGGGTATAGATTAACGGTATGTTTTGGGTTGGTGTGGGTTATATCTTCTACGGCTTCGTTAACCAATTCCGTCAGGTTGAACAATTCATTTTTTAATTCCAGCTTACCTGCTTCAATTCTGCTCAGGTCAAGCATTTCGGTAATAAGCCCGGTTAACCTCGACACCTGGTGGTCGATGCGGAACAGGGAATTATTGATATCCGAACGGAACAGTTCTATCTTTTCTTCTTTAAGTATCATCATCAGCAACTGCACGTACCCTTTTATGGAGGTAACAGGTGTCTTGAGTTCATGGCTCACCATCTTAATAAAATCTGCCCGCCGTTGCTCTGTTTGCTCTAACTCCTCCTGTATGCTTTTTGCATCATTGATATCTGTGCAGGTACCAATCCACCGGGTGATGTTTCCATCGATGTCTTGTACCGGCAAAGACCTGCATAGAAACCACCGGTGGGCGCCAGGGGTTTTCTGGTCTTTAAAGCGAAATTCTTCCTGGTAAGGTTTCCCTGTTTTAATGGAACGGTTAAATGTTTCCTGCCATGGCACCACATCATCTGCATGAAGAACAGGCATCCAGTCCTGGCCGGCATGCACGTCTTTAAAGCCGGTATATTCAAACCACTGCTTGTTAAAATAATCAATCATACCATCCACTTTTGCGGTCCACACCATCTGCGGCATCAAATCAGCCAGCTGCCTGAAACTTTTTTCACTCAAACGAATTACCGCCTGCATCTTAAGGTCTTCATCAGCTTTTTGCAGTTTTTCGTATGCAATGCTTAACTCTGTAGCCCGCTTTTTATTCTCTTCGTTTTGAAATACCAGTTCTTTGTTGGCACTAATGAGCTCCGCCGTTTGTACCCTTAATTTTTCACCGATCAATTTTTTTTCTTCTCTTTCTTCGGTGTCTTTCAGTGCCCGGTTAATTTTGGGTATTAGTGTAAACAACTTGTCTTTAGACGCATAATCGGTTACACCACTTTTGATCAGGTCCACAGCGTTTTCCTCGCCAATAATGCCTGAAACAATAATAAAAGGAATATCAGGCGCCATATCTTGCTTTATGGCGAAGGCTGCGACAGCATCAAATGATGGAAGTGAGTAATCGGATAATATAATATCTGGGGCAAAGTTCTTTAAACTGCTTTCAAATGCTTCACGTGTCTGAACGATTTCGCAAGTAAAAACTAACCCGGATTTCTTTAATTCCCGTTGAAGCAGATCTGCATCAGCTCCGTTGTCTTCAAGAACCAGTATTTTAAGATTGGGTGTCATTATTCTATATATTAACTGACGGGCTGACTGAGTATTATCCAATACATTCCTATCTCTTTTATAGCATGGAAAAAGTTGTCGCTGTCTACCGGTTTTACAATATAACTATTTGCACCAAGTTCGTAGCACCTCGCTATGTCCGGGTCTTCCTGGCTTGAAGTAAGTATTACAATGGGTATTGATTTAAGGGCGGGATCCGATTTTATTTTTTCCAGCACCTGTAGTCCCGACACTTTTGGCATCTTAAGGTCCAGTAATATCAGTTTGGGATTTTCCCTGGGGTCGCGCAAAGCATATGCACCCTGGCAATAAATAAAATCCAGTGCTTCTGCGCCGTTTTTTACGTGAAGCAGCTTGCTTGTAAAACCGCTTTTTGAAAGCGCCCTGATCGTCAATGTTGCATCGTCCATGCTATCCTCCACAAATAAAATTTCTACATTATTATAATCCATATGCCTGATTTTATGGGTTTAAACCCGGTAAACTAAAATAAAAAGTTGCGCCTTCGTTTAATGTTGATTCTCCCCAAACGGTGCCGTTGTGCCGCTGCACTATTTTTTGAACAATGGCCAGGCCAATGCCCGTGCCTTCAAATTCTTCCTGCGAATGCAATCGCTGAAAAACCCCGAAAAGCTTGTCATAGTATTGCATGTCAAATCCTGCGCCTTCATCTTTTATATAATACACCACTTGTTGGTCTTTATCAAAAGCCCCGATGGCAATATTGGTTTGGGGTTTATGTGCAGAATACTTAATGGCATTGGAAAGCAGGTTGATCCATACCTGTTTAATAAGCGAAGCATCGCCCTGGGACGGAGGTAGTTCAGTAACCTGGAACGCTGGTATGTTTTCACCCTCCTCAAATAATAACTCGTCTATTACAGATTTAACCAATGTCATCATATTGATCTCAGAAACCTTTACCTGTTTTCTTCCCAGTTTGGAAAAGGCGAGTAAGTCATCGATCAACTCACCCATTTGTTTTGAATTTTTCATCACCGAATGAAGAAGTTGTGTTCCGTCGGCATCAAATTTTTCGGCATAATCTTCTACCAGAATTTTTGTATAACCGTTAATGGCTCTAATTGGAGCACGTAGATCGTGCGAAACAGAATAGGAAAATAATTCCAGTTCTTTATTCGAAGTTTCCCACTGAATGGTGCGTTCAATTACCTTTTGTTCTAATTCGTCGTTCAGCTTTCGAATATCGTCTTCGGCGTGTTTCAGTTCACGGTTAGCTATAATTAACTCTGCCGCCCTATTCTCTTTCTCATTAATTTGAAAGGCCAGTTCTTTATTGGCAATAACTAACTCTGCTGCCCTTTTTTCTTTCTCTTCGTTTTGAAACGCCAGTTCTTTGTTAGCGATAACTAACTCTGCTGCGCGTTTTTCCTTCTCTTCGTTTTGGTAGGCCAGTTCTATGTTGGCAATCACTAACTCTTCAGCCCTTTTTTCCTTTTCATCGTCCTGGAAGATTAATTCCTTGTTGGCAATGATTAACTCCAATGCCCTTTTCTCTTTCTCTGCTGCCCTTTTCTCTTTTTCATCGTTTTGAAACGCCAGTTCTTTATTGGCTATGATCAACTCCGCTGCCCGGTTTTCTTTCTCCTCGTTTTGGAAAGCCAGCTCAATGTTGGCCATGCTTAATTCTGCTGCCCGTTTTTCTTTTTCTTTGTTTTGAAAAGCCAGTTCGGTATTTGCAATGATTAACTCAGCCGCCCTTTTTTCCTTTTCCTCGTTTTGAAAAGCCAGCTCCGTATTGGCGACTGCCAATTCCTCTGCCCGTTTTTCCTTAACCTTATTTTGAAATGCGAGCTCTTTGTTGGCGATGGTTAGTTCAGCCGCTAGCTTCTCTTTTTCCTCGTTTTGGTACGCCAATTCTATATTGGCGATGCTAAGCTCTGCAGCACGTTTTTCTTTCTCTTTATTCTGAAAGGCCAATTCAGTATTTGCGATGCTTAACTCTGCCGCCCGTTTTTCCTTCTCTTCGTTTTGAAACGCCAACTCCAGGTTGGCAACCACCAATTCTTCAGCCCTTTTTTCTTTTACTTTGTTTTGATAGGCCAGTTCTTTATTGGCAATGGTTAATTCTGCTGCACGTTTTTCCTTCTCATCATTTTGATACGCCAACTCTATGTTTGCAATGCTTAACTCTGCTGCACGTTTTTCCTTCTCTTTATTCTGAAATGCGAGTTCTTTATTGGCAACGATCAGCTCTGCTGCCCTTTTTTCTTTCTCTTCGTCCTGGAAGGCCAGTTCAATATTGGCGATGCCTAACTCTGCTGCGCGTTTTTCTTTCTCTTTGTTTTGAAAAGCCAGTTCGTTATTGGCAATAAATAATTCCTGGGTCCTTTTTTCTTTCTCTTCGTTTTGAAAAGCCAATTCTTTGCCGGCAACAAGCAGTGCTGCGTCCCGTATTTTTTTCTCTTGAATTAACAAAGTGGCATCATCCATAATAACAACTGGTTTACTGGTTTCCATTATGGAAGATTGATTTCGGTAGCAACGGGTAAAGTGAAAGTAAAAACAGCACCCTTGCCTTTTTCACTCTCAATACTGATAGCTCCGTGATGTCGCTCTATGATGGCGTTTGCGATAAATAACCCGATGCCAAAGCCGCCATAGGTTTCTTCTACCTTTCCACCCACCCTGTAGAAGCGCTCAAAGATTTTTTGATGTTCTGTTTTGTCGATCCCTATGCCGTTATCCTTTACACTTACGGCCACCCTGTTGTTCTCCGCCTGCCGTATCCTTACTTCAATCTGATCACTGTTGCCCGAATACTTAATGGCATTGGTAACCAGGTTAATGATGACTTGTTCTATCCTGCCCCTGTCACCATAAATATCACAAACATATTCAGGGTGTATAACGATGATATGTTTTGGGTTGGTGAGAGAAATATCTTCAATGGCTTCTTTTACGAGGTCGTTAAGGCTGAACACCTCTGTATGTAATTCCAGCTGACCTGTTTCAATTCTGCTCAGGTCGAGCATTTCGGTGATTAGTCGCGTTAACCTCGAAACCTGGTGGTCTATACGAACCAATGAATTTTTTATCTGCACCGGGAACAGTTCCACCTTTTCTTCCTTCAGAATCATCAGTAGCATTTGCACATACCCTTTAATAGAAGTAACAGGGGTTTTCAGCTCATGACTTACCATTTTTATAAAATCGCTTCTGCGCTGCTCCTCCGCTTTCATTTTTTGAATTTCGGTGGTAGCACCTATCCACATTTGAATATTTCCACTGTCATCTTTTACCGGTGACGCTATGTTTAAATGCCAGATATAATCGCCCTGTTTATTACGGAAACGCATTTCCATCTCTACATCACTTGATGTTTGCGATGCATGCTGAAAGCGTTGCTGAAATTCTTCCAACTCATCGGGGTGCATAATGGTATGGTATCCCAAATTCTTTAATTCCTCGAAATCCAGGCCGGTAAAGTCCAGCCATTGTTTATTAAAATACAATACGTTACCAGCCGTATCTGCATTGCTTATTTTTGCAGGCATCAAATCTGCCAGCCGGTGGAAATGGGATTCACTTTCTTCCACCTTTTTACGGGCAAGAACCTGCTCGGTTACATCGTTGCCCACGCCCACCACACCTGTAACAGTCCCATTGGTGTCCCGGAACGGATCATATACAAAATTGAGATACAGTGTTTCCATTCTGCCATTCCGCCAAAGATTGGTTTCACGTTCAGAAACAACAGACCTTTCACCAGTCTTATACACATGATCGAGCATCGTTTTATAGCGCTGTGCTTCCACTTCCGGTAACCCATCGAATATGGGTATTTTTATCATCTGTTCCCGGCTTTTTCCAAAAAGCTCCAATGCGGGGCCATTAGCAATTTCCACAACGTGATCACGGCCTTTGAAAACAATCATTATCACCGGTGCCTGTATGATCATATTGTGAAAGATCTCGTTCAGTTCTTTTTCTTTCTGTAGCAATTGCCTGCGTTCGGTGGCATCTTCAATGGCCAGCAGAATCAATTTTTCGGTAGTGTTTTTGTTGACTATTTCACAGCCATTCAATATCATTACCCGTTGCCCCAGGTTGGAGAAATTGGCATTTACTTCAAAATCCCGGAACCTTGTATTTTCCGGAAGTATTTTTTCGAGTAAGGTGCGCAGTTCAGGAATATCCCATTGATGGTTGCCCAATTCGTATACCAGCTTTCCTTCTGTCTCCAGTTGGTTTACCAAAAACGTTTTATAAAAATTACTGTTGGCTGTTTTTACACGCAGATCCTTATCCAGTACCAACAGCGGTTCGCGTATAGTAGCCACCACGGCTTCCGAATAGTGCAGTAATGCGTTTACCTGTTCGTTGAGGTCCGTCATTTCCTGGTTAATGATCAGCAACTCTTCATTGGTGCTTTGCAGTTCTTCTTTACCCGTTTCCAGCTCTTCGTTCAGGCTTTGCAGTTCTTCGCTGCTACTCAACAGCTCTTCGTTGGCACTTTGCAGTTCTTCATTGGCCACTTCCTGGTCTTCGGTTATGCTGCGCATGTCTTCCCGTGTCTGGGCCAGCTCTTTTTCCAATTGAGCAATGCGCAGGTCTTTTTCGTCACTTGTTTTTGACCGGCTTTTTTTGCCTGCATTGCCCGGTTCTTCCTGTAAAATGGGGCCAAAAGATTTTTCATGAAATAAAACCAAAAAATGGGGCTCAATGGTATTAGGCAGCAACAATGCTTCTAAAGCAATGTAGCGGAGATTGCCGTTTACTGTTAAAGGAATATTTTCCTTTACAACCGTTGTTTTTTCTTTTTTGACCTTGTGCAAAAGGTTGCGTAGTTCAAAAGCGAGACCTTCCCTGGCCATTTTTAATAGATTATGGCTGGGTTTTCCTGGCAATTGTTCCAGGTAAGGCGCTGTTTTACCCCGAAAATGTACAATATCCATCGCTTCGTTTACAACCACACCCGCAGGTGTGTATTTACTAAGCATAATATCGTCTGCCGTTTTTTGAAAATCGGGACGCAGGTTTTCTCCTGTATTTGTGGGCATGGTATCAAAGCTTTTTCCGCCGCTTCGGGCTGGTGATGGTAAAAACCTTCCGGTAATATTTTTGCGGGTAAATATTTTTTCGTGCGAAGCCCCTTTAAATGGGTTGGCGGCAAAAAAATCGGCAGCACTGCTAATGGTTTCAGATTTGCCCAGCAACAGAAATCCATGGGGATTTAACCCATAGTGAAAAGTGGTGAGCGCCTTTTTTTGAAGATAGGGCTCCATATAAATAAGCACGTTGCGGCAGGTTATCAAATCCATTTTACTAAAAGGCGGATCTTTTAAAAAATTGTGTACGGCAAATACACACAGATCCCGGAGTGATTTATTTACCTGGTACATGCCGTCGGTTTTGGTAAAAAACTCCTGGAGGCGTTGCGGGCTTACGCCATCGGTTTCGCTTTTTTTATATTTACCTGTCCTGGCTTTTGCGATAGCAGGTTCGCTGATATCGGTAGCAAAAATTTGCACCTTTTCGGAACTATCACCCAGGAATTCCCTGAGGCATATGGCGATGCTGTACACTTCTTCGCCGGTGCTGCAGCCAGCTACCCATACCCGTAAAGGTTCACTCGCGGCTTTACTTTTAAGTATGGCAGGGAACAACAGTTGGCATAAAATCTCGAACACTTTGCTATCGCGGAAAAATGAGGTTACAGGTATTAACAGGTCCTGGTACAGCACATCCTGTTCAGCTTTATTTTCCCGCAGGTATTTTAGGTACACAGATGGGAGCCCGCTCTTATTCAATGCAATTCTTCTTAATATCCTGCGGCGAATGGTGGTCTGCTTGTAATAAGTAAAATCGGTGCCTTTTCGTATGCGAAGCAGGGACAGAATTTGTTTAAATACATCAGCCTCTTCCTGTTGCGGACCATCTTCTTTTGCAAGCGTGCCATCGATAATGGCAGTTAGCTCCAGTAGTTTTTGTGGAATGTCTTCGGGTGGCAAAATAAAGTCCACCACGCCGGCCTGCACGGCGCTGTTGGGCATGCTGTCGTATTGCGCTGATATTTCGTCTTGTGCAAAAGTGATTCCCCCGTTGTCTTTTATGGCTTTCAATCCCCGGGTGCCGTCCGTGGCGGTGCCAGATAATACGACGCCAATGGCATGACTCTGGTGGACTTCAGCCAATGATTCAAAAAAAAGATCTATCGGCAGATAGCGGATATTAATCTCTTTTCCCGGCCTCGGGCTCAGCCGCAGCACGCCATCGTTGGCTATTAGCATTTTATTGCTGGGGATGATGTAAATATGGTTGGGTTCCACTTTAATATCATCGGCTATTTCCAGGACGGGTATTTTAGTGACTTTTTGCAGTAATTCGGGTAGGAGGCTTTCATGTTTGGGATCCAGGTGCTGTACCAGCACATAGGCCATGCCGGAATTTTCAGGTATGGCTTTCAATAATTTTTTAAATGCATCCAAACCACCTGCAGATGCCCCAATGCCCACTACGGGAAATTGATTAGGCGATTTAACCAGCGCTTTCTGTTGTTGTGGCCCGTCTATTGTTGATTTCAAAATTTTTTGGGTTAAATGCCCGAACTAAAGGTAGGTTTTATTGATGCCAATCAATTCAGGCATCCCTTTTAGAGAGAATCCACTGAGCAACCGGGGAATTCAATAACGGTACATCACTAATCATGCTCATTATTCATTATTGGCACAATGCGGAAAAAAATACTGGTTGGTGTAAGAAAATACTTGTTCGGCGATGTGCATTTCCTTCTAATCTTTACCGTCCCAGGTGATCACTTTATTCTCCCAGATCCCGGAGCCGGACAAGCACAACAGCATTTTTACTTTTTTTCAAAACTGTGATTTCGTAATTGTCAAAAATGATATTGTCGTTTGTATTGGGTATGTGGCCAAATTCATGAACGAGTTTACCCGAAAGGGTTTCGTAAGTATCTGCTTTGCTTATTGGGTGCGGTAATAAATCATTGATGTTATCCAGCGATGTTGACGCAAGTACTGTATAGCTGATATCCCCGGTTTTTTCAACAAAAGGGATTTCGTTGTCGTATTCATCCTGTATTTCGCCTACAATTTCTTCCAGAATATCCTCCATCGTGACAATACCTTTCGTTCCTCCATATTCGTCTACCACCACGGCCAACTGCTGATGCTTTAATTGAAATTTTTTCAATAGCGGTCCCAATGTCTGGGATGATAAAACAACCATTACAGGTCGCATCAGTTCACGTATGACAATGGGTTCGCCGGTTCTGTTCTTTAATAAAAGGTCTTTGAGATAAGCTACCCCTAAAACGTTATCCAATGTATTTTCATAGCATGGGATCCGGGAATAACCTTCTTCAATTAGTTTCTCCAAAACCGCTTCGGTAAAATTGTTGACATCAATAGCTACAACCTCCGTGCGGGGTACCATCACCTGCCTGGTAGTGCGGTCAGAAAAATCAAAGGCATTCCGGATGATCTTATAATCAGCCTCCGGTATCAACCCACTTTCCTTTTGCTCTTTCACAAGGTATTTAAGTTCCTCGCTGCTGTGCACTTCCGATCCGTGAACGGGGGAGATACCGATAATTTTGAGCAATACGTTTGCTATGCCATTGAGCATCCAGATAAATGGCCGGAAGATCATGTAAAAGAATTGCAGCGGGTAGGCAATAGATAGCGCTGTTTTTTCAGAGCGCTGGATGGCGATGGATTTGGGAGCCAGTTCGCCGAAAACTATATGCAGGATAGAAATGATGGCAAAGGCGATGGGTAATGCAATATTGTGTGCCAGTTCCGGGCTGACGCTGACCCCGATTAGATGCATGATTTTTATAATGATGACAGAAACCACGGGTTCGCCGATCCAGCCCAGTGCCAGGCTGGCTAAGGTAATTCCCAACTGGGTGGCTGCCAGGTAGCCGTCGAGGTGTGAAACTATATGCCTGGTCAACTTTGCAAACCGGTTTCCCTGGGCCAGTTTTATTTCAAGTTGCGAAGCCCTCACCTTTACTATTGAAAATTCGGCCGCCACAAAGAAACCGTTCAGCAATACGAGCAATACGGTAATAAATATTTCGAAAAACATCAGGTGTGATTTTTGGGAAAGTTCCTTCATAAAGAACTAACAATCAATTTAGCGATGTCTTTTTTTCTAAACCCTTCTCTGGACCTGAATATGCGGTATTAAAAACGCCCGGCTGCTAATGCCGGGCGTTTGCTAATTTTTTTAAATATGGCTGCTGAAATACTACCTGTTCAATGGCAAAAATTACCCTTGCTTTGGCCTGTCGCTAAACCGCTTTTTTTCAAACCGCTTTCCGCCGCCATTTCCCTGGGGTTTGCCACCGCCGCCATGTGGTCTTCCTTTTCCGCCTCCAAAACCCTCCGACCTCTGGCCCTTGGGGTTATAGGCAGGGGTGGGGCCAAACTGTTCCGGCACCACTGCTTTTGTCACAGGCTTACCTAATAGTTCTTCTATGCGGCTAAATTTGCCTTGCTCTTTTTCTGTGACAAAAGTATATGCTGTTCCATCAGTGGCAGCTCGTGCTGTACGGCCAATGCGGTGTACATAATCTTCGCCATCGTTTGGTACATCATAATTGATGACCAGGTCAATGTCCTCCACATCTATACCTCGGCTCAGGATGTCGGTGGCTACAATAATCTTGATTTTCTTGTTCTTAAAATCGAGTAGCACCTGTTCCCGTTTGTCCTGCTCCAGGTCGCTATGTATTTCTTCTATCGAGAAACGGGCTCTTTTTAGTTCGTTGCTGAGTTGTTTTACATTGATCTTTTTGCTGCAAAAAACAATGATGCTGCCAAAGTCTTTCATCTTTAGAATGTGCTTTACCAGTGGTATCTTTTGGGGCTCATACACCACGAAAGCTTCCTGCACTATCTTCTCCGGCGGCTTGCTAATGGCGATGTTTACTTCTAACGGGTCGGTCAGTATTTTACGGGCCAGGTCTCTTATTTTAGAGGGCATTGTGGCTGAGAACAAAAGATTCTGTCTTTGCTTTGGCAGGAAGGAAATGATCTTATTGATGTCATCGCTAAAGCCCATGTCCAGCATGCGGTCGGCTTCATCAAGTATCAGGTATTTTAACCCGCTGAGTTTTACATAACCCATGTTCAGGTGCGCTATCATGCGTCCGGGGGTGCATACCACCATGTCTACTCCTGTACTCAAAGCCTTTTTTTCAACCGTAAAAGAACTACCGTCGCCACCACCATATACAGCCTGGCAGCTTACATCGGTAAAATAGCTCATGCCTTCCATGGCCTGCGTTATTTGTACCGCAAGTTCCCTGGTAGGCACTATGATCATACAATTGATATGATGGTCTTCGTGGGGGTCGGTAACCAGTTTGTGGACGATAGGCAACAGGAAGGCTGCTGTTTTACCGGTACCTGTTTGCGCCGAGGCAATGATGTCTTTTCCCTGTAGAATGGAAGGGATTACCTGTTGCTGCACCGGTGTAGCGGTGGTATAACCCATTGAATCGATTCCGTCGAGTAGTCTCTCGTCGAGACCAAATTCTTTAAATGTCAAAGTGTGTTCCTTTTTTTAATTAAGGGGTAAAAATAGTTTAAAGTTTCCGGTTGAGCGTTTTGAGTTTGGGGTTCAGGGTTTAGCGTTCAAGGTTCAAGGTTCAAGATCGCAAGTCTACAACTTTGTCAGGTTCATCACCTTTACTAAAATCTCCGTAGTAAATGCCCTGGCTATGTACTTTCACACCCTATGAAAATTCATATTTTGGGTGCTTCGGGCAGTGGTGTCACTACATTGGGCCAGGTATTGGCTGACAAACTGGAGGTGCCTTATTTTGATGCGGATAGTTTTTACTGGGAAAAATCAGACCCTCCGTTTACCGTAAAACGAAAACCTGCAGACCGGAATGCTATGTTGGCAACTGCGTTAACCCGTGCCGAACACTGGGTATTGGGCGGCTCCGCACTCAACTGGGGTGACAAGCTGCTACCAGAATTTGACCTTGTTGTGTTTTTGTGGCTACCACCAGCCACGCGGATTAAGCGGCTCGAACAAAGGGAAATAGAAAGATACGGGGACATCATTTTTACAGATCCCGCCAGGAACAAACAGTATCTTGATTTTATGGATTGGGCAAGAGACTACGACCATGACACCGGCGTAGCAAAACGTACCCTCAACTTACATGAATCCTGGTTATCGTCTATCGATTGCCCGGTACTAAGAATCGAAGGCGATTTTTCGGTGGAAAAAAGGATGGAGCTTGTGTTGGAAATATTGGGTTTGGAAGATTAGGGTTTCATGGCTCCAAAGTTCATCAGTTTACAATTGCTCGTGTTCAATAGTTGCAATCATTCAGCGATCCACTCCGCATCCCACCCCAGGTTTTGCCTTCGGCAAAACCTGTCCCCGCCAGCTGGGAATAATGCCGCAGTGCCACTACGCCAATTTCAGCCGTGCTGTGATTTGGCGAAACAATCACAGCAAATAGGCTATTTAAACGCTCCCCATTTTGACGATGCGTACAGGTTAACCAGTGTTTATGTTCTGTCTTTGTACTTAAATAATCTTTGTACTACAAACTAAAACACATCTTCAATCATAAAAATTTCAGTTTGTTTATCTCCATAGATGGTGATCGCCAGCACATTAAACTGGAGCCATTTCCATTCAGGATGCAGATAGAGATATTCCGCGGCGGCCTCTTTCAGCTTATTCATTTTCTTATTACTGACACTGGCTTCCGGTAGTAAAAGCTGGTTACCGGTTCGGGTTTTTACTTCAAAAAAATGGAGTGTTTTTTCTTTACTGGCGATAATATCTACTTCACAACGCTTAAAACGCCAGTTGCGTTCCAAGATTTGGAAACCCTTTTGCTGAATAAAATCAACGGCCAGGGTCTCGCCCTTGTTCCCGGTTTCTATATGTTGTTTTGTTTTAGCCATTATCCACAGTGCTGAAAAGGTAGTGGGCAAAATAGGTTTTTCGCAGGTGATTAATCCATATTTTCGCAGCAAATAATTATCTATGAAACTTAACGGCAGGTTAGTGGCATTTACCCTTGTTCTTATTGCAGTAGCCACGGCATGCAAATTCTTTTTTGGCCCGGATCTGAGCTGGTCGGGCTTTTCACCGGTTATTGCGATCGCATTATTTTCCGGGATGATCGTAAAAGACAAAAGCCAGTCTTTCCTGTTGCCTTTAGTGGCTTTGTTTGCCAGCGATGTTATTATTCATTTGTTCTTTAAAATGGGCTGGTTTCCTTACGCAGGATTTTACAAGGGCCAATGGCTGAACTATAGCTTCCTGTTGCTGGTAACACTTATTGGCTGGGCATTAAAAGGCCGTAATTATCCAAGCCTTTTTGCCGGAGCACTGGCGGCACCAACTATATTTTTCCTGCTCAGTAATTTCAGCATGTGGATGGGCGCTCAAACACTCTATGCCAAAAGCTTTAGCGGGTTAATGACCTGTTATGTAGCCGGCTTACCATTTTATAAGCATGCACTGGCAGCAACCATTATCTTTTTGCCATTGACCATACTGGCCTATACTTTTATCGTAAAACGCAGAACAGCCTTAACACTGGCATAACATACATTCTTACAGACACCGGCCCCCTGAAATTTTCAGGGGGTTTTGTTTTTTAGCCAGTTTTTATTGTATCCAACCTTATAATAATTGCATCGGTGTATTTGCCTGCCTAAGCGCTTAAGTGCAAATCGTTTTTGGCTATTTTTAAAATGCACAGATAACGATCCCTGGGAATGGTACCACAAAAAATTTGTGACAAAATTTTCGTGACAATTTAAATTGTCACATAGATTTTGTCACAGTAAACTGTCCTTGTAGCAAATAGTGCTATGATCCAGCTGTATTGGTAAATCGGAAATTCCATTTTACAAAGACAGAACCGTGAAGGCTGGGGTGCAAAAGTCATCGACCGGATGGCGTACGATCTGAAAAATGAATGTCCCGACATGACCGGATTTTCACCGCGTAACCTCAAATACATGCGGAAGTTTGCTGAGGCCTGGACCGACAAACAAATTGTGCAACGCACCGTTGCACTAATTCCCTGGCGAAGCAATATTACCCTGCTGGATAAATTGGAAGATCCCGTACCTCAGGCTTTGGTATGCCAGGAAAACGGTTGAACACGGCTTCGGAAAAGATATGCTTGTCATCCAGATTGACTCTCAATTGCACAAAAGGCAAGGTGCAACGATCAATAATTTTAAGACTTCGCTCCCTCCCCTGAAATCCGATATGGCATCCCAGTTATTCAAGGACCCCTATGTTTTCGATTTCCTGGGTACCGATGATCCGCGACTCGAAGCAGAATTGGAAAAGAAATTAATTGACCATATTCAAAAGTTCTTATTGGAGATTGGCCAGGGGTTTGCATTTGTAGGGCGGCAGGTCCACCTGGAATTGGGAGGGGATGATTTTTCTATCGATCTTCTTTTTTATCATTTAAAGCTTAGGTGTTATGTTGTGGTAGAATTAAAAGCCGGTAAGTTTGAACCAGGTTATGTTAGCAAATTGAATATGTGCCTTAATATCGTGAATGATACCCTGCTGCATGAGGATGATAAGCCAGGTATCGGTTTATTATTGGTGAAATCTAAAAATAAAATGGTGGTTGAGTATTCACTTTCAGGTTTCAGTAACCCGATTGGTGTAGCTAACTGGGAAAGGGAAATTACCAGGTCGATACCAGATAGCATAAAGGCAAGTTTGCCAGGTATCGAAGAGATTGAAAAGGAATTTAAGGATTAAGAACGGGGTGAAAATTGTCCTGGATAATAAGAGACGCGTAATAATGCCTTCCGTAACCCAATAACCATCTTTCATGTCAGCACCACAATCTGCCCAGCTAAAACGGACATTGACACCCATCATGCTTTGGGGCCTGGGTGTTGGCTATGTGATCTCCGGCATGTATTTCGGCTGGAACCTCGGGCTGGAAAAAGGCGGCACACTCGGTCTTGCTATCGCCACTTTTTTTATCATTATCCTTTACGTAACATTTACTTTTAGCTATACAGAACTGGCTTGTGCTATACCCAAAGCAGGCGGTGGTTTCGACTACGCTACAAGGGCATTGGGTAAGGATATAGGTTTTATCGCCGGAATGGCACAGAATATCGAATTCATTTTTGCACCACCCGCCATTGCCTTCGCCATCGGCGCTTATTTCAATTTATTTTTTCCGCAGGTGCCAGTTCTGGGCATTGCTATTTTTAGCTACGTGATTTTTACCTTGCTTAATATTTATGGTGTAAAGGCTGCCGCTATGTTCGAGCTCGTGATCACGATTTTAGCCGTGGGCGAATTGCTGCTATTTGCCGGTGTAAGCCTGCCGCATTTCGAGTTGAAAAATTTACAACAAAATGCCTTCCCCAACGGATGGCAGGGTGTACTGGCTTCCATTCCATTTGCCATCTGGTTTTTCCTGGGAATAGAAGGCGTGGCCAATGTAGCCGAAGAAGCCATCAAACCGCAACGTACGATCCTGTTGGGATTTGGCTCAGCGATTCTTACCCTGGTTATTTTATGCATTCTAACATTTGGCAGTTCGGTGGGAGTAGCTGGTTGGGAAGCCATTGTTTACAAACCAGATGGTTCGGCTTCCGATTCACCGCTACCATTGGCTTTGGGTCATATAGTAGCAGACAATTCATTGCTGTTTCACCTGCTGATCACGGTGGGCTTGTTTGGGCTGGTAGCATCTTTTCACGGCATTGTGCTGGCAGCCGGTCGCTCGGTTTTTGAATTTGGAAGGGTAGGGATGGCACCTGCATTTATTGGGAAGATTCACTCCCGTTTTCGAACGCCGGCCAATGCATTATTGGTAAATATGGGCATCGGCATTATCGCCCTGCTTACCGGCAAAACAGCTGAGATCATCACCATCTCTGTATTTGGAGCATTATCGCTCTATATTATTTCTATGGTGTCATTGCTGAGGCTTCGCCAAAAGGAGCCAGGATTGGAACGACCCTTTAAAGTACCGTTGTACCCGGTTTTCCCCGTAACAGCACTGATAATAGCATCGGCTTCCTTTATTGCCATGACCATTTACAATTTCAAATTGGCGGCTGTATATTTTCTGCTGATGGGGCTTGCCTATGTTTGTTTCAAATTATTTAAAATGGAACCCGGCAAATAATTACTAATCTTGGTTTAAAGTTTCTGTATGGATACAAACGAGATCATCAGCTACGTAAAAGACCATCCTTCCGGTAAAGTAAAAATTGCTTTTACGGATATAGATGGTGTGTTGCGGGGAAAATATATCGCTACCGAAAAGTTTCTTTCGGTGGTAGAAAGCGGGACCAGCTTTTGTGATGTGATCATGGGCTGGGATGCCGCAGATGTTGTGTACGATAATGTGGCATTTACCGGTTGGCATACCGGTTACCCCGATTGCCCGGCTGTGATCGACTTGTCTACTTTCCGAAAAATTCCCTGGGAAAATGACGTTCCATTTTTCCTGGGCGAATTGACGAATATAGATGGGAAGCCTTCGCCTGTTTGCCCGAGGCAACTACTTAAAAAAATATCAGTTGAAGCAAATAAAATTGGTTACACGCCCATGTTCTCACAGGAATTTGAGTGGTACAATTTTGCCGAAACACCAAAGACCTTACACGATAAGCAATTCAGGAACCTGGAACCCCTGACACCTGGTATGTTTGGCTATTCCGTTCTACGAAGTTCATTGCAACAGCCTTACTTTTCCGACCTTTTTGAATTGCTGAAAAAATTTAATATACCGTTGGAAGGTCTACATACTGAAACAGGTCCCGGTACCTATGAGGCTGCCATCACTTACTCTGGTATGCTGGAAGCCGCAGACAGGGCTGTGTTGTTTAAAACAGCCGTAAAAGAGATTGCCTACAAGCATGGTGTTGTGGCCACGTTCATGGCAAAAATAAATGAAAATCTTCCCGGCTGCGGTGGGCATGTACACCAAAGTTTGTGGAATATGACCTGTAATAAAAATCTTTTCAATGATAGTGGCGATTCAAATAACATGAGCGATGTGATGAAGCATTATATCGCCGGGCAGCTGCATTGCCTGCCCTATATCTTACCCATGTTTGCCCCCACCATCAATAGCTATAAACGCTTGGTGGAAGGTGCCTGGGCGCCCACAACACTTACCTGGGGTATCGATAACCGGACCGTAGCATTACGCGTTTTGGGAAACAACAGCAGTAAATCTACCCGTTTGGAAACCAGGGTAATTGGAGCCGATGTGAACCCTTACCTCGCCATGGCTGCCTGCCTGGCCGCAGGCTTGTACGGCATCAAAAACAAACTGCCATTAGAACAGCCAGCCTCAGTGGGCAACGGCTATAAAGATCAATCAAATGGTGTGCTGCCCTCCACGCTGATAGAGGCTACACAATTGATGAAAACATCCGAAATTGCCAAACAAATTTTTGGGGAAACCTTTGTAGATCATTTCACCAAAACCCGCGAATGGGAATGGCGCCAACACCTGAAAGCGGTAACCGATTGGGAGTATAAACGTTATTTTGAAATCATCTAAAAACCTAATGTGGAAATGTGGGAAATGTGGAAATGTGAAAATTAACGCCAAGAGTGTTAGAACTGCCACTTCTTCCATTTCCACATTTCCCACATTTCTCACATTTCCACATTTTAAAAGCTATGTTCGATAAAATTTACCAATACAATTTCCCGACAACGATTCGTTTTGGGGCTGGCTCCAGCAAAGAACTGGGAGCTTATTTATTGCAAAACAAATTGGAGAATCCGTTGATCGTTACAGATGGAACGGTGGCGCAGCTGGGATTTTTTAAAGAGATTGTTGATTATCTTAAGAAGAAAAATATTTCGGTTGAAGTATTTTCAGACATCCATAAAAATCCGGTGAAGTCAGATGTGTACAAAGGCACGGATGTTTATGATGGCACAAAAAGGGACAGCATTATCGGCATAGGCGGCGGCGCAGCTTTAGATGTGGCAAGGGCTATCGTACTTAGGATAAACCACCGCGAAGACCTTTTTAAATACGATGACCTTATCGGGGGCGACGTTTTTGTAACCAACGATGTCCCGCATTTTATCACCATTCCTACCACCGCAGGCACCGGCAGCGAAGTGGGCCGGAGCGCCATCATTGCCGATGATGAAACGCACCAGAAAAAGATCCTTTTCTCGCCAAAGCTATTGGCCAAAATTGTATTTGCAGATCCATTGCTTACAATGGAACTGCCCCCATTCATTACTGCTGCTACAGGTATGGATGCATTAACGCACAACATGGAAGCCTATATTGCCAAAACACCACACCCCATGTGCGAAGGCATTGCATTGGAAGGCATTTCACTGATCCACCAGTCGCTGGAAACTGCGGTAAACAAACCGGACCTGGAATCAAGAAGCAAGATGCTGATCGCTTCGCTGATGGGTGCTGTGGCTTTTCAAAAAGGCCTTGGCGTGGTACATTCACTGGCGCACCCATTATCGTCGTTGTTAGATACACATCATGGCCTTGCCAACGCGGTAAATATTCCTTACGGCATGGAATTTAATATTGCTGGTTTTGAACATAAATTCAAAAGGATCGCAAGAACGTTGGACCTGGAAGATGAAACCGGCGAGGCAGTGGTGCAATATTTATTCGACCTGAATTCAAAAGTAAACATACCACACAAACTGGCCGCGATAGGAGTAAGGGATGAACATATCGAAACACTCGCCGACCTGGCAGTTGCCGACTTTGCCCACCCCAATAACCCAAAGCCTGTGAGCAGGGAAGATTTTAAACAACTGTATCTAAAAGCATTGTAGCCTGGCGGCTTAGGTCATTGGGTCACTAGGTCAATGGTCATTAGGTCAATAGTAAATTGGTCAATTGTAACATGTCAATGATTATTCTATTTCGGAAATACTCGAAAAAAGACAACTGCCGCTTTTGAATTGTTGTTGAACACTGCGGAGGGGCACCCCTCTCCGCCAGGAGAGGGGACGGGGGTGAGGCCTCTCTCCGAACATTTACAAACCCTTTGATTATAAAAAGAAAACTATGAAAATTGGTCTTACATATACCGGAGGAGAGGAAAAGCACAACAACTATGTTCGTTGGCTGAAAGGGGAGGACGATATAGAAATTGTCAGGCTATCTGCTGAAGAGAAAAATTTCGAATCACTAAAAGATTGTGATGCTTTGGTGCTTTCAGGTGGCGTAGACATTCACCCCAAATTTTACGGCAATCCAAAAATGGATTACGTAGGTGCACCTGAACAATTTAATGAAGCAAGAGATGAATTTGAAATTGCGGCATACCATTTTGCAGTAGAAAATGAGAAGCCCGTTCTCGGAATATGCAGGGGTATGCAGCTTATCAATGTTATTCACAATGGCACACTGGTTCAAAATCATGAAGATGATGATGTGGGCCGGGATCATGTTGGTAATCCTGACAAAAGCCATGAAGTGGCGATTGAAAAAGACAGCCTGCTGCACGAAATAACCGGTGAGGAAAATGCAGTTGTAAATAGTGCTCATCACCAGGCGATAGCCAGGCTGGGATCGGGCTTAGTGGTGAATGCAAAGTCTGACGGCGAAGTGGTTGAAGGTATTGAATTGGCTGAGCCGACAGGTAAACCATTTATGCTGGCAGTACAATGGCATCCCGAAAGAATGTTCAGTTTTAACCTGGAAAACACAGCTGCTTCCAAAGCCATTCGCGATCGGTTCATTGATGAAATAAAGCGGTTGAAATGATAAGCAACGTTGCCCTGAAAGGGCAAAATAGAATAGCCCGGGGCAA
Organism: Bacteroidota bacterium; assembly: GCA_040386335.1. GTDB lineage: Bacteria > Bacteroidota > Bacteroidia > Chitinophagales > Chitinophagaceae > JAZKFT01. The sequence goes on from JAZKFT010000018.1 coordinate 481,540, forward strand.
CGCCCTGGGTTTGATATGAAAATTAAACGACAAAGCCCTGAAAGGGCGAAACACCTTCCACTTAAATAAAGAACACGAGAGCAATGAAAATCATTAATCCTGCCACCGAGGAAATCATAAAAGAAATCAAAGAAGACAACGATCAATCCGTGGAAGCAAAGTTCCAGCTACTGCAATCGTCACAACCTGCCTGGCAAAAAACATCACTAACAGAAAGAATTAATATCCTGAAAAAATTCAGCGACCTGTTGACGGAAAACATAGAAACGCTTGCAGCAATTCTTACATGCGAAATGGGCAAACCACTACAACAAAGCCGCAACGAAATAAATGGCGCAAAGACTAGGATTGCCTGGCTGACTGCTAATGCTGAAAAATGGCTGGGCGACGAAATCATGAGCGACGAAAATGGGATGGAGGAAAAAATTGTGTATGAACCATTGGGTATTATCTGCAATATCTCTGCCTGGAATTACCCTTACCTCGTAGGCGTTAATGTTTTTGTGCCGGCATTACTGGCAGGTAACTGTGTAATGTATAAACCATCGGAATATGCTACGCTTACAGGACTTGAAATTGAAAGATTGTTGAAGCAGGCCGGGATCCCGGAAGATGTTTTTCATGTGGCAACCGGCGGAGCAACAGTTGGAGAATCCTTGCTGGCACTGCCTTTTAATGGGTATTTTTTTACCGGTTCCTATAAAACCGGTAAGTACATTTATGAGAAAGTGGCTGCCAAAATGGTTCCCTGTCAATGCGAACTTGGCGGAAAAGATCCATTGTATGTTGCGGATGATATTGCCGATATAAAAGCTGTAGCAGCCGGTACGGCAGACGGTGCATTTTATAATAATGGACAAAGCTGCTGCGCTGTAGAACGGATATATGTACATGAAAAGGTCTATGATGAATATGTGGACGAATTTGTAAAAGAGCTCCATTCGTGGAAAACCGGGCTGCCAACTGAACCCGGAGTGTACATCGGTCCCTTAAGCAGAAAGGAACAAATAACAGTTTTGGAAAAGCAGGTAGCCGATGCGGTTGACAAAGGTGCCACCATTCTCACCGGTGGAAAAAAGGCAACAGGAACAGGCTACTATTTTCAGCCCACCGTTTTGGTGAATGTAGATCACAGCATGTCAGTAATGAACGATGAATCTTTCGGCCCTATCATTGGCATCATGAAAGTAAAAGATGATACCGAAGCCATACAACTTATGGGCGATACGGAATATGGGTTAACGGCAGCAGTGTACACCAAGGACAAAAACCGGGCAGTCAATATCCTTCAGAAAATAAACTCTGGTACCGGCTACTGGAATTGCTGTGACCGTGTGAGCGCCGCGCTTCCATGGAACGGCAGAAATCATTCCGGTTTTGGCACTACGCTTTCACATGCAGGAATAAGAGCATTTGTAAAGCCAAAAGCTTTTCATTTGAGGGGTTGAGCACCTTAGGGGTCAAAGAGCCAATTGTTACTGAGTAACGCACACAGGTATCAGGGGAATATAGATGCCCACGGCTTTTTATTTATGCGATGTTGAATTATCTATTTTCAAACGGATTTTTTGAATTTGGCTTACAAATGCAAATGTTTTAAATCTAAATCCGTGAAAATCTGTTTAGATCCGTGTCATCCGTGTTCCTATCCATCATGCTAATAAAAATAATTACGACATAAAATTACCGCCATGAAAAACGCACCTAAAGAAATTACCCTTGTTGCCAGCGGCGATTTGCGCATAGCTGCCAATCAAACCTGCTGGCCAGCCCAGGAAGAAATGGAAATATTACTGGCTGCAGCGCTGGCAAAATTTGGATATTCCGTTAGACGCGCCCATGCCTATAATGCCGATAAAAAACATGGCCTCATCGATTCGCAAAAAATGGGTATGGATGTATTTGCCAATATTGACGAAGATGCGCCACTTATTGTTGCCGAAAGCCTGTGGCAATATAGCCATCACGTATTAGCAGGGCTAACTACCCATAAAGGTCCCATCCTGACGGTAGCCAACTGGAGCGGCCAATGGCCGGGTTTGGTAGGCTTGCTAAACCTGAACGGCTCCCTCACAAAAGCAGGGGTTGCTTATAGTTCCACCTGGAGCGAAAATTTTGATGATGCGTTTTTTATTAATGGTTTACAGGAGTGGTTACAATCCGGTTCCATCAGGCACGACCAAACCCATGTGCAACATTTCGATCATGTGAAAATACCTTTTGAGGAAGAAAATACAGGCCGGGCATTCGCCAAAGCATTTCGTAAAAACAAAGCCATTATGGGCGTGTTCGATGAAGGCTGCATGGGTATGTTCAATGCCATCATCCCCGACGACACCCTTCATGCTACCGGTATATTTAAAGAGCGGCTGAGCCAGAGTGCTTTATACGCTGCCATGCTGGAAGTAACAGATTCGGAAGCCGAAGCCGTGTTGGAATGGCTGCTGCAAACCGGTATGCAGTTTAACTGGGGCACCAATCCCAAAGAAGAACTAACCCGGGAGCAAACCCTGGAGCAATGCAAAATGTATATTGCCGCATTGCGTATGGCGGATGATTTTGGTTGCGCCACGATTGGTATTCAATACCAGCAGGGCCTTAAAGATATTTGTGCAGCCAGCGACCTGGTTGAAGGCTTGTTGAACAATACAGAACGTCCTCCTGCTTTTTCAAAAGATGGCCGTGAACTTTATGCCGGCAAAGCACTACCGCATTTTAACGAAGTGGACGAATGTGCCGGCCTCGATGCGCTGGTTACCTATCAATTGTGGGAGCAACTGGGCATGCCCGGCGAAAACACCCTGCATGATCTGCGCTGGGGCCAGCATTACAAAGGAGATGGCGTGGATGATTTTGTGTGGGTATTCCTAATTTCCGGTGCCGCGCCGCCGGCTCATTTTATTGATGGCTACAAAGGCGCCGCCAGCGATCGGCAGCCGGCGATGTTTTTTCCAAAGGGCGGCGGTACGCTCAAGGGTGTAAGTAAGCCCGGCCATATCGTTTGGAGCCGGGTGTATGTCATCAAAAACAAATTGTATTGTGACCTGGGTGTAGGCGAAGTGGTAGCCCTACCTGAAGCGGAGACAGCAAGAAGGTGGAACGCAACCACCCCGCAATGGCCCATTATGCACGGCGTTTTAAAAGGCGTTAGCCGCGACCAGATGATGGCAAAACACAAAGCCAATCATATACACGTGGTGTACGCCACCAGCAAGGCCGAAGCGCACAAAGCCTGTCGGATTAAAGCAGCTGCGATGGCCGAACTAGGCATAGAAGTGCATTTTTGTGGGGATGTGAATTGGGAATAAACCGGCTAAATGATACAGCCGGATATGCGTTCATCAGATAGCCTTCAACTCTGCGATCGTAGCAATGGGATCAGCTGATTTAAAAACGGTGTTTCCGGCTACCAGCACGTTGGCACCGGCGTCTACGATGGAAGCTGCATTATACAGCGTTACGCCACCGTCAATTTCTATTTTCACGTCCAGTCCACGTTCATCTATCATCTTGCGGAGCTGTTTAATTTTTTCCAATGTATAGGGTATGAAAGATTGACCACCAAAGCCGGGGTTAACACTCATCATACATACGACATCTATATTATGCAGCACATCTGCAAGAAGGCTTACAGGTGTATGTGGATTGATGGCTACACCTGCCATCATGCCCAGGCTTTTTATCTGTTCGATATTCCGGTGCAGGTGCGTACAAGCCTCGATATGTACACTCAAAAGATCAGCACCTGCATTTTTAAATAGTTCGGCATAGCGTTCCGGTTCTTCTATCATTAAATGCACATCACAAACTTTGGTGGTGGTTTTACGGATAAAATCAATCACCATCGGTCCAAAACTGATATTGGGTACAAAGCGCCCGTCCATCACGTCCAGGTGGAACCAGTCGGCTTCGCTTTTGTTAAGCATATCGCATTCGGCCTGCAGGTTAATGAAATTCGCGGCAAGTAAAGAAGGAGCAATGAGAGCCATTTATGATTTTTGATTTAGGATGTATGATTTTTGATTTCGAAAATGTTACGTTGGATTTCTGATGTAGGATTTGCTGTGATGAATGATTTTGAGGTTTGCTTTTCATTGTCACGAGGATGTTCTATCGGTTGCATACTGAATTGAGGCATAAATCATAAATCATAAATCATAAATCCTACATCATAAATCCTACATCACCTTAGGCTGTCGGCTTTTTCTTTGGCTTCAATAAATGATTTGTCAAGACCATACGCGGCTTCGTAGTTTTTGAAGGCTTCCTGTTTTTTGTTTAATGCTTCGTAAACTTTGCCCTGCCAATAGAAAGCATCGGGATAGGTAGGATTTACCTGTAGCAATTGGGCAAGGGTTGCCAGCGACTTATCAAATTGATGCTGGTCGTACTGTGCAATGGCTTTTTCTAAATAGGCTTCCCAAAAAGAATAACGGTTTACGATCGTCTGGTCGAAATTTTCGATGGCCTTATCAAATTCTTTAGTGCGGCTGTAGTAAACGCCTTTGATAAAATAGCCGCTGGCCTGTATTTCTTTGTCCGGCGATCTCCTCATGATATCATCGCTCAAAGCCAGGCTTTCTATTTTGCCGGCTTCGGCAGCTGTATTTGCCAGGTTCAACAGCACTTGTTCGTCATCAGGAAAACGTTGCAGGTAGATCGTATAGGATTTAATAGCCGAATCGAACTGAAGCGCCTGCCGTTGCAGATCACCTTTTACAAACCAGTAAGAAAAGTTTATGTCCTCATTGCGTTTCAAAAGTGAATCGCACCAGGCTATAGCTGCCTCGTAGTTTTTTGCGGTGGTGTATTGGTCTATTAGCTTATCGTAAAGCCTGGTAGAATCCGGAAATTGTGACAACTGGTCTTTTAATGAAGCAATAGCCGGGTTTTCCGTAGTACTGTCTTTAAGTGTTCGGGTTGTTTTGGGTGGCTTGTTTTCGCAGGCTGTTCCCATAATGCCTACTGTAGTGATCAGCAGCGAATAATCTATAATCCTTTTCATAACAGCTGCAAAAGTAGCCAGATTAATGCAAGTCAACAGGTTGTAATTAGGGTCTATTTCTCCACAGGGCTTTTCCATATCTTATCAATACCAACAAAAAGGAGGCCCAATACCAGGAATCCCGCACAGAGCAGCCCCGAATTTACCATGGTACTGCTATAGCCAATTAGGTTGACGTCAATAAAAGGGTAGGGATAGGTTTTTACTATGGTTCCTCTTACCAGGCTATAAACCAGGTAGCAAAACGGGTAAATAAGCCATCCGGGGGTGTTTGTCCATTTTAAATGGCCCCTGGGAACAAAAACAAAATAGTACACTACATACAACACCGGCACCGCTACATGCAACAGCTCATCAGCCCACCTTTGCATGCCTTGTGGTGCCCAGAGATTTCTAAGAATGATATTATACACGATCCCTACAACAAGAATATATAAAGCCACAGCCGCCATATTGGACGGTTTTGCAAAAAATCTCCCCAGCCCGGATTGTGGTCTTAATAAAATTACAGTCAGGCTTACCGCCACTATTAAATTACTTAGAATCGTGAAAAAGCTCAGAAACCTGATAAGGACTTCGATGGCTGACAAACCGGTTTGTGGTCGCAGAGCCAGCATCAGGTACAACTGTAGCAGTAAGGCAAACCATGCAACCGCAGCTGTAAAAATCAAAAAACCTTTTGCGCTGGCAGAATTAGAATGAGGCATGTGAGTGTTTTTGCAAATGATAGATAATGAGTAATGAGAAATTAGTAATGAGTAATGAGCAATGAGCTATTAGAATGGACTTGTGAGAAATCATACATCAGAAATCGTACGTCAGAAATCATACATCATACATCATACATCCGAAATCAGAAATCATACATCAAACGGCCACCATTTATTCCTGTTGGCCAGCAGCAAATAGGCAATGATGCCTGTTGCACTTACAATCAATCCGCCCATCATAAACCAACCTGTGCTGATAAAAATAAAAATCCAGATAATGATGGCCAGAATGACCGGCAGGGGATACCAGGGCATACGGTAAGGCATGTCGGCAGCCTTTCTTTTTCTGCGCAGCAGTATTAATCCAGCTGCCTGACCTATAAACTGGATCATGATACGCATGGCAAGAATGGCGCTTATAACGTGCACGATCTTAAACAACAGGCTAAATACAAACGCCACCGCACCCAGCATCAACAAGGAAATATGGGGGAAGTTTTTGGTGGGGTGCAGCTTGCCGAATATCTTAAAAAAGCTGCCGTCGACCGCAGCTGCATAGGGTATTCGGCTATACCCAAGTGTTGCAGAAAATACAGAGGCAAAAGCCACCCATAAAATAAGGATGGTAGCTACGTTGGCAGCAGTATGCCCGCTGATATGTTCAATATAAGTGCTAACCACATAATTGTTCTTCATGGCTTCCTGCCAGGGAATCACACTGGTTACGGCGATGTTCATGCCCAGGTATAATACGGCAATGCCCATAATGGAAATAAACATGCTGCGGGGTATGTTTTTGCCCGGGTTAATGATTTCGCCTCCCAGGTGGCAAACATTATAGTAACCCAGGTAGCTATACACCGATTTTACCATGCCCGTACCCAATCCTACCACAAAAAGCCAATTGAGTTCCACTGTATCATTAATATGTTTAATCGGCTCCATCATATGGCCTTGCATAAATCCGCCCCCAATAATCCACACCATAATCAATAGTACCCCCACCCATAGCATCACACTTATTTTCCCGATCTCATCTATTTTTCGGTAAAGCAGTACTACAATAAGGATCACCACCCCGCCGCTAACTGCTTTAGAAGCCATCGTAGTCAAGGGATAAAAATACGAGAGATAGGAAGCAAACCCAATTGCGGCTGAAGCGATTACCAGCGGAGCCTGAATGCAGGTTTGCCAAACAAAAAGAAAGGACAGCATTTTGCCGAGTTTACCCGGGCCGTAGGCTTCTTTTAAAAAGTTATAGGTGCCACCGGCCAGGGGAAGCGCCGCGCCATATTCGCTCCATACCATCGCATCTACGATGCTTAATACGGCCCCGGCTATCCAGGCGTATAAAAAATGCGGCCCGTTCATTAAACCGATTACAAGCGGCAGGGTAACAAATGGCCCAATGCCAACCATGTCTATCATATTGATAGCAGTAGCCTGGAATAAGGTTAGTCTCCTGGTTAGTTGGTTGTTCAAATAGAAGAGAATGAAAACTGAAATTAGGTGTTTCGGCAACTCAAACAGACGATAATATTGTTCTGAAACAGGGGGCTAAAAACAAAAAGTCCCACCGAAGTGGGACCTGACTTAATCAAAGCCATTAACCATTAAACCTTATCCTATGAAAATTCAGTTTAAAGTTGCACAAAAAATGTCGAAAATGAAATGTTTACTCAACTTATTTTGAACTTATTTTTTAGTAGCCTTCCGGAACTTTAAACAAAGGGCAACTTTTTTGCGAATAATGAAGGGTGCTAATTGGGGCAGGGAGCCAATAAAAAGGCCCGGATAGAAATCCAGGCCCGTCTAAATCCAATATTCTATGAAAAACCGTGGACAAGATGCGAAATTTTATTGAAAATTAGTAATCTTATTCTAATATTTTTTTGCACAGGTTGTCACCACGATGATTTATAACCTTTTACAAACTCATTCCAGTCTGTCTTTCCATTGTTACCTCCGCCAAAGTATTTAACTACTAATTCCATCTCCTGTACTGACAGTGCCCCGCTAATGATTTCTGGTTCGCCATTGGGTGGGATAATGACGGTGGTAGGAAATGACAGGTTCCCCTTTGTGAGGTCTATTGCCAACTGGTTCACTTTATATTTTGGAATGTAATTGTATATTTTGCCCATCCAGTTAAAAGCTGTTTTGCTTTCAGCGTCTACTTTGGCCCTGTAAAAATGCTGGTTAATATAGCCTGCAATGGAGTCGTTACTATAGGTGGTTTTGTCCATCACTTTACAATAATGGCACCAGTCGGTATAGATATCAATCAGGATGGGTTTCTTGTTTTCATTCCATTGTACAGAAACTTCATCTGTTGTTTGCCAGGCTATTTTTGATTTTTTTGCAGGCGCATATTTAAAAGCGAAAGCAGCCATGATGGCCATGGCAATTAAAAATCTTAATGAAAACTTCCTCATGGGTTTGGTGTTATATTGCGAAACTAACGGATAACTGATGCAAAAAATTGTTATTGCTGTAACCGGTGCCAGCGGCTCGGTGTATGCAAAAGTGCTGCTGGATAAGATGATGCTGATCAAAGAGCAATGGAATGAACTGGCAGTGGTGATGACGGAGAATGCCAAAAAAGTGTGGCAGCACGAGTTGGGAAATGAAGCGTATCAAAGTTACCCCGTGCGGTATTTTGATAAAAATGACTTTAATGCGCCGTTTGCTTCCGGATCCGGACAATACAATACCATGATCGCTATCCCCTGTAGTATGGGCACCCTCGGGCGTATTGCCGCCGGCCTTAGCGACGACCTGATAACCCGGGCCGCTGATGTGATATTGAAAGAACGTAGGAAACTGTTATTGTTAGTACGGGAAACGCCCTACAACCTCATCCATATCCGCAATATGCAGCAAGTAACAGAAGCCGGGGGTATTATTTGCCCTGCTACCCCTTCTTTTTATAGCCTCCCTAAGACCGTAGAGGAAATTGCTGCCACGGTTGTAGACCGCGTCCTGGATCTCGCCGGATTTTCTTTGCCCAGTTTTCGCTGGGGGAATTAGTTGATTGGTTGACTAATTGAATAGTTGATTGCTAAGGTCATTATGTGATCAGGGAGTCTCATAAAAAAACTCCATTTTATTAAAAAATGGAGTTTTGAGAGACGTTAAATGTCCAATAAACTAATCAAATAGTCAACCAATCAACTAATTATTGCTCGATTTCCTCAACACCCGGATGTTTGCTTTTATCAAAAACAAACATATTGTCGGCAAGATTGGTATTGGTTTTAAGATTGCTGATGCCGTATGTGTAAGTGTTGCCGCTTGTTTCAAAAACTTTGGTGGAAACAATCATTTTCTGGACCTGGTCAACATACACCAACACTTTACTAAAATTGCGGCCCTTGCCGGTAGGGGTTAGTTCTATTTCTGCCAACTGTTTGCCACCAATACTTTTATTGCCATTTAATTTATAGCTGAAGTCTTTATCGTAAAAATTACTCAACAACTTGGCCGGAGTAATGGACTGGTTGGTAGGGTCTACTGCACTAATAGATACTTCGTTGGCCGCAACTTCGTATTTCCATACTTTTTTTCCATCGCTGAGAATCTGCATGCCTTTATCATTGATCTGGTATTTCTGTCCTTTGAGGAAAATAGTACCCGTTTTGGTGCCTGCATTTTTGCCGGCTTTATTGGTAACGGTAAGATTGTAGGTAGCCTGCACGGTATTAAATGTCTTAAACTTGCTGCTCACACCATCCAGGATGCTTTTTGCTTTAGGATCGTTTTGTGCGAATGATTGTAGCGAAACCAGGGCTAGTAAGGCTATCAGTGTTTTTTTCATGTCGTTTTTTTAATTTTTAAAATCAGGTTGCAAAAGTAGCGATAAGACGTTTTCACATCCTAAAGATTTAAACGCTAATTAACCTATTAACAGGCGTTTGGCTTAACAGCCAGATACTTTGTTTTAATGGCTAACTAACGCTACCCATCTATCAAACGACATACCTTGTTTGCCATCGGCGTATTTTTTCACATAATAAAAGGCCACCTGCAGACAGTGCGGATGGCCTTTTGGATAGCTGTGAGGCTACATTAATGTTTTTTCAGTTTGTTTTTAAACACTTTTTCAAACTTGTCCAATTTCGGTTTTATTACGGCGCGGCAGTAACCATAGGTGGTATTGTTGCTGTAAAAATTCTGGTGATAATCTTCCGCCAGGTAGAAATTTTTAAATGGCTCCACGGCGGTAACGATCGGATCGCTGAAAGCGCCGCTTTTATCCAGTTCGGCTTTATATTTCTCAGCTTTTTGTTTCTGGGTGTCGTTATGGTAAAAAATAACGCTGCGGTACTGCGGGCCAATGTCGGCGCCCTGCTGGTCAAGCGTGGTAGGATCGTGTACTTTCCAGAAAACTTCCAATAGCTCGTCGTAGGTAATAACTGTGGGGTCATAAACTACTTCAATTACCTCTGCGTGTCCGGTGGTTTTATCGCAAACCTGTTCGTAGGTTGGGTTTTTTACGTGTCCGCCGCTATAGCCGCTACTGGCTTTCAACACACCTTCCAGTTCCTGGAATATGGCTTCTGTACACCAAAAACACCCGGTTCCGAATGTGGCGGTTTCTGTTTTCATTTTGTCGTTGGGGCTTTTGTCTTTGGTTATTTTGGTTTGGGTTCCCGTTTGCCCGCAGGATGCAAGCACGATCATGCTCAGGATGCCTGCTAAAAAGGTTGGTCGCATAAACTATATTTGAATGATAAAAAACAAAGTACGGCCACAAATGGTTCGCAGGTTTTTCCTTCATCGAAGTTTAACAATAGGGGCCCATTTTGTTGTCGGCCTGCTGACAGTTTACGCCGCAAGCTCCTGTAAAAGCCTAAAAAAGATGCACCAACAGCCCATCAGTCATGCGTTTCGTTTAAAGCCCGGTGACGATCTGAAGCAATCCATACTGAAATGGGTGGACGAACACCAGGTTGCAGCCGGATATATTATTACCTGTGTTGGGAGCCTTACTGATTACAATATACGCTTCGCAAACCAGGCTGAAGGTTCAAAGGGCAGTGGTCATTTTGAGATTGTGTCCATGACGGGTGTGTTGGGCACGGCCGGGAGTCATATCCACATTAGCATCAGCGACAGCACCGGCAAGACGATTGGCGGCCACTTAATGGATGGCTGCAAAGTGTACACCACTGCAGAGATCGTCATCGGGGAAGACAGGAGTAAAATTTTTGCAAGAGAGCTTGATACCACTTTTGGGTATAAAGAATTGAAGGTGAAGGATGTGGAGTGAGCCTAATACTCCTGGATTTTTATAATCAATATTCAACGGATAATGTTCAATTTTCGGTTGTGTCTCAGTTTGAATTTCCAGTATCGTCCTTTTTCATGATTATGTCTGTGTTTCATTTTACAATGTAAGCCAGGTTTGGTATTGTGCAAAATGAGGCGGTGCATAATTAATTATGCACGACCTGATTTTACACAAAGTTGTGTAAAAACCTTTTGTGCATAATTAATTATACACAACCTGATTTTGCACTTGTGATAAAACCTCTTGCGATTAATTAATTAATCACGGCCTGATTTATCACAAACTCATTTATCACAACTTATTTCAGGCCTAATGGCTGGCAAATAAATGGTACCGAAAGTTCAAACTGATACATGACTCAAATTTCAACTTGCCTGAAGTGGATAGGTTTCAAGGAGAAATTGCTAAGGGGCCAGTTTTTACTTCAATTTATATGTCTGCACCCCCCTAACTTTTCATCAACTTCTTTGCCCTGCTTTTGATAGCAGCGGTTGCGTGCTCCCACCGGGATTCGATGATCAGTTTTATTTCAGGTACTATTTCGGGGTATTGTTTGGAGAGATTTTCCAGCACTGTTAGTGAAAATGCCTTTACAGCCACTGCTTCATTGGGATCTTCTATATAGCCAAAACAATGGTTCATCACTTCCCCATGCAACGATTCGGGAATATCAATATGCTCCAGGAGCCTTACCGTATTGCGTTTGATTGCATTGTGTAGGTTGGGCTTTTCCAGGTTTTTGATGATTGATTTGAGGTGTTTTTTTACCAGGGTTGGGTGCGTTGCCCCAATATAACTTAATGGCCATCCCGCCCGCTGGGTGATAAGCGGTTTTCCTTTCAGAAACAGCGATACCAACTCATCAAAACGTTTTTGGTCGGTACCCACCCAGGTAATGATCTTATTGGTTTGGGCTTTGGAATGTTCTTCGAGTATCATCTCCTCCAGCATGTTCCATTTTATTGATGGGTAAAATTATTGATTGGACCTCTTTTCAAACTACCTCACCTCAACTTCATCCACAAAAATATGAGCAGCCCCGCCAACCCCTACATGCCAGGCTGGTATGGTGCCATAATTAGTGGCAACTACTTTTACAAACCTTGTTTTCAGTTTCGTTTTTAATCCGAATTCCTTTAGCTGGCTGGTTTCATCTTTTTCGTTCACATCATTTTTTACGATACCAATACTGCGAAAGGTTTTACCATCAGCGCTTACAAAAAATTCAACTTGTTTGGGCATCCAGATCCAGCTACGAACATCCTGTAAATGATTGCTGGCAACATAGGAAACCTGCTTTGCTGTTTTAAGATCGATTACCACTTCCATATCATTGCCGTAATAACTCTGCCAGTTGCCTTTCTGAAATTCTACCTGCCCACGGATGCCGTCAATTAAAGCATCGGGGCCGCCGGCGGAGTACATTGGATTTAGCTTTGAAAGTATCGTTGCCGATTTATCTGTGGGCGTTTTGTAAAACCGTTGGCTTATCAATGGACTTTGTTTTAAGCTGTAATCGGGGTTACGGTCGTAGCTGCTGATGGCCATGGCTTCTATCGTACAACTGTTGTTGATAGTGAAGGGGTTTCTGTATTCGATAAATGCCTTTTTAGTACCAGTAACCGGCAACACGCGATACATGATCTTATTGTTAATCACCGACCAATCGAAGCTGATCGTTTGTTGGTTTCGGAACTTTTCATTGACATTCAGAAATTTTGGAGTCGGCACAATCATTTCTTCGATGATGGCTGTTTTAGGTATATCATTGGCAGTTGTTCCCCAGTTATCTCCGGGTTTATTTCCCAGATCAAAAACCATTTCGCCTCCATTGGTTATATCCCAATGGTTGATATAGGAACGATACGTTTTTACTTTGTTAATTGCTACTCCACGCACGTAAAAATCCAAATCAGTGTTCCTGTTATTTGCTTTGATCGTAAAATCTTTGCCGTTTGGTTGATGGATTATTACCTCATCGAACAGTGGCGTGCCCAATGCATAGTTGCCATCTCCCGGGCATACAGGGTAAAAGCCCATAGCACTCAATACAAACCAGGCACTCATTTGTCCGCAATCTTCGTTGCCAATTAAACCATCCGGTTGGTTCAGGTAAAAGTCATTGTTTATTTTTCGAATAATTGATTGTGTACGCCATGGCTGGCCTACATAATTGTACAAATACGCCATATGATGACTGGGCTCATTTCCTTGGGCGTACTGACCGATCAAGCCGGTTACATCCGCCTGGTCGCGACCGGTGAGTTTATCGGTAGTAGTAAAAAGTTCGTTCAGTTTATTGGCCATTTTTTCTTTGCCGCCCAATAGTTGGCTGAGAATGGTAATATCCTGCGGCACACTGAAAGCATAATGCCAGGCATTGCCTTCGGTATAATAATTATTGACTTCAGTCGGGGAGAAGGGGCTCATCCAGTTGCCATCCGTTCGTCCGCGGAAAAAAGTGGTTTTCTTATCAAACAGGTTTTTGTACGACTGTGCCCGGCGGATAAATTCTTTATAAATATCATCTTTCTTCAGCGCCTTTGCCAGTTGGCTGATGCACCAGTCGTCGTACGCATATTCCAACGTTTTGCTGGCTGATTCGGCCTGCGATTCGTTGTTTACAAAACCTTGTTTTGCGTATTGTTGGATGCCAAACCGGTCGCTCCTGGCATAGGCCACCATGCCATCCAAGGCCTTTTCGGCATCAAAGCCACGGATGCCTTTTTGGTACGCATCCCATATAACCGATGCATGATGATATCCCGTCATGCAAAAAGTTTCGTTGCCCCAGAGTTCCCAAACCGGCATCATGCCGCCTTGTTCGTGCTGCTTGATAAAGGTGTTGATCCAGTCGTTGGTTTTTTGAGGATGGAGGATGGTCATCAGCGGATGTAAGGCCCGGTGTGTATCCCACAACGAAAAGACCGTATAGTTGGTAAACCCTTGCGCAGTATGGGTTTTACCATCGGTGCCCCGGTACTCGCCATTGGTGTCCTGAAAGAGATTTGGGCAAAGTGACGCATGATACAAGGCTGTATAAAAAACGGTTTGCTGGTCTTTTGTTCCGCCCTTTACTTCAATTTTTCCAAGTTCATTGTTCCATGAAGCCTTTGTATCGGTAAGTACCTTGTCAAAATTAAAACCCGGAACTTCTGCAGTGAGGTTCATTAAAGCATTTTCTGCACTTACGGCTGATAAGGCAACTTTGGTAAAAACAGGTTGTTCCGGTACCAGGTTAAAACTGAAATAGGCCTTAATGTTTTTACCTGTAGCATTTGTAATAGTTCCTTTGCTTTCATCATCAATGGCTATGGCGTGTTTTACAAATGACTGTGAAAATTTTGCAGCGAAAAATAACAACTGGTCTTTGGCCCAACTCTTTGAACGCCGCATGCCCACTACGGTTGAATCATTAATAATTTTAATCCATGAATCCAGTACTTCATCACGGTGCTGCAGGTCTATGAGGATATTGCCCTGCTTTTCCTTCTTATCAAATTCATAGCGGTGCATGCCTACCCTGGGTGAAGCTGTGAGCGTGACATCTACTTTGTATTTTGGTAACCGCACGGAATAATAGCCGGCGTAGGCGGTTTCTGTTTCATGCGAGAAAGGGGTAGCATAATCTGTGTTTTTCCATTGGTAATCGCCGGTGGTGGGCAACAACAATACATCGCAATAATCTTCCACGCCGGTGCCGCTGAGGTGCGTGTGCGAAAAGCCATATAATACGCTATCGCTGTAATGATAACCACTGCATCCATCCCAACCTTTTAGCCTGGTATCGGGGCTTAGCTGCACCATACCGAATGGTGCACTGGCACCGGGATAGGTATGGCCATGGCCACCTGTGCCGATGAAGGGATTTACGAGACGGGTGTAATCGGTTTGGGAGAATGAATGATTAGGAAGCAACCCTCCCAAAAAAAGGACCGTCATTGCGAGGAGGGTTCTCCGCCTGGGCGGAGCAGGCTTTGCCCGACGTGGCAATCTCCATGAAATAGTGGAAGTGGGTGGCATAAAATTACAATCAGTTTAAGAAGCATTGAGGGATTACCAAAGTCATCCGGCCGGTGGACAACCTACAAAGCCAGTCATTGCGAGGGTTGTTGCCCGAAGCAATCCCCTGCTATTTATCAGCTATCTAAAGCTATTATTGAACGATCTCCAACTAAATGCCGGAGATTGCTTCGGCCGGGCAAGAACCCAGCCTCGCAATGACCGCAAATTTTTAGATGTGTTGTTCATTATCACCGCAAAAACTTCTCTAAAATTTTAATGATCGCTTTCACTTCCTTTTCATCCACGGAAACATAAGGCAGGGTTTCCTTCATAGATGCCTTGTTCTTTATTTTTTTACCCTCAGCATTTACACGGGCCGAGGTGTGAAATTCTGTAGCGCAGGTTTGTTCTGCTATTTCCAAAATATTCTCGCTGCGTACGCCGCTGCCGGGCATAATAATAATGCGGTCGTCGGCTTTTTCTATCAGTTCAAAAATGAGTTTGGCACCATCAAGGGCATTTGGAACCTGGCCGCTGGTTAGTATCCGTTCGCAACCAATATCGATGATGTCTTCCATCGCCTGGAAAGGATCGGCCGCCCGGTCGAATGCACGGTGAAAAGTAACGCCCATTTCCCCCGCCAGTTCTACCAGTTCTTCGCAACGATCTTTATCGACCGTTCCATCTGCATTAAGGATTCCTATTACTACGCCGTCATATTTCAGGGCTTTGCAAATCTGGACATCGGTTTTCATCATTTCAAACTCATCGTCGCTGTATACAAAATTGCCACCCCTTGGACGGATGATCGGGTACACCTGGACACCAATTCTCTTACGTGCTGTTTTAAGCATACCGAGCGATGGGGTAGTACCACCTTCGCCGGGATTATCGCATAATTCTATCCTGTCTGCGCCAGCTTTTTGCGCCAGCAATGCCCCTTCTAATGTAAAGGCTGCTACTTCTAATGTAAAACTCATTCGTTGGTTGATTGGTTGATTAGTTGATTGGTTCCATAGTTCACGAGTTCTAAAGTTCAAGGGTTCCTCAGTTCACGAGTTCCATAGTTCACGGGTTCACATGTTCTTTTATTTGAAAGTTTCCGCCTGGGTCTTGTTTTTAACATGTAAATATGTGAACAAGTGAACTGGTAAACTTATGAACCCTAAACCCTAAACCCTAAACCTCTATATCATAAACTTCGCATCGTACACCTTCTCTTCCTGGTTACTTTTTACGGCATAAGTAAAACCTTTTTGAATGCAGTAGCCCCCGTGTTCACCTTTTTTATTGATGGCAATAAAGCCCACCTGTATCTCTTTGCATTTCTCTTTTCCCCTCAATTTGATCATGCGCTGCACGGCTTCCTTGCATGCCTCTTCAGGGCTTTTGCCCTGGCGCATCATTTCCACCACTACATGGCTTCCACAAATCCGAACTACTTCTTCGCCAACGCCGGTGCTGGTGGCAGCGCCTACTTCATTATCAACAAACAGACCGGCACCAATAATGGGACTGTCGCCCACACGGCCATGAAGTTTATAAGCCATTCCACTGGTAGTGCAGGCCCCGCTTATGTTTCCCGCAGCATCCATGGCTATCATTCCAATGGTATCGTGGTTTTTTTTGATGCGTTCCTGTATATTTTCGACGGTGGCCAGCGGATCGTATTTGGATGTTTCGAGCCATTCTTTCCAGGCTGCAATACTCTCATCAGTGAGCAGGTTTTCCTGTTTAAAACCCTGTTCCAGGGCGAACTGCAAAGCGCCATTGCCAGCCAGGATTACATGAGGAGTTTTTTCCATTACCATTCTTGCAACCGATATGGGGTGCATGATATTTTCAAGTGCCATTACAGCTCCACAATTGCCCAACTCATCCATGATACAGGCATCCAATGTCACTTTTCCATCCCTGTCGGGTAATCCGCCATAGCCGACGCTCTGGTCTTCCGGGTCGGCCTCAGGTATTTGAACGCCGGCATGTACGGCATCCAGGGCACGGCCACCTTTTACGAGGGTTTTCCAGGCTTCAGCGTTGGCCTTTGTATTTGGTTCCCAGGTGCTGATGACAATGGGTTTGCCGGTAACAGTGGTTTCAGTTTTGCACCCGTTTACAAGGGCCAGAGCAGGTGCTGTGAGCGCCGATATTTTTACAAAATGTCGTCTGTTCATGTTAGGTTGTTGTGTGGACAGGTGTCCCTGTGTTTCACCCGCAATTTGGGCAATGGTAGGCACATTCTGTAAAGTTATCGGGAATCACTTTAAAATCACTGTTCCGAGTACCCCGGTAATCTCTCTTTCAATCTGTTTCAAATCTTTGTGGATACTGATGAGCCGCATCTGTTCATTGGGGTCTTTGGCCTTTTCCAGTTCCCGCTGGTTCTCATCCAGCATTTTCTTAATGTTACGCAACTTAAAATAATTCACACTATCGATCGTATCCTGGAGGCTGGTGTCGCGGTTAAGGATGTTCATACCGGGCAACAGGTCGTCCCATTTATAGCTGAGCTCGTAAGGAAATTCCATCAGCGACACCGTCATGGCGGCTATCTCTTTATCATCGTGGTAAAGAAATGTTTTATCACCAGGCTGTATCCCGGCTTTGTACCAGCCATGATAAAGATCGGCGATCCTTTCCAGCAGCGGATTTTCAAAATGAAAATGGTCTAGGGCCGCGAAAATATAGTCGGCGATTTTTTGGGTTTCGTCAAAAGCTAAATGTCCATATACCAGCAGGCTTTTTAGCACGGCTCTTTCCTGCAGTTCGTTGCGGATCAACAGGCTTACAGAATCATCAAAAGCAGTGTCGGGCTGGTTTTCGTCGAACTGAGGTGCTGTGTTATCAGGCTGTTTACCTTCTGCTTTGGTGATTTTCTCCCTGATAAATTTGTTTACCAGGTTGGTCATGCCACCCTCATCCACTTTCAGAAGGGCGGCACATTTACGGATATAATCCTGGGCCTTGGTAAAGTCTTCGGCTTTATTGATACGTGCAATACTCTCGGCAATACTATTTACCAGTTCGCTTTTTTTACGGCTGTCATCTCCGGCTTCTTTCAGCGATACCTCGAGCCGGAAAAGGATAAAGTCCTTCTTGTTGTTTTGAATGAATTCATTAAAAGCATCCTTGCCGATTTTCTGAACATAGCTATCGGGGTCTTCCCCATCGGGAATCAAAACCAGTTGTACATTCAATCCTTCTTCCAAAGCCATATCCAGCCCGCGAAGTGCGGCTTTAATACCAGCGGCATCGCCATCATATATAATTGTAAGGTTGGGCGTGTATTTTTTGATCAGCCGGAGCTGGTCCTGTGTTAAAGAAGTACCACCGCTGGCCACTACATTTTCTACGCCGGCCTGGCTCAGGCTTACCACATCGGTATAGCCTTCCACCAGGAGGCACTCATTTTTCTTATCCATTTCCTGCCGGGCAAAATAGATGCCGTAGAGGATTTTGGATTTTACATAGAGTTCGTTTTCAGGCGTGTTGATATACTTCGGCGCCTTATCGTTCGCCTTGATGATCCTGGCGCCAAACCCGATGATCTTGCCCGTGTTATTGTGAATGGGGAAGATGATGCGTTCGCGGTAATTGTCCCACCAGCGCCCATCGCGTTCATTTACGAGACCGCTTAGTTTCAGGTATTCTTTATTGTATTGCCTGGCAATGGCTTCCTTGTAAAAAGCATCGCTGGTATTGAGGCAATAACCGAGCTGAAATTTACGGATGGTTTCTTCGGTAAAGCCGCGTTTTTCTTTTAAATAACTAAGCGCTACCGATCGGCCTTCTTCCGATTCAAAAAGTTGTTGGGTGAAATATTCCTGGCCAAATTTATTGATGATGAACAGGCTGTCGGCCAGTTGCCGCTGCTGCTGAAACTCAGGACTGACCTCAGTTTCTTCCACCGGCACGTTGTATTTGGCAGCCAGCCATTTAAGCGCCTCCACATATCCCAGCTTCTCGTGCTCCATGATAAAGCTGATGGTGCTGCCGCTTTTACCACATCCAAAGCATTTGTAGATCTCCTTGCTGGGCGATACGGTAAAAGACGGCGTCTTCTCGTTGTGAAAGGGGCAGTTGCCAAGGTAATTGGCGCCCCGTTTCTTCAGTTTCACAAATTCACCAATTACTTCGATGATGTCGATGCGGCTGGTAATCTGTTGAATGGTTTCGGGGGTTATCACGTCTGCGAATATAATGCTTGCAGGTTATTGCGTGGAAGGATTGGGATACGGAAAACACGGATGGAACGGATTTGCACGGATTTTTTTAAGGAGGATGAATTATGTTTACACGAACGAATTGAACATGAAAAAAATCCTCATTACCGGGCTGATTGCTGTTGCGTTTTTATCAGCCTGTAAAAATGCATCAAAAACAATGTCGGCCAAAACTTCACCTGTATTTAACCATTTAGCCATCTATGTGGCCGACCTCAAAACCAGTCTTGAATTCTATACCCATATCATTGGCCTCGATACCATTCCGGAGCCCTTCCACGACGGCAAACATGCGTGGCTGAGTATGGGCGGTCATGCGAACCTGCACATCATACAGGGAGCTGCGGAAAAGAAGCTGTATTTTCAAAATAACCATTGCTGTTTAAGCGTGGCATCGGTAGATGATTTTATTGCCAAACTGGAAAGCAACAAGATTGAGTATGCCAATGCCAGAGGGGAGAAGCACAGTTTTACTAAACGGGTGGATGGTGTGAAGCAGGTTTTTTTCCAGGACCCGGATGGGTATTGGGTGGAGATTAATGATGATAGGAATTGACACATAATGGAGGGCGATTTCGGATCGTAGAGACGTTGCATTGCAACGTCTGAATCATAACAGATCAAAAAGGTTTGGGTCACAAATATTTTATCGGTT
This sequence comes from Bacteroidota bacterium, assembly GCA_040386335.1. Lineage (GTDB taxonomy): Bacteria > Bacteroidota > Bacteroidia > Chitinophagales > Chitinophagaceae > JAZKFT01. Next base: position 501,431 of record JAZKFT010000018.1, read on the forward strand.
TGGAGGGAGACGTTGCAATGCAACGTCTCTACAGGATCCCGAATGATGTTAGACGGGCACTAATAATCCACAAAAAATCGGCATGCAGAAGCTGTTCATCGTAGCCACCATTACATTAGCATTGGTATTTCTCCATAACGAAAAGGCCTCCGCACAAGCACCTAAGTTTGGTTATTTTGATATGGATTATATGGTAAGCCTTTTGCCAGGCGTTTCAGATGTGGATAGCCTGAGGATGGCTTTCGAAAATGATACCCTGGGAGCCCGATACGATTCCCTTTTGAGCGAACTGAGAAAGGAGGATAGCCTTATTAAAAATCAGCTCTGCGGTATGCCGACACGCGTGGATACAGCCCGGCAACAAAAAATGGCAAACTTGTTTTATGCCGTCCAGAACTGGCAACAATACGCCCGGGAGCAATCAGAGCAAAGGCAAGGCCAACTAATGCAGCCATTTCTTGACACGGTTCGACATGCGTTACAGGCAGTGATCGAAGAGCAGCGTTATTCTTATGTGTTCCGGAAGCGTACATTTTGGTATGCTGCTCAAACCGACGATTTGAAGTTCCCGGTGGCGAAGAAACTTGGGCTCCGGTTGCCGCCACAGTTACAGGGGCCGATTGAAACGGTAGAACTATTTTTCAATAAGGATTCTGATAGGGGCGGAATTTTTGACCCTCATGCATGGATTACCAGACCGTAATTATTGATTTATTAGTTTCTAATCTTCTCAGGTCGCCTACATGACTGGGTTTCACGCCGGATGTTTGATGTTCGGTGTGGTGGCTGTGAAAACCAGCATGAAAAAATTCGTCTATTTGTGTTCTGATTTTCGAATCGCCCTAGTTGCGTCGTTCAGTTCCCCAATCCAAAATTCATTTTTTTTGACTTTAGCTTTTTCTAATGCAAGCTGCTTTCTTAGTGCTGACAGGAATTCTTTGTCACCCAATTCCATCATAGCTTCAAAAATCAACGTGCCGCATTCACCGTTTGAAAATTCTTTTTTGATCACGTCCTTTACACCGGAATCTTTTCTTTTGGCAAGCCCGAGAATAGCCTCAAGTTTTGTAACCTGATGTTTGTCGTTAACTCTTTTCCACAGGGCATCAGTGATTTGTTTACTTGTGGTTTCAACCTGTGTTCCTATACCAAAGGTCGCCCAGTCTCGGATAGTGGAAACTTTATCTTCCGTCAGAAAAAGCATTGTATTAATTGCTATTTTATTTTCAACGCCCAGCAACGCCATTACAACACCATTCCTAACACCGTCATATTGGTGGTCCTTAAATGAGGATATTAAAATGGATTGTTTGGTGTTGACTTTTTCGTTATTATGGCCAATGCCGTAGAGTGTCACCTGTAGTACTTTAGGATTGGTTTCTGTTTCAAGTATTTCATAGTAGAGTTGCATCGTCTCTGCATAAAATCTTCTTGGAGGCTTGCCTAGTTGTGACAACAAGTTAATACCAAGAATCTTCTCTTTCTCAACACGTGATTTTGCAAGATCAGCACTTCTTTTAAAAACTGCTTCATTCGTCCTTGACCACAATTCGCTAATATTTCCCCAATAGGTTGTATCGGTCTTGTTATTTAATAATCGGAAAAAGAGTTTGTCATCAGTCCAATTTTTTCTACTCATAGTTTTGCGGCGTTGGTTTTTGAAGCGCCGGGGGTTCAAAATTTTCGACGGTCGTTTACACGTCGGGGTTTCACGTTGGCTGCTTCATGTTCGGCGCGGCTGCTGTGAAAACCCCGCCGGGAAGGGTTTCATTTTCGTGGAAATTTTACCGATGTTCCCCAAACACTCCTCTCAAAACATCCGCAATTTCCCCTAACGTACACCAGTTTTCAACCGCTTCTATTACATGTGGCATCAGGTTGTCAGTGCCCGTTGCGGCTTCTTTAATGGCAGATAAAGATGCCGCCACTTTTTCGGGATCACGACGGGCTTTGAGGCTGGCCATTTTTTCAGTTTGTATCTGCCGGATGCTGTCGTCTATCTTAAAACCAGGGATGGGAACTTCTTTGTCTACGGTAAATTTATTGACACCTACAATGATCTTGTCGCCGCTTTCTATCTGGCGCTGGTATTCGTAGGCGCTGCGGGCAATTTCATCCTGGATAAAACCTTGTTCAATGGCGCTTACACTTCCACCCATGGCGTCTATCCGGGCGATGAGTTCTAGGGCTTTGGCTTCCACTTCGTTGGTGAGTGCTTCTACAAAATAACTACCGGCCAATGGGTCTACGGTATCTGCAACGCCACTTTCGTAACCCACGATTTGCTGCGTACGAAGGGCGATTCTTGCGGCTTCTTCGGTCGGCAGACTAAGGGCTTCATCATACCCATTAGTATGCAGGCTTTGGGTGCCGCCCAGCACAGCGGCGAGGGTTTGAATCGTCACCCTTGTGATATTGTTCATCGGCTGCTGTGCGGTGAGTGTGCTGCCGCCAGTTTGGGTGTGGAAACGTAGCATCATCGCTTTTGGATCGGTAGCGCCAAGTTCTTTCATCATGGTGGCCCACATGCGGCGGGCTGCCCTGAACTTGGCCGCTTCTTCAAACAAATTGTTATGCGAATTGAAGAAGAAGGAGAGGCGTTTTCCAAATACGTTGATGTCCAAACCCTTTTCCAGCGCGGCTTTTACATAGGCTTTGCCATTGCTGAGTGTAAAAGCTACTTCCTGAACAGCTGTGCTACCTGCCTCGCGTATATGATACCCGCTGATAGAAATGGTGTTCCACTTTGGTAATTCCTTGCTGCACCATTCAAAAATGTCGGTGATGATGCGCATGCTTTGTTTGGGTGGGTAGATATACGTGCCGCGTGCTGCATATTCCTTTAATATATCATTCTGGATGGTTCCGGTTATTTTAGTAAGGTCAGCACCCTGCTGTTTGGCCAGCGCCACATAAAATGCCAGCAGGATAAAGCCGGTGGCATTGATGGTCATGGATGTGCTCACGTCCTGCAGCCGGATGCCATGAAACAGGTCCTGCATGTCTTCAAGGTTGTCGATGGCTACACCGGTTTTGCCTACTTCGCCATCGCTCAGATCGTGGTCGCTGTCGTAGCCTATTTGTGTAGGCAGGTCAAAAGCCACGCTAAGGCCGCTTACACCCTGCGACAATAAATAATGGTATCGCTTATTGCTTTCTTCAGCTGTGCTGAAACCGGCGTACTGTCTCATGGTCCAGAGACGGCCGCGGTACATATCCGGCTGAATACCACGTGTGTACGGCGCTTCCCCGGGTTGCTCCAAAGCAGGGGTTCCGGCAAGATCGCCGGTGGTATAACATTGTTTTATCTCTATTCCCGAGTCAGTGTAGCGTTCATTTTCTTTCATATAGCTAAAGCAAAAGATTTAGTAAAATTTGAGCGTCCAGGATCATTAGTGATTGCCACCTGCCAACTGAAAAACTGCCAACTCGGCCGTTCATTAGATTTAGTAAAATTTGAGCGACAAGGTCCATATTGACTGCCAATTGCCAACTGAAAAACTGCCAACTTTAAAGAAGCTTCTTTGCCTCAAACTGAATAGCTTCCAGCACCAGTTTGTTCATGGTAGCGTCTGGGTTAGCCATGGTAAACTGTAGAATAGCTTTGTTGAGATCCATCGCAATTGCAGTTTGCGGCAACGTGGCTGCCAGTTGGCTAACGATATACATGTTCTGGTCTTTCATTTTTTCAATGGCAGTCCAAATGCCTGAGCTTACGTAGATCTGCTGGGTGATATTGTGGGCATATTCCTGCCGGATGGTATTGATAATGGCCTGCTGCATATCTTTTGCCGAATAACCGCTTTGGTTAAGACTGGTAATCAGCGCTTCCAGTTTGGTGCGCTCTGCCAGTAAAGCCAGGCGTTCGTAGGCACCCAGTTGTAGTTGGCGGGTCTCCCTTGTGCCTGTGTTTTCACCTTTTGCTTCCTGTTTTTCTGCCTTATTTTTATTTTTAAGCAGGTACCAGGCAAATATGGCCACCAACAAGGCGAAGGCGATTGTCAATATCCAATTGACCAACTCTAATTTTCCGTAATCCATGGTTTTATGTTTGTGGAACGAAGGTAGGGGTGATAGGGATTTGGGGTTAGTGATTAGTTGTTGGTGTCCGATATAAACTCCACAGACCATTGGATAGGTGCAATCATACAGCCTTTCCCCTCTGCATTCCACCCCTGGTTTAGCCTGCGGCAAAACCTGTCCCTCCCGATGCATCGGGACGGGGAATAATGCCGCAGTGCCACTACGCCATTTTCAGCAGTGCTGTGATATGGCGTAACAAACCAGGTTAGCCTTTTAAACGATTTCACATTTTTACAATGAGTGCAGTATAAGTGCGATTTTCATTTATGAGATGTGAAAATTTTCTGATCATCTTTCATACAATTCATAACAGACCATTGACAAGCTTATCTTCGCACTTTAAAGGAACTATTATGGAAGCAATGATTCAACAACCGGTAGTTTTTACCGAAGGTGCAGTAAAGGAACTGAAACGTTTAATGAACGAAGACGCATCAGCCAGGGGAAAACAATTAAGGGTAGGTGTAAAAGGTGGCGGCTGCAGTGGCATGACCTATGTGTTGCAGTTTGATGAGCAAACCCCAAAGGATATGGAGTTTGAAATAGACGGCATACCCTGCATTATCGACCCAAGCCACGAAATGTATCTCTATGGCATGGAAGTGGAATTTGAAGGAGGCTTAAACAGCCGCGGTTTTACTTTTAATAACCCAAATGCCAGCAAAACCTGCGGTTGCGGAACCAGTTTTGCGGTATAATAACCTTTGGTTGGTCATTGGGTCAATGGTTAATAGGTCATTATTACCGCCTTAAATATTTTGGGAAAAGGGAAGTAGTTGTATCAATCAGCTCGCTTCCTTTTTTTATTGGCGGAGCTTTGTCAATGTCTCTAATGGTTATGTTTGAATCATTATGAAAAAAGTCGTGTTACTGTTCCTGGCTTCTATCTTACTCACAGCTGTTTTTTCTTATTCGCTAAAGATTTTTCTGAAAGAAAACTTTACTGTACTTACGCTGAAAACGATGCTGATACCATGTTTTACGTGGAGCATATTATTGGGAACCGCTTTTAAAAAGCTATCAACAGAAAGGCGCTTGCGATATTTTACGATTGCCGGTTGGGTCTGTGCTATTGGTTCGGCGACTTTGGTACCGGCGGGTATTTATAATTTTTTGGTGGATCAACCCAATGTTTGGGTATCAGTGGCCAGTGTTATCAGCTGCGTGGTAATTATGAGTATTTTATTTTACACAATGCTGAAAAAAGCGGGTTTTTCTTTCAAATGGTGGGTCGCTTACAATGTGCTCATCTGTATCAATATGAGCTTGTTTTACCTGTCTACAAGGCTCTAAACCCCGGAACTATTTTTTGGCGACCCCTCTCTTCTTTTTTTCAAAGCCATCTACCAGGAGCTGCAATTCCTGCTGTGTTACCGCCTTTTGCTGATCGTCGATATTGATCACGAAGAAATAACCATCGGCACCGGGCGTTGAGAGAAATGCATTTACCAGGTCCAGTTGATCACTTTGGAGCAGCTTCCCTGTTTTTGGATCCCAGGTTTCTTTGGCACAAAGGCAACCCATCGTGGGCGTGTTGGGGTAAAATGGTTTGCCTTTATAAAATGAAGGATCGATGGTGGATCCATGGGCAATGATCTCACTGCGACCGACTTTACCGGCATAAAAGCTTTGGCGCATGTCATCCGTTTGCCAGCGTGACGGCAGCAGTTTGTCGTATTCTTCCAGGTAAATGCTATTGCCGATAATCGGCTGGTTCAGGTGAATAAAAAAAGAATCCCCGGGAATTTCATTTGGCATCCGTAGTTGAATATTCGGCGTTGGCCCGATAAATTGGTTTTTTGAAATATCAGTGCTGTCGATTCGGAATATGCCTTGTGGTGTACTCCCGTCGGTAATAAAATAGGGCAAATTAGATGCCGACCGGGCCAGTTGCACAAAGGTTTTTAGTTTGCCTTTAGCATCTTTTATAAAACTGCCATCGGCGTTTTGAACAATGGCGAGGCCAGGGAAGTCGCGGTTTTCTCTTTGAAAAGAATAGATGATTTTGGTGCCGAGTTCTTTTTGATGTTCAAAGAAATCTGTAAGTTTTGGCTTTGCCCCTTTTCTAAATTCCGGGAAATAGGTTAAAATGGCAGTCTGCACCAGGTCTGTATTTTTCCAAAGCCGGTTTTGAGCCGTTGTATCGACAATGATTCTTCTGTTGAACGCGGCTGAATCGACTAAATTTTTATTAGCCCGGTATAAGTGTACCACCATCATAGTGGCAACTTTATCACTTGGTTCATTGGGCCAATGAGCCTTGGTTTCCTTCAGATACGCACCCTTGTACAAGCCGTAAACGACTTCCATCATTGAACGTTTCGTCTCTGTATTGATGGCATTGTAGTTGGCAAAAAGGCTATCCAGTATCTGCCTTGTGGTATCGTTTTTCAGCATAAACTGGCTGATGGCACCGAGGGCTCCCTGGAACAGGTGTTCGTTGGTGCTGTCGGGTGTTAGTTTCAATACCGGAAGGATGCCGTATTTCCAAAGACCGGCTTGTTGTTTAATGCGTTCCTGTTGCAGGGTTTTGGGGCTATAGATGGTGGATTTATCTATTGGTTGAGCGGTAGCGATGGTCGTTATTGCTAATTCGGCGCAAAGGCAAAAAGCCACAGCAATTATAAATGTGCTGTGGCTTTTTGCCTTTGAAAAAAAGATGATGCCTTTAACCAATGTCATTGTTTACAGATTTACGCCGCCGCATCCCACCCCTGCTTTTAGCCTGACGCCCCGCCGGCGGGGAACATCGTTCGCGGCTTCATTACTATCGGTTGTTTGTTTTTATGCAAACCTTTTTTACTAACCGATGAAATTCAGATTCTTTATTTCAACTGCTTCCTTGCCGGTTTGCTTTTTACTTCAATCGTTTTTTTTGGGAAAGAAACATTGGGGGCAATAAAAGTTTTTTTATACAGGTTAATACCATTTTCAACGATTTTCAGCGCTGTGCTTTTATCACCAAATTCCTGCACGTTCACGGTTTTGTTTTCGAGTTTTTTGTAGTCCTCAAAAAACTGGCGCACTTCTGCAAAAAAGTGTGGCGGTAGTTCTTCGATGTTGTTGATATGGTTTACACTCATATCGTGGTTGGCCACAGCGATGATCTTGTCGTCGGCATCGCCGGCATCGATCATCTGCATGACACCGATAATTTTCGCTTCGATGATACAGAGTGGCTGCACATTGATGCTGCACAAAACAAGGATATCCAGCGGATCTTTATCATCCCCATAAGTACGCGGAATAAAACCATAATTAATAGGGTAGTAGAACGATGAATAGATAACACGATCCAGCACCAAAAGGCCGCTGGGCTTATCTATTTCATATTTGGCCCTGCTGCCCTGTGGTATTTCTATAATCGCATTTACGATGCGTGGGGCATGATCCCCATAATGAACGCCATGCCATGGGTGAGCCACCGTAGTTGATATTGAATCCATTTTGAATGATGTTTTAAATTTTTTAATATTCAATCCCGTATAGGACGGGACAAGTTAATCAACGCTCAATTTTCAAATTTAAACCTGCACCCATTGAACATTGTTTGTTGAATATTGATTATTGATTATTTTTTTAAATCCCTAAAGCCTAAGCCTTAAACCCTACTTCGCAACCCAGTATCCCAATGCTGTCGCTCCAATGCCCAGCACCAAACTTGCTGCAATATAAAGCAACAGCGGTGCATATTGCTGTTCTTTCAGTAACAGGTAGCTTTCGTTGCTCAATGCGGAAAATGTGGTGAAGCCGCCACAAACGCCTGTCGCCAAAAATACCCGCCAGTTCTGCTCAAAACCAGGATTTCGCATACTGTAGCCAAACACCAGGCCAATGATCAGGGAGCCGATAATATTGACCCCAAAAGTGCCCCATGGGATGACAGTCACCGTTGCCGTTCTGCTATTTATCAGCACTGATACCACATAGCGCAGCGCCGAACCCAACATACCGCCGAGTGCCACCAGCAAAAGATGTGTTGTGTTGATCATTTTTATAGGTTGCCGGAAAAAGTATATTTTAGGTCTATTACCCAGCTTTGGTTTTGCCGGATCACTTTTAAAACAGCTGGTTTGTGGTCGTACGAGTTGATGAAGTTGATGATGGTGATGCTGTCTTTTATCACTTCTTCGTTGGTAAGGATGGTAATGGATGATTGCTTTAACTCATTGCGATCCTGGCTGCTGCGTTTGTGAAACGGATCTTCCATCTTTTCCTTTAGTAATTGCTTGTTTTTGGCATCGTCCAGCATCAGCATACCGGCCCGCTTAAAATTACCCTTAAAAACGGCTTCAATAAATTGCCGGCCAGCATCGAGCGGACTTTCAACAGGTGGGTAATTGTCGCTGTTGTCGCAAGCCGCCAGCAGCATGATCAGTAGTATGGAAATGTATCGTTTTAAGGGCATGGCGGCAAGTTAATGATTCTTGTAAAGGGGCAAATAACAAAAACAGCAGCTTATTATCTCTTCGCTTTTAGAGGGGTAAAGAGCATTGTAAAAATTTCTATAGGATTGTCTTCCCCATACTTTATTATCTTGGTGCCAAGGCAATTAAATGATGATTTTCAGGATTTTACCAAAACCCACCCTATGCATTTCATAGCCATCCTTAAAATGGTTGTCTTAGGTATATTGCTTACTCCGGTGTGCCATTTGTTGCATGCCCAGCAAACCAATCTCCAGTTTAAGCACCTCACCCCAAATGATGGCCTCACGCAGGGAGTGATCAGAAATATTTTTACCGATAGCCGCGGCTTTGTTTGGATGACCGGCCTGGATGGCATTAACCGTTTTGACGGAACCCGGTGCCTGGCCAATAACGAAATCGCTCCGGGTTTGGTGGAGGTGTCCTCAACTATCGGCATATTGGAAGACAAGAGTGGTAATATATGGTTTGGCTATGCCGATGGACTTATTCAATATAGCTACCGTAAAAATGCTTTTACTTTTTTTTCAATCAGGAAAATGTTGGGCAACCGTTGGTTAAGTAAAAGTGATGGCTTTTCGCCGTTAGTTACAGACGACAACAATCGAATAGTCGTTGGTCATATTGATCGTGTGCTTTTTTTTTTCAATCCATCGGCTAACACGATAACCGACATACCCGCAGGTCTGCCCATCGGTTATAGTATTTGTGGCTTGTTTCTGAAAAAAGAAAAGACGGTGTTCAATAAAAACCTTTATATAGGCTTGCAGAAACAGTCAACCGTTCATTTGTATCGCTACATTGAAGATGATTCCCGTTCGTCCCGGTGGGAATTTGTTACCAGCAACAATGGTTTCGACAACAACGTTTTTTCGATGGTGCTACAGGATGAGGACCACCTGGTGATCGCTGCCACAAATCAAATAACCAGGTTTAATTTTAACACCCGGTCTTTTGAGCACAGGCAGATGCCCCACCTTGATTTTCCCGGGGTGAGTATTGACATCCATAAAAACATTTGGATCGGTACTACACAGCAGGGCGTATATGCATTGGACGGCCGTAACATGAATATTACAGCTCATTACCAAAACGAACCCGGCAACACTTCGGGTATTATGGGCAATTGTGCGGGCGCCTATTGCGACAAGCTCGGCAATCTTTGGATCGCCTCAAAATACAAAGGGGTGGATTATTGCAACCTGAACGATACCAAATTTCTTTCTTCATTCACCGGTGAGCAAAGCAAAGCCGCAGGCAGTTCCAGTTTTATAAGAGATATCGTAAAAGACGCACAGGGGAATTTTTACTGCGGAACCATTGACAAGGGCATCGTGGTATTGGATAAAAATTTGCAATTTGTAAAACAGCTCCCCGGAATTCCCGGAGATTTAGTTTGCCCGGATTTGCTGGTGCATGAGCAATGGCTTTATATTGCTTCTGACATATTTTCTTCCCCCTATTTATTTAAGTATAACCTGTTAAACGGCGCTATAAAAAGAATCAGCGCTTTCGGTTATTCGCCTGAGGATCCTGGCAACGCAGTGTACCAGTTATCCCGAATGTCGGACGGGGACTTGCTGGCGGCTTGTTACAATGGCCTTTATAGATTTAATACCAGGTCCGATGCTTTTGAACAAATACCAGGTGTCTCATTTCAGGAAGCTACTGTATTTGGCTACGAAGACCGCCATGGCCAAATTTACAAAGGTATCAGCCATGGTGGCTTAGTAGTCTACCAACCCGCGGTTACAGGGTATAAGCCGGCATTTGAAATAGAAAAAAAGTTGACCGTAAAGCATTGTGCAGAAATAAGCGATAGCCTTCTGTGGATCGGCACCAGTAATGGTTTGTACCTTTTTAACACCCGTACTCTTAGTATCAGTAAACACTTTACCACCACCAGTGGGCTTGCCAATAACGTAGTATATGCCCTCATGCCCGATGATAAAGGGAATCTTTGGATGAGTACTAACAAGGGGTTAAGCTATTATAATGGGGCCACCAGCAGTTTTAAGCATTTTACGGTAGCCGATGGCCTTCAAGGCAATGAGTTTAATACACATGCTGTTGTAAAGGCGGATGATGGCCGTGTTATTTTTGGAGGTGTAAACGGGCTTACTACTATCAACGAAGCTATGCTGCAAAAGCAACCCACACCACCTATTGTGCAGATCGCAGCTATCAAAGCTGATAGCAGTATCAATCCCTTTTTATTTGATGAGAAATATACGCTCCGGTTGCCCCCGGGCAGCAATGCAGTTGAGTTTGAAATATTGGCAATAGATTATGTAAACCCGGCCAAATGCAAATTGCAATACCGTCTTAAAGGCTATGATGATGAGTGGAGGGAAACGGCAAACCCCGGTACTGCCCGGTATATTAAACTGAAACATGGGAATTATGTGCTGGAGTACAGAGCTTCAGACACCGAAGGCAGATGGATCGCCAATAGCAAAACATTTGTTTTTTCCATTGCTGCCTACTGGTGGCAAACTACAGCTTTTAAGATAGTTGCAATGTTGATAATGGCCGCATTGGTATGGTTGCTGATCAGGTGGTATGTAAAAAGCAAACTACGCCACCAAAGGATCGTATTGGAAAAGAACCTGGCCATACAATTAGAACGGGAACGCATCATAGCCGATTTGCACGATGATGTAGGCGCTACGCTTAGCAGCATGCATATCTATGGTGAACTGGCGGGTAATATTTTTAAGGATAAACCCCAGGAATCCCACAAACTGATGGGTAAAATTTCGGAGCAGGGTAAGGACCTGATGGGAAGGATGAACGATATTATCTGGAGCCTGAAACCTGCCGGTGAAGACAAGTATTCATTTACAGCCCGGCTAAAAAATTACAGCCAGGAGCTGCTGGCTGCGAAAAATATTGTTACAAATTTCAATATAAATGAAACGCTCAACGGAGAAATAACAAACCCGGTAGTGCGCAAAAATGTATTACTCATAGCCAAGGAAGCGATGAACAATATTGCCAAGTACAGTGGTGCTGACACCGCCACCATTAGTTTGCAAAAAACAGGCTCCACCATTGTGTTAAGTGTACGGGATGATGGACAGGGCTTTGATACCGCTATTGCCAGGCAAGGCAATGGTATACATAACATGCAGCAGCGGAGCCGTGTAATGCAGGGCTCCCTGAATGTCACCTCGTCGCCGGGCACCGGAACATTGGTGGAATGCAGGTTTCCTGCATAGCTATATTTAGCTATACACCGTAAGCTGAAGACCTTCTATTTTTACCCGATGATTAGGATTGTAGTATATGATGACAACCGACTCCGCCGCGATAGCCTTGAGACACTTCTGTCTTTTACCTCCGAACTTGAATATATAGCTGGTTTTGAAAACTGCAATAATGTGGTAAAGGAAACAACGGCACTACAACCCGATCTTATTCTGATGGACATAGAAATGCCAGGAACAGATGGCATCACCGGTGTAAGGTTGGTGAAGCAACAGTTTCCACATATCAAAATAATTATTCAAACCGCTTTTGATGATGACGATAAGGTGTTTGCTGCACTGCAGGCAGGCGCCGAAGGATACATTCTCAAAAATGCATCGGTACACCAGATCACCCAAAGCATAGACGATGTGATGGCTGGTGGAGCCGGTATGAGCCCGTCCATTGCATTAAAAGTGATGCGGTACTTTAATAAGCCTGCAACGGAATCGGCCAATACCCTTACCCCAAAGGAAAACGAAACCATGAAACTATTGGCCCAGGGCCTGAGTTATAAAATGGTGGCCGATGCAATGGGCATCAGCTATTTTACAGTAAACAACCATGTGAAAAAGATTTATGAGAAGCTGCAGGTGCATTCTATGGGTGAAGCTTTGGCATTTGCCCGCAAGCAAAGATTATTGTAGCTGCCCTGCACCTATCATTTTATCTTATTGCAGATAAAGGTCCTTGCTTTTTGCTGGCCGCCCTTCCTTTTATAGTGAAATTATTTCTACATCGTTGCTCTAAAACCCTGAAATTATTGAATAAAGCGATGTAGTTCCTTCCCCTCCATTTTATACATAACTATAATTAGCTATTGTACGAGGCTAATTGCGTAGCCAATTTTACATCCTAACTACAACACAACCCTCAACTCATGAAACACTATTTATGCGTCCTGTTTTTTTGTTTATCAGCTACAGCAGGCAATGCTGGTTTTATCAATGCCAGTTCCTATGCTTTTTCTGCCAGTAATGGACAGGCACTTGAAAATATGGCCACAGGCACCACCCAACTGATAGGCCCCGGCGCCGATGGAGGTGGCACAGGCGCGCTGCAAAGTTTTGGCTTCGATTTCTGGTATGCCGGCCAGCGTTACACGCAATATGATGCAAGTGAAAAGGGGTTTATTCGCCTGGGTGGTCTGGTATTAACACCCGGCGAGGCAGGAGAGTATTCTAACCTTTTATCGTCCACACGGCAGCCTCCCTGTATTACACCCTATTGGGACCAGATACGGGTGGGCAGTAATGGTAAAGTACACTGTAAAATAACAGGAACAGCACCTAACCGGAAGCTGGTAGTGGAATGGCTTAATATGCAGGTGCCCAGGGGCACCGCGGGTAGTACTGGTGCGGCTACTTTCCAACTATGGCTTAACGAGACTTCAGGTAATATTGAATTTGTATATGGTTCCGGAATGGTTCCAAATGGCTTGAATAGTGGTTATTCTGTTGGTTTTAACCTCACTTCTGCCGACTATGTAACGGTTAATGTTGGTAGCAGTACGGTTGCCTATTCTACTACCCCGCAGGAAACTAACACGACTGGAATACCTGCGGGTTTAAAATACAGTTTTACCAGCAGTGTTCCGGAAGGCCCGACAAACCTGGTATTCAATAATGTTACGGGCACATCCATGGAGCTAAACTGGACCATGGCCACCAGCAACTTTTCCAGGTATGTTGTATACCGTTCAGACGATGGGGGATTGACCTACAAGTATAATTTCAGTCAAGCTTTTTCCTCATCTGGCACCACGATTTTTTACACAGACAGATACCTTGTTCCTGGTACAACATATATGTGGCGGGTGTATGCCACGTCGTTTGAAAGCGGCGCATTAAGTACGCCCATTACCGGCACGCAGGCTACCTTAAGCGGTGGCAATATAACGAGCAATGGAACCGGCGGGGGTAACTGGAGTAATGCTGCTACATGGAGTACGGGCTCGGTACCCGGCAACGCAGATAATGTAACTATTAAAGATGGCGACCTGGTAACGATTGATGTGGCGGACAGTGTGTACAATGTTACCATCGGCGAAGGCATATCCGGTAACCTGCAGTTTGAAGAAACAACAGGAAGAACGCTTACCATACTAAACAATATGGAAATAAAACCGGGTGCAGTTCTTAATACCACAGCTACGGGTGTAGTAACCAGTCATGTATTAATTGTAAATCATGATTTGATTAATAATGGAACCCTCGACCTGGCACGGGCCACCAATGGTGCCAGCCTCCGGTTTGGCGGCATTGATAACTCTACATTTACCGGCACTGGTGCGGTGACAGATATTTATAAAATAGGCCCGTTTAAATCTTCTATAGTTCAGATAACTGAATTAAACCTTACAAACTTCTCTGTTGGTGGTATTTCTTCCGGTGCAACTTCAGGGCTCTTATCCGGAAGCGCAGGTACTTTAAAAATATCTGGCAGCAATGCTTTTAATGGCACTCTTACATCATCGGCACCGTTTTCGTTGCCTGCCACATTCCAGTTGTGGATCAACAATCCCAATTTTACCATTACAGGCCAGGCCGGGGATATGACATTATTAGGGACATTAAAAATAAGCCAGGGTACTTTTAATGTTGGCTCAGCTATCAATAACACGTTGTTTCTTAGCGGGGTCAGTTCAAAGCTTATCATGGAGGGAGGTACGCTAAACATTGCCGGCAAATGCAGCACGGCTGCTGCTGTTACATACGAGCAAAGCGGGGGTACGGTAAATGTTTGCACAATCGGTAATAATTCCAGCCAATCAAGTTTTGAGTTCAGTTCTACCGGTTCGGTCTTTAAGATGTCGGGAGGGTTGATGGTATTACAGCAAATTAATTCTAATGTAACGCCTGCCTCCCGGAGGGATATGTATATTTTTCCTACCACATTTGTAACCTCCGGGGGTACCCTACAGGTAGGTTCAGCACTCACTACAGGCAACAGTGGCGATTTTACCTATCGGATATACGGAAGCATGCCGGCCACTGTTATTGACAATACCACAAACCCAAAGTCGATTTTGGCTCTTGCAGGTTTGAATTCACAAGGTGCTGTCTTAATTAATCCATCATGCAGTATTAACCTTAATGGCAACATATGGCAAATTTTCAATGGCCCTGTTACCAATAACGGCTCTGTAACCGGCACTTTAACCGGCAGCAGGATACGTATTAATACCGGTAACCCCGTAACCTATGGCGGCACAGGCACAGATACTGTTGTCAATTTAGAAATAAGTAATGCTGGTGGCCTGGTCATGTCGCCCTCAAAAGTCAATAACCTGGTAGTGACCAATGCGTTTTTCATGATGGCCGGGGGTGTAACCAATGCCAACAAACTAACATTTGGAACTGGCGGCAGCAGCTCCTTTCTTGTACAGATGGGGAACATCAATGGCGGGGCCAGCACAGCTGCCGGCAGCCTCGACGTGCCGCCGGTTTTTAATATTGGCAGCGCCGGACAAACAATCAATTATGGGCGTACCACCACGGCACGACCCACCGGCCCGGAAATAAACCCAACGCGATCTATCGTAAATATGACCATGGAGAATTTATTGCCCATTACACTCACTGGCGGCAATCTCCAGGTAACAGGCACTTTCACGATCAATTTGGGAAATATCGATTTGAACGGCGACACCCTTACAATGGGATCAAGTGCAACCCTGCCCGGAACGTTTTCCCTGATAAGTACGACATCTATTTTTTATAACGGAAAATTCAGGCGTTGGACCAACACTGGGGGAGGATCCAAACAGTTCCCGGTAGGCATTGCAACTACCCGCCGCAACCTCTCCATTTCTCCCACGATTACCACCGGGGGAACCTTGACAGCCGAATATATAACTACACCCGGCGGAAACAACGGCCTGCCCCTCGTGGAGGGTAGCCTGCCGGTAAACAGTACGGTCAATGTTGGTTACTGGAGGGTAACCCCTGGCAACGGCCTCGTAGTAAGTGGCTACACTACCCAGCTCACCGCAACCAGCATTACAGGTGTCACCGATTTTACAAAATTGGTGCTGGTAAAAAGAACAGACGCTGCTTCGCCATGGACGCTCCATGGTACCCATGGTCCTACAGGTGGCACCAATACCAGCCCCATCCTTCAAAGACTGGCGATGACCAGTTTTGGCGACTACGCAATCGGTTCCCCTGCAGTAAGTGCGCCACTTACCACCACCTGGACAGGCAACTTAAATACCGCCTGGGAAGATGCCGGCAACTGGAGCGATGGCGTGCCGGGTATCACAACTGCGGTAACTATTCCTGCAGCCATGCCAAGGTATCCAATCATCAATACCAACACCTCCATAAAGAGTCTTTCCGCAGCACCGGGGGCTTCGGTTACCGTGGCGATCGGCGTAAATGTGACCATAACCAATTAGTGACGAAAGCATGCATAGGCTCCTTTCCACATTTCTCACATTTCCACATTTTTCACATTCCCTATTCTCTCATCCCAAATAAAAAACGCCCCACCCCATGAACCTCCTTCACATTCCCCACAACCGTGGCATACGCCTGGTAAAACCCGAACAAATTATCCGGGTAGAAGCACTGAACAATTACAGTATCATTTTTTTTGATAAGGGCCAGCCGCTTACTGTAGCCAAAGTACTGCACTGGTTTGAGGAAGTACTGCCATCCGCCATGTTTGCCCGGGTGCACCGCAGTCACCTGGTGAATAAAATGTATATGCAGGAAATCAGCGGTACGAATTATGGCACATTGGTATTGAATAACGGCGACAAAATTTCCATGAGCTGGAGAAAGAAGTTGATGGTGTGAAAAGATGCTGAACATTTCGGTTTATCCAGGGGCCGATAGAGGTCTTTACGAAATAGTTACAAATGATAAGCACTAACTAGTAGCCCGCTAAAACCTGGTGCAGTTGGAAATTGAACCAGGAATAAAAAAAGAAATAGAACAATTAAAAGCGAACAAAAAATGAACATTTGCCGTATTTGCAGGCATGAAAAAAATTTGTTTCATTTTATTCGTAGCATTTGGAGCTTCCAATGCAGTGGTATCGCAAGGCAGGGTTGGCATTAATACCAACTTGCCACAGGCAATGTTGCATGTAAAAGACAGCAGTGTATTATTTAGCGGTGGAGGCCTTGATGTGCCACCCAATGCCGGAAACCCTCCTGCTTCAGGCACAGGCATACGGATGATGTGGTATGTGGATAAAGCGGCTTTCAGAGCGGGCAAGGTCGTTTTCAGTAAATGGGACAAGGATAATGTTGGTCTCTATTCCTTTGGAGCCGGATCCGATGTTACAGCTTCTGGCATAGGATCTACAGCATTTGGCCTTGGCAATATTGCATCTGGTAATGGTTCATTTGCAACTGGCGTTGGTACCAAAGCCACAGGGTATGCATCCACTGCATTGGGCGAAGGTACCGTTGCATCGGGGGATGCTGATGCAACGGCTATGGGCTTCACAACTGTGGCATCTGGCGAAATATCCACAGCATTGGGTTATGGTTCAAAGGCTTCTGGTTTTGTCGCAACCAGTATGGGTAACTTTACCACTGCTTCTGGTAGTATGTCTACTACCATGGGGTTTAGAACCACAGCAAGCAGTTTTGGCTCTTTGGCTATTGGCAGGTATAATGATTCTATTACTTCAAGCAATAAAACATTATGGGTAGATACTGACCCCGTGTTTATCATTGGAAATGGCACAGCCCTGAATGACAGGCACAACGCTTTCACCGTTTTAAAAAATGCCAGAACGGGCATTAATACTGCCACTCCTGAATACGGCCTGCATGTTGTAAACGACAACGCACAAGATGGCGGCCATATTGAAGGTATTATGATAGAAAGTATTACTACGAGTACCAATGTTGGCGAAGCCGCAGTTTCGTTTAAAAATCAGTCGTTTTTAAGTCCTAATAAAAAATGGATTACGGGTCTTAACCAAGCTTCCAATTTCAGGTGGGATTATGATGCGGCTTTTGTTGGTGGAGCAGCCATGGTACTGGATACCACTGGCGACCTTACCATTCAGGGTAACCTTACGCAGAGCAGCGATGAACGTTTGAAAGAACATATCCGGCCTATACAAAATGCATTGGAAAAAATACAACTGCTGAATGGTTATCAATATAACTGGAAGCCTGAATTGCAGAAGGATAAGAAAGAACAGATCGGACTATTGGCTCAGAATGTGGAAGCCATTCTGCCACAACTGGTAACTACCGATGCTGAAGGAATGAAGTCTGTCGCCTATCAAAATCTGGTGCCGGTGCTGATAGAAGCGATTAAAGAATTGAAAAAAGAAATAGAAGATTTAAAAGCAAACAGAAAATAAACAACCCGTATTTACAGGATGAAAAAACATCATATTCTTTTAGCGACAACTTTCGCAATTGCTGTAACTGTGATGGGTCAGGGCAGGGTAGGTATCAATACCAATAGCCCGTCAGCTATGTTGCATGTGAAAGACAGTAGTGTATTATTTAGTAGCGGGCTCACTAATGCGCCTGCGAGTCCGGGAAACCCTCCGGCATCAGGTACCGGTATCCGGATGATGTGGTATGCCGACAAAGCTGCCTTCAGGACCGGCAAAGCGCAATCAAATAGTTGGGACAAGGATAAGGTGGGTAGTTATTCCTTCGCAGCGGGGAATGGTGTTACGGCTTCAGGCGTTGTATCTATTGCCCTGGGCAATGGAACGACTGCTTCCGGTCATTCTTCAGTTGCAACGGGGATAGACACGAAGGCTACCGGGTTTGCCTCCACTGCTATGGGCGAGGGTACTACAGCATCCGGGGATTTTGACGCTACTGCTATGGGCTATTTTTCTACAGCATCAGGTTATATTTCGACGGCAATGGGGTCCGAAACTGTAGCCTCGGGGTACGCCTCAACTTCCATGGGTAACGGTACGACCGCTTCCGGGCATATGTCTTCAACCATGGGTGTTGGAACAGTTGCAAGGAGCTACAGTTCTCTTGTTATTGGCAGGTATAATGATTCCATTGTCACCAGTGATAAGACTACCTGGCTATCCGCTGATCCTGTTTTTATTATAGGCAATGGCAACGCCGCCAATATGAGAAGTAATGCAATTACGGTTCTAAAAAATGGAAAAACCGGCATCAACACCAGCAGTCCTGCAGCTATGTTACATATAAAGGATAGCAGCGTTTTGTTCAGCGGGCTGCTGAACCTGCCAGCTGTTCCGGGAGATCCGCCCGAATCAGGTACAGGTATCAGAATGATGTGGTATCCCGATAAAGCTGCATTCAGGGCGGGAAGAGCTGCAGGCACCAACTGGGATAAAGCGTCTGTGGGTACCTATTCTTTTGCAGCCGGAAATGAGACTACAGCTTCAGGCACCAGGTCATCAGCATTTGGAGATGGCACCGTCGCATCAGGTTCAGGTTCATTTACATCCGGATACAAAACAAGAGCTATTGGAACGGCAACTGTCGCCATGGGCGATGATAATACCGCATCGGGTTACGCATCGGCGGCCATGGGAGCCAGTACCATAGCTACCGGCTATATTTCCGCTTCCTTTGGCGAATTTTCGGTGGCATCCGGCCCCCTGACATTTGCGACAGGTAGTAATACGAGTGCAAATGGCGCCAACTCAACCAGTATGGGCGTAAACTCAGTAGCGAATAGTTTTAGTTCTGTTGTAATCGGTCGGAATAACGATTCCATTGCGTCCAGTAATAAGGGCAGCTGGATTGTTACCGATCCGGTTTTCATCATCGGTAATGGTCCATCTCCTAATAGCAGAAGTAATGCCTTAACGATCCTGAAAAACGGTAAAACCGGCATTAGCACATCAACCCCCGAATATGGCCTTCACGTGGTTAATAACAACACACAGGATGGAGGCCATATCGAAGGCATCATGGTAGAAAGTATATCCACCGGACCAGATGTTGGCGAAGCAGCCGTTTCGTTTAAAAACCAAGCTTTTCTAAGCCCTAACAAAAAGTGGATTACCGGCCTGAACCAGGCTTCCAATTTTCGGTGGGATTATGATGCGCAATTTGGCGGCGGTGCGGCTATGGTGCTGGATACTACCGGCGATCTGACGATACAGGGCAGTCTGAGCCAAAGCAGCGATGCGCGGTTAAAGAAAGATATCACGCCACTACAAAACAGCCTGCAGAAATTATTGGGTCTTACCGGCTACCATTATAACTGGCTGGGATCTGCCCGTGGCACAAAATTACAAACAGGCGTACTGGCTCAGGAAATAGAACTACAAATGCCGGAACTGGTAACCACTGATGGGGACGGAATGAAGGCAGTCAATTATAGCGGTCTTACACCTTATATGATTGAGGCATTTAAAGAACAGCAACAAAAAATTACCAGGCTGGAAAATGAACTTGCGGAAATAAAGAGGCTGCTGTTGAAAAAGCCCTGATCGAAAGGTTATTAGAAATACCAATGGTGATAAACCCTGTGTCCATATTGACACTAATGCCTTCCGGGTAAAACCCTTATTTTTAGAAAATGCGACAAATTATCTGGCTGCACCTGTTGTTAGTAGGCACCATGTTGTACCAGTCTTTTTTTATGATGGTACAGTGGTATATCCACCGGCGCAGGGAGTACCTTTATTATGTTGCATACATCCTGTCCTGCTCGTTCTTCCTCATTTTCAGGCTGGATAAAACGCTGGGGTTTTTACCCTTTCATATCACTGGGGCATGGGACGAAATGATCGACCGGCCACTCATTATTTTTGCCCTTTGGATGTATATCCGCTTTGGGCAATTTTTTCTTCAATTAAAAGAATTACAGCCAAAAGTTTACGGATACGCTGTTAAGCTGGAATGGGTGTTCGCAGGCTTTGTGGCACTCACCATATTACTGATACCTCTTAAACTGCCCGGATTGCTGGCCTCCATCATTTACCTGGCTGCCGTGCTGCTTTTGGCCTTACTCGGCGGTGTTGTGATTTTTCGTCTGCTGCGTCAAAAAAACCTATTGAACAATTACCTGGTCCTGGGCAGTTTATGCATCACGGTCGGGGGCGTTGCCGGGCCCATTATAGCGCTGTTTTTGCCCCAGATGGGGGACGGGGGACTTGTTGTTTATACCGGGTTGGAGATTGGGATACTGATAGAACTATTGCTGCTAAACACCGGCCTGGTGGTTAAAAACAAAATGATGCAACAACAGGTCATCAATACGCAGCAGTTATTAATAGCAGAATTGCAACAAACAAACCTGCTACGCAACAATCTTGGCCATTTGCAACAAAAAATTAGCAGCAATCTTCATGATGATATTGGCGCTTCGCTTAGCAGTATCCAATTGTATGTAGAAGTAATAGAAAAGGTAGTTGATAAAGATCCGCCGAGGGCAAAGGAACTGCTGGCCCAGGTGAGAAGCAATGCGGGTGAAATAATAGCAAATATGGGCGACATCGTATGGGCGCTCAACAGCGCCAAACCACTAAATGCCAGTTTTGAAGACCGTCTGAAAAACCATTGTTACGAATTTCTCGCTCCCAAAGACATTACCTGCATGGTGGAAATACCCGATTGGTTTAATACAACAGTTACCAACATCCATGTACTGCGAAACCTGATGATGGTAAGCAAGGAATGCCTGAACAATATTGCGAAATACAGCCAGGCCAGCCACTGCGAAGTGCAGGCACTGCTTACCGATATACAGTTGCTCCTGCGCATCAACGATGATGGCATTGGTTTTGATAAAGACAAAACAAACGGCGGTAATGGACTGCGGAATATGCAGCAACGGATAGTTACGATCGGTGGTCAGTTATTGGTACAATCCGGGCTGGGGCAGGGCACCAGTATTGGCATTGTGATACCGATAGACCGCTGTAACAGCACGAACTAACTAGAATTAGCGATAACAAAGCCGAAAAATAAATTCCACTTTTACGCGATGATAAAACTGGTGATATACGACGACAACGCCCAACGCCGCAAAAGCCTCGAAGCCCTGATGCTGCTAAGTGACGAAATAGATGTTATTGCCAGCTTTGAAGACTGCAGCAATGTGGCATTCGAAATGGAACATTATGCTCCCGACCTTGTACTGATGGATATAGAAATGCCCAATGTGAACGGTATCGAAGGTGTGGCCATCATCAAAAAGACATATCCCGGCATCCGCATTATTATGCAAACTGTGTTTGAGGATGAGGAAAAAATATTTGCAGCACTGCAGGCGGGAGCCGAAGGCTATATCCTTAAAAATGCAGGGGCCGATAAGATCATTCAGAGTATTAAAGAAGTTCATGACGGCGGTGCCTATATGACCCCCAGCGTGGCCCTGCGTGTGATGAAACATTTTAAACAAACGCCGGCAAATGTTAGCTACAATCTCACCAATAAGGAACTGGAAGTGCTCAATTTGCTATCGGAGGGAAACAGCTACAAAATGGTAGCCGACAAAATGGGGTTGAGTTATTTCACCGTAAACGCTCATATAAAAAAAATATACCAGAAGCTTCAAGTGCATTCCGTTACAGAAGCTGTTGCTGTTGCATTTAAGAATAACCTGGTATGAGGTAGTTGGCAGTTAGTCAGTTGGCAGTTGGCAAGTTGGCAGTTGGCAATCACTATCGATTAGTCTGTAGTGATTAGCCAATAGGGATTAGTCAGTAGCAAGTAATCAGTAGCAAGTAGTAAGATTAAGTAGTAAATGGTATTAATACCCTAATTATTGTGAGAATGTGCGATCCTTAGTTGTCTGGATATTGATTTGACAAACCATCCCACTGCAAACCTAAAATTGTAGCAGCGGCGATTCGGCATTATTCCCCGTCCCGATGCATCGGGAGGGACAGATTTTGCCGAAGGCAAAATCAGGGGTGGGATGCGGCGGGATCAACTTACCTGCTACTTGTAAGCTATCAATCACCCAATAACCACTACGTTTCCAAATTGACCCAGTTGCTTTTCATAGAAGTTTTTGTGTTGGGAGCTTCGCTTATAGCAGCCATTTATCACCTGGTGCTTTTTATTCAACAGGAAGACAGGTTCCTTCTGTTTTATAATCTCTATCTCCTTGCTGCTTCGGCTTACCTGGCTTTTAAATTGCTAAGCCATAACTATGATCCTTTTTTGCCCACTACCAATAACAGCTACTATGTTGCCGAAGAAATACTTCAGGTTATCATGTACAGTAGCTATGCCACATTCGCAGCAGTCACGCTGGAAGTTACCCGAAAACCACTGGTGATAAAATGGTGCTGGATCGGGCTCCTCATCTTTTCCGGCATTACCATTATTGTGCATGTATCAAAGGCTTTGATCCTTGGTCCCGGCATAACCACCAGGCCGCTTTATGCCATTTCAAGGCTAAGCACCATTGCCATTGCGGGATTTGCCTTGTGGCTGGCATGGCGGGTACGAACCACTGTTTTTCAAAAAACTATAATTATCGGTTCTTACGTGTATGCCTTTTTTGCCATGTTATCAGTTTTTTCTTTTGTGTTTGAGCGAAGCTTCCTGGGTCTGTCGGGCGTGGAGCCTTATATGATCGGCAGTTTCATCGATATCATTATTTTCTCCGGTGCTTTGGGGTACCGGTTCAAGAAAATTGCTGATGAAAAAAGCCGGTTGCTACAACTCTCCTTGCAAACATCGCAAACCAGGACAGGTATTGCCAACACCCTTAACAGCAATGTAGGTGCGGCTTTGAGCAGTTTACATGTATATGCTTCTGTAGCAGCTAAGGTAATGGATGAGCGGCCCGACAAGGCCAAAGATTACCTACAACAAATACACGACGGCAGCCTGCAAATAATGGACGAAGTGTCTGACCTGGTATGGGCGCTGCACCTTAAGGATATAGATATAGGTCATGCCTTGCAAACCCGTATTGCCGCCGCCTGTCTCGATATTTTTGGTGCCAAGGAAATACCCTGCCGTTACCGTTTTGATGCAAATGCCATGGATGCTATTCAGGATATCGGCATGGCCTTATCTATCATACGGTTTATAAAACAAGCCCTCCAGAAAATAGCCGTGAACCAGGCAATAACGGAATCCTGTATCTCGATCAGTAAGACCGGGTCACAGATTTTGGTTACGGTAAATGATAATACCATGAATTTCTCCTGATCTTTTGTAAACGTTTTAAGAGTACCTGCTCATATTGTCATCCACTTAAAAACAATGGAAGGTTGTCAGGTCGTGAATTCCGTTCATCAGGGGCTGAGCTCCGTACCAACGCATAGATGCCAGGTTAATGTTGCAAGCGGAGGGCTCCGCCCGGACAGTCTTGAACTTTAATATACTGTTGTAAACTTTTTCTTTATGCCTCATTATCAGATATACCCCATTGTAATACCATACGCCACCAGCTCACCGGTGGATTTAGCGGCAGTTTTGCGAAGCATATTTTGCCGGTGATTGTCGATTGTTTTAACAGCAATATTTAAACCAGCTGCTATTTGCTTGCTGCTATGGCCAATAGCCAGATACCGGAGTACTTCTATTTCCCTAACAGATAATTTGGGTAATACTTGTTCGGGGCTATTCAGGCTTTTGCCATCCATACAAAAAAAATGCTGGCAGTTTTCATCGAAAGTGTCTAATATACTCATCATAACCGTGCCATCTCTTTTTATATGGCTGATGTCGGTTACAAGTGTCAGACCGTATAAAATTTTTCCACCGCTGTCCACAAGCGTATCGGCATATTGAATCATCACCCAGTGGTATTTATTTTTTGCATTCAGCATCCGCAGATAGATGGTTGCCCTTACATGAGCCTTTCTTTCATTGGGCAGGTTCATAAAATAATTAATCCAGTAGTTGGTAAATGCAAACACCTGCGGTATATCATCGGGATGGCTGTTTCTAAAAAGTATATCGGGCGGGTTACTGACAAGCTGGCTTTTTTGAATGGGTGTCATGGTATCCACCATGCCACCTGCTGCATGTACCACCCATTTGGAAGGGTCGGCAATAAACCAGAAATAAGTTCCAATAGCCAGCTTTTCAAAATGGGCAATGGTTGGGGCAAATAGATCGGTGGGGCTGGAAATGGAATTTACTGTTTGCAAATAACCAAAGCTCAGCCGCAGTTCCTCCTCTTTTACCGGGCTTAATAAAGTGTAAGTAACTGCCATATACAAATTTAAGTAGGGATATATCCCTATTGGTAGGGCTTGCCGGGACAAGTAATTTTAATTATCCGTAAAACTAATGTAATCTGCTATAGTGCAGGTATAGCTACAATTAGCTATTGTACACCTATTGTATCTGCCGCATTTTTACACTAGTATTTCAGCACCCTTGCGCCCACAAACCCTTAAACAACGAACATGAAAAAGGTTCTTCTTAGTACCGTTAGCCTCCTGCTTTCATTCCTGGTACATGCACAAGTTCCTGTAGCCTGGTATCCATTTACCGGTAATGCCAACGATGCCAGTGGCAATGCCCTGAATGGAACAGTAAATGGCGCTGCACTAACCACAGACAGGTTTGGCGTGGCGAACAGTGCGTATAGTTTTGATGGTATAAATGATGTCATCAGCATTCCACACAATGCACTTCTTAACGGGTCTTCCTATTCCATCAGCGTTTGGTATAAATACAATGGGCCTGGGGCAGCAGCCGGAAAAGCATATTGGAGCCTGGTTTCGAAAAATAATAATGGTACCGGGTATTTTTCGCCTTATCAACTGATGATAAACGATTCCCGCAGGCTGGCAGGGAGAATTGGAGGTGGAACCCTTGCGCAAAATATTGACTGGTCTACTACAGACAGCATTAATAACCAATGGCATCATGTTGTCTATGTGTTTGATAATAATAAGGACTCCATTTTTGTGTACCAGGATGGTGTGGAAACATTACGCGATTATTTTCCATTCAATGCCCACATCAACACTGACCCGGTTACCATTGGCGTTTGGAATCCTTATGCCAATTTTTTTAGTGGGATCATTGATGAGGTGAAAATTTACAATACCGCGTTAACCAGCGCCCAGGCAAAACAGAACTACAATGGCCTGGTTGCCTATTATCCTTTTACCGGAAATGCCAATGATGCATTTGGCAATTTAAACGGAACTGTAAATGGAGCAACACTTGCAGCCGACCGCTTTGGCGTGACAAACAGTGCCTATAGTTTTGATGGGGTAAACGACGTAGTTGAACTCAATCACAATTTTGGACCTTTTGCGGAGCTAACTGTTTCGGCCTGGTATAAAGTAACCGCTGCATCGCCCGATTTACAAGCCATTATTTCCAGCGATCAGAGTGGTAAATTATTTCATATGCAAACGCTTACTTCTGGTGCATGTGATAATGCAGTATACGCAAATACAGTGTCAGGTTCAATTCTGTTAACGCACCCCATGCCAACATTAAACCAATGGGTACAGATTACAATTACAGCAAAGTCCGGCGAAAGCAAACTGTATGCAAACGGCATTCTGATAGATACCGATAATGCAACATTTACAAGCATTACCGCAGCCAATTTGCTACGCATTGGTTCGGGTTATTTGAACGGGCGGTTTTTCAATGGCTGTATTGACGAAGTAAAAATCTATAATAAAGCACTTACCGCCGCGCAGGTACTTGCAGATTATAATTCCGATACGCTTGCGGCTAATTATGCCAGCCAGTTTGGTAATAGTGTGCTGCTCAATGGCAATAGTGACTATATCTCCATACCTGATAACGCCGCATTAAATCCATCAATACTTACCGCGGAAGCATGGGTGAAACCTGCTTCATTTGGCCTGGTAAGTCAAATTATTCATAAAGCAGGTACTGGCGCAAATGTGGATAGAACCGGTTTTCAATTAAGGTCGGATGCCGGAAGTAGTTATTCCTTTTGTGTGGCGAATGCCACATCTCAGGACTGTGCAAGTTTTGCAATTACCAGCAATGACCTGGGTAAATGGATGCATATCGCCGGGGTTTATGATGGCTCAACAATTAAAATCTTCCGCGATGGAGTATTAATGAGTACTACCCCTACTTCACAGACCATTACGCATGTTTCATCACCTTTCTTAATAGGTAAACGTATTGATGGGTTCAATTTTGATGGCAGCATTGATGAAGTACACATCTGGAATACAGCCCGGACCGCTACAGAAATACAAGCCGGCATGAATACGCAGCTTACCGGCAACGAGGCAGGCCTGGCAGGATATTGGGATATGAATCGCAATGGCCAGGGAGCGGGGCTCATTGTCGATAACAAAGCCACTGGTACTGGTGCTTCGCTGAATGGTATCTCATTCGGTACAGCCACTACACCGGTTTTCTCGCCAGCCGTAGCTCAACAGAAGCCCGGGAGTGGTAATTCAATAGTGTTTAACGGCAGTGATAACTCCGTTGATTTAGGGACGTCATTTACCCAACAAAATTTTACAGTGGACATGTGGGTAAAACCTGGTGCCACACAGGTAACCTATGCCGATATCATTGACAATAACCACTCCGGTTCATCTACCAATTGGGTATGCCAGCAGGATGGAAATAATGTGAACACCTATGGTTTTGGCACTATGAATACCAGTGTGGGTTTTACTTTGACGCCAAATGTGTGGCAGCATCTAACACTTGTAAAAAGCCCCACAGCTCTTGAAGCGTACATCAATGGGATATTGATTCAAAGCACGCCTTACAGTGGTGGCGCTATCAATTATAGTGGAAATTTTCTAAGATTAGGAAAATGGGGTGGTGGCGGCAGAAACTGGAATGGAACAATGGATGAAGTCCGCATTTGGAACACCCCGCTCACGCAAGCGCAGATACGTGATCGGATGTGTAAAAAAATTAAGCCATCTGACCCTTTATTTAGCAACCTTGCCGGGTACTACAATTTTGATGAAACTACCGGCAACACCGCTTTTGATGGTAGCATAAATGCCAACAATGGTACACTTGTAAATGGTCCTGCAAGGCTTACAAGTGGCGCTGCCATTGGCGATAACAGCAGCCATAATTATGTAACTACAGGGTTACCGGCTGCCAATATATCTTCCAATGGTCAGGATAACCTGGAGGTGGCTTATACGGCAGGAACATTTACCGGCACTGCAGGTACGCATGTATATGTGGTAAACGAAAAACCAAATACCGAAAGCGGTATAACAGGTGCAGGCACCAACAACAGGTATTTTGGTGTGTTCAATACTAACCTTGCTGCACCCACTTATACAGCCACTTACAATTATGCCGGTAATCCATTTGTAACTGTTGCAAATGAACCTTTGGTCAGTTTGTTTAAAAGAAATGATAATGCAGCAACTGGCTGGGCCAATACTTCTGCTACATTAAATACGGCCGATAACACTTTAACTGCCACGGGCCAGAATACTGAGTATATGCTGGGTGCTTCTACCACACAACAAGTTTTAAAACCCGGCAGTGGCAATGCTGTCAGTTTTGATGGAGTAGATGATTATGGAACAATACCGCACGCAGCCAATATCAATTTCGATGTGGCGGATAATTTCACCATCGATATGTGGATGAAAATTCCATCGGCTGTACAGCCCGATCTGGGCCTCAATTCAAACATTGTTTTAGAAAAGTATGTAACAGGCCAGCCCAATAATAATGCTCCTTTTACAATAGCTGTATACAATGGTACACAAGGAATAGCAGCAGGCCGTGTAAACTTCAGCAGGGCAAATAATTCTGGCGGTGTGGGTACAACAACCGTAAGAAGTTTTAACGATGATAAGTTTCATCATTATGCCTTTCAAAAAAATGGTACGAGCCTGAATATTTATGTAGATGGAATTTTACAATCTACAGGAGTTGATTTTGCAACCGGATCAGTACAAAATAACGCTCCGGTAAGCATAGGAAGAAGGGCTGATAATACGGGTAAATTTAAAGGAGAAATCGATGAAGTACGTATTTGGAACACGTCCCTCACCCAAGCCCAGGTACGTGATAGAATGTGCCGTAAAATAACACCTGCAGATGCGTTATTTGGAAACCTGGCTGCCTATTACAATTTTGATGAAAGCTCTGGCAGCACTGTATTTGACGGCAGCCTCAGTGCTAACAATGCTACACTTGTAAACAGCCCCACACGGCTTATCAGTTCGGCCGCTATTGGCGATAACAGCAGCCATAATTATGTCACTACAGGTTTGCCTGCTGCCAGTCTTTCTATCAATGGGCAGGATAACCTGGCGGTGGCTTACACCGCCGGCACATTTACCGGCGAAGCAGGTACACATGTGTATGTAGTCAACGAAAAACCCAATACCGAAAGCGGCATAGCCGGCACCGGAACCAATGACAGGTATTTTGGTGTATTTAATGCCAACCTTACTGCGCCTGCTTATACAGCCACTTATAATTACACCGGTAACCCATTTGTAACAGCTGCCAATGAGTCCTTGCTTGGGTTGTTTAAGAGAAACGATAATTCTGGCACAGCATGGACAACTACTTCCGCAGCAATCAACACTACCAGCAATACACTTACAGCCACGGGCCAGAACACTGAGTACATGTTGGGTACACAAAATGCGTTATGCAACTGTGTTGGAGAAAACGGAACGCTTACCCTTTCAGCGCCCGCCGGTAATGTGTTTACCAGCATAGCTTTTGCCAGTTATGGTACTCCAACAGGCGGCTGTGGCAATTATGCCATCGGTCCCTGCCATGCGGCAAACAGCCAGGCCCTTGTGGAGAATGCATTTTTAAATCAGAATACGGCAAGCATTGGCGCAAGTAATGGTGTGTTCGGCGACCCTTGCCAGGGAACCGGTAAGATGCTGTGCGTACAGGCGATTTATGGACCCGCAGCTATCAATGCGCCGGGCGTTATTGGAGCTAGCCAAACAATATGCAGTAGCAGTTTGCCGGCATTGCTTAATAATGTATCATCGGCCATTGGCAATAGTGGTAACCCTGTAGTGTACCAATGGCAGGATAGTACAATTGGGTCTACCTGGCAGGATATTGGGGGAGCGGGTACTAATACTTATCAGCCACCTTCGCTTTCTGTCAGCACCTGGTATAGGAGAAAAGTGACCATTGGCGCCTATATAGGTTTCAGCAATGAAGTCGCCATCGCGGTGACCGTCGTGGCCGGAATCCCTTCCGTTTTTCCGGTAAATAGCTGGAACGTGTATGCCTATAACGGCAGTGACCTGGAACTGGGCGCTGGTGTATCGTACAGGGGTTTTTATCCCATCAATACCCTGAATCTCAACTCCACCAATGAGTGGCCAACCGGGAGCACACCTTCTGCCGCTACAGGTTACCAGGGCTGCGGCGTAAATGCTGATTTATTTACATGGGTGTATAAACGGCAGGGCTTCCCGGCAGGAGATTATATACTCCATAGCACAGGTGTGGATGATGTTTCCAGGATCCTTGTAAACGGTGTACAGGTGTACCAAAACAGTGGCCCGGCGGCTTTTAACAATATAACCCTTGGCCATTTGGATGCGAATGCTACTATTGAAATTCGTTGTATTGAAGCCACCGGGCCAGCCTACGCCAATTTTAGTTTTGCTATATCTCCGCTGCAGTCGGGTGTTATTGCAGGCAATCAAACCGGTTGCCAGGGCTTTACACCAGCTGCACTTACCAGTGTCGCTGCTGCCTTTGGCGGTGCTTCCACAACCATCAGTTATCAATGGCAACAAAGTGCCAACAATATCAGCTTTACAGATGTACCTGCTGCCACCAGCGCAGGCTATCAGCCACCAGCCACCAGTGCTGATACTTATTACAGAAGAAGAGCATTTAATACCGCCAGCCAGGAAGCCTTCAGTGATACCGTGTTTGTAGATATTGTACCGGATGTAACACCAGTTATCGCCATTAACAACCGGTTGCTTACCGCTTCTGTAACCCAGGGCATCCTTTCGTATATATGGTTTAAAGATGGAACTCCAATTGGCGGAGCCACTACACAATCTTATACCGTACCCAACACCGACAGCGGATCCTACACGGTCGCCTGTGTAAATGCATGCGGAACCGGCAACCAATCAGCGCCCGTTATCATATCCTATTCAAAAGCAGATCAAACAATTGCATTTGATCCTGTAACACCAAAGGTTTATGGAGACGCGCCATTTGCTATTAACGCAGTTGCGACCTCCGGCTTGGCAGTTAGCTATCATCTCATCAGTGGGCCGGCTACATTGGCAGGCAATACTGTTACTATCACTGGCGTTGGAACTATTTTGCTGGAAGCCAGGCAGCCTGGAAATACGCAGTTCAACCCGGCGATTGGCAGCTTAACGGTTAATGTAAGCAAGGCGGCTGCAACCATCACTTTAAGCAATCTTGGGTATGTGTATGATGGTACAGGAAAGGCCGCTTCAGCTACCACCAACCCACTAGGATTAAATAATTCCATCACATATAATGGCAATAGTGCATTGCCTGTAAATGCCGGTAGCTACAATGCCTTAGCTACTATAACATCACCGAATTACCAGGGCACGGCAACCGATATATTAACGATTGGTAAGGCCAATCAAACGCTGAGCATCAGCCCGGTTCCTGATAAGAGTTTTAATAGCGTTCCCTTTATAGTTACCGCTTCTTCAACTGCAGGGCTACCGGTTTCTCTTACGTTGTTAACCGTTCCCGCAACAGGTGTTGCCAGTATTAATGGTAACACGATCACCTTGCTTGGCGCCGGCGGCACGGTGACTGTATTGGCCAATCAGCCAGGTAATATCAACTACAACGCCGCGACAGACGTATCCACCCAGTTTATGGTAACGCCTCCGTTGGCAAATGATATACAAATGGTTTCACTTGTATCCCCTGCGGGAGGCTGTTCATTGGGCGCATCTTCGAATATTGTAATCCGGTTAAAAAACCTCGGTACGGCATCAGCAACAGGTTTTAATGTGTCATACACTATCAATGATGGCACACCTGTTACCGAACCCATAACCGCGATCATTGCTCCCGGCCAATCGCATGACTATACCTTCGGTTCCGCAGCCAATTTTACCAGCACCAATGCGACCTACCTGATTAAAGCATACGCCAATTTGGCATCAGATGGCAGGTTAAGCAATGATACCATCAGTACCAGCGTGGTAAGGTTTGCACCGCCGGCTACCGGTGTCAGCAACGATACAGCTATTTGTACCGGTGGCACCGCAACACTACGGGCTTTTGGTGGCAGCGTTTACAACTGGACCGCCGGGCCAACTACCGCAAATTATACTGTGAGCCCGGCCGCTACGACCACCTACCAGGTAGCGGTAACCGATGTGAACGGCTGTACCACCAGCAACCACAGCGTAACAGTAACTGTAAATGTCAACCCAACCGCCAACGCCGGCAATGACACCAGCATATTGCGTGGCAGCAGTGTAACTCTTACTGGCACAGGTGGTGGCACTTATTTATGGAATAACGGTGCCGGTAATACTGCCAGCGTAGATGTATCACCGTTAAATACAACGACCTATACGGTCACCGTAAAAAATGCAGCAGGATGTACTACTGCGGACAATGTGTTGGTTACCGTAAATTTTAGTGCATTAAATATCACGCCATCGATCGTAGATTTTGGCAGCATCGTACAGGATTCTTCAGCATCGGCTAATATTACGATTGTGAACAATGGCACATTTACAGAAACGATCAGCAGCATCGCCAATTTGCTGGCGCCATTTACAACTACGTTTACAGCACCGCAAACATTGGTGCCGGGAGCATCTGTTACAATGGCCATTAAGTTTAAACCCACGGCCACCCTGTTTTATAACAATGTGTTTACGATGGCCACAAGTGTCGGAAATTTCAGTATCACTTTAAAAGGCAGGGGCGTTGTAGCGGCCCCGGCATGGAGCGTTGAACCAGCCAGTTATAATTACAACAAAGTGCCCATCAATACGTTTGTCAATAAGGATTTTATTTTGAGGAATACAGGTAATGTATCTATAAAGATCAGTTCAGTAAGTTCTTCCAATACCCGCTATGTAGGCACTGTAAACGGTGTCACAGATCTGCCCATTGGCGGTACAGTAACACTCACCATCCGGTTTAACCCCATTGCCATCACCACTTATGATGGGACTATTACTGTACGTACTTCCACCGCCAACCTGGCCATTATTAAACCTATTGTTACCGGTAAAGGCTATATACCAGGCCCGTTACCCCAATTAATTTATGTTGCAGATGCACCTTACAGCGACACAAGTGGTGTATCACCAAAAGTCGGTGGCCCGGGCGTGTATACCTACAAGGTCATCTACAAACATCCCGGTGGTCTGGCGCCGCTTGCTGGTTATCCAAAAGCTGGAATTGATAAAAACGCCGATGGCGATTTTGCGGATGCGGGGGAAAGTTTAACCGCCATGACGAAACTAACGGCTGGCACAAACTGGGCAGCAGGTATTGTGTACACATTTGTAACCAGCCTGCCTATCAGCAATAATTATGGGTACCAGTTCTTCGCCACCGATGCAAATGGTAACGATGCTTTGCCCAATGCTTACAAGGAAGGACCCTTGGTGACCAACCAGGCTTTGGACCTCCACATTTTTGCTGATGATATCACCTTTAGCAACAACCATCCCAACGTAAACCAGGATTTTACTGTAAATGCCACTATCCACAATAATTCTCCTTTCTCTGCGCAGGAAGTAAATGTTCGCTTTTATTACAAAGACAGTATTTATCTTTTTAGCGATACGATTGCGCTGGTGGATCCTTATTCGCAAACCACGCTGACACATACGCTTAATTTTTCACCTGATGGCTTTTACCCCATCAAGGTATGGATCGACAGTATCCGTAAGCAGCCAGAGTATAACCTGCTGAATAATTATGCGAGCAGGCCTGTAATAGTGGGTTTGTTTACAGTGCCGGGTACCATCGATGTCACCCATTCTGCCACACCCGATGGTTGCAGCAAAGGCAAGGTGATTTTTAGCGGTACAGCTAAATACCGCGGATTAAATTTAGAAGGTACGCCACCGGTAGAAGGTGCCACGGTGATCATCCGGGTATTGAACTTTGATGGAGCCGGAACAAGAACGATTACCACGCATACCGATAACAATGGCAACTATTATGTTTATGACGATCCTTGTACACAGGATATAAATCCGCAGGATTGCTTTGGTTACGCATGTGGTGTCGTGTACAATTATTCCGTGGAAGTAACTGACTTTACGTTAACCAGCCCGGCTGTAAGTGGCACCGTTACCCGTCCCTGCGTAAACTGCAACCCTGATGGCGAAATACAATATGGATCCGGAGTAGGTTGCGTTTTGCCCAATGAACCGTTTAACTACGCAGTAAACATCGCCAATTACAGCTTTGATATATTTGGCAATATCCGTTGTGCACCCACCACTTACCATGATACCATTACAGTGTATCAAAACGGCGCCCTGGCATATACCCATACCCGTGACTCGATTACAAGGTGTAGTACCGTTGCATTCAATAATGCATTCCCGGGTTTGCCTGCAGGTATTCACAGTTTCTCATTTACCCACAGTTACTATACCGCCACTGGAGAACGCCGTGAATTTTCACAGGTTTTCAGCCTGGACGTTCCGTCACCAAAATTCGATCTCGATTGGGTTGGGTTCG
Source organism: Bacteroidota bacterium (assembly GCA_040386335.1). Lineage (GTDB taxonomy): Bacteria > Bacteroidota > Bacteroidia > Chitinophagales > Chitinophagaceae > JAZKFT01. The sequence goes on from JAZKFT010000018.1 coordinate 535,754, forward strand.
CTCAGACAGGACCACGCTCATTGATATTCACAGAACGAAACCTGATCGGCTGCGGCGCTATTCCCGGGGGACTGCATACCGTTTACTTATATGATTCATTACCTGGCTACGTTGAAAAAGTACTGATCGATTCATTCAGGGTAGATACGATCGGCAACACCATTGGCACCAATCAAAGAACATTTGCCTACAGCAATCAAAACTGGCCGCCGGGCTGCCATAACCTAACCATGATTACGGATGTTGGCAACAGGTTGCCGGAACTACGTGAAGATAATAATGTACTCACCGCGGTATTCTGCGTACCATTCCCGGTATTTGATGTGACGGCAAAAACAACAAAGTTCTCGAGTTCTACCGTTGTTGCGGGATCGCTCATTAATTTTTCGGCTAAAATTCAGAACAAGGGCGCCGCCATAACCGCTCCATTCAAAGTGGGTTTCAGGGCCAATGGTGCTTTGGTGGGTACGCTGATATCCATACCTGCCATGCTGGTGGGAGAGGAGATAGAAATAATAAGTGCGCCTTATCAAATACCCACAAACCCCTGCCCCATAAAGGTTATAACCTATGCAGATGATGAAAATGTAATAGCGGAAGCACTAGAGACAAACAATACAGATACTGCCATTTTTGGCATCAATATCAATGCAGGCCGCAGTTGCCAGAGTGAAGAGGATGAAACAATTGGTGCAGGATTTTTTAGCCTGGACGATCCGCTAAATGTGTGTTATGCATACGAAGCACCGAAAGGCGTACAGACCTATTTTTCCACTACTGTCCGTAACAACGGTACAAGGGATGCCAGCAATATCAAAGTGCGGTTTACTTTATTCGGTAATACCATTGGGTCGGATGTGATCCCCGTATTAAAAGCTGGCAAAAAGGTAGAAACCGGTTTCTTTTATACGTTTGATACAGTCGGCAGGTTTATCATCAGCGCGTTTGCGGATTATACAAAGGAGATCTGCGAAATAAGTGAAACGGATAATATTGGTTTGATACATATCGACACCAAACCGGTTTCTCCAGACCTCCAAATTCTTTCACAGCACATTGCACCGAGTAATTTAAATCCCAATCCCGGGCAGCAAATTACCATTGCCTCTTCTATACTGAATGTTGGCACCGCCCCTAGCCGGCCAGCGAAAGTTCGGTTTTGGGTAAATGACGTGCCGCTTGGCGATGATATGGCCATCGACAGTATCTATCCCGGCGCCGATACTACTATTATGGCCACGGTACCATATACGAGCAATGTGGTAGGGCTTAAAGTGATTAAAGTAAAAGCAGATATTGGTGAATCAAATGCCGAGAGAAGAGAAGACAACAATGAAGCAACACGGGGCATTATTGTAGGTGCGGCACCCGATTTTGCCAATAGTGTACATGAAGCCATAACGATCAATCCTACACCATTCTCTTTTGGCGATACAGTGACCATTTGCAACTATCTCCGCAACTATGGTGGAGAAACCGGCACAGCCTGGCTCAGGTTCAGCTATATCGGTGCAGACAATTTAACCACCATTATCGACAGCGTGCAGTTTACACTTGCCAGTAATGATAGTATGAGAGTATGCCTTCGGTGGAAAGTAGCCGCTCACACTGGTGTTTTGGTTACCGAGATACTCTATAGTGTTCCACCCGAATTTGATACAGAAAACAACCGGGATACACTCAGTTTTAATGCGGTGTTGCCACTTACGTTATTGTCTTTCACCGGTAACAAATCAGGAAACGATATTAAACTCGAATGGAAGAGCACCAGTGAAATAAACCTGGCACGTTACGAGGTGGAACGCAGCAGCAACGGACTTCTTTTTAGCAATATCAATACCGTGGTAGCACAAAACCGTAACGGTAACCATAGCTACACGATCACTGATTTTAACCCATGGGCCAGCAGCGGCAACAAGCTGTTTTACCGGCTTAAAATGATAGATATAGACGGCCGGTACCGATACAGTAAAATAATAGGATTTACCAACAGTTTATTTGCCAGCATCCATGTAAGCCCTAACCCAACCAGTAATATACTGAATGTTCAGCTACAGGCAGGCAAGGGAAAGCATGATATAAAAATTATGGATGCCGCGGGCAAGATAGTTGGCGCAGTACAACATGATTTACTGGAAGGAAGCCAGGTTCTACGCTTAGATGTAGCCACGCTGGCAGCTGGTGCCTACATGATCCTTGTACAATATCCGACAGGTAAAATGGATAGGGTAAGTTTCATAAAAGCCAATTAGAAAAAAACACGCACACAAACCAATGCTACACACATTGTAGCAGATCAAAAATTTGAATTATGAAAAAGTTGTTTCTGTCACTTACGTTGTTACACGCATTATTATTTGCCAAAAGCCAGTGTACAAATTTCCTGGGCCCCAATCAATTTTTGATGCCCTGCAGCAACCCATTTATTTTAAATCCGGCTATCATTTTTAATCAGCCACCCAGCACGCAGTTTGAGCTCCAACAGTGGGGCGCTTTCGACACCATTCCCGGGCAAAATGGGGCTCCTGATGTTATAAGGCCATTAACAAGTAAAACGTATTTCCGGGCTGTTCGCAGTGATGGTTGTGTGGACGAATGTGTTGTTAGTGTGGAGATAAGGGATTTTCCCCTGCCCAATCTCGGGCCGGATGTAAACTTACACCTGGCCATCCAGCAAGAAACTATGGACATCTCATCGCAAAACAATGGGATCAGTTTTATCAGCGGTTATGACCATCATAACTGGACGGTTCCCATTAACAGTCTAAATAATGTAGATACGGGTATTTATACCGTAACCGTAGTTACACACGATGGCTGCAGCGATAGTAAAGATGTGATGGTAAAATGTGCCATTAAAAGAGATACCAGTGTTTTTAAATGTCGCCCCGACAAGTATAACTTAACAGCCTTATACGTGAAGCCCGGGCATACTAATAGCTGGAAAACGATCAGATCCACGCAAGGGGATACCATTCCTACACCTACACCTTCGGCTGTGGATACCGGCAGGTACATGCTGTTAACGAGTAAGCAGGGAAGGTGTACCGATACGATTTTTGTAATGGTAGAAAATCTGCCGCGGCTAAACCTGGGGCCTGACCGCAAAGTGGTTAAATGCACTGGCAGTACTATCAATGTGACCTTAGAATTTTTTCTGGCAGGATTAACCACGCAATGGAATATACCCGATGCAACTAAGGCAAACACTGGCATCCACAGGCTTATTGCCACGAATAGCGATGGTTGTAAGGACACCGCTTTTATTGAGGTAAGGGACACTACAAAACCTAATATAGGCCCGGACCAGTTTGAAACAATTTGTCCAATTGATAATCCTATAAATTTAAGCAGCAACTTTAATTTGACGGATTTATACGGAGAATGGAATATTCCAAACCCGGATGGGGTTCAGGCTGCAGGTACCTATCAGCTTATTGCTCAAAACGCGTTTGGATGCAGGGATACAGCATACTTTTCGGTTTTTCATTTTGATAAACCTTATTTTTTAAGAGACACAACAATTAAGTTATGCTTTGGAAAGACTAAAGATTTAAATACAATTTATTCCATCCCAAATGGCTACTCCCTTGTGGACTGGAGTACATTGACACCTGCCACCGCAGGGGCCGGCATTTACATTATCACGGTAGCAGATAATTTTCAGGGCTGCAATTTCACGGCAGTGGTTACAATTACTGTACAGCCAAACAATACGGAGATTCTGAATCTGTGTAAATACAATGCCATCAATTCTGGATTTACAACAAATGTTTTTCGGACGGTAACGGTGGACAAGGCTGGCCGAGTATGGGCAGGAACAAGCGGCGGTGGTTTGTACAGGTTTAATCAATTAAATAACAGTTGTTTAAACGGTAATACCTGGGAAAAGTTTAAACCTACAAGCGGGATAAGCACCGATAGCAATACTTACCGGGATTTGCAATCTTCAAATATTCTTGGGGATACGAGTTTGTGGGCCGCGAGCATTGGCCATACATTGCCGTATAACTATACGGGTGGTGTAGATCATATTCTCGGTTTTAATAATCCTGTGGTTCATTTCGGTTCTGTTAATGGAGGGCCGGTTAACGGCGGTTTAAGTTCGCGGAATTGCAATTCGATAGCTTTGGGTAAGAGCAAAAAATTATATGCGGCCCTGGGTTTTTCGCAGCAACCAAACGGTATTACAATGCTGGATTCCACGTTGGATGGCGGCACGTTCGTTTACGATCTGGTAACCAATCCACCATCATTTACCGCCTTGCCACTTAACATGAGCGTGATAGACAACAGGTTCAGCGCTGCAGGTACCCGCAAAAACGAAATATGGTTTGGTTACGATAATATTGCAAATGGGGTTACTGCCAACCGCATCCTGAAATGGAACGATGCCACAGGTACCTATGCCGGTTTTGTAGATGCTAACAATTCGCCTATCCCCTTCGGCCCGGGTCTGGAAGTCAGGGCTATTTTTACGGATTCTTCTGGGCGGACATTTGTAGGCTTAAATAGTGGGAATGGCATTGCAATGCTTGATTCCAATACCACCGATACTACGCCGGAATGGTTTCTGGCTAATGCTGCCAATTCTCCTTTGCCGGCTGGTGCAACGGTTAATTTCAATTCAATAACCCAGGTGATAGATGAAATTTGGATTGGAACTACAGCTGGCCTGATGGTATACAATGGTTATGGTAGTTTTACTGAGTGTGCAAGTTGGAAACTATACACTACGGCTAATAACCTGCCAAGTAATAATGTTACCGACATCGCTATTGATACAACAAATTTCAATATTTGGCTAACCACCGATGAAGGCATTTGCCGGCTGGTATTTGAAAAGCGTATTATCGGAACTGTAGTAAACGTAAACGCCGGCCGTTACGACGCCCTGTTGCCAACATTAAATAAAACTCCGCTAAAGAATGTCGAAATAAAATTGATACAGGCAAGTGGGAGCCATACCGGCGTTGTAGTTCAGAGTATAATGACAACAGCAACAGGAAATTTTGAGTTTACAGACCTTAACCCGCTTATTACCTACAAAATGGAAGTTCGGTATACCGGTAAAAATTACCAGTATTATTACCAGTACAAAAACCTGAAATATAACTCAGCAATGGGGCTGGTTTTAATACCCGACAGCTTAAATACTGAACTTGATACCTTAAAATTCAGGTTAGAAAAGCACAAATTTGAATTTGAATTGTATACCCACAAATTTGATAACATTTTTGTTATTGACGATTTTTTAAGAACTGCAGAAGGTTATACACTTGATAATTACAAACTTCCATTTGAATATATCAACAACAATTTGCAGATAACAGATATTGAAAAGCGGATTGACAACATTGCCAATTATTATCTGGATCTCTCCGTCATCTACAATATGGGTATTAAGTCCAGCGACTATAAATTGAAGCAATTAGAGTCGTTTGTTGACGCGATTGAAGCTTTAAAAGGTATGGCTGAGGCATTTGAGACGGCACTAAAAATTGTGAGCCCAGGAAAATATATTTATGATTTGTTTGCCCCGAAGGCGGAAACTAAGTTTTCGTTTATTGAGGAGATAAAAAAGAAGGTGCTGGATGCACTTACTGACGATCTGAAAAATGCGATAACCGAAAAGTTAGAAAAAGTAAAGTTCGATGACCCGGCAGTCACTGCCGACTTTCAAAAAACCCTTAAAGAGTTTAAAGTTTTTTTAGGAAAAGCCATCGATGTTTTTGCAGTTATCGACGGGGGTGTTGATGGACTGAAGGACAATGTGATGGAAGCATTAAAAAAGGGTTTTCTGATGTATCTAACGAGGCTAGACTATACTGACTATTGCCGCGAATTACATAAGGACCTTATACCCAAACTTGCACAGTATTCCACCCAGTTAATCAGTAGTAACACTTATGCTCAAAATTATGACCTGGTTCAGAGCCTTACAATTTCGGTGCCGCAACGGTCGCTAAACAAGCAATTAATAGATTCCTGTTCCATTATAGATGCAAATATCGCAAGTCTTAAAGAGTCGTCCGAAACAGTAGAAACGATTCTTAGCTGTTCCAATGCAGTTGCAGAATTATCCCCGATAGTATTTGGCATTATCGGTGGTGCAGTTAGTGGTGGTGCTGGTATCATACCTGGCGTTGGCATTGGCTTAAAGGTAGCCAGGGTAATAAGAGGCCTGGAAATAATAGCCCATGGTTTTAAAGTGTATGATCTTTTTAAATCTACGTTTGTAGCACATGATGGCAGAGCGATCGCACGTAAAATTTCCAGATATGTAGCACCCACAAGTGGCTTTTCGTCTTTACCGTTGCAACCTGAGCAACAGCAGCCTGAACAGGAGCAGCAGGTATTTACTTTCACAAGTTTAGATAGCCTGGTTTCAAAGAAAAATAAGTACAACCAAAAAGTAACAGAACTGAATGCCATTACAAGTGTGGTGTATGATTCAGCTACTTATTATTCCAAGTTTAAAGAGTTTGCCAATGCCGACTCGGCTTTCAGAATTGAATTAAATATCGCCGGAAATGCTATTTGGCCAAAAGCTGCCAATGCCATAAAACTTATTTCAGAGTTTGAAAATAAATTGACCAATACTTTCGAAAATTTGGTGAACCAGCAAACAAGAAATCGTATTTCAGTCAACATGTTACAAATGGCATATCAGTTAAACCCTTACGACGATACCGTCAAGCAGAGGTTCGACACAATCAGAACTCAGGTAATTAATTTTAACAATAGCAGCGTAGCTGCATTACAAGAACTGGTAGATTTAATTAACGCCAACAATATTCAAGCCCCGGCTTACCTGGTACAAACCAATTATCAGTTACAATTTAAAAATCAACCCGACAGCAACGGAACTGTTACCTACACATTAAAAAATATAGGAAACGTAGCTCAAATAAATGTGACTGCACAAATTACGCAGCCTACAGGTGGCTTTAATATTACAAGTACACCTTTCATTAATGCTGGCACAATAGCACCGGGCGAAAGCAAGCAAATAGTATACAATTTTAAGGCACCACATTCAGACACTACCGGCAATTATGATATTATCATTCATGCTGACAACGGAAGCTACAATAATATTGCTGGAGCATTTATTACGGCTACCCTTGTACCCGCCGAAGTGACTACTATAGCCAACGGCCTTTGGAGCAACCCCGAAACATGGAGCAGCCACCGGGTGCCGGATGCCGGTAGCGAAGTCACGGTTAAGCACCAGGTGGATGTGGATATTACAACGGCGGAATGTAAGAGTATAAAAGCCATTGCCCCGGGATTATTAAAAGTAAAGGCAGGGATGAAATTGTCAGTGATGAAATAATGCACTATGGTGCCGGCACCATTGTGGCAAACACCAGTTGGTTGGTACATTGAAATTTCAAAATACTGTTCACCTAAAATAAATCCACATGTTTGCTAACCCGAAAAACCGTAGTAAGCTTATCTCTTTTTTGATCGCCTTCACATTGGTGATTCTCACTACTTTTTTTGTAAACCAGAATAAAAAAGAGAGTGAGCAGATTTCGGGAAAAATTGCCGGAATTGATAAGAAGATGGAAGCTTCCTTGTCTCTGTACTTATTGGCCAAGTCGGATTTTTCCTATGCTATGTTGTATCAAACACTCGGCATGTTGCATAAAGAAAACGGCCATAGTTTCAACACTGTTTTTTTACCATATGGCGATGCATTAATAAGAGGGATTAAAAGTATAAATGAAGCTATTGGCCAAAATGAAGGAAGGGTAGAAGAGGAAACGATAGGCATGCTGGAGAACGGTTTTAAAACAGCGGCAGACCGTGACAACCTGGACGATTTTTTTAAAACATTTAGTGATGCTGGCAGAATTGTGACAGGGCTCAATTACGCTTATGAAACAAATGTCAAAAAACTGGCCAACGACAAACTTTCACTTAAGGCAGAGCGTGCTGCCCTTGAGGTAAGGGCCAGCCTGCTTACCTGGATAGCCGCCATCATTGGTTTTGTTCAATTGTTTTTCAACAGCTTTTACGACATGTATATCGAGTATAAAAAAAGTTCAAACACCACACTAAGAAAAATCTGAAAAATGAAAAAGTTAGTTTCCTTTTTAACGGGTAATACAGTATGGATTGCCAGCATACTTGCGGCACAATTTTTTACGGGCTGTAACCAAAACAATGATGACCATTCGCCTAAACAACCTGATGAACGGCCGGTTATAGAACCTGCGAGTATCGTCAATAGCGGCCTGCAGGTGTACATTGATGAATTGGCCGACCACCGGCTGTATAAGTTTTCTAATTATAATTCTGGCAGCGGCGGCGAGGGTATGCAAAGTGAAAGCTGGATGGACTTATGCAGTAATGGTCGGTTTTTTGCCCATGAATCTTCAAGTGTTTCTATAGATGGAACGACCTCACAACACAATAAAGATGAACAAGGGACCTGGGAAGTAACAGGTTCAGCAGATGCCCCTATGTTGAAAATAACTGCCACCAATGGGGAATCAGGCCTCATTCCTATCAGCCTGGACGGTACAAAGCTGTATTTAAAAGGTCAAAGGATGTATCATATACCGAAAGGAGAAGAACATGGGCCGGAAAGCTGTAACTGAAATGTCAGCGGCTCAAGGGGTAAAACAGTGACTATCGGGCAAAAAATCTCCGGACAGATAGTATAGTACTGAATAACACATCCACACAAAAAAGCATCCCTGTTTTATGGGGATGCTTTTTTTTTAAATGATTGTGAGCGGTTTATTTCTGCTCCATAGCTTTCTTCAGGCTATCCATAGCCGGGCCTACCTGCTCCATTGCTTTTTTGATGCTGTCTGTCATACCATTCAGGTCTTCCATTTTAGGCATGTCCTCGCCATTTTCTTTCATTTTGTCTGCACCTGTTTTCATCAGGGTGTTTTTGTCAAACGCCACTTTCCAGCTGCCATCTTCTTTTTTCAGGCTGATTGGCATTTGCTCTTTACCATCTACCATCAGGCTTACGGTTGCGTTGTCGCCGGTTATTTTTGCTTCACTGTATTCTACTTTTTTGCCTTTCCACTCTTTGTCAAAATCCATATCGTCGCCTTTGCCACCAAATGCTTCTGCCATCTTCATGGCACTCTTCATCATCTCAAGTGCAGATTTAGAATCTTTGGTAGCATATTGCGCTGCGCCATCAAAATCTTTTGCTTTGATCTCATCCATAAATGCTATGGCCACAGATTTTGGATCGCCTGAACTACCACCTTTACAACCCACTAACGCTACCATCATAAACGTGGCGGCAGTCATAGACAGAAATAATTTTTTCATAAACAGTTATTTTAAGTTTTTTGTTGATGCCGCAAAATAAGCAGGAAACTTTTGAATAATAAAGCGGGGAGGGGAAATAATGTTGGATGGGGGAGTATTGGTGTTTGGTTGATTAGTTGATTGGTTGGTAAGTTGATTAGTGACTGGCAAGTAGCAAGTAGCAATTGACAATGACTATTATGTGTTAAGCGTCGGGCGTCCTGCGTCAGGCGTTAAGCGTTAAGCGTCCCGCGTTTTACCCTTTCAGAACTTTCATCACCCAATAGCAAATAATGACGATCAGTAAAACGGTACCGATTGAGAGCAGTATCCAGTTTTGATCTTTCCACTTGCGGGTCTCCTTGTGCTTGTTTTTCTGGAGGGCCAGTTTTTTTTGAAGGGTATGATTTATTTCCCGGGCCATTATTTCCAATCTTACTTTGTCCTGTACGCTTTGAAGGCCTTCCATAGCGTCCTGCATCATGGCATCCTCCAATTCTGTTTCCTCCAGCCTTTGTTGGGTGGTGTTATCGAGTTCGCCTTTCAAATAATCAATGATCTGCTGATTTTCAATCGGCACTTCTTTCGATGTTAATATGTTCAGCAGTTTATTGTCCATCTCTTTTTTAAAGTTCAAGTATCAGGTAGTAAGATTCAAGGTTTACAAGTTTACAAGTTCACAAGTTCACAAGTTCACAAGTTTACAAGTTTACAAGTTCACGAGTTCACAAGTTCCGGGGTTTAAGGGGTCTGATAGTTCGAAGTATTGTTGTTGTCATACCATTTACTTTTTTATACAAATTATTTTCATCCGCCGTCGAAACAACTTGTGAACCCGTGAACTGGTGAACTAATCAACCAATCAACCAATAAACTAATCAACCACCATTCCGCTCCACCCAAATTTTTATATTTCGTTTGCCGTTCTGAATATGGCTTTTCACCTGTAATAGTGTGTGGCCGGTGGTGCTGCTAATTTCCTGGTAGCTTTTCTTTTGTAAGTAAAATAAAGTTACACAGGTTTTTTGATCAGTATTCAGTGTTTCCAATCCCTGTTCTATCAGTTCCAGTAAATGTTCCTTTTCTTTTTTCTCCTCTTTATCATCATCCTGAGGTAAAACTTTGCTGTGTTGTTCCTTCAATTCGTCGGGAATATGCTTGTTATGATCCCGCAGGTACATAAGGCAATAGTTTTTTGCCACCATGTAAATCCAGCTTTTAAAATAGGTGATTTCGTAACGGGGTACTTCCTGCAATGCTTTTAAAAAAACCTGTTGTACGCCATCCTTAGCCAACTCTTCATTTTTTAAATATTTCATACATACACCGAGCAGCAATAAAGTATACCGTTGCAGCAAATGGCCCAATAACTGCTGGTCTCTTTCCCTGTGAAACAGTTGCAGCAATTCCTGGTCGGTAAGATGTTGGTATTGTGAGGATTCCTTCAAAGGCAATGTTCAGGTTTGTTTTTGGGGTTTGGTTAAGACGGATGCAAGTACGGGAAATTTCCACAATAGCACTTATAGAATCACGCAGGATTGCAACGCTGCCGTGTATACTAAAAATCTTCCGTTGCAAAGAATAGCTTAGTGTAACCTGAAACTAACCATTTGCACGAACCGGTATATCACTTTCCTGTTATATTGCATAGCAGGTATCCAGTTGGGGGCTTTTCGCATAATACGCAAGGCCTCCTGGCCCGTGTATTCGTCAGGGGACGACAGGATGGAAATATCAAGGGGCTTGCCCTCCTGGTCCACCGTAAATTGTACGGAAACATCGCCCTCGGTTCCTGCTAGTTCCGATTGCCTGGGGTACTGTAAATTTCGCTCAAGATACCGTCTCCATCCATCCAGGCCACCTCTAAAAACGGCAGGGATCTCCTCTTTGCATACGTCTTTTTTTTCCGGGTTGCCGGATTCATCGTAACAGGCTATTGCGACGGCACTGTCGGCTTCATAAGTAATATCCTGTGAAAGTATTCCTGCCTGGTCCTTATAGCTCCATAACCCGGTTCTTTTGCCGAGATGGTACCTTCCGGCGCACCTTATTTTTCCATCCTCTGCAAACAGCTTCTCCACGCCGTTACCCAACGAATCGCCGATGTAAGTGGAATAGACCTTTCCATTTTTATCCCAATTAATTGCTGTGTCGATCCGGATATCATTATTGTACCGTGCTACGGAAAACTGTTCGCCGTTACTATACCATTGGGCTTGTATACCTTGCTTTTTTCCATGTACATAAAAACAGCTGTCAGTTTCCACGCCAGTCCTCGTAAACCACCTGAACAGCCCATGTCTTACTTTCCCTGAAGTGTCTGTGTAGCTGCCCGACATTTGCAATTTTGTTTCCGGCAAATAGTAGTCTTCGGCCTTCCAGACATCGCCCTCCTTCCATTTGACCCCAACAAATTGTGCATTATTTCTTGTTGTGGGTTTCCATCTGTAATCATACCAGGTCACCAGGGTGTCTCCCTTCGCATCAACACCTAAAGAGCATAATAATAAAATAAACAGCGTTTGATATTTGCGACTGAACATTTTCATGGCCGTAAATAAAGATGATATTGATGAAATGAAATCATTTTTTGAAAAAAGGCGCCTTTTTTGCTTTTAGTAAAGGATTAAATACTTCAACATTTAGAAAAATGAAATTTAAATCGCTTGGGATTACACTCTTTTTTATTGGTGCTACAGCAACCAGTCATGCACAGGCAGTTAATAATTGTGGTTTTAAGATCCCTCCAAAGTCTCTCAAAACCAATTTTTCATCTATTTACGAAGCCCGGGACATCGTTAATACCATGCTGGATACCATTAAATGGAAGGAAAACTTCAGGCTGCAGGAACAAAACGGCATTAATAACGCCTATGCAACGATCATCCGCGATCAGCGGTATATTGTGTATGATAACAACTTCCTGGAAAATGTAGATAATTATGCAGCCACCAAATGGGCTTCCATCAGCATCATGGCGCACGAAATGGGCCATCATTATTATAACCATGTGGTAAGTGCAAAAGGGAGTACCGTTCCAAAAGAAATAGAAGCCGACGCATTTTCAGGTTATGTCATGAACCGGTTAGGGGCAACCCTTGCCCAATCTGTGGCAGCCATGGAAAAAATAGGGAGCGATAAGCAAAGCGCTACCCACCCCGCAAAAAGAGACCGGCTCGATGCCATTAGAAAAGGCTGGGACATGGGAAATGCAGACAGGGGGATAACAAGAGACAATGGTGGAACCGGCGGAACCGGCAATACCACTACAAACCCCACAACCGATCCTACATGGATTGGTCTTTCCATGCAGAGTAATAAAAATGAAACCGTTTATTTAAGCGACGACGGAAAGAAATACCAGGCAGCAGAAATTAAAGTGGGTGAAACATTTGTTTTCAAATTTGAGATTTATAATTATGGCTGGCTTCGGTTACCTTATTTTAATGGCTACCGTACTTTTAAACTGATGCATGGTAAAGATTATGCCATCATCATGAACCGCCGAACCAAAAACTGGACTTTGGTTGAGGTCCCGGATTAATTTTTTAAAACCTCATCGCTACTACATTTCTTCAGAAGATTTCTGGCCCTTGTGTCTTGATACTTGTATCCTGACACCTGGGCCTTTTTGCTTGTCTTGAACCTTGTGCTTCAACCTTGAACCTTGATCCTTGCACCTTGGCGCCCGAATCTTATATTCGCATGACAGTACATGACAGCCTTCATGTATCATCCTTCTATCTTTATCGCAGATTTGCTTCCTTAGAAAAAAACAATTTAATCATGGGTGTTATCCTCGGAGTTATTTTCCACTTTATTGGTGGCTTTGCGTCTGGTAGTTTCTATATTCCTTATAAAAAGGTAAAAGGGTGGAGTTGGGAAACATTTTGGTTGGTAGGTGGCCTTTTTTCATGGTTAATTGTTCCACCGTTGGCAGCGTATCTTACCATTCCCAATTTTGCTGAAATCATCAGTTCGCAAGGCGGAAAAGTGTTGGGACTAACCTATCTTTTCGGAGTTCTTTGGGGTATAGGCGGCTTTACCTACGGATTGGGTGTTCGTTATCTCGGCGTCTCGTTGGGTAGTTCTATTATACTTGGTCTGTGTATGGTTTTCGGCTCGCTGATACCATCTATTTATTACGACCTGTATCCGGAAGCCGGAAAAGATAGTTTCAGCATGATAGCAGGCAGCACCTGGGGGCAGATCGTATTGGCCGGCCTGGCCGTTTGTGTGATTGGTATTATAGTAAGCGGCAAAGCCGGAACCCTTAAGGAAAAGCAGCTGGTTAATAATGCCACCACCGACCCTCATGGCATGGAGGTGAAAACAGAATACAAATTCGGGCTCGGTATCATTGTGGCTATTATTTCAGGGGTATTAAGTGCCTGCTTTAACTTTGGGCTGGAAGCGGGAAAGCCAATGGCAGATATCGCTAACCAGGCCTGGAAAGCTGCTAATCCGTCTGAACCTGGAAATTTTTTATACCAAAACAATGTCACTTATATTATCGTATTGTGGGGCGGATTAACGACTAATTTAATTGGTTGTTTATTCCTTAATTTTAAGAACAAAACTTTTGGTGAATACACTAGTTCAAAAGCACCAAAGGGGAGAAACCTTCTTTTTTGTGCGTTAGCCGGTACCACCTGGTTTTTACAGTTTTTCTTCTATGGAATGGGGGAAAGTAAAATGGGTAATGGGGCCAGTTCCTGGATATTGCACATGGCATTCATCATACTAATTGCCAATGCATGGGGACTGCTATTAAAGGAATGGAAGGGCGTTAGTAAAAAAACACTCAATACACTTATACTTGGTATAGCACTCATCATTGCATCCGTACTGATTGTAGGTTACGGAAATTCGAAAAAGCCGCCGGCTACCAACACTGGCGCACAAACAAGTGAAACAAGTAATTAGAGACATACAGGTTCATTAATTGATTCTGGAGTTTTTGTACAAAAGCATAATAAAAACAATTTTCTAAACACCATTTTTATGTCAGTATCCACAGCTACCGCAACAAAATTTAAGCATGTAAGCTACTTATGGGACGAAGAGAAAGCCGCCGCTCTTGCAGGCGATGAAGTAGCATTGTTGATCTACCGCTCCAACCTGTTGGGCGCTGATCTCCGTCTCACCAATTATGGGGGCGGAAATACCTCTTGTAAGGCCATGGCCAAAGACCCGTTAACTGGCGAAGAGACGGAAATTATGTGGGTAAAAGGAAGTGGCGGCGACATCGGCACCTTGAAAAAAAGCGGTCTTGCAGCGCTTTATGTAGACCGTTTGAGGAGCTTGAAAAATGTGTACCGCGGCCTTGAATTCGAAGACGAAATGGTAGAACTGTTTAACCATTGCATTTACGACCTGGCTTCGAAAGCGCCGTCTATTGATACGCCTTTACATGGTTTTTTACCATTTAAACATATTGACCATTTGCATCCGGATGCAGCTATCGCAATAGCTGCTGCAAAGGATGGTGAACAAATAACAAAAGAACTTTTTAACGGTACTATCGGTTGGGTAAAATGGCAAAAACCGGGTTTTGAATTGGGCCTGATGCTCAAACAATGCCTGGACGAAAACCCTGGTATCCGTGGTATTATGCTCGGCTCTCACGGCTTATTTACCTGGGGAGACACTGCCTACGAAAGTTATATCAACACACTTGAAGTGGTAGAACGTTGTGCTGAATACCTCGCAGATAATTATGGTAAAAAAGCCCCTGTTTTTGGTGGTGCCAAAATAGAATCATTGCCAAAGGCCGACAGGCTGAAACAAGCTGCAGCTCTGGCTCCTGTGCTTCGTGGCCTGTGCAGCAGTGCTGTAAAAATGATCGGTCATTTTACCGATGATGACCGTGTTTTGGAGTACATCAATTCCAACGACCTGGCCCGCCTGGCACCTTTGGGCACCAGCTGCCCCGACCACTTCCTCCGTACAAAGATCAGCCCGTTGATTTTGCCGTTGGAAGCTTCTGATGATCTGAGTGATGTAGCAGCGATCAAAGCCAAATTGGCACCTGAATTCGAAGCCTACCGTAAAATGTATGGCGAATACTACGATACTTGTAAACATCCAAACAGCCCGGCTATCCGCGATGCCAACCCGGTGATATTGATCTACCCAGGCGTGGGCATGTTTGCCTTTGCAAAAGATAAACAAACAGCCCGTGTTGCTGCTGAATTTTATACCAATGCGATCAATGTGATGAAGGGCGCCGAAGCCGTTTCTGAATACACTTCTTTGCCAAGGCAGGAAGCTTTCAACATTGAATATTGGTTGTTGGAAGAAGCAAAGCTGCAACGCATGCCGAAGCCAAAATCATTGAGCGGTCGTGTAGCCCTGGTGACAGGTAGTGCCGGCGGAATCGGTAAGGCTATCGCCAAAAAATTCGCAGAGGAAGGTGCCTGTGTAATCATTAACGATATCAACGAAGAGCGGCTCCAAACTGCTACAGAAGAGTTCCAGAAAACATACGGAAAAGATGCTGCAGCTGCAGTGGTGCTGGATGTTACCAATGCCGCAACTATTGCCAAGGCAATGGAAGATGCAGCCCTGGCTTTCGGTGGCGTGGATATTGTGATCAATAACGCTGGTATCAGTATTTCAAAATCAATAGCTGAGCATACGATCGAAGAATGGGACAGGCTTTACGATATCCTCGTTAAAGGTCAGTTCCTCGTATCACAAGCTGGTGTAGCCGTAATGCGTAAGCAGGGTTTTGGCGGAGACATTGTAAACATTGTCTCTAAGAATGCCGTAGTAGCTGGACCAAACAATCCAGGCTACGGTTCTGCAAAAGCTGCACAGGCTCACCTTACCAGGTTGATGGCTGCAGAGCTGGGCGCAGATAAGATCCGTGTGAATACGGTGAACCCCGACGCTGTAATCAGCGATAGCAATATCTGGGCAGGAGGCTGGGCTGAAGGCCGTGCCAAAGCTTATGGTATTACCGTTGCCGAGCTGCCTGCGTACTATGCCAAGCGCACTTTGTTAAATGAAATTATTTTGCCAGATGATATCGCCAATGCATGCTTTGCCTTTGTGGGCGGCCTGCTGAACAAATCAACCGGTAATGCTTTGAATGTGGATGGTGGTGTTTCGATGGGATTTTATAGGTAGTTGATTGGGTCATTGAGAATTTAAGCCGCCGTGGTCATTGCTCTTTGAATTTCAGCCGCCGTGGTCATTGTTCTTTGAATTTCAGCCGCCGTGGTCGGTGTCCCCACCGACCACTGAATTTGAACGATTTTCACTGTCATTGGCAAATCCATGAAATTGTAAGGTTTGGTTGATCAATAATCACAACATCACAGCGAATAGCAGGGGATTGCCACGTCGGGCAAGACCCGATCTCGCAATACCGATGTTTTTCAGCCGCCGTGGCCGGTGTCCTCTCCGGCCACGGAATTTCAACGATTTTCATTGTCAATGGCGGGGCGCTCCTCTTCGGCGGAGCAGGCTTTGCCCGTGCTAATCGCAATGAAAATGTAACGCCTGGTTGAACATTTACCGAACCATCATCACGAATAGCAGGGGATTGCCACGTCGGGCAAGAACCCGATCTCGCAATACCGATCCTTTATGGGCATGGGCTCACAAATCACAAAACAGACATCAGACATCAGTCATCAGACATCAGACATCAGACATCAGACATCAGACATCAGACATCAGAAATCATAAATCATAAATCCTCCATCGCTTGCATCGTATTGCTTTTAAAATGAAACTCTTCCCTGGCCTGGAAGCGGAATATACAAAACGCCATGATGAGATCTGGCCGGAGCTGGTAGCCTTGTTAAAAGATTCCGGCATCAGCGAATACTCCATTTTTTTGGATCCTGAAACCAATGCCCTCTTCGGCGTATTAAAAGCCGTTGACCCAATAAAACTGGATGAATTGCCAGGCTACCCGGTTATGCAACACTGGTGGAAATACATGGGCGACATCATGGAAAGCAATCCTGATAATTCCCCTGTGAGCATTCCATTAAAAGAAGTATTTTACTTGCCCTAAACGCTGAACGCTGCACGCTTTAAGCAGAATGCTGAAGGCTGTCAATCAAAAATCACAAATCAAAAATCATACATCAAATGCTGCTTGACAAAAACACGATTGCCGAACATAATAATAGTGTAGCCGCAGAACAGAAACGTAAGTTCGATTATGTATCTGCCGGCATTTCCAACCTGGATGACACGTTACAGAAACTGGAAGCATTCCAGATCGCTATCCCAAGCTGGGCGCTGGGTACAGGCGGAACGAGGTTTGGTCGTTTCCCCGGTGGCGGAGAACCAAGAAGCCTGGAAGAAAAGATTGAGGACGTAGGTTTGCTGCATGCCCTCAATCAGTCAAGTGGCGCCATTTCATTGCATATTCCATGGGATATTCCCAAAGACCCGGCGGCAACCAAAGAGCTGGCTGCAAAGCACGGATTGAAATTCGATGCTGTTAATTCCAACACCTTCCAGGACCAGCCCGACCAGGAACACAGTTATAAATTTGGATCACTCCAACACGTAGATAAAGCGGTTCGCCAGCAGGCGATCGATCATAATATCGAAGTGATCAAACAAGGCGTGGCTCTCGGTTCTACATCACTTACGGTTTGGCTCAGCGATGGTTCCTGCTTTCCCGGGCAATTAAACTTCCGTAAAGCATTTCAGCGCACCCTGGAAAGCCTGCAGGAAATTTATAAAGCCCTGCCAAACAACTGGAAGATGTTCGTAGAATACAAAGCCTTTGAACCTAATTTCTATTCGATGACCGTTGGCGATTGGGGTCAAAGCCTTTTATATGCCAGCAAACTGGGACCTAAAGCCTATACTTTGGTGGACCTGGGCCATCACCTTCCAAATGCCAATATTGAGCAAATCGTTTCTTTATTGTTAATGGAAGAGAAACTCGCCGGTTTCCATTTTAATGATTCTAAATATGGTGATGATGACCTTACAGTAGGCAGCATCAATCCATATCAATTGTTCCTGATTTTTAATGAACTGGTGGAAGGTATGGATGCAAGAGGGATGAACCATGCATCGGATCTGGGCTGGATGATTGACGCCAGCCATAATGTAAAAGATCCGCTGGAAGACCTGTTGCAATCTGTAGAGGCAATCATGATCGCTTATGCACAGGCATTGATCGTGGATAAGGATGCATTGGCCAAAGCGCAGGAAGCCAGCGATGTTGCAGCTGTACAGGAAATATTGCAAACTGCTTACCGCACCGATGTACGCCCGCTGGTGGCACAGGCCAGAGCCAATGCTGGTGGCGCTTTAGAGCCACTGAAATTATTCCGCCAGTTGAAAGTGAGAGAAAACCTAATTGCTGAAAGAGGACAGAAAACTGTCGCAACAGGACTGTAATGGACAACACGCCCGTAATAGCCATCTTTGACGTTGGAAAAACGAACAAGAAATTATTTCTTTTCGATGAGCACTATCATATTGTGTACGAAGAAACGACACAACTGACCGAATCGACAGATGAAGACGGTGATCCCTGTGAAGATCTTGGAGCCCTCACGGTATGGCTAACCGGCACCTTTGAAAAATTAACGACTGAAAAGAAGTTCAATATCAAGGCTGTAAATTTTTCAGCATATGGCGCCAGCTTTGTCCATATCATGACGGAAGGCAGCCCTTTATTGCCGCTCTACAATTATTTAAAAGCCTACCCGCCGGATTTGCAGGATACTTTTTACGAAAAATATGGCGGTAAGGAATTATTGGCTAAACAAACGGCATCACCTGTTTCCGGAAGTCTTAATTCCGGCCTGCAGTTGTACCGGATCAAAAAGCAGAAGCCTGATGTGTACAAGACCATCCGCAAAAGCCTGCACCTGCCACAATACCTCAGTTTTCTCATTACCAACCAGAAATTCAGCGATATCACCAGCATTGGCTGTCACACCAGCCTTTGGGATTTTAAAGAGAAAAATTACCATGACTGGGTATATGCTGAAGGCATTGATAAGTTGCTGGCACCTATTGCCAAAGGAGATGAAGCATTTAAGGTGTCCTGCGGCGATGGCGTAATCATTTCGGGTATTGGCCTGCACGATAGTTCGGCAGCACTGATACCGTACCTGATCAACTTTACGGATCCTTTTATTTTAATATCTACCGGCACCTGGTGTATTTCGCTGAATCCATTTAACAACCGGCCTTTAACAGATGAGGAATTGCAAAGCGACTGCCTCTGTTATCTTACCTACAAAGGAAAGCCGGTAAAAGCCAACCGCTTATTTGCCGGTTACGAACATGAGATCCAAACCAAAAAGATTGCGGCTCATTTTGATGTGCCGAATGATTTTTACAAGAAGATCCAGTTCAATCCGTTAACGCTTGAAAAAGTAAAAGCTCTGAAAGTCCACAACGGTAAAGCAGAGAGCGGCTTTGCCGAATTGGAGCCAGCCAGTTTTGAAAATGCGGAGATGGCGTATTACCAGCTGATGCTCAACATTATGGAGCGGCAGTTAAAAAGTACAAAAATGGTTTTGAAAGGAACCAAAGTAAAGCGTCTCTTTGTAGACGGTGGCTTTGGAAAAAACACCATTTACATGAACCTCCTGGCTGCTGCATTCCCCGATATAGAAGTGTTTGCCGCCAGCATGGCACAGGCAACAGCGATGGGAGCGGCATTGGCTATCCACAATAGCTGGAACAGCCTGCCATTACCCGGAGATATGATCGAACTTAAATTCTATTCTGTGGTGAGCCCCATGGCGGTATAAATGTTTTAATCAAATGCCACTTTTTCTCCGGGAAATAGCCTGATTGCTCTATTTTCATACCCGGTAAAATGATTTCTGTTTCAACGAAAATCTTCTCATGAAAGTTGCACTTTTCCTTCCTTGTTATGTAGACCAGTTTTATCCGCAGGTAGGTATTGCCACTTTGCAATTGCTGGAAAAACTGGGTTGCGAGGTTCATTTTCCCATGAACCAAACCTGCTGCGGGCAGCCGATGGCCAACTCCGGTTACAGCCATTTAAGCAAGGGCTGCGACGATCTCTTTATCAAAAATTTTGCGGGCTTCGACTATATCATTTGCCCATCGGGCAGTTGTAGTTTGCATATCAAAGAACATTTACACAATGATAAAAACCAGGCACAGGCGGATGTGATAAGAAACAACGTTTATGAGTTGTCTGAGTTTATAACCGATGTGCTCGAGGTTGAAAATATAGAAGCCCGCTTTCCGCATCGCGTAGGGATGCACCAAAGCTGTCACGGTCAGCGTGGCCTGCACTTGTCGCAAATGACGGAACTTGTGGCATCGCCATTTAGTAAGCCCCTGCAGTTGCTAAATATGGTAAAGGACATTGAGATGGTAGCGCTGGATAGAAAGGATGAATGCTGCGGCTTTGGCGGTACTTTTTGCGTAGCTGAAGAAGCTGTGTCTGTGAAGATGGGAAAAGACCGCGTGGCCGATCATTTAAAGCAAAATGTGGAGTACATTACCGGGGTGGATATGAGCTGCCTGATGCACATGGAAGGGATTTTAAAACGGCAGAAGAGCGAAGTGAAAGTGATGCATATTTCGGAGATACTAAATACCAGCCTTTAGTTAACAATCCAGTCATTGGCAGGGTTCCTGCCCGAAGCAATCTCCAGGAGATGGGAACTCAGAATCTGCGCTTCATTTACAATCCCTGGAGATTGCTTCGGCTGGGCACGAACCCAGCCTCGCAATGACTGGGATTTTTTTAAAAGTTCCATTATGAGCATAGCAACCCATGCTGATTTAGCCGAGAAATTTAATAAAGACGAGCCCCGCGTAGACTGGCACGACGAAACCCTTTGGTGGATCCGCCAAAAAAGGGACAAGGCTGCGTGGACCATTCCCGAGTGGGAAACCTTGCGCGATACCGCTTCGCAGATCAAGAACAATGTACTCTCTAATCTGCATGATTATTTAAATCAATTTGAAACCAACGCACAGGCCAATGGCATTAAGGTCCATTGGGCTGCCGACGATAAAGAGCATAACGCTATCGTTTTGAGTATTTTAAAGCAAAACAGCGTACAGAAAATTGTGAAGAGCAAGTCGATGCTGACAGAGGAATGTCACCTGAACCATTACCTCGAAGAGAATGGCATAGAGGTAATAGATACCGACCTTGGCGAAAGAATTGTACAACTGGCAGGCGAAGTACCCAGCCATATAGTATTGCCTTGTATCCATTGGAAAAAAGAAGAAATAGGGGAGTTGTTTCATGAGCACCTCGGCACGCCCGAAGGAAATGCTGACCCTAAATTATTGACCGAAGCAGCCCGTATTCATCTCCGTGAAAAATTTATCACCCGGCGAATTGCCATGACCGGGGTCAACTTTGCCGTGGCAGAAACCGGTGAATTTGTGGTGTGTACCAACGAAGGCAACGCCGATATGGGAGCGCACCTCGCCGATGTTCATATCGCCTGTATGGGCATTGAAAAGATCATCCCTGAAAGAAAACACCTGGGTGTATTTCTCAGGTTGCTTGCCAGGAGTGCCACCGGGCAACCAATTACTACGTACTCCAGTCATTTTAAGCGGCCAAGACCCGGCCAGCAGATGCATATTGTAATCGTAGACAATGGCCGCAGCAAACAGTTGGGTCGTGCAGATTTTCGTAACTCATTAAAGTGCATCCGCTGTGCGGCTTGCTTTAATACCTGCCCGGTGTACAGGAGGAGCGGCGGCCACAGTTACCATACAGCAATTGCCGGCCCGATAGGCGCTATCCTGGCGCCAAACCTCGACATGAAACAATATGCAGACCTGCCCTTTGCCTCCACCCTGTGTGGCTCCTGCAGCAATGTATGCCCTGTGAAAATTGATATTCACCAGCAGCTGTACAAATGGCGCCAGGAAATTGTAAAAGAAGGCTATAGTCCCAAAGCGAAAACCATGGCCATGAAGGTGATGACTACTACCTTAAACAGCCCAAAACTGTATCGGATGGGTGGCTCTGTAGGCCGCTGGTTTATGCGCCACCTGCCCTTCCTCACCAACAACAAACTAAACCCCTGGTTCAAACAACGTGACATGCCCGCACCGCCTAAGGAATCGTTTCGGGATTGGTATAGGAAGAATAGGGGTTAGGGATTGGGTATTAGAGATTAGGTGATTGGGGATTAGTATTTTCGTTAATTAGTACTTCTTCGCAAGAAGTAGCCGCACTGCGCCAGTGTTCCCCGTTGGCGGGGACAGATTTTGCCGCAGGCAAAATCAGGGGTGGGCAGCGAAGGGGAGGTAATTAAAACTATGTTGTAACGATAGTTTAGCTCCACATTTTCTTCATGTAAAAAAATTGTGAATCCCCAAGCCGTCAGCACAAATCCACCCCTACCTTTAGCCCCTCAATAAAATTACAAACAGGCACTGATTGGCGCTACCAATGAACCAATCAACTAATCAACCAATCAACTAAAAAATCATGAGTTTATTCGACAGGTTGCAAAGCAACAGCAGGGAGAAATTAGATGCAGAAATAGCAAAAGGTCAGGCCTTTTTAGCCGAAAATAAAAACAAGCCCGGAGTTACAGAAACACCAAGTGGCCTGCAATACGAAGTGATCGTAGAAGGAACTGGCCCCAAGCCCGGCCCAACTACCAAAGTAACTACCCATTATCACGGTACCACCATCGATGGGAAAGTATTCGATAGCAGCGTACAACGTGGTCAGCCATTGAGTTTTGGTCTTAACCAGGTTATCAGCGGCTGGACAGAAGGCCTGCAACTGATGCCCGTTGGCAGCAAATACAGGTTCTTTATTCCTTACAACCTTGCCTATGGCGAAAGAGGTGCCGGTGGCGCTATTCCCGGTGGTGCTGCTTTGATATTTGAGGTGGAGTTGATAGCTATATAATAATGTGGAAATGTGGGAAATGTGGAAATGTGGAAATGAAGGAATGGAAGAATGAGGGAATGACAGAATTTTATGCAGACGGAACAAGGTTTGCAAATGCTTACTCACAGCTCGTCACCCAAGTAAGCAAATCATAAATCATAAATCATAAATCCTAAATCCGAAATCAAATGGATCTCAGGTATCCAATTGGCAAATACGAGCCGCAGGAATATAGTGAAAGGCAGAAAGACAGGTGGCTGTATGATTTGCAGCAACTGCCTTATTTGCTGGAAGATGCCGTGCTAAACCTGGATGAAGCCCAGTTGCAAACACCTTACCGTGAAGGTGGCTGGACGGTACACCAGGTGGTGCATCATGTAGCCGACAGCCATATCAATTCGCTTTGTCGCATGAAACTAACGCTCACGGAGGACAACCCAATGGTTAAAGCCTACGAAGAACAACTCTGGGCCGAACTGAACGATACCAAAGTGTTGCCCATCAATGTTTCGCTGACGTTGCTGCACGCCCTGCACATGCGTATGTACGCTTTAATGACCGACGTAAAAGATGACCAATGGAGCCGCACCTATGTTCATTCGGCTACTGGCCAGCAATCCACTCTTTGGTTTTTGCTGGGTCTTTATGCATGGCATGGGCAGCATCATGTGGCGCATATTACTTCGTTGAGAGAGAGGCTGGGTTGGTAGAATTTTATGGGCCATGGGTTATTGCTACTATTTGGCTTTTGTTGCGTCGCACTCTTGTACGTTCTGTTCGTTATTCGGCTTTTTTATCTGCAAGAGGGAGACGGCAGCATGGCGTCTCTATGAAATTCAATAATCCAATAAATCGAGCAGACTATGGATCGATCCGTGTCTTCAACCATAAATGGAAGATCGTTGGATGGTTTCGTTGAATTACAGTTTCGGTATTTGTCTATAGAGACGCCATGCTGGCGTCTCCCTCTAACCGATAAAAAATCTAGCAGTTAAAGGCGATAGCATTCATATCGCTGAACGGAGCGTCGCCAATGTCGCCCAATAGTAGCACCGGCGCTGGTTTCATAAAATACCATTCCAAATTTTGCAAAGCACAGAATTAAAATATTATGTCCGAACTCAAAGCCTGGAAACAAATCTCATCCGAATACCTCGTTGAGGAAACCTGGTTTAAATTCCGGCGGGATCATGTGCTGAAAAGCAACGGCGAAATAATGCCTGCTTACTATGTGCTGGAGTATAGTAATTGGGCTTCAGTGTTTCCTGTAACTGCAGATGGTAAGGTAATATTGGTGCGCCAATATCGCTATGGTATCGGGCAATGGAGCATCGAAGTTCCGGGTGGTATTATGGATCCTCATGAAACCGACCCGCTGGAAGCGGGAAAGCGGGAATTACTGGAAGAAACGGGATATTCCTGCAAAGAGATCGTGGAAGTAGCGGTGGTGGCGCCTAACCCTGCTACCGGCAATAACCTGATGCATTGTTTCCTGGCCACCGGCTGCGAACTCACCCATAACCAGGAATTTGATGAACACGAAGAACTCGAATTAATGTTGGTTTCCATGGATGAATTAAAGCAAATGCTGCGGGAAAATAAGATCCTGCAGTCGCTGCATGTAACCACTATGATCTATGCCCTTGAAAAATTGGGCGAAATAAAATGGTGACCACAGCGGGCATATTTGAGCACCGGTTTCCAGCCCGTATGGCCGGCTGATTTTTTTATGTAATGAGACCATTGTTGGCTCCCGGCTGACCCCTAAACGGGAGTTCAGGCCATTGTCCTGTTTTTGAAATCTGTTACAGCGATTTCTACACTTTTCTCCGCAAAAAAAATAGAAAATTAATTTCCGTTTTCCTTTGTTGGCATGATTTTTTCTGCCCTACTGCCCGAATCCAAGATCATAAAAAGCCATTCTGATACTATCATCACTGGTTAAATTTTTATGAACAGCCGATTCAGAAAAACCTGTTATCCAATACTATTCGCAAACCAGTTTCATACCTGTCAATACATGAGCAAGAGTATATTCTTCGACCTATTCGAGTTTATTATCAGCATTGTTTTTTTTGCCGTGCTTTCGGTTGTCCTCATGCTCACGTTCATTGTTTCTTTTAATCGTAAAGACGATTCATTGTTACCTGGTTAACAACATAAACATATTTTAGGGTTAGGGTTCAGGGTTCAGGATTCAATTCTTAGGGTACAGGGTTCAGGCTTCATGGTTTAAAACATAGTTTTACCTGAAGTCTGGACCCCTTGTATTGCACGCTAATTCCACTGGCCATTCCTGAATCTTGAAAACCTGGACCTTGAACCATAGACTTCGAACCCTGAACCTTGAAGATTACACCTTACCTCATTTGGTTTCCCATACCAATGCACTTGCACCGAGTATAGCAGCGTCGCTTTCTCTCAATAAGCTAAAAAGCAGCTTCACTTTATTTCTGAAAATAGGGAGTAGATTTTCTTCCATCGCCTTTCTTATCGGCACCATTAGTAAGTCGCCGGCCTTGGTAGGCCCGCCAAATAATACGATGGCCTCAGGAGATGAGAACATTACAAAATTAGCCAGCGCCATACCCAATATATTACCGGTGTATTCAAATACCTCCATAGCTATTTCATCACCTTCTTCGGCACAGTCAAATATATTGCGGCTCTCCAGCTCATCTACCGGATAACCGCGGAGCAGTGAGGTCTTTTCAGGATGTTTTTCCAACAGTTCCAGGGCAGTAAGCCGCATACCCGTGGCGGAAGCATAAACCTCCAGCGAACCATAAGCACCGGTTCCCTCGTGTAACCTTCCATTAGGAATTATGATGGTGTGACCCAATTCACCTGCAAAGCCATCATGTCCATAAATCAACTGCCCATTCGCCACAATGCCACTTCCAACGCCTGTTCCTAGCGTGATCATTATAAAATCTTTCATGCCCCTGGCAGCGCCATACATCATTTCCCCCACGGCGGCTGCATTGGCATCGTTGGTAAGCGATGAATGTAGCCCAAACTTTTTAGTCATCATCTCCGCAAATGGTATCACGCCATCCCAGGGAAGATTTGGGGCATATTCAATGGTACCTGTATAATAATTGCCATTGGGCGCACCAACGCCTATGCCTTTAATGGTCTCTATCCCGCCAACAGCGCTGATGGCAGGCTCGATGGCCTCATATAATTCATCAATAAAATTTTCGACCAACTTATGCTTACGGGTGCTGATAGCTCCGCGGTAAAGGATATCGCCACGTTGGTCTACGATGCCGAATTTGGTATTGGTGCCACCGATATCTATACCAATGGCATAGTGGGCGCTTTGAGAAAGTGTTGTAGCCATTTTTAGAAGAAATGATAATGAATGAAAAAAGAATCGTACGTATTAAATTGTTAGTGTGCTGTCGCCAGTTTTTGATCATAGTCAATACCCTGTGACCTTAAAATAGCCTTGGCACGTATGGCGTAAAATGCCAGGTACACAAAACAAGCCACACCTACAACATAACTCCATTGTATACCCATCACATGATCGGCAAGCAGGCCTTGTATGATACTAATAATACCGCCGCCCATGATCATCATGATCAGTAAACTGGAGCCATTATTAGTATGCCTGCCCAGCCCTGCAACAGCTAATGTGAAAATACATGGCCAAAGCGTAGAACAAAACAATCCGACACTGATGAATGCATATACACTTACCATCCCGTCTGCCATCATACCGATAACCAGTGCCACGATGGCAAGCCCACTGTAAATAAGTAGCTGGCTGGCAGGGTTGCCTTTACTCAATATATTACCAACAATCATAGCAACGATAATGGCTGCATAGATGTAGAATGGTGTAACGTCGTGGTTGGCCACTTTGTTTACGGCAAGGAAAACACCGAATGCGATGTAAGGCATAAAAAAGCCCAATATCTTTTTGGTCCCCGCGCTAATGTCAAAAGCACCAACAGATGCTGTCCACCTTCCAATCATTAAACTGGCCCAATACAAAGACACGAACGGAGCCACATTTTCTGTAGCAGTACCCAGGTGTTCTTTCATAAAGCCGGGAAGGTTAGCTGCGGTACTTACTTCTACACCTACATAAACGAAAATGGCTATCATGCCGAGCAAAAGCTGTGGGTACTTTAATGGAGTACCACGATCGGCTGTAAGCGGTGCTGTATTAATGTCTTCTGCCTTCACCGTTTCAATGCTGTTTGGAACATTGGAAAACTTAAAGACAAGTGCTGCAATTAAGAATGCGGCGCCAAGTATAAGATAGGGTGTTTTAACTGCTTCGATACTAGCAACTTTAACGCCGGAAGCAGAACCAAAAATGGCAAAACTTACAATCAGCGGACCGATGGTGGTACCGAAATTATTAACGCCACCAGCCATACTCAATCTTTGTGCACCTGTCTTTGGATCGCCCATTACAATGGCCAATGGATTGGCTGCGGTTTGCTGCAGCGAGAAACCCAGCCCTACAATAAACAAACCCGACAGCATTAACGGGAACGAAGCAGTATTGGCTGCAGGATAAAATAGCAAAGTACCCAGTGCAGAAATACAGAGACCTAATGCAATGCCGTTTTTGTATCCGATCTTATTGAGAATATCACCTTTGTTCCAATAAGAGATACACATATAAATAATGGACCCAACTGTATAGGCAACATAAAATGCAAACGATACCATCTGCGATTGTCCCTGGCTTAATCCCAGCTTTTCTTTAAAAACAGGGATCAATATATCATTGCTTGCCGCAACAAATCCCCAAAAGAAAAAAACGGAAATTAAAACTGAAAACTGGCCCCAATTGGTTTGTATCTTTTGAGGTATCGACATTTCGGAAGCCTGACTCCTGTTAGAATTCATAAAGCAAGTTTATTTAAGTAAATGTACAAGGAGATAAAAATAAATGCTTTGGAACTTCACAGCTCTTTATATTTATCCCGTTTCAAAACACAATATAGATTTTTCAGTATTACCTGTTTACGAATTTAGTACCGGCCTGCAGAAAATACCGGCTGCGGCGGCCGTTTTATCAATAATGAGTTGCTCTAAAAGGAAATTTTGCCAGCTGTTTTCTTTGCCCAAAAAAAATTATTACGAACCCACACTTCATTCAAAAAAATCCCACTAATTTGTTTCGAATATCAAAAGAACGATTGCATGGAAATAATTCACGTAAGTGCCGAATGTTACCCCGTAGCCAAAGCCGGAGGACTCGGCGATGTAGTGGGGGCTTTGCCTAAATATCAAAACCAGCTTGGCCATACAGCCAAAGTGGTAATGCCCATGTACCGCACCAAATTCCTCTACCAGAACGAATGGGAAACAGTGCATGAAAGCGGTACTTACCTGGGTTCCCAATGGTTTCGCTATGCGATCATTAAAGAGGTCACCAACAAACTCGGTTTCGACCTTTACCTTGTAGATATCAATGGATTGCTGGACCGCGAGCAGGTCTATGGTTACAGCGACGATACAGAACGCTTCCTGGCGTTTCAAATTGCCGTGCTGCATTGGATCAACCATTGGCAACATTTACCCCATGTTATTCATTGCCACGATCATCATACTGCACTTGTTCCTTTTATGCTCCGTTATTGTTATGGTATCGACAGGTTGCGAAACATCCGCACCACGCTTACTATCCATAATGGCCAGTACCAGGGTTGGTTGGGTTGGGATAAGAAAGACTTGATACCAGCATATGATACCTGGAAATCGGGGTTGCTGGAATGGAATTATATGATCAATCCCCTGGCAAGTGGTGTCCGTTGTGCTGATGCAGTAACAACGGTGAGCGCCAGTTATCTTGAAGAACTGCGTTTTTCCGCAAACGGACTGGAAAAGCTATTCGAATATGAAAAAGGTAAATGCAGCGGTATTCTGAATGGCATAGATAACGATGTGTGGGATCCTGCCACAGATAAATACCTCGAACATCATTTTAACCTCGCTGAAGTATCCGGCGGAAAGGCAGCCAATAAGCAGTGGCTTTGTGACCGGTTTAAGCTGGAAATAGATAAACCGCTGATTATTTTTATCGGCAGGTTGGTAGGAGAAAAGGCTGCTGAAATATTGCCACAGGCTATCGCCGAATCTATTGTGTTATACGAGGGGAATGTAAATTTCCTGATACTTGGTAGTGGTGAAAATAATGTTGAATCCCAACTTCAACACCTGGTGCCACCGCTTAAAGGCAAATTCAATTGCTTTATCGGATACAATGAGGAACTGGCACATCGCATGTATGCCGGTGCCGACTTTTTGCTGATGCCAA
This sequence comes from Bacteroidota bacterium, assembly GCA_040386335.1. Lineage (GTDB taxonomy): Bacteria > Bacteroidota > Bacteroidia > Chitinophagales > Chitinophagaceae > JAZKFT01. The sequence goes on from JAZKFT010000018.1 coordinate 565,189, forward strand.
GCAGGGTAGAGCCATGCGGACTTAACCAGATGTATGCCCTCCGCTATGGTACTGTACCAATGGTTCGGCGCACAGGTGGCCTCAAGGATACGGTCATTGATATTGCAGAGCCGGAGGATAAAGGATTTGGACTTTGTTTTAATAATGCTACAGCTGCAGACGTGATCCATAGTGTAGGCAGGGCCGTAGGTTGGTACCGGGAAGCCCCTGAAATCCTGGATGCAGCCCGCAAGCGAATGATGGTGATAGACCATAGCTGGGAAAGCAGTGCACAAGCTTATGTGGATGTATATGGCGTGGATGAAAATGCTATCCGGGAAGCTGCTGCACGCATCATAGAGAAAGGCGATGATGCACTTTCCGAAGATGTTGTTACAGCCATAGACGAGGAGGAACTGATAGAGACAGAAGTGCCAGCAGTTATGGAAGAAGCCGAAAGTGTAGCAGCAGAAGTCGAAACAGTTGCTGAGCCCCTGATAGCAACAAAAAAAACGGCGGCAAAAGTTAAGAAAGAGGCCTGAAAAATCGGCCGGCTCCACCATATCCGGGACTTCACAAATCATACATCATCAATCACAAATCATACATCCAATTATGTTTCTCTCAACCCGCAACGCTAACAAAGCAAATAGTTTTCGTATGGCAAAGTCAACAATAGCAATCATCCTCGGAGGTGGCGCCGGTAGCCGCTTGTTCCCGCTTACCGCTACCCGTAGTAAACCTGCTGTTCCTATTGCCGGAAAATACCGGCTGGTGGATATTCCGATCAGCAACTGTATCAACAGTAATATTAACCGCATGTTTGTGCTTACACAATACAATAGTGCGTCCCTCAACAAGCACATTAAAAACACCTACGCTTTCAGTAATTTCAGCAGTGGTTTTGTGGATATACTGGCCGCAGAACAAACCCCGGATAACCTGGGTTGGTTCCAGGGAACATCTGATGCGGTACGTCAATCTTTAAAACACCTGGATCAGCACGAATCAGAATTTGTTTTAATACTCAGTGGTGACCAGTTGTACCAGATGGACTTCCAGGAAATGATCGATAATCATGTGGCTTCAGGTGCCGATATTTCCATTGCTACCATACCCGTTGGCGACAGGGATGCCCCGGAGTTTGGTATCATGAAAGTGAGCGAGGAAGGGATGATCACATCTTTTATTGAAAAACCTAAGAAAGAGCTGTTGCCCGAATGGGTGAGCGATACCGGTGAAGAGATGAAGACCCAGGGCCGTAACTACCTGGCATCAATGGGTATTTATGTTTTTAACCGCAAACTCCTCTATAAGTTGCTGCTGGAAACGCACCCCAATGCCACTGATTTTGGTAAAGAAATATTGCCCGGCTCTATTGATGAATTTAAAGTGGCCAGCTACCAGTACGATGGTTACTGGACAGACATTGGAAATATCTATTCCTTCTTCGAAGCCAACCTGGCATTGACCCTGGACCTCCCGCCATTCAATTTATTCGATAATGAAAAAGCGGTATATACCCGGGCCCGTATGTTGCCACCGGCCAAAATAAGTGGTACTACTTTAGAAAAAACGATCATTGCGGAAGGTTCTATCATTAATGCATCCAGAATAGAAAACAGTGTGATCGGGATTCGTAGCCGTATTGGTACAGGCACCACTATTGTGAGCTGTTACCTGATGGGAAGTGACTACTACCAAACTGTAAATCAAATGGCCGAATCGGTAGAAAATGGAATACCCAAAATTGGAATCGGGGAAAGATGTTATCTCCGTAATTGCATCGTGGATAAAGACGCAAAAATTGGAGATGATGTAAGTATCAATGGTGGCGACCACCTGGAACCCGGCGACTTTCCTTCCTATACCATTAAAGATAATGTGGTGGTAATCAAAAAGGGAGCGGTCATCAACAACGGATTTAAATTGTAAGGCCCCAGGGAACAATAACCGGCTTAATAAAATACATAGTATAGAAGGCAGGAACTGTAAAAGGTTCCTGTTTTTTGTTGAACGTTGTTTTACTGTTTTATCCTTTTTGTGTAAAATTTACACATTAACCAAAAAAAACAATATTTTCGGGCTTGCTTGTAATTTCCTGATAACCATAAATAACGATTGCTATGGCTGCACCTGGTGGTACTTCTTCATCTCATTCTACATCCGTTCCTACAAAACATTTATCGTTTTGGGAAATATGGAACATGAGCTTCGGTTTCTTTGGCATACAGTTCGGTTTTGAATTGCAGAACTCTAACGTGAGCCGCATATTTGAAACACTGGGTGCCAACAAAGACGAAATTCCGATTTTGTGGATCGCAGCGCCGTTGACCGGGCTGGTGGTGCAACCGATCATCGGTTACCTGAGCGACCGGACCTGGCACCCGTATTGGGGCCGGAGACGGCCATTCTTTTTCATTGGTGCCATTCTCGCCACCCTTGCATTATTTGTAATGCCCAATTCACCGGCGCTTTGGATAGCTGGTGGTATGTTGTGGATACTGGATGCGTCGATCAATATTTCCATGGAGCCATTCCGCGCATTTGTAGGTGATAAATTGTCGCCGAAGCAACGCACAAGAGGTTTTGCTATGCAGAGTTTTTTTATAGGTGTTGGCTCTGTTATAGCGGCGCTATTGCCCTGGGTTTTTACAAATTGGATAGGCATTAGCAGCGAAGCAGAGTCTGGTAAAATACCAGATAATGTTAAGTGGAGTTTTTATGTAGGCGGGCTCGCCTTTTTGGGAGCGGTGATGTATACGGTTTTTACAACCAAAGAATTTCCACCAGAAAATATTGCCGATTTCAGGGCAGCCAATAAGCAGGTTGGTTTTTGGCAGGGTGTAAAAGAAACGTTTGGTGGCATTTTTAAAATGCCGAAGACCATGGCACAGTTGGCTGTGGTACAATTCTTTACATGGTTTGCATTGTTTGCCATGTGGATTTATAGCACCAATGCAGTTACCAGCAACAAGTATGATATGAAGGTGGATAAGGCCATGGTTGTCAGAATGCAGGCAGCTATCTCTCAAAAACTTTCTGACAGTTCTGTGGAGCTGAAAACAAAAAAACTATACAATTCCCTGCAATCCGATATTAATGAAATAAACGAATACCGTGCCGCTGAAAACCCGGTGACAATCTCCATAAACCTGGCTAATAATTTTGCTGATAGTGCCAACACGGTATTTGCCCAAAATGAAAAGGAGGAATTGAAAAGGGTAAAAAAACAATATAACGATGGGGCCGATTGGTTGAGTGTTTGTTCTTCGGTACGTAATGGTCTAGCAGCATTGTTCGCGTTACTGCTTCCCTTGATTGCTGCGCGTACCAACCGAAAAATTACTCACATGATCTGCCTGATCATCGGGGGCCTCGGTTTGATGTCGGTGAGTTGGTTCAATGATCCTAAATGGATTATCGTTTCTATGGGAATGGTGGGTATTGCCTGGGCCAGTATACTATCCATGCCCTACGCGATTTTATCCGGTAGTCTTCCGTCCAACAAAATGGGATACTATATGGGGGTGTTTAATTTCTTTATTGTGATCCCTCAAATTGTGGCAGCCACCATACTCGGGTTCTTTACCATGAAATTGTTTAACGCCAATACATTAAGCACAATCGTACTCGGTGGGGTTTCCATGATCATTGCAGGTCTTCTTACATTGATCGTAAAGGACGATGAAAAATAGCGTTTGTGATCCTGTGAAAGCAACATTTTATCTCATCATCAGCAAACTCTCACCAGGAAACTCCATTTTTAAAAAATGGAGTTTCTAATCAACATTCCTATTACTCCTTTTACTTTTCCATAAATAACAATATCATGAAACGCCATTTTCTGTCTATCGTCTTTGTACTAACATCTGTTTTCTGTCAGTCTCAGTACGCCACCATCTACCCAACGAATTGGTTTACTGGTATGAAATGGAATAAAGTTCAGTTGTTGATTAAAGGTGCGTATGGCGATTTCAACAAGGAAAAAGTAAGCATCAATTACCCGGGTATTAAAATAGACAAGGTCAACAAGCTGGATAATGGCATGTTCATTTGCATTGATATCAGTATTGCACCAACTGCAAAGCCTGGCAATGTATCGATTGTTTTTACCGATGCTGGCAAAAGCCATGCGGTAGCCTGGTCCCTGAAACCTAAAAGAAACGGTCGCGGTACAGCATTTGCGCAGGGTGTTACCTGTAAAGACCTGATCTATTTTATCATGCCCGATCGTTTTGCCAACGGCGATCCATCGAACGACAGTGTCCCTGGTTTGCAGGAGAAATCCTATGGGCGTCAATTCCCCAAGGGCCGCCATGGGGGCGATATGCAGGGTATTACCCAACACCTTGATTATATACAGGAACTGGGAAATACGACCATCTGGCTTACACCTGTCCTCATTAACGATATGAACCATGCATCGTTTCACGGTTATGCGTTTACTGACCAATACACCATTGACCCAAGATTTGGAGGCGAGAAGGCCTACCATCAAATGATAGACGCAGCGCATGCCAGGGGCATGAAAGTGATCCAGGATGCAGTCTACAACCACGTTGGCATTGATCATATTTTGCTAAAGGACAAACCTTGCAAAGACTGGCTAAATAACTGGCCCACATTCACCAAAACCAGTTACAAAGACCAACCCGCTTTTGACCCCTATGCTTCTGCACTGGATTATAAAACCTACCAGGACGGATGGTTCACAGAATCCATGCCCGACCTTAACCACCGCAACCCTTATGTGGCCAACTATTTAATACAACATGCGCTCTGGACAGTGGAAGAATTCGGCATAGACGGATGGCGTATAGACACCTATGGCTACAATGAACTCAATTTTATGAATCGTTGTAATAAGGCTTTAATGGACGAATATTCAAAAATAACCATGTTTGGCGAGACCTGGGTAACAGGAACACCCAACCAAAGTTTTTTCATGGCCAACAATTATGATATCCCCTTTAAAAGCAACCTGCCAGGTGTAACCGATTTCCAGGTACTCTGGGGTATGCTGGCCGGCCTCAACGAAAAATTTGGCTGGAATGAAGGGTTCTCAAAACTTTATACAACGCTGGCCCATGACTTTGTGTATAAAGACCCTTATAAAAACTGCATCTTTTTAGATAACCACGACCTCGACAGGATTTATGCCGTAATTGGCAAAGACATGAAAAAGATGAAACAGGGCCTTACCTGGGTGCTTACACTTCGCGGCATCCCTCAAATTTATTATGGTACCGAATTACTGATGGATAAGTTTAAAGATCCAAGCGATGCAGAAGTAAGGAAAGACATGACTGGCGGATGGGCGGGTGATAGCACCAATAATTTTGTAGCCAGCGGCCGGAGTGCCCAGCAGAACGAAATATTCAATTATATAAAAACACTTGCCAATTATCGTAAGCAATCCACCGCTTTGCAAACGGGTAAGCTGATGCAGTTTGTACCATACGACGGCATTTATGTGTATAGCCGATATGATGCCACCAGTTCGGTACTGGTTGTAAGTAGCAGCAATGAAACCGAAACCGAACTTACCATGGACCGCTTTGCCGAAAGGACCAAAGGGTTTACAAAAACAAAAAACGTACTTACCGGTACAACTGCCGCTTTGGGCAATACTTTAAAAATTGGGGCCAGGGAAACCCTGGTTTTGGAACTGGTGAAATGAAATATTTCCTTAACCGGATGCTACGGGTAAATGTTCTGCCTGTTTTGAAATAATTGTTTTTTTTCACCCTGGCTTATATGACCGGGTAGTGCAGTTAGTTGAAAGTGGTCACCACAATGCTTGTCCCAGATCCAACAGGCCAGTTATGCCGTACCTGTCATCGCGGAACGTATGGATTCAGTAATCTCTATGAGTTATTGTATATATTGCAAGCTTCCCCTGACAACCTAAACCCCAAACTGTTTCATGTCTTGTTTTTTAAGGATACTTGTGCCCACCATATTGGTGTGGTGTTTATTTTTTTCCATTCCCCAACATGCCCGCTCACAGGCAAACGGTTCTGATTTTTCCCAGACTTCCACACTAACCGGCCTCGTTAATCCATGGGATATCAACTTTGGGCCTGATGGATATTTGTGGTGGACTGAGTGCAAAAACTATAAACTTTATCGTACGGATATAAGCGCCGGCACACCCACAAAGCAGGAGGTTTTTGATTTCTCAGCCAGCAGGTTGTTTGCAAGCAATCAAACACCATTTCCACAGGGTGGACTTATGGGCTTTGCGTTTCACCCCGACTTTGCCAGCAAGCCTTATATCTACGTAGCTTATGTGTACCGGTTTGATGGCTGCCTCGCAAATAATGCCGGCTGTTTTTTCCGCAACCGTATAGAAAGGTATTCGTACAATGCCACCAGCAGCCCCAAACTTACCAACCCTGTAGTAATGATCGATCTTGCCGGTAGCAGCGATCACAACGGCGGCCGTATGTCTGTGGGGCCCGACAACAAATTATACTATTGTCAGAGTGATATGGGGGCAGGGCAGTTTACCAATACCAATCGCACACACAATAGCCAGGATGCCGCTATATTGGAAGGAAAAGTGTTGCGGCTAAACATGGATCCCGATGCGGCGGAAACCGGTGGTGATGAATGGATTCCCAATGACAACCCTTATACAAATGCAGGAAAAAGAACGGCCGTGTACACCCTGGGCCATCGGAACCACCAGGGAATTGTGTGGGCAAATGTAAACGGCACTAACAGATTGTATCAAACAGAACATGGCCCGCAAAGTGATGACGAACTGAACCTCATAGAAAGTGCCACGAATTATGGTTATCCCAGGGTGTCTGGCTTTGCTGATGGCAATTACAATAATATTGATAATGGACCCTATACCTGCGGACCGCTGAACCTGAACCCTACCGAGCAGGCGAATGCTATTAGCCTTGGAGTAAAGGAGCCCATCAGTACATTAGGTACCACGGTTGCTTCACCCAACAATAATCCTGAAAGCAGTAATTCCACCTGGCCCAGTGTGGCGCCGGCGGGTATTGATTACTATGGGGTGTACCCTAACGGACCGGTTTTGGGTTGGACCAATTCGGTGATGGTTGCTACCTTAAAAAATAGCAGTCGCAATCCTTCAGTGCAGCGTATTAGCCTCAGCGCCGACGGAGCCACTGCCGCGAATTTGTATGATTACTGGACCAACAATGTACGGTACCGGGATGTGGCCATTGCACCTAACGGCCGTGATATTTACGTAATACAGGATGCTGCATCTGCTAATTTGTACAGGTTCCGGTATAATACTGCCTCAAATGCGGGGTTCTTCGCACAGGGTGGTGGATTGATCAAGTACTCAATTGATGGCGGCGCAGATATCAATTCCTATAGCAACAATGCCAACCTTGGATTTCCTGCCAGCCTCGTGCTAAAAGGCGGCGTGATACATACTACGAAAACTGGTTCTGGAAATATTTGCAGTGCGTCCATGTCGTACCGTGTGTACAAACAGGGAACTACGCCTGGTGCCTTTTCCTCCATGTCAGGTTTTGTAAATGATGCCAGTAGCAGCTTTACAACTACAGCGGTTCCGGCAAATGTAACAGGCAGCGCTGCTGGTCACCAACGTTGGTCAAAAAGCGATGCTGCTGTGGACCTCATGGCTATTGCTACTACTCCGGGGGTATGGGTGATGGAAGTGTTTTACGATGCTACCGGCAGAAGTGCATCTACACCTGGTTGCGCGGATGGCTTTCGGTTAAGTAACGGCGGCTATAACTACCGGTACTATTTTAATGTAGGTCCATTGCCCGTTACTGCTTCCATTGCGCCGCTAACGGCTATAACCTATGGCAGTGGCAGTGCTGTAAACTTAACAGCTACACTGTCTTCTGAGTTTCCAATAACGGGTACGGTTAATTTTACCATAGATGGCAATAGTGTGGGCAGTGCTGCTATAAATGCGGCCGGGGTTGCTACGCTGTCCTACATCCCAAATAATTTGACAGCAGCGGGTTCACCACATTCGGTGGTGGCAAGTTTTACGGCCACAGGCTATACGCCGGTTTCTGCCAGCACAAATTGGACTGTAAATAAGAAAGTGCTTACTGTTACAGCCGATGCTAAAAGCAAGGTGTATAATGGTGCCGTATTTTCACCTTTTACCTCAACATTTAGTGGCTTTGTAAATAGTGAAACTTCGGCTGTGGTAACAGGAACTGTTAATTATAGTGGCTCAGCGGTCGCAGCTGTAAATGCAAGTAATTACACGATCACGCCGGTTGTTAGTGGCCTTAGCGCTTCTAACTATAGTTTCACTGCAGTAAACGGAACCCTGCAGATTACCAAAGTGGCACTGGCGGTAACTGCAGATAACAAAAGCAAAAGCTATAACGGCTCGGTGTTTTCTCCTTTTACTTATACCATCTCAGGTTTTGTAAATAGTGAAAACTCAGGTGTAGTGGGTGGTACGGTCACGTATGCCGGTACTGCTGTGGCTGCAATAAACTCCGGAACCTACACGATCACCCCGGTGACCACAGGGCTATCAGCCACCAATTACAGTTTTACGGCGGTCAACGGAAATCTCCAGATAAATAAAGTGGTATTAACGGTAACTGCAGATAACAAAAGCAAAACCTATAACGGGGCTGTTTTTTCACCCTTCACCAGGACTTTTACCGGATTTGTAAACAGCGAAAGTTCCAGTGTGGTAACCGGCACTGTAACATATACCGGTACGGCGGTTGCCGCGATAAATTCCGGATCATATACGATAACACCGGTGATAACGGGCCTCACTGCTACCAACTACAGCTTTTCTCCTGCAAATGGCAGTCTCCAGGTAAACAAAGCGGTATTGAATGTGACCGCTAATAACCAAAACAAACCATATGACGGCACCGGTTTTTCATCATTTACTTTTTCTTATTCGGGTTTTGTAAATAGCGAAAATTCAAGTGTGGTTTCAGGTACTGTAACTTATGCAGGTACTGCAATTGGTGCAGTGAATGCGGGCAGTTATACCATCACACCCGTGGTTGCAGGTTTAACCGCCGCCAACTATAGCTTCTCACCGGTAAATGGAAGCTTGCAGATAAACAAAGCCATTCTTACGGTAATAGCCGAAAACAAAAGCAAGACCTACAATGGCAGTCCTTTTTCGCCTTTTACCTACACGGTTACCGGCTTTGTAAATAGTGAGAATTCAAGTACGATAAGCGGCACTGTTTCATACATCGGCACCTCTATAAATGCTGTAAACGCTGGAAGCTATCCCATTACGCCAATTACAACAGGTCTGGTTGCAACCAACTATAGTTTTGCTGTCGTAAATGGAATTTTATCCATCAGTAAAGCAAGCCTGGTTGTGACGGCGGAAGACAAAAACAAGCCGTATGATGGTCTTGTTTATGCTTCATTCACCTCAACATTCACTGGCTTTGTGAATGGAGAAAATGAAACCGTGGTAACAGGTTCGGTTTCTTATGGCGGTTCTGCGGCTACCGCCATCAATGCGGGCAGTTATTCAATATTTCCGATTGTGTCGGGACTGGCTGCAACAAATTATGATTTCACAACAGGCAATGGCACACTTTCCATCGATAGAGTGGGGTTAACCGTTACAGCTGACGATATCACCGTAAATTTTGAAGATGATGTGCCAACGCTTCTTTACACGGTCTCCGGTTTTGTAAACAATGAAGATGTTTCTGTACTTATCGGCATGCCCGTACTTTCGACGACCTATACGAACACCACGCCTGTGGCAGCAAGCCCTGTTAGCATTGATATTAACCCCGGTACATTATCTGCTGCCAACTACATTTTTAATTTTCAAAACGGACAGGTATTTATTTCGCCCATTGTGTACTACAATATAACCGGCACCAATGTTTCCAATCTTGAAAGTTGGGGCGCCAATCCCGATGGAACGGGTGTGCATCCGCAAAATTTTACAACGGCAAAATACATTTTCAACCTTACTTCAGGTTATAACACCATGAGTGCGGATGTTCATATTTCCGGCACGCTACATCTTGGTGGCGGAATTGTGTTCCTAGGGGATTATAATCTTTCCTGCACCCATTTTACCGGTGGTGGAGCCTGGAGTTATATTATCACGAATGGTATTGGCAAATTGAAGATCGCCAATATCGGAACCGGCGGGATCGTCGGTGATGTGCTGTTCCCGGTTGGTGGTTTTGGAGGCTATTCGCCTGTTATTTTAAACAACAGTGGTTCAGCTGATGAATTTGGTGTTAGGGTTCAGGATGGGTTTAACGGGGCAGGCCCGGTAAGCTATCCCGATAAGGCTGTTAACCTGTTGTGGGATATAAGTGAAGCAGTAATTGGTGGTAGTAATGCTGCAGTAACGCTGCAATGGAATGGACCGGGTCATGGCACTGACTTCAATATAAACGGCAGTCATGAAATGGGGCATTATATCGGTGGGGTTTGGGTTGCGTCTCCAACCATGATTAACGGTTCGGGGCCTTATTCTGCTATGGCATCAGGCTTTACTAATTTCTCCCCATTTGCCGTAGGAATGACAGGAGCTTTTGCCACGGTTTCTTTAAACGTAAAACTGTTGCTCCAGGGAGCTTTAATTGGTAACGGATTTCCAGATGAAGCAATTATGCGGGACGATCTTCGAAGCAGTCCATCTCCGGGGTCGCCCAGGTATATCCCGAATATAGATCCTTATGCTAACGATGCTGCTTATGCCGGCATTTTTACGCCTTTAGGAGATGGAGCCAATGCATTTTGGCAAACCGTCCAGGCGCCGGTAAGCCAGTTTGCAGATAATGGTCATTTGTCAGCGGTGGATTGGATATTTATTGAATTGAGAAGTAAGACTGACCCTGCGAATATTTTGGCTACTAGGTCTGCCATTTTACGTCGCGACGGTAGTGTAGTAGATATAGATGGCAATAGCTGTGTACGTTTTCCAACCCTTTTGCCAGACGATTATTATGTGGCCGTTCGCCACCGTAACCATCTCGGGGCAATGACGGCTACTGCTCTACCGGCCAGCACCTTTAGTTGCGGTGCCCTGGTAGATTTTACAAGTATGACAAACGCAGACCTATGGAATCATCCCGGGTTCGATGGTTTGGAGATGGCCACTTTAAACGGTAATGTCCGGGCGCTCTGGGCCGGTAATGCAAGTGGTGATGGAAAAGTAAAATACCAGGGCGGCAACAATGACCGCACACTAATACAGTCGGATGTAATAAACTTTCCGGCAAACACCGCGTTGAATATCAACTATGACCTGGCGTTTGGTTATTTAAGAGGCGATGTAAACATGGATAGCAAGGCAAAATACCAGGGCGGTGGTAATGACCGGACTATTCTTCAAAGCCTTGTACTTGGTTACCTTCTCAATTCCACCTTAAATATTAATTACGACCTGTTTTTGGAGCAACTGCCTTAGTACACACAAGTGATAGCGGCTCAAAATAAAGCGAGGTGTTCTTGTCGGAACACCTCGCTTTTTATAATGGATCAACGAAGATTGTTTTTAAATACTGGATATCAACGGGAGGGACTTAATAAAGCAAGACTATGTTTTCTTAACAGGCTCCACCGGCGGTTCTATCTCTAAAGCACCGCTGCTGCCGAATATGCGTTTAACAACTTCTTTGCCGGCCCCTTCGGGTTTCATAAAGAAAAATATCGGGACACCCTGGCTGCCAATTTTAATATTGCCAGCACTCCTAGCGGAAACGTTTGCCTGGTATTTGATTCCCTTCTTAGCAAAAATGACGGTGGCAGTGATGGTATTTTCGTCCGCCACATCTACAAATTTGATGTCGCAATTTTTAATTTCCTTGATCACTTTTTTGGTGATATCATCTTCGATGCCGCTCACGTTCAGTTTCACTTTTACCGGCAGGCCGCTAAAAGGAACCAATTGAGCAAAATGTTCATACATCAGGTTGGTATAAAAAGCGCCTTTGCTGTTATCGTCGTAATAGTTATAGCTTTTTGCCAGACCCTCGTACATGCGGGCAAGAAAGAGCTTTTCGTATGCGGTGTCCAGCAAGGTGGTGTTCAGCAATTTTTCATATTCCTCCTTTGCCTTCTTTTCATTCCCGTCCTTCCACTCCAGCTGGGTCTTAAACAAACTGAAATAACGCTTAATGTTTTTCCTTGGGTCTGTTTGTAAATAGGTCTTCATTTTTTTGATGAAAAAACCAGTGCTGAAATCTTTCAGCAGATACCAGGCTTCGTCGTAGGTGGTAGTGCCTTCGCCACAGAATAGCTCATACACAATTCTCTCCCGTTCAGGATTGGCCGCCAGTTTGGTGGCCATAATGTATTGATGCATGTATTTATTGAGCAACAGGTTGCCTATTTGGTACAGGATGGAAGGAGAGTACCACCAATCAGAATTGAGGAACTTAAGCTGAGCAATTTTCATATTGTACCAAACCAGGCGCAAAGTGCCCACGGTGAAATCGTACTGCGATTGGGTAAGGGTTGTGCCGATATGTATTTCTTTAAACTCCTTTGCTTTTTCAATCGTGAGGTCGGCGCTATCAAGTTGTCCGTCGTACAGGTATCCTCTGGCCAGGGCCAGGTTGTACCAGCCAAAACCCGGTGTGGAGTTGGATTCAATGATCGCTTCAGTAGAGATCTTCATGGCCTCCTTTGGGTCGCCGGCGTAGATACGGAGTGTGGGTATGTAATAAAAAGGCTCCCTTAAAAATTTGTCGCCGGTGTACTTGTATTTGTCCTTACTATAATTCTCCTCCGACTTCTTAAACTCTCCGATCTCACTTTGCATATTGCCGTAATTGTTCCAACTGATGAAGCCGGCATACTTCATTTTATCGTAGTAATATTCAGCGCTGTCGTATTGTTTATTATAGCATTGTAAAAGGGCCAGGTAGTGATACACCTGCTGGTTAGCCGCCTGGTCGTGGGTTGGGCCAAACCATGGGTCGTTGGCTGCTTTATTGCGGCGTATTTCTGCAAGGCTCTGGTAACAATAATTAAGAGCGAGTTGCTCATTTTCTGCCACTGAATTTTTTAGCCATTTAAATTCTTTGTTGGTAAAAAACCGGTTACGGTGTATGGTCCACGCTTTCATTTGGCCAACACCTAAAAAGTCGCGCCTGAATTTTTTACGGGCAACCTGGTCCAGTACCCACATGCTGCTATCTGGCATTTCAAGGTTTTCATACACATTACGCAGGGTGCTGGAAAGTATCAGGTAGTCGTTGAATTTGGTTTGATTTTGAATATAGAATTGTACACTGCTGAACTGGTTGATCAAAACATTTTTAAAATCTTTTTCCAGCAATACAAATGACTTTAGCAGATCCGGTACTGCGTTACGAAAACCGGCAAAATCAGCGGCGCGGTCATATTTGTACATGCCCGTGTAATACCAGCCCACATAATAAGTGCTGTCCAGCCTGATGAATTCCCTTCCCCTTGGCAATGCATCCTTCTCCGTAGTGGTCACGCCGTTGCGTTTGGCATCTATCTCGTAGCGTGCTGCGGGACTTTGTGCCCACGCGGCATCTGCCATCAGCAATAAGCAAAGAGAAAGTGATATAATGATTTTAAACTTCATGTATTGTTTATTTATTTACCGACCTAAACCGACGTGCTGCCAATGCGTGTAACAGGTATCGTCATTGCGAGGGTTCTTGCCCGTGGCAATCCCCTGCATATTGTGAACCTGACTGTATTCTAATTCAACCACTCAAATTAAATTCGGGGGATTGCCACGTCGGGCAAGAACCCTCCTCGCAATACCGGTACTTTTTTATCCTGCCAATGACCAGGAGCTATGTTATTGCTTATTGATCTTCAATTTGTTGAGCCTGTCCATTTCCACTTCCAATATTTTATTTAACGCCGTTGCCTTTGCTTCTTTATTCCGGAATATCATACGGTGTTCCATTACAGGTCTGGTCAGTTGCTGTACATCATCCTCGGTAACATAGGTTCTTCCGTTTACCAATGCAAAAGCCTTTAAACATTTTAGGAACGTAATACCGCTACGCGTGGAACCGCCGAGAATAATATCGGGTGTTTTGCGGGTAGCCCAAATAATATTGCGTACTGCCACTACGATCTCCGGGTGCACAAATACTTTTTCAGTTTCGTTTTGTAAAAACAGTATTTCCTCCATGCTCAGCACCTGCTCGATATTTTCCAGGTTGTGCGCAATACCCAGGTAGTTGTTATAAATATCCAGCTCAGTGACTTCGTCCACGTAACCGAAGATGATCTTGATAAAAAACCTGTCCAGCTGGGCAGCAGGCAGGGGATAAGTACCTTCCATTTCAATCGGGTTCTGCGTAGCAATGGTAAAGAACAGTTGCTCCAGTTTGTACGTGGTATCGCCCATTGTTATCTGGTGCTCTGCCATACATTCCAGCAGGGCCGACTGTACTTTTGGTGAAGCACGGTTTATTTCATCCGCCAGCAACAGGTTACAAAACAGCGGTCCTTTCTTAAAAATAAATTCCTTTTTTTCATCATCAAATATGTGCGACCCTATCAAATCCATCGGCAGCAGATCTGGTGTAAACTGAACCCTTTTAAAATTAGCGCCACCTGAAGTTTTATCTGAAGAGATGCTCTGGGCAAGGGTTTTGGCCATTACTGTTTTACCGGTTCCAGGGTTGTCTTCCATCAGGATATGCCCTTTGGCCAGCAATGCTGTCAGGATGAACTGTATCTGGTTTCTTTTGCCGCGAATCACTTTTTCGATATTGTCTGTAAGCCGCTGGATGTTGGTAAGGGCCTGTTCGGTGTTGATGGTTTGTTCCATATACTTTTTTAGGTGGTTTTATTTATGATGGTTGTATTTGGTTATTTCGTTCCTGGTCAAAAGGTCATTGTTTCTTTTTTGACCCCGGCTTTTGTACTCCTATAAAGCGACATTGGCGACGCTCCATTCATCTGTTGTGCTACTATTGGCCTTGCTTTTTCATTTAAATGTCATTCCTAAACTTATGGTTTTGGCCTCATCCTCTTATCCTTGCCTCATCCGGCTTTCAGCACCTTCTCCATTTGGAGAAGGGAAATGGATGCTACTGCGTTTGCGGAGAAGGACGGTGCCTTTGTACACGTCCAAACATCGGTTCTTCCAATTCAGCATTAGTACATTTCGTGGCTCTCAATCCCTTCGCATCTACCCTTCATTTCCACATTTCCACATTTTCACATTTCCACATTATTTCAACTTCGGCCTCACAAAAAACTGTATCGTTCTGTAAATATTCAGGAACCTCGGGAATCTTGTTTTGGCAGGTATCTGTGCCTTTAAATCCTCCCATATTCTTGGATAGAACATTTTGATCACTTTTTCATCATACGTATCCAAAGGCTGTGTGCTGTATTTGGTTTTAAGATAGGTGTTCATAAACGGTGTAAGCTGTGTTTTGAAAGTTGGGTCCACCACTTCTTTCGCAAACTGCAGGGTGGTTTTTTCGCCACGATTATAGCCTACCTGGTTGAGGTAATAGGTGGAAGCCATAAACTTATTGTAAGCCTGTTGCTTGAGGTCGCCATTCTTCGATGTTGCTTTAGCATGGAGATAGCGGAAAATGAGCCATGGCAATGAGAATACCAGTAGCAAGAGGAATCCAATAGAGCCAACGGTGATCCAAAAAGTCCGCTTCCAGTTAAATGGCGTGGAAGGTTCTTCCTTCTTCACTTCGTCTTTCTTCATTTCGTCTTCCGACATTATTTTCACTTCATCCACCGGCGCGGGATCTGGGAAACGTTTGATAATACCCATAGCGCTGTCATCTTCTCTCGGTGGCAGTTTCTTAAAGGCTTCAGCATAACTAACCGCCACTATCTCGTTGCCGACCTTTACATCGCTGAGGGCGGCTGCGCCGGTGTCTTTTGTGAATTTGGCAATTTTTACATCCAGCGTAACAGGCACATTGTGCACCAGTTCATAAGGATCATCCCAATACACCATTTTGTTCATGCTGATGCGGATGAGTTTTTTAACCGTGTCAATGGTTTCCACTTTTCCGTTGGCCACTAACCAGGCCCTGTCAAGCGTCAATGGTGGCGTTTCGTCAGGTTGGGGTGCTTCCTGTTGTTCGCGGTTGGGTACCGTCGTATCAAAATCTATCCAGCCATAGCCAGGGAAATAGGCTTGCACCCAGGCGTGTGCCTGGTCTTCGTAAAAGAAATACCAGCCGGGGTTTTTAGCGCTGCGATCTACCGTTAAAAAGCCTGTGGCCACGCGGCTTGGTATGCCCAATGCCCGCAGTAAAAACAAGGTAGCGCCCGCATAGTAAGCACAGTATCCCTTCTTGGTTTGGAAGAGGAAATAGGTGAGTTTATTGGCACTTGGCATACCGGGAACGCCTGGGTTATCAGTGTAGGAATAGTTGGGCAACCCGTTTTCGTCTTTCGATAAAAAATAGCTTCTTAATGCCACGATCTGGTCTACATAAGATTTGGCACCGGCCTTATTGACTATTTGCTTTGCCAGTGATCCAATGGAATCAAACTCTGCACCTTTTGGCATAAACGTGTAATACTGCATAAAGTCCTTCGGCACACCTGCATAGTCTTTTACACTTCTTAATTCGGCAAAGCGTTCTTCCTGGAATTTTTCGAGTTGTGCATTTCCGGCCGGGTTGTACACAAAGTAGGCGCTGTTTAATGCACTCACATTCATTTTGGCCCGGTAGGCGCTGGTGTATTTTCCGGAATCTTCTTTTGGCACCGATATAGGCTGTACAAAAAATGCGGTAGCCGGAGCCGTAAAACTTCGTTTTGACAGCATGACTTTGTAAATCTCTGCATCAATGGTTTTACGCATTTTAGTGGCCAGCATTTTGCGAAGCACCGTAGTGTCTGTCTTATTAAAATACAATGCCGTCTTGCTGGGATCAGGATTGAAATGATCATTGTAAGGCATGGCACTGTCTATCTCAAACTGCTGTGTTTCCAGGTCGAACTTTGTAAAATAGTTGGTGATATAATAGAGCGGATTGGGTGTTTTACCGTCTTCAAAATAGTTATCCAGTTTTGATACAAAAAGAAGTCTTTTCTGCTTGTTCTTATCATTGTTATTGCTTCCATCAAGACCCATGCTGTTGCTGGTACTTACGCCACCATCTTTCTCCTGTTTGGTAAGATTGTTACCACCACTTCCTTTTCCTTCCTTGGCTTTTCCGCCACCGCCCCATTCTTTTTCAATGCCTTCAAAATCCTTATTGAAGAAAAATAACAAGGCAGCAATAATTACCCCTGCGACCACGCCAAAAGCCAGGAACCGCTTCATGATATACCACACAAAAGAAGGTTCATCTTCGTTCATGTTGCGTATCAGTTCGCTCATGTAAATAATATAAAAACTATATGCGAGCGTAGGTACAAAGCTGGTAATGATGGTATCAACTCTTACTTCGGGCATCCGGCTTACCACCAAAATCATGGCTGCCAAAAGAAATACACTCCAGGCAATAGTATAGTACCGTGCCCGGCTGAAACCGAAGCCTGTAAACCACCCCAGCGAAAAGAGAAATGCAAAGAGGAAAAATTTGACAGAAACAAAAAAAGCATCAAATTCCCCAAGTGTTACGCTGCCAATTATTTTGTAGCCTACATACAACACCGTCAATAATACAGCGGCCGTAGTAATAAAGCGAAAGCGGAATGCATAAAAAAACAATGCCGCTATTAATCCACTTCCAAAAAACACGGCCTGATTGAACCAATTGTTTTGCAGAATATCGTGGTACTCGTTCGCTTGTTTCAACACATAAAAAGCAAGGAGTATGGTTGGCACACCCAGCAATAGGAGCTGTGCGAAAAGTTTTTTGTTGCTATGTATTCTGCCTATGTTCATTTTTATAAAAATCAGTTCTTTTTAAACTTTGTTGGTCGATGGACAATTGTTATCTCTTGGCCTCATCCTCTTATCCTTCTCCTCGCGGAGAAGGACGGTGCTTTTGTACAAGTCCAAACATTGGTTCTTCCAAATCAGCACTTGGCCAGTTCCGGGCACCAATCATTGGAAGTCTAATCCCCAATTCCTAATCTTTAATCCCTAAATCACAATCACCTTCAAATCAGAATTCTTCAAAACATCCCCCAAGGCCCGCTCGTTTTGCATCATTTTTCTTTTGTCGTTGCTCATATTCCATTGCATCAGGTAGCGGTTGTTGGAGTCTTTTTCTTCCTGCAAAAAAATCCAGCGCAGCCATTTGGTGATGCCCTGCTTTTTGAAACTGTTGCTGAGCCGGATAAAAATAACAGATGCATCTTTCGACACCACATCCAATAATTCATTTACCTGTGCTACCGGGGTGAGCGACGAAATGCAAACAACAGAGGCTGCTTTGACATTTACATACTCTTTCAATTCACCTTTCCGATGCCAGTCGCTAAGGCTGATATTGTATTGCACTTTTGCATCGGGGTTTGTTGCACTGCCCTGCTTCAGATCCTGGTCGGGGATATAGCGAACCTCGAAGCCTTGTTTTTTCAGTTGATTGTACACACTCCAGATCGAGGTTTTAAAATAGTTGAGGCCACGTTGCGCAATGATGGTTTGATCGCCTGCTTTAATGCCATCCAGGTACGAAGCGTAGAGATAAATATGTGAGGCAAAAGGGTCCAGGATTTCCGGGGTACGCACTACCAGTTCTTTGTTTTTGGCGTACACTTTCCAAACAATACGACGTACATCATCGTTGTCTTCGAAATTTTTGTAGTTCAGGTACTCGCCGTCAACCCTGCGCAATTCTTCTATCCGTGTATTCTCTTCTTCGGTTTTTTTGGGCGCCAGGTTGAGTTCGCTTACATCTTTTTTTGACGGTTTTGTAAAAAAGGTATCAGCCACTTTTATGCTGGTGCTCAGCGAGAAGAACTGAAAAATGTCTTCGAAATAAACCACTATTTTTTCAATATTGTATTCCTTTATTTCCGGTAAAGGCCAGTTGTAAAGACCTTCCTGGGTAGTGGAAAAGAATTGTAGTTTCAGCTTTTGGTCGATCGTAGAAAATTTGGGGGAGAGTTTTTGTCCATCATAAACCAGCCGGTAACGAAGAAATCCAAATGCCGGGTGGAGTAGTGGATGGATCTTCATTTTTACCAGCTGTTTTGCGTTGCCTTCCATTTCTTTTACTGCTGTATCTATATTTACTTTAACAGTACCACTTCCTCTTTTGATCACAAAAACCAGCCATGGGACAAAAACAGAGAGGAAACCCAGCGTCAATAAAGCCAGGCCGAACCACATCATCACTTTTGTGAGTAAAGCAAGTACGGCCGTGAAGGATGATTCAACGCCACTATTCTCTGCATGCAGCCAACGGTTTGCCAGGAAGATCCCTACCACAAAAAGCAGCAGGTAAAGCCTGAAAGGAACAAACAGTGAAAAGTATTTAAGCCTAGAACTGAAAGAAGGAGTATCCATATTTTCCAAAAATTAAAGCCGGCAAACGGGGGTTATTTAAGATTCAGTTTATTGGCGGTATCCATATTGGTTTTTGCCATGGCCAAATCTACAAGATTAAATGATTGCCTGCTGCCAACTTTATATACGGTTTGTTTATAGCTACAGCGGCATGTTTTCCGTTTAAAACCTTTACCGGCACATCTTCAAAGTAACTGTATAAATCCACGCGGGGCAATGAGTGCTAAACGGTATTTTTGCCCCCACTGTTTATTTTATACAACTATTAAGATGGGCTTAACAATAACAAGGAGCAATTGCCCCTGCTGCGGCAACCGGTCTATCAGCAAGGCTTTAGTTTGCAAAGATTATACAGTTACCAGCGAACTGTTCGAAATATGGCAATGTGCAGATTGTGGCATGAGATTTACGCAGGAGGTGCCCGACCAGGATTCTATTGGGCCCTACTACCAAAGCGATACTTATATTTCGCATAGTGATACCGGGAAAGGACTTGTAAATAAGCTGTATAAAATGGCCCGTAATTATACGCTTAACTGGAAATTCAAACTGGTAAAACTTCAAACCGGGCATGTGGGTAAAACCGGCAGTTTGCTGGATATTGGTGCCGGGACCGGCGCTTTTCTCAATACAGTTGGAAATGATGCGAATTGGTCTGTTACAGGCCTGGAGCCGGATGCCGGTGCCAGGAAGGTCTGTAATGAAAAATACAGCCTCAGACTGGAACCGTCGGAGAAACTATTTGAATTGCCTTCTGAAAAATTTGATGCTGTCACCATGTGGCATGTGCTGGAACATGTCCACCAGCTTCAGGAATATATGCAGCAAATAAAGCGGCTTTTAAAGCCAAATGGGGTTGCGTTCATCGCATTGCCAAACTACACCAGCAAAGATGCACAGCATTATGCCGAACATTGGGCGGCGTACGATGTACCACGGCACCTGTATCATTTTTCGCCACAGGCCGTGCGTAAACTGGCGACCCGGAATGGCCTGGCCGTTAAAGCCACAAAACCCATGTGGCTGGATGCTTTTTATATCGCCATGCTGAGTGAACAATACAAAAATGGCAAAGGAAATTTATTCGCCGCGGTAATAAATGGTTTGAAATCGAATTTTCATGCCTGGCGGAATAAGGAGGCTTGTAGTTCGCTGGTATATGTGATTACCCGGTAGGCAGAGACCTTAGAGGCCGCGCCGGAAATTTGTTTATTCAATTTTTTTGGTGTCAATATGTAGGGGCAGACCTATGTGTCTGCCCAGGAATGTAGGAACGTTGTGAATTGAAAATGAATTTTTTGGTTTGTTCAAAATTCAAAAAATATTTCGGGGTTCAATGTGTAGGGGCGGACCTATGTGTCCGCCCTGGAATGTAGGAATGTTGTGAATTAAAAATGAATTTCGGACGGGTTCAAATTCAACGGCCGGGCACCACCAAAACGAATTTCGGGCGGGTTTACATTCATTGGGCGGACACATAGGTCCGCCCCTACGGA